>CAWEFC010000030.1:0-87639 GCA_963808085.1 uncultured Acidobacteriota bacterium
CTAGCCCGGAAGGTTCTTGGTGTGCAGGAGCTTGCGCAGGGGCCGCGACAGAAGTCAAGAGCACCAACAGCAGCAAGGCCGGGACAATCAACGCCGCAAAAGCAAGTTGCTTGAATCGGCGGTTCTGCTTTTCCAGTTTGTCAATGCGGATTACGAGGGCTTGAACTTTCGAGTTCGCTATTGCCATAATTTGCCTCTCCAGGGCTGGAATACCAACAATAGCCGCATTTCGGATTGGCGGCACGCAGGGCCTCAAGAAACGCCTCGCTCGCGCCTGCGGCCTTGAGGGTTTGGAGAAAGTCTTCAGAGGGGGCGAAATCAATCCCGCGCTGCTCGATCAGCTTCGCGCCCGACTCGTCTCCGAATCCGTCGCGCACCATGCTTACGACCTGCTCTTGCGTGAAGGGCTTGGCCAGGGTGGAGGCCGCGGTCGTAGCGCCGTCCTTTAGGGCGGCATGCCGTAGGCGCGGCGGGACCTGTCCCGATCCCATCGGGACGCCGCCATGGCGAGGTGAACTCGCCGCTACGAAAGCATGTGCCGGGCTGAAGCCCGGCGCTACGGACTCCTGTCGCCTTCCGGCGGACAGCGCTTCGGCGGCACATGTTAATGGAAGAGCCGCAGGGCCGAAGAGCGGGCCCTGCGTTACGGAATTCGGTCGCGCCCGAAGGGGCAGCGTCAGAATCAACGCTATGATGAGCATAAGGATGGTCACGACCGGTCGACGCCACATCGGCACCTCCCGAAGGCGGAAACAACTTCAACGATGCGCGGGCATTCTACCACGGGAAGTTCTCGCATCCTGATCCCGTTGGCGGGACGGCATGATGTAGAGGCGGCTTTACGCCGCCATTGGGTGGCCTCCGAATATGACCTGGATAGGTTCGCCGCCTCGACAGCAACTGAGGCACTCCTGGGAAGGGCAGGTAAGGCCGGGGCGTCCATCCGCCCGAGTGCCCGTCCAGAGGACATTTTGCCCGCCACCGCGACTGGGCCGGTACTGCCACGATGCGCCGAAGCGGACCTTGGCGCACCGGGTCCCACTTCACGGCGGAGCTGGTCAGTGGCATCACATCCCAGAATTTTGTCCTTAAAGAGAGGGGCCAGGGTCGGATGGGGGGAGAGGCTGCTCGGCGATTGCTTACGCTTCCGCCCATTGCTTCTTAATGTAGGCAAGAGCTCTCGCTAACGCCGCTTCGGGATTATCGGTGGCGTTGCATTCCATATTCAGCCAGCCGGAGAATCCCCAGTCCTTAAGCGCGCGGAATCCCGGGCGGTAGTCAAAGGGCAGGGAACCCGGCTCGGTGCGGGCTTTACCATCCGCAAGGTGAACGTAAACGGTGTATTTTCCGTACTCCCGCAAGGTGGCGGCAATGTCGCGCTCTTCGATTTGCATGTGATAAAAGTCGCTCAGCAGCTTGAAGCCCGGCGCGCCAACCGCTTCGATGAACTTGGCGGCTTGGCTCTGGAGGTTCATGAAATGAGTTTCCTTTCGGTTGCACGGTTCGAGCATCAAGTTGATGCCCGAGTGCTGAACGTCGGGAACCAAGCTCCTTGAGTTCCGCTACCAACAATCGTTCCTCCACCTCCCGCGCGGTCATGATGGGGGATAGATCTTGGAACTTATTGGGCCCGAAGACAGGTACTTCAATAACGTCGTTGGCTCCGAGGGCGTGGGCCAATTCCAGGCGCTCGCGATCGGTCTGAACACCCTGAGCGCGAGCCAGCGGGTCCGTGTCCAGGAGTTTGATGGAACCCACGACGGCGCTGACCGCAATCCCAATCCCAGCAAGTTGCTCCTGAAGGAAATCCAGCGGTTTCTCTGACCAATCGTTACCCAGTTCAATCCCGTCATATCCAAGCCGCTTGACCAATTGGGCGCGCTCGCGCAATGTCATTTTTTCGGGCAGGGGAGTACGCACGCCATAGCGCACGCTGCCCGGCTCGGGCTGGGATTGCGGGGCGGCCTTCGCCAGTGCCGCGCTTCCCACCGCCGCCCCGCACCCCGCCAGGAATTCTCTTCGCGTTACTTCGGTCGGTTTTCCCATGCGCATCCTCCGGGAGCGGTAGGTGGCAGGTGGGCGAAAGGCCAAAATAGCAGGTGGTAGGTAGCAGGTCGAATGTGAGGGGGAATTCCCCCATCTACCGCCCACCGTCTACCACATACCCTCTACCACCAACCGTCTACCGACTGAGTTTAGTCTGTTGTCGAGGGGCCTTCAATGCTCAATGAACTTGGCGCCGTTTTGTCCAGCAACTCGCGCACCTGGGTCAAGAGACCGGACAGGGTAAAGGGTTTCTGGATGTAGGCGCTGAGGGCGTCCCAATTGCGAATGATCTGTTCCGTGTAGCCGGACATGAAAAGCACCGGGATACCGGGGAACTCGGCAATAAATTTCTCGGATAGCTCCACGCCGCCCATGCCCGGCATGATGATATCCGTCAGCAGCAAGTGAATCGGCGCCGAGTGCTTGCGGGCAACGGAGAGAGCGTCCGCGCCGTTGCGAGCCTCCAGAATGATGTAGCCGTACCGTTGCAGGATCTCGCGAGTATACTTCCGCACCCCTGCCTCATCTTCCGCCAACAAAATGGTTTCCCCTCGCGAGGAAACACGGTCGAGGCTCGGCGTAGTGTCCGGCTCGGCTTCCAGTCCGGAGGAGGGGAAAAACAATTTGAAGGTCGTCCCGCGGTCAGGTTCGCTGGAGACCCAAATCGAGCCGCTGCTCTGGTTGACCACAATTCCATATATAGTTGACAGCCCCAGCCCCGTGCCTTTACCCGGCTCCTTGGTAGTATAGAAGGGTTCAAACAGGTGGGACTTCACTTCCGCGGACATCCCTGTCCCGGTGTCGGTAACCGCCAGCACGATGTATTTGCCGGGGCTGACGTGGAGATTGATGCGCGCAAACTGCTCGTCCACAATCATGCAAGAGGTTTCGATAAGCAGCTTACCCCCCGAGGGCATGGCATCCTTGGCGTTTACCGCGAGGTTCATGAGGACCTGGCCCATCTGTCCGGGGTCGGCGCGCAAGGTTCCCGCTTGCGAATCCAATGATAGAGCCAACTCGATATTCTCCCCGAGCAGCCGCCGCAGCATATTTTCGTATTCTTTAACGAACTCATTCAGGTCAATCGTTTTGGCCTCGGCGGTTTGTCGGCGGCTGAATGAAACCAGTTGGCGCGTCAATCCCGCTGCCTGCATGGCGGCCTTGGAGAGTTCTTCCATCGAGTCCCGCAGGGCGTGTTCGGGGCCCATCTCCGTCAGCACCAAATGGGCGTAGCCATTGATGATGGTCAGCAGATTGTTGAAGTCATGCGCGATGCTTCCCGCCAACCGGCCGACGCTTTCGATTTTCTGCGATTGCAGAAGTTGCTGCTCCAGCCGCTTGCGCTCGGTAACGTTCTGGATGACCCCCACCACGCGAACAGCCTGTGATTCGGCGTCGAAAAATACGCGCCCCCGGCTGGATAGCCAGCGTTCCTCGCCATCTTCAATGCCAAGGGTCCGATATTCTTGTGAGTAGTTGCCACCATTCTCGAATCGCACAGCATCCTGCAATGCCTTCGTTACCCGGTCGCGGTCGGATGGATGGAGTGCGCGCAGGAAGGTGTCATAACTAACGTCGGCCTCCGGCGAAACCCCGAAATGCTGCCGGGCAAATTTTGACCAAATGAGATTGCCGGTCTGGGGGTAAAAATCGAACGTACCGATCTGTGTGGCCTCCACCGCCAGCGCCAATCGTTCCTCGCTCTCGCGCAAGTCCTTCTGTGCATGCCTGCTATCCCGCCGCGCTGCGGCTTCCGCAAGCTCGCGCTCAACGGCTGGAACCAATCGCGTCAGGTTGTTTTTGGTGAGGTAATCATGCGCCCCGGATTTCATCATCTCGACGGCGGTATCTTCGCCCATAATTCCCGACACCACGATGCAGGGAATATCCTGGCCGCACTCCTGGAGAATACGGAGAGCGCCGGGCGCGTCAAACCCCGGTAAGTGGTAGTCCGCAATGATGACGTCCCAGGAAGCATCTTTCAGTGCGAGCCGCAGACCCTCGGCATCCTCCACCCGTTGCGAAACGACTTCGAAGCCGGCTTGCGTCAAGAGGCGGAGGATCAGTTTGGCGTCAATCTCCGAATCCTCGATTTGTAAAAGTCGTAAGGGTTTGCTCATGGCACCTCACTCATTATGGATAAAACGAAAATGCCCGCGAATCGATGCAATGTCCCAATCGGTCTGCCGGGAAGCACCGCCGCAAATTCTGACATGTTGTCACTTCACCTTCGGCGGTTCCTCATTCAGTACCAGCCAGTACAACCCCAACTGCGCCACGGATTGGACGAATTGTCCGAAATCCACCGGCTTCCGGATGTAGCTGTTGACTCCCAGGTCGTAGCTGGCCGCCATGTCCTGTTCTTCCCGGGAAGAAGTCAATATGACCACGGGCATGCGCCGAGTGATCGGCTCCGAGCGAATTCTGCGCAGCACATCCAGTCCCGACACTTTGGGGAGTTTCAAATCCAGTAGGGTGAGGGTGGGCAATTCGGACGTATCGCGGCCCGCGTATGAGCCCATGCCGAGGAGGTAATCCAACGCCTCTTGGCCGTCGGAGGCGACAACCAACTGATTGAGAATGTGGCCTTTCTTGAACGCGCGTTGGGCGAGTTCTACATCGCTGGGGTTATCTTCAATCAATAAAATGATCTTCTCTTTCATGACTTGTGTGCTCCGAGCGTGAAGTATATCGTTGCCCCTTCGCCCACCCGCGCCTCGGCCCAAACGCGGCCGCCATGCCGGTGGACCACCCGTTGTACGGTGGCCAGGCCTATTCCCGTGCCGGGGAATTCGCTGGTTTTGTGTAGGCGCTGGAACGGTGCGAACAGCATTTTGGCGTAGGCCATATCAAAACCCACGCCGTTGTCGCGAACAAAATAGGCCGGGCTGCCCTGGTCTTGGGTTCGGCCAAACTCGACTCGCGCGCGGTTACGAGGCCCGGTGAATTTTACCGCGTTACTCAAGAGATTGGTCAGCGCGATTTCCAGGAGCCGGGCATCGCCGATGCACTTCAGGTTGGGCGCCAGAATGAAGTCGATGTTGCGGTTTGCGTTCGCCTCCCGCAGGCGGGCGACAAGCGTTTCGGCGAGAGCGGTAAGGTC
This sequence comes from uncultured Acidobacteriota bacterium, assembly GCA_963808085.1. GTDB lineage: Bacteria > Acidobacteriota > Terriglobia > UBA7540 > UBA7540 > Bog-366. The sequence continues at coordinate 5,150 of CAWEFC010000030.1, forward strand.
AACGGGAGTGGGAACCAGCTCTGTCCGGCCGACGCGCGAGAGGTGCAGCAGGTCATCGATCAGCATCCCCATGCGCTGCGCCTCGGAGCGAACACGGCCAAGATACTGGTGCGCTTGCGCATCGAGGCGCTCGCCGTAATCTTCCAGCAACGCCTGGCTCCATCCGTCGATCCCCCGGAGCGGAGCGCGCAAGTCGTGCGAAACGGAGTGAGCAAAAGCTTCCAACTCCCGATTGGCCGATTCCAGCGCTGCCGTGCGTGAGCGCACCCGCTCCTCAAGTTCGAGATTGAGCTGTCGGACCTTTTCTTCCGCCTGCTTGCGCTCGGTGATGAGTTCGCTGAAAATGATAATCCCTCCGATGCTCTCGTCCATCTTCCGCCATGGCCGGACCTCCCAGGATAACCAATCGGAGCTGCCGTCGGGACGTGAAAATGATTCCTCCTCGCAGCGCTCCACGGCTCCTGCGAGGCATCGCTGGTGGATCTCTCTCCAACCCTCGGGAACCTCCGGGAATACTTCGTAGTGGCTGAGGCCTTGGAGGTCCCGGTCGCCGAGGCGATAATCGGCCATCCATCGCTGGCTCACCACGAGATAGCACATCTCGCGGTCGAGCATGGCAATGGCGGCCGGCGCATGCCGAACGAACAATCGCAGCGTCCTCTCGCTTTCACGCAGGGCCAGTTCCGCCTGTTTGCGCTCAGTGATGTCGGATTTTATGGCGATGTAGTTGGTGGTTTCGCCGGACGCATTCCGGACCGGGGCAATAGTGGCTTCCTCCTGATAAAGGGCGCCATCCTTACGCCGGTTCGTGAATTCCCCGCGCCAGAGTTTCCCGGCGGCGAGAGTCGCCCACATTTCCTTGTAGAACCTTGCGTCCTGCTGGCCGGACTTCAGGACCCGCGGGTTTCCTCCAATGGCCTCGTCACGGCAATAACCGGTGGTGCGGAAGAACGCTGGATTGACATATTGGATTTTCGCGTCCCGATCCGTAATGACTACAGTCTCCGCGGCCTGCTCGATGGCGGTGGCGAGCAGCAGATTCTGCGCCTCCGCCTGCTTGCGCCGAGTGATGTCGATCTCGATTCCATCCCAGGTCGTCGAGCCGTCCGGTAAACGTGTAGGGGATGAACGCAATAGGGACCACCGGGGCTCCCCGCTGACTTGGTGTTTGTGGCGTATCTCCACTTCAAACTGTGTCAAGTGCTCGGCCGAGAAGGCAATCGCCGCAGTCAGCCGCTCGCGATCCTCCGGCTCCACATGTCTAATGACGGTCGTGGGATCGGCCATGAACTCGGCAGCGGGCTCACCCGTAAGGCGTTCAATTCCCTCGCTGATGAAATCGACGTGGTGTCGGCCGTCCGCATCCAGGCGGTAGCGGTAGATGGCGCCTTCGGGCAAATTATCCCCTAGGGTGCGCAGTCGAGCCTCGCTCTCCTTCAACGCCTCCTCGGCCCGCTTGCGCTCGGTGAGATCGAGAATCGTATAGGCGAAGCGGGGATTGCCAGATTGCCCGACGCCCATATAAGTCGCTGTGGCCAGAAGCCATCTTTCCTTTCCAGCAGCATCCAAGCGGGCATATTCGCCCGACACCGGTTTGTCCGTGCTGCGGGCCGTCTCGTAGAGAGCGACCCACAGTTGCGCAACACTTTCCGAAGCGCCCCCTTCCTTTGCGCTTTTGCCGGCAATGGATTTCCGGTCGACGCCGTACAACTGCGCCGCCGCTTCGTTGCAGTAAACGTGGATGATGCGGCCCTCGACAAGTTCCACCATGCCGCGCATCATCCCCGGGCTGTCGAAAAAGCTGCGCAGAACCGCTTCGCTCTCCCGAACTTCCTCCTCCGCCCTTTTACGCTCGGTAATATCGCGATTGGCTTCCAACACGGTTTTGTTGCCATCCGCGTCCACCGCCAATGTCCACTGTCCCTCGATGAGAAGTTTTCGCCCATCCTTCGTAGCCTGGGTCAATTCCCCTTTCCATTGGCCATCACGTTCCAGTACGGCATCGACGTGGGCCATGCCTAAAGGGTGGTCGCTGCGCAGGAGTTCGTGGCTCGATCTGCCGACCGCCTCCTCACGCGTGTAGCCATAGAGGGTTTCGGCCCCGCGGCTCCAGTAGTCGATCGCCCCTCCCAGAGGCCAAGTGAACAGAGAGTCGTGGGCTTGCTCGAGCAGGTCGGCATGGCGACGCAGAGCCTGGGTGATTTCCTCACGCCGGACTGCTTCCCGTTCAATAACCACGCTGGCGAAAACCAGGAGAAGGACGAGCGCCCCACTGCCTAAGCCCAGCACCCAACGGCCACGGGAAGCGCGGACCTCGGCTTCGGTCGTGCGCTCCCCCAGCAATTGTTGCTCCTCGCTCACGAGCGTATCGAGCGTGGTCCGCAGCTTGTCCATGGCCCGCTCACCTTGGCCAGAGCGGACCAGGGAAAGAGCTGCATCGGTTTTCGAGGCCTTGCGCAGGTCAATGGCTTGCTGGAGTACGCGCAGTCTCTCCTCGGTAAGTTGATTAATCTCAACCAAGCGAGCCTGTTGTCGGAGGTTGTCCGAGGTCAGGTTCCCGAGCTCTTTCAGACCCTCCGGAAGGGCTGCAATTGCCGAGTTATAGGGGGCGAGGTAGCGTTCGTCCCCGGTCAACAGATAACCGCGCTCACCTCGCTCGGCGTCCTTCATGGTCGAAATTACCGACTCGGCCGAGTTGATGACCCGGTAGGTGTGTACTACCCACGCTTGCGCGTCTTGGGCACGCTCAAAGTCGCGCAGAAGGAGCAGAACCATCCCTGCCAAAACCATCGCTGCGCCTGCCAACACCGCGGTTTGGCGGACCACCCGGGACTTGATATTGAGCCCTCTTAAGGACAAGGGGGGCAACTGGCGGAACGATCCCTCGCGGATGAAGCTGATTCCGGCTCCCACGGCGAAATAAGCAGCGAGATTCAGACCCTCGGCGGAGTCTGCGATCCCGAAGGAGAATCGAGGTTCGATCAGGAAGTACCACGCGGCAACTCCCCCCAGTAGCGTGGCAAGTAATCCTGGCCCGCGGCCCCAGAGACGCTTCACGATCACGATTGTCAGGAGAAACAACAGAAAGGGCGCGCGGTCACCGAGGAAGGGGTCAAGGACCAGGCGAATCGCGATGGTGCATGCCACAGCTAGGACAGCCGTGCCGTACCGCTCGATGGCGGGAAGCGCCTGTAGTAGCTTTTGCCGGTCCATCATTGATGTCTTCCGGCTTTCCTCGGTAGGGACATATTGCCCGTTTCTGGGGATGGCCAAGATGGCCATAACCCAGTTAATCCCGAGGGTCCCCGAATTGGGTCGCGTGCCGGGTCATTCGGCGAAGCGCATGACGACCAGCTCTGCGCTTACATTGATTCAGACATTTTGCCGGGATTTGGGTGGATCTGGAGCGAGTTGGGAGTAAGCAATATTAGTCTTCGCCTCACGAAAACCATGCGCACCCCCATGCCACTTCGCGCCGCGTAGAACCGCGGAGAGTCAAGAGAGTGAAACCTCGCAGGGTTTCGTTTGAATTCCACCTAGCCTCCGGTAACGTTCAGCCCCCCACCCGGTTGGTAGTCAGAACGGGTGAGGTAGTACGCAGAAAGCTCGTCTAGAAAGATAAATAGTATAAATTCAATAAGTTATTGGCTATCAAGCTTCTGCATCCGATGCGTTTCCGGCTTGCCAGGTCCCCCACGCCCCACAAACGAGCGGCGATCAGCCCCCGCCTGCTATTTTTGGTAATAGGCACGTTGGTGACCAGAGGCCAAGCCCGATGCGGGCACAGCTTAACTCATCAAATGAGGCTGATGGGTACGAAGGCACGCCAATTCAGTCTGTTAGATGGGGCAAATGGCTCAAGAAGGCAACTCGCAAGAGGGAGAATTTGCTCACTAATACGCGACGGGAACGTCGTCATGAATACTCGGCCGCTCTTGTCGATGATAGGAAGAGAGCGGCCGCTCGGCGAGCGCGCGGTCCCCCCGGTCAAGGCTCTCCTGCTGGCATTCGTGCGAAGCTTTGGAGTGCGGCAGCTTGCTGCCGCTTTCCGCCCCGCGATCCTGCTCGCGGATTTTCGAATGCGCATCCAATGTCCGCCCCGCAGGCTAAATTTGGAAGAAAACCGACCGCCAGCAAGGTGGCTGGTGATAAAGCGGCAGCAAGCTTCCGCACTCCAAAGCTTCGCACGCCCGTACGGACTGTGGGAGGAGGGAGGCTTTTGACAACCTAATATGTCATCCAGATGCACGGCAAGCCCAGCGCCTACATGACAGGTTAGAGGGTCGCGTCTTCTTCAGTCGCCCAAGTTTATTCTTGCGGCGACTGGCCTGCAGCGAAGGCTCCGAACGGGACCGAATCAGGCCTGGCTGGCTTTAATTAACCCACGCATGTAGATCGCGGCGCCTTCTGCGCACTGGTCGGCAAACTCCAGGCCCACGGTTTGGCCATTGACCACCGGCAGCGTGTGGCAGAGCTCGTACCCGATGTAACCCTTGTATCCGATTTCACGCATGGAGTTGACGAAAGAGGCGTAGTAGTCCGGCCCCTTGGCCGTTCCATCGGCCTCCCGCTTGAACTCTCCGCCGAAATGCGAAAGCGCCTGAAATGGACCCACGTCGAGCGCGGCCTGACGAATAGCCGCCGGAGACTTGTCCTGCATGATCCAGGCGTCGAGAGAAACCTTCAAGTGCGGAGAGTTGACCTCTTTCACCATTCGAAGCACGTCGTGGTGATCGTGGATCACCGGCACGTGGTTCTGTAATGCCAGAGTCACACCCGCGTCCGCAGCGTATTTGGTGCATTGAATCATGCCGGCGCGGCACCAGTCCCAGATCTCTTCCCGCGAATATCCCTGGTGGACGGTTTCCCACAAAGGTTCCGCGAGGTTGTACGACGCCAGTCCTTCTTTTTGCGTCACTCCTCGCCAAGCCAGGAAGACGCGTACGGTTTTGGCACCCAGTTCGGGCGCAAGCTGGATCAGGTCCCGCATGTAGAGGAGTTGGGCGTCTCGGTGCTCGGTAATGGGGCTGCTGAAGTCGTTGTTGCCCGCCAAGCCGTAAATTTCGATGCCTTCGCCTTCCGCCATCTTGCGTAGTTCGCGGGCACGAGCGCGGGTGAGGGTCAAGGGGTGCCCGTGCGGCCGCTTGCCGTCAACCTCCACTCCGTCATAGCCGTATTTTTTCGCGCGACGGATCGCGTCTTCGAGCGTCAGCGCATCCCCCCGGTACCAAATCCCGAGATAGGTGATGGTGTAGAGGCCCACTTTCAGGCCATTTGATTTGCTGGGACTCGCCTGGCCCGAGAATCCTGCGCTCGGCGCTGCGAGGAGCCCGGCCGAAGCTGCCAGCCCGGCGTCAATGAATTCGCGTCGATTAATGCTTTTCATCTCCATAAACTCTCCCCCGTAATTAAGGATGAAAGCCGTGTTTTTCCGCCAGTCGTTGCGACTGACCGAAGAACGCGGGGTGAGGATACCACAAGAAGGCCACGTAGCGCAGTGCCCGCCCTCCGGCCCAGCGGTTTTTTGTCGCGCCGATGTTACGTTCAATGAGTGTTGTGAAGGGCGAAAAACCCGGATTGCCCAAAAGGCGACGGGAAAAACGCATGGACCGGACGAAGAGCCGCAGGGCCGGAGAGCGGGCCCTGCGCTACCCTTGCCTGCCGCAGGCGCCCGGCGTTGCCAGGAGCTTCGCCGGGCGGGCGATAAGTCAATTCAAACCGCCATTGAGCTTAAGCGGCGCGCTTGTGCGAGTACCGCGCTGCCATCTCTGACAGTGGCAGCGGCGCGTAATCGCCGGCGTGGCCGGCTTGGCCGAATTGCGTCATGCGCAAGGCCACGACCTTCTTCATCGCTTCGCGAGCGGGCTTCAGGTAGCTGCGGGGATCGAACTCCTCGGGCTTCTCGGCGAAGACCTTGCGGATTGCACCCGTAATCGCCAGGCGATTGTCCGTGTCCACATTGATCTTGCGCACGCCGTTCTTAATGCCGAGTTGAATCTCTTCCACCGGCACTCCCCACGTGGGCTTCAACTTGCCGCCGTATTGGTTGATGACGTCCTGAAGGTCCTTGGGAACGCTGGACGACCCGTGCATCACCAGGTGAGTCTTCGGCAGGAGCTTGTGGATCTCGATCAGACGATCCATCTTCAACGTCTCCCCGGTGGGTTTGGAGGAAAACTTGTAAGCGCCGTGGCTGGTGCCAATGGCGATGGCCAAAGCGTCCAGTCCGGTGAGCGCTACGAACTCGGCTGCTTGTGCGGGATCGGTGAGGTGGCTCAGGCCGTCGAGCCCGGCGCCGTGGCCATCTTCGATGCCGCCGAGGCAACCGATTTCTCCTTCCACCGTGATTCCTTTGGCGTGCGCCATTTCCACCACTTCGCGCGTGGCCTTCACGTTATAGTCAAAGCTCGAGGGCGTCTTGCCATCCGGCATCAACGACCCATCCATCATGACGCTGGTAAAGCCCAGTTCGATCGCGGATTTGCAGGTTTCCACACTGTTGCCGTGGTCCAGGTGAAGCACCAGGGGAATTTCGGGGTAGAGTTCGTTGGCCGCCAGCATGAGGTGATAAAGGTATTTATCCTGCGAGTAGCTGCGCGCTCCGCGGCTGGCCTGAACAATCACCGGCGATTTGGTTTCCCGAGCAGCTTCCATGATGGACTGAATCTGCTCCATGTTATTTACATTGAAAGCACCAACTCCATAACCGCCCTTGGCGGCTTCGTCCAGTAACTGACGCATTGAAACAAGAGGCATAGATTTTGATCTCCTTGAATGAATACAGATTTATTGCTACGGAAGTCCCCACCGTGGTCCCAGGGCTTAATAGTGCGGTTCCAGTAACCCTACAGGATACACCAGCACCTCCGGCTTTGAAAGTTCGTTGGTGGGTCACACTTGAGATCCCTGCAAGTGTGCCACCACACTACTTCGGCTATAGCGGGTGTTAGCGTGAGTTTATTTTGGCCCAAGCGACCGCTTCATTCGCATCTCAGCGTCACCATCGAATCGACCTTGGTTGCCCGGCGGGCGGGAACGTAGCAGGCGAGGATCGCTACTGCGATGAGCAGGAGCGAGACCGCGATAAACGTCACTGGGTCGCTCGCCGTCACGCCGTAAAGCAGGTGCGACAAGCTTGTGAGCAGCCGGGTGAGACCCAGCGCGCCGGCAACTCCGATCACGAGCCCGGCCAGAGCCAGCCGCAGCCCCTGCCCGATGACCATGCGAAACACATCTTGCTGATCTGCGCCGAGGGCCAGACGAATGCCAATTTCCCGCGCCCGTTGGGCAACCGAATACGAAATCACGCCGTAAATTCCCACTGAAGCCAGCAGAAGCGCAAGGCCGGCAAAGATTCCCAGCAGGACCATCGGGAACCGCTGCGACGCCATCGACTCCGAAGCGACCTCCTGCATCGTGTGGATGTTATAAACCGGCTGGTCTTTGCCGGTCCCGTAAACAACCCTTTTGATCGCCGGCATGACGTTAGCCACAGGGAGCGGCGTGCGGACGATTACCGTCAAGTTTCCGGAAAATGCCGGCACCCACGGGTCTGGAAGCTGGTAAAAGGAAGCGTAGACGGGTTCGGATCTGGGCATTTGGCTCACATCGCCCAATCCCCAATGCCGGACATGGCCCACCACGCCGACGATCTGAACGGTACCCCAATAAGCGATGGTGATGGTTTTGCCCAGCGGGTCTTCGCCGGGGAAATAGGCATCCGCAAAGTCCGTGTCGACTAAAATCACCGGCGGAGAGTGAGTGGTGTCCTCCTGAGTCAGGTAGCGGCCACGAAGGAGAGGTATTCCCATGGTCTGGAGGTAATTTGGACCTGTCCAAAACAGGTTCAGACGAGGCGCGGCTTGCGAATACCCCGCCGCGTGCGTGCCAATCCAAAACGGCGAGTCGTTGTCGTCGTGGCTCAGGGGAACGAGATTCGTGTAATCCGCAGCCTCGACGCCGGGAACGTGCTGAATGCGATCCATCAATTGCTGGCAGGCAGTTCGAGTGCCCGAGGCCGTCCGGGTGAGTTGGGGTGAAAACCCCACTTTGAAGGCAATAAGATGGCGTGCGTCGAAGCCGGGATCGACGTTCCACATGTTTCGGATCGTGCGGAATAACAAACCCGCGCCCACCAGCAAGACGAGAGTCATGGCGATTTGCAGGGTCACCAAACTGCTTTGCGCGCGATGGTGGGCCCGCGTCGCACCGCGGCTTCCTTCCTTCAACGAAAGCTCCAATTCCCCTTTCGAACTCTTGAGCGCGGGCACGAAACCAAACAGCAATCCCACCCCAATTGAAACACCCAAGGTGAACAACAGGACGGAAACATTCACCCCAATGTTTTCGCTGCGAGGCAAGTTTCCCGGAACCGCTGCCAGCACGGGATTGATTCCCACCCTGGCAACCAGCAGTCCGAGGGCGCCGCCGGCAAGCGAGAGAAGCACGCTTTCGGTGAGCACCTGGCCGATGACACGGGCGCGGCTGCCTCCGAGCGCCAGGCGAACGGCAAACTCTCGTGAGCGCGCCGCCGAGCGCGCCAGCAGCAGGCTGGCAAAGTTGGCGCAAGCAATCAGCAAGACCATTCCCACCGCGCCGAGGAGCAGCAAAAGCGTCGTGCCTGCGTTCCCCACGATCTGCTGCTTCAGGGGTATCACGTCGGTTCCCAAGTCGCGATCGGCATCGGGATAAAGTTGATTCAGATGGTTCTGAATCGCGCCCATTTCCGCCTGCGCCTGGGCACGGCTCACTCCCGGCTTCAGGCGTGCGATGGCGAGGATTCCAGGGTGAATGGCGCGATTGTCGATGAAAAGTGGGTCGCCTTGGCCGATCGGCATATAAACGTCGGCGGCGTCTTCCAAGCGAAACGTTGGCGGGAGGACTCCGACAACGGCCCGGCCGATTCCATCGAGCGTGATAAGTTTGCCGAGCGCATCTGGACTGCCGGCAAACCGATCCCTCCATAAGCGATCGCTGATAACGGCCACGGGCGCGCCGCCGGGCTGGTCCTCCTGGGGGGAGAATTCCCGGCCGAGGGCCAGCTTTACGCCGAGGGTTGAGAACAGCCCTGCCGAAAGGAACATGCCGTTGAGGTGCTCCGGCGTTCCGGGGCTGGTTACGTCGGAGCCCTGCCAGGCGAATGCCGCCATTTGCTGGAATGAGCGCGCATTGCGCTGCCAATCCTGGAAATTGGGGTAGGAAATCCATACGTGCGGTGCGCCCGGATGGCTCTCCCAGATCGCCACCAACCGATCGGGCTGGAAGTAAGGAAGCGGGGCCAACATCACGCCTTCTACAACGCTGAAGATGGCGGTGTTGGCGCCAATCCCGAGCGCCAACGTGAGCACGGCGACGGCAGTGAAACCGGGATTCTTGCGCAACATACGCAGGCCGTAGCGAACATCAGTGAAGAAGTTTTCGAGGAAAGGCCATTGCCACACTTCGCGGCTGCGCTCCTCGATTTGCAGCACGTTGCCAAATTCCCGCCGCGCGGCGAAGGCGGCTTCTTCCCTCGACATGCCGCCGGCCACCAGTCCCTCGACCTTCTCGGCAAGGTGCGCTTGAATCTCCGCGTTGAGGTCACCATCAAGACTCCGGCGCGAGAAAAGTTGCTTGATCCAGTTCATAATTCACCAGGCGGAGCCGGAGCCAGTGGGGTCCCTTGTATGCTAGAATACGTCATATGAAGCGCACCACACTGTTTGTAGAAGAATCCGTGGAGCAGGATCTCCGCGCATTGGCGCGCCGGAAAGGTGTTCCCCTGTCCTCGCTGATGCGCGAATCGCTGGCTCACTACGTTTCGAAACAAAAACGCAGCCAAGTGTTTGCCCTGCGCTTCCTCGGTCAAGGGCGCAGCGGGCGGGGAGACATCGCTGAGCATCATGAGGAACTCCTCTGGCGCGATTTGGCTCCCCACACCAGCAAGAGCCGGAAGCGCGGGCGTGCCTGATGCCGCTCTTGGTCGACACCGGCGCTCTCTACGCGCTGGCGGATGCTGACGACGCATGGCACCAGCGCATGCGCGATTTTCTCGCGGACGAACGCCAGACGCTGCTGACACCTTCCACTGTAATCCCGGAAGCTGCCTATTTGATCCGAAGCCGCCTCGGCCCACGGGTAGAAAAGTTGTTTGTCGAGTCGCTTGCGGCCGGACAGATTCTCGTAGAAAACCTTACCCCCGCCGACCTCGCCCGCTGCGCGCAATTGCTGGGCGTGTACGACTTCCTGGGACTGGTTGATGCATCGCTGGTTGCCGTGGCTGAGCGGCTGAAGCTCAAATCTCTGGTCACGACTGACCGTCGCGATTTCCGGCGAGTTCGCCCTAAGCATGTTTCCGCCTTTGACCTTCTTCCTTAATCAAAGCCTTCATCATTTCCGCGTTAAGAGCCGCGGACCTGGCGAACAGGTCTGCTGCGCCAACTGATCGCTGCCCATCGTCTATTTCTGGCCGTGGGGCGGCGCAGAGCAAACAATACGGTCTCCACCCACCAGCATAAGTCCGAGCGCTGAGTCATCGGCAGAGCCGAATTCAACAGGGAAATACTTGTTCAAATACCTTCGCTCGATACGTAACGACCGCGGGGCACAAGGGCGCGCGGGTGCATCAAATAGGCCTTGGACACTGCGTTCCACTCCCGCGAAAACCTGCTGACCATTCACCGAAACCTGAAGCTCGACGCTGGCGGTGACCTGGCCCGGGAAGATCATGCAGCTCGCCCCTCCCCCGGGTGTCTGGGGACATCCGGCTTCCGGATGTTCCTTGAGCGACTTCGCAATCTCTTCCATCCGCGTTTGGCTGCGAGTTCCGACAATCAGCGCGGTGTATCTGTTATTGTTTGGCACATGGGCTCCGGAGAGAAACAGGCGCGCACAGTACGCATCTCGAACCGTCGTCGCCAGATTCCGGTCCGGCAGGGCGTCATCGGGAATATTTTCGGGCTTGGGCCCCAGGAGCCGAAAAGCGATGGCCCGATGTGAGTCGCGCTCGACCTGGTAATAGGTCGTGGTGGTGCCGGCAATCTTCCCCGCGGAGTTGTACTCGGCGCGCTCAACCCGCAGCCGCATCCTCGGCTCAAGACCAATAGACCCCTCAAACTCCTGCCAATCGTATCGATAACGCAGGGAATCATGGGCCATGACAGGAACACTCTCTCGAACTGCCCGCTCGAGTTGCGCGCCCGCATCAGCGGAGAGACAGCCTTTTGTCTCGATCTTGCCCAATTCATCTAGGAAACGATCGAATTCCTGAGGAAAGGCGCCACTCGCGAGAGAGGCCTGCCAGGATTCCCAGGAGGGAAGCGTTACACTCCATTTGAAGTGCGATCCCCTCCCAATCGAGGCGCGAAATGGACCGCTTTCGACGGAACAACTCGAAGCAGGAACTCTACTCTGCTGCGGGGATAACTGTAGTTTGATGGGCTTCCCCGGCGGCTGCTGGGAGTATGGCGGCGGAATCACCAATAGGCCCTCTTCCGACCTTCTGATCTGATACTTGCCGCCCATCCTGGGGGCGCAAGCGGCGAAGGCGATGACCAGCAAGACAAACGCAGAAATCCGGACGTGAACGCTCGTCATTCTTTGTTTGATCCCGCACATACTCCGCACCTGGCCGCACAACGCGGATCGCAGAAACTCCTGGCAATGCAAATGTGGCGAGTTCGGCATTTTGAGTGGTACCTGATCTTTCATCAGTCGCGCCTTTTTGGCATCCTGTTATGTGGGGCCAGTCGAGCGCTACGACACGAGATGAGCTCTCCACCCGAATTCAAATATGAACAACGACTGCTGCTTGGCGTACAATACCGTCTGGAGAATCGAACGAGGAGGAAAGCCGGTGAGCCCCATCGTTGAGGAAAGGTCGGCGGAGCTTCGAGAAATCTGCCATCGGCGGCACGTCCAGCGATTGTCGCTATTCGGGTCCGCTGCCACCAGCGCTTTCGATCCAGCTTCCAGCGATCTTGACTTCCTTGTTCAGTTTCCCATGCTGAGTCCCGCCCAGCACGCCGATAGTTATTTCCGCCTACAAGAGGATTTAGAGCGCCTCTTCGGTCGCCCAGTCGATCTGGTTGAGCCGGGCCCCATCCGCAATCCTTACTTCCGCCAAGCCATTGAGCAAAGCCAAGTACTCATCTATGCTGCGCCTTGAAGCCCGCAAATACCTTTACGATATCCAGAAGGCGTGTGAACTACTGCTTCAGTTCACGAAGGGTAAGTCGCTTGCCGACTACTCGGCAGACCCTCTCCTTCGTTCCGCCGTAGAGCGTCAATTCGAGATTGTCGGTGAAGCGCTCACCCAACTCTTGCGTTTGGACCCCAACGTTGCATCGAGTATTAGCGACACCCGACGAATCATTGCCTTTAGAAACCGGCTAATCCACGGCTACGACTCGCTTGCGGACGATATTGTGTGGGGCGTCCTCGAAACCAACCTCCCCGTCCTGAGTTGCGAAGTGGGAGCCTTGATGGCCGAGCAAGATTCCTTAACGTCGCCGGACTGATGCCTTGCGCGCGAAGACAGCCTCGGGATTGGCACCAACTACCATTCGTCCACTTTCCCCACCATCGGATCGACCTTCATTGATCGTCGCCCGGGGCCGTCGGCGGCCAGCTTGCGGTAGCGCGGACCTCACGAACAAGTCTGCGCTACGCCCGCTGATAGCTGAGAGCTGACGGCTGATAGCTATTCCCCTCCACCCTCATTCGCTCCTCAGCGCGATCATGGGGTCGATTCGTGCTGCTCTCCTTGCCGGTAGGTAACCGGCAAGCAAGGCCACGGCGAGCAGCGAAAACGAAACACCTGCGATAGTCGAAAGGTCGCCCGCGGAAATCCCGAAGAGCATGCTGGCGATGAGGCGGGTCGCGGCGAGGGCGCAAGGAATGCCGACCGCGATTCCGAGCAGTCCGAGCTCGAGGGCTTCCCGGAGCACAAGCCAAAGAACCGTTTCCTGCTGAGCGCCGAGCGCCATGCGCGTGCCGATTTCGCGGGTCCGCTGAGTAACCGCATACGACATCAGTCCGTACAGTCCGACCGAAGCCAGCAACAGCGCCAACCCCGCGAAGAAGCCGCAGAGCATGGCGATGACGCGGTCCTCCACCAGCGCGTGGCTCACCTCTTGCGCTATCGTCCTTGTGCCCAGAGGATATTCGTGCCCGAGCGACTCGATCTCGCGCCCCACGGCCTTGGCGAGCGCCTCCGGGGCTTCCCGCGTGCGAACGAGAAGGGCCCCATTTTGCGACGCGTGTTGGGTTGTGGGGAGGTAAATCACCGGTGGGGCGGCCTTGTGCAGGTCGAAAAGCCGGGCGTTGTTCGCGATGCCCACGACTTCCAGATCCTGATACTCCGGCATGAAGCTGAAGCGGATGTGCTGGCCGATAGCGTTTCCCGTGGGATAAAGCCACTCCGCCAGGCTCCGACTGATGATAGCAACGCGCGGGTGGTGCTCGTCGTCGATCCAGTCAAAATCCCGGCCGCGGACCAGGCTGATTCCGAGCGTGCGTAAAAAACCGGGAGAAATCGTCGCCGAGGCCGCGATCACGCCGGCGCCGGGGCTGGTGGCATCGGCCATCGACGAGACAGTCTCCTGCCAGTTTTGCTCGTCGCCTACGGGAATGTCGGAGAAGCCCACTGATTCTACACCCGGTAAGCTGGAAACCTGCTCGATGAGCTGCCGGTGGTAGCCGTTCATCTCGAGATTCTGGTAACCGCCCGGCCGGGGATTGAGGCCCACTTGCAGCACGCTTTCTTCCATGCCAGGGTCAACGGAGCACAGCCTCTGGAAGCTTCGCGCCAAAAGTCCGGCGCCCAACAACAGTATCAGTGAAAGGGCAATCTGCGAGACGATGAGCGCCTTGCCTAACTTTCCGGTTCCTCCCGTCAGACGTCGCGAATTCTGCTGCACTTCTGAAGCCGGGTCCTGGCGCGAACAACGCCACGCCGGGACGAGGCCAAAAAGAATTCCTGTAACGATGGCCACCGACGCGGTGAGAGCCAGAACACGCCAGTCGGGACTCAGATCGAGGACGACGGGCGTGAGTGATCCCTGCGTCATGAGACTCACGATCAGGCGGCTTCCCCAAAATGCGAAGGCAAGTCCCAACAGCGCACCTGAGAACGATAGCGCCAGGCTCTCGGTTAAAACCTGGCGGGTGAGAGCCCAGCGGCTTGCTCCCAGGGCCACACGCACGCTCATCTCATGACTGCGAGCGGCCGCGCGCGCCAGCATCAGGTTGGCCAGATTCACGCAGGCGACCAGGAGAATCAATCCCACGATGCCCATGAGGACATAGAGCGGCCGCGTAAAATAGGACCGCAGCGACACATTGATGCCCGTCGCCGCCGGCGCCACATCGAGACCCATCGAGAAGAAGGCCTGGCGTCGCAGCCCAGGGGTATTGGTCGAAGCCGTCGCTCGCAGTACTTCCGGCCAGAACGATAGGAGTTGCGCGCGAGCCTGCGTGACGGTAACCCCATCCTTCAGCCTGCCGGTAATGAATACCCACAGCAGCGCACGCTCATCGGTGCTCTTCATCGGAATGGTTATGTCCGCCGGATCGCCCACCGCCATCCCGGTAAACCATTTCCGGGTTACACCGATGATCGTGTAGGGTTGGCCCTCGATCGCAATCACTTTGCCGGCGACGTCAGGAGACCCGCCAAGCCGGCGCTGCCAGTAATCGTAGCTGAGCACTGCTACTGGAGACGTTCCTGCCGTGCCCAGACTCGCGTCCTCGCGCGCAATCAATCTCCCCAGAAAGGGCGCGGCCCCCAACTCGGAATAGTAATTGCCGGTAACCGATCGCACTTCGGCCTGGGAGAGCACGCCGCCCAGTTCCACATTGGTCATCGCGCCGGAGCTCCATCCGATCAGTCCGGAGAAAACTCGCTGGCCCCGCTCGAGTTCCCGGAACATTGGAAATGAGAAGGGGATTTTATTGCCCCGGCGGAGCACCGAAAGCTCTATTAGGCGCTCTGGGTGCGAGACGGGAAGGTCACGGAGGAGCAGAGCATCGAGCAGTGAGAAGATCGCAGTATTGGCGCCGATGCCCAAGGCGAGCGAGAGCACCGCGACAACCGTGAAGCCGGGGTTCTTCCGTAATACGCGCCAAGCGTAACGAAGATGCATATAGTCTCTCTCGACGGAGGGCCGTTGTCGGCTAGGTCTTGGCAATCAGCAATGAGCTTCCAGACCTTAGCTACTGCCGGACCCATCCAGTGCCAGGACGCGCGTAATACCATCCAGCATGCGCTCAAAGCTCAACACCTCGCGGTCTAGATGTTTGGCGCCCGCGGGAGTTAGCTTGTAGGTCCGAACGCGGCGGTTGGTGGATGAGACACCCCACTCCGCCCTCACCAATCCTTCCTTCAGGAGGCGCTGAAGAGCCGGGTAGAGCGAGCCTTCTTCGATCTGCAGCAAATCGTTGGAGGTGCGCTTGATGTGTTGGGCGAGAGCATAGCCATGCAAGGGCTGCCGCCTCAGCGTTCGCAGGATCATCATTTCCAGCGCGCCGGGAAACAGGTCGCGCTCATCGGGATTTTTCATGGGTTGAACCCTCTACCTCTTTGCAACAATGCCTAGAGTAAAATAGGGTTGGGGGCGTGTCAATCGGAAAAGTTGCGAGGCAGGGAATTTGATGTCGGGGCGGCTGTACGCCGCCCTATGGCGAGGTAAACTCGCCGCTACGACGGCGGTACACGACGGGGGTGCGCGACGGGGGTCGATGCGGAGGCTGAGCGCCGCTCGGCCCTACAGGTTCAGCCCCCGCCGCGGGGAGAGACGTCAGCTTATCGCTTCGAGCACCGAGTGCGCCCAAATGTAATACGCCACGTGGGGGCTCCAGTACTCGCAGGTGCGCCAGTCCAGCGTGTACGCGAGGTCGAGGACCGGCTCATCGTTCATGTTGCCAGCGATGCCGTTCATGATGCCGCCGGGAATCAAGCCCACAAACCGCGAATGGGGAAAGGGATTACGCATGCCTTCGCCGGTCATCATCGATGCCGCGAACGGATTTGCTCCCACGATCCACTCGATCTGATGGTAAGCCAGCGCCACGTACTTCTTCCCCGCGTCGCCGCGAATCTTTGCGAGCAACCCCAGCAGCAGAGCGTTGGCAGCATAATGACAATTGGCGCCCTGCCACCAAAACCCATGGCGCGTGGGATAGAAATAGCGGTAATTGAGTTTCCCCGCCAGAGGCCGGTATTTTTCCGGTGTGGGTGAGCCGAGAGCCATGCCCAGCGGAATGATCCGATACGCATTCCGGCTCGACATGGTCAGAAGGTACTCGTCCGCGTGCAAACGAACTGCGTCGAGCCACTTTTCGCGGTCCTCAGCGCCCAAGAAAGTGTCGTACAACTTCAGCAGCGCCAGCGGCGGGACGGCCGATTCGGGAATCTCGAGGTATGGCTGTTCGCCTTGCATCCAGAAACCACGTACCTGTTTTTGACCTTCGAGGTATTCCGTGTTCTGGCGTTTCAGCAGATCGCGCCCCAGCAGCATGGCGTGTTGCTGATACTCTGCAGCGCCCGTCGCGAGGTACAACTCCGCGGCCGCCATGGCCCACCAACCAATGTCCTGCGTTAAAGTCGGAGGCTCGGCGAATGATCGCCACGCGCGAATGGCCGCATTGAGGCACTCGCGAGCATAGGCAGGGTCCGTGGCCTCATAGCACTGCGCGGCCAGGGCTTCGAGCGTGGTGAAGATCGCTGCCGTCCCTTGACGTTTTTCCGTATTCAGATAACGGTCGTCGGGCGTGCCGACAATGTTGTCAGTCCAGTGATTGTCGCTATTGTCGCCATTTACGCCGCCGGCGACGTCGGCCCAAATCTTGCCGTCCGCGTCCTGCATCTTCAGGAAATAGCGATTGCCAAAGCGCACTTCCTCCAGCAGGTGCTCGCGTGTTGGGTCTCCGGGCCGCGGTAGGGGATTGTTCTTGTAGAGGTTCAGCAGGGCGATGCCATTCAGCATTGTCACATCCATCCACTTACGCAGATCGCCCGCGTCGTGCCAGCCGCCCACGGTGTCGACGTGTTCCCCGTTGTCTCGCCGCCGAGAATCGTCCAAATGGCAGGCAGGGTGCACCAGGGGGACCTCCACGCCACACCGCTGGTAGCGATAGTATCCGACGGCCTTGGGGATCGTGCGCCGCCAGACTTCCTCGTTAATCGCAAATTGCACCGAATGCTCGTCCCCAATCGTAATCTGGTAAAGCCCCGGCCGATCGAGGTCGGTGAAGTCCGCGGTGAGGCAGGGGCCGAAATCCGAGGCCTCTTCTTTAAGCGGTCGCGTGAATCCGAAATTCGCCTCCCCGACGTCGCGTAAGTGATATTCCTTGGGGGCGGGAGTCGCGAGAGCTCGCACTACCAGGGTTTTGCTGCCGACGCGCGGACGAAATCCCAGGTGATTGCAATTGATAGTGGGCCAGTTGGGAGCGGTCATCTTCTCGACGGCCTCGCCGATTCTCGGCGGGCCTTCCTGGGGGCGGAGAAGCGCCGGAAGCGCTGGTATTGAAGCAAGAGTGCCAATGAACTGACGACGTTTCATGACGATGCCTTTCCGAATATTTATGACGTGTGCTCGGATCTCTGTTTTGGCGATGCGGGCGACCGGAAATATACGCGCCGGACCCTCTGAATGCAAGGACGCATTAAGTCCCTCGCTGTTGCTCCCTCTCGTCCGCGTCAGCGTTCAGCCGTCGTCGGATGGCGCGTATAGAGCCTCGGCCTAAGTAATGCCGACTGGTTTGATTTCCGGAAGGCGACAATATGGCGCTGGGACCTTATGGCTCTCGACATCTTCCGCCGGCGGTGTCACTATCACCTGTACGGACGATCATGATGGGCTCGCGCGTTGCATTCTCCACGATCCGCCGTCTTGCGCTTGCCTTCGGCAGAAACTACGGTCCCAGTGGAACTCTCGGCCCCGGAAAACGCATCCTGTAGTGTACCGACTAAAATCCTGGCACCCACCCATTGGATGGATTGTTATCAGTGTGGGAAGTGCACGGCGGGCTGTCCCGTGGCCTCTGCCGTAGACATGGCGCCGAATCAGGTGGTGCGGGCGCTTCAGCTCGGTAACTTCGAAAACGCGATGGCTTCGGATGCTATCTGGGCTTGCGTATCGTGCCAAACGTGCTCGACGCGCTGTCCGCAGTCGGTCGATTGCGCCGGCATCATGGACGCATTGCGCGAAGTTTCCCTCCTGCATGGCCTCGCGTCACCTGCACAAAAAACGGTGATAGCCTTCCAACAGGCATTTCTGAATAACATCCGGCGCAATGGCCGGTTAGATGAAATTGAGCTGATCGCGGAGTTCAAGCTGCGCGCCTTGCTTGCCGAGCGCAGCCTCGGTTTCCTGTTCAAGGATGCGAGCTTGGCCCCGCAGTTACAGGCACGAGGGAAACTGCACCTGCGCGGCGAAAAAGTCAAAGACAGCGCCATCGTGCGCCGCATCTTCGAACGTTGCGCGGACGGTACACACGCATGAAGTTGGCTTATTATCCCGGCTGCGCGCTGCATGGCTCCTCGAATGATTACGAGCAATCACTGCGGGCTTGCCTAGGGAAACTTGAGGTTGACCCACAGGAAATCAAGGAGTGGATTTGTTGTGGCGCCACGGCGGCCCATGCATTGAACCATAAGCTGTCCATCGCGCTGCCTGCGCGCAACTTAGCGCTGGCCGAACAGCAAGGTTTTGAGGATATGCTTGCGCCCTGCCCGATGTGCTCGATGCAGTTGCTGAAGGCTGCCAAACTGATGGATGAGGACGCAACTCTGCGGCGCGAAATCTCCGTGGTGATCGAGGCGGAGGCGAGCGGCCGCGTCCAGGTTCTGAACCTTATCCAGGTCTTCCAGCGCATTGGTCTCGAGCGCATCAAGCCTGCGGTGAAAAAGCCTCTCACTGATCTCAAGCCCGCGTGCTATTACGGCTGCTTGCTTACGCGCCCGCCGGACGTGGTGAAGTTCGACGATCCCGAGATGCCGAATTCCATGGAAGCAATTCTTGCGGCGCTGGGGGCAAAACCAGTCGATTGGAATTATCGCACCGAGTGCTGTGGCGCGGGCATGACGATGGCGAAGGAAGCGACGGTTTTGGAATTGAGCCGGCGAATCCTGACCGACGCCCGCGAGCGCGGAGCCAACTGCCTGGTAACGGCCTGCCCCATGTGTCATGTAAATCTGGACATGAAGCAGGGCGACATTGAACGGCGCTATGGCACCCGCTTCGGCCTGCCCGTCTATTACCTGACGGACGTGGTTGGGCTGGCTCTAGGACTCAGCTCGGAGGAGCTGGGGATTGACCGGCACTTTGTGAAAAAGCTCCGGTAATATCGCGCCGCTACAAGAAAGCAACGCTTATGTCGAGGATTGGAGTCTTCGTTTGCTGGTGCGGTGAGAACATCGCGCGGACGGTTGACGTGGCGGAAGTCGCAAGCGCCGTGGGCAAGATTCCCGGCGTGCGCTGCTCCGTGCACTACAAGTATATGTGCTCGGATCCCGGCCAGACGATGATCCGCGAGAAGATCGAGTCGGAGAAACTGAACGCCGTGGTGGTGGCTTCCTGCTCGCCCCACATGCATTTGAAAACCTTCCGCAAAACGGCGCAAAGAGCCGGCCTCAATCCCTATCTGGTCGAAATGGCCAACATCCGCGAACATTGTTCGTGGGTCCATCACGACCGCGCTCAGGCGACGGCCAAGGCTGCGGAAATCATCCGCATGTCGGTGGAAAAGGTGCGGCAGAACCATGCGCTCCAGGCAATCCGCGTTCCGGTGACTCGGCGCGCGCTGGTAATTGGCGGCGGAGTGGCGGGAATCCAGGCAGCCCTGGACATCGCCGACGCGGGCTACGAAGTCGTGATGGTCGAGCGCGAACCTTCCATCGGCGGCAAGATGGCCGGCCTCTCCGAGACTTTTCCCACCCTCGACTGCTCGCAGTGCATTCTGACCCCGCGCATGGTGGATGTGGGTCAGCACCCGCGCATCAAGCTCTACTCCTATTCCGAGGTCGAGGCCGTTGACGGCTTCGTCGGCAACTTCACGGCGAAAATCCGGCAGAAAGCGCGCTACGTCGATATCAGCAAATGCACGGGCTGCGGCGAATGCTGGAATGTGTGCCCGCTGAAACGCAATCCCAGCGAATTTGATTTCAAGATGGGCATGCGGCCGGCGATTTATGTGCCTTTTCCGCAGGCGGTGCCTGCGCGGCCGGTCATCGACAGCAAGACCTGCGCCAAGCTGATCCGCAATGGCTGCGGCCTGTGCGAAAAGAAATGCCAGGCGGGCGCCATCAACTTTAAGGATACCGACAAGGTGGTGGAAGAGAAAATCGGCGCCGTCGTGGTGGCCACGGGCTTCCAGCTCTATGACATCGGCAAAAAGCAGAACGGAAAACTGGCGGGCTACGGCGAGTACGGCTATGGCAAGTACAAGGACGTCATCGATTCGCTGCAATTCGAGCGGCTGGTCTCCGCTTCGGGCCCCACGAATGGCGCAATCAAACGGCCATCGGATGGGAAAGAGCCCAAGAACGTGGTGTTCATCAGTTGCGTGGGGTCGCGCGACAAGGCCAAGGGCCTGTCGTATTGCTCCAAGATTTGCTGCATGTATACCGCGAAGCACACGATGCTCTACAGGCATAAGGTCCACGACGGGCAAGCGCACGTTTTCTACATGGACATCCGCTCGGGTGGCAAGGGATACGAGGAATTCGTCCGCCGTGCGATCGAGCAGGACGGCGCGAAGTATTATCGCGGCCGGGTTTCAAAAATCACCGAGCTGAACGGCAAGCTTATCGTGCGCGGCGCGGACACGCTGGCGGGCACACCGGTTACGATCGAGGCTGACTTGGTGGTGCTGGCCGCGGCCATGCAGCCGGCGCGGGGCGTGACGGACCTCGCCCGCATGTTGAATGTGGGGTACGACGAGCACGGGTTCCTGCTCGAGTCCCACCCGAAGTTGCGTCCGGTTGAGACCAACGCGGCGGGCGTGTTCATTTGTGGCGCGTGCCACAGCCCCAAGGACATCCCGGAATCCGTAGCGCAGGCCTCCGCCGCCGCGGCCAAAACACAAATACTGTTTGCCGCCGAGGAGCTAACGCGCGAGCCGGAGATTGCCCAGATCAACGAGCAGACTTGTGCGGCTTGCTACGCGTGTTACCGCACCTGTCCCTACCACGCTATCGAGCAGGCGGAAGTCCGGACCCCTCGTGACGTGTTCGTCAAGAAGACGGCCCGTGTGAATCCTGGACTGTGCATGGGGTGCGGCACCTGCGTGGCAGTGTGCCCGTCGAAGAGCGCGGAGCTGGAAGGCTTTACCGAGCAGCAGATCTACTCGATGGTTGAGAGTTTGGCGTAGCGGCGGGTTAACCCCGCCATTGGTTTTACCGGCGATCGCCAGCCCCCGCCGCCGACCTGAGATCGCGATAGTACCAAGAGTGTGGCATGAGTGAAGTAACCCAATTCGAGCCGAAGATTATTGCGTACGTCTGCAATTGGTGCACTTACCTAGGGGCGGACCTCGCCGGCACCACGCGCTTGGAATACCCCGCGAACGTCCGCATTGTCCGGCTGCCTTGCACTGGGCGGATCGATTTCAACCTGCTGATTAAGGCTTTTGAGGTTGGTGCTGACGCTGTGTTGGTGTCTGGATGCCATCCAGGCGATTGCCACTACACGGCGGGCAACTACCACGCGCGCCGCCGCTGGATGCTGTTTCGTGACCTTCTGGACACGCTGGGGTTTGACCTGCGGCGCATTCATTTCACTTGGATTTCCGCGGCCGAGGGAAGGAAGTGGCAGGAAGAGATCACCCGCATTACGGACGAAACCCGCGAGCTTGGGCCCTATCGCGAGTTGTACCAGAAGAACGGCTTCCGGCGACCTGCTGCGCCACCGCCACCACCGAAGCCTCCGAAACCAGCCAAATCCACCATGGCTGCCCAGGAGCAGCAACTGCGGGAGACTTGCACTAGATTGCTCACTGACGGAACCGTGCAGGTGGTGATCGGGTATGGGGCCGGTGGGCCGGTGTTCATCCGTCGCGCCGAGGACGTGGGCAAGCTGGTTTGGAATACGGACTGCCAGGCCAACCTGACAACCTACCTCAAGCGCAAGGAGATCAAGCGCCTGGGCAAAGCTGCAGTCGTGGTGAAGGGGTGCGATGAGCGCGGATTAGTGATTCTGGAAAAGGAATCGCAGATTGATCGCGCCACCCTCCGCGTAATCGGCATGGCGTGCGACGGAGTAGGGGAGCCCAAGTGTGACGATTGCAATGTGCGCCAGCCTCGGTTCGCGGACGAAATCATCGACGAGGCGAGAGTGCTGATGCCTGACGTAGCGCCGGGCTTTCGCCCGGCACCTGGCCTGCCTGTGGTGCCCGGCATAGGCCCGGCAAGTGCCGGGCTAAAGCCCGGCGCTACGACTCCTTCGGCCCTGACGGGCGGCGGCACAGCGTCCACACAGCCGCTGGACGACTTAATGAAGTTGTCGCCCGCGGAGCGCATGTCATTTTGGGCGCGGGAATTTGAACGCTGTGTGAAGTGCTACGCCTGCCGCCAAGTCTGCCCATTTTGCTACTGCGAGCGATGCATTGTGGATAAGAATCGGCCAGTGGCCATCGACACCTCCGCCACCTCCAGGGGGAACTTTGCCTGGCACATCACGCGGGCCTTCCATCTGGCGGGCCGCTGCGTGGGCTGCGGTGAATGCACCCGCGCCTGTCCCGCGGGCATAGCCTTGGGATTGCTCAACCTCACCTTAGCCCGCGCCGCGGAGAAACACTTTGGATATCAAGCGGGCATGGACCCCAGAGCCGAGCCGTTGATCGGTTCCTACGCGCTTACGGATAAGGAGGACTTTATCCGATGAGCGAAACCCTCTCGAAGGCCGCGTTGCGGGAACTCGCGAAGGAATGGATTGCCCAGGGCAAGATGGTGGCGGGGCCGGTACAAACCAAGCCAGGACTGGTTCTGTACGAGCCCCTGGCTTCCGCTGATGACCTCGTGTTGGAAGGATTCATTCGACCGGCGAATTCGGCAAAGGAGTTTGTGTTTCCCCGGCACGAAGTGCTCTGTCGCTATCATGCCGAGGGCAGCAGGGTGGAATTGACGAATGGCGGAGCGGAGGTCGCGCCGCAGATCCTGCTCGCGGTGCGGCCCTGCGACGCTGCGGCCCTGCCCATCCTCGACCATGTTTTCAACTGGGACTTCCGTGATGAGCCGTACAATCGCCGCCGCGCCGCGACGATAGTGGTTACGCTGGCCTGCTCGGCGCAGGACGAATCGTGTTTCTGCACCTCTGTCGGCCTCAGTCCCCAGGCGGAACGCGGCAGCGACGCGATGCTGTTCGACCTCGGTGATAAGTACGAACTGCGTTGCCTTACGGACAGAGGGCGAGCGGTGTTTGCCGGAAGAACGCAAAGCTCTGAACGGACCGCGCCGCCCAACCCGGGTCCTGACCGACACTTCAGTCCCGAGCGCGTCAAGCGATTCGTTGACGAACAATTTTCGAATCCGTACTGGCAGGAGGCCACACTCGCGTGCCTCGGCTGTGGCGCCTGCGCCTACACTTGCCCAACCTGCCATTGTTTTGACATCGTCGACGAGGGGAATACGTCTCGCGGCGAACGCGTGCGCAATTGGGATTCCTGCCAGTTCTCGCAATTCACGCTGCACGCCTCCGGGCACAATCCCCGGCCGGACCAGGGATCGCGACAACGCCAGCGGGTGTTGCATAAGTTCTCCATTTACCCGGAAAAGTTCGGCGAGATTCTTTGCACCGGCTGCGGTAACTGCACGCGGAATTGTCCCGAGGGGCAGGGAATGCTGACGCTGCTGACGGGAATCGACCATGCCTGATATTTACACCCCCGACCTGATGGAAGTGGTAAGCGTTCGGCAACACACGCCGGACGTGAAGTCTGTACGCATCCGTTTCGAGAGTCCCGAGCGCGCCAGCCACTTTGATTTCCGCGTGGGGCAGTTCGGAATCTTTTCCGCCTTCGGTTTCGGCGAATCGACGTTCAATATTTGCTCCAGCTCGAACTGGAAGGATTCCTTGGAGTTCTGCTTCCGCAAGGTCGGGCGTGTCACAGAAGCGCTGTGGCGAGCAGAGGAGGGCGATACCCTGGGTTTCCGCGGGCCCTACGGCAATGGCTACCCCATGGAGAAGTGGGAAGGGAAGAATCTGATATTCCTGGGCGGTGGAATCGCCATGCCTCCCATCCGCTGCGCTGTCTGGTACGCCCTGGAGAATCGGGCGAAGTACGGTGACATCACGATTGTTTATGGCGCGCGCACGGTGGCCGATCTGGTTTATGTGAATGAACTCGAGGAGTGGGCGCGGCGCGACCGCGTACGCGTGATCCAGTGCGTTGATCCCGGCGGCGAAACCCCGGATTGGAAGGGCGAAGTGGGGTTCGTACCCACGGTTTTCGAGCGCGCCAAGGTTGCGGCGGAGAATTCCGTGGTGCTCGTTATCGGACCGCCCATCATGATTAAGAACACCCTGCCGATCCTGGATAAGCTTGGCGTCGGCGCCGACTCTGTTTATACCAGCCTCGAAAACCGGATGAAGTGCGGCGTAGGCAAATGCGGACGCTGCAATGCCGGCCACGTTTACGTGTGCAAGGAAGGCCCAGTTTTCACCATGCAGCAATTGCAACAACTGCCTCTGGATTACTAGTCTAAAAATCTCACTGCCCTTCTGGTTATCTCGCCCCTCGCGCTGTATTATTGTCCCCGGTCTGCCGCGGCATGGTGGGTATTTCTCTGGAATTGCTTGACCCGGTCATTCTTCCCTTCGCGAAAGGAAAATGCATGCAACGACGCGATTTTCTCAAGGCAACAACCACGGTAATTGCGGGCGCTACTCTCGCTCCCCGTGCGCGGGCGAGCAATCCTCCTCTTCCCGCCGACTCATCGACCGACGGGCGGTTGGTTCTTCCCCTCAACCGCAATTGGCGATACAGCAAATCCTTTGTCGAAGGCGGACACGGGCGCGAGTTCGACGACTCGGTCTTCGAGCGCGTGGTGATTCCGCACACTAATATTCGCTTGCCCTGGCACAGCTTTGACGATAAGTCCTATGAGTTTGTATCCCTCTACCGCAGGCGTTTCCGTTTGCCGGTCGAGGCCAAGGGCAAGCACGTCTTCATTGATTTTGAAGGCGTAATGACCGCGTCCACAGTCTGGATCAACGGCGTAAACCTGGGCGAGTACAAGGGCGGCTACACTCCTTTTTCCTTTGACCTCACTCCCCACCTCGACTTTGACGGGGAAAATGTCCTGGCGGTTGATGTCGATTCCACCGAACGGCCCGATATCCCCCCGTTCGGTTATCAAATCGACTATCTCACTTTCGGCGGAATCTATCGCGAGGTTTCACTTCGCATTGTGCCCGGAACCTATCTTGAAAATATTTTTGCCAAGCCTAAGGACGTGCTCACACCGCATCCGTCGCTCGACGTTGACTGTTTCCTCATGTCCCTGGAAGCCGCAAAGGAAGCGCTCACGCTCGAGGTCGATCTGCGCGACGGCGACCAGGTTGTGGCCCATGGCTCCCTGGTGGTCCCGCCCTTGGAAGCCGGCCCCGAGCCCGTCGTCCACAGCGTCCCCCTGGACAATCTCGGTGCCATTAAACTCTGGGACCTCGCGACTCCGAACCTCTATTCCGTGCACGTTCGGCTGATGCGAGGTTCTGAGTTAGTGGATCGCGACAAGCGCACTGTGGGCTTTCGCGAGGCGCAATTCACCGATCATGGTTTTGAGCTGAATGGCAAGGTTATCAAGTTGCACGGGCTGGACCGCCATCAGACGTTTCCTTATGTTGGACAGGCGATGCCGGGCCGTGTGCAGCGCCGCGACGCGTCAGTGCTGCGCCGCAATCTGCACTGCAATATCGTCCGCACTTCGCACTATCCGCAATCCCGCCATTTTCTCGATGCCTGCGACGAATACGGTCTGCTGGTGCTGGAAGAGATTCCCGGCTGGCAGCACATTGGCGACGAACCGTGGAAATTGATCGCCATCGATAACGTCGGCCGCATGATCCGCCGCGACTGGAATCATCCCAGCATCGTCCTGTGGGGAGTGCGCATCAACGAGTCCCGGGACGATCACAGCTTTTACCTGCGCACCAATGCCCTGGCCCATCGCCTCGATCCCACACGCCAGACGGGCGGCATCCGCTACTTCCAGTCGTCCGAGTTTCTGGAAGACGTTTTCACCATGAACGATTTCGGGTTCCCTCTAAAGCCGCCCAACCACCCGCGCTATCTCAACACGGAATTCGTCGGCCACACTTACCCCACCAAGACTATCGATCAGGTGGAGCGCCTTACGGAGCACACCCTGCGCCACGCGCGCATCCACGACCAGCTTGCGTCTAACCCGCAATACGCCGGCGGCATTGGCTGGTGCGCATATGATTACAACACCCACGCGGACTTCGGCTCGGGCGACCGCATCTGTTATCACGGCGTGACCGATATCTTCCGCGAGCCCAAACCCGCCGCCGGATTCTACAAGTCGCAATGCGATCCCGCGGAAGAAGTTGTGCTCGAACCTGCTTTCCACTGGGCGCGTGGCGATGCGTCCATCGGATTCTCCCAGGCCTATGTTTCGTCCAACTGCGATCACCTGAAGTTTTATGTTAGCGGCAAGCTGGTGGCGGAAGTTGATCCCGACCGGAAGACCTTCGCGTATCTCCGCTATGCACCGTTCTTTGCCGACTTCTCCAAGATCGATTTTGGGTGGGGAGATTTGCGCATTGATGGATTCATTCAAGGCAGGCAGGTCATCTCCAAAACCATGTCAGGAAGGGGAACCGACAGTAAATTCGCCCTGCTCCCGGACGACACTCAACTCAACGCCGACGGGGCGGACACCACGCGCGTGGTTCTGCGCGTAACCGACGAATTCGACGCCATACGGCCGTTTGCCAATGATGCTATCAGGCTGGAACTCGATGGCCCGGCGGAAATCATCGGCGATAATCCCTTCGCGCTAGTGGGGGGCACGGGGGCCGTCTGGATTCGCGCCCAGGAGCAGCCGGGAACGGTGACGCTCACGGCCACGCACCCGCGACTCGGCAAGCAGCAGGTGCAATTTGAGCTCAAGGCTGTTGCGCCCGAGCGGGCCTGAGTTGCCCGCGTCTCAAAGCCGTGAGGAGGGGAATCTCCCGTTGTTGGGTTAACCCCGGGACCAGGAGGGGCACTGAGCGGGAATCGACCCGAATTGAAGAGAAATTTTCTCGTGTCGGAAAAACTGTCCCTATTCACCTAACCTCTGGTCGCCAACGTGCTACATATCTATAGGAGTATTGTCTTGTGGGTAAAATTGCGCACCGCAGGGCGGGTTTTGTGGCAGGCAGCCGGCTACCCAGGAAGGCTCTGTATCTCGCCCTTACAGGGCTCGGGTTAAGGGTGATGGGTCATCTCTAAACCCAGGCCGTTGGCCGGGGTTTTATTAGTCCGCCCCGTGGGGGCCGGATATCCCACGATGTACTAGAAAACGAAGGTAGTTAGACGCTCGAACGGGGAAATTCTAAAAAATGTATGTATCTGATACAAGATCACTTAATCAGCCTCGGAGTCGCGGGCGGCGCCAAACCCCGGCGGCCGAGCAAAAAAAGAAATATTACGTTCGAAGCCGGAATGTCTATGAAAACAAAGGAACACAAGACACAATGCCCGAATAGAAACAGACATTTAGGTCTTAATTTTCGACATTTTTATGTAATTGATGCCCATTTTGCAGATAAATGCAGATTTTGAACGACAAACTGTCGGATCAATTCAGTTGCCAAGTGCATCGAGGGACGAAGGCATTTTGAATTCAGGGAGGTTCCATGACTCGATTCCGACTGCGACTCGGCCTGCTTGCATTCGCCATCCTGGTTGTTGCCCAGACGCGAACTTCAACGACCGTAAGAGGTGAAACCCTTCAGAGTTCGCCGGCTGGCGGCGCGATGGCGGAGAAGCATCCGCTCAAATCGATACCCTACACTCCCAGCCTCGATCTCGACTCGATGGACCGGACTGCCGAACCTTGCGTCGATTTCTACCAGTACGTTTGCGGCGGATGGATGAGGGACAATCCCATCCCGCCGGACCAGGCGAGCTGGAGCGTCTACGCTAAACTCGCCGACGAAAACCAGCAATTCCTGTGGGGGATTCTCGATGATGCCTCGGACTCGAGTCGTGCGCGCAACGCCTCGGAGCAGAAGATCGGTGACTTTTTTCAGGCGTGCATGGATGAGCCCGCCATCGAAAAGCTCGGCGCTACTCCTCTTGATGCGGATCTAGGTAAAATTGCCGCGCTCAAATCGAAGTCCGAACTGGGGAAGTACCTCGGCCGGGAGCATCTGGCGTTGCGAGGCGGCACGCTGTTTGGCTTTGGCTCCGACCAGGACTTCGCGGACGCGTCACAGGTGATTGCCTTCGCGCGCGCGGGCGGACTCGGCCTTCCCGATCGCGATTACTACACCAAGACCGATCCTAAGTCGCAGCGGATTCGCGACCAGTACGTGGGACACGTCGTGCGAATGTTCGAATTGCTGGGTGACCCGTCCGGCGCGGCTGAGGGGGAAGCGAAAACCGTGATGGCAATGGAAACGGCGCTGGCCCAGAAATCGCTGACGCGAGTGCAAAAACGTGACCCTTACAACTTGTTCCACAAAATGGATCGCGACCAGTTGAAGGCGCTCACTCCGGATTTCGACTGGGACGCTTACCTGGAAGCAATTGGCCTGCCGAGCGTCCAGACCTTCAACGTTACGGAGCCGGACTTCTATAAGGAAGTTGACGGGTTGATCCGGAGCGCCAGCCTTGACGACTGGAAGACTTATCTGCGCTGGCATCTCGCGCACGCCTGGGCGCCTTATCTTTCCATGAAGTTTCAAAAGGAGAATTTTGATTTCTACAGCCACACGCTGCGCGGCGTCAGCGTGATGGAGCCGCGGTGGAAGCGCTGCGTCCGCATGGTAGATCGCAACCTGGGTGAGGCGCTGGGACAGGTATTTGTGGCCAGGACCTTCGGCCCCGACGTCAAAGCGCGCACCGTGAAGATGACGCGCGAGATCGAGGCGGCCATGGAGGACGACCTGAAAGCTTTGCCGTGGATGGGGCCGGCAACCAAACAGCAGGCTCTGATAAAGCTGCACTCCATCGTCAACAAAATCGGCTATCCCGATCAGTGGCGCGATTACAGCGCGCTCGAGATTGTGCGCGGAGATTTCTCCGGCAACGTGCGCCGCGCCGCCATCTTCGAATCGAAGCGGCAATTGGCGAAGATCGGCAAGCCCGTCGATCGCGGCGAGTGGGAAATGACTCCCCCCACGGTGAACGCTTATTACGATCCGCAGATGAATGACATCAATTTCCCCGCAGGCGTTTTGCAACCGCCGTTGTTCGATCCCAAAATGGACGACGCGCCCAATTATGGCAACACTGGCGGCACGATCGGCCACGAGTTAACCCACGGCTTTGACGACGAGGGCCGCAAGTTCGACGCCAAGGGCAATCTGCGCGACTGGTGGACGAAGCAAGACGCCGCCCAGTTTGACGAGCGCATCGCCTGCGTGCAGGACCAGTACGCGGGATACGTGGTGGTGGACGACATTCACATCAACAGCAAATTGACGAGCGGCGAAGACGTGGCGGACCTGGGCGGTACATTGCTGGCCTACATCGCATGGAAGAAGGCGACCCAGGGCGAGGACCTGAAACCGATCGACGGATTTAGTCCCGACCAACGGTTTTTCATTGGGTACGCGCAGTGGGCCTGCGAAAACAATCGGCCGGAAAACCAGCGGGTGCGCGCCTTGACCGATCCGCATTCACCTGGCAAGTATCGCGTCAATGGCATCGTTTCCGACCTGCCGCAGTTCCAGCAGGCGTTTGGCTGCCAGCCCGGCCAGCCGATGGTGCGGCCCAAGATGTGCCGCGTGTGGTAGCCGCGCGGCGAGGACTCTATTGCTAACCTTTTTATGTAAGGCGAGTAGTCAGTAGCGGTTATTGACGTTGCGTCTTGCCCCGTATAGCCTTCTGTTTGTCTCTCCGTCAGGGTGACTCAGGCAAATTGCTTATGGAACGCACTTCGCGCAAAACGGCGGCGTATCCCTGGTTCTTGATTCCACTGGTTGTGGTGTCGTTTGCCGCCCTCGCCTACCCCATTTACGTAATCCGGCCGTTCCGTCACCAAGGCCCGCGCGAGTTGGCGGCGGCTCTGGCGATCCTTCAGATTCGCTCGCCCATCGAAGTCATCTGCGCCCTTTGTGCTTCTGGCGGGTTGTTGTGGTATTGGCAGGTGCAGCCCGCGCGGTCACGGCGGATCGTGGCGGCCGCAGGCGGACTGCTTGTCTGCGTTTTCGCAATCCTCTCGCGGGTGAACGTGTACGAGCTGATGTTTCATCCCGACACTCAGCCACTCTTTGCCTCCATCCAGCAAACCAAGTTGGATTCGGACGACATGGTGCTTGCCGTAAAGCTGGGCGGCGCCGCCCGCGCCTACCCCATCCGCAGCATTGCCTACCATCACATCATCAACGATGTGGTGGGCCAGCAGCCGATTGTCGCTACGTATTGAACGCTCTGCCACACCGGTCTGGTGTGGAATCGCGAAAGTGGCGGCCTGGTGTTGACGTTTCATCTGGCGGGCATCAACAACCAGAATTTCCTGATGCGGGACGACCAGACGGGGTCTTACTGGCAACAGATCACCGGGGCTGCCGTCTCGGGACCGCTGCGAGGTCGGCGCCTGGCACTGGTCGCTTCTGATGAATTGTCCTATGGTCTCTGGGCGGCGGAGGAGCCGGGCGGCACTGTCCTGAAGAGTGTGGATAAGTACGCTTCAAAATATGAGACGAAGGACTGGGAAGTGCATATGAAGAAGGAGCGCACGGTGCTTAGCTTCGCCGACCCCGCCCGCGGCCTCGAACCGCGCACCCTGATGTTGGGCATCCAGGCATTCGGGGCAAGCCGGGCTTTTCTCTACGACGCGCTGGTACAGGAGAAGCTGGTGCTCGACCACGTGGGGGCGGAGCCGGTTCTGCTGGTGGTGGGCCCCGATGGACAATCGGTTCGGGTCTTTCGCGATCGGATTCCCGGCGTCGAAGGCCAGCCGGCTTTCTATCGCACTCTGGATGACAAGCAGTCTCACCCCCGTGACGCCGCCTGGCTCAAGCAGGCTTCCGCGGCCCCCTTGCTGATGGATGCCGCCACGGGAAGCCAGTGGAATTTCCGAGGCTGCGCGGTCTCCGGCAAGGCTACCGGACTCTGCCTCGAACCGGTCGAGGCAATCAAGGACTACTGGTTCGACTGGCGCAACTACAATCCGACAACCAGTGTTTATGCCCGGCAGCCGTAGCAGGGGACTGCGGTCACTGCGGTCAGGCCCCGCGGCTTTCAGGGGCGCGCTTCCAAGCTAGCAAACTCGGCCATTGCCGATCTGAGGCGTGCGATTTCTTTTTCCAACTTGGTGAGCGCCGGACCCGCTTCCGAGAGGCTGCCGCAACTGCCGATGACTTCCAACTGCAATGCCGCCTCGAAGGACGGGTGAGCGGAAAAATTTCCCACGCATCCCTTGAGTTTGTGCGCGGCCCGCTCCGTGGCTTTGGTGTCCTTCGCTGCAATCGCTTCACGAAGAGTGGTCATTAACAGAGGGAGTTCCGTTAAGAACAATGCGCCAAGCTCCTTCAGAAGTTCAACGCTTCCTCCGGCGCGCTCCAGAGCTGCGGCCATATCGATCGGCTCCTGTCCCCGGCGCCGGGTGGTGGTTGCCACCTCAACGAAAGTGGAAGACGAGCCGAGTCGATCGATGGCGTCGACGAGATCTTCCCCATGGATGGGTTTGGCGACATAGCCGTCCATGCCGGCGGCGAGGCAGCGCTCGCGGTCGCCTTTCATGGCGTGGGCGGTCATGGCGATGATGGGAAGGTGTTTTCCCGTGCCTTCTTCCTGTCTTCGGACGGCCGCGGTGGCTTCGAATCCGTCCATCTCCGGCATTTGGACATCCATCAGGATGAGATCGAAGGTCTCTTTTTGGATCCGCTCCAGCGCCGCTTGTCCGTTGCTGACGGTCGCCACGGTGTGACCGTGTCTCTCGAGCACACGCAAGGTCAGAAGCTGGTTCACTGCGTTATCTTCGGCGAGCAGGATATGCAACGCCTTCCTCTCCTCGCGCAAAGAATGGCGGGTCACCAACGCCGGTTTCGCCGCGGGGAGCCTCGTGCCCGCCACGCGCAACACTGCCTCAAGTAATTCCGATTGACTGACGGGTTTGGTGAGATAACCCTCCAGCCCCAGGGCGCGGCAACGTGCCGCGTCGCCACACTGCCCCGCCGAGGTCAGCAGCAAAATCGTGGTGGACAAAAGCCCTGGGTCCTTGCGGATCTCCTCGGCGAGGCGAAATCCGTCCATATCCGGCATGTTGGCATCGGTCAGGACCAACTGGACGGGCTCTTGGGCTATCCGCGCCTGCGCGAGGGTTCCGAGCGCTTCGGGGCCGTCGGCGGCGAGCGTCGGCTTCATGCCCCAGCCTGCAAGCAAACTCCCCAGGATGCGCCGATTCGTCAAATTGTCATCGACCACCAGCACTCGCATTCCTTGCAGTCGAGTCTTTTCCAGAGGCACCGAAGGCCCACCGCCCGGCGGAATTCCGAAGCGGGCGGTGAAATGGAATGTGCTTCCCTGGCCGGGGACGCTTTCGACCCAGATTCTGCCGCCCATCAATTGCGTGAGCTGGCGTGAAATCGTCAACCCCAGGCCTGTGCCCCCAAAGCGTCGCGTTGTTGAGCCATCCGCCTGGGTGAAAGCCTCAAAGACTCGTGCTTGTTCTTCCGGCGGGATGCCAATGCCTGTGTCCTGCACGCTGAAACGAAGGGTTGTGCCCGCTCCACCTCCGGACTCCCTTTTGACGGTCAGGTTGATCTCGCCTTTTTCGGTGAATTTCAATGAATTGCCCAGCAAGTTGATCAGAATCTGACGCAGCCGGCCTGGGTCGCCGACCAGAGAGTCGGGCACGTCCGGCTCGATGTTGCAGGTCAATTCCAGGCCTTTCTGGTGGCCGCGCAAGGCCAGGGACTTCAGGGTGGGTTCGATGCTGCTGCGCAACTTGAAATCAATCGACTCCAGCTCGAGCTTGCCCGCCTCAATCTTGGAAAAATTCAAGACATCGTTAATGATGGTGAGCAGCGACTCGGCGGATGTTCTGGCCATGCCGGCATATTCGCGCTGCTCGGAGTTCAATTCCGTATCCAGCAAGAGGTCCGTCATCCCCAGGACGCCATTCATGGGAGTGCGAATCTCGTGGCTCATGTTGGCCAAGAACTCACTCTTGGCCCGGTTTGCCGCCTCGGCTGCTTCCTTGGCCAGTTGCGTTTCGCGCTCGACCTGTTTGCGCGCGGTAATGTCCATCATGGCGCCGATCATGCGGACCGCCCGGCCGGAGTTGTCGTACATGACATAGCCGCGATCCAGGACATAAGCGTACCGACCGTCGCCACGTTGGAATCGGTACTCCGCCGACCACGTCTCTCCGCCGCCGGCAATGGCGGCTTGAAGGGTTTGCTCCACCCGCTCGCGGTCCTCCGGATGGATGCGCTCGGACCGCCAGGCAGCCCCCGGGCCGACCTGGTCTGATATGTACCGGAAGGTGGTTTCGATCCCGCTATTCCAAGTCATGGACCGGGTCACCAGATCCCAGTCCCAAATCGTATCGTTGATGGCGCGCGCGACGTATTGGAATCGCTTTTCCAGTGCCGCTTCACTTTCCAGCCGGCGACGGATGACGGCGGTTTGGGCGTTGACGCGGCGACGCAGAACCGCCACCCAGACGAGGATAACGAGGGTGAGCCCGGCCAGCGACGCCAGGACCATCAGGGTTCTTCGCAAAGTCCACCACGAGGGCCGCGCGAGCACCACGATGCTGTCCGGCGAATCTGGGAGGATGTTGAAAGAGTCGGGTGCCCGGTTGCGGTCCACGTGAACGGTGCAGACGCCTGTCAGCCGCAAGCGGCTCCCGGGAATAAGTCGGAACCAGTCCCGATAAACTTTGCTCTCCGCGCTCCGCGCCTCAAAGAGGAGATCACCGTCCTCCAGGACCAGTGTGGCCTCGCCTTTGCTAAGTCTTGCTTCGCGCAGCGTCGCATCCAGTTGCAGACGCAGGTCATCGTAGGCGCCAGCCCTCGCGGCCTGGGCTGTCACCTCCAGAGGCGGCGGAAGCGGAGCGGTCCCCGTTCGCCGGAAGAGGGCGTGGAGGAGGTACGGTGTATAATCGCCCATATCGGCGAATCCGACCACCTCAACGCGGTCGCCCGCCTGGAGTGGCGTGAGAGGCAAGCTGGGTATGTAGAGCCCTTGACGCCCATCCTGAATGTAGACGCCTCTAGGCCGTTGAAGGGTGACCGTGCCTTGCACATGTACCCGGTGCTCCGGGGTGTTTCGCGCCGAAAATGCCAACAGGCTGCTGATCGGCCTGACCGGCGCCGTGAAGGGGTCGGCCAGGGGCAGTTCCTCGACGGCGATCTGGTGAGTGGTGGGCACGTCCACCCGCATCCCGATCAACTGGTTGTTGGGATTGAACAACGAAGCGCAGACGCCAGTGACCCTTATCTTGCTGTCAATCAGGCGCTCTCTGCCCAGGCCGGCAGGATCAACAACGTAAACAAGGAGGCGCCGCCCCTCACTGACCACGTCGAGCTCCAGCCGCTCGCGGTCAAATTCGAAGCCTTGCACGATTCCTTCGAGTTGCACCCACTGACTGTCGTCACGGCTGGATAATAGATCGCCCAAATGCGCCGTACGGGGTTGGGGCAGTGGTGCCCGGCCCAAGACCCGCCATCGAGGCTTGGCGATCTGCGGCGCGAAATCCGGTTCCTCGGTAACGCCCTCAATGTCCAAAAAATCTCCCGTCCGGAAGGTGGGGACAAGGTTGCCAAGGTTGATATAGATGCCCGCCGAGGCGTCCTGCACAAAGAAGTCGCCGCCCGCTGGATCGGCGTAGGTGACGACGGCTTTGAGATGGACGGGATACCCTTGGTTGGCTTGGTCGGGTGTAAGCTCGCGGACCTGCTCGGCTGTGGTTAGCGTGGGAAGGCTCGGAGTAGCTGGCGGGGGCTGCTGGCCTTCGGCCTTAATCGGCCCGACGAGAGCGGAACAGGCAAGGATGACCGCAAGCCGCAAGGTTAAGCCGCAGCGCGAGATCACGATTTTGGTTAGATCGCCCCGTATTGCCGGGAATTTCATACTTGACCGCCGGCTCGATTGATAACATACACCTTACTGTTGCAGGATGCAATTGACGCATACGTAGTAGTACCAAAGTACTAAGCGGCTTCGGCTACGCCACCCCTTTCAGTTCTGCCGAGCAGTAGGGGCAGAACGTCGCTCCCGCCTCGATACCGCGATGGCACTGCGGGCAGGCCGGATGAAGATTGAACTGGCACTTGGGGCAGTAGTTGAACGCAGGATTCACCGTGGCGCCGCAATGCGGGCACGTACCCAAGATGGGTTGGCGGACCACGAAGTAGATGATGTACCCGATGGCGTTGGGGATCACGAGCACCAGAACCGTCCAAAGCACATGGTTCATCCCCCGGCGCTTCGCGTCGCGATTGACGTAGCCCACTAGCATCAAGAAGAAAGCCAGAACGGATCCTGCAAGGACGCCGATCGGTATTCGAAAGGCCACCGGCGGGGCATGCGGGTCGTGACGAAACACGACGACGAGCAGGAGCACCTGTATCACTAAGAAAATCAGCACCGCCACGGCCACCATCGCCTTCGGGACCAGCCTGAATTCCTCCCGGATATCGAACTTCGCCTTCGATGCGTGATTCATAACTCGCCTCTTCTGGCCGCTTGCGGCGGCCGGCTAACTGCAATACCCCTCATCGCGATGAGGTTTCTCGTTTATCGTTCCCATACTCCGCGGCTATTTCCACCGGCAGATGCCTGCGAATATTTCCACGCCATGACCGCGGCAACCAAGCTGGCCGGAGCGACCCAACACACTGCGAACGCAGCCACCCAGATTGCTTCCGAAATCTCGAAGCGGCGCCCCAACCAGGCAATTGCTTCCCAAAGCAAAGGCGCGGTGAGCGTGCCCATCAGCCAGGACAGCCCGCACGAAACCCACAAGGCCCGCAGCCGCGCCTGGTTTTCCTGCAACTGGCGCGCCCGCAGGCGCACGCGGGCTTGCGTCGTACTGACAAGCGCCGGACTAACGCTGATCGAGTTCGACCGTAACGCTTGGAGGGCGCGATCATTGGCCCTCACCCGGGCTTGACATGACGAGCATTCGGCCAGGTGGGCATCGAGCCACTCACGATCGGGAGCGGAAATTCCTTCCACCTGCCAGGCGTCGATGAGGCGGCGCGCGCGCTCATGGATTTCGCGATTCATGCCACTTCCTCCTCCAGAAGATTGCGGAATGTTTCCAGCCCGCGATAAAGGCGCGATTTCACCGTCGACAGCGGAGCCTTCACCACTTCCGCGATCTCGTGCAAGTCCATGTCCTCCTGAAATCGCAGGACTAAAACTTCGCGAGCCTCGGGCGGAAGCCGCCGGAGAACGCCCTGCACGCGCTCTGCCTGCTCGCCCGCAGCCACACTCTCAAACGGCGTCGAGGATTGACGGTCAGGCCATTCCTGCGCCCCAGCCTCATCGCCGGGATGCAGCAACGCCTCGAGGCTTTCAGGCTGGCGCCGGCGCAACAGGTCGATGGCAAGGTTGCGCGCAATTGAGAAAAGCCAGGCTTCGAAGCGCCAGTGGGGGTTGTACTGGTGGCCCTTCTCGAGCACGCGAATCCAGGTCTCCTGGAAAAGGTCCTCGGCGGCCTCGCGGCTGCCCGTGAGCGTCCAGAGGTAGCGCGGCAGCCGGTATTGGTAGCGCCCGATCAATTCGTCCAGCAAGTCGGGATCGCGACGCCGCAGCCCCCGCGCGATTTCTCGGGTTTCCACTTCCATCGAGTTCACAAAAAGGCAAAGAATGTTTTCCATTCTAATGGGAATACGAATCACTTACTGAAAAAGACGCATCGCTGGGAGCCACTGCCTCCCGGCCGTAGCGCCGGCTTCCAGCCGGCACCTGGAGTCTCTACATTTCGGATGTGGTTTCGCCGCTCCGGCCCCATCACAGCCCGTCTCCAGAAGCACGGTTAGGCCGTATTACGACCAAGTCGTCCCCAGTAGACGTAGAGGCGACTTTTCAGTCCGAATCCCCCACAGCGCCGGAACTGTTTGTACAGTCACAACTTGGGGTGGGTCGAGCGCGCGAATTCTTCTTCGACCATTTGAGAGAATTTTCCGAATGAAGTAAGTGCTTTATCGGACGCTCGCGCCGGTTCCCTTCCAATTTGCTTGTCCTTTGACATGGCCAGGCGTCCTTGAACAAACCGTGAACGGCGATAGGCTTCAGTCGCGGATCAGGACCGAGGACAGAACTCCCAGGCGGTGCTCGCGGAGGTTGCGGGCCAGATTGGCGGTCATGGCCTGGAAATCCGGTCCCATCACGACTCCAAGGTTCAGGCCGCCCCGCGGCGGTCCGGCTATAGCTGCCTTGAACCATTCGAGCGAGGTCTGAGTGTCGTCGCGCCATAGGACGGCCTTAAATCCGGCTTGTTCAAGCGCCGTGCGGGTCTGGTCTTCGCTGAACAGGAAGCTGTTCGAGGGGTCGCGCGCCCAGGGAACGGGGTAGACGACATCACCATGGCGAAGCACCAGGTCATAGGTGGCGAACCGGCCGCCCGGCGCGAGAAATCGACGCACCGCGGCATAGAGGGCTGGGCGGTCCTCGATGTTCATCGCCACGTGCTGCAGGAATACCGCATCGAAGGCCGCGTCCTCGAAGGGCAGATGCAGGGCGTCGCCGACCTGGAACGTGACGCGACCGGACAGCGCGCAGCGCGCGGTCAGATATGTGGCCGCATCGACGAAGCCGGGGCTCAGGTCGACGCCAGTCACCTTGCAGCCGAAGGTAGCGGCGAGATAACGTGCCGGGCCGCCGATGCCGCACCCGAGATCCAGCACACGCGCCGATGGCTCAAGCCCAGCGGCACTGGCCAATTCGGCGGTGGCGAGGATGCCTCTGACATGAAACTGGTCGAGCGGAGCGAGCCGAGCGACGGTCAGTGTCTGCTCTTCGGACGCGATGGTCGCAAGCGCTGATTTGATGCGGTTGGTCAGGCTTGCTGGGCTGTAGTGTTCGCGCACCCTGGAAGTGGTTTCGGTCATAACGTTTCTCCAGCAAAGATCGATTAGGGCGTCCTAATCCGAATTAAGATGCGGACGCATTGCCGGCGAGCACGCGTGCCACCTTGGGCTGAGGACGCACCAGCCAATAAAGTGCGACCGCGTGAGTGATCATCAGCATGGGCACGTAGATGATCGGGATTACATAGGTGGCGCCCAACTGCCCTGCAAGCGCAGGCAGGTTGACTTGCGTGGCGTGGTAGTAGTCGAGGATGATGTCGGTCGCCCCCACTACATTGAAGGCGACGACGAAAAACCAGAAGAGTGGACGTATCCTTGCCGTGAGAAGCGCCAAGATGGCCAGCACCCCGGTGGCGAAGTCGCCGTAAGCGGCGAATGTGGCGAAGCCGGCTGGCAGAGTGGCTCCGACAACACCGGGCAGGATGAAGACAAGCCCGAAGAAGCGGAAGCTGTGTAGCGTGGTGATGGCGCGTTGCGCTTCGAACCGGCCCATCGACTTAAGCGTGGGCAGGACGTACGTGCTGAAGAGGAGCAGGCACGCTACGTAACCTAAAACGAGATGGATTCGGAACAGGCTTTCTGGTGACATATGGTTCTCCTTCCAGATGGGATGATGTCCCAAAATTCATAGGCTCAGATTCTCTTCGGATCCGACGGGAGACGGCCTCATTAACCCGCGGTGTCGAAGGATTTGGCATTCGCTCGAAAGAACTCTTCCAGAGTTTGTGGGTCTCGGCCAGTGACCACACGAATCGCATCGGTAGGCTGGTAGTGCCGCTCACCCCTCCGGAAGAATTGCCAGAGATGGCTCAAATGATCGAGGGCGTGCGCATTGATGCGCTCCTTCATTGCCTCAGCCCACTGCTCATCCGTAATGGGGACATAACGAATCGGCCGCCCTACAGCGCGACTAAGGGTTTCAACAATTTCGCGTACGGTCGGAGTCTCGGCCACCAGAGGGTATACAGTCTCGGGCGGTGCGCCGGAGCTAGACAGAAGAGTCGTAGCTACGCGAGATACGTCTTCCGCGCCGGCGAGCGGAAGGACCGCTTCGCCACCGCCCCACGGCAGGAAGACCGCATTTTGCTCGGCCACGCTCCGGCTGACAAGAGCGCGTACATTTTCGTAATAAGGTGGCGTCTGAAGATGAACGG
This sequence comes from uncultured Acidobacteriota bacterium, assembly GCA_963808085.1. Lineage (GTDB taxonomy): Bacteria > Acidobacteriota > Terriglobia > UBA7540 > UBA7540 > Bog-366. The sequence goes on from CAWEFC010000030.1 coordinate 44,508, forward strand.
CCCCAACCTGCGCCCAGTCGAAGATGCGATCGGCCAACCGATGCTGCAAATTCCGGAAGGAGGGAGCAGGCCGGAGATCGCGAAATTCAGGATCATCGGGAGTGCCCTGAAACTGCGAATTGTTCACCACCAATTCCAGGCCCGCATCGCGAGCCGCTGAAGCAAAGATGGTGGCTGCTTCCAGTAGCCCTTCGGCCACCGGATAGGTGAAGAAAGCACGCCTCACTCCTTGCATGGCCGTCTGGACTGAAGCTGGGTTGAGAAGATCGCCCTCGACGATCTCGGCTCCGTATTGCCGGAGTTCTTCCGACCGGGCGTCGAGTTTGTGGACGAACGCGCGAACGGGAAGGCCCTGCCTGCGCAGGAGGTCAGCGACGACGCGTCCAGTTGACCCTTGCGGCCCACCGGCTGCGCCGGCGATCAGTATTGGATGTGACATAGGAAGTTCTCCTTTCAACTGATAGGATGATGTACATCATCCTATGGATTCAGATTCTTTCGGTGCTCGTAACCGGTTGCATTATGGGATGATCTCGCGCATCCTATGATGAACCATGCGTTACCGACCCGGGCACAGAGCCGAAGTCCATCAGAGGATTGTGAAAGACGCTTCGCTCCGCGTACGCGCCGAGGGTCTGAGCGGCGCAGCGGTTGCGGCGGTTATGCGCGATACAGGTCTGACGCACGGAGGTTTTTACAAACACTTCGGGAGCAAGGACGAACTGCTCCTGGAGTCGCTGCGGGAGGCCTTCCGGGAGATTGCTGACAACCTGGCTCGCGTGGCCGAACAGTCGCCCCCGGAGGTAGCGTGGAAGGCGATTGTGACGTCCTATTTGAGCCTGCAATACTGCGATCACGCCGAACGCGGCTGCCCGCTGACGGCATTGGGCCCCGAGATGGCGCGGGCCGGTAGGGGGATGAGGGGCCAGATCTTTGCTGAGCTTGTGAAGTACAAAGACAGGATGCTTCCCTTTATGCCAGGCCGCCGAACTCGCGATAAAGAGCGAGCTTTCTTTGTGATCTTCTCAACGATGGTCGGAGCCGTTGAGATCGCGCGCATGTTGCCTGCCCGCGCTGCGCAGGAAAAGGTACTGTCAAGCACACGAGAATTTCTTTTGTCCAGCTTTTGATTTCGTCATTCGATAACGCTGAAGCGCGGGTACCGAACACCTGCCGATGGACCGGCAAAACCTAAAACTCCCGTTGTCAACTGTTGTAAAGAGGCCAAAGCGCTCATTGGTGGGTCCTGGGCATTTGACTACTCGGAAGTGACACGGCGCGGATTACCCCCTGCTGGTCGCCCGGCGTTTACCCATTCCAATTTTCTTGCGAGGCCAGCGCAAACTATCGAGGTCGCCTGAATTGGAACGATAAACGCCCATCCCTGATCGTGAGGAACAGCGTGGTCGCTCGGGTAACTTGGCCGTAGATTCTCCAAACCGTCTTTCTGTTACTTTGGGGGGATGCGAGGGATGGCGCGGCCCAACGCACAGTCGGAAATGTAGAAAGTCTAGGCGCCGGCTTCCAGCCGGCACAGGAGCCGCCAAGATTGCGCCGTTACGTTCAAGTAGCGCCTCTTGCCTTATCTCAATCGTTCGTAGGTTGGCGGATCGTCTACATCGATGAGGATGCCGCGGTCGGCGAGTTCTACAAATTGAGTTTCATTGCGGTATTTGCGGATAACCGTGTTGGCGGGTTCCACAGGCAGGAGCGCCAGCAGCTCTGGAAACAACTTTTGGCTGATGACGACGGGGTGGCCGCGCTCCCCCTTGTAGGTTGGGATGAGGACCGGTGGGCGTGTCGATTCGAAGCTCTCTATTAATTTCGCCATGACCTCGGGAGAGATCGCCGGGTGATCGACGAGGCATAGGATCACGGCTTCCGGCGAGTCCGCTGCGGCTCCGGCTAGCCCCAGTTGCAGCGAAGAGGTTTGCCCCCGCAGGTACTCCTGGTTGATCACTACGCGCACACTTCCGAGGTCGACCGCGCGCTGGATGGCTTCGGCGTGATGGCCCAAAACCACGGTGACCTTTTCGATTCCGGCAGCGCCAAGATTGCCCATGATGGTCTCAAGAAAGGTTTGTCCACGGTAGGTGAGCAGGGCCTTGTCGCGTCCCATGCGACGGGATTCCCCTGCGGCGAGAATCAGGCCCGCAATCATGTGGTGTGTTGTGCTTTCGGCTTGTATGCGAGGGAAGATGCGCTGGGCGCGGTGTTGCGCCGGACTGCGATCATCTCCGCGACGATCGCCACGGCGATTTCTTCCGGGGTGAGCGCGCCAATATCGAGCCCGATGGGTGAATTCACCCGCTCAAGGCTTTCCACCGGGACGCCTTCGCGCTCCAGGACCTTGCAAATTTCGATGAACTTGCGCTTGCTTCCAATCATTCCGATGTAACGCGCAGGCGTGGTCACGGCCCAGCGCAGACAATCGAGATCTCCCTTGTGACCGCGCGTGACCAGCACCAAGTAGGTGTGGCTGTTTACACTGATCTTTGAGAAGATTTCTTCCCAGGGCCCCGCATAGGTTTCCGAGGCTTCGGGAAAACGCTCCTTGTTGGCAAAGGCTTCACGGTCGTCGGCCACCGCAACGTCGAAACCTGCAATCTTCGCCACTTTGGCAACGTTCAGACCCACGTGGCCGCCGCCGAGAATGAATGCCGTGGGTGTGGCCAGGATGGGCTCAATGAAAATGTCGAGCGAGCCGCCGCAAATCAGGCCGTTGTCGAACTCCGGGTTGGCGTTCAGATTGAAGTGCAGCCGCCGCGGCTTCTCCTCGCGCATCACTTCCTGCGCCACCGACCACACCTCGGCTTCTACGCACCCGCCACCCACCGTGCCGGCAAACGACCCATCATCGCGAACCAGAATCTTGGAACTCTCGTGGCTGGGAATCGACCCTTGCACTTCGACAATCGTGGCCAGCGCGCCCTTGCGCCCCGCCTTCCGCAGTCGAACGATTTCTTCAAAGATATCCATACAATGGTCCTAGAGTATGCGCCACGCGAGGCAATGTCAACGCGGGGGGCAGGTACGGCAGGGCCAGGTCAAAGTCCGCGAAGTTTCGCAAGGCCCAGCGAAATGGAGGCGAAGGGAGCCAGGGCGCCGGAAAAAAATAGGAGCACCTCTCTTTTTCCGTTTATTATCGGGCAGGCTGTCGGTCTCGACGCTAGGTTTGGAGGCCAAACTGCTAGCTTAATAGTTGGTTGAGTCAAAGCGCGCACCCGCGGCGGGGTGGCGAAAGTGCTTCCGTGGAAGTGGAAGTCCCGAGAGGAAGAGACGAATTGACCGCTCGAAAGGCCGTACGAAGCGACATTTTATCGACGCCCATCAAGCCAGCTCACCAAAATAAAAAGATGTTAAAAATGAAGGATGGTCCCGATAAGTTGATGAAAACAAACGGACAAATATCGGACAAAATGGCGGAAGCCGATTAGTGTATGAAAATAAAAGAGTTATACGGAATTAGCTATTAATTATAGAAAGCAAAACCAGTTAGATCAATTTTTGACCTCAGAAAGTCAGCGTTTTTCCGCTTTATTCCCGCCATCCAGATAACTTGCAGAAAATAAATGGCCTTATGGCTTCAGTATTTCGCGTATATTTCGCGTATCCAAATAAGTGTATGAAAAATAAGTCACTTGGAGGATGGCCAAGTACGCCGAGGTGCGAACGAGACAACGGCGTCTGTTCCCATCCGGTAGACTTGGAAGTGTGACCCCGCCAGCGGACGTTTGCGCCTCGATGATGGCCGTCTGGGCCACGCCAAGGACGAGGTAGGATGGCGCCCCGGCGGCCGAAGGTCAGTAGCCACAGGTGCGGGAAAAGCGGGCCAACCGATACTCGGCCCCGCCGGGGTCGACGATCTTACCGGTCTTTGTCCGTCGGTTTCACCGACGGCTATTGGCGAACGCTTATGTCGCGTGACAAGTGGAGTAAAATACGTTTCGGTCGCATACCCTACGAGCCAAGGCGGAGTTCCGCTATGAAGGCAATTCGTTTCCACCAGCACGGCGGTCCGGAGGTCCTCAACTACGAGGATGCGCCCGACCCCAAGATCCTCGCGAGTGAAGTCCTGGTGCGGGTCAAGGCGTGCGCGCTGAACCATCTTGACGTCTGGGTGCGCGGCGGCGTGCCGGGTTGGCGCATCCCGTTGCCACATATCGTCGGCGCCGATATTTCCGGCGAAGTTGCCGAGGTGGGGTCACTGGTCACGCGCGTAAAGTCGGGCGACCGCGTGCTGCTGAGCCCGGGAGTCAGTTGCGGGAAATGCGAGATGTGCTTCAAGGGGCTGGACAGTGCCTGCCGCGAGTTCACGGTCTACGGCGTGTTCATCGACGGCGGTTACGCGGAGTATGTGAAGGCCGCGGAGATGAACGTGATCCCCATTCCGGGCGACCTCACGTTTGACGAAGCCGCTGCCGTGCCGCTGGTGTTTCTTACCGCCTGGCACATGCTCTTCACTCGCGCGGGATTGAAGCCGGGTGAGGATGTCCTGGTAATCGGCGCGGGATCGGGTGTGGGCAGCGCGACGATTCAAATGGCCAAACTCGTGAATGCCCGAGTGATTGCCACGGCGGGCGCGGATTGGAAGCTGGAAAAAGCACGCGAGCTCGGCGCGGATGAAGTGATCAATCACACGCGGCAGTCGATTGCAGAAGTGGTCAAACGCCTCACCCATAAGCGCGGCGTCGACGTGGTGGTCGATCACGTGGGGGCGGCGGTTTGGGAAGCTTGCTTTGATTCGCTCGCGACTTACGGACGCCTTGTGACCTGTGGCATGACCACGGGCGCCGATCTCAAGCTGAATGGCCAGGGCCTCTTCGGCCGTCAGCGCACGATTCTGGGCTCGTTTATGGGAGGCAAGGCGGAACTCCTCGAGGCCCTCAAGTTCATTGCCCGGCGAAAATTGCATGCGGTCATCGACTCCGAATTCCCACTGGAAGAAGCGGCGGCCGCACAGAAGAAGATGGAAGGACGCGAGTTTTTCGGCAAAATCTTGCTGCACCCTTAAGACTTTTGCAGTCGGGGCGGAGATGCTGTAAGAGACTACCAGCCTATCGGTAGCGGGGGAAGCCATGAGGTATCTGACCAGTGTGATTCAAGTGATTTGGCGACACAAATGGACTTTACTATCCATTTCCTTAACTATCGGGACTCAGATAGCATCAAGGATAATTGTTAACCACTTCGAAGCGATGGGGTTGTGGGTTTACCGATCAGAATTGCATTTTGTGCTGGCACGGACCCACTTCAGCTTTGGGCTGATTGCAATACTCCTTGCGGTACTTGCGGTTCTGAGAGAGCCTCCGCTTTGGGTAGGCGGGATTGCACTAGGGTTGGGGGTTCTTAATATTTTGGGCACAGCGGTTTGAACCACGGTATTCTCCATCGGTGCACCGTGGTGAGGAGACACATGATGAAGGCCCTTTCTAATTTGGTTCGCTTACTGGTTCTTTTATCGCCGTTGTTTCTCTTTGGCACAACGAATTCAGCCTTCGCCCAGGAAGGTTATTTCCGCGTTGAAGCTCGCAGCGGGATCTGGTGGATTATCGACCCGAGCGGCGCGCCCATGATCAGCGCGGGCGTCGACAACATGTCGTACGAGTCCGACCAGATCAAGGGCACCAGCCAGCATCCTTATGCCGAGGCGGTCGGCCACATCTACCCCGACCGCAACGCTTGGGGGCTCGAGGCATTGGCCAGGATTCGGCTGTGGGGGTTCAACACCATCGGCGCGTGGTCAGATTCCCAACTTTGGACCCACGCCGTCCCCTACACAGTGATCTTGGATTTTGCCGCCCGCGCGGGAGGAAACTGGCAGAAGGGAATACCCGCCGATTACTATGATCCGCGCTTCGAGGAAACGGCAGACCATATTGCCGGTGAAATTTGCCAGCCTCGCCGATACGACCACACCCTGCTGGGATACTTCAGTGACAACGAACTGCGGTGGGGCGCCGACTGGCGCGGGAAAGAGACGATGCTCGACATGTATCTGAAGCTGCCGGCCAGCGCAGCGGGCCATCAGAAAGCCATCGAATTCCTGCAAGAGAAGTATGCGGAGGACATCCACAAGCTCGACCAGGCGTGGGGCGTAAGCGCAGCGGGCTTTGAGGATTTGCGGGGGATGGGATCGACGGACGCTTACCGCTCCGACGCCGCGCAGTTCCTCGAAAATGTCGCGACGCGATATTTTGAGGTTTCGGAGCATGCCATTCACAGCGCCGATCCGAATCACCTCTACCTCGGCGCCCGGTTTGCCGGCAAGCCTCCCGATGCCGCCCTACGCGGCGCCCGGAACGCTGATGTGGTCTCAATCAACGTCTACGACCTGGACCCCCGCCCAGTCATTCGCACGGTATTCAAGGTGACGGGCCGCCCGGTGCTGGTGGGCGAGTTCGCGTTTCGCGCCGAGAATTCCGGTCTTCCCAACACCCAAGGCGCGGGGCCGAAGGTTCCCGACCAGGCGGCGCGAGCCAAAGCCTATGCTGATTACGTGACCCGCCTCGAAAGCCTGCCAGAGGCTGTTGGTTATCACTGGTTTGAGTGGGTCGATGAGCCAAAAGAGGGCCGGTTTGACGGCGAGAATTCAAACTACGGCCTCGTGGACATTCATGATCGTCCCTATGCGGAATTTGTCGAGGCCGCGAGAAAAGCCAATGACGCGGCCTTGGATGCACACAAGAAAGCGGTGGCCGAGTAGAGGCAAACAACGCCACAGTTGGGACGTGGTGCTTTTTAAGTTTAGTCGCAGAGGGTCAGTCTCCGGTAAGCCACATCCACTGACGGGTGCGGCGGGCAGTCAGGCATCATGATCCATTCCTCCTACGTCAGTATGAGCTATACTGCCGCGGACTGCTGAGCGCTGAAGGTGGTAGAGCTATGAATAATAGAACAATGAATCGCGAACTCGTAGCCGTGATTCTTGGGAGTCTGGTCTTGACAGCGACAGGCTGCGAAAGGAAAACTGCTAGTTCGCCCCCGGCGCGAGCTTCGATGACGTATGTGTCGTCAGGCAGAGCATCACAGCAGCGTTTCATAGCGGAGAGTCATGAACTTGAAATCATCACACCGGAATCCGAACTCCAGAAATCGTGGCAGTCTGTGGTTGCATTCTGCGGCGCAATCCAATGCGAAGTCATATCGTCCAAGATCACGACGAGAACGGGTGATTCGGTGCCATCAGGTACTCTATCGTTGCGAGTGGCCCCTCAGGACCTTGCTAAGCTGTTCGCTCAAGTAGAAAAGCAAGGTAATATCGCGCAGCATACGACGGAACGCGCAGATAAAACGATCGAAGTCGTAGACACTGATGCCAAAGTCAAGAATCTCACGAGCTTCCGAGATAATTTAAGAGCGATGCTTGCCAAGTCCTCCTTGTCCGTCAAGGATCTCCTGGAAATACAGCAGCAATTAACCGAGACGCAGTCGCAATTGGATAGCGAAACAGCACAGCGGAAAATCCTGGCTAATCAGACAGAGAAAGTTGCCGTCGGCCTTACCTTTCGTGTAAAGGAATCCAAAGGTAATGAGGGGGGCTTTGCCCAGGTCCGAGATGCTCTGCGTGAGTCAGGATCTGTGCTGGCAGATAGCACAGCCTCTCTAATCACCGTAATTGTTGCTGTCATCCCATGGTTAATCTTGGTTGTGGCGGCGTTCTGGGTTTTCGCCAGAGCTTGGCGCAAGCGGCGGCGAAATCGAACGGTAGCTCCACTACCACCTCCCGCGGCACCTTGATCTGGGAAGTAACCTCATATAAGAAGCGCATACCTGAAACTGGTCAAACTGAACCATTATCCGCAGTTGAAAGGAGGCGCGGCAAATGGCATAATATGTCTTGTATGGGTGTTCCTGCTATCACTGAACAATCGGGTTTTGAAGGTCTGATCTTCACGAAACTTGACCAGGCGGTGAACTGGGCCCGAAAATCCTCGATTTGGCCTTTCAGCTTCGGCCTGGCGTGCTGCGCCATTGAGATGATGTCGGCCGGCGCCTCAAGATTTGACTTGGCAAGGTTCGGCGCGGAGGTTTTCCGGGCTTCGCCGCGCCAGGCGGATTTGATGATCGTCGCCGGGCGCGTCGCTCAGAAGATGGGTCCGGTGATTCAAAAGCTCCACGCACAGATGCCGGAGCCTAAGTGGGTCATTTCCATGGGCGCGTGTGCGACGTCGGGAGGCGTATTCAATAACTACGCCATTGTGCAAGGGGTTAATCAATTCATTCCCGTCGACGTTTACGTTCCCGGATGCCCTCCTCGTCCTGAGCAGCTTATCTACGCCATCAACATGCTGCAGAAGAAAATTGAAAACCAGCGCGGCACTTTCAAAGCAGCGGTATTCCACACAAAGTAGTTTCGGAATCTTTTCCTCTCCTCTCAAATTTCCGTGTTGTCGATGTCGGAGAGGTATCGCCTCCAGTCCGTGGTCTCCGCGTATCAGGCGAGGCATGAGGCCTCGGGCGATCGAGAGCTGGAGGGTTCGAGGTGGGCCTAGCCGCGCCGCAGATATGCTGAAATCAGGACTACCACGACGCCCAAGACGAAGGCAACGAGGAGCCACATCCGCCGGCGGGCGCGCAGAGGTCCGAACAATCTGAAGGGGATAGTGAGGCCCAGGACAATGGAGAAGAGCACGAACGCCAGTCCGATTTTCAGACTTAGAAGGTTCCACGCTGGTCCCCACGGCACCTGCCAATAGGATTGCCGGGTTTCGTACAAACCGGAGATCAGCAATAGCAACATGGCGCTCCAACTTGCCCAACGGAATCGTCCGGCCACAGCTTTGGAAAGCGCTTCGCGTTGTTCCGTGCTGAGGACCCCCAGCGAGGGGATCAAGATAAGGAGCAGGAATCCCATTCCCCCCAGACCTACGATCGCTGCCATCAAGTGGATCCACTGCATTATCGTCGACATAATCTGTGTCCCAAATGCGAGAGGATTCTATGCGCTTTCGGCATACGAGGACAAGCCTGAGGTTTCACGCAATGTCCAAACAGAAACTTCTATTGAGCGTGGCTGGCGAGGGGACCATTCTGGATCGTTCCCGCGAATCATCGACGCAGGCCGGCTCGGGATAAGGGAGGAATCAAGAAAGGGCCGAATGTATCTGGTCGATTTTATTTGCCAAGTCGAAATCCTTTTCTGTTATCCCTCCTTCGCTGTGAGTCGAAAGGCTTATGCCCACGACGTTATAGTTAATGGTGATGTCCGGGTGGTGGCCCGCGTTCTCGGCTGCCTGGGCAATTCTATTGACAAACTCAATGCCTGGCAAAAAGGACTTGAAGGTATATTTTTTGTGCAGTTCTTTCCCCTGATAGGACCACCCTGTCAACTTCGCCAGTCCGTGGTGGATTGCATCATTGCTGAGTGCCGCCATGGGGCCTCCTTTGTTTCCAAGACGAGTATAAAAACCCGCGCGGGCCAAGTCAACCAACCATCCTTTGAAGCCTGCCACCGTCCCTGGGCTCGAAACTAAGATGGGTTTACGGCGTCCCTCGCTCCGAGAGATTTGGACTTCGGTAGTACTATTGATTCTTATGGTCCTCTGCGCGATCAGGTCGTCGAAGGTGAGTGAGGGACAATGATTCACGAAATTCTACCGGTAGGAATGTTGGCCTGTAATTGTTCGATCCTGGGAGATGAGTTGACGCGGGAAGCGGTGGTGATCGATCCCGGGGACGATATTGAGCAGGTTCGGCAGATCCTGGCGAAGCACCGCCTACGGGTGAAATACATTATTGCTACGCACGCGCATATCGACCACGTGGGTGGAATCGAAAAACTTAAGCAGGCCACGGGCGCAGCAGTGCTAATGCACCAGAATGATTTGCCCCTCTATCAAGATCTGGCTATGCAAGCAGAGTGGCTGGGCGTCGCGGTTCCGGGGATGACGGACGTGGACCAATTCTTGAAGGAGGGAGACTCGCTGCGCTGGGGGACGCTGAGCTTGGAGGTCCTGCATACGCCGGGACACTCTCCTGGCAGCGTCTCGCTCCACCTGCCTGGCGAAAACCATCGAATTCTGAGCGGCGACACGCTGTTCCAAGGCAGTATCGGCCGCACGGATTTGTGGGGTGGCTCCTATGAGGAAATCCTGCGGTCAATCCGCAGCCGGCTGCTTATTTTCCCTGACCAAACGCCAGTGTTCCCCGGCCACGGCTTGCCCACGACCATCGGTGAGGAGCGCGAGCGCAATCCGTTTCTTCAGGATTAGTGACGGGCAGCTAAGACTGGACAGGCGAAACTGGAAACTAGAAACTCGAACCTGAAATTTCGAAATTCGAGATCCGGCGGTTATCACCGAACACTACTAACTAAGAGTCGAGGCACGAAATTCAACCCTCAAGTTCCGCAAATATGATACGTGAGCCTCCAATTGGTCCGTCTGGCGGTTGGCCTACTTGGCTCTTTACAATGGTGGAATTCAGTTTTAAATTGGACTGGTCAGCAGACCAGAGGAACAAAGCGAACATGCTCGTCACGCTGGATTCGAGTTTACGGAAGCCCCTCTACGTGCAGATACGCGATCAGATTCGTGACCGTATTCTAAACGGCGGGCTAAGACCCGGGGACCGTTTGGAGCCCAGCCGCAACCTCGCCCAACATTTGGGAGTTCATCGGACAACGGTCGGCAACGCTTATGCTGAACTTGAGTCCGAAGGCCTGATTCAAGGGACGGTCGGGCGGGGAACTTTCGTGACGCCACTGGGAGAAACGCTGCGTTCCTCCAACGGCGGATCTCGCCGCCCCGCCCACGATCTTTTCTGGGAAGGGTTCTTCCCGGAAGAGCCGCGGGATGATTCCTTGGGGCGCCTGATGGCGGACTCCGCGGAAGAAGGGGTAATCTCGTTTGCCGCCGCCCACGGTGCGGACGAACTGACGTCGCCAGACCAAGTTCGCCGTGCCGCGGACGCCGCCCTGCGACGTGAGGGTGGGCGCTTGGTGCAATACGGCGCCACCAGCGGTTACCAACCCCTTATGGCCTATCTGCAAACTCGCCTGCGCCGCGACGGGATTGCTGTGGACCTCAACGAAATCCTGGTGACGCACGGTTGCCAACAATCGCTGGACCTGCTGCGCCGCGCGCTGATATCCCCTGGTGACACCGTGGTGTGTGAAAACCCGACTTACACCGGCCTCTGGAATGTCTTCGACTCGCCAGGAGCCCGGCTGATCGGCGTCCCGGTTACCCCGGAAGGTATGGATCTCGATGCTCTCGAATCTTTGTTAGAGCAGACGCGGGTGAAACTTATCTTTTGTAGCGCGACCTTCCAAAACCCCACCGGTTCAACCATGCCCTTGGCGGCGCGAAAACGCCTGTTGGAACTTGCCCAGCGCTTTCAAGTTCCCATTGTCGAAGACGACGTGTACGGTGCGCTGCGGTATCGCGGCCGGCAGATTCCGCCGCTGAAAGCGCTCGACTCGGCGGGTTTGGTGATCTATCTCAACAGCTTTTCCAAGGTAGGGTTTCCGGGTCTGCGCGTGGGCTGGCTGGTGGCTTCGCGCCCAGTCATTGAGCGCCTTCAATGGGCGAAACAACGCGCTGACCTGCACACCAACCTGCTGGGCCAGGCGACCGTTCAGGAAATGGGTGCGCGCGGGTGGCTGGACAAATGGATTCGCAAGTCCTGTAAGGTTTATGCCCGCAAGCAAGATGTGCTGCGGCGGGCCATCGAGCGGTGCTTCCCGCCGGACATTCAAGTCGTTTACCCGGATGGAGGCATGTCGCTCTGGGTGGAACTGCCGGCGTTCATGGACGCTTCGGAACTTCTGGTGAAGGCGCGCGAGCGGCATGTGCTCTTTGCCCCGTCTCGCTATTTCTATTTTCAAAACCCCAGGCACAATGCGTTGCGATTGTGTTACACGGCTCTTCCCGATGATAAGATTGAAAAGGGAATTGGCATCCTTGGCGACCTGTTGAAGGCGGAGGTGCGCCGGGCGAAGAAGGGACGGCCAAGGTCACTGGTGGGCGCAAGTGTCGCGTTGGTGTGACATCCGTGCAGGGCGGGCAAGAGGAGAAGGATATGGGAGCCATCGAATCCGGTCAGATCGCCGAACCGCGCAACGCCCCGTTGGAAATGAGCGCGGAAGAGTTTCGCGCTCTTGGTTATCGCCTCGTCGACCAGGTGGCGGAAATCCTGAGCTCACTGCCAACTCGGCGGGTAAGTCCTGGCGAATCGCCAAGCCAAGTTCGGGCTGTTTTGGGTGATTCCCCCTTGCCCGAGCGCGGGACTGCGCCAGACGTCTTGCTGGAGGAGGCGACACGACTGCTGGCGGAGCACTCGCTGTTCAATGGCCACCCGCGGTTTATGGGTTTCATCACCTCGCCCGCCGCTCCACTGGGTGCGCTGGGAGAGTTGCTGGCCGCGGTCGTCAACCCCAATGTGGGAGGCTGGATACTGGCGCCGATGGCGTGCGAGATTGAGGCGCAGACCATCCGGTGGATTGCCGAAATGATTGGCTACCCGCGCGAAGCCGGTGGCATCCTGGTGACGGGCGGCACGATGGCGAACTTTCTCGGCTTTCTGGCCGGGCGCAAGGCGAAATTGACTTGGGATGCGCGCGCTCATGGCATGGGGGGCGACGGTGCCCGGCGGCTGCGCGTGTACGCTTCCACGGAAACCCACACGTGGATTCACAAGGCGGTGGACCTGTTCGGCACGGGTATGGATTCAATCGCCTGGGTTCCCGTAAAATCCGACCAGCGAATGCACACCCCAAAGTTGCGCGAGATGATTCGCGCGGATCGCGCCACGGGTTATCTGCCCTTCATGGTGATCGGGACGGCCGGCACCGTGAGCACCGGGGCTGTCGACCCGCTGCCGGAAATTGCTGCCATCGCGCGCGAGGAGGATCTCTGGTTCCACGTAGATGGCGCATACGGCGGTTTTGCAGCACTAGCACCGGAAGCGCCGGCAGATTTGCGGGGCATCAGCGAAGCCGATTCCGTGGCCGTAGATCCGCACAAATGGCTCTACGCGCCGCTGGAGGCCGGGTGTACGCTGGTACGCGATAGAAATGTCCTGCGCGACGCCTTCACTCAGAATCGCCCTTCGTATTATAAGTTGATGCAAGATGCGGAGGAGGCGGTTAATTATTTTGAGTATGGACCGGAAAATTCCCGCGGCTTTCGCGCCCTGAAAATCTGGCTGGCTATTCGCCAGGCGGGACGTGTGGGTTACGCGCGAATGATTGGCGACGACATTCGCCTGGCGAAGACCCTATTCGCGCTTGCCGAGGGCCATCCGGAGATGCAGGCCTTCCGCCAGGGTTTGAGCATCGCGACGTTCCGCTACGTACCGCGCGATCTGCCGCCGGGCGGCGAGAAAGTGGAGGAGTACCTCAACCGGCTTAATAATGAATTGCTGGGGCGATTGCAGAAGAGCGGCGAAGCCTTTTTGACCAATGCGGTGATCGGCGGAGTCTTCGTTCTTCGCGCCTGTATTGTGAATTTTCGGACTTCGCTTGCTGATATTCAGGCGCTTCCCGGTATAATTACCCGTTTGGGCGCCGAGTTGGACGAGGCGTTGCGGCCAGAGATGTTGCGCGGAGATCGAGCCGAAACCAAGAAATCTTCAATCTGAGAAGGAGTAATACCATGTGGGAATATGATCAACCAATGAAATTGAAAGTGGGCCTGGCGGAAATGCTGAAGGGCGGCGTCATCATGGACGTTACCACGGTCGAGCAGGCCAAGATTGCCGAGGATGCGGGCGCCTGTGCCGTCATGGCGCTGGAGCGTGTCCCGGCAGACATCCGTAAAGAAGGCGGCGTGGCCCGCATGGCGTCCATCAAAATTATCAAGGAGATTATGGGCGCCGTGACCATTCCCGTGATGGCGAAGGCGCGCATCGGCCACTTTGCCGAGGCCCAGGTGCTGGAGGCGGTGGGCGTCGATTACGTTGATGAGAGTGAAGTGTTGACGCCGGCCGACGAAGAAAACCACATCCTCAAATGGAATTACAAGGTGCCGTTCGTCTGCGGTGCGCGCAATTTGGGCGAAGCGCTTCGACGCCTTGGCGAAGGCGCGGCGATGATTCGCACTAAAGGAGAGGCGGGCTCGGGCAACATCGTGGAGGCCGTCCGTCACATGCGCGCCATCACCAGCGAAATCCGTCAGCTCACCACCTTGCGGGAAGAAGAGTTGATGGCGAAGGCCAAGGAACTCGGTTCCCCCTATGATCTGGTGAAGTGGGTCAGCCAGAACGGCAAGCTGCCGGTGCCGAACTTCTCGGCGGGTGGCATCGCCACTCCGGCGGATGCCTCACTCGTGATGCAGCTTGGCGCAGAGGCAGTGTTCGTGGGCTCGGGCATCTTCAAGTCTTCGGATCCCGCGCAGCGCGCCAAAGCCATCGTTCGCGCCACCACCCACTACAATGAGCCACAGGTCGTGGCCGAGTGCTCGGCAGAAGTCGGCGAAGCCATGAAGGGCTTGGACGTACAGAAGATGGATCCCAAGGAACTCTTGCAAACGCGAGGGTGGTAGCAAAGGCAGTCCATGGTTGATATTTGACAGTCGATAGTCCAAGCGCATGCCTCTTCGATCCTTTCGATACTATTGACTATCAACTAAAAACTATCTACTCATTTCATGAACAATGGCCACAAACCCGTAGGAATTCTCGCCATTCAGGGCGACTTTGCCATGCATGCCAAAATGCTCGATTCCTTGGGGGCACGTTGGATGCTGGTGAAGCACGCCGCGGACCTCGATGCGGTAGGCGGACTCATCATGCCAGGCGGCGAGAGCACGACGATGTTGAAGCTCTTCGAGCTGGAGGGCATCGGCACTGCGATCAAGGAATTTGCCGCCAAGGAGAAGCCCATTTATGGTACCTGTGCGGGGGCGATCTTACTTGCGAAGGAAGTGTCGAATCCCCCCCAGGAAAAGTTGGGCTTGATCGACATCGGCATTGAACGCAATGCCTATGGACGGCAGATCGACAGCTCGGTACAGGCAGGGGAGTGTCCTGAGCTCGCTGACTACCCCGTGGAAATGGTTTTCATCCGCGCACCTATCATCCGCCGCGTGGGTGAGGGCGTCCGGGTCTTGGGCCGGTGCGGAAATCTGCCCGTCCTCGTAGAGCAGGGAAACATCCTAGCGGGGACGTTTCACCCTGAGCTGACAAAGGATACAACTGTACATCGGTACTTCCTAAAGAAATTGAGCGACTAAACTATTTAGCGATCTGGTGATTGAGTTGGGGAGACTGGACGCGCTTCCCCAATATTCTTGAAGAAAAGGGGTTAATAATTCGACCAATCACCAAACCGCTCAATCGCTAAATCACCAAGTGACTCCATGACCCGATGACTCAATCCACCAATCTTCCAGTGAAAATCCTTTTCGTATGTGTTGGCAACGCTTGTCGAAGCCAAATGGCTGAGGCATGGGCTCATCACTTTGGCGAGGGGAAGGTGCAGGCTTCGAGTGCAGGCTCACATCCTTTTGGCTCGATCGTAAAGGAGACCTACACCGTCATGAGCGAAAAGGGTCTTTCCCTGGATGGGCAGTGCTCGAAAGGCTTGCGTGACGTCGCGTTGGCGGAAATGGATGTCGTGGTCGGCATGGGGTGTGAAGTCGAGTGCCCCGTGCCCGTGGGGTTTAAAGGACGCGTGGTGGATTGGGAAATCCCAGATCCTTACGGCCGGAGCATAGACTCGTTCCGCAATGTGCGTGACATGATCGAGCGGAAAGTGCTCGAGCTGCTAGCGGAACTTGTTGTTTCCGAAGTTGCCCCGTAACGTATGCGAGATTCTCAAGGTGTGTGCCGTGATAAGATATCTCGTTGTACGCGATACCGGGCACGATCTGACGTTCGACGATTGAAGGGAAGTTTACTAAAGTGAATCCCCATGGAGGGCTGCGTGAAAGAGCATCCAGATAATTACGACGCGGAGCTGTTGCTGCGTCTTTACGACTTGCGCCGGGAGGCCAAATTGCGGCAGGGGCGAGAATGGTTCATTCGCGAGTTCCAGGCAAAGACCTTTGATGACTACGTCGCCCAAGTCCCACCGGGCTCGGAAAACAGTGCGCTCTTTCGGATGACCGTTACCTATTGGGATATGGCTGCATCACTTGTGAACCACGGACTGATTAAGGAGGATCTCTTCTTCGAAAATACGCCGGAGTTTTGGATCATCTGGGACAAGGTCAGGAATGTGGCCCCCACCCTGCGGGAAAAGAACAAGAACCCTATGGTTTGGAAGAATCTGGAAACGCTGGCGGAAAAATACGAGGAGTGGATGGCGAAGCGGGCGCCGGAAGCGCTCGAGTCTCTGCGGCAGCGCTTGGCGGCATCGGCGCCGAAGAAATCCGCTTAAACATACGCTTGGGAACTTGTTCCGCCTTTTCGACCATCTTAAAATGAAACGGGGCCGCGCGCCGGTCGACGCGAGGCCCCGAAGGCGAACTGGGATCAGGCAGGCGGAAATTCAAGATTCAAGATTCAAAATTCAAGATCACAGTCCTAAGGCCCAAAATCCTAAAAGCAAGGACCGCAGATCCGAGCTTCTAATTCCTAAACCCTACATCCTAAATCCCAGATCTTAAGTCCCAGATCTTAAATCCCAGATCCTAAATCCTAGATCCTAGATCCTAAATCCTCGATCCTAAATCCTAACTCCTAGCTCCTAATTCGGCAGCTTTACCGTTACCGTTTTGACCTCGGTATACTGCTGGAGGCCATATTCTCCGAGCTCTCTTCCCATTCCCGATTGCTTGAAACCGCCAAAGGGTGCGGCGGCGTCGAATACGTCGTAGCAGTTCACCCACACCGTACCGGCCCGAACGCTGTTGGCGACGGCGTAGGCCTTGCCGATGTCACGGGTCCAGACGGCGGCCGCGAGCCCGTACTCGCTGCGATTTGAGCGCTCCACAACCTCTTCAATGTCTTTGAATTTCAGGATGCTCATGACCGGTCCGAAAATTTCTTCCTGAGCGATCTTCATGTTGTCTTTGACGTCGGCGAAGACCGTGGGCTCAATAAAGAAGCCGCGATCGCCCACGCGGTTGCCGCCGGCGAGCAGAGAGGCTCCATCCCTCTTCCCCGCTTCGATGTAGCTCATCACTTTTTCGAATTGGACGTCGTCTACCTGGGGTCCCTGTTCGCTGGCGGGATCGAAGGGATCGCCAACCTTCCGAGTTTTGGCCCGGGCGACGCTTTTTTCCACGAACTCGTCATAAGCCTTCGCTTCCACAAACAGGCGCGAACCCGCACAGCAACACTGGCCTTGATTGAAGAACAGGGCGAAATGGGCGCCTTCAATCGCTTGGTCCATGTCCGCGTCGGCAAAGACAATGTTGGGGCTTTTGCCGCCCAATTCCAGCGTGACGCGTTTCAGGTTCGTCTTCGCGGCCGCTTCCATAATCAGATGGCCGACTTCCGTCGAGCCGGTGAAGGCAACCTTGTCGATTCCGTGGTGCCAGGCGATGGCGGCGCCGGCCGTGGGGCCATAGCCCGGCAAAATATTAACCACGCCTGCCGGGAACCCTGCTTCCAGAATTAGTTCGCCTACCCGCAGGGCGGTGAGAGGGGTCTGCTCAGCAGGCTTCAGAACTACGGTATTGCCTGCGGCGAGCGCCGGCCCCAGCTTCCACGCTTGCATCAGAAGTGGGAAGTTCCAGGGAATGATTTGACCCACAACGCCGACCGGCTCGTGGCGGGTGTAGCAGAAATAATTCCCGGCAATGGGAATGGTTTTGCCTTGGATCTTGTCCGCCCAACCCGCGTAGTAGCGGTAGCAGCCGATGGTCAGAGGCAAGTCGGCGGCCTTGGCAACTTGATAGGGCTTACCATTATCGAGCGATTCGAGCCGGGCCAACTCGTCGGCGTTCTTCTCGATCAGATCGGCGAGCCGGTGGAGTAGCTGTCCGCGCTCCGCGGCTGCCATCTTGCGCCAGGGTCCCTTTTCAAAGGCCGCCCGCGCCGCGTGGACGGCATTGTCCACATCCGTGGCATCGGCCTCCGCCACGCGGCAGATTTCCTGCCCGGTCGTGGGGTTGATGGTGGGAAAGGACTTGCCCGATGCGCTTTCCACCCATTGGTTGTTAATCAGGAGCTTCGTCGCCTGGACGGCAACGTGCGCCTCTAAGGCAGCGGTAGTGGTTGCCATATTCTCCTCCTTCGGTCTGGTTTATAAAAAAGCCCAAGTACGAGTATGAATGAAGAAGCTAGGTGCCAGACGGTAGTGGGAAGAAGAGCGCGGAGGAATCCACTGTCCTATCTTCTAACTTCTAGCTCCCACTTATATTTTCTAGTTTCCAGCTTCCAATTTCTAACCTTAGGGCAGATTCACCACCTCGATGGATTCCACCATACGAATCCACCGGGCTCCCTTCTTCTCCTGCGGAACGACGATGCGCACGGGGCCTTGCGTATCGGACAATGGCTTGCCGTCAACCGTGTCAGCGAGGATGATTTGGTTGGAGGCGTCGGTAAAGTCCGGGTCAAGCTCAGGCAGGGCAAAGACCACGCGGTAGCCATCGTGAGCCGTCACTACGACGTAGCTCGCCATCGCTTTGCCCCGCAGGAGCTTTCCCAATGGGGCGCCGGCCTTCCGCAGGATTTCGGTCAGCGTCACGCCCTCGTAGGTGGCGGTGGAATCGTGTCCTTTCGCCGTGACCTTCGTGCGCGGCATGGCGGCCAGCTCTTGCAGTGATAAAGCTAGCGGATGCGTTACCGCCCCGCTAACGCTTACCACTGCCCCCGTGGGAACCTGGGCCGTCGGCCCAGCCGCTTGGAGCGCAAGTACAAGTAGGATGGAAGCCCCCATCGTCATAAAAACTAGCACCGTTCTGGGTCAATGACAACCGATAAACAAACGGCTGCGTGCGGGAAGGGAACGGAAAGAATTGCCGGGGAGAAAGACCACCTTTCTGGGCTGGGGCAGGTGTTAGCCCCGGGGTTTATCTACCCTTTCGAGGTCTATGGAAGTCTATTTACAAGCATGACCGAGGCGCTGTTACGTCTTCTCGATGTAGGACGCGAATTGCTTCTGCCAAGCGTCGTGTGATGTGTGCATGGCGCGGCCTAAAAACGACGAGCGCAGAGCCACGAGCTCTGGGAGTTTGCGGCAGGCAATCGCGTAGCGGCGGAATCGCGGCTGAAGGAGCAGGGACTGGTCCGGCAGGTAAATCGGTTCCCGGCGAAAGTTCAGCAGGACGATGGCGCGATTCAATCGGCGAATGGCGGCATCGATGAGCGCAGGAGCCTTCGACGCATCCCGCAACTGCCCTGCTTGGTCCGGGGGAAGTAACCGGAAGAAGTAGGTGGCGCGGCCCGACCGCGACGTGGCTTCCCAAGCCACCAGGTTGTCAGCGAACTTTGCACCGGGCTTTGCGGCCAGCGGCAAAAAGAACCAATGGAGAATAGGGTGCCCTGTTTCCTGTGCGCCCGCTTCCGCATCGGCTGCAGCCTCCTCAGATCCTTGCGGCTCAATCTCGGGGTTGGCGGAGTCAGTGCCCTCTTGTCCGCCTGTCGAGCCGCCTCCTCCATTGGCGGGTTCACCCTCGGATTCGCGCAACAACTTGAACCCCGCATAGTAATTTCCTGCCGGCACGTGTGCCAGTAACGAGTCGAAGTAGGGCTTCAACTTGCCATCCACAACGTTTTTGGTCAGGGCCTGTTCGATCTTGGGATCGATGGCGCGCAGTTTGTCGAGCGAGGTGGCTCGGCCTTCTTTCATGAGCAACGCTGCCTGCTGAAACTGGTCGGGGTCCAGAAATGGAAAGATGCCGTGGACGGTCTCTGCGCCTTGTTCCGTAAGCCCATCCATCGCGGTGGCCAGACGCTCGCGAAACTCTTCCGTGCGCTTTGCCAGCTTGCTGATAACTATGCGCTCGTTGCCAGACTGCGCCGTCACGGTCCATGAGGTTTCGTCGAAGCTCACTGCGTCGATATCCGCGAGGCGCCATTGCAGTCCCGTGCCTTGAAGGGGAAGGATGGCCAAGTTGCTTTTGAAGAGCCGAACTTCCGCCGGACCGGTCAATGCACGCGTTGGCGACTCCAGCCGCACTGAGCCGTCGAATCGCGCGATTTCCTCCAGATCCTCCAGCAGCAGGCACTGCAACAGGCGTTTCCGGTACGCTTCCAGAAGATCGTGGCAGAGGTTTTGGAAGGTCTTGCCAAATTGGTTCAGCGCGATTTTCTTGCCGGTGTAGAGGGTCAGGTTCACTTCGTAATCGCCTGCCAGGAAGATGTCGATGTCGCCGAGGTCAAGGGTCAGTGGTGCAGCGGTGGCCGGTGTAAGCGTGATCGTTTCCTCCCCAAACGACACGCGGCAAGGGCCTCCTTGAAGTGCGGACCCGTCGGAATTCAGGTACCGAAATCTCCCCGAAAATGTTGGCATGCGCAGACTCGTCGCAGCGGTAAGTGGTACGTCCGTGGCAGTCCAGCCGACCACGCGATCACGCGGTTTTCTGCCCGCACTCCGGACAGAATTTGGTCCCCGCCTCAAACTTCGTTCCGCAGCGCGAGCACTCGTTCTTGGGACGAAGCGGTTTGCCGCACTCCGGGCAGAATTTTGCCCCCTGGGTGCGCGCCCCGCAGCTAGGGCAGAGGGCGGCGGCCTCAGAAGTCAAGTCAAGGTCTTTGGTCAAATCCTGTTGGCGGACCTTATCCTGGATTTGCTGCGCGGTGGCTTGCGCTTGAGCCGCGGCGATCTCGGTTTCGACATCGGGCGCGCAGTCGTAACAAAGGCCGCGCTTCTGGTTCCAGCACATCGTGAGGCATGCCCACTTCGCGCACTTGGGGCACTGGCGAAAGTTGGGCTTCACCTCGTCCACGGCTTCCTGAAAAGCCTTGTCGTGGCCGGAGCCCTGCACCGCGCGCTCGATTTCATAAGCGCCGGCGCTGGCGCGGCCAAAAACGCCTCCAAACAGATCACTGGCGGCGCGCAGGGCGGTACCGGCATAGCCCGTTAGGGAGGGCTTGAATCCCGTCATAAATCCGTTCCCGCAACGGTCGCAAAAGAATTCGAATTGATAGCCCTTGTCGGTTGAGTGGTCAGTATGGTTCTTGGTGAACTGAATCAAAGGCATGCAATCTCTCCGTTATGTGTCTTGTTGTGGAAGTTCTAGTCTCTTTTGGCTAAGGCATTGTAATTCGATACCGCGTGCGGTTTCAATAACCTATCCGCAAAACATCTCGGGACGACCATCCCGCCCAGAAGGGGATAACCCTTAGATGCGAGATTGAATAATTCTCGTCGCGGTGCTAACCTACGGGCGCTGGCATAGTCTAACTATGGTAAGGAGACAAGCCGATGCACCAGAACGAAATCCCTCCCGGAACGCTCTACCTTCTGATCCTCAAGGCGCTCGCTCGTAGTGGTGAACTGCACGGCTACGAGATTGCGACTTGGATCGAGCATGTTTCCGACGACGTTCTTCAGGTCGAGGAAGGCTCACTCTATCCCGCGCTCCAGCGCATGCTCGTTAAAGGCTGGGTCACGGCGAAGTGGGGCGTAACTTCGGGAAATCGCCGGGCGCGCTATTACCGCCTCACGCCACTTGGCCGAAAACAACTCGAAGTTGAGGTCTCACAGTTCGAACGAGTCGTCGCGGCCATCACTCGGGCCATTCAGACAGCATGAGGGTTGATCGTCATGAGTTGGTTCGGCGAACTCGCAAGACGAATCGTGATGCTTTTTCACACAGAGCAATTCGACGCTGATTTGAAAGAAGAGATGCGCCTGCACAAAGAGTTGCGGGAGCAGCAGCAGATCGATGCTGGTGTGGCTCCCGAAGAAGCGAGCTATGCGGCGCGCCGAAGTTTTGGGAATGACATCGTGCTGAGAGAGGAGAGTCGCGACATGTGGGGATGGAATTGGCTTGAAAACATGGCGCAGGATTTGCGCTACGGCTTGCGGGTACTGGGCAAGAACCCCAGCTTTACGGCCGTGGCAGTGGTAACGCTGGCGCTTGGCATCGGGGCAAATACCGCCATCTTCAGTGTGGTAAATGCGGTCCTGCTGAAACCCTTGCCTTATCCTGACCCCGATCGCCTGGCGGTCATCTGGGTGACGGAACCCAGCGGGCCGGGAGGACTGTTTCCTGATACCAGCCCCGACTTCCGGGACTGGCAGAAGCAGAATCATGTGTTCGAAGGCATCTCCGCCGTCACCATCGCGGGCGCCACGCTGACAGGGTCCGGGGAGCCGTTGCAACTGAACGGCCTCTCCGTTTCCCCCAACGCCTTTCAGATCCTCGGCGTGCAGCCGCAGGTGGGGCGGAACTTCTCGCCGGACGAGGGCCCGACCGGCCACAATCACGTCGTCATTTTGAGTTACGGCCTGTGGCAGAGCGCCTTCGGAGGGCAGAAGAGCATTGTAGGGAGCAAAGTCACGATGGATGGCGAGGCTTATGACGTGGTGGGCATTATGCCTAAGGATCTGCGGTTCCCGACCATGTGGGGGCGCAAGCCGCAATTCTGGACTCCCATTACCATGGACGTGCCGAAGTGGAAAACCGATCGCGGCAACCATTGGTTCTGGGTGCTGGCGCGCATCAAGAAGGGCGTCACACTGGACCAGGCCGCCGCGGAGATGGTGATGATCTCGACAAGGCTCGCCCAACAGTATCCCCAATCCAACACGGGTGTGATCGCGCGGGTGAAGAGCCTGCACCAGCAGCTTACCAGCAATGTCAGTGAAGTTCTGTGGGTGCTGTTTGCCGCCGTGGGTTTCCTGCTGCTGATCGCGTGTGTGAATGTCGCCAACTTGCTGCTCACCCGATCCGTGGGTCGAAGGCGGGAGGTTGCGGTTCGACTTGCCGTCGGCGCGGGCGCTGGCCGCTTGGTACGCCAACTGCTCACGGAAAGTGTCTTGCTGTTTCTCCTGGGGGGTGTCGCCGGACTTGCCGTCGGCACCGCAGCGTTGCGTCTTCTGCTTCGTGCTGCCCCTACCGGGTACATCCCCGAGGTGGTTTCCGTCCACCTTGACGGCCGCGTTTTCGGTTTCACTTTTCTAATTGCGTTCGTCATGGGGACGCTTGCCGGACTGATTCCGGCGCTGCAAGCGACCCGTGTGAGCTTCAGCAAGACGCTCAAGGAGAGCGCCACTGCCGTGGCTGCCTCTCACGGCTTGGCACGTGGCCTGCTCACGGCCGGAGAAATTGCGCTTGCCCTGGTGATGCTGGTGGGGGCGGGGCTAGCCACTCGGAGTTTGGTGCGCCTGCTGGGCGTCCAGCTTGGTTTTGATCCCCGCCAGGTGGTGACCGGCAGTGTTTCGCTGCCCGATTCGCGCTATCCAAAGGAGTCCCAGCAAAATGCGTTCTTCCGCAGCTTGCTTGAGCGCGTGCGGGCATTGCCGGGAGTTGTCTCCGCCGGAGCAGCCTCAGAATTGCCGCTTGACGGAGGTAGTAACGGTGCTGTCGTTCTCGAAGGCCAACCGGCGCCCAAAGACCAATGGTCAAGCCCCCTGGTAGAGTCGTGTGTCGTCACGCCCAAATACTTCCAGACCATGCGCATTCCCTTACTCAGAGGGCGCGACGTGGACGAGACGGACACGCCGGATGTGCCGCTCGTCGCCCTCATCAACGAAACCATGGCACACCGGTTCTGGCCGCATCAGGAGGCCGTTGGCAAGCGGTTCAAGAGCTCTGACCCTGACGCCAAATGGATCACTGTTATTGGCGTTGTCGGCGATGTCAGGGAATTTGGCTTGGCCGAGCCCGCTATTCCCGAGGCCTATTATCCCGAGTCACAAAGGACGTTCTCGGGATTGGGCGTCGTGGTGCGTGCCGCCAATGATCCGCAAGCTCAGATGCCTGCTATGCGCACGGCCCTGCACGAATTGGATAAGGACTTGCCTTGGTACAACGTCCAAGCATTGCCGGAATTGGTCTCGGATTCCTCGCGCGAGAAGCGCTTTGTGGCCCTCCTTCTGGCGCTGTTTGCAGCCGTGGCGCTGACGCTCGCTTCGGTTGGTATTTACGGGGTCGTCTCCTACTCCGTGTCCCAGCGGACACGGGAGATCGGCATTCGCATGGCATTTGGCGCCGAAGTCAGCACTGTGCTGGGCATGGTACTGAGGGAAGGATTGCGGCTCGTCATCATCGGCGTGGGAGTGGGACTGCTTGGAGCCTGGGCGCTTTCCCGCTACCTCAGCAGCATTCTTTACGCCGTGCGCGGCACTGATTCCGCAACCTACATTCTGGCGGCGCTCCTAATGGCCGTCGTCGCGCTCGTGGCCTGCCTCGTGCCAGCGCGACGCGCGGCGAGGGTCGATCCCATGGTGGCGCTGCGGTACGAGTAGCGGGTGGCACAGCCACTCCTGGCTGTGCCCGAGAGGCAATTGGTAGCCGCACTGCAAGAACGTAGAGACTTCCGGACACAGGCAGGAGTGCCTGTGTCACTTCTGCGAGTCGGAATGGTGAACATGTGGAACAAATTCGCGAGGCGGCTCGCCATGTTGTTTCGTGGCAGGCAGTTCGACGCTGATGTAGATGAGGAAATTCGCCTGCACCGCGAACTGCGCGAGCGGGAGCACATCGAAGCGGGCGTTAATCCTGAAGAAGCGCGCTATGCGGCGCGGCGAAGATTCGGAAATGACCTTGTGTTGAGAGAGGAGAGTCGCGACATGTGGGGATGGAGTTGGCTGGAAAACTTGATTCAAGATGTTCGCCTCGGCTTGCGAATGCTGCGGAAGAATCCAGGCTTCGCGGCGGTTGCAATCATCACACTCGCCCTTGGCATCGGCGCGAACACGGCGATTTTCACCTTGGTGGATGCCGTCATGCTCAGGGTGCTGCCTGTGGCAAATCCCGGCCAACTCTACCGCCTGGGCGACAACAACAATTGCTGCGTCATGATTGGAACCCAAAACGGGGGCAGCTTTGTGCTCTACTCCTACCCACTTTATGAGGACCTTCGCGATCGCACCTCCGAATTCAGCGAACTGTCTGCCTTCACTCCCTTCCTAACGGGCCTGAGCGCGAGGCGCAGCCACGTTGCGACGCCGGCTGAACCCTTCAATGGAGAGTTTGTCTCCGGAAATTACTTTCGCATGTTTGGCGTCTCCGCCATCGCCGGACGTGCGTTTGACGCGGCTGATGACAAGCCCGGTGCACCGCCGACCGCGATGATGAATTACCATACCTGGCAGCGGCAGTTTGCGAGCGACCCTTCCGTAATCGGCTCCACATTTACCATCAACACTGTTCCTTTCACAGTCGTGGGCGTGACGCCAACCGTGTTCTACGGCGACACGTTGCGCAGCGATCCTCCCGATTTTTGGCTCCCACTGGCCACTGAGCCACTCCTGGACCGTCAAAACGCCCGCTTGGATCTCGCTGGGACTGAGTGGCTTTACCTCATGGGGCGACTGAAGCCCGGCGCCGATCCCGCACAGGTGCAAGCCGGACTTACGGTTCGCCTTCAGCAGTGGCTGAATAGCCGGCCGGAAGTTATCCCCGACCGGGACCGCGGGGACATTCCCCAGCAGCACATTCGCCTGACGCCCGCCGGGCACGGCGTCGACCAGATGCAGACGGACTACGCGGTGGGCCTGCGCCTGTTGACCATCCTCGCGGGCCTGGTCCTCCTGATCGCCTGCGCGAACGTCGCCAACCTTTTGCTGGCGCGCGGAGTTGCCAACCGCTTGCAGACCGCGGTGCGAATGGCCCTGGGCGCCCCGCGGCGTCGGTTGATCCGGCAGATGCTTACCGAAAGCGTCCTGCTGGGGCTGGCCGGAGGTGCGGCGGGCGTCTACGTGGCTTATGCCGGGACCCATGCCATCCTGCTGCTCGCCTTTCACGGCGCCCATTACGTGCCCATCAGTGCCAAGCCATCGCTGACGGTCCTGGGATTCGCGGTGATCTTGTCGGTGGTTACCGGCGTTGTGTTCGGCGTGGCGCCTGCTTGGATCACTTCGCGCTCCCATCCTGCCGAGACCTTGCGCGGTGCGGGCCGCTCCACCCGCGACCGCTCGTCGGTGGCGCAGAAGTCCCTTGTGATTTTGCAAGTCGCATTCTCCGTCATCCTGTTGATCGCTGCGGGCTTGCTCACTCAAAGCTTGCGCAATCTTGAAAATCAGCATTTTGGCTTTGTCACCCAAGGCCGCTTGATCGTTCGGATTGATCCCAAGCTTGCCGGGTACACGCCGGAAAAGCTTGGAGGGCTTTATCAACAGCTCGAGCAAAGGCTGGTGCAGGAGCCAGGGGTGCTCAGCGCTACCCTTTCAGGTTACAGTCCCTTGGGTGACGACAATTGGAACCAGCGAGTCTACATCGAGGGCCACACGCCGGATTTTCAGGGTGTGGCCCCTTCCTGGGACCGTGTTGGCCCCCGCTACTTTGAAACCATCGGGACGCGCCTGCTGCGAGGGCGCGCCATCGAGGAGCGTGACACCCCAACTTCCCCACGTGTCGCTGTCATCAATGAGACCTTCGCTCGCCGATACTTTCCCAAGGAAGATCCTATCGGGCAGCACCTTGGTATGGACGACGTGAGCCACAGCGGCGACTATGAGATTGTCGGCATCGTCGAGGATGCGAAATACCAGGACACGCGCGGCCCTGCATACGCCACGTTCTTTCTACCCTTGCTGCAAACCCCACCCGGAGACTTGACCCGCGATGGCTCCGTCTACATCCACGATATCGAGTTACGCGCACAGGGCAAGCGGGAAAATCTCGAGGCTTCGATCCGAAACATTCTCGCTGGGATCGACCCGAATCTTACGGTTCTCGGCATGAGGAGCTTCGCCGAGCAGGTCAGCTTGCAGTTTAATGAAGACCGCCTGATCGCCCGGCTTACGGAACTCTTCGGCCTCCTGGCGCTCACCTTGGCGTGCGTAGGACTCTACGGGGTCACGGCATTCTCCGTAGCGCGACGAACGAACGAAATTGGCGTCCGCATGGCGCTGGGGGCCGACCGCCGAAACGTGCTGGGCCTCGTGATGAGCGGAGCTCTCGGGCTAGTGGCAATCGGGCTCGCCTTGGGGATACCTCTGGCACTCGCAGGAGCACGGCTGATGTCGAGCCAGCTTTATGGGGTGAAGAGCTACGATCCCATCATTATTTCGGTGGCCGCGGTCATCCTTGCTGCGTGCGCTCTTGTGGCGGGCTTTGTGCCAGCGCGCCGGGCCACGAAGGTCGACCCCATGGTGGCGCTGCGCTACGAGTAATGTGGGGAGTTGAACCGATGGGGCTTGTTAACGCCATCCAGCGGAGCGTCCATGAGGTCGACAAAGGGCAGT
This sequence comes from uncultured Acidobacteriota bacterium, assembly GCA_963808085.1. Lineage (GTDB taxonomy): Bacteria > Acidobacteriota > Terriglobia > UBA7540 > UBA7540 > Bog-366. The sequence goes on from CAWEFC010000030.1 coordinate 71,707, forward strand.
CCGTAGCAGAAATCAAGACGATGGACGACTATCTCTCGGAGTCGCTCGCGAGGCCACGGATGTACAGCGCCATGGTGGCGGCGTTCGCCATCCTCGCTCTAATGCTGGCGGCCATCGGGGTCTATGGCGTGATTTCCTATTCGGTGAGCAAGCGCACTCGCGAGATCGGCATTCGCGTGGCGCTAGGAGCGCGTCGAGGCGCCGTCTTGGGACTGGTCATGAAGCAGGGGTTGCGCCTGACCTTAGCCGGAACGATCGTCGGGATCATCGGCGCCCTGGCACTCACGCGCTTGCTGTCCAGCTTTCTCTATGGCGTGAGCCCGACCGACCCGTTAACATTTCTTGCGGTCTGTGCGCTCTTAATCGCCGTCGCACTCTCGGCGGCGTACCTCCCCGCGCGCCGAGCGGCGAAGGTCGACCCCATGGTGGCGCTAAGCTACTAGTATAACGTTTCGTTAAAAGATGTTCACATGGACCTGCTTTCCTGATATGCTTCGCGGCATGGCAGGAAAATCGAGGCGTGCAAAGTTGGTGTTGACCCCCGAGGAAGTCGAGCGGCTTGAACGGCTGCGCCGGTCGCAAACGGCGCCACGGCGCGAGGTGCAGCGGGCCGAGATTCTGTGGTGTTATCATGCCGGTGAGACCGTCGCCGAGATTGCTCGCAAGGTTTCCATGACCCGGACCAGCGTCGCCAAGTGGGTCGGCAAGGCCCTGAACGTGGGCTTGGCCGCCGGCTTGAAGGATGCCTACCATCGGCCCCGGGAACCGGTGATCACGGAGGCCGCCAAGGCTTGGGTGGTGCATTTGGCCTGCTCCAAACCCAAGGAGTATGGGTACGCGGCGGAATTGTGGACGCGGCAGTCCCTGGCTCGTCATGTGCGTCAGCAAGCGGTGGCCGCCGGACACCCGATGTTGGTGCGGGCGGCCAAGGCAACCGTGCAACGGATTTTGACCCGGCAAGCCTTGCGCCCCGACAAGGTGACTTACTACCTGGAGCGCCGCGATCCGGCCTTCGAGATGAAGATGCGCGAAGTGCTGCTGGTCTATCAAGAAGTGATGCTGCAGAACCAAAGCGGCGGATCCCCCGAGGCCCCACCCAGCGTGATTACCGTTTCCGTCGATGAGAAACCGGGCCTGCAAGCCTTGGCGAATACGGCTCCCGATCTTCCGCCGGTAGCGGGCCAGCACTCCACGGTGGCGCGCGACCACGAATATAAACGTTTGGGCACGGCTTCGATTCTGGCCGCGCTCGACCTGCAGACGGGACATGTCACGGCGCGGGTTGAGCGGCGCCATCGGAGTCGTGAGTTCATTGCCTTGCTGCAGGATTTGGATCGCTATTATCCGCCCGAGTGCACCCTCCGCCTGGTGCTGGATAATCACTCGGCACACCTTTCCAAGGAGACCCAGGCATACTTGGCCACTCGTCCCAATCGCTTCAAGTACGTGCTGACGCCCACCCACGGTTCCTGGCTGAATATTGTCGAAACGCTTTTCGGCAAAATGGCGCGAACCTTCTTGCGCCACATTCGCGTACAATCGTGGAAGGAGTTGCAGGATCGAATCCTGCTCGGGGTTTCGGAAATCAACGCCGCACCCGTAGTGCATCGCTGGAAGAAGTTCGACGCTTTGTTGACGTGATATGAGCATATTTTAGTGAAACGTTATACTAGTGACGTCCGATGGTCGATTGATTCAGTCCCGCACCCGGCCGCCGTAGGACCTGTATTATTAGGTCCGCGGGTTTTCCCTGCCAACGTGGGGAGAGCCGCGGACCTTCAAAACAGGTCCCTGTTACGGGTAGATTGCGCAGCGACATTTTGTAGCTTCTAGTACTTGTAGAATTATCTTGACTTTACTAATGTACCGTGATATAATAACCCTGTATTGCTGGGAGCTCAGTTTGGCTGACGGGGGATCTCGGGATTGCGTATCGTCGATCGTCGACGCAAGCGACTATATTTATGAAAATACAGCTACTTCGGAGAGATTTTGGAGATGGGAGCAAAAAGTCAAACTGTTGAAAATAGGTAAGTTAGACAGCAAGAAATCCGAACGCGGGCGCATAAAGATGTTAAAAATGAAGGATGATCCGACTATATTCATGAAAACACAGAGCCGACTGACAAAGTGTCGTTCGAGAAATAAGGTTTTCTGACGCGAAATAGGCACGAACTGAGGCGTAATTGACCAAAATCGGGCGGGATTGTTAACGAGAATTTAGGAGTTTGTGCGCGGGGTTAAAACGGCAGGAAATCGGGCATGAGAAACTCTAAACTGGACCTTGACATGATCTTGGGCCACTTATAGATTGCACAGCATGTCTGATTGGATCCAATCCGAAGCAGAACTTGAAGATCGGCTCTCTGAGCCTAGCCCGGAGGATGTGGAATTGTTCCGCCACCTCGATGGCGACGTGATCATCATCGGCGTGGCGGGCAAGATGGGCCCCAGCTTAGCGCGGCTCGCTGTGCGTGCGGCTCAAGCTGCCGGCCCGAAACGGCGAATCATCGGCGTCTCGAGATTCTCCCCGCCCTCGCCGGAAGTTTCATTGAAGCAGGCAGGAGTGGAGACATTTCGCGTCGACCTGCTGGCTCCCGGCGCGGTTGCCGCATTGCCCGACGCCCGGAATGTCATTTTCATGGCGGGTCGAAAGTTCGGGTCGACCGGCGCGGAGTACCTCACTTGGGCCATGAACGCGTATCTGCCGGCGCTCGTGGCCCAGCGCTATCGCCACTCCCGGATCGTCGTTTTTTCGAGCGGCAACGTTTACCCGCTGGTTCCTGTGGAGTCCGGCGGGGCTACGGAGGAGACCCCTCCCGCACCCCTGGGTGAGTACGCGCAATCGGTCCTGGCGCGCGAACGCATCTTCGAATTTTTCTCCCGCCGCGACGAGACTCCGGTCACAATGTTGCGGCTGAATTACGCCATCGACCTTCGTTACGGTGTCCTGCTCGATATCGGCAGCAAGGTTTTCAAGGGCCAAAGCGTTGACGTCACCATGGGAGCCGCCAACGTGATTTGGCAGCGAGACGCCAATTCCGTGGCGCTCCGCTGCCTCGCGCACAGCCAATGCCCTCCATTCATCCTGAACTTGACCGGCCTCGAGAAGGTGTCGATTCGCGCGGTGGCCCACCGCTTCGGCGGAATCTTCGGCAAAGCGCCGGTGCTGGAAGGCCATGAAGCCCCAACGGCTCTGCTGAACAACGCCGCCCGCTGTCATCAAATATTTGGCGCTCCCTCCGTTACGGTCGAGCAGATGATCGAATGGACTGCGCGATGGATCATGTCTCTGGGTCCGACACTGAACAAGCCCACGCATTTTGAGAGCCGGGACGGGAAATTCTAGTGAACGCACAACCTCTCACCGTAGGATTCCTTGGTCTCAGCCATCTGCATCCGCCGAGCTACATGCCGCTGTTCCAGGCCATTCCGGGTGCCGCGGTCGTCGCCGTTGCCGACTCTAATCGCGCTGTGCTTGATCGATTCATCAAGGACTTTCCCGTGCGGGGGCATTCCGATTGGCGCGATTTGCTCGAACGCGAATCTCTGGACCTCGCGGTGATTTTCCTTCCCCACGCCGATTGCCCAGACGCTGCCGTGGCGTGCGCCCAGCGCGGCATACACGTGCTGGTGGAAAAGCCCATGGCGGCAAGCGCCGAGGGCGTGCGGCGAATGATCACTGCCGCGCACCGAGCCGGCGTGATCCTCTCGGCGCCCTATGTGTGGCGTTATCATCCGGTGGCGCTCCAGATGAAGAAGTTGATTGAGCAAGGCATCACGGGGCGCATTGTGGGATGTGAGGGCCGCTGCGCTGCCGGGCGCCTCGGGCGCTATACGGACGCCCACGCCGGATGGATGCTCGAGAAGGCCCGCAGCGGCGGCGGGCCCATGTTTAATCTCGGGGTCCACTGGATCGATCTCTACCGGTGGCTGCTCGCGGACGAAGTTGATGAAGTAATAGCAAAGAACGTTCATGCTAATCAGCGTTATGATATTGAAGATAACTCATTCGCCCTTTTGACATTCTCGCGCGGGACCGTTCTCGCCCTCGACATCAGTTACACAGTGCCGGCGTCGTATCCCTTCGGACGCGACCTTTACCTCGCCCTACGGGGCGAAACGGGGGTGCTATCCTGGAGCCCATCGTTCGAGGGCACACGCGAAAGCCTTTTGGTATGCAGCGATAGCGGCGAGTTCGCCGAGACCTCTCGCCAGCACATCGAGTTCGCTCTCCCGCAGCGACCCGGCTACGCAGGTGCGATGGGCCACGCCTTCCTGTCAGGTCTTGTGGAGTCGATTCGGTCGGGCAAGCCTCCAGCGATAACGGGCCAGGATGGACTGAAAGCACTCGAAGTAGCTGAAGCCATCTATCAGTCGGCTGAGAGCGGGCGAAGCGTGAAGATTGGAGATTAGAAGTTGGGGATTGGGGGTTAGTGCACAAATAACTGCGAACAAGTATTTGTCCCACGTATTTTGAAAGGAATGGGACCCGCAAACTATTTGGAGGGGGAACTGAAATGTTGGAAATCTCAAGGAGGCAGTTTCTGTATGGAAGCGGTGTGAGCATTGCCGTGACGGCGATGGAGCTCAAAGCCGATCCGCTGGGAATGCCGATCGGATGTCAGACCTTTCCGGTCCGAGAGTCGATCGCCAAGGATTTTACGGGCACTTTGCGGCAGATTGCCGGCGGGGGATTTCGGATGATCGAGATGTGCTCGCCACCCGGTTACGAGAAATACGGCTTTGGTTCTCTGGCGAACATGAAAGCCGCCGAAATCCGCGACATGATAAAGGACGCGGGCCTGGGCTGCGTGAGCTGCCACTTCCAATTCCGGGAACTCAAAGACAGTCTGGACGACAGAATTGCTTATGCGCAGGAGTTGGGTCTGAAACAGATGATCGTCTCGACCTTCGCCCTGCCGCATGACGCCTCGATGGCCGACTGGATGCAGGCCGCCGACGAACTCAACAAGCTCGGCGAACAAACGCAAAAGGCAGGTATTCAGCTAGGGTTCCACAATCACGACTTCGAGTTTAAGGAAATCGGCGGGGTGCTCATCTACGATCAGTTGATGAAGGAGTTGGATCCCCAACTGGTTAAAATGCAATTTCAAGTTGCCGTGATCAGCCTCGGTTATCAAGCCGCCACCTACCTTACGAAGTATCCTGGGCGTTTCATCTCCCTCCACCTCGTGGACTGGTCAACGGCGGAGAAGAAAATCGTGCCCATGGGAAGAGGCTCCATCGACTGGAAGAAGCTCTTCGCTGCGGCCAAGACCGGCGGCATTAAGAACTACTTCGTCGAAATGGATTGGGACTTAATGCAAGCCAGCGTTCCCTACCTTCGCAAACTGAAAGCGTAGCGACTTCAGCTCACCTGTCAATTGCATCAAGAATATCCGGTGGGCTCGGGACAAGGGTTTTTGGGCAAGGCCAACGACAGGGAGGAAGGGTTTTAGAAGAAGACACGCATGGAAGAGTTGCTATTCCCGGTGGTCAGGGTGCGTGCATTCTGGGAATTCGCTGAGATAGGTATTGCCTTGGTATTCCAGGTCCTGGTGGATGCCGATTTCGGAGGAATAGTATCCGTTCACGGTCATGTGCTTTAGGGCAACGAAAAATCGTTCGAGTTCTGACTGAGGATTCGCCTCGCCCGTGGCCGCACGCGCCAAGGCGTCAGCCACGGAGGTTTTCGCGGCCTCGTCCTTGAGCAGTTGCAGCCCCGTGCGCCACTCGGATCTTCGCGCATCGGTGTCCGTGGAAACCATGCGGTCAGCGAACAGGCTCACTCTCGCGGCATGGGCGCCTCCCGAGTGGGAGTCAGCGGGAATGATCATCTCCATCACCTGATCCAGCAGGGCGTTTTCCTCGGAGGCGAAAAACTGGGGCTGGTAATCCGCTGAGGCCCACGCAGCACGGTCATCCGAATGCGCTGCGCAGGTTGCGCTCCGAGCCTCCGACCGCGCGGAAAGCGCGCTCAAGGCGACGATTTTTAGAACAGTGCGGCGTAGCATAAATCAGATATTTCCCAATTTCCGCTGTTCGATGATGTACTCCGCCGATCTCATGGAGAGCGCCATAATCGTCAGTGTCGGATTCTTCTCGCTCGACGTGGTGAAACAACTTCCATCCGTCACAAACAGGTTCTTCACGTCGTGGGATTGGCAAAAGCTGTTCAAGGCGGAAGTCTTGGGGTCTTTTCCCATGCGGATGGTCCCTACTTCATGGCTGGCGAATCCCGACGGGGCGGGGCTCTCATCGAGAAAGACTTCGGCAGAGAGTTTTGATGCAATTTGCTCAAGCCCATTTCGCATTCCCTGGCAGAGGCGCGCGTCATTATCCGCGAATTGGAAGTGAATCACCGGAATCGGAATGCCCTGGGAGTCCACCCGGTTCTTGTCAACGGAAACGTAATTATCCTTGGAGGCGATTGCCTTGCCAAAACACCCCAGAAAAACAAATCCGGGCTGCATGGTCCGCACCCGGCGTTTGAACTCTGCGCCGTAGCCCTTCAACCAATAGGCGGCCTGGGGGGACATGTACGAATCGTAATTCACTTGGATTCCAAATCCACCTGTGTAACCGCGGTGCGCGTCGCGATAATCGAACCGGGGAATGTAGACATGATCGGTGGCGCCATCCTGATTGATGGGTTTTGTGCCTTCCAACTCTTTTAGAAAGAGCCGCGCTGAAGCCGTCACATGGCCATGCAGATAATGCCCCACCACGCCGCTCGAATTCCCCAGGCCGGCGGGGTGCTGAGGAGAGACCGAATTCAGCAGCAGCCGGGCGGATTCCACCGTCGCGGCGCACACTACCACGATGCGCGCCTTCACCTCTTCGGTTTTTCCTGTAGACGTATCGACGAAAGAGACCGCCTGCGCGCGGCCTTCGCGGTCCACCAGAATTTCACGGGCCAGTGCGTTCTGCCTGAGCGTGAAGTTCCCGGTGACGGCGGCTTTGGGAAGGGTGCAGCCCGGGGAGCTGAAAATCGAAGAAACGTCGCAACCATCCATGCAATGCCCGCAATAATGGCATGGCGGGCGGTCGTCGTAGGGCTTGGTCAGGACGGCTTTGCGTACCGCAATCAGTGGAATCTTCAACGCGTCGGTGGCGCGCTTCAGGATATGCTCGCTGCACCGCCACGGCAGCGGCGGCAGATAGTGCTTTCCGGCCGGAAGGATTTCGAGCCCATCATCGCTGCCGCATACACCGATGAGCTGCTCGATTCGTTCATAGTACGGAGCGAGTTCCTCGTAGCTGAGCGGCCAGTCTTCCTCCACCCCGGCGAGCGTCCACTCCCGGAAATCCTGCGGCGCGTAACGCAGGGTGACCGCGTTCCAGTGCATCGTCCGGCCGCCCAACACCCGCACCCGATCTATTCCCACGTTCGTACGCGTGTCAAAACGGATCGAATTCCTCACGTCGCCCTGATAGAAATAGTCCTGTTTCTCTCCTCGCAGATTGGCGAAGGGAAGTTGGTAGGGCCAACGATGCGAAATAATTTCGGAGGGGCGCACTTGCTTCCCGCCCTCCAGCAGGATGACCTTGGCGCCGCCTTCACACAGTTCTTTGGCCATGACGCCACCCGCTGCGCCGGAACCGACGATGCAGACATCGAACTCCGAAGTTTGATTTGCCACGCTTTAAACCCAACTCGTCATTTCATTCCAAAGGATCCCCCGGTCGCAGGGCGTGCCTCTTCTCCCGAAACAGGAAGGGAAGTGTTTAAACCGGAATTAGTTTTTTGGGCATCCCGACGGCTGAAAGTATACACCCGCTCGGCCAGCACCGGGTTTCAACTCGAGCTGGAACAACCAGGGGATGCCCATCGTGAACGTACGCCGGTATCACGCAATGACGTTCTGCGGATGGGCGGCAGGGCGTTTGCCCAGGTAAGCAGACCGGGAGTACGCGGCTCGGGCGGGGAACTCCGAGACCCGATTCGGCGCCATCGATGATGTTGTGTGGTGTAGATACCAGCAGCGGCGACAAGACCCACGAGGTCGGCCAGAAGCGGACCAACGCTTTCGGGTCGTATGACACGTTGGGGAACAAGCCCCCGGCTTTGCCAGAGGGCGGTTTACTCAGCGCCGTAGTCAATCTGCATACGACGAACCTGCACGCTCGATAGCGCCACGATAATCACGGATAGAACGAGGAGACCTAGGATGGCGGTGGCCGGTGAGGCGGGAGCGGGATTGACAGCGATCAGGGCCAGTGGGCTGCCCCGATCCAAGGCGATGGCTTCTGGTATACCGACTGGACAAAGCGATTTGAGATAGAAGATCACGCTGATTTTTTGCAGGACCCCGGGCAAGAAACCATTCACGGCCTCCCAGACCAGAACCACCACCGTGGGGACCAGCGGATTGCGGAACATCAGGCCGCCTGCTAGAAATACGCTGCCATAGCCGATGCAGCCTAGAACGGTGACTCCGAGATAGGCCGCAAGGTGCTCAACGCCGTGCGCGTGGAAGAGGTACTCCTGGACGGTGTTCCAGCTAAAGTACGAGTAGAGGGCGACAAACTGCAGTAGGGTGCTCGCGCCGAAAATGACGACCGCAGCCAAGAGTCCGGAGAGAAACTTTCCCACCACCAGAACCTCTCGTCGCAGGGGAGCTAGAAAGTAGTAGTGCAGGCTTTTGTCCACCACCTCGCCGCGAAAGAGATTCATGAAGATCCCCACGCAACCGAAAAAGATCGCGAGCCGAAGAAAGAAGAATTGAAACACGGCAGCGAAAATGTGGGTATCTTCGCCCAGATCACCGGGGCGCCCGTGCTTCGACTGCACGAACGAATGGAAGGCGTAGAGCAGCACCGGGGCGAAAGCCAGGAAGTAAATCCAGAGCCCGCGCCGGTTGATAAAGGTCTTTTTCATCTCCAGGCGAAGGATTGCCAGGATCTGCGCTCGCCAGAGCGCCCAAGGCAGTTGACTCCCGCTCATTTGGTGGGCTCCTCCGTACCAATCAGATATTCATAGACGGAAAGCACGTCGTCATCGGCGGGCGCGACCGATTCGATGTTGATTCCGTTTTGAGCGAGGCGATTGAGCAAAAGGTAAAATCGTTCAGCATCTCGCGTCTTCAACAGGATGCTATGCCCGTCGGGGTGAATCTTCGCCTCCACGACGCAGTCCTGGTGGAACACCTGCGAGGCCAGGTCGCCGGGCTTGTTGCAGCGAATAAGAATCTGCAAAGGCTGTTCGTGGATCTCTTCGCGCACGCCGTGAATCTGCCCCTCCGCCACAACATAGCCGTTGCTGAGAAGCACCACCTGGTCCGAGATGGCGTCCACTTCGTGCAGCACATGACTCGAAATGATGACGTTCAGCCCTTCTTCGGCCAGGCGGCGGAATAGGGCGATGGTCTCGGCTCGGATCAAGGGGTCAAGCCCGTTCAGCGGTTCGTCGAGCACGAGCACCGAGGGCTGGTGGCATAAGGCCTGGGCCAACTTGATTCGCTGGCGCATCCCCTTGCTGTACCCAGCGATCCGGCGGTGGGCCGCCTCGCTCAAGCTGACCCGTTCGATTGCCTCGCAGGCCAGCCGGTCGGCCACGCTATGCGCGCGTCCGGAGAGGCGCAGATACGAGTAGATGAACTGATAGCCCGTGAGCCCTCGGGGGAATGAGTCGAACTGCGTGCAGTACCCAACCTTGTGAAACAATCGCTCCGGCTCATCGGGCGAAATGCCCAGCACGCTAATACGCCCGCAGGTGGGCCGAATCAACCCTGTCATCAAGTTCATCAACGTCGTTTTGCCCGAGCCGTTGGGCCCAACCAAACTAGTGATGCCGGCGGGGATCGACAGGTTGACGCGATTGACCCCGAGCACTTCCCCGTAGAACTTGGAAACGTCCTCAAATACGATTCGCGCGTCTGCCTCCTGCTTATTCATCCGCGCACCACCTCAAAAGCTCTGACCTTCTTTTCCAGAAGGACCAGGCAAAACACGCAGATCGCCACGAGCGCGAGCGCCGCATCCGCGGCGGGGATTCCGGAAGAGGTGTGCTGGCGGAAGAGTTGGTCCTCGACGCTGGCAATGAGTTTTGCCAGGTTAATCAGCAGGCCGTAGCGGGTGCGGAGCACCGCATTGATCGCCTGCCCGAAGCCGGCGCCAAAAAAGAAAACTCCCAGCAGCGCGGCGCCCGCTGCCAGCCTTCGCCTAATCCACGCCGATAGAGCCAGTGCCAGAAGAGAGAAGACGATAATCTCAAGTGCCGAACCCAGAAAGATACTCCCCATGATCCAGAGGTTAGCGAGCATCCACCCGCCGCCCGCCAGGCTCGACTGAATCAGAAATAGGACCTCGCCCGGAACCCAAGTAACAAGAGAGAGCAGTGCGAGCAACACAAACGCCTTGCCCAGGACGTATTCGGCGCGCGAGAAAGGCCGGGAGAAATATAGGGGCAGAGCGTTGTTGGCGAGATCGGGAGAAACCAGGCCGGGCCCCACGAAGACCGTGAGGATGAAACCCATCGTGCCCTGAACACCCAGGAATTGAAAAAACACTCTGGCACTCACATCGAAGAATGCGTCCGTATGGAAGAGCGCCAGCAGACGCTGGTTGTGGTTCGCGTAGAGAGCTAGCGCGAAGGCGAGCGGATAGATGAAGCAAAGGGCAAAATAAACGGAGAGGAATCGGGAAGACAATGCCTTTCGAAAAGCATAGCGGCTCAAGATGAGAAAGCGGGACCGCCGCGGCGTGAGTTCTCCTGCATAGGCGTGGTAGCTTCGCTTATGGACGGCCATTATGGTTCTCCATGGCTTTCAGGAAGATATCTTCCAGGCTGTCGCGCCGGTAATTCAGGCGCCGGATTTGCACGCCGTGCTCCTCCGCCAGCCGGTAAAGGTCGCGAATGGCGAAGTCCTGGCCCAGGATCATCTTCAGCCTGCTACCCGCGGTCGCGCATTCACAATCCAGGCGCTCGACCGCTCCAGCAAAGTCCCCGTCGCCCCCGAACGTCTCCAGCTCGAGAAAGCGCTGGTTGGCCTTACGTTCTTCCTCCAGGTTCGCGTAGTGCACCTGATGGCCGTCCTTGAGAATCAGCACCTCTTCGCAGGTTTCCTCCACATCGTGCAGCAAGTGCGAACAGAGCAGAATGTGAAGGTCGCCGCTGTCCCGCATTTCACGAATCAGGCGGATCATGCGCTGACGGGCAGGAGGATCGAGGCCGTTGGTGGGCTCGTCCAGAATCAAAAGCCGCGGGCCGGAAGCGATTGCCTGGGCGAGCTTCGCAAGTTGCTTCATGCCCAGTGAGTAGGTGCCGAGCAGACGGTATCGCGCTTCGCCCAGGCCCACATAAAAGAGCGCCTCGTGGGCGCGCTCCAGGGCGGCATCTGAAGGCAGGCCGGAAAGCTCCGCCATCAGGCGGACGAAGCTTACCGCTGTCATATGGGCAATGAAACAATCCGACTCCGGCATGTAGCCGACGAGGGCGCGAATCTGTTTCATTCCGGTGCGGATGTCGAAGCCCAAAACACGCGCCGTGCCTTGGACCGCCGGGTAAAATCCCAGCAGGGTATTGATGAGAGTCGATTTTCCGGCCCCATTCGGACCTAGCAGCCCGATGGCGCGGCCGGAGAGAGAGCACTTCAGATCCGCGAGGATCTTCCGCCCTCCCAGTGTAACGCCCAATCCATCGAGATCGATCACCGGCTCCATACCGCCGACCACCTTACCGTTCGCTACCCTTTGGGTGCGGTCTGGGCCGCACTCTCGATCATCCGGAGCATTTCCCACAGGCCCGCTCCCTTAATGCCGAGCAACGAATCGAAGCCCAGCCCAAACAAGTTTCCCGTGTTGGCGACCACGATGTCTTCCGGCTCCCCATAAGCACACGTCAGGCTCGGGCCCCTGTTCTGCCTCAACGCCTCGATGGACTGCCGCTGAGCTGGCGTCAGAAGAGGGCTGGCCTTCACAAAGTCAGCCGCCGATCCCAGCACCGCGCCCAAGTTCTGGTAGACGAGGGCGGAGCAGTTCGAGAAGTTGTCGCGCGGCAGACGACTGGTGAAGTCCGCCGAGCGCGCAAGGGTGTACCCGGTGCTGCGATTCTGGATCGAGCTCAGAAGCAAGGCGCGGCTGGGCGCCGCCACCATATAGCCTTCCACGAACGTGTAATCGACCTCGGACGGAGCGCCCGGCGCAGCCGCTGCCCGGCCGGTCTGTAAGGTGTAAAACGTGCGGCCACCGGCGTCGTCTTTGGTCACACTCAGAGGGGTGGAATGGGAATCCGTTTGTCGATTGTGTCTCGCCACCAGCTTTTCGATGGTTCCTTCCAGGCGCGCCGGGTCATTGACTTCGAGCGCCACCTTCCAACTCGGAGTGGGCAGGACGGGGCCGTCGAGCGCGAACGTTGCTTCGCCGCCGATCGCGCCCGCAAAATCCTCCGACACATTCACTCCTGTCTCCGATTCGAACTTCCCCAAGTCCTGGCTGGCTCCGTGGTCCTGACTGCCGGCCATACTGAAGACCTCCTGCACGATCTCGCGCGGGTCCTCCACTTCAAAGGAGACCGCAAAGCCGGCATCGGGTGAAACAAAATCCAAGGTGCCCATCGGGCTCGGCGAAGCCAGCCAGGCGGTCACGCCCCGGCGCTTCTGGGCAAAAGTCAATGTCGCGCGATTCTCCGTCCGGCCACTGACGTCCTTGCTCTCCATAACGAGGTATCTCATGTCCGCAAGGCCGGTCCTCTCGTCCCGCAAAAAATCGACGTGCTTGCCCCGGCTCTCATTCTTGTTTACGGAATGCGCGAGAATTTGTTCCATATCGGCGCAAATAAGAAAGCCGGCGCCCGCCTGGTATGCCTGCCGGATCGTCGCGTAGAGGGGAGTCGAAACGAAACCGCTGGGAGAGGAATGCTCCATCAAGGTGGAAACTCTTTGCAGTTGGCGGACGTCCGTGGCTATCGCCACAACATTGTTCCGCACGTAGACCAAAGCGGTGTCTTGCCCGGCGACCGCGGGAGGGGAAGACGGGTCATCAACGATCCGGGCCTTCAGATGCGTTGCGTCGCCTTGCATCTGGGCAAGTTGCTCCTCCAGAAAGGCGCGGAAGTCGGGCCGCCGCACCTCCGCCAGAACTAGAGTCGCATGCTGGTCGGCCGGAACGGCGACGACGATTTCATCTCCGAGGTAATTGCTTAGGGTCTGAATCCGGTCCAGCATCTCAGCCTGTTTGTGGGCTTCCCCCGAGGCCTGCTGCCGGTCCCACCAGGCTTGCAGCACTTGGCTTTGCTGAATGCGTTCCTGCAACAGCCGATTCGCTTCGGTGAGGGTGTTGCCAATATTTGGGATGGCGGCGAAGAACATGGTGTCTTCCGGCACTAAATTCAGCAAGGTCGAATCGTAGCGCGGGGATGGCCCGGGGATGGCTTCAAACTGCTTGTGGAGGGCGGCAAACTCGGCCAGCAGCGCGAGGTATTCACCGGAGTCTCGGCTCCAGGCGACAGTGTGAGTGACCGGGACCGGCGCGAGACTCGCTTCCGTCGCGGCCTGCTCGCCGGCATGAAGAAGCTGAGTTTTCCGCCCCTGCTCGACTTTCACTTCTCCTTGGATAACGGATACCCGCGAGCCCTTCAATCCTTCGTCCACGGCAAAAATGGTGCCTTTTACGGAAACGAGGCAGTCCCTGGTGGCAACGTAAAGCCGGCCGTGGCGCTGCGGGGCAGCCCGAACAATAATATTGCCCTGCTGCAAGTGAAGGGTCGTGTCACGCCAGCCTTTGGATACCCAAAGCGCGGTGTGCTCATTCATTTCGATCGTGGAGCTGTCCACGAGCCGGATGACGGCGGAAGAACCCTTGGCGGTGCGGATCTCCTCTTCGTCGCGGATGGAGCCACCCGGAAGAAGCACTGCGCCACCCCGGTCGGAAACCTGGTATAACGTGCCGTCAACAGTTTGGACGGCTGCCTGGACCTCCGAGCCCCGGAGCAGTCTGGTTAGACGTCCGCTCCCCAGAAACACGCCCAGGACTATGACGGCGACGCCCGCGGCGAATGCCCAAGCTACGGTCCACCTGGCTCGCTCGCGAACCGTCGTGCGCGCGGGGGCAACACCTTCAATGCCTGGTCGGGCGACATGTGCCAAGCCCAGGCGAGCCTCCTCCAGCACATGCCGGCAGGCTACGCAGCCGTGCAGATGGTCTTCCAGCAGCAACGTTCGCGCCGCGGAGAGATTCCTCGCGAGGTAAGCGGGCACCAAGGCCTGGAAATCCGCGCAGCCGCGGATCTTCTCCACGTTCGGAGCAGTCGCCAGCGCTGGCGAAGCGTGGTGCTCGCGGATCCGAGCCCAAACCCGTTGCGCCGCCTGCTCGACGGTCTGCTCATCCACGCCTTCCCGGCCGACTCCGGCGATGATTTCATCGAGTGACGGGTCGCGTTGCTTCATTCCTTGGCTCATGACTTTTCTCCCATGAAGGAGCGAATCTCCTTCTGCATCTGCCGCCGCGCCCGGTGCAAGGTCACGGCCACCCGCACTTGTGACATGGCCAGCATCCGGGCGATTTCCGGGTTGGTGTGACCTTCGAAGAAGCGCAGCGCGAAGACTTCCGCCCATTGCGGATTCAACCTTGCAAGCGAGTGCCGCAGACACTCTCGCAATTCACGCTGGTCCAAGCCGCCGCGTCCCGGCAGGGAATCCGCCAGGGGGACCGTCTCCGCCGTGCGTCGCGCCCGAACCACGTCCAAGGAGGCGTTGATGGCCGCCCGGCGAAGGTAGCTCTCGGAATTCTCCATTGGGGCAGCCGACTCGTCACGCCGCACGAGGCGCAGAAATACGGTCTGCAGCACGTCCTCGGCGTCCGTGGCATTGCCCGTAATGCGGTAAGCGGTGCGGAACACCAGGCCGTGGTGCGCCCGGAACAGCCCTTCGACTCCATCAATAAGACTGGGAATCGTTTCCTCCACTGGGGCCGATAGCATGAGTGCCTCCCGATGGCTACCTTCACACTAAGGACGGCCCACTGGTCCAATTATTACAGGGGAGAGGCTTCCTTCGAAGTGAGATTTCCATTGCCCGCTATCATGACAATCTGTCCGATGAGCATCTCCGCGCCATGTCCTCGGGCATTCTGAGCTTGGAGAAAGGCTTGGCTGCCGACGAACACGCGGCCTCGGCGGGGGTGGTATTTCCCTGCCGATCAAATGTCGGCGCGGAGCACGGGAGCTTCGAATACATGATAACGGCGGATTCATAGTTGCTGAGATTATAGCTACTCGGGGAATCCCTGATTCGAAATTCAGGACCTACCCGATTGTCTTCTGTCCCCGACCGGGGCGAACATCTAGCAGTGGATGAGAGGCGCTCCCAGATTTTAGCCAGCAGCATTCTGGACGGAGGTGACGATACGGAACTTAAGTAGTTATTGACATCGGTCACATTGTGACATTATCATTGTCATGTTGTGGGGCTGCACTCTCGATAATTGTGTCAGATAGGTAACAGCAAAATTAGATACCAGCCCAGAGTTTTAGGAACCACGAGCGACCCCAATATTGGCAGAGATCGAAAGGGTCGCCGTAAACCTCACGGTTTAGGTCGTGCCCTCATGCCCCTAAATTTCTCTTCCCCCGCACCGGCCGTTCTCCGACGAGGAGAAAAGTATGACCCTTTTCGGGCACCGGTTCTTGTCAACGCGGCCAACTGAAAGAGCTGCAGATCTAGAGAAAATTAACAAAAGGCTGGAAGCTGAGAATGCTGCGCTCAGGCGAGCCCAGATTGAATCTCAAGGACTTCTGGAGTCTGTCCCTGACGCTATGGTGGTGGTCAACCAGGCGCGAAAAATTGTCCTTGTTAACCGCCAAGTGGAGAATCTTTTCGGATACCGGCGGGAGGAATTGCTCGGGCAGGCGGTGGAGATGCTTGTGCCGGAACGGTTTTGGGGCGCGCAACCAAGCAGCAGCTTCTTTGCTGAGCCGGGCGTTCGAGCGTT
>CAWEFC010000031.1:0-47113 GCA_963808085.1 uncultured Acidobacteriota bacterium
GTAAGGTCAGGCCGGTTCCCACCACGCTGATCAGGACCAGTTGGTGATGGTAGCCGACGATCTCCCTTTGGGGGTTGCGGTAAGGACGACACCCCGCACAAACCTTTTGATGGGAGCGTCCGGCAGCGGTTCCATCCACGGCCAGGCCGATGAAAGGGCAGTCGTCAAAAGCCTTATTGCGCTGGGCGTGACGGACGGCGGTGACGGTTGCCTGGCGGGTGACAGCCGGGTCCAGGCGCTCGGTGAAGTAGCCCAAGGCGTCGTCGCCGAAGCGCCGGGAAACGTCGAGGGCACGGCGCGCCGACGAGCGCACCAGGGCTTCAATCCCCGCGAAGGCGGCACGCCGCAGCAATACTCCCATCAATAAGGCCCAGAGCAGGGCCGCGGCCGGGATGCGTCCCTGGGTGCGACCATCGCCGGGACATTGTAAGTAGGCTTTCAAACCCAGACACTTCGCCACATACTTTTTGAGGCGCCGCGACGTCGGCCCTTTCACCGGCCCTGCTGCTTCCGCCAGAGCGCCCACAGTTGGGCGTTGGCGGCGAAGACCTCGGCCACCGCTTCTTTAAACTCCCTCCCCGCCTCCACCCGGCGCTGAACTTCCTCGACCCATTCCGGCGGGATGCGCTCGACGCGCTTTTTACCGCCGGCCATAAAAGTGAGAGACCACACGGGATGTCCCTTGGGGTCGGTGGCACAGTGGCAGGTGGGCTGACCACACCGGCGATGAGTGAGCGCCAGCGAACCGGGCAACAGGTCGGGGGGAATAGGAAATCGGCGCAACAGTTGGAACTTGCGCTGGCGGAGTCGGGCGGCTTGGGAGCCTTTCGGGGTGATCTCCATATGAGTGTAATCATACACACAGAACACGCCCAGTCAAGCCCTTTGTTGGAAATGCGAAAATAGGAAGCGATCAGGACAGCGGGACCGAAACGCCCGGTGAGGCGTGGTTATGGGCTCAAGCCGAGTTGGCGGATTTGTCCTTTCCGAAGCTGCTGCCGACATGGCGGCAACGCTTTGGGAAGGGACCAAATGTATACCCGAACGACTGGGCGGTACGCATGCCATCACCGTTGAGAAGGCAGTGGAGTTGGCGCACCTCACTCGTCGCGCAGCGCTACCAAGGGATCGACGCGCCAGGCCCGTCGCGCCGGGAGCACACATGCGGCGAACCCAGCAGCGGCGAGGACGATAGCAATTGCACTCAGCGTCAGAGGATCGTGCGTCGACACGCCCCAGATTTGGCTCGAGATGAATCGAGTCAAAATCAGGCTTGCAACCTCACCGATAATGATTCCTGCAACGATCAAACGAAGTCCGTGAGCGAGAATCATTCCCAGAACATTGCCCGGCTGTGCGCCCAGTGCCATCCGAATTCCGATCTCGTGCGTCTGAAGAGAAACCGAATACGCCATCACGCTGAAGACCCCAACGATGACGAGCACCAGGCCGATCGCCGCGAATACACTCAAGACCAGAAGACCGAACTTGGGTTGCGCGTAGGCATAATCTTTGATGAAAGACTGTACTGGGCGGGCCTGGGTGACGGCCACATCAGGGTCCACCGACCACACGGCCTCGCTAACACTCCTCACCATCGAAGCGGGGTCTGCGGCGGTCTTCACCAGGATGCCTCGCCGGCCGTAGAGGGCAAAGGTATAGGGAATAAATCCCTCGGGCCGTGGCGGATGCTGCAAGTCGTCGTTCTTGAAATCTCCCACGATGCCGATGATCTCAAAGTAAGCATCGTGGGGGGCGTCGGGAAGCTGGTCAAAGGTATTGAATTTGATCGTCTGACCGATGGGGTCCTCGTCCCCGAAGTAGAGTCGCGCCAGAGTCTGGTTGATCACCGCCACTTGCCGTGCCGAATCGACGTCGGTCTCCGAAAGCAATCGGCCTCGCACAAGCGGGACTCCTACCGTGTGGAACCAGCTCTCGCTGCACGCTTCGACCATCGCCTCCCAGCGCTCGGTGTGGGATTTTCCGGGTATCGTTACTTCGCTGAAGTGCCCGCCGAAGGGCGGAAAGCTGGCAGCCTCCGCGGCGTCCACCACCCCCGGTACGGCGATGATCCGTGGTAGGACTTTTTGGAAAAAGATTTTGTTTTCCACCGCAGTTTTGTAATGGCCCTCGGTGAAGACGAGCCGTGCGGAGAGGAGATTACGCGGATTGAAGCCCAAGTTGACATCTTCGATGGCGAAGAAGCTGCGCATCATCAAACCGGCGCCCGCCAGCAACACAATCGCCAGCGCCACCTCTGCCACCACAAGAGCGGCACGGAATCCGCCATGGCGGGAGCTCGAGTTTACGCCCCGGCCCGAGTCCTTGAGCCGCGGATGCAATTCCCCGCGAACGGCGTGCAAGGCTGGCACAAGGCCGCAGAGTACGGTGGTCATCAGCGTGATACCCATCGTGAAGGCGAGGACAGCCCAGTTCAATTCAATTACCGACTCGCTGGGCAGCGTGTCCGGCGGCATCACGGCGATCAGTGCTTTGAGACCTCCCCACGCGAACAGGTACCCGAGGATCCCTCCCACCGCCGCAAGCACGAAACTCTCCACCAGAAGCTGGCGGATCAGCCGGCCGCGGCTGGCGCCGATGGATGCCCGGATGGCAAACTCCTTTTCGCGCGACGTCGCTCGGGACAGAAGCAGATTGGCAACGTTGCTACAGGCAATCAGGAGCAGCATCCCGACGGCGGCCAACAGAATAAAGAACATCTTCTTGAAGTTTCCCACCACGTCGTTTGCCAGCTCGTCCGTCTCCACCTTGAAGCGCTTGGGATAATCATTCGGATAGATCTTCGCGAGGCGCTGGGCGATCACGTTCAAATCCGCCGCCGCGGCTCCAAGGGTCACTCCAGGCTTGCGACGTTCTTCCGCCACCAGATACATATGCCGGCCGCCTTCTATGGCAGCGTCCGGTCCAGTTACGCCGCTGCGGCTCAAGCTAAGGGGCAGATAGATGTCACCACCAAAATATTGGAAACGCGGCGGCATAACGCCCACCAGCGTTCTGGAAACGCCATTGAGTGTGAAGGTGGTCCCCAGAATGCTCCGGTCGCCGTGGAATTGTTCCTGCCATAAGTGGTAGTTCATCATGAATACGGGAGCGGCGCCGGCTTTACCATCCGCAGGCGTAATCCACCGGCCGAGAAGCGCAGGCACGCCTAGGAATTGAAAAGCGTTGGTGGTAACAAAAACCCCGTAAAGTTGTTGCGTTCCCTGGCCGCGGGTATAGAGAACATCTCCGCCGCCGGTGCCAGTCATGTCGGCGAAAACGTGATTCTGCTCCCGGTAGTCGAGGAACTCCGGAATCGAGAGCCCCAGGCGGCCGAATTGGCCGGACTCGTCGAGGTCATGAATCCGGAAGATGCTGATGTGTTCAGCGTCCTTGTAAGGGAAAGGGTGCAACAGCGCGTTATCGATCAGGCTGAAGATAACAGTGGTGGCCCCAATGCCCAGTGCCAGGGTGAACACGGCCACGGCCGTGATGGCACGGGCATGGCGGAGTTGCCGGATACCATAGCGCAGGTCCTGCCCAAGGCGTTCCAAAGATGTTGATCCCCACATATCGCGCACCTCCTCCTTCACGATCTCTGCGTTGCCGAAGGCGCGATAAGCGGCGTAGCGCGCTTCCTCCGGCGGCAATCCCCCGTCCCGCTGGTCCTCGGCCTCGAGGTCAAGATGGGCGCGCAACTCGCGTTCGAGGTCCGCTTCCCTTTCCTGCCGCCGCGCCCAAGGAGCCCAAGCCCGAATTTGGCGCCAAAGGCCTGCCATAAGTTAGCGCTCCGCTGCCGTTCTTCACTCGGTCTCGGCCATTGGCCACATCACGCGCGCGATGGCGCCGGCCAGTTCCTTCCACTTCGATTCTTCCGCCGAGAGTTGCCTTCTGCCCGCGGGCGTGAGCCGGTAGTATTTGAATTCGCGGCGGCGGTCCTTCGCCATCTCCCACTTGGACACGATCAGCCCCTTTCGTTCCAGTCGATGAAGGGCGGGATAGAGCGAGCCGTGCTCAACCTGCAGCACTTCATCACTTGTCCGCTGAATGTGCTTGGCGATTTCGTGGCCGTGCGCATGCCCGAAAAGAAGAGTGCGAAGGATCAGCATGTCGAGAGTGCCCTGTAAGAGCTCGAGGCGGTTTGGCGATTCGTGTGTCATGGTCATGGTAGACATTCTACCATCCATGATGGTAGACGTCCTACTGCGAAATTGGTTAGCAAGGAGTTTTGGGGGTGAATGGGATTTGGAGGGCGAGGTGAAGGGATCATTCCCCCCAGGCACTCAGACTTGGAGTCTAGCCGGGCGGGGCCGGAGCGTTTACGATCCGTCAATTCCCCCCGATGATCGACACGTGGGGAGGCATGATAAACCCCGGGGCCGGTGGGAACTGGCCCCGGAGGCTCGTGTTTTAGAACCCCACGCGAATAGTTTTCACTTCGAAGGGTTTTACGGGCACAACGACCCTTGTTCCGTGGATTTCAAATGGTTTTGCCGCTACGTATTTGTCCCATTCCATCATATCGGTTTCACGCGCAGAGCGAGGGCTGCGTTTAAAGTTAAGGACGGCCGTCGCGGGCTTGTCCTCGGTTTCATAGAGTCGGACGATATACTCGTTGGTGTCTTCAGCTTTCTTGACGGATTCCACGGTCACACCTGCGGGGGAAACGTCAAGTGCGCCATAGGTGGGGGCAAGCTGCCCAGCGTGGGAGAATTCGGATTTTGCCAACAGGGGTGCGTTGAACTCCGCGCCCCGCCGGGTAGCATCCGCGTCCTGCCATCCGCCCCGATGCGGAATGAGCGCGTATTTGATGTGGTGGATGCCCACAATCGGTTCGTCTGATTGGTCCGACCAGGTGTCCTTCATCCCCTGGTAGGCGCGGCGCGGACCGCGAATGAGGCTAAGACGGAGCGTGTTCTCCTGGTACGAATATCCGTACTTGGAATCGTTGAGCAAAGTGACGCCATAATCGCCGGGCTGGTTGCTGACGTCAGCCCACCGCTGCCCCGCGACTTCGAATTTGGTGCGATCGGCGATTTCCCACGCGCGAGGCGGAGCCATGAGACGAATGCCGGGGTCTTCCTTCAAGGTGTAATCGAACCGTTGGATGGCGCCAAAGGGGATCTCATAAGTTGCGTACACGCTCTTGAGGTTCAACGGGAATGCGACTTTGGCGAAGCGGTACTTTTCATGCCAGTCAACGCTAAGCTCGAAATCCACACGATCTGCATGGCTGTAGAGCACTATGTTTTCCACAAACGCTGAACCGCCAAACGACTTCTTTACCTGCACAACAGCGCGAACGGGCCCAGTTTCGATGGCCTTCACACTCTCGGCTTTATCCAGCTTGTTATCAGCTCCGAGATATATATTCCATGCCGGCTCGCCGGCCGGGGCCTTGGGGGGCTTGTCCTCCCAGACTTCCAGCGCCGCGCCGGGACTGTCCTCGCGCAGGAAGTTCGTCTCGGTACCTTTCCTCTTCAAGGACTTCAGATTGCCGGAATCCGGGTCGACCACGACCTCAACCTGGTTGTTTGCCAGCGTGAGGCCGGAGACCGCGAGATCAGTAGGGAACTTAGGAGGTTCTTCGCTCGCCACAATACGGTATTCCTTGTATCCCATTCCTGGGACTTTCTCCGCGAAGAACAATGCCTTGTTGGTCCCGTCTTGGTCCTCAAGCTGATAGGACACGGATTGCCCAGCGGCATCGAGAATCCTGAAATGATTGAGCCCAGCGAAGTACGCTTCATTCAACGAAACGAGATCGGTTCGCTCCCAGGGCAGGGAATTGAAGACGAGAACGGCGCGCCCCTCGCCCTGCGTGTTAACTCGCTTGGCAATGGTGGTGAGGGCGGTATCCACCAGTTTTCCGCCATAATGCTTGACGTCACCATAATCCGTTGCGGCGTCCTCGTAGACTTCGGCAACCGCGGAACCATCAATGTTGTCGTGAACTTGCCCAAAGAGCACCTTCTCCCACAGTTTCTGCAGCTTTTCCTGGGGATAAGGCTGGCCGAACTGGGAGGCGAGCAAGGAGAACTTTTCGGCGTTCATCAGCAGCACTTCGCACAGGCGATTATCGCGTTTCACCTGCGAGTCGGTGGTAAAAGTCCCGCGATGGGTTTTAACGTAAAGTTCATCGTCAACCACCGGGAACTCTTTGCTCTGAGGGAGTGCTTGGATTTCGTGGAAATAATCCAGCGCCTTGGTAAATCGCACGGTGGGGTAGGCGGGATCATGCATCAACGTCGCGGCTCGATCCATCATCTCCGGCATGGGTCCGCCACCGTGATCGCCCTCTCCGTAGAGGATCAAGAGTTTGTCAAGGTGCGCACTCGATTCCAGGGTCTTAAGGTATTCCAGCATCTCGGCCGGTTGGACCGGCTGGGAGTAATCGCCTACGGTGTGGAAAGCGAGCACCCGAGAGCCGTCCGGTCCCTCCCACCAGAAGAGGTGGTAGGGGAAGGGAACTGGCGGGTTGTTGCGCTCGACTTGCCACTTCAACTTGTGTGTTACAAAGTAGTCAATTCCACACTTGCGGTAGATCTGGGGCAAGTTCCAGTTGAATCCAAAGGTGTCGGGAAGCCAGCCAATCTTGACGTCCACGCCGAACTTGTCTTTGAAATATCGCTTGGCATAGAGATGCTGGCGCACCAAGGATTCGCCACTGGGAATGTTGGCGCTGTGTTCGGTCCACGCGCCGCCTACAACTTCCCATTCGCCCGATGCAATCTTCTTGGAGATCTGGGCGAACAGATCCGGGTAGTAACGCTCCGTCCACTTGTAGGCTTGCGCGGCGCTCTGGGCGTAAACCATGCCCGGGTGCTCTTGCATCATCTTGAACACGCTCTCAATCGTCCGAGGAAGGATTTCGTGGATCGTCTCACTTCGGGGCCAGAGCCAGGAAAGATCGGTGTGAGCGTATCCCACCAGATCGATTTCACCAGGGGGCTTGTTCTGGCCGGGCATGCTTACCGTCAGGCAAGCCAGCATTCCTGCGATCAAGATTGTGTAGCCATAAGAACGGAACTTAAACACTGATGCCTCCCTATTCGCGCGCTTGCGCAAAGTACTCCGTCGGGGCCGACGGAATAAGACGCTGGGACGATGGTGCGAAAACTTTCGTTTCCCGCGGCCCCTTCTTTCTGACTCATCCGGTCCGAATCCAATTGTGGGGCGAACCAAATGGTCTGGATTACTGCTTAGCGGGATATTCCACCCGCACCGTGAGGATCTCGTAGGGATGAATCGGCGCCGTGACCTTGTCGTTCACGACATTCAACGCCGATCCCTCCGGCTTTTCCATCAAGTTCGTAAGCGTGGCTCCGGTCGCACCCTTCGGCACGTGGATTTCGACGTCGCCCGATTTTCCGGCCCATTCGTAGACGCGGAAAATCAGTGCGCTATCGTCCTCGGCCTTCTTCAGGGCGGTCAGGACCACGTTTTCCGGCTTCACGGTTACATAAGTGTGCTCTGCCGGCAGGCTGCCCGTGTGCGCTTCCACCTGCATCGCCTGGAGTTTGTAATTGTATTCGTAGCCGTGCCGCACCGTGAGCGCCTGCTTCCAGTCGCCGCCATGCGGATACAGGGCGTAATGGAAGTGCTGGTGTCCGCGGTCGGCATCGGGATCAGGCCAGGTGGGCGAGCGCAGCAGCGAGAGGCGCAGCACGTTGTCCTTGTCGTCGTATCCATACTTTGCTTCATTCAACAGACTGAAGCCGTGTTGACCATCGCTCAGGTCGGCCCAACGCAACGCCGGGACTTCAAACTGCGCTTGCTCCCAGCTATTGTCGCGCTTCGTTGTCCGTCGAATGCTGCCGTAAGGAATTTCGTACGTGGCCTTCTCGCTGGTTGCGGCGAGAGGAAACGCGGCTTTCAGCAGCACGTGGGTTTCATGCCAATCGATGTCATTCGCCACATCCACCTGGTCCGCGCCGGCATCCAGTGAGATCTCCTGCACGAACTTGGAACTCTGCCACGTGCGCGACACGCGAATCGCGGCGCGTAGCGGCCCCTTTTCGGTGAGTTCCACCGAATCAACCTGGTCAATCGGAGTGACGTGGTCGAGTGTGCCGGGATCGATATTCCACGCGTCGTATTCTTTCGGCAGATCATGGAAGGTTTGCAACTGATTGCCGCATGCGCCTGGCGCCAGCGCCTCGAAGTTCGTCTTCTTGTTATACAGGCTGGTAATGCAGCCCGTTTGCTTATCCACCGTGACCCTCAGATTGGAATTCTCGAGCGTCAGCCCTTCCACCTTCAAATCGCTTGCGAACGCCTTCGTGCCCGGAACAACGTGCAGCACCTTGTAACCGAGGGAAGGCACGTCCTTCACCGCGACCAGCAGGCGATAGCTGTTGGTTTTGGGATCGCTCTCGAGGACCTTCGACGGCACCACGCGGTTCGCGGCATCCAGCACGCTCACGCCGCCCGCGGCCGGCGCCGGCATCTGCACGTCCACCTTCACCGGTCCTGAGCGCTCCCAAGCCAAGGGATTGAACACCAATACGGGCACGCCTGCCGCAACCCGGGTGTTGACTTCCGCCGCCAGGGCTTTCAGGGCCTTCTGCGAAATCTCGTTCGTGGCCCAGTGAACCTGATTGAAATCCTGTTGGGCCTCCTTATAGATGATGCCGATTCCCGAACCCGCCGCCAGGTCGTGGAAATCATTGAACGTGATTTTCTTCCACGCCTCCGTCAGTTCATCGCCTGGGTAATGCTTGCCATCCAGCCACGCCAAGGAAGCGTATTTCTCCGCATTCAACGTCCACTCTTCGCTCTCGCGCATGTTGCGCTTGTGATTGGCCTGGGTGGTCATCACGCCGCGGTGATACTCGAAATACATTTCCGTCTTCCACGTCGGAATCGCCACCTGACCTTCTGGAGGCGTTGCAGGAGGCTTGTATCCTTTGGCGATCGAATCATAATCCCACACGGGCGAATCCGGCGCGATCTTGCTCTCGATCCCGGTGAAGTAGCTCTGCGCCGTTCCGAACTTCATCTTCGGCACAACCTTGTCCGGCTGCATCCAGTGCGTGCCCTCATCCAGCACGGCCCGCGTTGGCCCGCCGCCGTGGTCGCCGATGCCATAAAGATCCATCATCTCCATCATGCCTGGCGCCCGCTCATGTGCGGTGGCGAGGTCGGCGGAAAGGCGCACCGGGTTCAGATCGTTATTGGCGTAATCGTGGGGGAAGTACGTCAGAACCTTGCTGCCATCCGGCGACTCCCACCAGAAGAGTTTGAACGGAAGCTGGTTGGTATCGTTCCAAACCATCTTTTGGGTCACGAAGTAATCGACGCCGGAGCGCTTGTAAATCTGGGGTAGTTGCCAATTGTAACCAAATGAGTCGGGGTTCCAGCCGATGCGCACGTCCACGCCGTATTCTTTTTGGTACCAGCGCTTGCCCACCAGCAGGGAACGAACCTGCGACTCGCCGTCGGGCATGTTCAGGTCGGGTTCCACCCACATGCCGCCCACAACTTCCCAGCGGCCTTCCTTGATGCGCTGCTTGATCTCATCGTTCATTTGCGGATACTTGTCCGCAATCCAGGCGTTGTACTGCGCCGCCGATTGGGTGTAGGTGTAATCCGGATACTCGTTCATCAACTGGAGCGCCGTGCCAAACGTTCTCCTCACTACATCCACCGTCTCGGTCCACGGCCACAACCATGCCGCGTCGATATGGGAGTTTCCAGTTAGGTGCAGCGTCATTTGTTGGAGCATCGGCTTCAGGCCTTCGAGGGTCGACTGCGCCTGCTTCAATGAGGAGTCAAATTTGGATTGGTCCTTCGCGTCTAGCGCCGCCAGATCGACCGCGCCAATCGCCTTCTCCAGAGTCGAGGTGTCTGCTGCAACATCCTTCGAAAAACCGGGAATCAGCAACGTCGTAGACAGGATCTCGATCCGGAGATCCTCGGGGTTCGGGCGGTTCTCTGCGAAATCGATCTTAAGCTCGGTCCCCGCGAATGTTTTGTTGTCAACCGTGTGAAGCAGCTTGACGGCCACTAGCACCTTGTCACCAGGCTTCGCCGAGTCGAAGAGCACGATTGGTTCCAGGTCATCACCCATCGCCACGCGGCGCCCGTTGTAATAGATAATCTCCGGCATCGGGCCGTTGGCATCGGCTTCGAAGTTGAACCAGATTCGCGCGCCCGTCAGGTCGTAGCCATGCAGGCTTTGGGGAACTTCGATCCACCGCCGGAACCACACGGCATCCTTCGAGCCTTCCATCCGCGGCTTCACCAATTGCCAGGACGAATCATCCAAGGTCGGCGATTCTCCATGGGCGAGGTCGCCCGCGTGATATCGCCACTCTTCCGCCGGGAGCCGGTTGAGTCCGCTCAGCCGCTCAACCACTGTCTGGGAGCCCCCGCTAAGAGATTTGACGATGCTCGCCGCCTGCTCCGCCGTTTGCGCGCTTGCCCGCGCGCCATTAAAAACGCCGATAACGAGCCCGGACACTACAATTGCAACCAGGCTGAAATTCAAAATCCGCATTCTAAGTCTCAGAAATTGCCCGCTCTTCGAAACCCTCATGGGAGATCTCCTGGTTTGTTTGACGAGTATAAAATGGACGCGCAATTCCACCTGCGATCCCTGCGCAAAGTACCGCCGGGAATTATACTCTCGCGAGCAGATTTGAACCATCCTGTTGCTTTCTTGGACCATTATATTTTTCACTTTTCCAGCGCGTTAACTTCTCGAATCTCGCCTCCATTGCGGGGCACGCGGAGGGTTTTGATTTCGAGAGGATGGAATGTCCCCGTCCAGCGCCGCTTCACCAGTCCCAGATCGAGATTCGCCGTCGTTGAGCGGCCGGCGGTCTCGTAGCAACGGACAATCAGATCGTCCCCATCCTCACTTTTCTTGACCGTTGAGACCACAACGTTCGGCACGTCGACGGACATGAACGAGGCGGAAAGCGGCCGGGTGCCTCGGTGGATACCCTGATAGAAGACCGGCGCGAACGCCGTGAATTCTTCCGACTGGCGGACGACGCCGGCGTCCTGCCACGTCCCACGGTGGGGTACCAGCAACATGCGGAACGTCTGCTCTCCCTGGTCCTGCCAGAGGTATTCGCCGCCCGGCTCGAGTTTGGCCGGTTCGTGTTGAGCGTAGGCCGCTCCGCGCACTATGGATATGCGCATGTCGTTGTCCTGTACGCTATAGCCGTACTTCGCGTCGTTGATGACGGCAAGGCCGTAGGGCTTTCCGGCGCGGTCACCGGAAAGATCAATCCACCGCTGTCCGGGATCTTCGTCCCCTTCGGCCTTGCGTTTGATGTAGCCGTAAGCCACTTCGTAAGTCGGCTGGGGATTCTCGACATCCACGGGGAACGAGAGTTTGAGCATTTTCAGGTGTTCGTGCCAATCGAGATCGACACGCGCTTCCAGAGTGTGCGCGCCGGCGTAGAGCAGCCAATCGGTCTGAACAGAAGACGTTCCATATGTCGTTCGCACGCGCACCACCGCTCGCATCGGGCCATTCTCGAGCACGTGGAAACTCGCGCTGCCGAACGCCCCCACTTCATTTGTGTAGGCGCGGACGCCGTGGCTCCACGTGTCACTCGGATCGTCGAGCACGACGGCACGCGCGCCTCCCCTGCCGCCGCGAAAGACTTCCGCGCCGTTATCCTTGTCGTAGATCGAGAGGGTGCCGTCGTCGGCGAAAGTTACACGGAGGTGTTCATTCTCCATGCCCCTTTCCGTTGCGTGGACCGCCGAAACCGGCGGAGGAACTGTCCGATTCTTTCGCAACCGAAACTCCCGATAGCCGAAGGCCGGAACCGCGGCGCGGAACACCAGCCTGCCGCGCTTTTCATAGACAGTGGTCGCCTGTGTCCATTGGTGGGGCACCGGATTGCCGTGATCGTCTTCCAGCGGTGAGTTCACCTCTCGTCCCGTCCAATCATCCCAGCCCATGTCGTATTCAACATTTAGCGTGGCATCCCAGGCGTGCGGATTGAACACGACCAGGTATTCCGAGCCCGGGTCTTGGGCGGGAATCTGCCAGGCGATCTTCTGCGCGGCGAGGTTGGTGGCTTGATCCGCCACTTCCTGCGCGTAGCCGTAGGCGTGCCGCGACACCACGTATTCTTCCGGAAGAGCCGTGCCCGACATGGTGTCGTGAAACTGCATCATCAGTACCTTCTTCCATGCCGCGGTCAATTCGCCTTGGGGATAATCGAACCCCGCCACCGCGTGCGCCAGTGAAGCCATCTTCTCGGCCGTGGCCAGTGCCGCCTCCGTCACCCGGTTGTCCTTCTTGATTTCCGACTCGGCAGTGTAGCAGCCCACGGAATGGTGCTGAAGCTCATCCGCCACGACGGGCAGATTATCGAGCTTGAGGACCTCATCAAAATAGCGGTCCGGCGTGCTGAACAGGATGGCTGGCCCGCCAGCCTGCTTCTGCATATCCACAATCGACTGGATGAGGACTTTTGTCGGCCCACCACCATGGTCGCCGGCGCCGTAGAAAATCATTAGGTCCTTGGTGGGTTCGGGCAGCTTGGTGATGAACTGGCGGACCCAATAGGGCAAGTGGTCCTCGAAGCCGGAATCGAGAGGGATTCGGTAGGCGAGCACGCGCGACCCGTCCGGGCCTTCCCACCAGAACAAATCCCCGGGAAGTTTTTTGTCGGGGGCCATCGGGCGCTTGAACACATAGCCGCGCATGCCCTGGAGCTTGAGAATCTGCGGTAAGGTCCCCGTCTGGCCGAAGGCGTCAGGATTGTAGCCCAGTTTTGCGGGATGGCCGAATAAGCGATCGATCTCCCTCTGGCCGTAAAGTCCCTGGCGCACCAGCGACTCGCCGTTAGGGATGTTGACGTCGGGCTCGATCCACCAGCCTCCCACCACATCCCAGCGTCCTTCGGCGACGCGCTGGCGAATCTCGTTCATCATCGCCGGGTCGGTCGCCGCTACCCAGGCATAGAACTGCGCCGAACTCGCTGTGAAGGTGAAATCCGGGTACTCGTTCATGCGGTCGAGCGCCGACCGAAACGTGCTGTGAACCACCGACATGGCTTCCTGCCACGGCCACAACCATGGAGCGTCAATGTGCGAGTTCCCGATCATGTGAAAACGGTATTGCGGGGATTGCGGCGGCCAGGAGGTGGAAGATTGCGCGTAAGCCATCCGCGACGACAGGGGATAATTGCAAAGCAGTCCGATTAGGACGAACCAGCGAGCCACACGGGAAACCATGAATCTATCTCCGGCATGCAGAATTCAGACGAGCCCTGCTCCTTCTTTGATCGTGACCGTTTGGTTCGCTGCGACGTTAGTGAACCGCTCGACTTTCTGAGTCGTGGGCCACTTCACTTCGATTAAATCAACCATTTTGCTGTGTCCTAACCCAAAGTGCAGGCGAAGGTCACTTTGAGACATGACGCTGGTGCCGGTTGCGACCTCGTTGGTCTGCGCGTGCTTCCCGGTGACTACACGCACCCGGGCGCCGACGGCAGTGCGATTGCACTTGGTTCCCACCAGCTTGACTTTGATCCAGTTGTTCTTGTTCCCGCCGTCGTTGCGCAAGAGCGACGGTAGGTCATTCAGGTTCAGGACCAGCACGTCCACATCGCCGTCATTGTCAAAATCACCGAAGGCGCAGCCGCGGCTGGAGAAGCGTTCGGCGATTCCCGGTCCCAACTGCGCGGAGACATCGGCAAACTTCCCATTTCCAAGATTGCGATAGACCATGCGTGGGGTCTTGAACGGCTCGCCGACCTGCTCGACTTCGGGGTACACGTGACCGGTCACATAGAAAATATCCGGCCAGCCGTCGTTATCGAAATCCACGAAACCCGCTCCCCAGTTGACGTACTTCGTGATCATTCCGACGCCTGCCGAGTTGCCGACCTCCGTGAAGGTGCCATCGCCGTTGTTGTGGTAGAGGTCGATTGAATCGTTGATAAAATTGGTTTTCACGATGTCCAGAAAACCGTCGCAATCGTAGTCGCCCACACCCACGCCCATACCCGATTGCTCAAGCCCATCCTCGCTCAGCGCGCACCCCGCCATGACCGCCTGTTCGGTAAAGGTGCCGTTATGGTTGTTGTGAAACAGCAGGCTCGCCTGGGTATCGACCGCCACATAAATGTCGGGCCACCCATCGTTATCGAAATCGTAGGAAACCGCGGTAATGGAGTACCGGGGTCCTGGTTTGTGGATGCCCGCCTTCTCGCTGACGTCGGTAAAGGTGCCATCGCCGTTATTGTGATAGAGGCTGTTCGTGCCGGCCGGCAACCCCTGCGGACCACAAAGCACGGGTACTC
Source organism: uncultured Acidobacteriota bacterium (assembly GCA_963808085.1). Lineage (GTDB taxonomy): Bacteria > Acidobacteriota > Terriglobia > UBA7540 > UBA7540 > Bog-366. Next base: position 14,280 of record CAWEFC010000031.1, read on the forward strand.
CGTGCCATTGGCAAGCGCCTCGTTGCCCGACCATGCCTGGGAGCTTTTCCAGGTCCAGGTCGATGTAATTGGCGACGAAGAGGTCCAGGAAGCCGTCACGGTCGTAATCCAGCCATGTACATCCCGTTCCCCAGCGCACCCGGTCTTCGTACAGCCCTGCCTTGTGAGTCACATCGGTGAAAGTTCCGTCGCCATTATTATGGAAAAGAATATTATGACCCCAAAAACAACAAAGTATGTCATCCCAACCGTCGTTATCATAATCCCCAACGCAGACGCCGGTTTGCCAACCCGTGCGCGCCAAGCCGGAGCGCTCGGTGACATCGGTAAACGTGCCGTCTCGATTGTTCTTGTAAAGGTGCGAGGTGGGTGCTTTCCCGGGTTCGTAGGTTTCCCCTAACCTCATGCCATTGGTAAGGTAGATGTCCTGCCAGCCATCGTTGTCGTAATCAAAAAACGCAATGCCGCTGCCCTTGGTCTCGATAATGTACTTTTTTTCGCGGACGCCGCCCCACACGTTGGGTACGCTCAGCCCAGCTTGCTGCGCAACGTCAACGAAAGTCACTGGCACGCCGGCATCAGTGGCCGCTGACGTACGAGCTTGGATGAGAGGACCGCCAGTCAAATTTGCGACGGGAGTGGTGAGGATCTCGGTGAGATTTGCCCCGGCCAAGACCGCAGTGGACTTGAGCAAGCTCCGACGTGAGCATCGCATTGGTGAGTTAACCCTTTTTCCCTGCCCAGTTCGTGCGACCCAATTATACGGGATCATCGAGACGCGGCCTCGACGCCTTTTTGCGCCTCGAGGCTTTGCGGGAAGGCCTTGAGAAACCGCCGATAGGTTTGACGGACCATCTCCGGCTGTTGTTCGATCGAATAGACACCTGCGAGCTCCAGGTACGGCTGCTCAAGGATGGGATCAAGCCGCAGCGCCTTCTCCAGATTTTCAATCGCCCCTTGAAAGTCCTTCGCATCTTTCAGGGCGAGCGCGAGATGGAGGTAATTGGCGGGATTGTCCGGCTCGGCCTGCATCGCCCGCTCGAACACGGCCGTCGCCTCCTTGTCATCGTGGAGGCCCAGCATCACTTGGCCGATGCTGGTGAGCACCGGAGGATCGTTGGGGAAACTTGCTGAACACTCCATCAGAAGCTTGGCTCCCTGCGCTACCATCGCGAAGTTCTTCCGTTTCTCGCCGACCTCGATCTCCGCCAGGCCTAGGTTGCGCTGCGCCAGCGCGCCAGCGGGTTCGTGCCAGGCAACGAGCGTTGTGGGTTCGCTGAGCTCGGGGCTGACGTTCTCAGTGGGAGGTCGCCGGGCAATTCGATGGTCGGTGAACACCGTGTGTCCCCCGTCCGAAACGGGCCGATGCGGCATGTGGCAGCCCACGCAATCGTCGTTCGGTTTGGGATGCTTTTCCAGAAGTGCCGTGCCATGGCAGGAAAGGCAGCGGCTGCGGAACCAAGCTTTGGCATCCGCCGGCTGCTGATGGGGATCGTGACAGGTGCCGCACCACAGCCGTCCATTGCTCATCCGCGCGCAGGTGCTGAGTGCGAGTTGCTGGGCCTGGCTAATTACCTTGAGTCCGGCGGGGCGAGCGGGATCGAGCGAGTCGGGGAAGACATACACCGAGAAAACGTCTTCCAAATTCTCCCCCGGGCTGAAGTCGCCGATCGTCTTTCCGGGGTTGGCGATGCGCGCTTCGCCGCTCAAGTGGCATTGCTCGCACACGCTACTGCGGGCGCGCGGAGCGAGATTGGCCGGGTTGATGATGCTGCCGGGCAGGGGATGGCGCAGGTGCTCTTCCACGGGCCCGTGGCAGCGCTCGCAAGTGATGGCCTCGACCGCGAACGGCGGATCCTCAAAGCGATTCAAGCTGTGGGCAACGGGACGAGCCTTGCCAACATGGCAAGAAACGCAATCGGCCGTGATCGGGCGCAGAAAGTCCGGCGCTTGATTATTCTCATAACCTGGCGCCATGTCCCACCCCCGCTGTGGGTAATAGCAGACCGGCGACTGAAACAGGTGGCCATCGACATCAATAAGATAGGCGATGGCGTGGGTCCCGGAGCCGATGGCGTAAGCAGGGTGATATGCGCCGCTGAATCCCTCCCGTTTCAGACGTTGCACCATGCCGCCCGAATCAGCCTCCACGGAGAAGCGAGTTTTCGAAGCGGCGTGAACAAACTCCCCGGCAGGCTCGGTCGAGACGGCGCCTAGAGAGTGGGCCATCTGGGTCGTAGCGTATCCAGCAGTTTCCTTGGGGTGGCACGATGCACACCGGCTCTCCGCCCCTGGTAATGATGCGGTGAAGGTTATCATCGCCAGAGCGGCGAGAAGCGGTAACGCGGCGAGTTTTGCTCCACGCTTCATCGCCCTCTCGGGAAGCTAGGTTTTCAAACTCGGGGAATTGCAAGGGCTCAGAGCCATCAGTGGAAGGTTAACTTGGGGAAGGCCGCTGGTGCCACCAAAAAAAACCGGGAGTGCGTCTTCCATTCCCTGTTCCTCCGTCGCCGGAGCAGCTCGGGGGAATACGCACTCCCGTGTTGATTCACAGTCGGGATCCAAAGAACATCAGAAAATCAGCTTCAAAGCTAGCTGGATGTTCCGAGGCGAATCTGCGCCGTTCACCTGTCCAAACGTACTGTCCGTCACCGTGTCATCAATTCCGGTGAAGGACGGGTGGTTGAGGATGTTGAAGAATTCCGCGCGGAACTGATACTTAATCCGCTCGGTAATCGGGCCGTTTTTCAGCAGAGCGATGTCGAGGTTATCGATTCCTGGTCCCTCGATCGGATTCGGCGCCACGGTGCCGAAAAGCGTGCCATAACCTCCCACCCCCGCCGCCCCCGGCCCCGGCTGGTAGAAGCACCCAGTGTTAAAGAATTGGGAAATCGTCCGGCCGCCGCGATAGTGGCAATTGGGTAAAACGCCCGCGTACTCGCCCTGGCCGACGTCCGTAACGCCATTCCCGAGCACGTCACCATTGGCGCTAATGTTATCCTGGAACCCGCTCAAGAGCGCGAGGTCTCCGGACAGCTCCCAGCCGCCAACCGCCTTGCCATACCAGGTTGATGCGTGTCGATAGAATGGTAAGGTGTAAACCCAGGTGGTGGTCAAGTTATGGGTCTGGTTAAACCCCGCAAGCTGCCAGTTGTACCTGGGGTTGTAGGTATCGTCCACCACGGCGTAGATGTTGTCCGCCATGTCGAACGCTTTGGAGTAGGTGTACGACACGTTGTACTGCAAGCTCTTGGCGAGACGTCGCTGTACGGCGATTTGCAGACCGTCGTACTTGGATTGGCCCTCTTGCTCGGTGGTCAAATCGCCGCCGATGCCGGGGAAAGGCCGCAGATAGTCGCTGTTGAAGGCGGCGTTGGCGGGGTTGGTAAAGGTCCCAAGGGCCGGTTGGTTCAAATCGGCATTGATGGGATCGTGAGCGGAGCGATTGCCAACGTAACCGACGCTTACTAAGGTGTCATTAAAGAACATGTGCTCCAGCGTGAAGTTCCAAGAGTAAACCACGGGAGTATCATTCTTCAAGTCATTTCCAGTCATGGGGATAGGCAGATTGGGAGCCGTCGCGCCAGCCGTCGCGCAAGTTCTCATGGCAGTGACGGCGGAACCGGGGCAATCCGCCAAACCGTTGGTAACTTCCTCCGCCAACTGGTAGGGCGTCACGCCGCCTTCCAGAGTTACGTCACTGAGGGTGTTGTGGTTGTAGAAGATTCCGGCGCCGGCGCGAATCGAACTCTTGCCGTCACCCTTCGGATCCCAGGCAAAGCCCAGGCGCGGCTGGAAGTTGTCCCAGCGAGTTCCAATGATCGAGTTCGAGAGGCCGCGGGCCATGCCGTAATATTGCAGCTCTTGGTTGATGGCTCCAATATTGGACGTGGTCAGATGTTGGCCTAAAACCGCAAAGTGCCCGGCTGCATCATTGGGAATTCCCGTGCCCGGAACCACGATGCCGTTGTAAGGGTTCCCTCCCACGATGAACCCGGTAGTGGGATCGACGACCTGCGCCACACCGGGTAAGTTGGAGTAGGCAAACGGTTGGAACATCGCGAAGTTGTTCCACTTACTGTCATAAGGTTGGAACACATCCCAACGCATACCACCCTGGACGGTAAGTCGCGGCGTGATCTTCCAACTGTCCTGACCAAAGAAACCAACCTGGTGGGCTCTCCAGGGGGTTTGGTTGCGCCAGCCGAGTTCGGAGTAATCGTCAAAGTTACCGAGCAGGGCGTCGGCGAGGGGCGAACCCGTGGTGTTAGTGTTGCTCGCCGAAGCGGCAAACTCGAACGTCCCGTTCAGGTTGTTGCCCACACCACCACCGGGTGAAACGCGCACTTGGTCGTGGTCGTTTTCGCCGTCATGCTCCCACCACACACCCATCTTAATGGTGTGGTTGCCCTTAATCTTCGTAAGGACGTCCTGCATGTCATAGACGTGGCCGATGCTGCCGGAAGGATACGCTTGGCCGTTCACCGTGTCGAAACCGCTAAGCTCAAGCGTAGGAATTTTGCCGGCAATATCCTTGCTAGCCGCGCCCCCAGGGATGATGTAGGGGAAGGTGATGCCTAGGGACGTTCGATCCAGCCCGTTCCCACCAGGACCAGGCGTCAATTGGATGTGATTGATGTCCTCATTCGCCCCCGCCGAAAAGTCATTGAGAAGGGTGGGGCTGAAGGTGGTCGTATAGTCTATCGACCCACCGCGACTGGGCCAGAGGTACCCTTGGCTGATGAGTGGCGCGCTCGCGCCAGATCCGTTCACGGCGCTACCCTGAGGTGACAGGTAATGGCGAACGGAAACGGCCAAGTGATTCCTATCGTTGATGATATAGTCGGCTTTCACCGAGGTCATGTGGGTGTTGGCGAAATTGTTGTAAAGCGTGTTGAAGTTATACCCGCCCTCGTAGGCATAAGCGGGGTTGCTTTGGGTGGGAGTATTGGGTGTCAGGTAAAAGTTGGTCAGCGCCGAGCCGTTGGGGCTGAACAGTGCAGAGGGAATGATGTTGCCCGGGAACGGCTGGCCTGCAACCAGTGCTTCACCACCGATGTTTTGACCATTCAAATACGCGGGAACCGTGGGGCAGTTCGAAGTAAAGACCGCGCAATAACCGCTTAGGTCCCCTTGACGGTCCGCCATCGTGGGCACGGTGCCCGTCCAAGTGTTGCCGTTGACCTCGCGATTCCATTCTTCCGAGAGGAAGAAGAAGAGCTTGTGGTGCTTCGGAATAACCGGACCGCCGATGGTGAAACCAAAGTCATTGAAGTCCAACACCGGGACAGTGCTGGAAAAGAAGTTGCGAGCGTCCATCGAGCTGTTGCGAATGAACTCGTAAACTGTCCCATGGTACTTATCGCCGCCGGACTTCAGGTTCACAGCAAACTGCCCACCCGCCGCGCGGGAATACTCGGGCATGTATCCGGTGGTGACGATGTTAACTTCCGAGATCGAATCCATGCTCGGCATGGCAACAGTTGCGCCGTTAGCGCGGGTACGCGTCGAGGGCGTTCCGTCAATCAGCAGATTGTTCGATTCTCCCGTCAATCCATTAACCTGTGTGCATTGCGAAGCGAAAAGGCTCATGGCTTGGAAGCTGTTGAAGGAAAAGCTCTGGACGACGCCAGGTTGGAGGCCGAGGAGGCTGACGAAGTTGCGCCCGTTGACCGGCAAGTCCGTCATCTGCGTCGAGTCGACTGTACGGGTCACACTGGAATTCGTGGTTTGAACCTGCACGGTCGGAGCCTGGACCTCGATTGTCTGTGTGACTTGACCTATTTTCATCGAGCAGGTCACTTGCACGGAAGCCGCGGGGTCAAGGTGTACCCCTTTGTTTTCACATGCTTCAAACCCTTGCTTCTCCGCCCGCACGTCGTAGTCGCCAGCGGGAAGGTTGGGAAGCACGAAGTTCCCCGACGGGTTCGTGGCGGACTTCGCTGTCTGTTGAGTTCCAGTATTTGTTGCTGTGATCGCAGCGTCGGCAATGACTGCTCCGGAGGAGTCGGTAATGACCCCGGTTATCGTTCCAAGTACCGACGTCTGCGCCCAGGCAGACAACGGTGCCAGAAGTAGCACCCCAGAAACGAACAACCAATAGCCTGCACGCGGAAGGTGCATTCTACTCATCTTGTTCCCCCCTTTGGGATCATGTTGCGGTTCGAACGTTAAGTTTTAGTTTGCTGAATTACCCAAAGCCGTTTGGACTAGTGCAAATATATTACCAACATAAAAGTTTTCTATTAAAGGACTAACAGCTTTATTTTCAAATATTGAGCTAAGCAGATCGCCCTCACGGACACGGGTTGTACGAGATTTCATATATTGATTCTGAAACTATACAAAACTTGGTAGGACTAATAGTCGCTGGAAAATCGTTTTATGAGCCGCGGTTGGGTCAAGCGAATCAGCAAGATCGGAAACTCCCTCTCTGGTCAGGGCCACGTCAAAGTCCGCGAAGTTCCCCGAAGGGGAACAAGATCATTAGCCGTAGGTGAAACCTACGGGCAAAGAGAGGCAAAATATTCGACCCCGAAGGGGTCGAATATCCCACTGGCCCGATTCCCACGGGTTCCACCCGTGGCTAATGACCTTCGGCCCCTCCGGGGCCGCCACCCTAGCTCAACTTTGACGGGACCCTCCCTCTCTGGTTCTTGCCTATTGACAGAGACTTACGCCCTACGTACTGTCAGAGGGAGACTTCTTTACGATGCCGCCCACAACCTCGAATAAGCTGAGTAGGCGCGCACTCTTTTCCAGAGGAGCGCTCGCCCTGGGAGGTGCGATGGCCCTCCCGGGCAAGACACTTTTGTCCGAGGCGCCACCACAAGCCGCGCCGACCGAACCCGCAGCCAAGATTCCGCTCCGCATCATCGTGGTGGAATCCCAGAATGTGGCCCAGGAAATCCTCGAGCGGTTGAAAAAAGGCGAAGACTTCGCGGCAATCGCCGTGGAAAAGTCGATTGATCCCACTGCCGACCAGGGAGGTTTTCTCGGGACTATCGATCCCGCCGGCTTACGGCCGGAGTTGCGAGATGCCTTAAAGACCATTAATCCGGGCGATTTCAGCCCGGTGATCAAAATCCCTGAGGGCTATGCCATCCTCAAGCGCGACCAGACCATCAACGCCATGGGGGTCGGGAGCGCCAATCCCAGTTCACTCACGGCGCTGACGGGTCCGGGTGCGGTCATTTACGGGCCCGACGTCGATGGTTTTTTCGAGGACGCGTTTACCGTCTTCCTCGCCACCCCAGGCAAGCCCAAAGACTGGGCGTGGGACTTGAACCCCGTGAGCGCCGCCCAGCTCCATCGCCGGTGCATTGACAGCGCCTTGAAGCAGTTGCAGAAAATGCTGGACCCCGCCAATCCGGACCCCTTGCCCCCCGTCAAGTCCATGACAGCTCACTATCTGCTTGCCCAACTCTACGCTTTTCAGGGAGATATGGAGCCGGCGATCAACGAGTGGCTGTATTGCTACCAACTGACCCAGACGGCCGATCCAAAGATGGCGAATCGCCTGGAAGAGGTCCTCGCCATCGCCTACCTGCATAAATCCGAGATGGATAACGGAATGTACCTCGTCCCCGGCGACCAGTGTCTCTTCCCCATGTCGCCGACACTGCGATACTCCAAGCCCGCCGATTCCGAAAAGGCAGTCGAGTACTTTCTGAAGTATCTCAAGCAAAACCCCGACGACCTTGAGGCGAAGTGGTTGCTGAATCTGTCCTGCATGACTCTCGGGCAGAATCCTCCGGCGGTTCCCCACGAATACATCGTCCCCCTCGATGGATTCGGGTCGAAGCAAAACGTCGGACGGTTTTTTGACGTCGCGCCGCAGGCCGGGTTGAATGTCATCATGGACGCCGGCGGCATTATCGTTGACGATTTCGAGAATCACGGCTTGTTTGATGTCGTCCTGTCGGAATGGGGCCTGCGCTACCCAAAACAACCGATGATGTACTTTCACAATAACGGCGACGGAACGTTCACGAATCAAACCGAGCGCGCCGGCCTCGCGGGCATGATGGGCGGACTGACCATCGTTCAGGCGGATTACAACAACGATGGCTGCCTGGACGTCCTGGTGCCGCGCGGCGCGTGGCTCTATCCGCTGCCGCTCACCCTCTTGCGCGGGAACGGCGACGGCACTTTCACCGATGTCACCAAGCAAGCGGGTCTAACCGCGTTGATGGCCACACAAGCCGTGGCTTTCGCCGACATCAACAATGACGGCTTGCTGGACCTCTTCATCGGCAACGAGAACGGCCCCAGCCGTCTCTTTCTGAACAAGGGCGACGGGACGTTCGAGGATATTTCCGCCTCCTCGGGAGTCGACCAGATCGCTTTCTCGAAATCGGTGGTGGCCGACGACTTCGACAACGACGGCTGGGTGGACTTCTACGTCACCAACATCGGCAGCAGCAATTACCTCTACCACAATCAGCGCAACAACACATTCAAAGAGGTTGGGCGCGAGGCCGGCGTTCAGGACCCGCTGGGCCACAGTTTCGCCTCCTGGTGGTTCGACTATGATAACGACGGCTGGCCCGACCTGTTTGTGACCAGCTACTATTCCGGCTCCGTCGATGAGAACCTCCGCACCTACCTCGGACTTCCCCACAATGCCGCGACCTTGAAGCTCTACAAAAACATGCGGAACGGCACCTTCCGCGATGTTACGGCGGAGGTCGGTCTCGACAAGGTTTTCCTGCCCATGGGAGCCAATTTCGGCGATGTGGACAACGACGGATTCCTCGATATCTACCTCGGGACCGGAAACCCGTCCTACGGTTCGCTCGTGCCCAACGTGCTGCTGCGCAATGACGAAGGAAAGCGTTTCGTGGACATCACGGCTTCGTCCGGGACCGGCGAACTGCACAAAGGCCACGGAGTCGCCTTTGCCGACATGAGCAATAACGGCCAGCAAGACCTGCTGACGGTGATCGGCGGCGCCACACCGGGCGACGAGCACGTCTTCCGTTACTTCAAGAATCCCGGCAACGCCAACAACTGGGTCACGGTGAAGCTCGTGGGAGTCAAGAGCAACCGGGCGGGCATGGGGTCGCGAATCAAAGTCACGTTGGAGAACAAGGGGCGTGGGCGCCGCTTCATTTACCGCACCGTGGGAAGCGGCGGGTCATTCGGCGCAAGCCCCTTGCAACAGCACATAGGGCTCGGGCCGGCGGCGCGGATTGTCGAAATCGAAATCTGGTGGCCGGCCAGCAACACGCGGCAGGTGTTTAAGAATGTGCGGACGGACCAGGTGATTGAGGTCAAGGAGTTCGCGAGCGAGTTTACGACCTTGGTCCGTCCGAAACTCCCGCAATTGAAGGCCATGGGTTAGGCCAATTGCGCTAGCCTGTAGGAACAAATCCGATGGCGCGGAAATTACCGGTTCTCGCCTGGGGACTCGCGATGGTCGTGGCTCTCGCGCCCGTCGCTTTGCCTGGCGCGGGAGCCCAGACCCAGACGGCCGCCGGACTGGTGTTGAAAGTCAGTCCGGATGAGGCTTCGATGACGCACTCGCTCCACACGGTCGTCATCGATCGGCGGGGAAATCTGGAGGCGAACCTCGAAGGGAACGAATTCACCGCAAAACAACTCTGCGATTTTGTGGAAATCGTATTGAACCGTGCACCGGCTTACGTACCGCGGGCGAAGCTTTAGAGTGCGGCAGCTTGCTGCCGCTTTCCTATGGAAACTAGCTCGCTCGCGGCGATTTCTCCATCTGATTGGAATTTCCGCGAGCAAGCGATTCAGAGCGCCACAAATTGTAGCGTCGATCTCCGATCGACGACGGCGGTCGGGGACCGCCGCTACAACCCGATGCGCAAACGTTTATGTCGCTCAGTATATCTAGGCCAAAGCGGCAGCAAGCTGCCGCACTCTAAAGCTGCGCAACGCATGCCAGCTAGACGCGGGCTGCTCCAGAGTCAATCATTGAAAGTTACTATTACTTTTCCGCGAGCGTGCCCCGTTTCCAAATACCGGATAGCCTCAGGCACTTCACTCAAGCGATATCGCTTGTCGATGACGGGATTTACTTTTCCGGTGGCCAAGAGTTCGCTCATCAGGGTCAGGTCCTCTTTGCGCCCTTTCGCCAGAAAGAATTTGACCAACTTTTGGCTCACGAACAGTGACATCACCATTGTGGAGAACGCTCGAGCCAGGGGACCGATCATCCACCGGTCGGCCTCTCCTCCGAACGGAACGTACACTCCATTGGGATTTAACACGCGCCGGCATGCTGACAACGAATGGTTCCCCACGCCGTCGAAGAAGATATCGTACCGGTTCCCGCTTTTGGTGAAATCCTCTCGGCTGTAATCGATCACCTGATCTGCGCCGAGGGATCGGACCATCTCCACATTCCTCGTGCTGCAGACCCCTGTCACGTCCGCGCCGATCCACTTCGCGATCTGCACCGCGAGCGTCCCCACGCCTCCCGACGCACCGTTAATCAGAACCCTGTGCCCTGGCTGAATCTTTCCCTCGTCGCGAAGACCTTGCAGGGCAGTGAAGGCTGCCACAGGCACGGCGGCCGCTTGCTCAAACGTTACGTTGTCCGGCTTCGTGGCCAACGCCGATTCGGTAGTACACGCGTACTCGGCAAAAGTGCCGCGGCACGACCCGAACACCGCAGCACCGGGTTTGAATTGCGTTACGTTTTTGCCGACCGCCTCCACCTGACCGGCCACATCAACGCCCAGTCGTGGGTCCTTGGGTTTGCCCAGGCCGGCCACCATGCGAACCATGTACGGCAAACCTCGCATGAAGTGCCAGTCCAGGGGATTGACGGAAGCCGCGCGCACCCTGATCAAAACTTCGTCGTCCCCCGGTGCGGGCTTTTCAACCTCTTCACATCTGAGCACGTCGGGAGAGCCGTACTTGTGGTAGCGAACTGCTTTCATGCGGATCCCCTCTCAGCCGGGCCGAACTCTAAAGCTGCGCACGGTCCAGCATCACCGCCGTTCGATTGCGAGGGAACATGTCATCGCGCCCCACAGCGCGCCCCACAGCGCGCCCAACGTGGCATTTGCCCTCTCCCAGGGGAGAGGGTGGACCGCGCCACGCGTTCTCTCCAGCGGGCGCGGGACGGGTGAGGGGTCTTTCCCGGGCCCTCCAACCCTTGAAAATGTCAAACTCTTCCCGCCTCCCCGGAAGCGCCGGGCGATCCCCTAACTGATTACGACGATTACTTATTGTTGCGGCTTCGAGGTTGTAGCAGGCGCCGATAAGTCTTTCGCCAGCGCCGGAGGCAGCGCGGCTTTAAGTTCGGGATTCAGCCGAATTCCCGTTTCGATTTCCGACCGCGCCTCGGCGGGCAGAGTTGGTTTCCCGGACGCCAAGAGCAATCCCAGCTCGAAATGCGCAACCGCCAGATCGGGAGCAAGGATGAGGGAGTCGCGCAGTTCCTTTTCCGCCTCGACACTTTTGCCTGTTTGCGCCAACGCCAAGCCGAGACTGAAGTGGCCCATGGCAAAGCCCGGCTCAAGTTGAACGGCAGTCCGGTAATGCTCGATGGCTCCGGGAAGATTCCCGGCAACCATCAGGGCATTGCCGAGATTGTTGTGGGCCTTGGCAAACTTGGGATCGGCGCGGATGGCTAGCGTGAACTCGTCTGTCGCCTCCTTCACTTTCTTTTCCTGCCAAAGCACTCCGCCCAAATTGTTATGCGCTTCGGCATAGGCCATGTGGGCGGTTGCGAACGGTGTCATGCTCAGCGGGTGTCAGACCAAGTCCGTCGGCAAATAATCGCGTCAGCCCTCCGAAGAATCAAGATCATTCCTGCGTGCGTAATTTTAAGGTCGTTTTAGAAACTCGACATTTTCAGGATAGTTTCAATCCGCGGCGTGCTTTCTCCGGGGGCAAAGGTAATATTCTCGATGTCTGCGGGTGTACGGCCGAGGCCGGAAAAGTCTATGGTTGAGGTCGAATCCTTGTCTTTGTGCGCTCGTTGGTCTGGCGGACGATCCTCTCGTGTGCCCACTCGCGCGCAAGCTCGGGAAGACGATCGAGCACTTCGCGGCCAAATATTACCTCGTCTAGGTATTTCATGTGAATCGAATCGACGATACGGGAAAGGAATGACTTGCCATCCTCCCACCAAGTGCGGTACCCGTCTGCGAACAGGTAGTGGCGCACGGTGTGTCCTTCATGGAGAAGGTCCTCAAGTTCGGCGCCATCCAGCAGCGTTTCGTAGATGCATCCGCGACGCGACTGCCGAAAGTTTTCGTGTAGTAATACTCTTTAATTTCCCAAATAGCGATTGGATTAACAGGTGTAGGATACGCACCGTCAACACGACGCGCCAGAGTACGCAAGGGACGGCCTCCCACCGTAACTGTGGTAAGCGTACGTGGTCGTAGTCGCAGTGGGGTAAAAGGCGTTGAACGTCTCGAAGACGGAATACGCATTTTCGATCGCGGCGCTCTCTTCTGATTTGGCCTTCCTTGATGAATCTGTGACGTACTTCTTTGGTCGTAACCTTGTCACATCTTCTCGCTCAAGCCAATCCTTCCGTGCTTCGGAAACGTCTGCCTCGGGAACGGCAGGGTCTTCAGGGGAGTCAGGCCTTCGAGGGTATCTTCCAGGAGCATCGCGACAACACAGGTAAGATAAGCATGCGTCTTCTTCTCGCCCTTCTGTTTGTTCATCGGCAGATGACAAACGTGGGAACACCGTCCTTTCACCTCGTCGAACATCTGTTCGGCCTCGGCAGCATTCAATAGGTGGCCTCTCACGTCGGCAATTGCGGATGCTCGAAAGGCGAGATAGTCGATCAATTTTCTGCCAAGCCTGGTTGGCCGATCGTGTTCACGTATAGATGACGCGTCCACTTAAGCGCGATCAACGCATCAGCGGCCTCTGCCAGGGTGGGGGCTTTGATTTTGTCCTCTCCGCGGACAGTGTACCCAACCTCCTCACTAATGGTTCGGACGAAAGCCCAAAAGCTCTTGTCCTCATTCAAGAATTCATCGTTGGGTCTCATTTCAGAATTCTCTCAAGCCGTTCCGCAAAAGTGACGAAAGAGATGTCGAGCGCGTTGCAGATGCTGTAAACTTCAGAAAGGTCCAGCCGGCGTTCGCCGATTTCAGATTGCTGACGAACGACTGCGGCTCTCCCAATCGGTCAGCAAGGTCAATCTGGCGGAGCCCGGCTTCTGAACGCAACGAGATCAGGAGTGCTTGAAGGATCGCTTCAGTGGAGCGTTCTCTGGGCATTCGCGGAGGATGATAACCGAGGCTTGACTCACATCCCAAATTAGGATATGGTAAGTAAGAATCAAGCGAATTGAGGTTAAATGGAACAGCTTGCTTTTGCGGACATCGGAACGAGGCAGGTAATACCCTTTACAAAGGGTTTGCTGAAGTGGATTGGAAATAAGCAGCGCTTCGCGCCCGAAATCGTGTCGTATTTCCCACCGGAATTCGGAAATATTTCGAGCCATTCGTCGGCAGCGGCGGCGTGCTAGCCACGTTGGCGCCTGAGTGTGCATTTGCATCCGATTCGTTCGCGCCGCTCATCGAGATATGGCAAACGCTGTCGGGCAGCCCCCCGCTCCTCAAGCGATGGTACGAGGAGCGTTGGGGGCTTGCAGTAACGGCAACCACATCGAGGAGTACGAGAAAATAAAAGCGTCGTTCGAGGCAACGCCCAACGGCGCCGACCTTCTATTCCTCTGCCGGTCTTGTTACGGTGGAGTCGTGCTTCCGACAGGCCGACGGATACATGTCGACGCCCTGCGGCATTCATAAACCGATTCACCCAACGAGCTTCAGTAAGCGAGTAGATGAATGGGTGCTGCGTTTGCGTGGAACTACGTTCAAGCTGATGGATTATGCAGACGCGCTGCAGATCTCCGTGCCGGCGATCTAGTCTACGCGACCCGCCTTATAGCGACACTCAAGCAATTCTTTACGGAGCACAATCCTTCAGCCTTCCCAAATTATTTGAAGCAATCGCCGCCTGCAAGAGGCGCTCCGTTTTTGTCGCGCTCAGCATCGACGGCACTAAACGGTCGGGCAAGCACAATGTGGATTGCCCATTCCGAGGGGTCTGTTTGAGCGCGAGGTGTCTATCAGTTGTGGGCGCTAATGCTGAAGCGCTTTCAGATGAATGGAAAGAATCTAAGTGAGGAGGTTGTAACCGACCGTCTGTTGTTAACTTACTGAAGGGAACTCCCATCGGTGGGGTACATCGTACGCCCCCATGCTCGCCCTTCGATGCACGGGCGTAAATACCGGTACATTAAGCCCATTCAGCTCGCCTAATTTCACGAAAACTCAAAGCTCAGGCTATGAGAATCCTCTCCAGTATATCGCTCAGCAGACTATTACCCTGCCCAATACAATCAAAAATCGTGGGTTCGAATAGGCCGGGGCAGATACTCGCAACGTCCTTGAAGGCCACCTCTAATAGGTCCTGATAATTTCCCTTGATATTCCGAACAAAATCACGCCAAACAGCGATCCCGGAATTCGAGATTTTCCGGGTGGTAAGACCGACATCTTCACAAATGCGGACGAAGATCAGTCGGCTGAGGGCCACATAAGCCGTGTTGGTACAAAAGATGTCCTCGAAGTGGTCTTCCTGCTGGGTGCCGGCGTAGGTCTGATCGTGCTTAAAGCGCTCATAATCGTCCTCGAACAGTTGAAACGCCAGGCGGTGTTTGGCGCGAATGGTGCGGCGCTGGTAGAGGAGCTTTTGGCGGGTTTTGACGGCCCCTGAGCCAATGATGTCGAGCCGGCGGTCAACCTCGGCGACCTGTGATTGGGCTCGCTCATACTCGTCTCGGAGCTGGCGAAAGTGCGAACGGCAATAGGGCCGCAGCTTCTCAATCGCACCGGAGAAAACCAATTGGAGTTGGTCAAGAGTACCCGCGGTGAGCGGAATGTGACCGCTCTTCAGCTTACCCTCGCGGAACGACTCGAACTGACGCCGCTCCATCGATGCAGCATAGCTAATCAAGTGCATCCGTTCACGGAATGCCGCATCCGTCAGAGGGAACTGGCCTCCTGATCTCGGGTCGGTCAAACGGTCCGGTTCAATATGAAGGGTTTCAAGAAGCTGGCCGTCCAGATCGCACACGTAGAACGTGCGCGGGGCGCAAAGAACGACGTAATATGTTTCCGGACCGATATAGCCGTGCTCAAGTATCTGGTCACGCCATATCTTCGCCTCTCGGCACTATCCCGAATCTTTTGATCATCGATCTTCGCTTCGACCACAGCCCACTCGGACCCATCCTCCCGAGAGCTGAGGCGGATGTCCGGAATCCCGTGTTTTCCCGATTTGTTGATGACTCTTTCCGAGGGGGAATAACCTAAAAGCGTGCCAAACACTTGCGTCGCCAGCGGAGTGTAAAAACCAATTTCGCTTAGCGTGCCGGGGGAAGTTTCAGCCAAGAACTTTTTCAAGGACATAGGAAACCACTGACGACATATTACGGACTAGAGTGACTGCCAGCGAGACAAAGTTACTCCAAACGAGTCATTTTCCAAACCCAGGGCTGGCGCAGAAGTGCCTGCAAACGATTGGGCACGGTTAGTCCGAGAATCAGCATGGAGTATGTTGTACTCGGAATAATCCACGTCGACGGATTACGGCCCAGCATGTGAAGTGGCTTACGCCGGTGCGAGTATTGAGGCAACGGCCCGTCATGGGGCATTACCCGCGCCTGAGAGCGTCCTTTCCGAAAGCCTCAGTATACCTCCGACATAGCGTACAGCGCGGCCCGTCACTGCCGATCGGTTGTATAAGGAAAATGAGCGGTAACGAGGATTATTTATTGTTGCGGCTTCGAGGTTGTAGCAGGCGCCGATAAGTCTTTCGCCAGCGCCGGAGGCAGCGCGGCTTTAAGTTCGGGGTTCAGCCGAATTCCCGTTTCGATTTCCGACCGCGCCTCGGCGGGCAGAGTTGGCTTCCCGGACGCCAAGAGCAATCCCAGCTCGAAGTGCGCAACCGCCAGATCGGGAGCAAGGATGAGGGAGTCGCGCAGTTCCTTTTCCGCCTCGACACTCTTGCCTGTTTGCGCCAACGCCAAGCCGAGACTGAAGTGGCCCATGGCAAAGCCCGGCTCAAGTTGAACGGCAGTCCGGTAATGCTCGATGGCTCCGGGAAGATTCCCGGCAACCATCAGGGCATTGCCGAGATTGTTGTGGGCCTTGGCAAACTTGGGATCGGCGCGGATGGCTAGCGTGAACTCGTCCGTCGCCTCCTTCACTTTCTTTTCCTGCCAAAGCACTCCGCCCAAATTGTTATGAGCTTCGGCATAGGCCATGTGGGCGGTTACGGAAGTTCGGAAGGCTTCCTCGGCACCCGCCAAGTTCCCGTTATTCCACATTCGAACGCCGTTGTTGTCCTCTCCCTGCGCGCGCGCCATGGCCTGGACCATTTGCAGCATATCCTTGGCCTTGGCAAACTGTTTTGCCGCCGCCGCAGGTTCGCCCAGGTGCCGCAGGGTCGTGCCGAGTCCGTAGACGGCGGGAATGGCGTCGGGTTCATCCTTGATCGCATCTTCGAAAGCCTGACGCGCGCCGGCCCAGTCCCCCAACTGCATGAGGGCATTTCCCAAATTCTGCTTGGCCTCGGGGAAGCGACGTTTCGCGGCGATGGCCTTGCGAAGGTTCTCGACCGCAGCCGGAAGTTGCCCTTCCTGCAACTGAAGGTAACCTAATCCCCCAAGAGCATTAGCGTTTTGGGGGTCAAAGCGCAACACAGCTTCGGTTTGGTCTTGCGCACCCTTAAAGTCGCCGCTGCGGAAGAGCA
Source organism: uncultured Acidobacteriota bacterium (assembly GCA_963808085.1). Lineage (GTDB taxonomy): Bacteria > Acidobacteriota > Terriglobia > UBA7540 > UBA7540 > Bog-366. The sequence goes on from CAWEFC010000031.1 coordinate 31,053, forward strand.
TCGCTGAGAGCTCGAGCCGCGCACTGACGCTTTGGGGATCGTACTCGACTTCCTTCTGGAGATAGCCGATGGCGTCCTTCAAAGTTCCGCCATTAATGGAAATCAGGGCTTTTTGCAGCCACGCCCCTGGGAGCCTCGGATTGAGCGCCAATGCTCGATCGATAGCCACCCTGGCACCCTGCTGGTCATCGCCGGAGCCAAGCGCGACGGCGAGATGGAGGTAACCCTCCGCCGAATCTCCCTGCAGCCGGATTTCTTTCCGGGCTGAGGCCACCGCGCTCACGATCCGATCGGGCGGAATTGTGCCCAAATCAATCTCACCGGTGGGACTCACATCCTCCGTGGCTTCTCCTTGTCCTAAAACTGGGGCTACGGAAGAAAGGAAGGCCGCGAGGGCTGCGGCGGCAACAATCAGAGCGCGCCTAGGCCTTTGCATTTTTGTCGCCCTCCCGGAAAGCGTATTCCCGGTTTACGGCCAGCCGTTCGTACTTCTCCACCTGACGGTCGGGCCAGCGGATTTCAAGTTGGTCAATGGACTTTGCCTCGCCCAAGCCGAAGTGAAGCCGAATGTCGTTGGTACAAAGGTAGCTGTCGCCGCTTCGAACCTCATTGGTCTGCGTGAGTTCGCCCGTCGTGACTCGTACCCGAGCCCCGATGGCGCTGCGGTTCGAGTGCGTGCCGGTGAGCCGGATCCGAACCCAGTTGCCCGCCGTTCCGGAAGGCTCGTACAGAAAGGGTACCTGATCGATGTTATTCACCACCACCCAAACACGTCCGTCATTCGCCAGGTCGCCAAAGGCGGCGCCGCGGCTGGACCATGCCTGGGTAAACCCACTCTGGCTTTCCGAAAGGAGTTCAAACCGGCCGTTGCGAAGGTTGTGCCACAGGTGGTTGTGCTGAAAGTAGGAATTTCCGGCCTTCTCCGCCTGCGGGTAGAGGTGCCCATTGGCCATGAAGATGTCGAGCCAGCCGTCATTGTCAAAGTCCAGAAAGCCAGTGCCCAAAGTGAGTTTCGAGAAGTCTTTTCCGATGCCGGCTTCAAAAGTGACGTCGTCAAACGTTCCCTTCGTGTTACGGTACAGCGCATTGTAGTCCTCGGAAAAGGAAGTGGTACAAATGTCCATCCAGCCATCGTTGTTGTAATCGCCCACGGTGACGCCCATGGACGATTGCGGCCGCCCGTCGGCGGTCACGGCACATCCCGCTTCCATGGCCACTTCCTCAAAGGTCCCGTTGCCTTTGTTACGCCACAGGTAATTCGGCTCCGAGTCGTTCGCCACGTAAATGTCAAGGAATCCGTCGTTGTCGAAATCGAGCGTGATTACCCCAAGGCCAAAGGACTTGTCGCTGTCACGAATGCCCACGTCGTTTGAGACCTCTCGGAACTTCCCATTGCCCTCGTTGTGGTAATAGAGATCGGCCAAGCCGGTCAAACCCAGGGGGCCGCAACACACCGGCACACCTCGATAAAGGCAATATTTCGCTTCCCCTGGAGGGGGGATTATGGCGCGGTTGAAATCAACATAGCGCGCGACATAGAGGTCCAACCTGCCATCGCCATCAAAATCGCCCCAGGCGCAGCCGGAGGACCAGTTCCCGCCTTCGACCCCGGCTTCGTGGGTGACATTGGTAAACGTCCCGTTGCCGTTGTTATGGAACAGGGCGTTGGAACCGAAATTCGTGATAAACACGTCGACATGGCCGTCATTGTCGTAGTCGGCTGCCGCCACGCCTTGGCCCCACCCGGTATTAATCAACCCACTCTGCAGGGTAACGTCCGTAAAGGTGCCGTCGCCGTTATTGCGGAACAATCGGCTCATTGTTCGGGGAAGTTTGGGATTATCGAGCAACTCGAAGGTCGATCCGTTGACCAACAAAATGTCCATAAGACCATCGTTGTTGTAGTCGAAGATCGCGACACCCCCGTTCATGGTTTCCAGCAGGTAATTCTTCGCCGCCGCGCCGCAGGTGTCACGAAACGTTGTGAGTCCAGCTTTATCCGCCACATCCGTGAACCATGGCCCGCCAGGCGCGAGGATCGGCTGTCCCAGCTTGCCATTGGCCAGAACGGGCACGGCGAAGCACAGACCAGACAGGCTTGTGCGCAACCAGTCGCGCCGAGTGAAGAGGGAGGATTTGCTTTTGATCATGTAAGCTCGGTTCAGCGCTCCGTTTGGTCGAGAGCTTGCCGCTCCTTCTCCATGGTTTGAAGTACTTCTTGGCCGTGTTGGGAAGAGGCTTGCCGAAGCTGGTTGGATGCCGCAAAGGCTGCGTCCGCCTTGGCGGAATCACCCAGCTTGCGATACAAGAGAGCGAGGCGATAGTGAATTTCGCCGTCCTGGTCCTGCTCCGCCACCCGCAAGAGATAATCAACCGCTTGCTGCGTGTGCCCGAGACCCGCCTCGGCCTTGGAAACATCCAAGCACGCCTGGTAATTGAGCATCGCGTTCCCCACCGCGGGTTGGAGGTAAGGGATGGCCTGTTCCCACTGTCGCCGCTGGATATACACGTCGCCCAGTTCGTAGCTCGCGTTCACCAAACTGGGCGACAAACCGAGCGCCTTGTGCAGCGGCGCTTCGGCCTGATCCCAGTCGCCCGCTTCCCAGTACACGGTGCCAAGTCCCAGGTGCAGGTCCGGCAAATCCGGTGAGAGCTTAATCGCCGCTTGATACTCGGCGATGGCGTGGGCTGTCTCGTGCTTGTCGGCATAATACTTCGCCATAATCTGATGGATTCGCGCGGAGTCGGGGCTTAATCGCGAGACTTGACCATAGGCGGCGTACCCTAGCGCCTCATAGGATTTCACCAGCCAATACATCGCCCATCCATCCGAGGGCTTTGATGCGAGCGCGCGCCGCGCAGTCGCTTCCGCATCGTCCAAGGACCCGTCGCGGAGATCGGCTTCCGCGAGCTTGTCCGCGTCCGATTGCGCCGTTCCCTTGTGCTTGCGCAATTGGTCCGCAAGCTGGCTGTAGCAGGCTTCTGGGAGCCACGTGCCGGGCTCGAGTTGCGATGGCGCGAGGGCCTCGGAACAGGGCGTTTGCGCCGCCGCATTCATCGCGCTCAGGTCCACGTCCGACTCTTGCAGCCAGTTGCTCCACGCTTCTCCCAGGGGCGTTTGGGTGAACTGGACGGGAATCGTCAACTGTTTTTGCTGTAAGGCCTGGCGAAGCGTAGTGGGTGGAGATGATTCGAATAGCCGCGCGAGTTCTTGGGGATTTGATTCCGCCAGCGCCCGCAGATTTTCGCGCGCGTCGTCCCAGTCTCCACGCAACGCCATAACCGCCGCCAATCCCCAAAGGGCGTCGGGCGAAAGCGGATCACGCTTCAACTCCTTCTGGAATTGCGGCTCGGCGGTTTGCGGGAAACCGAGTTCGAGCAATGCGGTGCCGAGGTCAGCGTAAATTCCTGCCGGGGGATTGTCCTCTTTCAGCAGATCGAACAATGTTCGCAAGGCCTCCGGGTAGGCCGCGCGCGAGATGCTTCCCTCCGCTTTGAGTTGCACGCCGACGGGATCATTCGGATAGCGCTCCCAAAATGCGGCGGAGGTTTGCTTGGTCAGGAAACTGTACGCAAGACCCAGCTTGTACCAGGCTTCGACTTCGTTCGGAGTGCGGCGCAGTTGCTCCTTGTACTGATCGACGGCGGCGGTGAGGCTGCCCTTGCGAGCTAGCGCGTCACCAAGAGCCAGCCGCGCGGTGCCATTCGCGGGGTTTAGCTTCAGGGCTTCACGCAAGGCCTTGATCGCCTCGGGTAACTGGTTGAGTTCGAGCTCGTCCAAGCCCTGCACCGTCCAGGCCTGTTGCGGCACGGGAACGGAAACACTTTTCGCGCTGGTGAGCGGAGTGACGGTGCGAAGCGATTCGCGGTATTCGTGGAGCAGAAAGTAAATCGTCGCAAGCCGTGTGCGCACCTCAGAGTTGGCTTGCGGATTCATTTGGGCGGGTTTGACCTTGTCCAGGAAATTCTGAAAGTGCTTCGCGGCGGTGGGATAATCCCCGGCTTTATCCGCCGCTGTTGCCGCCTGCAACTCCTCGGCGGGGGTGGGGGGCATTGTGGATACCGCGCAAACGCCCGCGACTGCGTGGAATAGGACCAGCGGCATACACAGACAAAAGGTCACCATCCGCCAGCGCTTGCCGCAAAAGCCCCAGTTCCGAGGCTGAATTATCACCTTGGCTAGCTCCAGGCCCGACACCGAATCTACTGATAGCATAGGCCGCGGAAAAATGGCAAGCATTGGCCCACAAGATTGGACGACGCAACTTCGAGCGGCTGGGACCGGGCCCCCGCGCGTCGGCCTCGGCGTATTATGGCTGCATTATGGCTTGCGGCGAAATGGCTCGGTTGGCTACAATGCTTCCCCATGAAGCTCCGGGTCGTGGCCTGCCTGTCCTCGCTGGTATTCCTGTCGGCCACGACGTTTTGTCAGAAACCGTCACCGGCGGCCAAGGCGGAACTCCAGCAAGGCCAAGCGGCGCTCAATAACGGTGATTTTGTCGCTGCCGAGCAGCACTTCTCTGCCGCCATCAAGCTCTCACCGACGGCGGCCGAGCCGCACGCGGACCTTGGGCTGGCTTACTACGCCGATCATCAGTATGAAAAATCGATTGCCGAGTTCAAGGTAGCCCAGCGGCTGAGTCCCTCCCTAGCCCTCGCCAAAGCCTATCTGCCCGTCACTCAGGCTGCCGCGGGGGATTGTCCTGCCGCTATGAACGCCCTGGTGCGCGAGTTCGGCTCGAATCCCGACCCCAAGCTGCGCCGAATTCTCGGCCTCAGTTTGCAGCGGTGCGCCGACCAGCAGGGCAACGAAATGGAGTCGGTGCAAGTGACACAAAAGCTGTTGGCTGCCTATCCCAATGATCCTGACGTTCTTTATGCCGCGGGCGAGCTCTACGGAAGGTTGTCCTCCCAGGTCTATTTGAGGCTGATGAAGGTAGCGCCGAAGTCCGCGCGAAGCTATCAGGTGATGGCGTCTTTCGCGGCGACGGACGGCAACTGGAAGGGGGCGCTCGACGCCTATCGCCAAGCGGCGAAGCTGGACCCCTCGCTGGTGGGTGTTCACCTGCAAATCGCTATCTTGCTGCTGACGAATTCTCCCGACGCCGACGCGTGGCACGACGCCCTGACGGAGCTAAACGAGGAGCTGAAGGTGGACCCGAAGAGCGCGCAGGCCCACTACGAAATCGGCGAAGTCTACCGCAAGCACGGCCAATTGAATGAGGCGGTTACAGCCTTCCGCAGGGCCCTGGAAATCAATCCGGCTGCCACGCCTGCCCGATTGGGTTTGGCGAAGGCGCTGCTGCAATTGGGGCAGAAACCGGAAGCCCTCGCGGCCCTCGAGCCCGCGGCCAAGACCGATCCCGACGATCCCTCGGTCCACTTTCTGCTCGCCCAGATTTACCGCGAACTCGGCCGAGCCGAAGACGCGGCGAAAGAACAAGCCGAATTCCAGAGGCTCAAGCCCGCGTCTTAAGAGATCTGGCCTACGGGGAAGCTCTTCGCAGCCTGCTCAGGCGTGCCGAGTATTAGCGTGCGGAGCTTTAGCGTGCGGCAGCTTGCTGCCGCTTTTTCCCCAGCCAGCTTGCTGGCTGGAGCATTACGATGCCTGGTATACGGATCGAGATAGGCGCCTGCGCATCCGGCTGTAGCGGCGGTCTTCGACCGCCGTCGTCGATCGGAGATCGACGCTACAATTTATGTCGCCGTGTATAGCGCGGAAACGGGCGCGGTGTCGAAATCCCGCGAGCGAGCTCGCGGGGGGGAAAGCGGCAGCAAGCTGCCGCACTCTAAAGCTTCGCAAGCGGTTCTTTGCGAGTGGTGAGATATGCGAGCTACAAGACGCTTTCTATTCCCGTTTGTGTGGGCCGCCATTTCGGCTCTGAGTCTTTGGGGGCAGCAGGCGCAGCCGGTCGTTACCTTCAACGATGACGGCGGTTGGTGCTGGTTTCAAGACGAGCGCATCATAGTTCAAAACGACAAACTCGTGATCGGGTCCGTAGCCTCCGGCGTTCACGATTCGTCCCGCACCGGAAACATCGAAGTTGTCACTTACGACCTCGCGACTGGACGCCAACACAGAGAGGTCCTGCACCCGAACCTGTCCCACGGCCAAGACAGCCGGTACGACGACCACAATTCGCCCGCCTTCCTTGTTAGGCCCGATGGCCGAATTCTAACGGTCTATGCCGAGCATGGCCTGGAGAACCATTTCTACTATCGGATTTCAGCGGAGCCGGGCGACCCCACGGCTTGGCAACCGGAGCGCACTTTCGTTCCCAGCAAGACCTCGGAAATCACCTATTCCAATCTCGTTTTGCTTCGCAATGAGGATGGCGGCAAGGGACGAATCTACGACTTCTTCCGCGGCCTGAATGGTCGAGACAAGCCTTCGTTTGCCTGGTCCGACGATCAAGGTGAAACCTGGAAGGCCGGGAATATCTTCATCGACGTTCCGGGAAAGTTCCAGCATCGCCCCTACGTAAAGTACGTCTCCAATGGCACGGATACGGTGCACATGTTCTATACGGATGGTCACCCCAACGAATTCCACACCAACAGCAATTACCACGTCTATTATCGGGACGGCGAACTTTATCAATCCAATGGCACGAGGATCCGCAAGCTTACCGAGGGCTTAAGGAATCCGGCGGAAGGGACGCGCATCTTCGCTGGGAATGCCGAAAACATCGCCTGGACCGGCGATATCCATTTGGATCGAGAGGGCCGGCCTTTTGTGGCCTACACGGTTCGGAAAATGCCGGCGGGAACGGCGCCCCAACACGCGGGCGACGATCATCGCTACCACTATGCGCGCTGGGATGGCAAGACGTGGATCGATCACGAGATTGCCCATGCTGGCCCCTGCCTTTACACAAGTGAGCTGGACTACACGGGAAATATCTCTCTTGATCCAGGTGACCCCAATACCGTCTATATCTCCACGAACGTCCAGCCCAAGTCGGGAACGCCGCTCCGCAGCACCGCGGATGGCAAGCAGCACTTCGAGATTTTTAGGGGAACGACCCCTGACGGCGGTGCTTCCTGGTCGTGGCAGCCGATGACCGCGAATTCCACTGCGGATAATCTACGCCCCATTGTTCCCATTTGGCCGGGCAACCGCGTGGCACTTCTCTGGCTACGCGGCACGTACCGCGCGTATACCGACTACGATCTTGCCGTGGTGGGAATTATTGCCAAGAGGCAATGATTGGGCCAAGGGGACAGCGCGTCGAAGGACACTTCCGCGCTACGCTGACTGGGCCAGAAATGGAACTGCGGAGCAGATAACGCCTCATCTCCCCGACACTGCTACTTTATTGAATGAGGTGCCGTAAGGTTTATAAATTCTCGTGGCGTTATGATTTTGGTTTTTTTCCAGTATCTCGGAAAGTGCCTCTGATTGCCGGTCACCAGATAATCGGCTCGAGCAAGATCGGCGCATTCCAGGAAGATGTTCTCGTCAGGATAACCGCCTGGACTTCTGCCGCCGGACCGCCTTGATGATCTTGTCAATCTGACGCGAGCTCATCGCGCTCGTCCCGTTCAGTTCTGACTCCTCACCGAGGACTCTTAAGACCTCGGGCTCCGGCGCGGCAAGCTTGACACAATCACGAATGCTCAGTAGGACAGCCTTCGGTGTTCCGCGCTTCTCGATGACAAGCGACCGGCGCTCATCATTGACACGATTCAAAAGATTCCCGAAGTGCGCGCGGGCACGCAGGGCGGAAACCACTATCGTGCCCTTCTTCGCGGTTGCTGTGCTGCTTCCCATAAACTCTCCGTTTCATCGATCTGAACTGTACAGTGGAACAGAAGTCGAGTCAACCGCGTCAGGGGGGGAGCGGCCGCCGCGCCGAACCTCGTGAGGCTCTGCCGAATAGCGCAGCACAGACTCGGGGGCCCTGGAAAGCGGGACAGGCGTGCCAGCTCGCTCGGTCCATATGGCGTGGAAGTCAGCGGTGAACGGAGCGGCAGAACTCGGGCGGGGATGAAGGGCCGCGGGCCCAAAGAACAGGCGCTACGCCGGCTCGGGATTGCCAGCGCCGCCACTCCACGGTTCGGCCGTTTTACAACCTAGTATAACGTTTCGTTAAAAGATGTTCACATGGACCTGCTTTCCTGATATGCTTCGCGGCATGGCAGGAAAATCGAGGCGTGCAAAGTTGGTGTTGACCCCCGAGGAAGTCGAGCGGCTTGAACGGCTGCGCCGGTCGCAAACGGCGCCACGGCGCGAGGTGCAGCGGGCCGAGATTCTGTGGTGTTATCATGCCGGTGAGACCGTCGCCGAGATTGCTCGCAAGGTTTCCATGACCCGGACCAGCGTCGCCAAGTGGGTCGGCAAGGCCCTGAACGTGGGCTTGGCCGCCGGCTTGAAGGATGCCTACCATCGGCCCCGGGAACCGGTGATCACGGAGGCCGCCAAGGCTTGGGTGGTGCATTTGGCCTGCTCCAAACCCAAGGAGTATGGGTACGCGGCGGAATTGTGGACGCGGCAGTCCCTGGCTCGTCATGTGCGTCAGCAAGCGGTGGCCGCCGGACACCCGATGTTGGTGCGGGCGGCCAAGGCAACCGTGCAACGGATTTTGACCCGGCAAGCCTTGCGCCCCGACAAGGTGACTTACTACCTGGAGCGCCGCGATCCGGCCTTCGAGATGAAGATGCGCGAAGTGCTGCTGGTCTATCAAGAAGTGATGCTGCAGAACCAAAGCGGCGGATCCCCCGAGGCCCCACCCAGCGTGATTACCGTTTCCGTCGATGAGAAACCGGGCCTGCAAGCCTTGGCGAATACGGCTCCCGATCTTCCGCCGGTAGCGGGCCAGCACTCCACGGTGGCGCGCGACCACGAATATAAACGTTTGGGCACGGCTTCGATTCTGGCCGCGCTCGACCTGCAGACGGGACATGTCACGGCGCGGGTTGAGCGGCGCCATCGGAGTCGTGAGTTCATTGCCTTGCTGCAGGATTTGGATCGCTATTATCCGCCCGAGTGCACCCTCCGCCTGGTGCTGGATAATCACTCGGCACACCTTTCCAAGGAGACCCAGGCATACTTGGCCACTCGTCCCAATCGCTTCAAGTACGTGCTGACGCCCACCCACGGTTCCTGGCTGAATATTGTCGAAACGCTTTTCGGCAAAATGGCGCGAACCTTCTTGCGCCACATTCGCGTACAATCGTGGAAGGAGTTGCAGGATCGAATCCTGCTCGGGGTTTCGGAAATCAACGCCGCACCCGTAGTGCATCGCTGGAAGAAGTTCGACGCTTTGTTGACGTGATATGAGCATATTTTAGTGAAACGTTATACTAGTGGGTCCATGACGGAAAGGCGACTTTTAATGCTGAATCTTGAGCGGTGATAGAAGCATATTAGGGGTCGGGACTTGAACCCCAACGAGCGAATAAATCAGTTGCATCGTGCCTGCAATGTGAGAGTATTTGCGCGGGGTCCCGTCGGTCTCCAGGCGGGTAGGGCAGTGCGGCGCCAGGCCGCGCTGCCCTACCCGCTATGGTTTGCCGGGAATCGCTTCTGAGATACACTAAACACCCGAGGAGGCGTGACATGGATCGCGCTATGGTTTGCCGGGAATCGCTTCTGAGATACACTCGCGGCGGTGAGGGTGACACCCAGGATGGGCTATGGTTTGCCGGGAATCGCTTCTGAGATACACTATATCCTTTGATCCCCGTGTTGTATTTGGTGCTATGGTTTGCCGGGAATCGCTTCTGAGATACACTAGCGCTTTACGGAATCCTCATCGATCCACAGCTATGGTTTGCCGGGAATCGCTTCTGAGATACACTCAAATTTCCCTCTGCTGATCGTCTCAACGCGCTATGGTTTGCCGGGAATCGCTTCTGAGATACACTCGCACGTGCTGGGAAAAGCCGTCGAATTGGCTATGGTTTGCCGGGAATCGCTTCTGAGATTGCGGATTCCGGGGCAAGGCGGGCGCGATTCCGAAATTGATTCGGTCAGCATTCCGAAATTAATCCGGTCACGATTCCGGGATGAAGCCGGTCACGGATTCCGATTTTAATCCGGTCAGTTTCAGCGGCTTGTCGGAACGCTGACCGGATTAAATTCGGAACGATTTCCACAGGGCTCTGTACCGCAGGGTAAGGGCAGAGCGAAGGACGCTGGACAACATCTCAGGCGATGGGGTTCCACTGGAAGGTGGAGGGACCACATTGCCCATGAAAAGGTTGTCCATGCGAAAGCTCAAAGAAGTACTGCGACTGCGCTACGAACTGGGGCTGGGGCAGCGGCAGATCGCCCGCAGTTGCTCGATCGGACACGGCACGGTTTATGAGTACCTGAAACGCGCCCAGGCGGCAGGGGTCAGTTGGCCGCTGCCGGAAGGCTGGGATGATCGCCAACTGGAAGCCGCCTTGTTGGGAGGAACCCCGCGGCGTGCCTACGAAAACCGCAAGCCCCAACCGGATTTTGCCCAACTCCACGAAGAACTCCAACGCCATCCCCACCTGACGCTGCAGTTAGCCTGGGAAGAATATCGGCAGGCCCACCCGGACGGTTACGCTTACAGCCGCTTCTGTGAACTTTACCAACGGTGGCGGCAGCGGCTGGATGTGGTGCTGCGGCAGGACCATGCGGCGGGGGAGAAGCTCTTCGTCGATTACGCCGGGGCGACGATCCCCTTCCAAGACCCGCAAGGCGGGCCGGAGCGGCAGGCCGCGATCTTCGTCGCCGTCCTGGGGGCCAGCAACTACACTTATGCCGAAGCCACCGAGAGCCAGGAGCTGGAGAACTGGATCGGCTCGCACATCCGCACCTTCGAATTTCTGGGCGGCGTCCCCAAGCTGGTCATCCCGGATAATACCCGCACCGGCGTGAATCGGGCCTGCCGCTACGAGCCCGATCTGAACCGCACCTATCACGAACTGGCCATGCACTACGGCGTGGGCGTGCTGCCCACGCGGCCTTACAAGCCCCGCGATAAGGCCAAGGTCGAAACCGGCGTGCAGATCGTGCAGCGTTGGATCGTGGCGGCGCTGCGGCATCGGAAGTTCTTCAGTCTCGCCGAACTCAACCAGGCGATCCGCGAGTTGCTCGACTAAGCTCAATCAACGGCCGTTTCGCAAGCGCGCCGGCTGCCGCGCCAGCCTTGTTCCAGGAGTTGGACCGGCCGGCGCTGGGGCCGCTGCCGCGCGAACGCTTTGAGCTCCAGCAGTGGGCGACGGCGCGCGTCAACATCGACTATCACGTCGAGATCGACCGCCACTACTACAGCGTGCCCTACGTGCTGACCGGGCAGGTGGTGGAGATCCGCTCGACGCTGACCACGGTGGAGATCTTTCACCGCGGCGAGCGCGTGGCTTCGCACGTCCGCAGCCCCCTGCCCTATAAAGCCACCACCGTCAACGAGCATCGACCCAAGAGCCACCAGCAACACCTGGCTTGGCCGCCTTCGCGCCTGCTGCACTGGGCGCAGTCGGTGGGACCGTCGACGGCGCAGTTGTTCCAAGCCATTCTGGAAAGTAAACCGCACCCGGAGATGGGCTATCGGTCGTGCTTGGGGATTCTGCGGCTGGGCCAGCGCTATTCGCCCGAGCGGGTGGAAGCGGCGGCGGCGCGGGCCTTGGCCACCGGCGCTTGTTCCTATCAGAGTGTCAAGTCGATGCTGGAACGCGGGCTCGACCGTCAACCGCTGGAGACCCCGGCGCCCCGCCCCCCGCTCGAACACGACAACCTGCGGGGCGCGGCCTATTTCGATCCCTCGGATACCCCGAGGGTGCAGTAGCTCCATCTGGAGAGAGGAGAACACATGTTGAATCAGCAGACCTTGGAGAAGTTGCGCGCCTTGCGCTTGCACGGTATGGCGGAGGCCTTTCGCGCCCAGTCCGAGCAGACCGGGATCACGGAGTTGAGCTTCGAGGAACGCTTCGCCCTGCTGGTCGATCAGCAGTGGAACTGGCGCCAGAACCGCGCCTTGGAGCGCCGCTTGAGCCAGGCCAAGCTGCGGCATCGGGCCTCGGTGGAGGACCTGGACTTCCGCACCCCGCGGGGTCTGGACCGTGCCTTGCTGCGGTCGCTCACCCAGGATTCAGCTTGGGTGCGCGAACATCAGAACATTTTTTTGCTCGGCCCCACGGGGATCGGCAAGAGCTTTCTGGCTTGCGCCCTGGCGGAGAAGGCCTGCCGGGATGGCTTTACGGCCTTTTACACACGGGCTCCCCAACTGTTTCGCGATCTGGCGTTGGCCCGCGCCGACGGCAGTCTGCGATTCTTGCTCGCCCGGTTGGCTCGCCTGGAGGTATTGGTCGTCGACGACTGGGCCATGGCGCCCCTGGCCGATGCCGAGCGTCGGGACTTCCTGGAAATCTGTGAAGACCGCTACCAGCGGCGCTCGATGATCTTGACCAGCCAACTGCCGGTGGCCAAGTGGCATGAGCAGATTGGGGATCCGACCCTGGCCGACAGCATTCTCGACCGGCTGGTGCACAATGCTCACCGCATCGAGATGCGCGGCGAGTCCATGCGCAAAAAGCGCGGCGGCAAAGAATGAATATCGTCGCTGCGCTCCGAACACCCCGAGCGGGCGCCGTGGAAATGCCGCCCCGTGGAAAGCGTGGAAAACTCCAAAAGCGAGTTTCCCACCCTTCCCACCGGGCTTGGAAATCCGGCAAAGGACGGCCGGATTCCCACATTTCCACCGCGCCGGCGGCGGGCTTAATTTATAAGAAAGGAGACAAGAAAAGATGAAGAGAAAATCCGAATTTCAGTTGACCGATCCCGGTCACTTCAAGCACCATAAGAACGCCAGCGTCGCTTCGCTCCGAAAACGACCGCCTTCACTTCGGAACAAGTGACCGGGATCAAATCGGAATCACTGCCCACCTTCATCGGAATACGCACTGAGATACACTCGGGAGCCACCTGTTTAGCAGTAAACGTCCGCTATGGTTTGCCGGGAATCGCTTCTGAGATACACTATCAATGACGTGGCGATGCTCGTGAACGAGCTATGGTTTGCCGGGAATCGCTTCTGAGATACACTAGAATTTGGTGAGTTGCTTTGCGATTGCGGGCTATGGTTTGCCGGGAATCGCTTCTGAGATACACTCAATCGACCGAAGGGCATGATGGCCCCCACGCTATGGTTTGCCGGGAATCGCTTCTGAGATACACTTCGCCACAATCAACAGCGGAGGAAATGACGGCTATGGTTTGCCGGGAATCGCTTCTGAGATACACTAAGAGCGCAGAGGAGGCAGTATCGTTATGGGCTATGGTTTGCCGGGAATCGCTTCTGAGATACACTCCAGGCTTGTTGCTGCGCTTGCCATCCGGCGCTATGGTTTGCCGGGAATCGCTTCTGAGATACACTGACGTGACCGGAAGCATGGGGTTCTTGTGAGCTATGGTTTGCCGGGAATCGCTTCTGAGATACACTCGAAGGCATCAGGCTCCGAGCCTCCGTCAGGCTATGGTTTGCCGGGAATCGCTTCTGAGATACACTCGGGGAGCCCGGAGGGATAACGCCGACCTAGCTATGGTTTGCCGGGAATCGCTTCTGAGATACACTCGGGCAAGGCGAACAACTTTATGCATCGCGGCTATGGTTTGCCGGGAATCGCTTCTGAGATACACTGCTGCACCAGGCGACCGCCACAGCAGAAGAGCTATGGTTTGCCGGGAATCGCTTCTGAGATACACTCAAAATTGAACAGACCCGCGATCGAGCATTGCTATGGTTTGCCGGGAATCGCTTCTGAGATACACTTGGCGCACCGGGCGAACCGCTGCCACCCGGCTATGGTTTGCCGGGAATCGCTTCTGAGATACACTTCGAGGTTCGACGTGCCCAGCGCTTGATTAGCTATGGTTTGCCGGGAATCGCTTCTGAGATACACTCAAGTTTTAGCGGTGGTGTTCGGAAAACTAGCTATGGTTTGCCGGGAATCGCTTCTGAGATACACTCGGAGCACGATCCGCCGAACGTGTCCACAGCTATGGTTTGCCGGGAATCGCTTCTGAGATACACTGACCATCGACGCCAGATGCCTGCATCACATGAGCTATGGTTTGCCGGGAATCGCTTCTGAGATACACTTCGAGTCGACTTCGCAGCGTGCCCGAATCGGCTATGGTTTGCCGGGAATCGCTTCTGAGATACACTTCGGCGATCGCTGCGCACTCAGACCTACGGCTATGGTTTGCCGGGAATCGCTTCTGAGATACACTCTATCCCCCCGAAACGCTTGATTTTCGGGGGGATACGTCTTCTTTTTCTTCAAAAAAGCATGAGTTGAGACGGCGGATCTTCCACCCTTCGCCGTTTTTTCCCAACATAAACCTCCATTTTTTCGAACTGGCGGTCGGTGATGGAGATCAGCCTCACCTGACCATGGTCGGGCAGCGCCGCTTGAACCTTCTTGCGCAAGGTGTCATCGCTCTCCTCGCTGGCGACGTAGTGGGCATACACCGAAAATTGCAGCATGGTGAAGCCCCGCTTCAAAAGATTGCGACGGAACCGGGCGTACTCAAGGCGCAGTTCGGGCTTATCCATGGGAAGGTCGAACATGGCGAAGAGCCACATGGCGCGATATCCTGAGAGGGCGAATTCGGATTTCGGCATTGTTTTTTAGCGGCGCACTCGGAGTGCCGGTTCCGCTGTGCCATGGCCGTCACGGCCATGCTCGGGCACGGGCAAGATGCCCGTGGCACGTCGTACGGCGGTCGGAGACCGCCGCTACAGCGCCGGGTGCGTGGCGTCGCGGAAGTTCCGCAGCCGTGGCAGATAAAGCTTCTCCGACTCTTCACAGATGACCGAGGCCAGGGAAGAGGCGGTTTGCTGCACCCAGTCAAACAGCGAGCGCGTTTCATCCGCGCACTCGTACCGTTCCAGCAGATTGAAGAGCAGGGCGCGCTTGGTATCGCGGTCCAGCGGCAATTGGGGGCCGAGCCGGTCGTTCAGCGTCGCAACGACGCGATCCACCAGCGGGCGATAAGGTTCCATCACGTCATCCGCCAGGCAGAACGCGTCATAGCGGTTGTGGTGATGGATGCCCAGTGACGGATGCAGGCCCGCCGCACAGACAGCCCGAGCGGTGATGGCCCGCAGGACTGCATACCCGTAATTGAGAAGGCGATTCAGATCCTCCGCCTCTCGGTCGCGCCGGAAGTTGTCGCCGAAAAGGGCGCGCCAGTAAATGCGAGCCCCACGCGCCTCCACATTTTCGGGGTCGCCAGAGCGGACCTCGGCGGCGAGCGCACGCATGCCGTAGTCCGCTCCTTTGCGGTATTCGAGCAATTGCGCTTGTGCTTCCAGCTTGGCCTTTACGATCTGCTGCCACGCGCGTTTGCAGATGGGCAGGGAAACTTTAGCCTGAGCGGCAAAACGTTCGGTCTGGGTTGAATGCGTCACCAGTGGCAGCATCATGGCCGCAGGCAGGTGTTTTGAATCACAGGCAATCAGGATTCCGCCCGCCGCCGCCAAGCCCGCCAGAACGGCGTGCGAGTAGGTGACTTGCGGATGCGAGACCACCACGACGGCAATCTCTTCCAGCGGCACGGTGTGAACCTCTCCGCGCGGGGGGGCCAGGTCGTTTGAAATCTCCTGCTCGTTCTCAGGATCATCTGGCGAGGGTGCTTTGTAGGGGCCAGCAGCGCTTGCCCCCATGGGCCGAACGCCGTTCGGCCCTACATCGTCCCCGCCTTCCGCCCTGGGAGCGGGCGGAGTAGCGGGGAATCGGATGACCAGCAGCGAGTTGTTCACGCTCAAATAAGCGGCGCGGTCAGAAAAGTCGATGACGCGTTCACCCACTGGAACCTCCTGTTAATCATGGGCATCGTACAACTCGCCAAGCGGGTTCATGGCCACCTTTCGGGGGTGGCGCTGGCGTAGGGACTCAGGACCAGCCCATAACCACGCCCGAGCGACCTGCATTTCTTTCGCCTTTCGTGCGTCATTGACGGGTGCGAAGCCGATCTGAAGTTGACCCGAGCTCAATTGACTGGCCTTGCGCATAACGAACAACTCTCGTTGGCCAGTCTTGCCATCACACTCGACGATCTCTCCGGGCGAGATAGAAAACTT
>CAWEFC010000032.1:0-29592 GCA_963808085.1 uncultured Acidobacteriota bacterium
ATTCCGGGGCAAGGCGGGCACGATTCCGAATTGATTCGGTCAGCATTCCGAAGTTGATTCGGTCACGATTCCGGGATGAAGCCGGTCACGGATTCCGATTTTAATCCGGTCAGTTTCAGCGGCTTGTCGGAACGCTGACCGGATTAATTTCGGAACGATTCCACAGGGTTCTGTACCGCACGGTAAGGGCAGACGAAGGACGCTGGACAACATCTCAGGCAATGGGGTTCCACTGGAAGGTGAAGAGACCACGTTGCCCATGAAAAGGTTGTTCATCCGAAAGCTCAAAGAAGTACTGCGACTGCGCTACGGACTAGGACTCGGGCAGCGGCAGATCGCCGCAGTTGCTCGATCGGACACGGCACGGTCTATGAGTCCTGAAACACGCCCAGGCAGCAGGGTCCGTTGCCCACTGCCGGAAGGCTGGGATGATCGCCAACTGGAAGCCGCCTTGTTCGAAGGAACCACGCAGCATGCCTACGAAGACCGCGAGCCCAACCGGATTTCCCCAACTCCACGAAGAACTCCAACGCCATCCCCATCTGACACTGCAATTCGCATGGGAAGATATCGGCAGGCCCACCCGGACGATTACGCTACAGCCCGTTATGTGAAAATTTACCAACAGTAGCGGCAGCGGCTGGATGTGGTGCTGCGGCAGGACCATGCGGCGGGGGAGAAGCTCTTCGTCGATTACGCTGGGGCGACGATCCCCTTGCAAGACCCGCAAGGCGGGCCGGAGCGGCAGGCCGCGATCTTCGTCGCGGTCCTGGGGGCCAGCAACTACACTTATGCCGAAGCCACCGAGAGCCAAGAGCTGAGAACTGGATCGGCTCCCACATCCGCGCCTTCGAATTTCTGGGCGGCGTCCCCAAGCTGGTCATTCCGGATAATACCCGCACCGGCGTGAAGCGGGCCTGCCGCTACGAGCCCGATCTGAACCGCACCTATCACGAACTGGCCCTGCACTATGGCGTAGGCGTGCTACCCACCCGGCCTTACAAGCCCCGCGACAAGGCCAAGGTCGAAACCGGCGTGCAGATCGTGCAGCGTTGGATCGTGGCGGTACTGCGGCATCGGAAGTTCTTCAGTCTCGCCGAACTCAACCAGGCGATCCGCGAGTTGCTCGCGAAGCTCAATCAACGGCCGTTTCGCAAGCGCGCCGGCTGCCGCGCCACCTTGTTCCAGGAGTTGGACCGGCCCGCGTTGGGGCCGCTGCCGCGCGAACGCTTTGAGCTCCAGCAGT
The DNA here is from genome assembly GCA_963808085.1 of uncultured Acidobacteriota bacterium. Classification (GTDB taxonomy): domain Bacteria; phylum Acidobacteriota; class Terriglobia; order UBA7540; family UBA7540; genus Bog-366. The sequence goes on from CAWEFC010000032.1 coordinate 1,247, forward strand.
GGGCGACGGCGCGCGTCAACATCGACTATCACGTCGAGATCGACCGCCACTACTACAGCGTGCCGTACGTGCTGACCGGGCAGGTGGTGGAGATCCGCTCGACGCTGACCACGGTGGAGATCTTTCACCGCGGCGAGCGCGTGGCTTCGCACGTCCGCAGCCCCCTGCCCTATAAAGCCACTACCGTCAACGAGCATCGACCCAAGAGCCACCAGCAACACCTGGCGTGGCCGCCTTCCCGCCTGCTGCACTGGGCGCAGTCGGTGGGACCGTCGACGGCGCAGTTGTTCCAAGCCATTCTGGAGAGTAAACCGCATCCGGAGATGGGCTATCGGTCGTGTTTGGGGATTCTGCGGCTGGGCCAGCGCTATTCCCCCGAGCGGGTGGAAGCGGCGGCGGTGCGGGCCTTGGCCACCGGCGCTTGTTCCTATCAGAGCGTCAAGTCGATGCTGGAACGCGGGCTCGACCGTCAACCGCTGGAGACCCCGGCGCCTCGCCCCCCGGTCGAACACGACAACCTGCGCGGTGCGGCCTATTTCGATCCCTCGGAGACCCCGAGGGTGCAATAGCTCCATCTGGAGAGAGGAGAACACATGTTGAATCAGCAGACCTTGGAAAAGTTGCGCGCCTTGCGCTTGCACGGTATGGCGGAGGCCTTTCGCGCCCAGTCCGAGCAGACCGGGATTACGGAGTTGAGCTTCGAGGAACGCTTCGCCCTGCTGGTCGATCAGCAGTGGAACTGGCGCCAGAACCGCGCCCTGGAGCGCCGTTTGAGCCAGGCCAAGCTGCGGCACCGGGCCTCGGTGGAGGACCTGGACTTCCGCACCCCGCGGGGTCTGGACCGTGCCTTGCTGCGGTCGCTCACCCAGGACTCAGCTTGGGTGCGCGAACATCAAAACATTTTTTTGCTCGGCCCCACGGGGATCGGCAAGAGCTTTCTGGCTTGCGCCCTGGCGGAGAAAGCCTGCCGGGATGGCTTTACGGCCTTTTACACACGGGCTCCCCAACTGTTTCGCGATCTGGCGTTGGCCCGCGCCGACGGCAGTCTGCGATTCTTGCTCGCCCGGTTGGCTCGCCTGGAGGTATTGGTTGTCGACGACTGGGCCATGGCGCCCCTGGCCGATGCCGAGCGTCGGGACTTCCTGGAAATCTGTGAAGACCGCTACCAGCGGCGCTCGATGATCTTGACCAGCCAACTGCCGGTGGCCAAGTGGCATGAACAGATTGGGGATCCGACCCTAGCCGACAGCATTCTCGACCGGCTGGTGCACAATGCTCACCGCATCGAGATGCGCGGCGAGTCCATGCGCAAAAAGCGCGGCGGCAAAGAATGAATATCGTCGCTGCGCTCCGAACACCCCGAGCGGGCGCCGTGGAAATGCCGCCCCGTGGAAAGCGTGGAAAACTCCAAAAGCGAGTTTCCCACCCTTCCCACCGGGCTTGGAAATCCGGCAAAGGACGGCCGGATTCCCACATTTCCACCGCGCCGGCGGCGGGCTTAATCTCTGAGGAAGGAGACAAAAAAGATGAAGAGAAAATCCAATTTCAGTTGACCGATCCCGGTCACTTCAAGCACCATAAGAACGCCAGCGTCGCTTCGCTCCGAAAACGACCGCCTTCACTTCGGAACAAGTGACCGGGATCAAATCGGAATCACTGCCCACCTTCATCGGAATACGCACTGAGATACACTCGGGAGCCACCTGTTTAGCAGTAAACGTCCGCTATGGTTTGCCGGGAATCGCTTCTGAGATACACTATCAATGACGTGGCGATGCTCGTGAACGAGCTATGGTTTGCCGGGAATCGCTTCTGAGATACACTAGAATTTGGTGAGTTGCTTTGCGATTGCGGGCTATGGTTTGCCGGGAATCGCTTCTGAGATACACTCAATCGACCGAAGGGCATGATGGCCCCCACGCTATGGTTTGCCGGGAATCGCTTCTGAGATACACTTCGCCACAATCAACAGCGGAGGAAATGACGGCTATGGTTTGCCGGGAATCGCTTCTGAGATACACTAAGAGCGCAGAGGAGGCAGTATCGTTATGGGCTATGGTTTGCCGGGAATCGCTTCTGAGATACACTCCAGGCTTGTTACTGCGCTTGCCATCCGGCGCTATGGTTTGCCGGGAATCGCTTCTGAGATACACTGACGTGACCGGAGGCAATTGGTTCAAAGTGAGCTATGGTTTGCCGGGAATCGCTTCTGAGATACACTTTATGCAGAATCACGAACCGACGCGTGCGTCGGCTATGGTTTGCCGGGAATCGCTTCTGAGATACACTCGGGGAGCCCGGAGGGACTACCGCCAATTGCTAGCTATGGTTTGCCGGGAATCGCTTCTGAGATACACTCTGACGGTGAACGACCCTGTCGCGGCGGAGGCTATGGTTTGCCGGGAATCGCTTCTGAGATACACTCGCACCTGGCGACGGTGAGATTCCCCGTCGGCTATGGTTTGCCGGGAATCGCTTCTGAGATACACTTTGGTTCCGCTGATCGCCCACGACCGTGGAGCTATGGTTTGCCGGGAATCGCTTCTGAGATACACTCCGCACGACCGCGCTCCGGCGTACCGCCATGCTATGGTTTGCCGGGAATCGCTTCTGAGATACACTACCCCGACTGCAACACCGCTTGCTTGCCCTGCTATGGTTTGCCGGGAATCGCTTCTGAGATACACTAATCCTGCATGTCCAGATCCTTCATCCAATGCTATGGTTTGCCGGGAATCGCTTCTGAGATACACTGAAGTCCGTCGCCGCCAAAGGCCTGATCGAGCTATGGTTTGCCGGGAATCGCTTCTGAGATACACTTCGGCCATTTCGCCAGTGTTCACGAAGTGGGCTATGGTTTGCCGGGAATCGCTTCTGAGATACACTTCGACAGCTCGATGCGCGTCGCAGCTGCGCAGCTATGGTTTGCCGGGAATCGCTTCTGAGATACACTCTATCCCCCCGAAACGCTTGATTTTCGGGGGGATACGTCTTCTTTTTCTTCAAAAAAGCATGAGTTGAGACGGCGGATCTTCCACCCTTCGCCGTTTTTTCCCAACATAAACCTCCATTTTTTCGAACTGGCGGTCGGTGATGGAGATCAGCCTCACCTGACCATGGTCGGGCAGCGCCGCTTGAACCTTCTTGCGCAAGGTGTCATCGCTCTCCTCGCTGGCGACGTAGTGGGCATACACCGAAAATTGCAGCATGGTGAAGCCCCGCTTCAAAAGATTGCGACGGAACCGGGCGTACTCAAGGCGCAGTTCGGGCTTATCCATGGGAAGGTCGAACATGGCGAAGAGCCACATGGCGCGATATCCTGAGAGGGCGAATTCGGATTTCGGCATTGTTTTTTAGCGGCGCACTCGGAGTGCCGGTTCCGCTGTGCCATGGCCGTCACGGCCATGCTCGGGCACGGGCAAGATGCCCGTGGCACGTCGTACGGCGGTCGGAGACCGCCGCTACAGCGCCGGGTGCGTGGCGTCGCGGAAGTTCCGCAGCCGTGGCAGATAAAGCTTCTCCGACTCTTCACAGATGACCGAGGCCAGGGAAGAGGCGGTTTGCTGCACCCAGTCAAACAGCGAGCGCGTTTCATCCGCGCACTCGTACCGTTCCAGCAGATTGAAGAGCAGGGCGCGCTTGGTATCGCGGTCCAGCGGCAATTGGGGGCCGAGCCGGTCGTTCAGCGTCGCAACGACGCGATCCACCAGCGGGCGATAAGGTTCCATCACGTCATCCGCCAGGCAGAACGCGTCATAGCGGTTGTGGTGATGGATGCCCAGTGACGGATGCAGGCCCGCCGCACAGACAGCCCGAGCGGTGATGGCCCGCAGGACTGCATACCCGTAATTGAGAAGGCGATTCAGATCCTCCGCCTCTCGGTCGCGCCGGAAGTTGTCGCCGAAAAGGGCGCGCCAGTAAATGCGAGCCCCACGCGCCTCCACATTTTCGGGGTCGCCAGAGCGGACCTCGGCGGCGAGCGCACGCATGCCGTAGTCCGCTCCTTTGCGGTATTCGAGCAATTGCGCTTGTGCTTCCAGCTTGGCCTTTACGATCTGCTGCCACGCGCGTTTGCAGATGGGCAGGGAAACTTTAGCCTGAGCGGCAAAACGTTCGGTCTGGGTTGAATGCGTCACCAGTGGCAGCATCATGGCCGCAGGCAGGTGTTTTGAATCACAGGCAATCAGGATTCCGCCCGCCGCCGCCAAGCCCGCCAGAACGGCGTGCGAGTAGGTGACTTGCGGATGCGAGACCACCACGACGGCAATCTCTTCCAGCGGCACGGTGTGAACCTCTCCGCGCGGGGGGGCCAGGTCGTTTGAAATCTCCTGCTCGTTCTCAGGATCATCTGGCGAGGGTGCTTTGTAGGGGCCAGCAGCGCTTGCCCCCATGGGCCGAACGCCGTTCGGCCCTACATCGTCCCCGCCTTCCGCCCTGGGAGCGGGCGGAGTAGCGGGGAATCGGATGACCAGCAGCGAGTTGTTCACGCTCAAATAAGCGGCGCGGTCAGAAAAGTCGATGACGCGTTCACCCACTGGAACCTCCTGTTAATCATGGGCATCGTACAACTCGCCAAGCGGGTTCATGGCCACCTTTCGGGGGTGGCGCTGGCGTAGGGACTCAGGACCAGCCCATAACCACGCCCGAGCGACCTGCATTTCTTTCGCCTTTCGTGCGTCATTGACGGGTGCGAAGCCGATCTGAAGTTGACCCGAGCTCAATTGACTGGCCTTGCGCATAACGAACAACTCTCGTTGGCCAGTCTTGCCATCACACTCGACGATCTCTCCGGGCGAGATAGAAAACTTGAACAATCGTTTGGGTCCAAAGTCTCTTTGGACGATAGGAAGATGCGTTTCTTTGCGCCGATAAGCCTCCGCCAAAGGCACCACCATGCCGTCCCATTCCACTTCCTCACCGAATTCATCGAGCTCGGCGAAGATTTCCAAGTGATGGTTGCTCTCGCTGGTGACGAAGCGTTTCCGCCTGCCTTCGCCCAAGGAAAAGGTGGGAGTCTTCTTAATGACACGCACGCTCTTGATGGGGATCTCGCGTCCGTCGGCTGTTTTAAAGAACGGATAATTTCCGGGTACACTGAAGTTCTTCGGATCGCCGCCTAATTCGGCAAGTTTCCTCTGCACCATCTCCCGCACCATGGGGTCGGCGATATCCGCAACTTCAGGCTTGGTTATTCTCTCCAGCGGCTTGCGAACGCGCGGTGCTGGCTTCTCTCTTTCTGATGCACCGAGAATCGGCAACGCCCTCGAATAGATTGTTTCCTCATGCAACGCTCCGCTTACTTTACGGTTGGGGCGGTGGGAAGCGATGATCCGGGTAATCTCCTCTCGGACGGTCGCGACAAAATTGGGCCATGGCCCTTCCAGCGGGCCGAAGAGTCTGCGGTGGAGTTGGGGCGCGATCTGGGCGGCGCGGGAAAGACGCTGAATCATGGAATCGTTTGCCAGACCGATCACCACGGCGTCCACAGCGTGGTGGCGGTGGTCGGTCCGCGTCTTCTCAAACCGGCCCCCCGCCGTTGGTGGGGCCGTCGTTCAGAATCCCATTCAGTTTCCAAAGAGCGCGGAAATCGCTGGTGGACCGGCCACTGCGGGCAAAAACTCTACGGCGGTTTTGCTGGTCAATCTCTCCACCGTAGAGGAGTCCCAAATATCGCTTCGCCAGCCGGGTGGCGTAGGCAGTGTCATTCAATTGCCGGTTGCGAAAATCTTCCAGGTAAGCCTCCAGCTCCTCGTCATTCAGCATAAAGCGTTTCAGCTTGGCGGCCTTCGTGTTGGCGCTCACTCGCAAAATTCTTGACGCGCTGAAGGATCTCCTCATACTTTGGCGTATCCGCCGTAGGCCTGATAAGGCGTCCTGTTGCCTTTCACGTCGCGGTTTTCGGCAACCTGGCAAAGGGTGAGATTCATAAAGGAATTATCCATCGAGATGCTGAAGGGAATAATGTGCTCAATATCGAATTGCGCCTCAGGGCCGAAAAGCGACGCCATGGAGATGGACTTGCCAGTGTAGGGGCACTGCCAACGGCATTCCTTCGCCAGAAGAAATTTCCGCTTATCTTCAGGTTTGGGCTCTTTGATACCTGCATCCTTGATGATTGCAGTTGCCGCGTCAGCGCGATCCTTTTCATTGCGCCGATTGCTTTCAGCAGTGGCCTCGCGCTGCTTCTTGGATTTCTTCAAATCCCGCGCCAACTCGACGTGAATCTGCGTGGGTTTGCCGTATCCGCGCACAATGGCGTTCGTCACTTTCCGCAATTCGGAAAGGCTTCGGGTGACGGCCGGATTGCGGATTTCGGCCAGCGCTTTTTCCACCGGCGGCAGCAGCTTTTCGGGCTCGCCGGAGGGCTCACGGTAAGTCTGCGAGCGGGCGGTGGCCAGGGGAATGCCCTGCTCAAGTAGGGGCAGAAGCTTCAAGATGGCCTTGCGGGAGTAGCTAACATAATCCGGTTCGAGCGAAATCTTGCAGAAGTTCTCCGCTGCTTCTCCTTCGAGCATCCAATACTGGAGGGCGCGGCGCTTGAGCGTTTCGGGCTTCTGCACGCTCTGAATATCCATGATGGCCTTGTCATGCTCGACTGCCGACATTTCCAGCCAGCGTTCACCGAAGACCCCGTACAACTGGGAGGTGGTGCGATTGCCCGGAATTTTTTCTTCGCCACCGCGTTGAAGGTTAAAGGTCGCGTTCTTGGGGAGGCCAAACAAATCCCTGATACTGGGGATGGATCGTCCGCCTACCTTCCGACCTTTGTGAAAAGAGAGGTCGCCATGAAGTTCGAGGGTGTCGGCAAGTTTGCCCCGCTCTTCCGGGGTGAGGAAGCGAGGCAATTCCCCCGGCAACTCAATTTGGAGGTCATTCACTTTTTGCAGAAGGCGAAACCGCTGGGCAAGCAAAGAACAAGCGGGGGCGCGGCGCTGTCCGGGCTCCAGTTCGCATTGGCCAATGGTATTTGGGTCGAACCAGAGAGGCCGCTGAAAGAAAATGGCCTGCTGAATCTCCTTTTTCGCTTCCGGCGTTAGCTGTGTGGGGTGATGGTCGGCCTGCCCGGCCCAGATGGCGGCGAACTCCGCTTGGTACATGTCGCGCGCGGTCCAATGCCGGCGAATTTGCTCGTCATGAGGCGATAGGCGTGAGAAGTAGTCGCCAAGTGTCCGGGCCTGTTTTTCCAGCATCGCCTTGCGAATTTGGGCGATGCCTTCCTTCACCTTACCTTCATCATCGTTCTTCTTGGCGGCTTGTTTGCGATTGCTCAAGAAACCCCGCCGCTGGGCGAGATGATAAAGGGCACGTCCGAAGTAATACGGTTCAAGGCGCTCATCAAGCGCCGCGGCGCGCAGAATATAAGGTAAGACCTGTCGCGGGGCAGGGTAGGCGCCGGACTTCTCCTTCTCCGAAAACCACGGCGAATGGAGGATGTCTGAATCGAGCCGGTTGAAGTAATCCTGCCGTGCCTCCGGCTGAGTCAAATCGCCTGCGGGCAACAATTCGAAGCGCTGCAGAATTCTCGCCAGCTTCAACATGCGTCGCTGATGCCGCCAAAGCTGGCGGCGGTGGGTGCGCGCATCACGCCGCCCCTTGTTGCGGGATTCTTCCCGGCCCGGTCCCTTGCTATCGTCCATGCCTGCCTCAAACACGCGCACTCCCGCGCGGACGAGGCGTGCAGGTTCGCCATCCACAAGTCCAATGATCGACCAGCCTAATGAGTTGGTGCCGAGGTCGATGCCGAGGACGAATTCATCATGATTGCGTTCGGGCATACACCCCCCTTGACAAGGATTAATGGGGGCGTATTATACACCCGTGTATCTCAGAGGCGGTTCCCGCTTATCTTAGTAAGTGGGTTCTACCCTCGTAAGGCTCCACTAGCAATAGTGACCTTGAGCGCCGTGCGCGGCCAAAAGCCCCACGGCGCTTTACCTTTTTGGGGCCGCCCGGCGCGGGGCCTTTGCTTTTCTCGGACCTAGGGTTCCGGACGAGGTGTTGCGTGTATTGTAGGGAAGGACAGAAACGGGTCCACCTACTATTTTAAAGCGGGTAGCCACGGTCAAAGTTTTTTTGTGGCTACCACTCGCGGGCAGTAACTGCGGTTTGGCTGCGAGGGGGCGACATGGAATTCGGTGTGGAATGCGGCGGGCAAGGAACTCACATCACCGCCGCGATGGCGTCAAAGACCTCTTTGGCATGGATGGGCTCGGCAATGTAGCCGTTCATTCCTGCGGTGGACTCCAAAAGGGTACCTACTCTTTCTTCCAATATCTCCTCTTGCATTTAGCTTTTTTTTCTGTATTATTGGTGCCGCCTTTCTCGGGCATAACAAACTTAGGTGACGATCGACCAAGAGCCATTGGGGCCAGTGCAGGGGTAGCGGAGTTCACAACTGTCTCGGGATGCCCGGGTGTCGGCGTTGGGAACTAACCTGATAACGACCTATGACGGGGGCGTGTCATGAAGCCAGTTTCAAAACAACCGGCCACTATGGGCGCAGGTAACCAGACAGCGTGCTCGTTCTCCTTGAAGTGGTGGAGTGAGTTTCTCCTGCTCGCCCTTCTGATTTGTCTGGCCACGGCCTGCGCCATGGCGCAGGCAGCCGCCCAAGTTAGTCAAGAGTCCGCGGTCACCTCCAGCGTGGACGAAGCGACAGCCAACCTGAAGGCGCTGGAGGACCAAGCCGGGAAGAATGCAGCAAAACTCATGCTGCGTTCGGTTCCCGACAAAAGTTCGGTGCGGATCGACGGAAAGCCGGTGGGAAAGACCCCGCTGCTTCTGGTTGTGCGGCCAGGAGTCTACGTGGTGGAAATCGAAGGCGGCCCCCGGAAGTCGTACGGCCGCCAACAAGTCGATCTCCTTCCCAAGGAAGCGCGCGAAATCGTGCTTGACCTCAAGCCGCGCTATCCGACTTCTATAACCCTGCCCATGACTTCACGCTGATGAACGCGTAAGGGAGGTTCACATGAGTTTATATGATGGCCGGATGTACATGCCCCAACCAAGAGGACCGGAGCGAGAGAGCGCGCTCTCCGCGGCCGCCGCGGTGGCCAAACCACTTCTCGCCGTGGCCGTGGTGGCGCTGGTGGTGTATGCCGGTTACAAGCTCTTGAAGCCCACCAGTGCCCCCTCTGAACCTGCGGCCAGCGATGCGCAGGTGGCGCAGATGGGGCAAAGGCTGGACGACCTGGAGCGTCGCCTGGACCAACTGGAGAAGAAGCCCAGAGTCTTCAAGGAAGTTTCTGCGCCCGCAGCTCCCAGCCCGGCGATGGCCCCGACGGCAGCCAAGCCTGTGCCGCCCAACTCCCGACTTACCTTCTCACGGCCCGCCATCGCCCTGTCCAATTCCTCTTCTCCAGCCAACCCGTCGCCCGCGGGTGACTCGACGGAGAAGAATGATTTGAACTCCGCGCGGGCCGCTGTAGCATCGGGTCAGCAGCGGTGGGAGGCAACAGCCGATCGTCTCGGTAATGTGGTGGGAGAGCTGGATTCTCAGCGCAACGCACTGGACTCTCAGCGCGAGGCCCTCGATCGCAATCAGGCACGGCTGGACGAGTTGGCAGGGCGCTTCGCGCGGGATAGTCAACCGTTCACAGTGGAAAAGAGCTCGACGCGGCAGCAAGTCGGACCCGTGTGGCTCCAACTCATTGGCACAGACCCTAAAAATCAGCGTTACACGATGCGTTTGTCTTTTGATGGTAAAACGGTCGAGCTGAAGGACCGTGTGCTGCACGAAGCCATCCAGTTCTACGAGTCGAACGGTAAGGGCTCCTTCGAGCTTGTCGTCACGCAAATTGGTAGGGACATTGTCAGGGGCAGCTTGGCGCTTCCTCAAATGATAGCGGCGCGCTGACCGAGCGGGTAGCGGGTAGCCACGGTCAACGGTTTTTTGACCGTGGGCTTTTCTCACGCCATTAGACCGATCATTGTTATAAGCGCCGTCGCGACAGTGATTCAACAGTCGTTCGACATTCAGGGAAAAACCCAACAGTCGTTCGACATCCAGGGAAAAACCCACGGACAGGAAAGCACTGTCCGTGGCTACCCCTCCTGCCGCTATCGCCTTGTCCAGAGGCTTGACGATCTGCGGCAGGCCAGGAACTCACACCACGGCCGCGATGGCGTCAAAGAGTTCTTTGGCGTGGATGGGCTTGGCAACGTAACCGTCCATTCCTGCGGCGAGGCACAGCTCTTTGTCTCCGCTCATCGCGTGGGCGGTCATGGCGATGATGGGAATGTGGGTACCGACGGTGGACTCGCGGGCTCGGATCGCGGCGGTGGCCTCGTATCCATCCATCTCTGGCATTTGGACGTCCATCAGGACGATGTCGAAGAGTTGCCGCTTCAGTGCTTCCAACGCTTCCCGGCCGGTTGCAGCCACCACCACCGCGTGCCCCTCCTTTTCGAGCAGGTGGCGCGCCAGAAGCTGATTGACGGCATTATCCTCCGCGAGCAAAATTTGGAGGCGCCGCTTGCTTTCGCGCAAAGTGTGTCGCGTTACCAGAGGAGCTTTGTGGGGCGCCGGAGTAGCTTTCCCAAGGACATTCAGAATCGCATCGAGCAACTGTGACTGCATCACGGGTTTAGTTAAGTAGGCTGCGATACCCAGCTCCTGGCAGCGTGCCGCGTCCCCCCGCTGACCCGCCGAGGTCAGCATGATACTTACGATTTGGCGAGCCGCGGGGAGCAGGCGGAGCCTCTCGACCAGCGCGAACCCATCCATGTCGGGCATTCCCGAATCGGTCAAAAGCAGCGCGAAGAAAGGGGCTGGGGACCGGCGCTTTTCGACGGCGGCGAGGGCGTCGGCGCCACTTGCGGCCAATACTGGCTTCATTCCCCAGTTGGTGAGCATTTCCCCCAGGATGCAACGATTGGTATGGTTGTCATCGACCACCAGGACGGCTAAACCGGCGAGGCCGCTCATCTCCAGCGGCTCTGGCCGGTTCGAGCCTGCGCTCACCCTGGCGCGGAAGGTGAACTGGAAGCAACTGCCCTTGTCCGGTTCACTTTCAACCCAAATTCTTCCGCCCATCATTTGCACTAACTGGGCGCTAATGCTCAGTCCCAGGCCCGTCCCTCCGAATTTCCTTGCCGTGGAGGAGTCGGCCTGGGCGAACGCCTGGAACACGATGGCCTGTTTTTCCGCCGGAATTCCGATTCCGGTGTCGCGAACCTGGAAATGCAGATCGGCTTGATCCTGCTGCGTCGAATTGACGCTCACGGTGATCGCCACCTCGCCACGATCGGTAAACTTAATGGCGTTGCCGACGAGATTCACGATGATCTGGTGTAAGCGCGTCGGGTCGGCGACAATTTCCTCGGGCACTTCCGGCCGAATGTCACAGGTTAGTTCCAGCCCTTTCTCGTGGGCTCGCCAAGCCAGCGGCCTCAGCCCCTCGGCGACGTGATCCCGGAGGTTGAAGGGGATGGGAAAGAGATCGAGTTTGCCCGCTTCGATTTTGGAGAAGTCGAGAATGTCGTTAATTATTCCTAGCAGGGAATCCGCCGAGGACTTCACCATTCCCAGGTATTCGCGCTGCTCGCCGGTCAAATCGGTGTTCAGCGCCAGCTCGGTCATGCCGATTACACCGTTCATGGGTGTGCGGATCTCATGGCTCATGTTGGCCAGAAACTCACTCTTGGCCCGATCGGAGGCCTCCGCGGCGTCCTTGGCTCGTTGCATTTCCCGCTCGGCTTGCTTGAGGGCGGTGATGTCCATCATCGCGCCAATCATGCGAATTCCCCTGCCCGTTTTGTCGCGGATTACGTAGCCTCGGTCCAACACCGGAACGAAATTCCCGTCGCCCGTCTTGAATCGGTACTCCGACGACCACGTCTCCCCCCCGCTTTCGAATAAGCGTTGTAAGCTCAGTGCAACGCGCTCGGAATCTTCGGGGTGCAGGTGCTCGCAGCGCCAACTGGAGGTTGGGCCGATCGCTCCGATGGGATGGCGGAAGACGGTTTCAATTCCGCTCGTCCAGGTCAATCCCTGCGTCACCAGGTCCCAGTCCCAGATGGCATCGTTGGTGGCGCGAGCGGCATACTGGAACCGCGTTTCCAGGGCAGCTTCACTCTCCAGTCGGCGACGAATCACTTCCGTCTGGGCCTGCACTCGACGCCGAAGGACCACCACCCAAACGCCGACGGCCAGCGCGATGCCAGCCAGCAGCGCCAGAACCGCGCCGGCGTTTCGCGGCGTCCACCATGACGGGCGGGACAGAACCGCAATGCTGTCGGGCGAGTCCAAGAGGAGGTTGAACGTGTCCGGGACGCGGTTGCGGTCGACGTTCACCGAACACACTCCCGTCAACCGCAAGTGGCTGCCGATGGGGCGCGACCACCCCCGGCTGGCCTTGCCCTCGGCAATCCTGGCCTCAAACAAGACGTCGCCATCTTGCAAGACCAGAGTATGTTCGGTCTCGGTTCTTCGCTCGTCACGCAGGGTGGCGTCCAGGCGGACTCTCAAGGTATCGAAAGCGCCGGTGCGCGCCTCCTGAGCGGTTATAACCAGGGGCGGGGGAAGCGCCGCCGTGCCGACCTTCCTGAACACGGCATGCTGGAGGACGGGGGTGAAATCGCCAATGTCCGCGAATCCGACGACGTCCACTCGGTCGCCGGCCTGAAGGGGAATTTGCGGAACTCCCGGAATGCGTATCCCGCGCTGCCCATCCTGAATAAATACGGATTTAGGGCGCAGGAGTGTGACCGTACCTTGCACGCGTACCCTGTGCTCCATGGTATTTCTGGCGGTGAATACCATTAACTTGCTGATCGGCCGGAGGGGTACGGAGAATGGGTCGGCGGCAGGAGCCTCTTGGACGCTGATCTGGCTTGCCGTGGGAACCAGCAACCAAACAGCGGTCAGTTGGTTGTTGGGATTGAACTGGGTGGCGCAAACACCCGTCAGGCGAACACTGGCGTCCACCAAACTTTCGCGGACGAGGCCTCGAGGGTCCACGACCGACACCGCAAGGTGCCGGCCCTCGCTGACCACATCGAGCGTCACCCGTTCGCTATCCGGCTCGACGTCTTGAACGATTCCGTCCAACTGCACCCATTGGCTGTCTTCGCGCGTCGACAGCAGATCACTGACGTGGACTTTCCGCGGCTGGGGGAGAGGGGCGCGACCTAGCATTTGGTACCGGGCCTTGCCGATCTGGGGGGCAAAATCGGGCTGCTCCGTTACTCCCTGTATGTCCAGGAAATCGCCGGGAAGGAAGTGGTAGTTACGAGTGGTCTCGTTAACATAAATTCCTGCGGTAGCATCCTGGGCGATGAAGTTCCCGGCGGCAGAATCATAATAGGTAATGACCGCCCGGAGGTGGACGGGATAACCCTGATTCGCTTGATCGGGCGTAAGCTCGCGGATCTGTGCGGCAGTGGTTAAGGTTGGCAGGTGGGAAGATTGCTGACTCTGGCCCGATGTCGCAGGCGCTGGGGCGAGGATCACCATCAACAGAGTCAAAATGAAACTGGTAGTGCACCGCCAGCGTGAACCACCAGCGCGGCTGTCAGAAAATCGAGGGTGCTTCTGCACGATCAACTCGCTTGAGAGGCCAAACACGGATTCAGATCGAAAACGACCGCCAACCCTTGACCGCTCGAAACTCGAATTGCAGCGACGATCAAGCGATCTGCCACCGAGATGCGAGAAGTAGGCAACGCCTGAGGAGAAATGCCGAATTCAGTCGCACCGGAAGGAAGAGGAACTAGAGATTGGAAACGTAGTGGGCGGCGACCAAGCTTCCACACCCCACTGTGTTCATATGCTGGCCAACTACGTTAGCGAAGTACCCAAGAACAGAGGTCGGTCCCAAGATGACCCTCTTACGGCCTTCACGACAATTATTATAATGTTTGTTCATTCGAAGTCAATGGTACAGGAGTACCGAGGAGGGTAGCACTCGTGCCCTCGTCTGATTGGCCGAGAAACTCCAAAACCAGAGATGGAGTCTGCGCTGCACTCTTTGCGGGTCCGGCCGGGGCGAGGCCGGAAGGTCGGGACACCGACCCGCTACACGTAAGAGAAATATGACCGTGTGGTGCCATTCCTCGACTCCTGCGCGGACGAACTCTTGTGTCAGGCCATTTACGCCTTCACGGGAGGCGCCAACGCGACGGCGGCCTCGGTAGTCAGCAGGAGGAATGTTAAGGTCTCCTGGAGGTATAGGCGCACAACGGCGTCGTTGTGGCTGGAATAGCCGATGGAGACGTCCTGGCCGATGTGCAGGTCGAAATCTCCGCCCCGGGTGGTGAGCACGAAAGCGCCGGCAATGGCGGGCGCCCAGATGATTTTATCGTCGACGAGCCGCTTGACGTGTTCCAGCACGGGGTATCCGTGGTCGCTGGTCTCGGCCAGTGCGGTGTAAGCGTCGGCGCCGAGCAGTACCGCGTAGGGGCCATTCACCCCTACCAGCCGCAGTCGACTGAGGCCTTGGGCAATGGCCTGCGGATATTCGCGCACGTCGGAAGGGAGCGTCATCGGCGGGTTGCTGGTGCCCTGGCGGATGCCTTCGATGCCCGCAGAGGGGTAGCCGTCGAACACCGCGCCATCCTCGGCAAAGGCGATCTGCCGCGCGGCGTCCTTGGCCGGTTGCCAGTCGGAGTCGTTGGCGCCACGCTCGACGTCGTCGATGGCCTGCCGATCCAACTCGAACGGAACGCGCAGCTCGACCAGCGCCTTCACCTCGCGCTGCCGGGCGAGGATGCCTTCTTTGGGCGCTTCGATCTTCCGCAGGTGACCCGTGCCCACGGCGGAGAGACCCGTCCCCGCCGGCCCTTTCACGTCCACCACGCGCCGCGCGGCGAGGTAGCGTTTGAGCGTGCGCGCGGTTTCCTCTTCGATTTGCGCCCACGCCCCATCGGAAATGGGGGCAAGCTCGCGATGCAGATTATTCATGGGGGATATCTCCTTTGAGGGAACCGATGCCGAGCGAGCCATCGTTCCCCGCAGTGCTGGTTGGAGAAGCTTCAACTGGGGCCGGCGCCGTGGCGGGCGCCGCAACGCCCGATGGTTCTTCGTTCACGCTGTCCAGAAATGCCGCCGTCGGCACGAAAAACAAGTTGCCGGTCGCGGCACGGCTGAAATCAAGTAGCCGGTCGTAGTTGCCGGGCGGCCGGCCAATGAACATGTTTTCGAGCATCTGCTCGATGGTGCGCGGCGAGCGGCTGTAGCCGATGAAATACGTACCAAATTCTCCGTATCCGGGCCGGCCGAAGGGCATGTTGTCGCGCAGAATCTTGATCTCTTTGCCGCCCTCGACGATCGTCGTCAGCGCATTGTGCGCGGAGGTGGGCTTGATGGAATCGTCCAATTCGACGTTCGAGAGCTTCGCGCGGCCGATAATCCGCTCCTGCACCTCTGTGGACAGGGTGTTCCATCCGTCCAGGTCGTGGAGATACTTCTGCACGATGACGTAACTGCCGCCGGCGAAAACAGCGTCCTCCTCGCCGACCAGCACGGCGTCGACGGCTTCGTCTCCCCGCGGATTCTCCGTTCCATCGACAAAACCCAGAAGGTCGCGGTCGTCGAAGTAACGGAATCCCTGCACCTCGTCGACAGGTGACACGGCGCCACCGAGGTGGGCCATGATCTGCGTCGCCATCTCGAAGCACAAGTCCATGCGCTTTGAGCGAATGTGGAATAGCAAGTCGCCTGGAGTGGAGACGGCGACGCGCGCCCCGGCGCGAATCTCGCGGAATGGGTGCAGCTCGGCCGGCCGCGGCATTCCAAAGAGCCGGTCCCACGCGTCGGACCCAATCCCCATGACGCAGGAGAGGCCCCCTTCAAAGTCGCGAAAATCCACCGCACGGACCAGCGCGGCAAGGTCGGGGCAGAACGACCGGACGGTGGCGCAACTGTCGGGCGCGGGGCTGAGCGTCGCAACCAGGAAGATCGCGGAGCGGGTAAGCGGCGCGGCCACCGCTTGCGCGACGCCGCGAACATTAGCCGCCGCTACTGGGGCGCTGTTGGGGGCGGAGTTCATTTGGGTTTCACCCTGGCGGGGCTCGCGGGAAATTGGCCTGGGCAGTGCCGCGCTCGCCTCGCATGCAGACACTTGCCAGCTTACCATCGCCTCGCAAAGAATGTCTATTCCGTCTCGACGCGTGGCGAAAGCTGGCGGCGCCTCTCCGTCAGGTTGTGCCAACCCTCAGCCTACGCACGGTTATTCGGCTCGGAGGATTTCCGTGATTTCGAGCCGGGCAATGGGGCGGGTCGCCGTCCAGATTCCCAGGGCCGCAATGAACGAGATGATCAGAACAGAGGTCGCGTAGTCCGCTGCGCTCACGGATTTTGAGCCCTCGACTAAGCTTTCGAGAAGCCTGCCGCTCAGAATGGCCCCAGCGATTCCGGCTATGGTGCCGGCGGCAATGGGGATTAAGCCTTGCCGCAGAAAAGCCACCCGCAGCCGCGCCGGCGTCGTGCCCAAAGCCATTCGTATGCCCATTTCATGCGTTCGCTGAGCAACCGCGTAGGAGACAGCGCCGTAGATGCCAATAGCCGCCAGCACGAATGCGAACGCGGCAAAGCAGAGAACCGCCGTCCGATAGAATTGCGGCCGAGCGAGCGCGTCGGCGAGACGCTGATCCATGGTTTTCACGCCGAACACCGGCACCTGCGCGTCCACCGACTGGATCGCATCTCGGACCATCGCAAGACGGTCCTCGGCGCGGCCATCCACCCGAACCACAAAGGCGGAAAAAAAGCTGCCTCCAGGCGAGTGGTCCGGAACAAAGATTTGGCTGTTGTTTGCCCCCTCCGCCATGTAATCCATCGCCTTGACCACGCTCACGATTTTCCAGGGAGGATCGTTCGCGATCGCAATCTCGCCGCCCACGGCATTCGCGGGAGGGCCGAATTGGCCCGCAAAACCTTCGTCGACGATGGCGACCCGCGCGTTGCTTTGCACTTCCGCGCCGGTGAATTCGCGGCCCCACAGAATACGTCCACGCATCGTTTGGAAATAATCCGTGAACACCGGAACCACCATCGTACTCTCTCGCGCCAAGCGGCCATTCATCTGAAATCGTCCCCCCATGAAGCTGGTGGCATACAGCGGCAGGAACTCGGTGGCGCTGGCGCTGCGAACTCCCGGAAGCCGCCGCGCCCGAGCCAGCGCTTCCTGAAAATAACCAAGACGGCTGGCATCAGTTTGATACGTCGTTCCATCTAGCGAAACGTTCACGGTGACGAGGCCGCTACAGTCAAACCCCCGATCGATGTGCATGAGGTGGGCGAATGCCCGGCCCACCGCGATCGACGCGGTAAGAAGAATGATGGTCAGCATCACCTGTGCCGCGACCAACGTTTCGCGAGTCAGCCGCGCGCCCCGAGTGTCGCTCGACCCGCGGATTCCCAGCGTCTGAACCCGGCTCGCGTATGTCGACGGCAGGACGCCGAAAAGCAAACCGCTGAGAATTGAGGCGGCGATGGCAAACTCCAGCACGCGACCATCCAGCATGGAGTAGGCTTGCGAGGCGAGGGGGGCAGGCTGAAGCTTTGCCGCCACCGACACAGTCCAGAACGCGATGAGAAGCCCCGCCGCGCACGCAGCTAACGATAGCGACACACATTCGGTCAGCAACTGTTGCGAGATGCGCGCGCGGCTTGCTCCCAGTGCGGACCGAATGGAGAACTCCGTGGCGCGATCGGCAGTGCGCGCCAGCAAAAGGTTCGCGACATTCGTGCAGGCGATCAGGAGGATCATGGCCACGCACGCCATCAGCACCAGTGAGCCCTTTCTGGCCGGGCCGGCGAGCTCGTCACGAAGCCCTGTAATCGTCGAAGGGTACTCGAGGCGCTGAGCAGGAGTGCGGTCGGGCCAAAGCCGGTCAGCTTCGACGGCGAAAGCAGCGCGGGCCTGCGGCCACGTGATTCCAGGCTTCAGACGCGCCACGGTTTCCCATCCATTATTGCCGGGGGCGAAGGCTGCGGGCTTCCAGAGAACGGTCTTGCCGGGATAATCGAACCCCGGCGGCGCGACGCCAATGATGGTGAGCGGATTGCCGTCGACGCGGATCGTGGAGCCTAGGACCCTTGGGTCGCCGGCGAAAAGCTCTTGCCAAAGGCCGAAGCTGATCACGGCGACAGCGTTGCGCCCCGGCGGTCCCCAGCCGGTCCCGTTAACGTCATCCCCAGGGACGAATCCACGGCCGAGCACCGGCTGTGTTCCAAGCACCGAGAAGAAATTCGAGGAAGCCTGGGCCACATGCGCGCGGCGCCACTCGCCCGCTCCGCCAAGGTTCACATCGAGCTGCTCAAAGATTGCCGTGTCCGCAAGGTAGGTGCTTTGCCGGCGCCAATCGTGGAATTGCTTGGCGCTGTCATGGGGCTCAAAGAACCAGCGCAGGTACGCCAGACGCTCGGCATCGCGAAAAGGTAGCGAGCGCAGCAGCAGGGCATCGACCACGCTGAAGACGCCCGTGTTCGCGCCAATACCGATGGCCAGCGCGAGAATGGCGAAGCCTGTGTGCCAGGGACGCCGGGCCCAAAGGCGCAGCGTGTGCCTTCCATCCTCCACCACTTCGCGGAAGAATTGTGAAGGGATGGAGACCGCCAGGTCTGCAATCAGGCGGATCCACAGAATGGCGAGGGCGATGGCCCCGGATGACTCATTGAGTTCGTCGCGAAAGTCCCGCTCCAAGAGCCGACCATAGTTTTCCCGAAACTCTGCCGGGTAGCGCCTCAGCAACCACCGGTATACCCTCAACGAGAAGGGTTCGTCAGGCATGCTTGGGCACTCCAAACCTTACCGCGGCCAGGTGGACGAACGCGCGCATGCGGGCTGTGGCTGCGCCGTCGGTGAACGCGACATCGATCGTCCACGCGGAGGCGCTGGGCGAAACATCGCGCCACAGGAATGTGGGGGGAGTGATCTCTGGCGGGAAGAGCGAGCCGTCGTCCGGGTAGTCGACCGTAATCGCCGCCAACTTCGGAGCCTCAGCCTTGGGCGACGGCGTAGGGCGGGCGGCGTGCGCATTAGCGAGTTGCTGCGTGAACGCCAGTCCGGCCGCGCCTGAACCGTGCGGCACGACGCTCCGCAAGAGAGCGAGCGCGGCGGCCGCAACCACAAAACAGACCGCCGCGCCTGGGGTTCTACGATGTTTCATCGACCCGCCCCCGACGCGCTCGGGCCGAGGGACTTCATCCTTCACACTTCATCCTTCATCCTTCTTCTTACTGTTCCAGCGCGTTGACTTCACGGATTTTCCCCGCTGGCGCCAGGGGCACGCGGAGGGTCTTAATTTCGAGCGGATGGAACTCGCCCGTCCAGCGGCGATGCACCAGCCCCAAGTCGAGCGTGGCCTTGGTGGCGTGCCCAGCGGTTTCAAGGCAGCGGATGATCAGATCATTTCCATCTTCGGCCTGCTTGACGTCAGACACCACGACGTTGGGAACATCCACGGAAAGGAAGGAACCCACTGGCGCGCGTGTGCCCTTGTGAATTCCCTCGTAGAGAACCGGCACGGGCGCGGTCAATTCCTCCGCCATGTGGGCGATCCCGGCATCCTGCCACGTTCCCGTGTGCGGCACCAGCTCCATGCGGAAAGTCTGAATGCCCTGATCTTCCCAAATGTACTCACCGTTCGGTTCGAGCTGGCGAGGCCGATGTTGCGCATACGCCGCACCCCGCACGATGGAAATCCGCATGTCATTGTCCTGCACGCTGTAACCATACTTGGCGTCGTTCAGGACAGTGAGGCCGTAGGTCTTGCCGCTGCGATCGCCGGAAAGGTCAATCCACCGCTGCCCCGGGTCTTCGGCGCCGTTCGCCTTACGCACCTTGAAACCATAGGCGATTTCATAAGTGGGCACGGGATTCTCCACGTCCACTGGGAACGAGAACTTCAGGATCTTCTGGTGCTCGTGCCAATCCAGCGAGACATTCAAATCGACGGTGCGCGCGCCAGCGTAGAGCGTCCAGTCCCGAGTCATTTTGGAATCGCCGTAGCTGGTCCGCTCGCGCACGGTGGCGCGCACCGGGCCATTCTCCATCACGCGGAAGCTCGCGTTTCCAAACGCCCCGATTTCCTTCGTATAGGACACCACATCGTGGCTCCACGTATCGCTGTGATCGTCGATCACCACGCCGCGCGCGCCGCCGGCGTTGCCGCGGAAGACCTCCGCACCGGCGTCCTTGTCGTAAATCGAAACTGTTCCATCGTCGGCAAAGGTCACGCGGAGATGTTCATTCTCGATGCTCTTCTCGGTGGCTTGCACAGCCGAAGACGGAGCGGCGCCGGGCTCGACTTTGTGCAACCGAAACTGGCGGTAGCCGAACGCCGGCACGGGCGCTTGGAATACCAACCCTTTCCGGTCGCCCACCACCGTCTGGCCCGCCGTCCACTGGTGCAAAATGGCGTTGCCCTTCTCGTCTTCCAGGCGCGAGTCGTTTTTCGTGCCCGCGCCGTATTCATTACCCCAACCCAGATCGTATTGAACGTTCAGGTTCGCGTCCCAGGCGTGGGGATTGAAAACCACCACGTACTCTGAGCCCGGGTCGGTGGCGGGAATCTGCCACGCAATCTTTTCCGTCGCGCGATACATGGCCTGATTGGCCACGTCCTTGGCAAATCCGTAGGCATTGTGAGAAACTACGTATTGTTCGGGAAGCGCCGTACCGGCCATGCTGTCGTGAAATTGCATTAACAGCACCCTCTTCCACGAAGCGGCGAAGTCGTTTTTGGGATACGGGAAGCCCACCAGCACGCTCGCCAGGGCGGCCATCTTTTCACCCGTCATCAGAGCGGTTTCAGTCGTACGATTATCCTTCTTGATTTCAGACACCGCGGTGTAGCAGCCCACCGAGTGGTGCTGCAAATCGTCGTCCACCACGGGGAAAACCTCGGGCTTGTTCTTCAACTCGTCGTCGAAGTACTGGTCGACCGTGCTGAAGAGAATCTTGGGAGTGCCGGCCTGCTTCTGGGCATCCAGAATTGCCTGGATGGTTTGCTTGGCAGGTCCACCGCCGTGATCCCCCGCGCCATAGAAGAGCATCATGTCCTTGGTAGGTTCCTGGAGCTTGGTCACGATAGCGTGCATGGCTTGCTGGATCTCATCCGACTCGATTCCGTAGCTGTAAGGAATGCGATAGGTCAAAACGCGCGTTCCGTCCACGCCCTGCCACCAGAACACATCGGCGGGCAACTTCTTTTCGTTGGAAGCCGGGCGCATGAAAACGTACCCATGCATATCCTCGAGCTTAAGAATCTGGGGAAGCGAACCGGCGTGCCCAAACGAATCGGGGTTGAAACCCACGCGCGCCCTGCGCCCCACCAACTGCTGGAACAAACGCTGGCTGTAAAGCCCGTGACGAAAGAACGATTCGCCGTTGGGAACGTTGACGTCGGGCTCGATCCACCAACCGCCGACCACGTCCCATCGGCCTTCCGCCACACGTTTGCGAATCTCCGCGATCATGTTGGGATCGGCTGCTGCCGCCCACTCATACAATTGGGCGGAGCTGGCGGTGAATTTGAAATCCGGGAATTCGTTCATGCGGTCGAGGGCCGCGCGAAACGTGCTCAGCCCCACTCCCATCGCTTCCTGCCACGGCCAGAGCCAGGGAATATCAATGTGCGCGTTTCCGATCATGTAGAGCTTGTGTTCCGAAGCATCGGGCGGCCATGAGGTTGAGGACTGACCTGCCGTTTTCCTTGCCACGAGTGAAACTGTGCAGACCAGAACCGCGAGGACCAGCCAACGCACCGCATTTGAACGCATAGGTGTTGCTCCTGGGAAGCAGCTTTTGAATTTGAGCGGAATCCGCTTAGCGAGTCCCGTTCGCACGATAACGTACACCGGACTGGCCACTGGATGCAACGGCTGGGTTTGGAAGGAGTTTTCTGACGTGAGGTGTACCGCCGACGTCCAGAACCGTAGCGCGGACCTGTTCTGTAGGTCCGCGGCCTTTCCCGCATGTCCAGCAAAGGCCGCGGACCTACAGAACAGGTCCGCCGCTTTTCCCGCATGTGTAGCAAAGGCCGCGGACCTACAGAACAGGTCCACGGCTTTTCCCGCATGTGTAGCAAAGGCCGCGGACCTACAGAACAGGTCCACGGCTTTTCCCGCATGTGTAGCAAAGGCCGCGGACCTACAGAACAGGTCCACGACTTTTCCCGCATGTGTAGCAAAGGCCGCGGACCTACAGAACAGGTCCACGACTTTTCCCGCATGTGTAGCAAAGGCCGCGGACCTACAGAACAGGTCCGCGACTTTTCCCGCATGTGTAGCAAAGGCCGCGGACCTACAGAACAGGTCCGCGACTTTTCCCGCATGTGTAGCAAAGGCCGCGGACCTACAGAACAGGTCCGCGCTACGGTTTCTCGTGTGGCGGGAACCACACCGGATCTCCCGATCACCCGAATAACTCACTCGTACTTCAGTGCGATTAGGGGGTTGATCCTCATCGCCCGAAGTGCGGGGAGAAGACAGGCGAGCAGCGAAACGACCACGAGCGCCAGACCCATGGAAATGAGGGTCAATGGGTCGCCGGGATTGACTCCGTAAAGGTAAGTGGCAATGACGCGACCGGCGATCACGGCGGCAATCGTTCCCACTGCGACTCCGAGCACGGTTACGAAGAGGCCCTCGAGTACGACAAGCTTCAGCAGCGCGCGACGCTCGGCTCCCATCGCCATGCGGATGGCCAACTCGTGAGTCCGGCGGCTCACCGAGTAAGACATCACACCGTAAATCCCGATCGCCGCGAGCAACAATGCGAGGGAGGTGAAACTCCAGACGAGAATCATGGGGAAGCGGATCTCACCGAACCTCTGCGCCACGACCTCCTGCATGGTCTGGAGTTCTTCCATGGGTTGGTCCCGGTCCACCGATTGGGCAGCGTTCCGGATAGAAGCCGACAGGGTCAAGGGCATGGGTCCCGTCCGAGCTTCCAACTGAAGGAACGGGCCGGGATGCTGATCGTAGGGGACGAAGATTTCGGGGATCTCTTCCCAAACGTTATACCGCTTGATGTTCTTCACGACTCCGACGACTTCATAGGTTTCCGCGCGCGCATTCTGCCTTCCGTAGACGTTGGAAAGAATGTTCAGATGCTGGCCCAGGGGATCGGCGTTACGCCAGTAGCGGCGCGCCAGGGTGTCGTTGATGATGGCGACCGGCGCCGATTGGGCGTTGTCTTGCTGCGTAAAGTCACGTCCCTTCACCAGGGTAGCGCCAGCGGCCGGGAAATAGCCGGGAGTGATGGTGTATTCATCGGCGGCGGGTTCCTGACCCGGCGCCGGCCGCGCTTGCCCCTCGGGAAGGAAAAGGAATTCTCCCCGCATAGCCAATCCGCCGGCGTGCAAGACTCCGGGAACAGCGGCCAACTTGATCGAGCACCTGGCGGAAATAGGTGACTTGCTGGTCGGGCTGCGGATACTTGTAGTCGGGCAAGGCCGTCCAGAAAGTGAGATCGTGGCTCGGGTCAAATCCCAGATTGAGATTGACCAGCTTGACGAAGCTCCTCAACAGCAGTCCCGAACCCACCAGCAGCATCATGGCGAGGGCCATTTCCACAACGACGAGGGTATTGAGCAGCCGCTTGTGGCCTGCGGCGCCGCTGACGCTTTGCGCGCTCTCTTTGAGCGCGTCCTGCACGTCGCTTTTTGCCGCCTTAAACGCCGGCGCCACGCCAATGACAATGCCGGTGGTCAGCGAAATCGCGGCGCTGAAAACCAACACGCGCCAGTCCAGGGTGAGTTCCTTGATTCCCGGAATATAGTCAAAGTAGCGGCTGCAACCCCAAGCCAGCAATCTGGTTCCCCAGTCGGCAAAAAGTATTCCCAGGCCCCCTCCCAGCACGGAGAGCAACAAGCCCTCCGTCAGCAACTGGCCGATCAGGCGGGCGCGGCCGGCGCCGACCGCCAAGCGGACGGCCAATTCCTTCCGGCGCGCGCTCAATCGCGCCAAGGACAGATTTGCCACATTGACGCAAGCAATGAGCAGCACAAAGCACACTGCGCCGAGCATGGACCACAGAGCCGTGTCCATGCGTCGATGGTAGGCATCGTGAAGGGGTTCCACCTTGATCCCCCATCCCTGATTGGCCTCGGGGTGTTCCTGGGCGAGGCGCAGCGCGATGTCATTCATCTCCGCTTGTGCCTTCTGCCAGGTAATGCCAGGTTTCAGCCGCGCCGTGGTTTGAAGGTTGCGGGTGGTGCGCGCCGGCTCGGCCAAATCCTTGGGCGTGAGAGCGAGAGGAACGAATACGTCCATGCGCGAGTCCCAAACAAAATGAAAGTTCCTCGGCAAAACGCCCACTACCGTATAGGTCTCATCATCAAGGCTCAGCGTTTTGCCAATGATTCCGGGATTTGCCGCGAGGTGGTTCTTCCAAAGCTCGTAGGTGATCACGGCCACGTGGTCGCGTCCGGGCTGCATTTCATCGGGCGTGAAAAACCTTCCCATGGCGGGCGGCACACCGAACATGGGCAGCAGCGTGACGGAAACCTGCGCTCCGTCGAGCCGCTGCGGCGGCTGCGTTTTGGTCAGATTGAAGGAATGCCAAACGTAGTAGGAAACCTGCTGAAAAACGTGATTCCGCGCCCCGATGTCAACAATGTTGGGAATGGAAACGCCGGTTTGGACGTACCCCATGCCCTTTTGCATCCGGTTTTGGCCCAGGCCTACCAGTTGTTCGGGATCAGGGTAGGGAAGCGGGCGAAGAATAATCGCGTTCACCACGCTGAACATGGACGTGGTGGCGCCAATGCCCAACGCGAGTGTGAGAATAGCAATGGCGGTGAACCCGCGATTCTTTGCCAACACGCGAAAGCCGAATTTCAGGTCTTGAAGCAGGGTGTTCATCCTCAACCTCCAACTGCGCGTTCAAGTGCCCGCGGACAGGCAAGCCCACCTACGACAGTATATGTTTAGACGCGGCCAAAGCCTCCCCGTACCCCTTATTGGCTAAAATACACCGGCACCCCCGTCTGCGCAACCAAGGCCAGCATTGGGGGCAACGCTACGTCAAAACGCGAGGTCCGTTGCTAATCCGTCCCCCTGCATGTATCATGGCGCCATGCCTGACGACACACGCACAGCCAAACGCCGGTGGGAGCGCAGACGGGTCCAAATGACCGTGACTCTGGTGATAGAAGGTGACGAGGCCGAGTACCTCGGCAACACGGTTGACCTGTCCCCACAGGGTTTATGCCTGCAATCAGAGGCCACACTTTCCCTGGGCCAGCCTGTGGGCCTCCTTCTGGGCACCGAGCCGAACTGCTTCATTAAAGCCCGTGTCGTGTGGGTCGGCAAAGCTGGCCCGGAACAGCCGGGTCAAGCCGGATTCGAATTCCTAAACATTCTTCCAGGTCCCGCGTGCTAAAGGCCGAATTCGCGGCGCCGGAAGTTTACATTGAAAATTTACCTTCGACCGGGAGTTGCGGCTATGCGAAATCGACTTGCACAGTACTGCTGGGCGTGCATGATTTTGGCGGGGATGGTTTTGTTTCTGCCTGGCTGTGAGCAGAAGACTATCAAGCACCTCCTGGCCGACCCACATCGCTATGCTAACCATGAGGTCGGGGTGGTCGGCAAGGTAGTTAGGAGTTACTCCGTCCTCGGTCATGGGGCCTACGAAGTTGACGACGGGACAGGCACACTGTGGGTGGTGGCCAAGTCCGGTGTGCCGCGGGAAGGCGCGCGCGTTGGGGTGAAGGGGACCATCCGCGTCGGCTTCAACCTGGGAGAATTGGGACCGCTTTTGAAATTGCCCGAAGCCGTGCAAGCGGGTGTGATCATGATGGAGACTGAGTACAGAGTAGAGGACTGAGCAGCCGAGTGACTGTTTTCCCATTTAGACCCGCGCGAGACGATCACCAATGGGGCATCGGCGGTGAAAAAGGTAAATCCTGAGGGCGGACAAATCGGAGCTAGGAAGAATGCTTCTCGTAAACCCAAGCCCCGATCAGGCTGGCGATTAATAGGGCCAATGAGGTAATCGCAACATTAGTCGCCCACACCTTTGCCGGAATCATTCTCGAAGTCAAAACCCATTCGATATACTCGAAAAAACCTAACACCAGGGCGGCGGAGATCCCTGCCATTGCCCCGGTCTTTAGTCCAGGCCCGTACCGTGGCCGAATGGCCGCATAGATCCAGGTGACCATGAATGTTACGAAGAAAACCAACGCCGCCACGAGTAGGGCGGCGGCGAGGGTCGCCGTCGATGCCGACCCCAAGGAGAGATGCGCGGCCGCCAAGGCGGGCCCGAGGACAAACACGTTGATTAAAAGCCCCGCCACGAATCCGCCGAGAAGCACGCGCGTCCATTTAATCTGCTGCATTGCCGGCCTCCGTTGTTAAGAGATTTCATCCCGCCTCCGGAAGGTCAGTGGGCGGCTGGACTTTCACGCGGAGGCTGCGAGCTGGTCGGATTGCCTTTCCCTCGTGCTGCCAACTCCGCTTCAATTGTTTCAGCTTGTTGCCGGGAGGCTGTATCGTCGGGGTCCAGATCCATCTCCTGACGGAACTCTGAGAGTGCTCCGGGGAGATTGCCCTGCAGCTTGAGAATGGCTCCGAAAGCGCGGTGATAGTGATCCGCATCGGGCGCCAAGGTAAGCGCTCGCTTCACATTGACGGCGGCACTGTTGACGTCGCCCAGCTTCAGTTTGGTGAGTCCGAGGTAGAAAAAGCCATCCGACTGGGTGGCATCGATCTCTACCGCGCGGCTCAGGTAACGATCCGCATCGGGAAACTTGCCGGTAAAATAATAGCCACAGCCGAGATTAAAATTGATATCCCAATTGTCCTGCTGGGCCGGCCAAAGCTCCTGGTAAATCTTGAGGGCTTGCTCCAAGTGGCCCTGCTGCCAGAGTTGCCTCGCTAATTCTTCCTTCGACTTGGAACTTTGACCCTCAGTGAGGGCGATGTAAGTTGCGTATGTGGATTCGTCCGCATAGCAAGCGGTGGCCCGGATGATTTCCATGCCCATTGCCAATCCGATTAAAGCCGTCAAAACGACTTGAGCCGCGGGTTGCCCCAGGATCTGGCCCCTCCCGAGCATTAAATGACGTATTCCCAGCGCCACCAGAAGGGCGAAGCCGAACGAGGGCAAGTACAGATAGCGGTCATGAACAAGGTGGCCTTCGATAAAAGCCCGCAGGTCTAAGACCGGCAAAATGGGAACGACCATCCAGATCGCCGCAACCGCCGCCTTGCGTGATTTCACGGCCCAGTAAAACAGCCCCACACCAGCAAGCACGACCGGTATGCTGGGCATCAACACGTTCCGAACATCCACGTGAGCGTAGTACTCCATGGAATAGAAGGGGATCAGATAGGTGGGACCTATGAGGTGTTGAAGGTAGAACCATAACGCCGAGGGCCACGTCAGCATCATGCTGAAAAAGGAGTGGGCCTCTTTGGCGTTATGAAACCCTTGCAAAGCCTGGAGGCGTGCCACCAAGTATCCTGCTAAAATCGCCAGATAGGGAGCAACCACCCTCAAGGCGTCGCGGGAGCGAGCCACCCACGTGCGCCAACGCGAAGGGGCCGTCCGCGTGCTCCACAGAAACTCACACGCGAAGATGATCAAGGGAAGGACGACCGCGGTTTCTTTCGCCAGACAGGCCAGCGCATAAAGGATCAGCGAGGCCGCAAGATAAGGCCGCGCTCGGGCGGGCTCGGAACGCCCCTTGAGGTAGCAGAGGTAGGAAGCGAATAAGAATATGGCGAAGAGGGGTTCGGCAACGCCCGAGACCCAGGCCACGGCCTCAGCATGGGTGGGATGCAAACCGAAAATTAAAGTTGCGAAAAGCGCAGCCAGGCGGTCTTTCAGCAACTCGATGGCAGTCAGGTAAGCTAGAAATGTGACTCCCAGATGACAGTAGACCGTACACAGATGCCATCCCCACGGGCTCAATTCAAAAACCAAATACTGGAGCCGGAACCACAGAAGAAAAAGCGGCCGGTAAAACGTGCCGTGATAGGTCGAATGTTCGAATGCCCAAACGTCCGCGGTGAAATAGCGGGGCAGGTACTTCCATGATCGCAGCCAGGCATTTCCCACAATCTGGAAGATGTCGTCGTGAACGAACGCGAACCAAAGCGTGTTCAGGTAAAACAAGAACACTGTCGTCAAGATGAAAACCAGAGCCAATGCCACGGTGCGGTCGCTCAACGGAGCCCCGGAGAATTCCGTGGCCGGCGGCGGGCTTCCGCCTACCGGGCAATCTTGTTCCAATCCCAAGGCTCGACTCATTTAAGTAAGTTCGCGGGAATGACCAACATCGATGGTAACACTACCGGAGGGAGGTGTTCCACTTGAACCAGTTCCTTCATTGAGCTATAGTCGACGGCAGGTGAGCGGGAGTAATTCAGCGGTAGAATGCCAGCT
>CAWEFC010000033.1:0-404176 GCA_963808085.1 uncultured Acidobacteriota bacterium
GGCCGTCGCGCTTGCGAGCCTCGCCCAAAACGGTCGCCAGATCCGCCGCGCGTTGCTGGGGAATGCTGTCCTCAAAATCAAACCTCGCGAGAGCGCGCTGGAAATCTGCCGCCGCGTCTTCGAAATACGGCGTGCCGGGGCCGATTTTCGGCCGGGTTGCGCAAGCTGCTCCGGCGGGGATGAAGGACTCGCGGCCATTCAGCTTGAATCCCACCCAGCCGAGCGACGTGCGCACCAACCCGACGCCGGAATCGTCCACGTGTAGGGTGTAGGCGCAGCCCAAGTCCACCGTCGTGGCTGAGGGCGTGTCGACTACGAACTGACCCGGCGGCGCCCAGATGTAGGCGTGAATCGTTCCGCGATCGAGCGCAACGCGTTTCATTCCCGCATTCATCGTCAGCAAACGCAGCCGCGTACTCGGGTCCACCTCAATTTGGCCGGTGTCCTCGGATTGAAGGCTGGCGCGCGACTGGGGGTCGGTTTCCAGCATCTGGCCTACGGCGAAACGGCTCATTCCTTCCTTCCCGCTAACAGCCGCGTTGCCGATTCGAGGCGTTCCTTCCACGCGGGACACTTCCCAACCCGCCACCGTCGCCGGAGCCGGCTTAATTGTAGGCGCCCGGTGGAGCAAGACGACGATCGCCGCCACTGCGGCGGCTGCCGTCGCAAGGGCAGGAAATCGTCCCATCCTCCACGAAAGGAATTTAAACCGCTTCGCGGGGGCGAACTCGGGAAACTCCGGCGCAGGACGGTTGTGCCTGAACTCTCCCAGCAACGTTTCCAGCCGCTGGATTTCAGGATCGGGTTCGCCCGTTCCATCCCACAGGTAGTCGTCGCGGCTCGCCAGTGGTTCGTTTTCCGTTCGATGATTCCCCATACTCATGTTTAAGGTGTCTCCAATTCGGAACCCTGGGTGCATGGGTTCGCGCCGAGCTTCGTGCGGAGCTGCTGCATGCCGCGATGAAGATTCACGCGCACCGAACCGTGCGTCAGTCCCGTGCGCGCGGCGATCTCCGGGCCCGTCATGCCCTCCACCAGGCGCAGAATCAAGGTCTCGCGATAGGCATCGGGCAGGGCCTTGATCGCTTCGAGAGCCGCGGCCGCCGGGCTGCGGTGATCGGCGCTCGCACTGGGGCGCTCGATGTCGTTCCCTCGCGTCTCATCCGCCAGTTGATCTTCGGGCGCCGAACGCCGATGGAAATCATTCGCCCGATTGCGGGCGATGGCCGCCAGCCACGCCCCGAAGCTTCCAATTTCCCGCAGGGTCGAAAGCCGCCGGAGCGCCAGCAGGAAAACATCCTGAACGAGGTCGTCCACCTCGCCGACCGGGACCTTGGCAAGCAACACTCCGTGGACCATGCGCGCGTAGCGGTCATAGAGGCGGCCGAAGGCGGTCCGGTCCCCATTCCGCGCGGCGGCAACGAACTGCGCGTCCTCGGAGAGTTCCGGCGCGGACGGCTCCCTCATCGGTCCGGCCCCCACGCCCGGCGCGAACAAGTCGAATCGATCTCCTGCCCTCGAGGCCATTCGAAGCGGGTCCCCACCGGATCATAGACGTTCGCGAGGGAAAATGTGTTAACAAGCAGGCGAAGCGCAGACCTGCTTTTCAAGGTCGCGCTACACTGGCTGATCTGACGAAAAGGTCCAACAGCCTGTTGGACAATTAACATCCGGAGGTGTTTGAAGCCAAGTGTAGCTCCGCTACCGATTCAGAGCGAACTCGAGCGCCCTAGCGGCGTGTAGCAGGGCGGTGTTGAACAGCGGCAAACGGCAGTGTTGCGGTTCGACGAGAAGCGGTATCTCCGTGCATCCGAGGACAATCCCCTGGGCGCCGCGGCGGCGCAGGCGTTCGATGATTTCCAGAAACAGTTGGCGTGAAGCGGGCCGGATCTCGCCCCGGCACAATTCCTGATAGATCACGTCGTTGACGCGTTGCTGATCAGCGGGCTCTGGAACGAGCACGGCGATTCCCGCCCGCTCGAGCCCCTCGCGGAAGAAGGGCTCGCTCATAGTGAAGACGGTCCCCAGCAAGCCTACGGACCGAAGCCCTGCAGCAAGGATGGGTTCCGCTGTGGTTTGGATGATGCTCAGCAGGGGCATGTGAACGGCCCTCTGGACGTCGTCGAAAACTATGTGCATCGTGTTGGTGGCGATGAGCCCGAAGTCGGCGCCAGCCACATGCAGCCGCTCGAGCGCGTCGGCCATTTCCCGCGCCGCCTCGTTCCACTGCCCGTGATGCTGCCAGTCCACGAACTTCTGAAAGTTCACGCTATAGATCAGGATTTCCGGGTAGCCGTAGTCCCCAAAACGCGCCGTGTAGGTCCTGGTGATGTGCTCGTAGTAGAGCGTGGTGGATTCCGGGCTCATGCCACCGAGGATGCCAATCTTCTTCATCTATTTTGCTTTCTGGGCCTTGATGATCTGGGTCGAGTGCGCGCCCTTGAGGGTATGGATCAGGAAACCGTCCGCGCTCTGGAGCCACACCTCGGCCAACACGTAGTCGGTTACATATTCCGTGTAGGATGGCGCGAAGTCCCCTACTACGTCGAACACAAGCTGGGCATCGGCGAGAGGCGGGCTCGGCTGCGCCAGCCGCTTGGTGAAGGGAACCGAGAATTCCTTGTGTGTCGATTCCTGTCGTAGCGTGATGTGACTATCGTCTTTTTGCACAACCGAGTATTCGCCTTTGGGAAGACTCGTTCCGCCCGCCTGGAAAGTGAACGGGATGGTAAAGGTTCCCTGGGCAAGAGCCAGCGTGCCCCCTGCGACAAGGACCAGGGCCGTTGCCGCCACTGCCCAAATCGCCAAGCGCTTCATTTGACCCCTCCTTCTGCCGGGTTACCGACGGTGCGCCGTAGGGGCTGGCCTCGTGCCTGCCCCCCATCGGGCCGAGTCGGCCCCCGAGTGGGCGCCCACGAGGGCCCGCCTGCCACTCCGCTCATCAGGCGTACCACCCCTCCGTAGCACTCTCGAGCGACGCCTGCGTGCTGGGAACGCCATTCTTCATGGCGTCCTCCATGGCCGCGACAAACGTATCGATTTCCTCGAGTGTGGTGTAAATGTTCGGCGACACGCGGAGGCACTGATAATCGAAAACCTGGTTCGGTGGCGCTCCGCCCTTCAACCCGACGACGACGATCCGGTACTTGTTCATCAGAAATCTCGAGAGGTCACTGACGTCGATCCCCTCGATGTTGACCGCGGCCACCGCCCAAGCCTGCGCGGGTTCGCTGAGGTTTGTCAGAATCTTAATGCGCGGGTAAGCCTTCAGGGCGTTGGCCCAACGCAGGGTCAGGTAGCGCAGGCGGGCCGCCTTACGGTCGCCGCCGATGGCCTGATGGTAAGCCAGAGCTTCGCCGAGCGCCGCCCGGATGGCCCATGGATGCGTGCCAATGGCCTCGAACTTCCGAATGTCGTCGTCCTGCTGTTCGGGGGCTGCCTGCAACGGCCAGAACCGCGGGATCATTTCTTTCCGAACGTAGAGGCAGCCGTTCCCGATCGGCGCCAGCAGCCACTTGTGCAGGCTCACTCCATAAGCGTCGCACCCGAGGTCCCGCAGCTTGAAGGGAAATTGCCCCAGGGCATGGGCGCCATCAACGATGGTGACAATCCCCTTCGAGCGGGCGAGGCGGCAGAGTCGCGCGACCGGAAACATTTGCGCCGTCAGGTTGGTAACGTGGCAGAAATGGAAAACTTTCGTCTGCGGGGTGATAGCCTGTTCGAAGCGGTGGTAGAGATCGTCCGCCGTCGTGGGCACGGGGAATTGCAGGCGGTGCACTATGATATTATCGCGCCGCATTCGCTGGTCCCACGTCGTCAGCATGCGGGGATAATCCTGTTCGGTCGTGACCACTTCGTCTCCGGCCTTCAGGTCGATGCCGTTCTGCACGATTTGCAGCGACTCACTCGCGCCGCGCGTCAGGGCCATCTCCTCGGGGTCGCATCCGAATTCCTCGGCCATGCGCAAGCGGATCGTCTGGATGCGGTCGGCAATGGGGCCTTGATAAAAAATGGGCGCCATATTGATCATTTCCATGTAACGCATTTCCGATTCCAGTGCCACCCGCGGCGTCGGGCAAGTAAAGCCGTTATTCATATTGATGATGGTGCGGTCCAGCTTGAAATCCATCTGAATCTGACGCCAGAAGAATTCGTCCTTGGCAACATCTTCGGCCGATCTGCCGGCAACCGATTCGGACGCTGCCAGGACGCGCTCGAGATTAAAACCCCGAGTTACGGAGGCAATCGTTCCAGCCCCCCCGCCGCGCGCAAAAATGATCGTCGACTCCACGTTGTACGCCCCATTAAAATCCTCCTTGATCTCCACCGGCGTGCATTCTTAGATCACCGGACGACGGAACGCATTGCTCAAGGTGATGTTGCGGCGAAATCATACGCCAGCTAGTTTATCGATTCAAGCTTAGGTTACCAGGGCATGCGGACTTCGCGCGCCCGCACGCCAAGCTCCGACCTGCTATCTGGTGCGGTACCCCAGGCCGGGGATTTTCAGAGCCCTCCAGGAAATCACCACCATAAGGCTTCCCCGCGTGTTCCAGTTTTCGGCACGATCTACGTTCTGAGGATTGACAGAATCTGGCCTCCCCGACCCTCAAGTGCCGGTCCTTGATCATGGCGGCTTCACCTTCAATATCGCCATAGCAAGCTCCGCTCGCTGCTGGCGGGCAGCCGCCTCCGGGTTGCCGAAACCCGCATGGAGGAAAAGGGGCGAAAACAAAAGCGGCCTGTCTTTTCTGATCCTTATCAGCAGAAATACCCTCAATCCTCGGCGTAAATTCCGATTGCGCGCAAAAGAATTTTCTGCCACTGTCGATTTTTCCTAGGTTAAACGTCGTACTGGTGGCGGACGATTGCCACAAGCGCTGGGCTGCCGGACAAGGCTAACCTTCCTTAAGCTGTGCAGCCGGGCGCCAGCCCAACATTCATGGAGGATGAGACGATGCAATACCTGTTACTGATTTACGAAAATGAGCAGCGTTGGAACCAAGGCTATATGCAGGACGAACTGGCCGAATATCAGGCATTTGGCAAGGAATTCGCCGTGGCAATTAGGGGGGGAAACGCGCTACAGCCAACCAACACCGCTTCCACCGTCCGCGTGCGCGACGGCAAACCCTTGACCACAGATGGGCCGTTCGCCGAGACCAAGGAGCAGCTTGGCGGGTACTATTTAGTTGAAGCGAATGACAAAGACGAGGCGCTTCGGATGGCAGCGAAGATCCCCGGGGCGCGCTTTGGATCGATCGAGGTGCGGCCCATCATGAAGTTTTCGTGATGGTGATCGAAGACCATCAAGAGTCAGTGGGAGAGCGCACGGAAGTGACTGCACATGCCCAAACATGGGCATAAAATCAACGAGGGAGGCACACTTATGAAAATTCTGAAGGTACTCGTACCCGTGGTTGTTTTCGCCGCGCTAGGGTTGGCGCAAGCGCAGTCGCCTTCTGCCCCGTCCGGCGCGGCTTTCGACAAGCTGAAACTGCTGGCAGGAGAGTGGGAGGGTAAAGCGAATGGAGAAGGGCAGGAATTCCCGGCGGCCACGTCATTCCGCCTCGTCTCTGACAACTCGGTTCTGATGAACGTGCTTGGCCAAGGCACCCCGCACGAGATGGTCACGATGTTTCACCTGGATGGCAACGATTTGCTGGCGACTCATTATTGTGCAGCCCATAACCAGCCGCGCTTCCGCTTTGTGGCCACTTCCGACCCGAAGGTCTTCGCGTTCGAGTTTAAAGACGCCACCAACCTCGCAAGCCCCGCGGCTCCCCATATGACCGCTGTCAAGCTCACCGTTCTCGACTCTAATCACCATCTTGAAGAGTGGACGTCGAGCGAGAACGGCCAGACCAGTACCATGCGGTTCGACTTCCACCGGAAAATGTAAATTTTCCGCGAGGAGGGATGAAAGCCATCGCTCGATTGAGAGGGACAACGATGCGTTATATGTTGCTGATCTATTCGAACGAACGGTCCATGCAAGCCGCCTCCCCGGAGGACCGGGAGACAATCACCGCCGGACATCGGGCCGTCATGGAGGAAACCGGACACCGCGGAATCTTGCGCGGTGCGGAACCGCTGGAGCCAACCGTGACAGCCACGACGGTCCGCTCCGAAAATGGGAAACCGCTCATTACCGACGGACCTTTCGCCGAGACCAAGGAGCAGTTCGCCGGGTACTATATTCTTGATTGCCAGGACCTGGACGAAGCGCTCGAATGGGCGGCGAAGATTCCCACCGCTTGCGCCGGCGGGACCGGTTGTGTGGAAGTTAGGCCCATCCGCAAGATGCCCGGGCCGCCCGGCAACGGACAGGCTCGGGATGCCGCTCGGATTGTAAATGGATGAGCTGAAGAGCACGGTGGAATCGGTCTTCCGGCAGGAGTCAGGGCGCATCATCGCCAGTCTCATCCGGGTTTCGGGCTCATTCGATCTGGCTGAAGAAGCCATGCAGGACGCCTTCACGGCGGCGCTTGCTCGCTGGCCGACCCTCGGTGTTCCCGATAATCCCGGCGCCTGGATCACTACGGTTGCCCATCGCAAGCTCATCGACTATGCGCGGCGCAACCGCACCCGGCGCGACAAGGAAGATGAACTCGTTTACGATGCGGAGCCCGTGCAGCCGGCAGCGGACCCCAGTCCCGATGCTGCCGCCATGAATTTCCCCGACGACCGTCTGCGCCTGATGTTCACTTGCTGCCACCCGGCGTTGAACCCCGAAGCTCAGGTGGCATTGACCTTGCGCACGCTGGGCGGACTCTCTACGCCGGAAATCGCTCATGCTTTCCTGGTGCCGGAGCCCACCCTCGCGCAAAGGCTCGTTAGGGCCAAGCGTAAAATTCAAACGGCGCGGATCCCGTACGAAGTTCCTCCGCCGCACGTCTTGCCCGAGCGTCTTGCTTCTGTCGAAGCTGTCATCTACCTGATTTTCAACGAAGGTTACACGGCTTCGGCAGGCGACAGCCTCGTCCGGCGCGAACTGTGCGCGGAAGCGATTCGCCTGGCGCGGACCCTCCGCGAATTGCTGCCGCAGGAAGCGGAGAGTCTGGGATTGCTCGCGCTTATGCTCCTCCATGATTCCCGGCGCGACGCGCGCACCACCAGTCAGGGCGAACTGGTGCCGCTGGACGAGCAAGACCGGTCGCAATGGGACCGCGAGCGCATCCGGGAAGGCTTGGAGCTTGTCGAGGTGGCATTGCGCCTGGGCAGAATCGGCCCGTATCAACTTCAAGCCGCGATTGCTGCGTTGCATGCCGAGGCTGCGACCGCAAGCGAGACCGACTGGGGGCAGATCGCGGCACTCTACCGCGAATTGAAACGGATCCATCCTTCGCCCATCGTGGCGCTGAACCACGCGGTCGCCGTCGCCTTGAGTCAAGGGCTCGAAACTGGCCTGCGTTTGATCGACGAACTTGGCGCCTCCAGCGAGCTTGCCTCGTACCATCTTTACCACGCCGCGCGAGCCGACCTTCTGCGCCGACTGGGCCAGTCACGGGAAGCGGGGGAAGCATACCGACGGGCGCTCACCCTGACCGCCAACGCCGTCGAGCGCCGATTCCTTCGCAGGCGTCTCGCGGAGATGGAAGTACTGCCGCAAGCGCCTGTGAGCGTCAGAAGATGAACTAGAGGGGTTCCGGGAAGAACGTCGATCCGGTAGGCAAGCTGTTGGTGCGAAAGGGGGGACTCGAACCCCCACCCCTTGCGGGACCAGATCCTAAGTCTGGCGCGTCTGCCAATTCCGCCACTTTCGCAAAATCCTATGTGCTATTAATTCAATAACTTATCTCGATGTCGATTGTCCAGCGATTTTTCGAATCCAGCCTGCGTGTGCCCAAACCTCGAAGAAAGCCGCTGATGATTTCTCTGTCAACGACACGTGAACTAGAATCATCTGAACGATAGCAGCCGGGAGTGGAGCATTGGCTTGAGAGGTGGAATTCCACAACGCGAAATTTAACTGAATTTTTTTCAAGTAGAACATGCCTGGATGCGGCTCACTCAGCGTATCAGCCCGGTGCAGGTCGGCATACCAAGCAAAGTGGTGAAGCTTGAAAATTGTAGATCCTCTGCCTTGGGCCAGCCGACCATTCCGTTTTTGGTAACCGGGCAAGCGTTCGCGATGCGGTTTCATGGCCGATTAGGTTATGGACGCCCTGGTAGTAAATGCTACGCCTCTGCAATTTCGACATACTCCGCCAAGTATTTTTGCTTGCAGCGACTTTGGGGTATTTAGGGGACAGTTTCTGTCACCAATAATGGGCCTTTTTCGTGACGCTGAAAACCCTAGCGAAACCTCCCTCCGAACTCTCTGTGGGAGGCTCGGCATCGCTACTACCTCAGTCTCCTGATGTCTAACTCGAAGTATTGGTGCATCTGCTCGTCGAGGGTGCTTTGCATCGAAAGGAATCTGGTGCATATATAATCTCTAGCAACTGATCGAAAATCAGTTTGTCGGGTCCTTGGGCCGTCGAAAAAATCAACGAAACCTATTGAATCCTTGATGTTTAAGGCTGGATGTATGCTCGGTTCGTGTCCGGGAACTGCGATTCCGGGATCTGAAAATTGAGCGGACGGCGCTGACAGTTTTGGGCGCCGATTTGCGCCTATCATAGTAGTGGGCACTGTGCTGGAGTACTCAAGGACGGAATCTGATGAACGCCACTTTAAATTGAAAGGAGCACCAACCATGAAGGTGATGGATCGCAAGGAATTCCTGCAGCAATCGGTTCGTATCGGTGGGTGTTGTGGGGCGGCGCTTGTGGCGGGATCGCTTGCCGCGGTTGCCCAAGACGCTCCCCAACCCCACTCCGTTTTCACTCCCTGCCCCGACCGGGTGAAGCAGGGGCAGGACGTCATCAAACGCCTCGTCGGTCAGATGGACCAGAAGCTCGACAGAGCCACGCGGGACGAAATCATGGAGAGTTGCGGGCGGCTCTGCCACGACGCCGCTTACCCCCCGCCCCAGTCGCCCACTCCCGAAGCTGCCGCGAGGTTTCTGGAAGGAATCAGCAAGTACGTGGGAAGGGAGAACGTCGAGCAGTCAGGGGATGAAACGGTGGTGCACTACCAATACACCCAGAACCCGAACGGACTGAAAGTCGCAGACGGCTATTGCCTTTGCCCCATCATGGAAGATGCCCCCAAGGGCGTCTCCCCCACCTACTGCCAGTGCTCGGTGGGGTACGTCAGGGCGATTGTTGAGCAGGGTCTAGGCAAACCCGCCAAGGTCGAATTGACGGAATCCGTCCTGCGCGGCGGGAAAGGTTGCCACTTCACGGTGCGATTCCGCACGACCTGAGTCTAGAAGGAAAGGCTGAGCAGCCGTTTGCAGGGGTGCGGGCGCCGGCTGCGAGTTCATGCCGTCAACCCGGTGTCGCCATGGATTCACCGCGACGACGACGGAGCTACTTATGTCGAATTTTGGTGGGCGCGCTGTGAAGCATAAGACCTGCTCCGGAGCGGGGAGGAAAGGTTATCGACGAGGGTGGCTCAATCCCTTATCAGATCTGATGAGGGCCATTTCAAATCCTGGAGGTAGTTGCAATGGCTGAATGCAAAGGCTCAAACTCAACCGTGGCAGCAACTGCTTGCTGGACCGCCGCGGTACGCGCCAGGGAGAGCCTCCGGGAGGATCGTTTATTCCACGATCCCTGGGCGGAAGTGCTGGCGGGGGAGCAGGGGGCGTCCTGGATAGCACAGCGTCCCGAAGACAGCACAATCACCATGGCGCTGCGCACCCGCTACTTTGATGATTTCCTGGAACAAATCTCTAGCCTTGATAAGATCCGCCAGGTTGTATTCCTCGCCGCCGGATTCGACACGCGCGCGTTCCGGCTCAAATGGCCGGCTGGCGTTTGCGTTTTCGAGATGGATCAGCCCTCGGTTATAGATTACAAAGAGACTGTCCTGCAGTCGCTTGCTGCAACGGCTGTCTGCGAACGCCGGATCATTCGAAAGGACCTCACCGGAAGCTGGAAAGAAGCTCTCGTGGAAACCGGGTTCGACCCAGCCCGGCCTTCGTGCTTTCTGCTGGAAGGCTTTCTGTTCTACCTCTCAAATGAAACGGCGACGGAAATTATCGATTCGATCACACTGCTGTCCGCGCCCGGGACCCGGCTGGGCTTCGACGTCATGAACAGCGCAATGCTGACTTCGCCTTACACAAAGGCGTGGGTGGAAATGCAGGTGCAATCGGGAGCTCCCTGGATCGGGACCATGGACGACCCCGCGTCTTTTCTATCTTCGCGCGGCTGGATAGCAGCGCTGACCCAGGCCGGTCAGCCTGAAGCCAACCACGGGCGCTGGAAACTCCCTGTATTTCCGACTAACACTCCCAACTTTCCTCACAACTGGTGGGTGACTGCCGTGAAAAAGGTCTGACACTTGGAATACTCCAATCAAACTGACCAAGGTTACACGAAGATTCAACCTTATCGAGTTATTGCAATCGGGCGTACTCGGCGCGTGCTTGTCTCAGGATGGGTAGGTCGGGGTCTGCGTCCCTCCAAAGGGCAAAGAAGTCCTCGTACGCGGCACGAGGCTTAGCGAGGGCCTGCGGCGAAGGAGCGTGACCGGAGTTCTTATCCCCATTCGCGCTGGGTTGTATGGCAGGCTGGGTCTTTCCCGCGAGATCGACGCCCGCCTGGAGGGCGTAAGCCCGCGCGAGGCCGAGTTGGGCGAGCGAGCCTATGGGGAAGTTGCCAGCTAAGCCAGCGTGGTCAAGTATCTTCTGATACTCGGTCGCCGCTTCGACCCCTTGGCCCACGGCGAGATACGCCGCCCCCCGAGCATCAACAGGGCACAGGGTGACATTCAGCACCCAATAGAGACTCGGCAGTTCCAACTCGTAGGGCGAAACGGGTTGCAGTAGCTTGATCGTCGCCGCGGCGCCTCGCGGGGCAAAAGGCGAGAGATTGGAGCCCGGGCCAACGCCATGCTCGAGAGCGATCCAGGCCCGGATGGTGGGCAGCCAGTAGGTATTCAGCAAGGTGTCCTGGGGCGCCTGCCGATGCAAGTCATACGCCACTTCGCTAGCCTTAGGAATATCCCCGGCGCGCGCCAGAGCCAGGGCCGCCAGCGTCCTCACCATCTTTCCGGGGGCCATGGCGAGCGCCGCCTTGGCCTCCCGGCTGGCCTGCTCGCGGTTGCCGAACGCCGCCTCGCGCAAGGCTCCCGCGGCCCGAAAGGTCGCCGCGGCCTCCACGCGCCCGTCGCGCAATGCCGAATCCACCGTCCGCCGAGTAAGCTCGCGCGCCTTGGCCAGGCGCCCGTGGTACGCTTCCGTATCCGCCTGCTGGGCCAGCAGTTGGTCTTCGGCCGGCTGGCCGGCGGCCGCCGCGGCGCGGCGTTCCATTTCCGCCAGGTCGCCGCGGATGAACGCCAGTCGGTAGAGAAACACTTGCATGGCCGGGCTGGTGAGCCCGCGCGCCTCCGCTTGCGCAAGGACCTCCCGCGCGTCATTCACCCGGTTCAGGATGAGGTAGGTATTGGCCAGATTGGCGTAGCTGCCAACGCTCGCGGGCTGAAGGCGCAGCGCCTCGCGGCTCTCCTCCAATGCTTTGTCGTGTCGTCCTAGCATCTGGTAAAAGTTCCCGAGCCAGATGCGCGGCAAGACCTCGTGCGGGTAGGTTTGCTCCCACAATTCGCATACCTGCGCGGCCTTGTCGATTTCCCCCGTAACGCGGCTGAAATAGCAGGACTCGATGTAATGCCTCTCTCTCTCGCTGACCCGGCCGCGCAGTTCGTAGGCTCTGCTGATGGGTCCGGCCGCCCGGGTGGCCTGATTCAAGTTGGCGTATAAGTTTCCAAGGTAGGCCCAGGCCATGGCGAAACTGGGGTCGAGTTCCGTGGCCCGCTGCAAGAACGGAATGGCGGCCGCATCGCCCTCCGCGGAGAGCCTTCGGAGAGCCAGGCTGTAGGCCTGCAACGCTTCGAGCGACGCCGTGGTCGCCTGGCTCACAGGCGCGTCGTATTTCTGGATGCTCGAGAGCGACTCACCAAGCCTCGACCGCATCTTCGTGGCCGCCCCGCCCAGCGCCAGGAGAACATGCTCGCGGCTGTCGGCCTCCGCCAGTTCGTTTCCCAGCGAATCTCCGCTCTGACAATTCACCGCTTCGAGGTTGAGCAGGTAGTGGCTGCCGAGGCTGGCGATCGAGCTCAACAACATCGCCTTGCTTCCGGTGCGCAGACAGACCTCGCGCGCCACGGCCTCCGTCAGCCGGGTATCTCGGGGCCGCCCCATGAAGCCCAGGGTCTGGCTCACTTTCTCTTCCGAGAGCGGGTTGAGGAAAGGTGACTGCTCCAGTTGCACGCGCAGCGCCTGCTTCAGCGTGTCGTCAAACACCGCTTCCCCGGTTTTGTTGGCGAAGTCTGCCAGCACAATACTGTCCTGCCAGGTGAGCGGGGGGAGGGAGGACGACGCAGGCGAAGGTACATGCCTGTCACCGCGACTCCCACCAGCGCCAACGCTGCGAGTGAAATTACCCAACGCTGGCGAACCCGCGGCCAACGGGAGCGGCCTGTTTGGCCGCGAACGCCCGAGACGGCCCGCGACCGACGCGAATCCGAATCCTGCCGCAAGCGCTTCAAGTCGGCACGCACGTCCGCGGCAGATTGGTAACGCAGGTCGGGGTCTTTTTCGAGCGTCTTATTGATGATGCGTTCCAACTCCGGCAGGAGGGGCGGGGCTTGGTCGTGCTGGCTGCCGGGCGGCTGGGTGAGTAGGGCGGCGAAGAGCTCCGCCGTGGTGGGTCCGCCGAACGCCTGTTGGCCGGTCGCCATCTCGTAGAGCACCGCGCCCAAGCTGAACAGGTCCGTGCGCGTATCCAGCTCCTCGCCGCGCGCTTGTTCGGGGGACATATACGCGACCGTCCCCACGGCCATGCCGGGAGTCGTGAGGTCCTTCTCATCCGTGGAGGCGGTGGAGGCGAACGCGCCGCGCTCGGCCATCGACGGAGTTTCCACGCCCGGCGCCCATTTCGCCAGGCCGAAATCCAGAACCTTCACTTGGCCGCGCGGACTGATAAAGATATTTGCCGGGTTGATATCGCGATGGATGATCCCTTTCGAGTGAGCCGCGTGGAGGGCGTCGGCAATCTGAACGGCAAAGTCGAGAAGCTGTTCGAGCTTTACCGGCCCGGCTTGGATCAGGTGCCTGAGGGTATGCCCTTCGAGCAGCTCCATGACGATAAACGGTTGTCCCTCGTACTCGCCGACGTCGTGAACCACGCAGATGTTCGGGTGGCTTAGCGCCGAAGCCGCGCGCGCTTCGCGCTTGAATCTTTCCACCGCCTGCGGATCGT
Organism: uncultured Acidobacteriota bacterium; assembly: GCA_963808085.1. Taxonomy (GTDB): domain Bacteria; phylum Acidobacteriota; class Terriglobia; order UBA7540; family UBA7540; genus Bog-366. The sequence goes on from CAWEFC010000033.1 coordinate 13,317, forward strand.
GCTCGAGAACGTTTCCGAGACGCCCTTCGGCGAGACGCGGGACTTGCGGCGTGAGGAACTTCATGGCGACAAGCCGGCCCAGGCGCGTGTCCTCCGCCTTGTACACGACTCCCATGCCTCCCCGGCCCAGCTTTTCCAGCAGACGGTAATGGAGGATTGTGCGGCCGACGAGCGGCGCGGCGCCGCTTGCGGCGCTGATTGCACGAGCTTGGTCCACAGCCAGCGCTCTGGCCGCAACTTCCAGTGCCGGCGCCTCGAGGAAGCCGCCGCCCCCGTCCAATTGCGCCAGCAAGGACTCCACTTCCCGCTGGAGGTCCCCATCGCCCGCGCAGGCCTCTTTCAAGAAGGCGGTCCTCTGTTCCCGTTCACGCTCCAGGGCCGCGTGATATAAGCGGTCGATTTCCCGCCAGCGATCAGGCTCCAACGGGCTTCTCCTTGCTCAGTTCACGGCGCAACCAGCTCTTGGTGAACTTCCAATCCCGCATGACGGTTTCGGGAGAAACCTTGAGCACCTCGGCCGTCTCCTCCACGCTTAAGCCGCCAAAAAAGCGGAGTTCCACCACCTCGCTCTTTCTTGGGTCGATAGCCGCCAGCGCTTTCAGGGCATCGTCGAGGCTCACCAAGTCCGCACCCGGCGCATCCGCGACCACTAGGTCTTCGTCCAGCTCAATTGGCTGCTCGAGGCCGCCCCGCTTCAGGGCCTGCCGGGAACGCGCCCAATCCACCAGAATGCGCCGCATCACCTGCGCGCTGACCGCATAGAAATGCGTTCGGCTTTGCCAGCTTGGCTTGGCGGAATCGACCATTCGGACGTAAGCCTCGTTCAGGAGGGCGGTGGTCTGCAGTGTGTGGCCCGAGCGCTCGCGCACCATGTAGTGGTGGGCCAGTCGGTGCAGTTCCTGGTACACGAGGGGGATCAGGCGATCGAGCGCGCTCTGATCACCTTCGCTCCAAGCTTGTAATAGGCGAGTAACTTCGTGGGCTGACGGTTCCATCGTACACCGCGTGCGAGGGCGGGAACCGAACGAAAGTTACCACGTTTGGGCGGGATTTTCCATGCGTTTCCTGTGCGATCCTACGGAGGTAGCGGGGGCATCTTGCCCGCGCTACGCACGTCATCAAAAAAATCTTTGCCGCCATGACAGTTCTCCTGCCCCATTTCCGCTTAATAGGGTGAGGGCAAGAGAGAGTTTGCCCCGGAAACCAAGAGACCAGAGGAGATGCAACATGAACAACATTCGAATTTCAACACTGCTTAGGTTCTTGGGGCTGGTGCTGTTGGCGGTCTGCTTCAACGTGGGACACGCCAGTGCACAAATGTTCCAAGGAAAGTTCACCCTGCCCTTCGAGGCTCAGTGGGGCCAGGCCACATTGCCGGCAGGCGAGTACACGTTCCGCGTGGATGGCGGGTGCGCCACCTGCACGCTGCGCCTCGTTCGGGACAACCGCACAGTGGCGATGATCATGGCCTGGGGCCAGGACGAGAAATACTCGGGCCCTACCAATTTGACCGTGGTGCGGGGGAAGGTTCGCTCTTTGAGCATCCCCGAAATTGGAGTGGTGTTTTACTACGGTTCGCCGCAGCTCAAGCACCTCACCGCCCCCGAGGAGCGGGAACTTGCCCGGACCGTGCCCGTCACCGCCCCACACTCCTGATCACGTGAGCTTCAGAAAGTAACCCCGAGGGCCAGAACGGCACCCACTCTGGCCCTCCCCCCATGTCGGTTATCCCTCGCGCGGCGGGATTGCCGCGATAATCGGAATGTTTTTTGGACCGGAGGCTCTTGTGAAACGCACACTTCTACTTATTGTACTCATCCGATTGATATCGCCGGCGGCATTCTGTCAGAACATGTTTCGCGGCAATCCCGCCCACACCGGCGTCTACGCTGCCGACGGCCCCCACCAGTTTAACGGCGTCAAGTGGGCCTTCAAGACGGATGGCTGGGTTCTTTCCTCTCCCGCTCTGGCTGGAGGACTCGTGTACGTGGGGAGCGACGACCAGAATCTCTACGCCATCGACGCAGCGACCGGGGCGGAAAAGTGGAAATTCGCAACCGGCGGACCGGTGCGTTCCTCTCCCGCCGTGGAAGCCGGAACCGTGTACTTCGGCAGCTACGATGGAAGTTTCTATGCCGTCGATGGGGCCTCCGGCAAACTTAAGTGGAAGTTTGACACCGCCGGCGAGAAGCAGTTTGAAGCCAAAGGCCTGCACGGTTCCCTCCCGCGTGCCCAGACCATGCCGGACCCCTGGGATTTCTTTTTGTCTTCGCCCGTTGTCAATAACGGCCTGGTGTATTTCGGCAGCGGCGACGGCAACCTCTATGCCCTCGACTCCAAAACCGGGCAATTGAAATGGAAATTCGCGACCCAGGGAGTGGTTCACTCTTCTCCCGCCGCCGTGGGGGGCGTGGTTTACTTCGGAAGTTGGGACAGCTATCTCTATGCACTCGATGCCGCTACGGGGCAAATGAAGTGGGAATTTAAGACCGGCGAGGACTGGACGAATTTCAACCACGTGGGGATTCAATCCTCACCGGCTGTGGTAGATGGAGTGGTGTACTTCGGATGCCGCGATGCCCACCTCTACGCAGTGGACGCCGGTACGGGCAAGGAAAAGTGGAATTTCGATGCCCAAGGGACCTGGATCAATACCTCTCCCGCGGTTTACGACGGAGCGGCTTATGTCGGGTTGTCCATTCCTTCCTACTTCGGCGGCGTGGATGTCAAGACCGGACAGGTGCGCTTCCACTTGGATGCGCGTTTTCTGGTCTTCTCGTCGCCCGCTCTTGCTGGCGGAATGGCTTACTTCGGGTCCTTCAACGGCAAACTGTACGCTGTGGACGTCAAGACCGGTCAATTCGTCTGGGAGTTCCAGACCCAGGCGGGCAAGAAGGACACGCTGGGCATCGTCGGCCCGGATGGCAGACCTGACTTCCCGAAAATCTTCCACTCCAAGTTCTATGAGGACATGTGCGCGGCGGTGGACAAGCTGTTCTCACTCGGTTCGATTGTTTCCTCGCCGACCGTGGATGGGGGCGTGGTTTATGTCGGCAGCACTGACGGCAACCTCTACGCGCTCGAATAACGACAACCAGCAATGGACAATCCCAGGTGGGCCTCAAGCTACCGGAATAGGAGAGAGAAATGAGCAAGAAAGGCTCCATTCTATTCGCTTTGGTCGCGGCACTCGCTCTTGCTTTCGCGTGCGGCAACGCCGAGGACGCTCCCGCCCACAGGACCTTGAAGGTCAAAGTGAATTACCGCGGGGCCGGCGTTGTGGACGAGAAACACAAGATCTTTGTCCTTCTCTTTGACGCTAATCCCTATACCTCAACGAGTCTTGTGGATTCGACCGCCGCCACGCCTCCTGCTCCAGTCGCGGGCGTTTGCCACATCCTGCGGCGCCAAAGCGCCACGGGCAAGAAAGAGACCCTCACGTTCAGTGACCTCGGGGTCTCGCCCGTCTATGCCGCGGCCTTCCTGGACCAAAGTGGACGTTACGACGGCCTTTCCGATCCCGCCTCCGGCTCGCCGACGGGCGTGTACGGGAAAGCGCTCGACAAGGCGGAGCCGATCAAACTTGAAGACGGGAAGAGCGTGGAAGTCGCCCTGGGTTTCGACGATTTCAACAAGACTCACTAGCCTCGATCCCTCGCTAAGGGGCTGGAAGGGAGTTGGCCGCGTGGAACTGGAACCCTTCGGCACGTCGCTCCGAGGTTTGCGGTTTTTCGCGGCGGTGGCGCTAGGCTTCAAACTGATTCTCACCGGCCTCGCCGCGCGCGAACCCGGGGGAAAACGGCGGGCGATACTTGTGGCTGCCCTGGCGGCAAGCATTGCGGGACCTGCATTGCCTCAAGCCCGACGGCCTGCTGCTCATGGACCGGCCTTTCCGCTCGCTGGATCACCCCGAGCCCCAATGGCCCGAGACTGAAGCTGACAAGGCCAACGCCTGGCTGAAGGCTTGGTCAGACCTCTAGGTTGTTTACTACGAAGATACCACGGGCGTGAGCGACTGGCAGCAGTCCGCCGTCCGCCGCGAGGAGCACCGAGAGCTCCGCCTTGTCCACATGCTCGCCCGCAAGCGCTAGCTCAAGGGGCGAAGCCCCCCAGGCCGCATCCCCGGCAGAAATCACCGCCGGAACCTCACCAGCCTGCCCTGCCGTGCGACTCCCTACGACTGTTCAAGCGGCAGGGCGTGCACTATTCCCGTTCACCTCGTGGCTTACGATGAGCGGACGGCAACCGTCTCCGCACCTCATCAAACATCATGTCCTGCCATCAGTAATCCCAACCCCGCCAGAAATTCGGACTGTCTACGATCTCGTAGCGGTTGGGATCAGCTTTGACCAGCGCACTAGCGGTGGAGTTCCAAACCGTGGCATGGCCGATCGTGCCATTGCCGTCCACGTTGTTGTTCTGGATAACGGACTGATCAAGGATGTAATTGTGAAAGCCTTGATTGGTCCTGGCATTGGCGTCCTGCCGGGCCCAGTATTGGTCATGTTGGGCGTCATTGGCGGCTTGGGTGGCATTGTAGCGCGCCGTCGCTTGCGCGCCGATGGCATGAATGTTATTGATGGCTTGCTGGGTTTGCGCCCTTATTTGCGCGTCGTCGGCCTGCTTTTGCCGCATTAGCTCCGCATTTTGCTGATTCATCACGTCAGCATTTACACTCACGGTGGGAACCATGGCCTGCACCGTGGGTTTTTGCCGATCGGCGAGGGAATTGGGGAAGAGCGACTGGTGGCGGATGATCATGTAGCCCCTCCACTCGTTGGCGGGCAAGGTCGCGCACATCATCTCAGTCCATGACCGCATGCCGGTCCCATCGGGATCCAACTGTCCCTTCACGTTAACGCACTCCTCGCCTTGCGGCCCCCCCTGGGGTGGCGGCACCTGTTCGATTTTTTCAACCTGAAGCTTTGCTGGCCCCAGTCCGCCGGCGCGCCGCCATGCCTGCACCAGATTCGGAAATTCCCTCGTGAGGTTCCCATGATACGGATAGAGGATCGTTCCCGGTATAGGTTTGCCGCCCATCCGCCAGAAGTTCTGCTGCCACTGGCTCGATGAGTCCACAGCGTTTTTCATCATCCCGAACGCAACCACTTCTCCTTGTAGACCTTTGGCGATGATGGTTCCGTGGCCACTGTTGGGATCAACCGTCCACCCCTCTGGGACGCCGATACTTACAGAGTTGTCGGGGGCGGCAACGGTGTGCAGCTTGCCTGCCAGACCAGAGTGCGCACCAGCGATCGACCCGGGAGTCGACGTCGAACTTGCCGCGCCACCCGGCTGCCACTCGCCAAAGAGCGTATTCAGCATGGGATTCACGGTCGAGCCAAAGCGCCTTGCATCGTCACTCACCAGGGCCGCTTCAACCTGGTGGGGGCCGGTGGGAGCAGCGATGAGCATGCCCGCCACGGGTTCGTTACCCGCCGGATGATTGACCACCGTGAAGAAAACCGCGACTGAATTCGTGCCGCGTACCTTGAAAAGCTCTCCCACCTGGGGCTTTTCACCGCAACTGTTATGCACGTTGCGTAGGATCTGGCTCATGGCCGCCGCCTGGCTGCTTGCCCCATCCACTAGTCCATAAATAATTATGCCACCCTGCGGATTCTTTATGGTCTTGAGTGGAGTTTGAGCGCGCGGAGTGGATGCGGAGCCCGCCACAAAGAACAGCGATAAGAGCAACAAGAGCGTCTTTCGCCAGTTTTCCGACATAATGACTCCTTCCCAACGTCCATAGACATCTCAGCGCTGATCTGCAGATCCAGGATCTGCGCACCGCTTCTCTCACATTTCTCTCGGGATTGCAACTCGCTGGCATGGTGTCGCTGCCAAAGGCGCTTCGACACGAATTTCCGTATCTTCGAGTTTCCGTCTCGATCTCACTCAGATTGCGCAAAACGGACGGAAAATGCCTCAGCCGATCCTCTGCCGCTGGCGATTTTATGCGCTTTGGTCATAATGCCGGACGCAGTAAACCCACCAGGAGAATCGAGGCTGGCAGATGTTGTGAATTTAGGAGTGGGTTAATGGGCAGGGGTTCAGCTTTCCACTGGCCGACGCAGGGCACACAGTCCAATTGTTCGGAATTCAGCTCGCGGGTGGAATAAGCCTGCGATCTTACGCCATCACCCGAAGCTCCCGATTCTCCCACGGGTTGACGAGTTTGGCCAGTTCGTCATTGAGAACAGAAATCAGCAGTGGATTGTTCTCAGTCAGGGCGCCTCCCAAAAGCAGAGCTTGGGGCTAACCTATTCGGGGGAAACTTCAATGGCACTGATGCGGGGATAATTCCGTACTGGCACGAAGTTGAAGAATATCTTTCCCTGGTCATTTGGAACGATGTCATGGAAGGTCTTCGCCAGAGCTCGATTTTCCCCTCCGGCCTCTTTGAAAATGTCAAAGTTGCGGAGCAACACCGTGCCATTGCAATAGACATCGAACAGGCGGCTGTCTACCCCGCCCCGGCCCTGATTGCCAGGGCCAAAGAAAGCCTCCGTGAAGTGGAGCGTGGCCGAGTATTTCGAACCCGCGGCCACAGGAATGGAATAACTGAAATAACCGAAGCGTTGGCTCAAATAGAGGTCCGGGTCTGGCGAGCCCGTGATTGACTCCTTGTCCGTGGCTAATCTTCCTCCCTCAAAGTAGCGGTCCGGAAGCCAGATATTCCCGTTGCGGTCGGTGTAGGTGTTGTCGCTGGCTATAATGCGGACGGGGCGCATCTTTCCCTGTAAACACGGCACCAGCTCAATAGCGCTGACCATGGGATAATCGATCTCTCTCACGAAACGTAGATGCAGCTTCCCGTCGGAAGACGGGTGAATATTAGTGAATACGCGTTCATCCGCGGTTTCGCTCCTGCCTACGTCACCGAGAATGTCAAATTGGGTCAGGAGGGGCGTCCCGTTCAGGAGCACGTGGAACATGCGGCTGGTTTCGCCCCCGCCGTGCGGCGCGTCAGGGCCAAACTCCGGCTCGACGAAGAACAGGTGAAGCTCATAATCACCCGGCTTCAATGGAATATCGTAGGAGAACTCGCCGCGCCGCCACTGTTCGAACATTGTGTTATCGGTGGTCCGGGCGATCGACTGGTGGGTCTGAGAGGATATCTCGCCCCCGGAGTAATAACGGTCGCTTGTCCACCGTTTTCCTTGCCGGTCAATGTAATTCCCGCGGGTATAGCCGGCAAGGATACGAATGGCGTCGTCCGGTTCGGTTAAGGAAGAAGCGCTCGCCGAGCCCGCCGCATTGGCCGCCAAGGGCCGGTCCCAAGGCCGGACAGAATGCGACCTCCAGCTCAGAAGGAGGAGAGTGAGCACGACGGCCAGCCCTGCAAGGACCCAGGCGGCCGTCCGGCGAGCGCGCCAGCGAACATTCGGCCCGCTAGTCCCGCCGAGGAACTGCACACCGCCAACGGAAGGCTCTCCCTGGCTCTGAGGGTGCGCCGCATCCGCGCACGCAGTCGTCGCGGGAGTTCGTGACCGGGTGACAAATTTCGGCACGTAACGCCCGGGTTCGATCACAATCTGTACAAGGTTGTTTTTGCCTTCGCCCTCGTAATACTCTCTCAAGTTCTTTCTAAGCCGGTGGGCCTCAACGCGCACGATGGCGTCCTGGCTCTGATCGAAATCCGCGCCTCTTCCGAAGACTTCGGTGGCGAGGATATATTCCTTGACTCGATCTGACCTGCCCGCGAAGAATTCGTCGCAGATGTACTTGAGCAGTTTGCCCTGTAGAGGGGCTCGCGGAAGATTTCGCGAACCCAGGACCCGTTCCAGCTCTTCTTTCTCGAGGTCGAATGACGCTGTCATGCAAACCCACCCAGCCCGCCTTCTGGCGTGGAATATACACGAAAAGGTTAACGGACTCAAGCTGTAACCGGTTACTGGGGCGAACCAAAGTCAGCAATTACCTGAAAAGGCGGACGATAGGCAGGTAACTGGCAAGGCAGTCGGCGCTAACAGGTATAACGTTGTGTTACTCCTCTCTACTCCCTATGCTGGCCGATGTCTTGGGCGGCGAGTGCGCGATTTGAGACCCTACCCTGTTTTGAGCATCGATCTTGGTTTCGGGACATTTGATTTCCAGCGCAAGGAGACGCCTGGGAAGAAGTGGTGCGGCGTCTGGGCGTATGAAACGAGGCCCTGGTAGCAACAAATTGTCGGCTCTGACCATACGACCAAAGACGGACCCACCGCTATTTCAACCGGTGCCGCATTCGGCGCGCCCACGGTCCGCTCATAGATACAGAACGGCAATTAAAAATGGAAATTTAACTGGAAGTGTCGGGGAAGCTTCGGGCAAAAATCGTCCGCGCTATGCGCCTAGGAAAAGGAGTTGACGTGAATTCATATCGAGATCGCGAAGATTCTGGTCTTTTCTCGCACCAAAGGCCCAGGAGCGTTCTGGTCGCCCTGGCTTTCTGTGCTTTCTGTGTTCTGCTAACCCCGTCTGCGTTCGCCCAGAGCGGTGCTGTCTTGGGAGTGGTGAACGACACGAGCGGTGCAGTGATACCGGACGCGTCGGTAACCATAACCAACGCGGCGACGGGTGTGACCACGGCGACCAAGACGAACAACGAAGGCTTGTACGATTTTCCCTACGTTCAGCCAGGCGTTTACACCGTCTCCGCCGGAGCTTCCGGGTTCCAGACCGTGAAGAAACCGGGCGTGACCGTGCACGTGACGGAGCGCGTGCAACTGGGCTTCAACTTGCAGATTGGCAGCACCAAGCAGTCCGTCACGGTCACGGGTGCGGCGCCATTGCTCAATACCATCAATGATGCGGGGGGCCAAACCATCTCCAGGACGGTCATCAACGATCTGCCCCTTTTGAACCGGTCGGCGCTTGACCTGGCATTCCTCGCTCCGGGTGTCAATCAGCCGGCCGGTTCCACCTATGGGAATCAATCGATTTCGATGCCTTATTTGCAATCGAACGACTTTGTTTCTAATGGGAGCCGCGAGGCGACCTCCAACGTGCTCATTGATGGCGTTTCCGCGGGGGGAGTGAACTCCGGGGGGCTATCGACTCGTGTCGCCTATACCCCTTCGGTAGATGGGGTCGAGGAGTTTAAGGTGCAGCAAACGAATTTCAGCGCGGAATATGGAAATTCGGGCTCGACCATCGTCAACCTGATCACGCGTTCCGGCAGCAACCGCTTCCATGGCAGCGCCTACGATTTCCTCCGCAACAATGACCTCGATGCCGCGGATTACTTCGAAAACCAAAACCCGGCGCCCCTGAACAAGCTCCCGCACTTGGAGCGGAACGTTTTCGGCGGCACGGTGGGCGGGCCAATTTTCAAGAACAGAACCTTCTTCTTTTTCGACTATGAGGGCACGCGCCAGAGTTCGCTGGCCAGTGCGTACGCCGGCGTGCCCAGCGCCGCGGAGAGGAGCGGAGACTTCGGTGAGCTTTGCAACGACGTTAGCGAGCTCGACGGCAACGGCACGGGGACGTTCAACGGTAGCGGTGTCTGCTCAGATCCTAACGGCCAACTGTGGGACCCCTATACCGCCGCCTACGACGCGAGTACCGGTAACTCTGCTTTGCGTTCAGCCCCCATTCCGAACAACAACATCGCCACGTACACGAGCCCGGGTGCTGGATATCCGCTACCGGGAGGTACGGGGCCAGGGAACATGATCGATCCCGCCGCGAAGAAGCTGATGTCGTTTTTCCCTTCGCCGAACTTTAACCAGGGAGCGCCAGGCGGGGGCTATAGCCCGTACTACAACTGGGTCGCCAGCGGCGCCACTGGACTGGCCAATCACCAGTGGGACTTGAAAATTGATCAGAATTTTGGTGACCGCAACAGGCTGAGCGGGAAATATGCGCAACGGTTGACGCATCAGATTAACCTAAACTGCTTCAACAACATAGCTGATCCCTGCTCGGGGGGCGTGGGGCCTCAATCGGCCCGTCTGCTGGCGCTGGACTTCATACACACTTTCGGCCCGGCGACGGTGCTGAATGTTTCCTACGGCTATACAAGCGTCGGGCGCCAATTAACGCCCTCGGCGGCGGATCCGGTAACAGCGCTGGGGATGCCAAGTTACATAGACCAATCCGGTTTCAAGGTGCTTCCGTCCGTATTGTGGAATTACAGCAACGAAACGGCCGCAGAAGCCGCCAACAATGACACCGCCATTGGGGGACAGCCGTGGTCTATCCTGGAGGACAACACGGCATCGCACGACCTGCTGGCTTCGCTCACCCATATCCACGGACGCAACGAGTTGAAGTTCGGCGCCGAATTTCTCATAAACCTCTACAACTTCTCGCAACCCGGCACGCAAAATGGACTGTTTAGCTACGGCCCGGCGGGCAGCTCGCAGAACTCTGGTGTTGCGGGGACGGGCGGGGATAACTTGGCGAGTTTCCTGATCGGAAGCGGGTTTGGAGGTTGGGGGCAGTACGAAATTCCCGCATGGCTTTACACCCAAAACCACGGCATCGCTGGCTACGCGCAGGATGCTTTTCGTGCCAGCAAGAAGCTCACGGTCAATGTTGGGATTCGTTACGACTTGACCATGCCAGAGACGGAAAGGCACAACGAGTTGAGCTGGCTCGATGTCAATGCGGCTTATCCTTCGACGGTCCCCGGGTACCCCATCCTCCATGGCGGCCTGGCGTTTGCCGGCCCAGGCGAGCGCTCGGCCCTAAACCCCGATTACAAGGACTTTTCGCCGCGCGTCGGCTTGGCGTATACCCTCAACGAGAAAACGGTGATCCGGACCGGTTACGGAATTTACTATGGCATGTCGCGGGCAGCGGCGAATGCATATGCGATAACTCCTAACGATCCGGGATTTGACGGGACTACCTCCTGGCCGGGCACGTATAATTATGCCGGCCTTACGCCTTGTTGCGGGCTCAGCAACCCCTTTCCGAATGGGATCACGCCCGTCACGGGTAGCTCGTTAGGACTGGCGACTCAGATTGGCAACGGCTCATCAGCGCCCAATGGGTTCGAGCGGACAATGAACTCCACGCCCTATAGCCAGTCCTGGAACTTCGGAATCCAGCGCGAACTTCCGGAGAGGATGCTCCTCAACGTGGAGTACATCGGCCAGGAGTCAACGCATCAGTACTTTGGAATTGGCGGCAATTACAATATCGATCATCTAGGCGCGCAAGAGGAGAAGATGTCGCCGATGCAACTCCAGGCGCTGACCGCTCAAGTGGCCAATCCCTTTTCCGGGATCATCCCCAATAGCACAGCGAATACAACACAATACCAGCTCGACCTTCCCTATCCTCAATTCAATGGTTTCGACCTCGCCAGTCCACCGTGGGCCAATGCGAACTATCAGGCGCTGCAATTGGGGCTGGAGAAACGCTTTTCGAATGGGCTGTCGTTCCTGGTTACCTATGTGTGGTCGAAATCGCTCGACGATGATTCGAATCCCGGTAACGCGGGTGGATCAGGCCTTGGAACCGCCCCCCTCCCCGTGGATCCCAACAACCTGAAGCTGGCGAGGTCGGTTTCTCAATACAACATCCCGCAGGTCTTCCAGTTCAGCTACGACTATCACCTGCCCTTCGGGCGCGGCCAGCATTTTGGCGCCAAGATGAGTCCGGTGCTCGACGCGATTGTCGGAGGCTGGCAGACCACCGGCATCTGGCGGTTTGACGATGGCCAGCCTATGATCGTCGAAATTTCGGCCGTTAATCCTGGCCTGCCCGGCTACGGTCAGGCACCGGAATTAGTCGGCACGCCACATGCAAACGCGAAGTCCCAGTGGTTCCTCCCAGAGTCGCAGGGTGGCGGGTACTTTGGCAATCCGCAGGTCTTCCAACAACCCGCGCCTTACACAATAGGTGACGCGCCTCGAACCATTCCGTGGATGCACTATCCCGGCACGGCGAACGCGGACCTATCGCTCTTCAAGGAATTTTCCATGAACAGGCTTCGCGAAGGCATGCACCTCGAGCTCCGTACGGAATGGTTCAACGCCCTAAATCACCCGCAATTCGGCAATGTCAATACAACGGTCTCGCCCGGCAACAGCGCCTTCGGGCAGATTACTGGCCCAGACGCAAACTCGCCGCGCCAGATACAAATGGCCCTGAAGTTCTACTTTTAGGAGGGTGCTGAAAAACGAATCCGTCCCATGTCATTCCGAGCGAAGCGAGGAATCCGGGTTTCCTCGGAATGACAACGGGAAGGGTTTTTCACCAGGTCTCTTCGCGCCCGTTGAGACTTGGCAGGCAGGTGTGTAATATTGCGTCCTGTGATTCGGCCTCGCTTAAGTTGCTGTCAGTATATGGAGAGGACGGCGTTGTGCGCCGTCCTCTTGCTTTTCGCGGGCACGTGTCTTGCTCTCCCACAAGCGACGAGTTCCATTGACCAGAAAGCGGCGACGGATTTCGAAGAAGGCCGGGTTGCCGACGCCGAGAGTGCGCTCCGATCCGTGTTGCGCGCCCATCCTCAGGACGTTTCGGCACTGAGCCTCATGGCGGTTATTCTCGACTCCCAGCGAAAATATTCGGAGGCCGAAGAATTCTATCGCCGCGCTCTCCAGATCGCACCCAAGTCCACTGTGATATTGAACAACCTCGGGAACCACTATCTCGCAACGGGCAATGTCAAAAAAGCGGAAGAAAGTTTCGGGCGCGTCGTGGCCATTGATCCGCATCATGTGAACGCGAACCTGCAACTCGCCGACATGAGTGTGCAGCGGAAGGACGGCGCGGAAGCTCTGGCGTGTCTGAGCCGTCTCGCGGCCACCGCTCAAAGCCCACCCGTTGCGCAACTGCTGAAGGCTCAAGCCCTCGTCCTCATGGGCAACTGCAAGACAGCGATGCCAGTGCTCAGCGCGCTCGAAGAGAAAACAGATCAAGATCCACACTTCAGTTTTTCCATTGGCCTGGGCTATGCCCAATGCCAACAATACGATCGAGCGGAGAACTCATTCAGCGAGGCTTTGAGATCGGAGCCCTCGGACTTCGACGTTCTATACAACCTCGGGGTGGCTGCGCGCCGCGCCGGGCACCTCGAGCGAGCACAACAGGTTTTCGAGGCGGCTCTGCGGTCAAGGCCGGAAGACATAGACGCTCTCTATGCCTATGGGGAGCTGTTGAGTGCGACTAAGGATTTTCTGACGGCAAGTGCTGTCCTGTCCCGAGCGGCGCGACTGGCTCCGGGTCGCTCCGATGTGCTTTTACTTTTAGCTCAGGCCACGGAGGCGCTCGGGTACTATGAGGACACCGCCAGCACCTTGGAAAAGTACCTGAAACTGCGTCCTAACGACGAGGCCGCCCGGCGGGAGTTGGGCTTCTCGTTGATCCTCCAAGGCCAGTTCGAAGAAGGTCTTCCCAAACTTCAGCAGTTCGTACTCAGACACCCGCGGGACGCAAAAGGCCAGTATGAGCTCGGTGCAGGTGAAGCAACCGACAGCCCGGAGAAGGCCCTGACCCATCTGGATGAGGCGCTAAAGCTCGATCCGACGATGTTTGAGGCTCGCTACACGCGTGCGGCACTCAATTTCCAGAGAGACAGGCTTGACCAGTCCCTGGCAGATTTCGAGGCGCTTCGGAAAATCGCGCCTAACAATCCACGGATTCTGGACTGGCAAGCGCGGATATACTTGCAACAGGATCGGGCGCAGCAAGCAGCGCCACTCTTACAACAGGCCGCCGAGTTGGATCCCCATGATCGGGCCATTTTGATTCATTACAGCCAGGCACTCGAAAAACTGGGTCGCACGGAGGAGCTCAAGGCGGTGCTAGCGTCATTCAAGGAAGCCGCTTCGAGCGGCGGCCAGCTTCACCCCCACGCGGGTCTGCTTGATTTTCTCGCTCTCTCCCCGGAGCAGCAGGGGGCCAGATATCTGGAATCATTACAAGCCGCGGTTAATGAGAACCCAAACGATGTCGCTCTCAAGGTCCGCCTAGCCGAGTATCTGCTGGGCCAAGGAGAAAGCAAGCGCGCTGCCGCAGTATTTCAGGAGGTGCTTGCGGCGGGAGCCGATACCGCCACTCTGGCCGATTGCGGGAAAGCCCTACTGGAGCATGAGCAGTATGGTTTGGCGGCGGAATTTCTTCAAAAGGCGCCGAACGCGAAGCTCGACCTGGCAATCGCCGTGTTCCATTCCGTCAGCCCCGCCGCCGGACTGGCCGAACTCGATGAAATTCCCGCCGACCAACGCGCCGGCGACTACTTTATACTTCGCGCCCAGATCCTGGATTCTATGGGCAAGACCGCAGAAGCAGTGGACTCGCTGAATCGAGGTATTCGCGCGGCCCCCCGGCGTGCCGATATGTATTTTGAGGCCGCCGGGTTTCTGATACAACACAGCCAATTCACGCAGGCGTCAGCATTGCTGGACCATGCAACCCGCCTGATCCCGGATGCGCCTAACTTGTGGCTGGCGCGGGCGATTGCTCTTGAGTTGCCGGTGGCACATGGGAGATCCCACGCCGACGAGGTGCGGAGCGAAGAAGGCATGAAGGTGCTGGCGCAAATTGAGTCCCGCTGGCCGGCGTGGGACCTTCCCTACCTCGTGAACGGCATGATCTTGCAGGACGAACTGAAGTCGAACCAAGCGAAGCAGATGCTCGATTTAGCGATTGCCCTCGGATGCCAGGAAGCGGACGCTTATTATTACGAAGCTTTAGCCATCACAAACTCGACCCCGGCCAACCTGCCGGAGGCGCAGAAGGCCATCTCTCAAGCAGTGACACTAAAGCCCGAAGATGCCGCAGGTAGGGCACTGGCCGGACAGATTCTCCTGGATGAGGGAGACTACCAGGCCGCCGTTCAACAACTCCTCGCCGCAGTGCGGGTTCGGCCGGCGCTATATCTCGCGCATGGTCTCTTGCGCACGGCCTACCTTAAGATGGGAGAGAGTGACAAAGCGGCTGAAGAATCAAATCAGATGATGAGCCTCACGAAAGGGGGTTCCGAACCCGATCAGGCTACCTCGTCTATGGAGCGTCTGTTGTTCACCGTGCGTCTCCCGGCCGCCAATGCAGCTACGGAATGAAAGTTCTGAGTGGACTCATCGTTCGCTAAAACGGATTCCAGCGGGTGGTTTCTCCGACTGAGGCTCGATGCGTACGCATCGGAGGAATGCGGGTCCCGCCGATCACGCACTCGCCTATGGTGGAGTGGTTGCGCGGGGAATTGCGCCGGAAGGTGTTGTCCATGCAAAAGCTAGCGAACTCAGCGTGGTCCCTCCTGATCCTGATCGCGACACTGCCCCATTCACTTGACGCAATAGCTCCCCCTACATCGCAAGCAGATGTACCGCCATCATCAGTGTTGGAACTGAAGCCGGTCTTGGATCTGGCGCACAGAGTTGTCCCGTGGATGGACGGGAAGCTGATTCTCATCCGCATTCCGCAAGAGCGCGGGGACGATGTGTTCGATCTGCTAACGGAGGGCGGCAAGCTCGTCATTCGGGCATCCGATCCGTCCAGCGCGGCGATGGGGCTGAACTACTATCTGCGGTACTCTTGCCATCGTTCGATGTCGCAGGTTGGCAACAACCTTGCGCCAGTCGAAGTTCTTCCCGAGCTGGCGCGGCCTGTGCATCGAACTTCACCTTTCAAAGATCGGTATTATCTGAATTACTGCACTTTCAATTACTCGTTCGCGTTTGCGGCCTGGCCCGCGTGGGAACGCGAACTCGATTGGATGGCGCTGAATGGCATCAATCTGGCGCTTGCGGTGAATGGAACCGAAGCGGTCTGGGAGAACACGCTGCGCCGCTTTGGATACAACGATGCAGCGATCGTGCAATTCGTTTCCGGACCGGCGTACACCGCATGGTGGCTTATGGAGAATCAGGAAGGTTGGGGCGGGCCAGTGACGCAGCGGATGATTGATGATCGTGTGGTGCTGCAGAAGAAAATTGTGGCGCGGATGCGCGAACTGGGGATCGAGCCGGTTATGCAGGGATTTTACGGGATGGTGCCGGCATCGCTGGCGAAGAAGTTCCCGGACGCGCGAATTCTCGATCAAGGCCTCGCGCACGGTTTTCGCAGACCGGACATACTGCTTTCGTCGGACCCGCTGTTTGTGCGGATGGCGTCCGTTTATTACGAGGAAATGAGCAAACTATACGGGCCGGTGCGGTTTTATGGCGGCGATCTATTTCATGAAGGTGGAATAGATGAAGGCCTCGATCTTGCGTCGCTCGGGCGCGGCGTGCAGGATGCTATGCTTAAGGCGAACCCGGACGCGGTATGGGTACTACAGGGATGGCAGGGTAATCCCAAGCAGGGATTGATGGACGGGCTTGCGCCGGCACAGGTATTGATCCTCAATATGGAGAGCGACGATTGGGAGACGAGGAAAGGATTTGGCGGGTTTCCCTGGGTTTGGGTGAAGATCAACAACTATGGCGACAACACGGGGCTTTTTGGCGGACTGCCGCCGATCGCGTCGGAGCCGGCGCGCGCGATAACCGGGCCGTATGGCGCCAGTATGGCGGGCGTGGGCGCGGCGCCAGAGGGGGTGAATAACAATCCTGCCGTGTACGAACTCCTCTTCGACGTGGCATGGATGAATGAGCCAGTCGATTTGCGCGAGTGGATTCGGGATTATGTGAAGTGGCGGTACGGGGAAGATACGCCGGAACTGGAGCGTGCGTGGCAACTGCTGTTGGAGACTGCATACCAGTCAAGTGCGCGTCCGGAACCTATTTTCAGCGCTCGTCCATCCTTGACCGTGGACAGGGTGAGTACGTGGGGATCGACAAAGATCCCATACGACGAGGCGAAACTGGAGGAGGCGGGGCGGGAGTTCCTCAAGGGCGGCGGCCGGCTACGCGGGGTTGACGCCTATCAATACGACGCGGTGAATCTTGTGCGACAGGTGCTGAGTAATCGTGGCCTGGAAGCGTACCACAAGATGGTCACGGCCTATCAGGCGCACGACGTGGCGGGATTTGAGGCAGCAAGGCAGGAATTTCTGAAGATGCTGCGTGCGGAAGACTCGCTGCTGCGCACACGGCGCGAATTCATGTTGGGAACATGGCTTGCTGCAGCGAAGGCCATGGGGCATACGGAAGAGGAAAAGAATTTGTGCGAAAAGAACGCGCGAACGCAGATTACGTACTGGGGCCCGGATGATCCCGCGACCGACGTGCACGACTATGCATATAAGGAATGGTCGGGCCTGTTGGATGATTATTATTTGCGACGGTGGGAGATGTTCGTCGAAGATCTTGGCGCGCGGCTCCGGGGCAGGCCTGGGCGGGAAATCAATTACTTTGAATTCGAACATAGGTGGACGGAGGAACGTAAAGACTACCCAGTCGATCCTCGTGGCGATCCCGTGCGCGCTGCTGCCGCGGCTCTCGCCAGCCTCGCGCAAAGGTGAGGAGTTCGCTTGTCACCTATTTGAACCCCGCACCCTCGACAATCGTTACGCAACGGTCGGCGGCGACATTGTTCAGTTCCTGCACAATTCCGGAAGGCCAGCGAATTTCCACGCGATCTGCCGTTTTGTGGGGACCCAAACCGAAATGAGTCGGTCCAGCGCTCGATGACGCGTATCCCCTCGTAAAAGCAACATGATCGTACTGCGTCAATTCGCCGGCCACGACTTTGATTCTTGCGCCGATGCCGTCGCGATTGCTTTTGGTTCCTTCAAGCTTTACAGCCAGCCAGTGATTCTCGCCCGGGCTGTCGTTGATCCAGATTTCCGCCGGCGCGCTGAGAGCGCTCGTCACGACGTCGAGCTTTCCATCGCCGTTGAGATCACCAACCGCCGATCCACGGTGCCGTCTGCGGGGCTGAGCGGCAAGGCCAGCTTCCACGGTGAGCGCCCGGAATTTGAATCCCCCCAAATTCTGGAACACAACATTGTGCTGGTCCATCGGCATATCGGGCCTTGAGACCCCCTCGACGTGTCCTCCCGTGACCAACAAGTCCTTCCAACCGTCGTTGTCGAAATCGGCGAGCGTCGGCGAATAACCCGCCATCGGCAGGCTCAGGCGAGCCATGCCGCTCGAAACCGTCACGTCGTCGAACCCACGGCCCAAATTGCGAAACAGCGGAAAAGTCTGATAATTGAGTGCCACGAAAGCGATATCCGGCAAGCCGTCGTTATCAATATCGCGGAAGTCTACGCCCATCCCCGAGATGAATTGGCCGTTCTCCGTCAGTGCGACGCCCCGTTCGAAAGCCACCTCCTCGAATTTTCCGCCGCCCTTGTTATGGAACAGCCAGTTACACATCGTGTCGTTCGTCACGAACAAATCCACCCAGCCATCGAGATCGTAATCCGCAACGCCCACGCCCATGCCCTTTCCCGGATGGGCGCGAAGTCCCCATTCCGCGGAAACGTCGCGGAACGTTCCGTCGCCGTTGTTGAGGAAGAGTTGGTTGGGTGTCGTCTTGTAAAACTTTGGATGGCAATAGTCGCGGACGCCGGGTTGAAATTCGCACGCGGGCTCGGTTCTGACATCCCAAGCCAAGTAGTTGAGGACGAACAAATCGAGCAAGCCGTCGTTGTTGACATCCAGCCAGGCTCCGCCAACTGACCATAGCGGACCAAACTCTGAATCGCGGGTGATCAGCCCCGCTTTCTCCGTGACATCCGTGAATGTGCCGTCACCGTTATTGTGGTAGAGATGGTTCGCGTGAACGCCGCCGACAAACAGGTCCAGATGGCCGTCGTTGTCGTAATCGCCAACGGCGACGCCGTTCGAGAAGCCGGCGCCCGCTAGCCCCGCTTTCTCGGTAACGTCCCTGAAATTCCCTTTGCCATCGTTTTCGAAGAGCCGATTCGAATATTTGGGCGAAGTTTTGATCAGGGAATGAATGTCAGCCCCATTCGCGAAGAAAATGTCGAGATGGCCGTCGTTGTTGTAATCAAACAGGCCAACGCCGCCCGCCATCGTTTCCGGAGCGTGCCGCTCCGGCGTTTCGCAGCTATCGAGCTGGAAATCAATTGGACGGTAAGTGAAACGGATGGGTGGGGCTGGGGATTCCCCCCTCGAGCGTATCGCTCCCGCGGTCATCAAGAGGGTCAAGAATTCGCGCCGTTGCATCGGATCCAATAAGTGTTTCCCAACTTCAGGGGCAGCAGAGGTTCGATCAAGCTTCGTGCCCTTCTTCGCTCCGCCGCGTTATTCTACCATGTACCACACGCGAATTTTGAGGGCTCTCGCGTGGTATTTTGGCGCGTAGTTCTCCAAAAAAACGACGGAGATCCTCGAGGCTGGCAGGGTGAAGATTGATAGGAGGAATTGTTGGACTTTCGGCGAGCAGCGATGTCGCAGGTCGAGTGGGGGCCCAGCATGGAGACCGCCAATGGCACGAGACAGAAGGTCAACGCGGGAAAGCTGGAGTACAACATCCTGGGACAAGAAATCGATCTGAGCTACCCTATCCTACCCTGGTAGGAGTTGTGGCATCAATGGGCTTCGCGCGAAAGTGCGTCGATTGGTGGTGCTATGAATAAAGGCCAAATGAGTTCTTCTAGGGATTAGCGCCCAAAGCGTTGACTCCATCAGCGGCGTGCTTTAGTGTGAAGAGTATCCTTCAATTCAATCCAGGAGTACATGAATGCAGGGTTTGAAGAAAACCAGTTGTATTTTAATCCTGATTGCCGCGCTTGCGGGGCTCAGCGGCGCTCCACTTCACGCCCAGAGCCAAGGCGGCGAAAAGCCCCAGGACCCGCTTCTCGACACGCTCAACAATGAATTTATGATGCAGTATCGGCAGGCCCTGGCGGCTGCGCTGGCCGCGACCGGACCGGTGATTCTCGAGGAGGGCGACGACCTCATCCTGGTCCGCAATGGAGCGCGCACCAAGGTTGACGTCAAGCCCGTCGAGTATCACGAACTCAAGGCGGTCGCGCATATCCCCCTGGCCCTTTTCGTGATGCTCTCGTTCCCGCCGGGGGCCAACCTGTCTGCCGACCGCTTCCAAAGCCTCCGCCATTACCACGAGCTGATGGAAAAGGCGCAAGCCACGCTGCCATCGCGTCACTTCACGCCCGAGCAGGCTTCGCGGCAGCAGGAGATCTTCCGCCAATCGTTTGCATTGCTTGACGATGTCCTGGCGAGCGGCCAGGCGAATCCTGCAAAGCTCGCAAGCTTCACGCGGCAGGTTGCGCCCCTATTGCTCGCGAACGTTACCGATGCCACAGCAGCGGAGATGCGCGAGCTTTACTCGACCGCCGCCGCTTGGCGGAAACAGCTCACTCCGGCAGAGTGGAACGCGCTCTACGTAGTGATGATCGGCCCGCACATGCCGCGCGACCAGGAATGCTCCATCCAATTCTTCCAGCGCCTTTTCCGTGAGCCGGAAGAAGGCAAGCGCATCATCTACGCCGAAGCCTTGTGGAAGGAGAGCGACGCACTCGACTTGCTGGCCACGCATGAGGTGGATGAAGCTGCGGGCGCGGCGTTCTTCGGCGACCCGATGCGCATGCACCGCGACTTGCTTGCCGATGCGGCCAAGGTTTATCTGGATACCCATCCACTCGCGCCTTAGCTTAATTCTGTTCGATGAGAGCGGTTGGGGCGGCGTTGACGCAGAAAAATCCCGCCCCCAAGTTGCGCGTCTGCTGCTACAGTACCACCCTCATGCGCGCTCGCCTTATCACCATCCTGGGAATCATCGCCACGTTTGCGGGCTTGATTCTTCTGCACCTGCCGCTACTCAGGCTGCCCTATTTCTGGGACGAATCGGGGTATTACGTCCCGGCGGCTCTTGATTTCTACCGCTCATGGTCGCTGGTTCCCTTGACCACGGAGGCCATTGGGCACACCCCGCTGGTGATGGTCTATCTCGGGCTTGTTTGGCGCCTTTTCGGCTACTCCACGTTGGTCACGCGAAGCGCCATGACCCTGATCGCGGCGGGAACCGTGGCCGCGCTTTATGCCTTAGGGCGCCGCGTGGCCAGCCGCGAGATCGCCGCTTGGAGCGCGCTGCTGCTGGCGGTTTCGCCGCTCTTCTTTGCTCAAAGCACCCAGGCGCTTGTCGAGCTTGCGGTTTCGCTTTTCACCACCCTGGCGGTTTTCTTCCTGCTCGGCGATCAGCTCTGGCTCTTCGCGCTGGCAGCGTCCCTGGCCTTTCTCAGTAAGGAAACCTCCGCCATTCTGTTGCCGGTCGTATGGCTCTATGCGTGGCAGAGGGGCCGCTGGGCTGTTGGCAGCCGGCCCGCCGCTCGCGCCTTACTAGCCGCCTGGGTGCCGCTCGTAGCGCCGCTGGTGACCATCGCAGCCTGGGTGCTTTACTACCACCATGCAACAGGATATTGGACGGGCAGTCCCGGATATCTCAAATACAACTTGTATTCCACCCTTTCGCCGGCGCGGGCAGTCTGGAGCCTGCTCCGACGCGTCTATGAAGTCTTCCTCAGTGGATTCAATTGGCTGCTCCCTGCGGGCGCGCTAGCGGCGGCTTGGTGGGGAGGAAAGTGGAAAGATGGAAACTCGAAACTGGAAACTCGAAAATCACGGCCCGCTTCGAATTTCCAGTTTCCCGTTTCCAGTTTCGATCTCCGTGGCCCGTATCCCGTTTCCCGTTTCCCGTTTCCCGTGTCCGAAGCTCCTCTCTGGCGGCACCTTCTCTTCCTTGCGGCGGGATTGACCACCGTCTATCTGCTCCTCCTGAGCCTCGCGGGGGGCGCGATCCTGCCGCGTTATCTCCTTCCGGCGCTGCCCGTGTTTTATCTCGCCATGGTCGGCTTGGTGATGAGCTTGCCCCGATTCCCCGCCCGGGTTGTACTGGCAGCAGCCGCGGCCTGTTTCGTCTGGGCTTGGTTCATTAACCCGCCCTATCCGTTTCCCCTCGAGGACAACCTTGCCTACGCAGACTTCATTCGGCTACACGAGCAGGCAGCGCATTTTTTGGAGACGCAGCCTGGCCAGCCGCGGATTCTGACCGCGTGGCCCGCGTCAGACGAGATTATCAAGCCGGTGCTGGGCTACGTGGAGAGCCCCCTGACCGTCGTCCTGGCGCGGGGCTTCGCGCCGCAGGATTTCGAGGACGTGCCGGCCGATTCGTTTGACCTTCTCTATCTCTACTCCCGCCGCTGGGAGCCGCCGGGCAATTGGGTGGTGAGGTTTCCCTTTTGGATGCGCGTCCAGGGCCGGTATTTCGATTATCGTCCGCAGGTGGCCGCGGAGGCGCTGGTGGCCCGCTACCACCTGCGATTGCTGAGGGAGATGGAAAGGCGCGGGCAGTGGGTGCGAATCTATTCCCGCCACTGACGGGACTCCCCCGATTTCGCTGCCTGCGATTGCGGTTGGCAGCGCCCCTTCGTCGCTAGAGAGTGCGAATAAATCTGCTGCGCGCAGCGCTTTCGAGTGCGGTAGCAGCAGCTACCGCTTTTCTTCTGGCGAAATGGCGCCAAGAGCAACCGGTTTTCTTCATATCGCACCTCTTTTCACCCCGAAGCGAGAGTGGAAGACGATCGCCGCGGCGTCGGCTCTTTTCACCGCTCGCACATTGGCGACCCGAGGCGAAAGCGGAAAGCGGTAGCTGCTGCTACCGCACTCCAAAGCGCCCTCGGCGCATCGAGTCCGATTACCGTACCGGGCGAGGCCCTGTGAAATAACCTGATCGTTCGCGGTTCTAGCCAGCCGCGGGCGCGCAAACCAATCCCAAGGCTGAGTGCCGCACGGCTTCTCGAGTTGGCGATCTACCGAAGAGACCCGCGCTACGGTTTCTCCGTAGGGGTACCCCTTGTGGGTACCCAGACGGGGGCCGCCTCGGCCCCTGCGTGGGCAGGCACGAGGCCCGCCCCTATGAGTCCAATCGGCAATGCCCGCAGAGCAATTTCCTACCGGCAGGAAATTGGAAAGAAATATCAGACGGATTGTCCTTTCCGATAACCACATTTATACGTATTTAGCTCGATATGGTCGCCAGCGTGCGAGCCTACGGTAGGGAGAAGGGTGGCAGCGTGAAATGGCGCAGGGGGGGGTGTTAGGTGTCGGGTGTCAGGGGTAAGCAGCAGCCAGCGAAAGGCCGCACCAGGGGTGCCTGTGCCACAGCCACTCCTGGCTGTGCTGTCCGAACACCGATTACCGACCACCGCCTGCTCGTCACTTGTCACTCGTCACTGCCCTCAGGAGGTCTTTATGTCTCTCATCCAAAAGCCACCCATGACCGATAACAATAGGACGGCGCACCAGCGCAATGGCCGCCAGTCGCGCGGAGCGGCGACCGCCGCAGGCAAGGAGCGCAGCCGCGCCGCGCATTTGCGCCACGGGTTCTACTCGCAGCAGCGGGAGGAGGCGCTGCGTGCCCTGGGCGAGGACCCGGCCGAACTCGCCGCCCTGATCGCCTCGACGCGCGCCCAGTGGCAGCCCACCAACGATTTCCAGGAGCGCATCGCCGAGCGCATGGCGCGCCTGTGGTGGCGCACCGAGCGCGCCGAGCGCATGCAGGAAAGCCTGATCGTGTGGGAAATGCAGGAGCGCCAGAAGCGCCGCCACGAGCGGGCGCAGGAACTCCGTAACGACTGCGAGGCCCAGGCGAGCGTGCTGGAGATGTTGCGGGATTACTCCGCCCAGCCGCGCTTCTATGTGCCGCGGTTTTTGTTCCACCACTTCCAGTTGGCCTTCGGCGGGGGCGTGCTGGGGCGGCGGCGGAGAATCCTCTGGCTGATGCACTCGTTGCGCCCGCCGCAAGGTGCAACGTCCTCGGGCGGGCCGAGCGGCGCGTGGCCTTCGGCTCCCCGCGGGTGCGCGCCGGGCGAGCGGGTCGAGGCGGCAGCCGAGGAAGCTTGTCCGCCGGGTGCGAGCGTCGAATCCGGCGGGGACGAGGAGGTAAGCCGGTCCGGTGTCGGGACCACGGAGGGCTGTCCGCCCGGCGAGAGGGCCGACGGAAATGAACGCCCTTCCGGCGGGGTGGACGGTGGGGTGCGCGACGGCACGGCGAAGCCCACTCCGATGTCCGAGGAACAGTATCTCGCGGAAATGCAGCAAATGGAGGATATCGACGAACTGGAATACGGCCTGTTCTCCATTCCCTCGTCCCAGACCCCGATCGCGGAAGGGGCCGAGCGCGACAGACTGCGGGAAGCGTTGGGAATTCTGGCGCGGATCGAGTTGAGCTTCGTGCACAAGGAGTTCGATCCCCAGATCGAAGAGCAGGAAAAAGCGCTGCCGCGAATCGAGCAGGATGAGGCGCAGGCGGCGCCGCACCAGCACGCGGAGTTGATGCGCCGCGAGGAGGGCTCGTGCTTCCGCCAGTTCATGCGCCTGGCCACCCTGCTGCAGAAGATGCAGAAGCAGGATGAGAAGAATGCCAGAAATGAAGGTTCATCCGGGGATGTTGATGAAAACACAAGAAGGGCTAAAAGCGGAGTGGCGAGACAGATAGTCCTGAGCCGGTGAATGCGAGCACGAGAGGTAACGGACAAACAGTCCGCGACGCGGAGTCCGAGGTCCGAAGTCCGGAGTCCGAGGCCGCAAACGCGGAGGTGGAAGCTCCTAACCCGGCGTCCAGGGCCGGAATAACCGAGTCCGAGGCGGAAGGGCAGGATTCGGGAGGCGAAAAGACCGATTCTGAGGACCGGCATCCGGCGTCTGGACTCACAAAGAAGGTTTTCGAGGCGCAGAGTTCGGGGTCGGAAGTCGAAAAGGGGGAGTTTGGCGCGAGAAGCCCGAGACCCCAGGCCGGAACAGCCGCTGCCGAGGCCGAAACACGCCCCCCAGAGCAAGTTGACCAGGCGGCCGCGCACGCGTCAGCCGCATGAAAGATGGGAGCCATGGGCATTGCGGAAGATAGGAGGCAGAGACTGTACCATGTCTTGCCGGCTGGACGTGGAGCGTCCCGCTCTCGACCGTCCTGTTCCCACGTGTCCGGGTCGGGCGCAAGGCACAGGCAGGAGTGCTTGTGCCACGGCCTGTGACACAGCCACTCCTGGCTGTGCAAGAAGTGGCGGCCAGCGGCCGCACGGTAACCATCTACAAATTCTGGTTGCCAGGGCGCAGCGCTCGGGGGCATATGGCGCGGGCGACAAGCCCGCACCAAAGCACGCGTCGCACCCAAAGCGGGCAAGATGCCCGCGCTCCCAGTTGTGCAGTTCCGGTCGAAGATTGACAGGTCACGCACCTATGCTATACTCAAACTGTTCGGGTCTAAGGAGGCTCGGACGCCTACCAGGTGGGACTCGGGCTTTTCATCTCGGATTCGGGTTCGCAGTGCTGACCCTGCCGTCCGCATTTCACCTTCTAAATTTGCCTTTGAGGCGCCGTGGAAGCCACAACCTGCAAAAAAGAACTAGTTATTGAAGTACCCCTGGACGTCGTGCAGCGCGAAGCAGATTCAGTCGCCGGGCAGTTCGCCAAACGCGCGCGGATTCCGGGGTTTCGTCCGGGCCACGCCCCTCGTTCCCTGGTACGCCAACGTTTTCGCGACGACATTCGCAGCGAAGTTGCCCAGACCTTGATTCCCCGCTTCTTTGAGACGGCAGTGAAAGACCGCAAGTGGGAGATTGCCGGGCAGCCCCAGTTCGAAGAACTGAAGTTCGAGGACGACCAACCGCTTACCTGCAAAGCGACGTTCGAAGTCTACCCGGAGATCGAACTCCAATCCTACAAGGAATTAGAAGTGGAAGAGGAGCCCGCAGAGGTCACCGACGCCGACGTGGACAAGGCGGTGGCGAATCTGCAAGAAAGCGCTGCAACCTTCGAAGTGGTCACGGACCGTCCCGCCGAGGACGGCGACCAGGTGACGGTTAATTACCGCGGCCAGGACACCTCGACGCCGGCGAGCCAACCAACTGAGGCTAAGGAAGCTGAGGTCCACCTGGGCGGGAAGCACACCGTGCCGGCGTTCACCGAGAATTTGCGGGGCACCAAGGTTGGGGACGTCAAAGAATTCCCGGTTACCTACCCCGCCGAATACCCCCAGAAAACTCTGGCGGCTAAAACTTTTAGTTACCGAGTAGAGATTCAGAGCATCAAAAGAAAAGTGGTGCCTCCTGCGGACGACGAGCTGGCCAAGTCCGTAAGCGAGTTCGCGTCCCTCGAAGAACTGCGAACGAAGCTGCGCCAGGACTTGGTGGAAGAGGCCAAACGGCACGCGGAAATGGACTCCAAGCAAAAGTTGGCGGAAAAACTCCTCGAGGCGAACCAGTTCCCGGTTCCCGCGGTGCTGGTGGAAGCCCAGTTGGACCGCAAGCTTGAGCGGACCGTGGGGCAACTGATGGCGCAAGGAATCGACCCCCGGCAAACTCAAGTGGATTGGAAGAAAGTCCGCGAGGAAGCGCGGCCTGACGCCGAGAAGGAAGTCCGCGTGGCGCTCGTCCTCAGCCGGGTGGCGGAAGCCGAAAAGATTGACTTAACGGAAGAAGAACTGGACGACACGATTCGGGAGATGGCGCAGGACCGGCGCATTACCCCGGCGGAATTGAAGACGCGCTTGACACGCGACGGGAAGCTGGATACACTGAAGTCTACTCGCCGAAATCAAAAAGCGCTGGACTTCATATACCGCAACGCGAAAATCATTCGGAAAAATGTGCAGTCTGCCGGTCCGGTTTGAGAGAGTCCGTAGATAAAGAACATGAACAACCAGCCTAACATGACGTTAGTTCCCATGGTGGTGGAGCAAACCAACCGTGGCGAGCGCGCTTACGACATCTATTCGCGTCTTCTGCGCGACAATATTATTTTCATAGGAACTCCGATTGACGATAACATCGCCAATCTGGTGACAGCGCAACTGCTTTTTCTGGAGGCCGAAGATCCGGAGAAGGACGTCTCCCTTTACATTAATTCGCCTGGAGGCGTGGTTACGGCGGGGATGGCCATTTATGACACGATGCAGTTTGTTCGCCCGGATGTGGCGACGATTTGCATCGGGCAGGCCGCCAGCATAGCCGCGCTTTTGCTCGCATCCGGGACCCCCGGCAAGCGTTATGCCCTGCCCAACGCACGCGTCTTGATTCACCAACCTACCATCGGTGGACTATCGGGACAGGCGACCGATATCGACATTCATGCCCGAGAAATTCTACGCATTCGTGCCAGCCTGAACGAAATCATGGGAAAGCATACCAATCAGCCGATTGAAAAGATTGAGCGCGACGTGGAACGTGATTTCTGGATGAGTGCCCAACAAGCACACGAGTACGGCATTCTCGATGAAATCATATACAAGCATAAGTAGACCACGGAGATGAATTTGAAACGCCCTGGTACCGAGGAATTGCTTCACTGCTCCTTTTGCCAGAAGCCTCAGGATGCGGTAGCGAAGCTGATCTCCTCGCCCGGTGACCATGCTCGAGCGTACATTTGCGACGAGTGTGTGGCGGTGTGCAACAGCATCTTGGAGGAAGACCGCACCGACCGCGTGCCCGCGACCCAAACCAAGCTGCCCCGCCCTTCGGAGATCAAAGCGTTTCTCGACCAGTATGTGGTGGGCCAGGATAAGGCCAAGAAAAAGCTTGCCGTGGCAGTCTACAATCACTACAAACGCAACATTCTTACGCGCATTCGCAGCGACGTGGAGTTGACCAAGTCAAATATCCTGCTGATCGGCCCCACGGGCACCGGCAAGACCCTACTGGCGCAAACGCTGGCGCGCGTGCTGGAAGTGCCGTTCGCCATTGCCGACGCAACTACGCTCACCGAAGCGGGGTATGTGGGCGAGGACGTCGAGAATATCATTTTGAAGCTCCTGCAAAGCGCCGGCGGCGATGTTCAGCGCGCCCAGCAGGGCATCATTTACATCGACGAGATCGATAAGATTTCCAAGAAGGACGAGAACCCGTCCATCACCCGCGATGTTTCGGGCGAGGGAGTGCAACAGGCGCTGCTGAAGATTCTGGAAGGCACGGTGGCCAACGTTCCGCCGCAGGGCGGGCGCAAGCACCCTCACCAGGAATGCACCCCGGTCGACACCACGAATATCCTGTTTATCTGCGGTGGGGCCTTTGTGGGGCTGGAAAAAGTCATCGAACACCGAATGGGCAAGAAGAGCATGGGTTTTCGCGCCGAGAGCCCGGTGCCGGCGCCCGCCGCCGGGCGGCGCGATATTGCCACACTCGAGCAAGTTCAGCCGACCGACCTGATTCACTATGGCTTGATTCCGGAGTTTGTCGGCCGCCTGCCCGTGGTCAGCGTGCTCAGCGATTTGGACCAGCAAGCGCTTATCGAGATTCTGACCCAACCCAAGAACGCGTTGGTTCGTCAGTACCAACGGCTCTTCGAATTCGAAAACGTCAAATTGCGGTTTACTGATGGAAGCCTGAGCACGATCGCCGCCCAGGCGCTGGAACGGAAAGTCGGCGCCCGCGGGCTGCGCATGATTCTGGAAGACCTGATGCTGGACCTCATGTATCACCTCCCCAGCCAGCGTAAGATTCGCGAGTTCGTTGTGACCGATGAAATGGTCAAGACCCACGAAATCAACTTCAGTTCCGCTTTCCTTGAGAAGGCAGGTTAATGGATCCCTCTATGTTTTCAGGCCGTGAAAAGAACGAAACTCGAATGTTGCCCATGATGCCTATTCGCGATGTGGTCATCTTTCCTCACATGATGACTCCATTCGTGGTGGGGCGCGAGACCTCCATCCGGGCGCTCGAGGAAGCGTTGGCGGGCGACAAGAAGATTTTTCTCGCGACCCAGCACGACGCCGCGGTCGACGAGCCCAAGCCCAACGAGATTTACCAGGTGGGGACGATCGCCAACATCATCCAGAGCCTCAAGCTTCCCGACGGCAACATCAAGGTCCTGGTGGAGGGCGTAGAGCGCGGCAAGATCCTGAAGATGGCGAACGAAGAGGGGCACTTCCGCGTCAGCGTGCAGACCAAGCAATTTCGGCCGGTCACCACGCCCAGCCTCGAGCAGTTGGTGCAGCGCGCCACTTCGCTCTTTGAACAATACGTTAAGCTTTCCCAGAGCCTTAACTATGAAACCATGATCGCGGCCGTGAAGGTCGATGAGATTGGCAAGTTCACGGACACTATCGCCGCCAATCTGAATGTCAGCATCGAGGAAAAGCAAGAAGTGCTCGAAATTTTTGATCCCGTCGACCGCCTGACCCGTCTGGCCGATATCCTGGAAATCGAAATCGAGAAGCTGAATGTCGACCGGACGATTCAGGGCCGGGTGAAGCGGCAGATGGAGCGCGCCCAACGCGAGTATTACCTGAACGAGAAAATCAAGGCCATTCAGAAGGAATTGGGCCGCAACGAAAAGAGCGAGATCGACGAATTGAAGAAGAAGGTCGAGACCGCGGGCATGACCAAGGACGCTCTCGACCACGCCATGGCGGAGTTGAAGCGCTTGGAAATGATGCCACCCATGTCGGCGGAGTCCACGGTCTCGCGCAGCTACCTCGACTGGTTGCTGGCAGTACCCTGGAAGAAGAAATCCAAGGAAATCCGCGATATCAGCCGCGCGCAGAAAGTCCTGGAAGAGGACCACTACGGGCTTGAGAAAATCAAGGAGCGTATCCTTGAATTCCTGGCGGTGCGCCAGCTCGTCAAGAATCCGCGCGGGTCGATTCTTTGCCTCGTTGGGCCTCCCGGCGTCGGGAAAACGTCTCTTGGCAGGTCAATTGCTAGGGCTACGGGCAGGAAGTTCGTTCGCCTCTCCCTCGGAGGAGTCCGCGACGAAGCGGAAATCCGCGGCCATCGCCGGACCTACATTGGCGCTTTGCCCGGCCAAATCATCCAAATGATGAAAAAGGCGGGCACGGTCAATCCGGTCTTCCTACTGGACGAAGTGGATAAAATGAGTATGGATTTCCGCGGCGATCCCTCCGCGGCACTGCTGGAAGTCCTTGATCCTGAACAGAATAGCACGTTCATGGATCATTACCTGGACGTTGAGTTTGACCTCTCGAAGGTGTTCTTCATTACCACGGCCAATGTTGTTCACACGATTCCCCAACCGCTCCAGGATCGCATGGAGATTTTGCGGCTGGAAGGCTATACGGAACCGGAAAAGCTCGAAATCGCCAAGCGCTTTTTGGTAAAGAAGCAGCGCGAGTCCTCCGGCCTAAAAGCGGAAAACCTCACTCTTACGGACGATGGGATTGCGCACATTATCCGTCATTACACCCGGGAGGCGGGAGTTCGCAACCTCGAGCGCGAGATTGCCAATGTCAGCCGCAAGGTGGCCCGCAAAGTTGTGAAGGAAGGCCGCAACTTCCAGGTCACGGTGGGGCCGGATGACCTCAAAGAGTACCTCGGCGTCCTCAAGTTCCGTGACACAAAAGCCGAAGAGAAGAATGAGGTGGGATTGGCGACAGGGTTGGCGTGGACCGAAGTGGGTGGCCAAATCCTGACGATCGAAGCTACGCTGATGCAGGGGAAAGGCAAACTGCTGCTGACCGGAAAACTCGGCGACGTGATGCAGGAATCGGCTCAGGCCGCCATGAGCTATGTGAGGTCCCGCGCGGCCTTGCTGGGACTCGATCCCGATTTTTACCGCCATCTGGATATCCACATTCACATTCCCGAAGGCGCGATACCGAAAGACGGACCCTCTGCTGGAATAACCTTGGCGACAGCGCTGGTCAGTGCGCTCACCAAGATCGCTGTGCGCCGTGACGTGGCTATGACGGGGGAAATCACTTTGCGCGGAAAGGTGCTGCCCATCGGTGGGGTGAAGGAAAAGTTGCTGGCCGCTCACCGCGCGGGTAACCGGACGATTATCCTTCCGCGGGATAACGAAAAGGATCTGGAAGATATCCCCGCCAATATCCAGCAGGAGATGACCATTCGTTTCGTCGACATCGTGGACGACGTGCTCGACATTGCACTGGAAAAGAAGTTGGAATCTCGACCCATCCTTGTCCCGGGCGTGGCCACCCCGCCTACGATGGAGACCCCCTCTACAGATTTGGGCCGGGAACCCATGACGAACTAGACGTTTTAAGGACCGAAGTTTTTTGCCGGAGGATCTGGAAACCAATCGAGGCATAGGTGCATCAAATCGGTTTGGTTAAAGGCTCTGCTCGTTACTTGGAAGGGCGCCCGTTTTCAACCTCTCACAATTTGGTCCGCAAAGTATCGCAACTGCGTACGACGCATCTTGCCGCATCTTGTAAGACTGCCGAGGTATCTCGAGTAATCCATCACGCCTAAACGATCGATTCCGCGAGCGACTTGGCAGGGGAACCCGAACAACCCACGGGACGGTCAGACGACCGGTAACTTCAACATTAATGAGAGAAAAGCTATGGCTGCAAAGAAACAGGAAGTAAAAGTAGATGAAGTCCAGGAAGAAAAGATCGAGGAACTGAAGGAAGGTGAAGTCCTCGATATCGGCAAGCTCAAAGAGATGAACATCACCACGTTGACCCAGGTCGCGAAAGACCTGGCCGTGGTGGGTGCCACCGGCTTGCGCAAACAGGAATTGATCTTCAAGATCCTGCAAGCACAGACCGAGAAGAACGGCCTCATCTTCTCCGAGGGCGTGCTCGAATGCCTCCCCGATGGCTTCGGATTCCTTCGCGCGCCGGACTATAACTATCTGCCCGGCCCGGACGATATCTACGTGTCGCCGTCGCAAATCCGCAAGTTCGATTTGCGTACGGGCGATACCATCTCGGGTCAGATCCGCCCACCGAAAGAGGGCGAGCGCTATTTCGCGCTCATTAAGGTTGAAGCTATTAACTTCGAACCACCTGATGAGTCGCGAAATAAGATCTTC
This sequence comes from uncultured Acidobacteriota bacterium, assembly GCA_963808085.1. Lineage (GTDB taxonomy): Bacteria > Acidobacteriota > Terriglobia > UBA7540 > UBA7540 > Bog-366. Next base: position 44,924 of record CAWEFC010000033.1, read on the forward strand.
TTTGATAACCTTACGCCCCTCTACCCGCAGGAGCGCATTCATCTTGAGACCATCAAGGACAACATCTCCGCGCGCGTCCTCGACCTGCTCACGCCAGTGGGCAAAGGACAGCGCGGCCTCATCGTGTCGCCTCCGCGCACCGGCAAGACCATGCTGCTGCAAAGCCTCGCCAACTCCGTCACCTCCAATCATCCCGAGATCACGCTGATCGTGCTGCTGATCGATGAGCGGCCCGAGGAAGTCACGGACATGCAGCGCACCGTGAAAGGCGAGGTCATCAGCTCGACCTTTGATGAGCCCGCTGCCCGGCACGTTCAAGTGGCGGAAATGGTTCTCGAGAAGGCCAAGCGGCTGGTCGAGCACAAGCGCGACGTCGTGATCCTGCTCGACTCCATCACGCGCTTGGCGCGCGCCTACAACACGGTGGTGCCGCCTTCCGGCAAGGTGCTTTCCGGCGGCGTCGACTCCAATGCTCTCCAGCGGCCGAAGCGGTTCTTCGGCGCGGCTCGCAACATCGAGGAAGGCGGCAGCCTCACCATCATCGCCACCGCCCTGATCGATACCGGCAGCCGCATGGACGACGTGATCTTTGAAGAGTTCAAAGGCACCGGCAACATGGAAGTCCACCTCGACCGCAAACTGGTCGACAAGCGCGTCTTCCCCGCCATCGATCTCAACAAATCCGGCACCCGCAAGGAAGAACTGCTTGTGCCCCGCGATGAGTTGAACCGCATCTGGATCCTGCGCAAGGTCTTGAATCCGCTCTCGCCGGTGGAATCGATGGAACTCATCATCGATAAGCTGCAGAAGAGCAAGTCCAACCAGGAGTTCCTTTCCTCCATGAGCAACGGCGGCGGCCCCGGCGGACGGTCCTAAGAGCCGGGTCCGGGCTCCGGCACTCGAAGCCAGAGTCCTCGATTGCGGTTCCCTGGAAGCCTAGAATAATGGCTTATACTTGTGGGCCTTGGCGACTGTGTCCGAAGCTCCCACGTCCACTCGACTCCCGCTCTGCCCCCCCGGTCGATGTTCACTCCAAGCGTGCGGCTACACATCTCAACCCATGGGTCTCAAACCCATAAACATGCGGGCTTGCAAGCTCCCCTAAGCCGACTGCGAATCATCGGCTCTCGGTGAACCGTATCCTGAAACCGGGCATCTAACACCTTGGCTTGTCCGTTCGCAGGCAGCAACTGGCGCCACGGGGTTGGGCGCAGCCACGCTCCAAGTGTCGAAGCGGTCGGTAGAGCATGGAAGGGGTCGGTTCAAGACCTAAGCTACTACTCTCGGAGTGTGGGAAGAGCTTCATGAGGATTTGGGTCCGCCAGTTCTGCAACCGCGGGGGCTATCGCGCGCTCCTTCACCTGCCGCTAGCCCTGTTGTTCGCGACCTTGGCGGCCGCCCAGGAAGGCAACTCCCCGTCAGCGCTTCCGGCATGGCCGGATCTCCTCGAACCCGCATCCCTCGATCAGCAAAGCCCGCCGCAAAGCCCAGCGCCATCCCAGCCCGCGACATCGAGCACCGGCGGTGAGCAGCAGCCATCAGCTCCGAACCCCGGTGGTCAGGAAACTCCACCGGCGAACCCCCAGCCGCCGCGAATCCTCGGCATCATGCCGAACTTCCGCGCTGTCAGCGCCGGTGTAATCCCGCCGCCACCCACTCCCAAGCAAGCCTTCGTCATCGCCACGAAGAACAGCTTCGACTACTCGTCTTTCATCTTTGTGGGGATTACCTCTCTCCTGGCCGAAGGGACCAATACCCATGCGCAACTCGGCAAAGGCATGCCCGGCTTCGGGAGATACTACTGGCGCGGGTTCGTGGATAAGACCGACGGCAACTATCTGGTGATCTTCGCTCTGCCCACGGTTTTCCATCAGGACGAACGCTACTACGCGCGCGGCAAAGGCGGGATCTGGAAACGGTTGGTGTATTCCACGACTCGCGTCGTCATCACTCCCGACTACCATGGCCACGGTAGCTTCAATGCTTCCGAAGTGTTCGGCCGCGGCATCGCGCAAGGCATTTCGTTGGCGTATTACCCTAGCCAGACGCGGACGTTTGGAGGCATCGCCAGCAAGTATGGATATGCCATCGGCCGTGATGCCTTTACCAACGCGTTTCGCGAGTTCTGGCCGGACATCGCCGTACACGTTTTGCATCGCCATCCGTGATCGACGCGGCCGACGGACGGGCATGGCGGGAAGGTTCAGGTGGGGCGAACGAGTTCCGTTCGAGCGATGTTCAACAGCGGTCTACCGGAGCCGGAACGGTTCGAAACGAAGCCGATCGATTTCGAGGCGCAGGGTAATCATCATGGGGATTCCCAGCAGCCAACTCGGCCACAAGAGGGCCTGCCGCCGGCTGTTTCTGCTGCCGTTAGCCCTCGCCCTATCCACCATCCGAGTGTCTGCCCAACAGGTGACTGCGCCCGCACCGCAGGCGGCACTTCCGGTAGTCCCAGAACCGGATTCCCTGGATCATTCAAGGCCGCGGGAAGACCCTCAAGCGAATCAGTCCGGAACGCCGAGCGCGTCGGGCCGTCGGAAGCAGTCGCCCGCGAAACCGGCGGACCAGGGAACATCGCCAGCGAACGCGCAGTCCGGCAGAATCCTGGGCATCATACCCAACTTCCATTTCGTCAGCCCCGGCGTGAAGCCGCCGCCGCCGACTCCCAAGGAGGACTTCGTCATCGCCAGCAGGAACAGCTTTGACTACTCGTCATTCATCTTCGCGGGCTTCTCCTCCCTCTGGGCAGAGGGAATGAATACCCACGCGCAGCTCGGCAAAGGCGTGCCCGGCTTCGGCAGGTACTACTGGCGCGGGTTTGTCGATAAGGTGGATGGCAACTACATGGTCTACTTTGCCATGCCCACCCTCTTTCATCAGGACGAGCGTTATTACGCCTTGGGCAAGGGCAGTTTACTGAGGCGAGTTGCCTACGCCGCCTCTCGCGTGATCATCACCCCGAACGATCAGGGCCGCCCCAGCTTCAATGCTTCGGAACTTCTGGGCAGGGGCATCGCTGAGACTGTCTCGGCCTCGTATTACCCCAGCCAGGCGCGGACGCCCGGAGCGCTCGCCAGAAGGTGGGGATGGGCTGTCGGACGGGACGCCGTCTCGGATGCCCTCCGCGAACTCTCGCCAGACATCGTGCGCTTGCTGCATCGCATTCGGTAACGTGGACCCGGTAGGACACGTCGGGCAGGATTGCCTGGGTGAAGGTCAGCCCCGTTTCCCCGCCGCCTGCTCATGTCAATTGGCGCTCGTATGCAAGGGCAAGGATCTGCTCCACAACCTGGTCGGCGAGGAGGTCGGTAGAATCGATCTCCACGGCGTCGGCAGCGGGCATGAGGGGCGAGATCTTCCGCTCGGCATCGAGTTGGTCGCGGCGGCCGATTTCGTACGCGGTCTTCTCGAGCGTCGCCTCGCGGCCATCGCGCGAATCCTGCTTCAGCCGCCGCCGCGCGCGTTCTTCCACATCGGCCTTGAGAAAGACCTTCAGTCTCGCGTGGGGAAACACCACGGTGCCAATGTCGCGCCCTTCCATGACGACACCCCGGTCGCGCGCGAAGGCACGCTGGATCTGGAGGAGCTTGGCGCGCACTTCCGGCAGGCGCGAAACCTGCGCGGCGGCAAGTGTCACTTCCGGCGTGCGCAGGCGTGCGGTGACGTCAGCGCCGTCAAGCAGCACGCGAGGCTCACCCTCGCCGGTAGTCACCCGCACATCCGTCGTGCTGATGAGCTTGGCGACCGCCAGCTCATCGTGAGGGTCAACGCCGGATTCCAGAACTTTGAGCGCCGCCGCGCGGTAGGTGGCCCCACTATCGACATACATCAGCCCCAAGCGAGTTGCGAGCTTCTGCGCCACCGTGCTTTTCCCGGCGCCCGCCGGGCCGTCAATGGTAATCACTAAGGGGTCAGACATGATTGGAATGGGTCCTTGGTCAGTCGTCCTTGGTCACTTGTTCTTTGTCCGTTGTCCGCGGCCAGTCCTCCGTCGGTCGGTTGCTCAGTTCAGCGCGCATTGGTTTCGGGCGAGTTGCGAAGGACAAATGATCAGGGACAAATGGCTATATTCTCTTAAACGCTTTCATCAAGTCTTTAGTGCCGTACCGCAACACCGTGGGGCGGCCATGCGGACAGGTCATCGGGCAATCCGTTCCACCCAGCGCTTGCAACAGCCAGTCCATTTTGGCTTGCTCGAGTGGCATGTTCACTTTGATCGCGGCATGGCAAGAGATGGAGGCCGTAATCCTACCGCGGAGTTCGTCGAGCGAGAGGGCTGCGTTCTCCGGGCTTGCGCCATCCAAGATCTCCACCATCAGCTTCTCCACCTCGTCCGCTGGGAGGTCTGCCGGCGCGGCTTTAATCGCCACGGTGCGCTGGCCGAAGGGTTCGACTTCAAAACCATTCGCCGCCAGTTCGTCAGCGATCAACTGGTACGTCGCCTGCTGCTCCGGCTTCAATTGAACGATGATGGGCATCAAAAGCCGCTGCACCTCAATCTTCTTCTCCTGACGCCGACGCACGTGGCGGTCGAACAGAACGCGCTCGTGCGCGGCATGCTGGTCGATAATCCAGAGGCCGTCGGAGTTGACCGCCACGATAAAGCTCTCCTGCACTTGCCCCAGCGGCTGAAGATCGAGAGGTAGTTCGCGCGGAGACTGGATTGGCGCCTCTTGCGTGGTCGCCGATTCGGCAGGAGGATCACTCGATGGCGCAACCGGCGCATACGGGGCGAGGGCTGAATCCAATGGCAAGCGTTGAGGGCGCGGCTCCGTTCGCGCCGGCGAAAGATGAAACTCCCGCGTCGAACCTCCAGCCGATGGCCGCGCCAGGGGAGGAGGCATGATGGGGCCACGCATCAACGGCGGCTCCTCCGCGAGTTCGTCTGCAACATCGGCAGCTTCCACCGCCAATCCCGCCGCAGGCGCAGACCTAGGTATTGGAAATGAAGCCACCGGACGAGTGGAGAGCAGCGTCTGGCGGATCGAGTCACGGACGAGGTCATGGATAAAGCTCCCATGCCGGAACCGAACCTCAGTCTTCGAGGGATGGACGTTCACGTCCACCTCGCTGGGAGGGATTTCCAGGAAGACCAGCGCCACGGGGAAAACTCCCGCAGGCAGGATGTTTCGGTAGGCTTCCGTGATGGCATGGAGAATCAAGCGGTCGCGCACCAGGCGCCGGTTCACAAAGAAGTAAATGTTGTTGCGGTTCAACTTCTGAATTTCCGGTCGTGAGATAAAGCCTTGAACCCGAATTAGCGCAGCTTCTTCGGCGGGCTCGCTCGCCTCGGGAGAAGTGGGCGTCAAAACCCGGCGCTCCACCGGCGCCATCTCCAGAAGCTGCTCGAGCGTCTGCCCCCCGAGCACTTGATACAAGCGCTCGCGATGGCTTGCCACAGGCGAGACGTTCAGGATTTCATTGGTGAGGGAACTCAGACGAAAGCTCTTCTCGGGGTGTGCGAGGGCGTAATGAGTGGCTAACGTGGCGATGTGACCAAGTTCAGTGGACTCGGACTTCAGAAACTTACGCCGTGCGGGAGTAATGTAAAAGAGGTCGCGGACTTCAATGCTGGTGCCGTGCGGCCATGCGACCTCCTTTACGTCGCGCAGCTTACCTCCAGCTATTTCCACACGCGTTCCGGAATTCTCCGAGGCGTGGCGCGTTTCCAGCACCAGGCGCGAGACCGCGGCAATCGAAGGCAATGCCTCTCCGCGGAAGCCCAAGGTCGAAATCTCGAACAGATCGTCGGCGGACCGAATTTTGCTGGTGGCGTGCCGTTCAAAGGCGAGCAAGGCGTCGTCGTGCGTCATACCCTGCCCATCGTCGACGATCCGAATCAGTCGTTTTCCGCCGCCTTCGGCAGTGATTTCCACGCGAGCAGCGCCCGCATCTAGAGAATTCTCGAGCAGCTCCTTAACCACTGAGGCAGGCCGCTCCACCACCTCGCCGGCGGCGATCTTATTGGCTACGGCCTCGGGAAGGATGCGGATGATGGACATGGAGTTTATTCATTGAATCATCGGGTCATCGGTGCATTGAGAGAGACCGTGCAAGTTGTGCACGGATGTCCATTGGCACATCCAATGACACAATGATCCGATGAGCCAATGAATCAATCTGGTTTCAGGCCCAGCCCCAGATCTTCCAGTTGCTGCGAATCTACCCCGGCGGGCGATTCGCACATCATATCGATGGCGCTGGCCGTCTTGGGGAAGGCAATGACTTCCCGAATGCTCGCTTCGCCAGCCATTAACGCGATGATGCGATCGTGACCGAGGGCGATGCCGCCGTGCGGAGGTGTGCCATATTCCAGGGCATCGAGGAAGAAGCCGAAACGCTCCCGCGCTTGTTGTTCGCTAAGCCCCAGAACGCTGAACACCCGGCGCTGAATGTCCTGGCGGTGGATACGAATCGAGCCGCCGCCAATCTCCGAGCCATTCAACACCAAGTCGTAGGCACGGGCTTTGACGGCCCCGGGGTTGCTTTCGAGCCTTTCGAGATCTTCTTCCCGCGGGGAGGTAAAGGGGTGGTGCATTGCCGCGAAGCGCTTTTCCTTTTCGCCATAGTCAAACATCGGGAAATCCACAACCCAAAGAAAGTTCCAAGTGCCGGACTTGAGCATGTCGAGCTTGCGGGCTATATCCAGCCGCAGTTCGCCCGAGGCATTGTCCAACATGCGAAGCGCGCCAAGTCCGGCGGCTGACTTGAGCCCCAGGAGTAGGACCAAATCGCCGGCCTCGGCTCCGACAGAAGCAGCGAGCGCAGCGACAGCGGGTTCGCCCAAAGCCTTGTTTAGCGGCGATTGCGCGTCCGAGGCGCCTACTTTGATGTAGGAAAACCAGTCCGCGCCCAGTGACTTCGCGGTGTCCTGAAGCTTGTCAAGCTGACTGCGGGAAGCGCTGCTCCACGCTGGGACTCGCATCGCCTTGATAGGCTGAGCCACGCGGACCTTCTCGACATCACCCGCCGAAAGGCTCACGCGCTTCCATTCCAGGGAGGTGCCAAGGTGTGGTTTGTCGGAACCATACTTTTCCATCGCCTCGTCGTATGCCATGCGGGCGAACGGCCTTTCCACCTTGACGTCAACCAGCGCAAAGAGCTTCTCCATCAAGCGCTCGATGATATCGAACAACACGTCGCGCTGCGGAAACGCCATCTCAATATCGATCTGGGTAAATTCCGGCTGCCGGTCAGCGCGCAGATCCTCGTCTCGGAAGCAGCGGACGATCTGGTAATACCTGTCGAAGCCGCTGATCATGAGTAGCTGTTTGAAAAGCTGGGGCGACTGCGGCAGCGCGTAGAATTGGCCGTGGTGTAGGCGGCTGGGAACCAGGTAGTCGCGCGCACCCTCCGGCGTGGAGCGGGTCATGAAAGGCGTTTCGATTTCCTGGAAACCGTACTCGCCCATGTGCGCGCGCACAACCTGGCTCGCGCGATGGCGCAGGCGCAGGTTACGCTGCATGCGTCCCCGCCGCAAATCAAGGTAGCGGTAACGCAGGCGTGTCTCTTCGCTCGTTTTCGTTTCATCCTCGATGGGGAAAGGCGGGGTCTTTGCTTCATTCAGGACTAACAACGTGCGCGCCATTACTTCCACTTCACCAGTGGCAAGCTGCGAGTTCACCGTTCCCGCGGCCCGCGCCACGACTTCCCCTTCGACTCCCACGACGTATTCAGGACGAACTTCATCCGCCCGGTCGTGGACCGCCGCACTGATGGCGGGATTGCACACGACCTGCATTTTGCCCGTGTGGTCGCGCAAATCAAGAAAGATCAGATTTCCGAGGTCGCGGCGAACATCCACCCATCCAGCCAGGAAAACGGTCCGCCCGGCGTGCTCTTTGCGAAGCTCGCCGCAATAGTGCGTTCGTTGTCGATCACCAAGAAGGTCTAATTTCACATTCACCGCCGAAACAGTAATTCTGAATTATGAATTCTGAATTATGAATTAAAGAAAGTTTCCCGCAACGAGCATGAAACTTTGGGGTTCAATTCAGAATTCATAATTCAGAATTCATAATTTCTCTCGGACATAGGCCGCAATCGCGGAAGGGTCTAATTGTTGTTGCTCGCCGCTGGCCATATCCTTGACTTGGTATTTGCCGCTCGCAATCTCGCCCTCGCCGATGATGATTGCAAAACGCGCCTGCAGCTTGTTGGCGGCGCCCATGGCTTTCTTGATTTTTGCGGGATCGTAGTCGATCTCAACGCTCAATCCCTGCGCACGCAGCTCGCGCACAAGGAGTGATGCCGGAGCAAGCGCCGATTCGCCCATCCACACGACATAAGCCGCAAGAGGATTGCCGGTTTGCAGCACTGCCGCGGCCTGCACTGCCAGAATCAAGCGGTCCTGACCGATGGAGAAGCCGATGCCAGGAGTTGGAGGGCCACCCAACATTTCAGAGAGCCCGTCGTATCGCCCTCCGCCCACCACGGCGTTTTGGGCGCCGAGCGCGCCGCTGGTGATCTCAAAGGTGGTTCGTGTGTAGTAGTCAAGCCCGCGGACCAAACGCGGCGTGATTTGGTAAACAAGGCCGCGCGCCTGGAGCCCGCTCGTCACGCGCTCGAAATGCTGGCGGCACTCGGGGTCAAGGTGATCGATGATTTTGGGCAGCTTCTCGATGATCGGCTGGTCCGCTTCCACCTTGCAATCGAGCACGCGCAGCGGGTTGGTGTCAGCGCGGCGCTGGCAATCCACGCACATCGTGGCCTTGACGTCCTGAAGTGCCTGGCGCAGGACTTCCAGATAGGCAGCGCGGCACGTCGGGCAACCCACCGAGTTGATGAGAAGTTGATACTCCCGAATTCCCACCCGCTCGAGAAACAGCACGAGCATCTCGATGATTTCCACATCAACCAGAGGGTTTTGGGACCCAAGGACTTCCGCTCCGATTTGGTAAAACTGGCGGTAGCGCCCCTTCTGCGGCCGCTCGCGGCGGAACATGGGGCCGATGTAGTAAAGCTTCTGGACGCCGCCGACGTTGTAAAGGCTGTGCTCGATGTAAGCCCGCACCACGGAAGCCGTGGCTTCCGGGCGCAGCGTCAACGACTCTTCGTCACGGTCGCGGAAGGTATACATTTCCTTCATCACGATATCCGTCTCGGCGCCCACGCCGCGGGCAAAGAGCGCGGTTTCTTCCAAGATCGGCGTCCGCACCTCACCATAGTGATATGCCGCGAAAACCCTGTGGGCCTCCGCTTCAACGCGCTGCCATAGACTTGTGTCCCGCGGCAGCAGGTCGCGGGTTCCCTTCACAGACCTAATTGGTTCGACTCGATTCGACACTTTGTGTTTAGCCTCAGTATTTAGGGCAGAAATCATAATCCCGGCAGTTTTCGCGATTGGCCTAGGGCAGCAGCACGGATTTGAATCTCGTTCGCCAGATACCGCTCTGTATATTCCAGATAATGCGACGCATGCACCCGGATGAATGCCTGTTCGTCCTCCGCGACCGTCCGCCGAAGCTTGGCGGGAACGCCCATATAAAGGCTTCGAGGCGGGATCACGGTGTTTTCCGCCACCACGGCACCTGCGGCGACAATCGATCCTTCACCTACGCACACGTGATTCAGTAGCACTGCGCCCATCCCGATCAAGCAATTGTTCTCAACTCTGCAACCATGCAGCACCGCGCGATGGCCTACCGTGACCCAATCCCCCACGGTCGCCGGAGCACCTTCCATCGTGTGAATGATGGTCCCATCCTGGATGTTGCTATTCGCTCCGATGCGGATGGGCTCAATGTCTCCCCGCAGCACACATTGGAACCACACGCTGGAGTTCTCGCCAATTTCGATGTCGCCAATGATATCGGCGCTGGGGGCAAGATATGCGGAGGCGGCAATGCGGGGAGTCCGTCCCGCGAGGGGGAGAATCATCTTTCCGCCTGCGTAGCCAAAATTCCTCGAGAACTTCAGACTTACGAAGTTATCACAGAGGTAAGAATACCCGCAAGGTACGCCGGCCAAAAACGAGGAATTAACCGCGAATTCACCGGGAAAATCTGGGAGTCACTCATTACCGGTGTGGAAGCAGTTCGAGCGGCTTCCCTTCCGCCCACGGCTTGTATGCGGCCGCGAAGCGCATACGCTCGTCGAGCGGCGGGTGAGTGTAAAGCCAGAACTTGATGAAGGAACTTGGATCAGGGTCAGACAAATCCACTTCCCCTAAAACTTGAAGGGCGCGGACCTCGGCCGCATTCGGATCGGGAACGATCCCATGCGCGACTTCCAGGCCAAACTGGTCAGCTTGGTGTTCAAAGTAGCGTGATATGCCGTTCACGGCGGGATCTGACAAGAGCACGAGTAAAGTGAGGACGACGAGCACGAGGGGGAGCGAGGCCAAGTCCCCGATCCCCTCGACGCCGGTGCGCGGGCCGACCCTAGCCACAAGCCAATTTACGGCGATGAATCCCATGAAGAACAAGAGCAGCGCTACGCCTTCATCGAGAGCGACCTCCTTGGGAATGTGATAAAGGGCGTAGTGGCCTGTCTCATGCCCGAGAACCAACAACAATTCATCCGGTCCCATGACCTTGAGGGTTGTGTCCCACACCACGACGCGTTTGCTCGAGCCCATCCCGGATACATAGGCGTTCACCTCTTTGGTCCGAGAACTCGCGTCCATCTCAAAGATATGGTCGGGCGGAACTGAAAGGCCGGCGTGCTTGAGCATGGCTTCAATCCGCTCGACCAGCGCGGGCTGGGTTCTCTCAAGAGGAGTGAACTTATAGAACAGAGGTTCGATGATGTAAGGCTCAACGAGAATGAATGCCAGAACGAGAGGAATCGTCGCCAACCAGAAATAGAACCACCAACGGCGCGGGCTGCGGCGGACGACGGCATAGAAAATCCACGCCACAATAACTCCCAACACCGCCACGACAAGCAAAGCCTTTCCCCAATCGCTGAACCAGGATGCAAGTCCTTGGGTCGAGAGGCCGAACCGGTGCCCAAGAACATAGCTGGCGTAGAATTCCAGAGGGAGATTCAGCAGGGTCGCCGTCGCTGCAAACAATGGGATGAAGATCAGGCACTGCACGAAGTGTCGCGGCGAAACCTTGCGCGCCCAATCGCGAAACGTTACGGCGATGCGGGCGCGCCAGAGGATAAGGTAGATGCCGAGGGAAAGCAGCGTTCCCACAAAATAGAGGATATAGAGTGTACGTGAATAGGCGATGGCTTGGGCGCGACGCTCGGGTGTGAGGGTGTACGTCGCGGGCGGGCGGGGAGGCTGGGCGTGGCTCGGCGCAGAAGTTCCCGGGGCGGCTTGCGCAGGGGAAGCCAGCGAACCTTCGGCCTGTCCCCCTGCCCTCGCGGCCGAAGGCGCTAGGAACAAACAGGCGGCGAGCAAAACTGAAGCGAACCGAATCATATAGATGGTCACTAGCTAGGTTCGCAAAAAATAGTGAGGCTGACGTCCGTACCGTGGGCATCTTGCCCGCTGTCGCGGGAGCGTCCCGGTCCCGTCGGCGCGCGGGCAGGATGCCCTCGCCCCAGCGGGCGAAACGCCCGCGCTACTAAAAGATCTCATCACTCTATTTTGCAATCCTCACGCGCGGTTCGTGGCTCTCCCCCAATCCACTAAGCACGCCTTTTCAGACTTTGGGTAGCACAATGCCTTGCTGCGCCTGGTATTTGCCTTTCTTGTCTTTGTAAGAGGTCTCGCACATCTCATCCGATTCGAGGAAAATGATCTGGCAAAGGCCCTCGTGCGAGTAGACGCGCGCCGGGAGGGGAGTGGTATTGGAGATTTCCAGAGTTACAAACCCTTCCCACTCCGGCTCGAGCGGAGTCACATTGACGATAATGCCGCAGCGGGCATAAGTGGATTTGCCCAAACAGATGGTGAGTACATTCCGCGGGATCTTAAAGTATTCCACCGAGCGCGCGAGGGCAAAGGAATTGGGCGGAACAATGCATGTTGGCCCACGGAATTCGACGAAAGAGCGTGCATCGAATTGTTTCGGGTCGACGATCGTCGAGTTGACGTTGGTGAAGATCTTAAACTCATCAGCGACCCGCAAATCGTAGCCGTAAGACGAGAGCCCGTAGGAGATTACTCCTTCCCGAACTTGTTTCTCTTCAAAGGGATGTATCATGTCGTGCTCCGTGGCCATCTTACGAATCCAGCGATCGTTCTTAACCGGCATTGAGTCTCACCTCATGTAAAGTGCGGGTGCGTCCCGTGGTGCAAACCCACGGAATCGTTCCCGTTCTGCAAGGAAAAAGAAAAGAATCATAGTCGAGGAGAAAATTCTTGACAATGGTTCTCTCTATTCTTAGGATTAAAGTCTGTCTTTTCAGGAGGTTTGCGTGATAAAGCTAGACATCATCAATGAGGTCGTCAATCGCACGAGCATCACCAAGACTAAGTCTGAGATGGCCGTCGAAACCGTGTTTGATTCCATGAAGAAAGCCCTGACGCAGGGCGACCGCATTGAATTGCGTGGCTTCGGTGTTTTCAATGTGAAACCTCGGAAAACCGGCATCGGGCGGAACCCCCGAACGGGGGCAGAAGTCAGCATCCCACCCGGTAAAGCTGTGCGCTTCAAGCCCGGTAAAGAACTGCAATCACTCTCCTAAGTGCTGTGACGAGCGACGGGCAAACACTTTGGCGGGGGCCCGATGTCACCTGCAACTTTTTACCGGTCTTTACAGGCGGCCAGGAGCGGGCGAGAATAGGATTCTTCCCCACTTGTATATGGGCGATGAATCCCAAATCGAGCGTATCAGCCAGCCGCAGGTCAGCGAGGTCCCATGGTTTAATCCAGCGTGGGTCCCTGTTCGCTGGCCGATCGCGCCCCGCCAACGTTGGTACAACTCCCTGTCATTTCACGTCGTGCTTTTCCTGCTCACGATCTTGACTACTCTGATCGTGGGCACGCACATTGAGCTGAACTACAGTCAGAATCTTCCGGTCTTTGATTGGGACGTTTCCCTCGCATACTTCCGCGAACTGCTGCATCACCCGGAAATGCTGGTTCTGGGCGTGCCCTTCTCTTTCACCCTCCTGAGTATCTTGCTGGCCCACGAGCTTGGTCATTATCTTACTTGCCGTCATTACGGAATTCACGCCACTTATCCTTACTTCATTCCCGCACCGACATTGATTGGAACACTCGGCGCCTTTATTCGCATCAAGTCCCCCATTGTGAACCGTCGCGAGCTTTTTGACGTGGGGATCTCGGGGCCGATCGCCGGATTTGTCCTCGCCATCCCGGCCTTAATCCTTGCGATCTTCCTTACCAAAGGCATCATGCCTTCAACCTCGCCCGACTCGATATCACTGGGCTGTCCTCTGACCGTGATCCTCCTCGCTAAGCTGTTCCGGCACGGAATCAATCCGGCGGAGATCATTTCGCACCCCGTGGGTTGCGCCGCCTGGGTGGGACTTTTCGCCACCGCCTTAAACCTGCTCCCGGTGGGGCAGCTCGATGGCGGCCACATCCTCTATTCGGTCCTGGGCGATAAATGTCGAAATATCTCGCGAGGCTTTTTTCTGGTCTTGCTTCCGTTAGGTTACTTCTGCTGGTACGGCTGGATTGCTTGGGCGGTAATCCTATTCTTTCTGGGACTTCGCCACCCCAGGGTCATCGAGCCGGTAGAAACCCTCGGGCGGGGAAGGAAAATCCTTGCGGTGGTCGCCGCGCTGATTCTCATTCTCACGTTTCTTCCCACACCGTTTTCCTTTCATTAGGCAGTGGGGCGGGGGCTGCCCGTGCCGCGCGCGCCACTTGTTGCGCCGCTCTGACCAGAAGCGTTCCTTTCCCCGCGGCTACTGCGATCTCTCCTGGATATTCCAACCGTCGACGTGGACTACGGGTGTGGCGCCTCCCAAGTCCCCCGCCTTGTAAGTGGCCGTTACTTCGCGCTTGTCCCCGGGGAGGAGTGAAAAGTAATTGTCCTCCCAGAGGATTGGCAAAATCTCTTCTCCGCCCTGCCCTTTGGTGACCTCCAAGTGAACCATGAAGGCAAGGTTTCGAGTGGGGTTCTGAACCACGACGCGGCTGATTCCCTCGGGACCCTTCTCTTCTGAGCTTGCTGCGAGTTTAAGATCCACCGGCGGCAAGCCCTGGAGAGCCGTCAGGTCCGCGAACGATTTTGTGGGAGTGTCAAACCACTCGGTCTTGTCCCAATCGAGCAAGTCGGGCTTGGTCGAGAGCCAGTAGAAGTTCGAGCTCAATCTCTTTCCGGCAGCGTCGTCGAGTGTCAGGCTCACGAAGTAGGTGGTGGTTAAGCCAGGAACTTCGGGAATGGCAAGAGCGCGAACCACTCCGTCCGCGGGGACATCGAGGGTAGATTCCTTTGAAAACATCTCGGTAAGATCGAAATTGTAGACGCGAGCGGTGGCTCTGAGGTTTTTGAATTCGTGATAGAGCGAATTCACCACGGCAATGGAACGATCGTCATAGGAATACTGGATGTGGATAGGTTCCAGAGCCTTCTTGGAGCCGAAATAGCCGCCCGCAGGGCGCAGATAATAATCGTAGAGGACCCAGATCAGGGACGGCCAGGCGCCATTCATCATCTCTTGGAGGACCCCGGTGGCGGTGTACTTGTTGCGGCCGTAGGCTTCATACATGGCGCGCTGGCCATCGTAGTCCATAGCCTGCCCCTTCATGACGAAATCTTCTACACTTTTGGCCGTCCCGTAACGGGCGTTGAGCGCCTGCGTATACACTTTGATGTCTTTGAACGAGCCCCCTCCGGCGTGATAGTTCCAGAACTCATCGATAGGCCAAAGATGTTCGGGAGGGATGAACTGCCTCAGGCTGGCCATCGGCGGAATCGCCGGCCCCGGGCTGGTTTCGGTGATGAACCCAAACGCGCCGCCATGTTTAGTATCGGTTAGCCAATAGACCGGCGGCACCCATTCGTAAGGGCCTGTCATCTTCACGCCTGTGGGACCCGTCACGGCGGCTGGCTTTTCCGTGGCCGACGCCAGGTAGGGATTGGGCCAGTTTTCCTCCTTAAGGACATTGACGTATAGTTGCGCCACCTTCTCCGGAGGCGGATTGTCATCACCATTCAGCCAGCTCAGAATGCAGGGATGGTTACGGAACCAGCGAATACGATCGCGCAGCGATTCCACCGAGATTCTGTAGTCTTCCGCCTTCCAGGACTCCCATCTCTCCCAGTGATCGCAGCAACACCAGCCCGGCATCAGCAGCAGGCCGTAACGATCCGCAAGGTTAAGAAAGTTGTCGTTCTCAAACTTGCCATCCATGCGCAGGACGTTGAGGTGCATGTCGCGGAAATAACGGAGTTCCGCCGCCTGCCTTTCCGGCGAAGAGCGCAGGAACATGTCAGACCACCACCCCGCACCCCGTACCAGCAGGCGTTTGCCGTTGACCGTAAACACCCGGTGCCCCTGGCCTGTAAGTTCGGAAGAAACTTCGCGAATGCC
This sequence comes from uncultured Acidobacteriota bacterium, assembly GCA_963808085.1. Classification (GTDB taxonomy): domain Bacteria; phylum Acidobacteriota; class Terriglobia; order UBA7540; family UBA7540; genus Bog-366. Next base: position 60,336 of record CAWEFC010000033.1, read on the forward strand.
GAACTCCACCTGTTGCGAATCCGACAACTGCCCCAGCAATTCAAACGCGATTTGCAAGGTGTAGAGTTCGGCCTTGCCAAGTTGCCACGGCCACCAGACGCGTGGATGCGGAATGTTGAGTTGGGGGAAATTCTGGGGCGTGAAGGTAATGAGTCTTGTCTCTTGGGGTTTCAACGCAACCTCTTGCTGGAAAGAAACCTTTTCAATTTCGCCTTTCAGGACCCCCCTCACTTCCGTCCGACTCGTGTTGTGAAGCAGCGCGGTGACCGTTAAGTGAGCTTTCTCGAGCGAAGGCAAGTCGAGGTGGGAGATGACTTGTGGATAACGCAGCGCCACGGGCCCACTCATCGTCAGGTAGACATCCTGCCAAAGGCCCATGTCCTTGTCGGCGGGCGAGGGATTAACGTCGACCCAGGTGATGGCAAGGTCGTCGGGTTGGGGAGGAAACACCTCTACCGCCAGCACATTCGCCTCGCCGTCTTTCACTACATCGCTGACATTGAATTCAAAGAAGCGAAAGGAGCCGGCGACATCTTTGGCGTCGCCGATCAGCTTCCCGTTCAGCCAGACATTGGCGCGGAAGTTGATGCCGTCCAGATGGAGCCAGACGGTCTTTTCCCGGTAGGCCGGGGGCAGACGAAACTCCTTCCGGTACCACCACGGTACCCGGAAGGGGCTTTCCGGAGGCATAGGCAAATTGGAAAAGTTGTCTCCAATCGGATAAATCGTCCCGGGGATCGAACGAAGGTTCATTCCATAGTAGGGGTCCGCGTAGACTTTGTTCTCGATCAGCGCCCCCAGAACCGTGGTCGGAACCGACGCGCGGTACCAACCCTTCGGCGCATATTGAGGCGTCGAGAGAGTCTCACCTTTCACCTCCAGCAGGGCGGAGGATTGAATCCTCCAATCCTCTTTGAGCACGAGCTTGGAGTTTTCATTGACTCCGCTCGCTGCCACTGCAGGCTGAACTAACGCGAAGGGCACGAGCAAGCAAAACGATAGAAAAAGGCATCGTCCAATCATGGCGAACTCCCTCCCGGGTCGGCTCTGGGCCTTCGAACGGAAACTCCCAGCGCCTGTCGCGCGCCAGTATATGTAAAGGCGTTCTGGCGGGCAATAACAGAAAGCCTTGGCTTGCGGACTGCTACATGATGTTGGCAGGGTCCATATCGATCATCAGCGAGCGCTGGGGGATGCCTTGCTGGTCGGTATAATCAGCCAGGCGTTGGAGGATATTGCTGAGGCGGGCGCGAGAAGTGCACTTCATCAAAAACTGGATGCGGAATCGCCCTTCCAGTTTTGCCAAAGGCGCTGGCGTGGGGCCCGAAATCTTCAGGCCTTCTGTACTACTCTCCAGCGGGATCAGGAAATCGCCCACATGCTTCGCCACCCGCGCGGCTTGTTCGAGCTTCGAGCCCTGGGCGATGACGTTGGCAAGCGCTGTGACCGGCGGGTAATGCATCATGCGTCGAAAACGCATTTCCTTCTCAAAGAAGACTTCGTACTTCTGGTCTGCCGCCAGGCGAATGGCGTAATGGTCGGGAAAAAACGTTTGGACCAGCACGCGCCCGGGACTTTCACCCCTCCCCGCGCGCCCTGCCGCCTGCGTGAGTAGTTGAAAGGTCCGCTCCGCCGATCGAAAGTCCGGGAGCCCCAGGCCGATATCCGCGGACACGACTCCCACCAGCGTCACACCGGGAAAGTCATGCCCTTTGGCAATCATTTGCGTGCCCACCAGCAGGTCGATCTTGCCTCGCCGGAAGTCGTCCAGGATGCGCTGAAACTGGCCCTGCCGTCGCGCCACATCGCGGTCCAAACGCGCCACTCGGGCGCCCGGAAAGAGCTCCGCAAATTTCTTTTCCACCTTCTCCGTTCCCTCTCCTACGTAATGAAGATGCTCGCTATCGCAATTCGGACAACGTGCGGGCACGGGCGCGGAATAACCGCAGTAATGACAGATTAAGCGATGCTCGCGGCGATGATAGGTGAGGGAGATCGAACAGTTCACGCAGCGCTGGGTCTGGCCGCAACTGCGGCACAACAGGAACCATGAGTAACCCCGGCGGTTCAAGAGAATCATGGTTTGCTTTTGGTTTGAAATCTGCGCCTCGATCTCCTGATGCAGGCGGCGGGAGACCGGCACACTCGTATGCGTTTCTCGAAATTCCTGGCGCATGTCGACGATTTCAACGTCCGCCAGCTTGCGGCCTTCCACGCGCTCGGGAAGCAGCGCCAGCCGGTATTTGCCCTCGCGCGCGTTCCAGTAAGACTCGAGCGACGGGGTGGCGGAGCCAAGCACGGCAAGCGCTCCAGCCAGCCGCGCGCGCACGACGGCAACGTCGCGTCCGTGATACCGCGGCCTCTCCTCCTGTTTATAACTGGTATCGTGCTCCTCATCGACGATCACCAACCCCAGGTTCGCAAGAGGGGCGAAGATTGCCGAGCGGGTTCCCAGCACCACTTGTGCCTCGCCGCGGCGAACCCGCCACCATTCTTCGTGTCGCTCGTTTTCGGATAGGGCGCTGTGCAGGAGCGCCACCTTCTGCCCGAATCGGGCCAGAAACTGGGCCTGTACCGAGGGAGTGAGGGCAATCTCGGGTACCAGCGCGAGAGCCGTGCGGCCAAGTTCGAGGCAGCGGGCAATCAGCCGCAAATAGACTTCTGTCTTGCCGCTGCCAGTCACCCCGTGGAGGAGCACCGTCTGAAACTGTCTGGACTCCAGTTGCTTGCTCAGGTCGTCGAGCACGGTGCTCTGAGCGGATGTTAGGACAAGGGATGCATCCGCCTGGGCCCACTCGTCGCCCGATGCAGGGGCTTCCTGGGCTTGTAGGGCCGAGCGGCGCTCGGCCGTGGTTAGCTCCATTTCGATCAGACCCGATGCACTTAGCCTCTTGAGGGCGGCGAGATCCGCCCGAGCGGTTTGGAGAAGTTCCCTATGGTCCCCGACCGTCCCTTCCGCTCCCAACACTTCCAGAATTCTCTTTGCCACCGGCGATAAGCGCAACGGTTTTTCCGGCACCGGGCCAGCTACCCGGACCGCGTAGACCTGCCGTTGCGTGCGCTCGCGTTCAACTTCCTCGACGACGAGCCATTTCTTATCCAATGCCTGCAAGAGGGCTTCGGAGAATTTCTGTCGCAGCCCCTGCACCGACGCGCTGCCGCGCGTCGCGAGGTAGCTCAGGAGGTCGCTCTCGGGGGCGGCCGATTCTTCCTTGGCCTCATTGATTTCCTGGAGTCTCTGCTGCCCCTTCGCGCTCAGGCGGACCGTGCGGGCGCGCCGAGTACCAGAGCGTAATGGCAGCATGGCCCGAAACACCTCGCCGAGCGGCGCGACGTAATAGTCGGCAATCCAAAGTCCCAGATCCAGCAACTCCGGGCTGAGAACCGGTTCATCATCGAGCACGCGCAAGATGGGGCGGGCTTGAATGCCCGGCGGTAGGGTGCTGCCCGAGCGCAGCACGATACCCGTGGCTTTGCGCGTCGCGAGCGGCACCTGCACGCGCTGCCCAGGCTGAACACTCATGGAATCCGGGACCAAGTACGTAAGGGTATTGCGAAGGGCCGCCATCACCGCGATTTCCACCAGGTTTGCCCGGCGAGGGCGAGGAGGGGATTGGGCTAACGAGGGTTGGGGGTCCACAACGGCATTCTACGTCAGACAAGGATTTAGGATTCAGGATTTAGGCATCCGTATGAGCGGCGCACACGCAAGCTCACGCTCTGAGACTTCTACGCAATCCCGCCAGCATCCTTCCGACCTCGTCAGCTTGAACTACAGCCTTCATGTTTTCAGGACTGAGGTAACCCAGGCGGTCCGCGATTTCCAGTTGAGTTTGGACCTCCGCAAGTGAACCGTGGCGATCGCCAAATGTCGGAGATAGGCAAGAGTTTGCTTCAGGGCATGGCCTTCCGCTATGTTCGAAGGAATCGAAACGGCTGCCCTTCGAATTTGACCGGTTAACCCGTATAATTCTTCCTTCGGGAATGTTCGGGTAAGTCGATTAAATTACCGTTACCAAATCCATAGCCTTCCGCCAAACCACCAAATCTTTATGTCCTTCCATAAACCTGCTCCCTTCCACACGGTCGACCGAATGCTTGGTGCGCGATGCTGAATCCTAAATCCCGAATCCTCATTTCTAAAGACGTGCCCGCGCTGCAACAAGGCTCGCGTAAAGGTTCCCGAGCCGATCGAGCATAGCGATGGCGGGGGCAAAGTTCCGCCGGGTGATGTGCTCGATGTTCAAACCGATGGGAGGCGGATCGGGAGGCAGATTATCAAACACGTCCATCAGGATGCGTTGTGCCAAGTTGATAGAGCGCTCCAAACACGTTTCGGCCGCGGCGGCGCCAGCTTGTTCGGATCCAATCAGGAAGCGGTCAAGGTCGCGCGGGATGTCGACGCCGAGCCAGCGAAGGAATTCCAAATCGCGGCGCGTGCTGACGGGAGCAAAGCTGAGAAAGATCCGTGCATCCACGCCGTTGAGCCGTTGAATCAGCCAGACTAAATCGTTCGAGTCGAACATCACCTGCGAGGTGAAGAATTCGACCCCCTGCGCATGTTTTTTGCGAATGCGCTCGGGCTCGTTCACTCGGCTGGGAATCGTGATCCCGCCGAGTGTGGCGGGTAGACCCAAGGACTTCACCATCTGGGCGGCCTCCGCTGGGTTAGGCCCGGGATACTGAATCTCCTTCGACTCGCCGCCCACAAGAACCCAATTGGGGATGTTCCACGAGCCCAAAGTTTCGCGGAACCAGCGCTCGGGTTCGGGGTCGTGCACCGTCACTCGATTGATCACCGCGTCAATCCCCAGTTCGCGTTTGATGCGCGAGCCGAGAATTCGGGGCTCAACCCGCTCAATAAATTTGCTGGTGCGCTCGCCGGGCCGGTCCTCGTCGTGGATTTCGGGGATGTTGATGGCATCCACGCGGCCACGCAAGGGTTGGAGTTCGTGCAGGGAGGCGTCCAGAGCCTCGGGCTTCGCTGCGGCAGGGGGAACAACCTCAAACAACGTCATGGGAACGGCTGGATGCAGAAGTGCTTCGTGAAAAGCCATGTGAGTATTATCCGCAGATGACTCGGATTTCTCAGATTACGCAAGGCATGGACAATTAGCAAGGCAGGCTCAAAGTGATCCAGGGTCCCGTCAACGTCCGCAGAGTTCTGCGCAGGGGAACAAGAGCACTAGCCGTCGGTGCAGCCGACGGACAAGGAGTGGCGCGATCGTCGACCCCGCCGGGGTCGAATATCCCTTTGCACGGGTTGCACTGTGGCGAATGACCTTCGCCGGCCGGGCCGCCCACCCTACCTCGACCTTGACGTGGCGCGACGGCCATCCGTCACGGCGCGAATGTCCGCTTGCGGGGTCGCACTTCTTATGTCTACCGGATGGGAGCAGACGCCGTTGCCTCATTCGAATCTAGGCGTACTTTGCCCTCCGCCAAATGACTTATTTTTCATACACTTATCCGGATACACGAAATATACGCGCGATACTGAAGCTATAAGGCTATTATTTTCTGCAATTTAACGGGATGGCGGGGATAAAGTGGAAAAACGGGGAGGTTTTGGGGTCGAAAATTGATGTAACTAGCTTTGCTGTCTATTATTAATCGGCTATTTTATATAACTACAGTGTTTTCAAATACTTGGTGGCTTCAGCCATTTTGTCTGAAATTTGTCCGTTTGTTTTCATCAACTTGCTCGGACCACCCTCAATTTTTAACATCTTTTTTATTTTGGTGAATGGGCTCGATTGGCATCGATAAAATGTCGCTTTGTACCGCTTTCGAAGGGGTCAATTCGTCTCTTCCTCTCGTGACTTCCAGCCCGCTGGAGCGACTTCCCCCGCCCCTCCGCGGGTGCGCGATTTAACCCGACCAGCTATTAGGCCAGCAATTGGGCCTCCAAACCTAGTGTTGCGTTCGGAAAATACGCTTACCGTAGCGCCGCCCTTTAGGGCGGCACATGCCGGGCTAAAGCCCGGCGCTACAAGAGCTTGCCATTTGGCGTATAGGTAAACGTATTTCCAGAACGCAACACTAGTGGCGCGGCCGACAGGCTGCCCGATAATCACCGAAAAAAGTGAGGTGCTCCTATTTTTTCTCCGGCGCCCTGGCTGCCTTCGCCCCCATTTCCCTGGGCCTGGGGAAACTTCGCGGACTTTGACGTGGCCCTACAAAGTGATCAGTTCAGCATCCGTGCCCAACGGTTCCGTCTGTAGGAAAGGCTTGGCGGAGGGTCCGCACTCTGGCCCGGCGCTACGGCTTTTTGAGGAATTCACGAATCTTCTCAAAGTCCTCGCGCAAAATTTTCTCTTCGCGGGGATTCCGCAGGACGTAGGCAGGATGGACGGTGGCGAGCGCCTTGGTGGAACCAAAGTCATAGAACTGGCCCCGGATTTTGGTGATGCCTTCTTTGATTCCGAGCACGGTGCGGACGGCGGGCGCGCCGAGGCAGCAGATCAAGCGGGGCTTGATGGCTTCGATCTGTCGATAAAGGAAGGGCGAGCAGGCATCCACTTCATCTTTTTCCGGCGTGCGATTTCCCGGCGGGCGGCACTTGACGACATTGCAGATGTAGACGTCTTCGCGCTTCAGACCTACAGTTTGCATCATGCGGTTCAAAAGTTTGCCGGCCCGGCCCACAAACGGAAGCCCTTGTTCGTCTTCGTCAGCACCAGGCCCCTCGCCAATGAACACCAGTTCCGCGTGAGGATTGCCGTCGCCAAACACAATGGTCTTACGCGTGGGCGCCAGCTTGCAACGCCGACAATCGCCCAGGTCCTGACGAATCTGCTCGAGCGTCTCCGGGCCAGAACGCCGCGCGGGCGCTGCTTCAAACAGATTGAAGGACGATGCCGGAGGACTAATGACGCCGGGAGGATGAGCAGGAGGCACAGCGGGCTTGGGCGGCGCAGACGCGGCTGCCACGCGTGGGGGCAGCGATGATGGAACGAGTTTGGGCGCTGCCGCGGGCTCCGCAGGCGGGGCTACTGCCGTGGGGGCTGGCCGAGCCGCCTCAAGAGCTGGCAGCGATTCCACAGAGTTGGCGTCGCGGCGATAAAAGCCCTCAATGCCGAGTTCCTGGTAGAACTCGAGCCACGCCCTCAATTCTTTGCGCGTTGTGTCGTCCATGAAAACGTCCGTAGCGCGGACCTCCGTTTTTGAGGTCCGCGGTTCTTAGTTAGACTCACGCTCCTCAACCGGAGGGCGGGCACTCATTATTACACTTTGTGGCACATCGCAAGGAAGAGCCTGATAAAACTCGAGCCAAGCCCTCAATTCTCTGCGCGCCGTCTCGTCCATGAAAACATCAGTAGCGCGGACCTCCGTTTTTGAGGTCCGCGGTTCTTAGTTAGACTCATGTTCCTTAGCCGGAGGGCGGGCATTCATCTTTGCAATTTGCGGCACATGGCAAGGAAGAGCCGCGGACCCCAAAAGCGGGGGTCCGCGCTACGCCTCCTCATCCATAATGGAGAGTCCAAAGTCCGATATCCGATGTCCGAATCACTCGTGGTTTCCGACCTCGGACCTCGGACTTCGGACCTCGGACTTTCTTCTTATCTCCATCACTTCATCGAGCACGCGGTTAGCAACATCGAGTTTGCTCATTTTATCTAGCGCCACTTTTCTTCCGTCGGGGAAGAGCAGGGTTACGATGTTGGTGTCCACATCGAAGCCCGCGCCGTTCTGGCTCACGTCGTTTGCAACCAGCAGATCCAAACGTTTCGAGTGGAGCTTGGCCGCGGCGTTTTCAACCAACTGTTCCGTCTCGGCGGCAAACCCCACGATGATTTGCCCCTTCCGGCGCCGCTGCGAAAGGTCGGCGAGGATATCCGCCGTGGGCTCGAGTTTCACGACGGGCGCGCCGTGCTGCTTCTTGATTTTTCCCGCGAGCACGGTTGTGGGCCGGAAGTCCGCGACGGCCGCGGCCATCAGGACGACAGCGGCGGCATCGGCGTGGCGGGACACCGCTTCCGACATCTCCTGTGCCGTGCGAACCCGCTCGAAGGTGTGGACAGCAGGAGGCTCCTGGTGCGTGGGCCCGCTGACCAGCACCACGCGCGCGCCTCGGCGGCGGCTGGCCTCGGCGAGAGCGTAACCCATTTTTCCGCTCGACCGGTTGCTGATGTAGCGGACCGCATCGAGAGGTTCCTCTGTCGGGCCCGCCGTCACCAGAACCACCTCGCCTTTCAAATCGTCGCGAAGGCCGAGGGTTTCAAACACCGTTTTCGCGATGCACTCGGGCGACGCCAAACGCCCGGCGCCGGTCATGCCGCACGCAAGGTAGCCCTCGTCGGGATCGACCACGCGCACGCCGCGCTTGCGCAGTGTTTCAAGGTTTTGCTGAGTGGCGGCGTGCTCCCACATGTTGACGTTCATGGCCGGAGCGACAATCAGCGGAGCTTTGGTGGCCAGGCAGAGGGTGGTCAGGAAATCGTCGGCAATGCCGTGCGCTATCTTGGCGAGCACGTTGGCGGTGGCGGGAGCAATCACCAAAGCGTCGATCGATTGCGCCACGGCGATATGTTCGATGGCGCTTTCCACATTGGAAGATCCCTGCGCCCCACCGAACATCTCGGTGATGACCTTGTGCCCTGAAAGCGCGGCGAAGGTGAGGGGAGTAATGAATTCACATGCGCTGCGAGTCATCACCACCTGCACATCGAGGCCCTGATCCTGAAGTAGACGCACCAACTCCGCCGCCTTATAAGCAGCAATTCCCCCCGAAACGCCTAAGGCAATGCGCATAAAAGAAGTGACGAGTCGTGAGTGAGAAGTGACAAGCAAGCAGAGCCGCACTGGCCCTCCTTGCTCGTCACTCGTCACTTGTCGCTTGTCACTGTCCTCCCTACTTCGCCGCCCTCTTCTTGGAATTCTTGTCGAGGTTGTCCAGGGGCACGATTTCGATCGGCACCAAACCCGCCCCGACCTCCTGCTGTGCCACGCGAGTGGACCTCCGCGTGGGAGCCTGAATGAGCGGCTTGGCTCCCGACTGTAATTGCCTTGCACGCTTCGCAGCCACCAGGATGAAACGAAATTTGCTATCCAGGTTCTGTGGTATTTCCATTCGCCATTATCCTCCAAATGTCCTTATGATTTTCTCCGCTCGCCCGGCTTGGCTGGGGCGGCGGAAACGTGCCGCTCGAACAATTGCCCGCAGTGCTTGGGTGGCGTCCGTTAGATCATCGTTCACCACCAGGTAGTCGTACTCCCCCCAATGGGCAATTTCCTCGCGTGCCGTTTGAAGCCTGCGCTCGATCACTTCCGGCGCATCGGAATGACGGTCCCGAAGGCGCCTCGACAACTCCTGAAAAGAGGGTGGCAGGATGAACACGCTGACCGCTTCTGTCAGCCGTTGCCGGACCTGCTGATGTCCCTGCACATCAATATCGAGCAGGATATCCTGGCCCGCTTTCTGCGCAGCCTGCAACTGCTTGTGCGCCGTGCCGTATAGATGTCCGTAAACATCCGCCCATTCCACAAACTCGCCCCGGCGGACCATGCCCTCAAAAACCCTGCGTGATACAAAGAAATAATCCCGGCCGTTCTCCTCGGTCGCACGCGGCGCACGCGTGGTGTAGGAAACCGAAAAGCAGAGCCCCGGAGAAGCGGCCATCAGGCGCCTGACCAGAGTCGATTTTCCCGAGCCCGAAGGCGCTGATATCACAAAAATGGTGCCCCGGGCAAGCGGCGTTTTGAGATTCGTAGCCACGTTACGCTAGTGCCGAGTGACGAACGACGAGTGACAAGCGACGAGCAAGCAGAAACACTCCGGATAGAGTTGAATTCGTCTGCTTGTCACTCGTCACTGCTTTTCTCACTCGATATTTTGCGCTTGCTCGCGCAGTTTTTCGATTTCGGTTTTCATCTCGATTGCCTGCCGCGTAATCTCCAGGCCAACCTCTGGAACGTCCGTGGTCTTCGAGAGCAAAGTGTTGGCCTCGCGATTCATCTCTTGAAGCAGAAAGTCGAGCTTCTTTCCGATTTCCGAAGTTTCCGCCAATAGATGACGAATCTGGTCGAGGTGGCTTTGGAAGCGCGTCAATTCCTCGGCGATGTCGGAGCGCGATGCGAGGTACGCCACCTCCTGCGCCAAGCGGCCGCTATCCATTTCCCCGCTGCCGGCAAGATCGCGAATGCGCCCTTCCAACCGCTGCTTGTAAAATTGCGGAGCCCTCTCCGCGAGGTGAGATATGGTGCGCCGCAGGGCTTCCAGGCGGGACAGCCGCGATAACAGGTCCTTTTCCAGCGACTCCCCCTCGCGGGCGCGCATTTCATTTAACTGGGTCAGCGCCTTGGCCATCGCCGGCTCCAACAGTTGGCGGAGACGGTCCAAATCCTCTGGCGTCATATCGCCGTTGCCGGACACGACCAAGCCGGGGACACGCAACAGCGCCATCAAGTCGGGCTCCGCCGCGGCGCCGAATTCCTTCTTGAGCGTTTGGTACCCCTGGAGATATGCGGTCAGGAGCTTACGGTCAATCTTCAGCTCAGTGGCGCCCGCGCCCGTCAATCCCACGGAAATTTCCACATGGCCGCGCGTAACGTGTTCCTTCAGCAGGCGGCGTACCGTAGGCTCCAAGGACTCCAGGCTCGACGGCAACCGCAATTGGGGGTCAAGAAAACGATGGTTAGTGCCTCGGATGCTCACCGTAAGAGACAACCCTGCCTCTTCGGTTTCCACCCGGCTGTATCCGGTCATGCTGCGAATCATGTTGTTCCTTAAGAGCTGACAGCTAACAGCTCACAGCTCATCAGCTAATACCGTACTGTGAGCTATCAGCTGTGAGCTGTTAGCTTTGTTTCACGGCTCCACATCCACAAACTGCATATCATAGAGGCGTTGGTAAATGCCTCCCTGTGTGACCAAATCCTCATGCGTCCCGACTTCGCAGATCGCGCCGCGGTCGATGACCACGATGCGTTCCGCGCGGCGCACGGTGGAAAGCCGATGGGCAATCACGACCACGGTACGTCCCGCCATCAGGTTGGCGAGGGCACGCTGCACCAGCATCTCAGATTCCGAATCGAGCTCTGACGTCGCCTCGTCCAAAATCAAAATCGGTGGATTCTTCAGCAACGCCCGGGCGATAGCGATGCGTTGGCGCTGCCCGCCGGACAGTCGTTGGCCGCGCTCGCCGATCATCGTCTCATAGCCCTGGGGCATCTCCAGAATAAATTCCTCGGCCAGCGCCACACGCGCGGCATCGCGCACTTGCGTCTCTGTCGGCAAGCGGCTGCCGTAACAGATGTTGTTGTAGACCGTGTCGTTGAACAGGACCGTCTCCTGGGTGACGATGCCGATCTGGGCCCGGAGCGATCCTAATTTGACGTCGCGGACGTCGTGGCCGTCAATGGTGATGCGTCCCTGGGTCACATCGAAGAAGCGCGGAATCAGGCTGGCCAAGGTGGTCTTGCCGGCGCCGCTCGAGCCCACCAGCGCCACCACCTGCCCCTTGCGGATCCGGAGGTTGATGTCACGCAGCAGGGCTCCCCCATCCTCGTAGTCAAACTCCACGTCTTCAAAGGCAATCTCATTATTGAAGGGTGGAAGAACGAGTGCCTTGGGCTTGTCCACCATCTCCGGTTCGGAATCGAGGTAGTGGAAGACCTGTTCCGAGGCCCCAAGAGCCTGCTGATACGAGTTGCTGACGCCCGTCAGCCGCTTCACCGGCTCGTAGGATTTCAGCAGCACATAGAAGAAGCCAAGAACTCCACCGGGGGTTTGCATATGGTGCAGAATCAAACGGCGTTCGTAATACAAAAGGCCAGCGATGGTCATGGCGCCAAGAATTTCCATGAGCGGCGATGATACGGCTTGGGCGCGCACCCAGCGCAGACTGACCCGGAGCAATCGGCGTGTCGCGTTCTTGAACTTTTCGATTTCAAACGACTCCATGGCGAAGGCCTTAACGATGCGAATGCCCGAGAAGGTCTCCTGCAGGACGTTGTTCAGCTCCCCCATCTTGTCCTGGCTGCTGCGGCTGGAAGCGCGAATGTAACGTCCGAGTTTCGCCGAGGGAAAAACCACCAGTGGAATCAAAACCATGGAGATGAGTGCCAGCCGCCAATCATAGTAAAAGAGCGCTCCCAACAAGAACACCAAGCTGAACGATTGCTTCAGCATGTCCGCCGCCGTCTGCGAAACGGCAAACTGAATGCGCTCGACGTCGCTGGTGATCGCCGACATCAAACGGCCCGTGGGGTTCCTGGCGAAGAAGGAAATAGATTGCTCGATCAGCTTGGAATAGAGAATATTGCGAAGGTCGCGGACCACCGAGTGGCCGATATAGTTTATGAAATAGGTGGCAAGAAATTCCGAAAGGCCTTTGACCAGCGCTACGCCAATGATGGTGATTGCCACAACATCCCAAACATTGTGGATCCAGTGGGGAACGATATCCTGCAGGTAAACCGTGTGATGGAAGTGGGATATCTGAAAGAGGACAATCCCTGTAGTGGAGGAGCTGGGCGAAAGGACTTGATCGAAAATCGGCTTGATTAGAAGTGCGGTAACGCCCTCAGACGCTCCTACCACGATCATCAAAAAGACACCGATGACCAGGCGGAAGCTATAAGGCCGGATAAAACCGAGCAGGCGTTGAACTTGGCTCATTCAGTAATCGCTGTGGCGCCGGGATACAACCCGGCACGCACCGACCTCCAGGCCGATGCTACACCTTCCCCGCCGTCCAGGGCGGTAAATCCCCCTAATTCCCTCAAAATGAACGATGTTAGATATCGAACCCGCGTTCGTCAAGGAAATAGCACCGTCTGTCGCCTGGTCTCGCTAACCCAGGGGAAGTATTCCCTTTGTTTACTTTTTGTTATAGCAATTCGCGATTCTCGGCGGCTTGTGTACCAATTAGTATATATGGCCGCTGGTTTCTGGCCAACGTCGATCGTAATAGAGCATTTGAATCACCGAACCGCCTTGGACCTAGTGAACATCCAAACCGAGCGCCGCGGCACCGTAGAGTGGCGAGAAACTTCCCAGTGCGGCCGTAACGATCTCGGTGGAGTAGGTGATGGTCGGCGAGGCGAGTTCATTGAGGGAGACCTTCAAGGCGTCAAGAAGCACCACGCCTGACTGCGACACTCCCCCGCCGAGAACAATGATGTCGGGATTAAGAATGCGGATGACCATCAGCAGGCCACGGGCGAGCCAGCGAGCCGCCTCGCGCAGGATATGGTTGGCGGGCGAATCGCCTTCCGCGGCTGCTTGCACCAGACCTTTGGCGGTGATTTGGCTGCCGCCGCTGAGGTCCAGCATGCGCCCAACGCGGTCGGGGCAGCGCTGTGCATATTCCCGCGCGCGCGCTTCAATGGCGCCGCCGGAGCTCAGTGCTTCCAGACACCCATGGCCACCGCACGAGCAGAGCTCGCCGCCATCGGACAGCGGAATGTGGCCCACCTCTCCCGCCATGTGATCCTTTCCCCGCAGGAGCTTGCCCTCGTGAACGATACCGCCACCAATTCCGGTGCTAATCGTGATGTAAACCATCAACTTTGCGCCGCGTCCGGCCCCATAGTAGTACTCACCCAACGCGCCGGCGTTGGCGTCATTATCGAGGCGGCAGGGAATGCCCAGGGTCTGCTCCATCCATTTCCCCAGTTCAAAACCCCGCCAACCCGCCGAGTGCACCGAGGTCACCGTCTGGCGGGGGAAATCCACCGGCCCTCCAAAGCTGAGGCCGCAACTCTTAATTGGAGCGTCCGTCTGGGCCATCAAGTCGCGGCAATGCACGGCGAGTTTGTCGAGCATCCATTCGCGCCCGGCCACGCGGTCGGTGTCGCCCTCCGATACCACGAGGCGCCGACCCTGCTCATCAAACAACCCGGTGCGAAAATGTGTGCCGCCAATGTCGACGGCCAATACATTATTCAAACGACCCTCCAAGCGCGGCACAAATTCTGAATTATGAATTCTGAATTGTGAACAAAAGGCAGGTTGGACATTTTCTTGCGTAACGGAGAATAAACCTGTTCACTATTCCGGTTTCATAATTCAGAATTCATAATTTAGAATTTGTAACGCCTATCTTCCCGCGTCCCGGTGCGAGACCTTGGTTTTATATCCTTCGTGCGCGAGTGCGCCGGCCACTTCTTCCGCCAAAAACACAGAACGGTGTCGGCCCCCCGTGCACCCAATGGCGATAGTGAGGTAGCTTTTCCCCTCGCGGACGTATTGGGGCAATAAGTAGAGGAGCAGACTCATGAGCCGGGTCATGAACTCGTGGGTTTGCGGATGTGAGTTCATGAATCGGCGGACACCAACGTCGCGGCCGGTCTTGTTCTTGAAACGGGGAACGAAGTTGGGGTTCGGTAAAAAGCGCACGTCGAACACGAGGTCGGCATCCGCCGGGACGCCGAAGCGGTAGCCAAACGACATCGAGGAAACCAACATCGAGCGGCGTGCCGCGATTCCTCCAAAGCGGGTTTGAATCAGGTCGCGCAGTTCGTGAACGTTAAGCCGGGTGGTATCAATCACCACGCTGGCAAGCTGGCGCATGGGCTTGAGCAGCATGCGTTCCAAGCGAATTCCCTCGCGTACCGGCAAGTCGCGCCCCAGCGGGTGCGGACGGCGAGTCTCCTCGAACCGCCGGATCAATGCTTTGTCGGAAGCTTCGAGGAAAACGAGTGAAGGCCGCAGAAGCGTATTGCGCGTGAGGTCGCGATAATGTGTGGGGAGCTGGCTCAGAGCCTCGCCGCCGCGAATGTCCACCACCGCCGCGGCGCGGTCAATGCGGCTGTCCGGCTGATGGCACATCTCGGCGAATTTCAGTATAAGGTCGAAGGGAAGGTTGTCAACGCAGTGGTAGCCAAGATCCTCAAAGGCCTTCAGAACGGAAGCCTTCCCGGAACCGCTCATCCCAGTGATGAGCACGAACTGCTTCGAAGGCTTCTTGGCTTTCTTCTTCATGGCGAATCGATGGTTCGGGGTCCGAAGTCCCGTGTCCCTTGCCAGCCGTCAGGTGAATTATGAATTATGAATGCTAAATTAAGAAGAGGATTCATGGGGGCAGCGAAGAGAGCTTGAATTCGCGCGTCCTCCGGCGATTAGGCCGTCATCAATCTTCCGGGCGGTATCCCCATTCGCCGGTACCGCAAATACCAAGTCGTCGTGATAGGCGTCTACCTCACCTCTACCATCTCAATTTATGAGCCTGCAAACCGGCACGCCAAGCTGCCGGGGATGTTGGCGATGAGATTTGCGAGAGGGAGGTCACATGAACATACGACAATTTAATGGGCGCTTCGGGGGAATAGCAATCGCAACGGCTTTAGGCCTGGTACTGGCAGCCGGATTTGGAGTCACTCGGCTTCGCGGCGAC
Source organism: uncultured Acidobacteriota bacterium (assembly GCA_963808085.1). GTDB lineage: Bacteria > Acidobacteriota > Terriglobia > UBA7540 > UBA7540 > Bog-366. The sequence continues at coordinate 75,677 of CAWEFC010000033.1, forward strand.
ATGCAATCGGCCAATCCGCCTGCATCGCTGAAGTTTGCCGACCCCAACGAAGGTCCGAGCAGGAATAGTTTTGCGCCAATCGTAAAGAAAGTACTGCCGGAAGTTGTGAACATTTCTTCTTCCAAGGTGGTCAAAAATCCGACGGGCTTTTCCGGACAGTTGCCGGAGGGGATGCAGATGGACCCCTTTTTCCGGCAGTTTTTCGGAGATAACTCCGGCCATCAATTTGACGCTCCGCGAGAAGATCGCGAGCGGAGTCTCGGTTCCGGCGTGATCGTCAGCCCTGACGGTTATATCCTCACCAACAACCACGTCGTGGCGGATGCGACAGACATTCAAGTCACGACATCCGACAAGCACGAGTATCAAGCTCGCGTCGTCGGCACGGATCCCAAGACCGATATTGCCGTCCTTAAGATAAACGCAACAAACTTGCCGGCAATCACGGTCGGGGACTCTTCCAAAATGCAAGTAGGCGACACGGTTTTGGCCATTGGCGACCCCTTCGGAGTCGGAGAAACTGTGACGTCGGGCATCGTGAGCGCCATGGGTCGAACCAACCTGGGCATCGAAGACTACGAGGATTTTATCCAAACCGATGCTCCGATTAATCCTGGGAACTCCGGCGGAGCACTGGTCAATGACCGCGGCGAGTTGATCGGCATCAACACCGCGATCCTCTCGCATGGGTCCGGCGGGAGCCAGGGTGTTGGGTTCGCGGTCCCGGTAAACCTGGCTCGGAACGTAATGGATCAGATTATAAAAGATGGCAAGGTGACACGAGCATACCTGGGCGTCTCGATCCAGGAAGTGAGTCCGCAACTGGCCAAGGCGTTCGGAGAAGCTGAACCCCGCGGTGCTCTTGTGGGCGATGTCAGCTCCGGGAGCCCGGCGGAAAAAAGCGGCCTGCAAAAGGGAGACATCATTGTGGAATTGAACGGAAAACCGATTGCGGACAGCAATGAATTACGTATGAGCATCTCGATGATGGCGCCCGACTCCACCGTGAGCCTGAAAGTACTGCGGAACGGAAGCGAGCGTGACATGTCCGTCAAGCTGGGCGTGTTGCCAACCGATCAACAGCAAGCTAGCCTTGCGCCTCAAAATCCCCAAGGCGCCCTGGAAGGGGTCACCGTAGGAAACGTTACCGATGCAGCCGTTCAGCAGTTGGGTTTGCCTACCAATACCAAGGGCGTCGTCGTTACGGGGATTGATCCTGCAAGCCCTGTGGCCGACTCCGGGTTGCGGCAGGGTGACGTCATCCAGGAAGTCAATCACCAGCCTGTCACGAACGTCAGCGATTTCGATCGAGCTGTTCACAAGGCGGGAAAGGATCCGCTGTTGCTCGTGAATCGCCAAGGGAACACATTGTTCATTGCCGCGTAACTGGCGGAATATTGGGAACGAGGGGGAGCGGAAGCTCTTCCTCGCCCGCTCGGAGGGTACGGGTTGCCGTACCCTCTTTTTGTCTTGCCTCAGTTTCGCGTAGAGGCGGCTTTACGCCGCCATATGGCGAGGTAAACTCGCCGTTACATCCTCAAATCGAGACCTTTTTTCTCGCGCGAGCGAATCAAGAGGGTACAGCAAGCCATACCCCTTCAACTTTAAGAGATGATTCCCTTGCGCACCGCGTACAAGATCAGTTCGGGCACGCCTTTCAGATTCAGCTTCTGCATGATCTTTGCCCGGTGCGTTTCTACCGTGTAAACGCTGAGGTTCAACAGGCTGGCGACCTCCTTGTTGGATTTGCCCTCCGCCACCAACTGAAGTATCTCGCGCTCCCGTGGGCTCAATAGGTCATAGGAATCTTCCGCCCCGCTCCGCCGCAACTTCCGCACGTAATCCTCGAGCAAGACCTTGCTCACTGCAGGACTGAAAAATGACTTTCCCTCGGCCACCGCGTGAATGGCCTGCACAAGATCGGTGGTGGCGGAGTCCTTCAGCAAGTACGCGCGAGCTCCGGCGCCGAGCGCGCGAAGAACGTACCCTTCATCGGAATGCATGCTCAGCATCACGATGGCGGAGGCCGGTCGAATTTCCCTGATCTGACGCGCGGCTTCAATTCCATTCAGGTTCGGCATTCCGATATCCATGACCACAACATTCGGCTTCAGGGACTTGGCCAATTCCACCGCTTGTCTTCCGTCGTCAGCTTCGCCGACAACGCTCAAGTCAGGCTGTTGATCAACCACCAGGCGGAGGCCGGCACGAATCAGTCTGTGGTCATCGGCGAGCAAGACTCGAATCGAATTCATGGTCGTTGATGATTAGGCGTGGGAGATCGGGAACTCCGCCCTCAGCGTCGTACCGCCCCCAGGCTTCGAATCCAAGGCAAAAGTTCCCCCCAGGCGCCGCACCCGCTCTTCCATTCCCAAGATGCCAAGGCCGCGAACCCTCCGCGGATCGAAGCCGCCGCCGTCGTCAGAGACAGAAACCACTATTTCGCTAGCCGTTAGCTCGACCGCGACTTTGGCATTTTTGGCCCCGCTGTGACGTGCGGCATTGTTGAGCGCCTCTTGTACCAATCGGTAGATGCAGATTTTGTAATCCTCCGGGATCTTTTCCGAGATGTCGGAGGATTGAACCTCCACTTCCATTTCACTGCGGCGCGAAACTTCCCTGCCCTGCCACTCTAGAGCAGCGATCAAGCCGAGATCATCCAGCATCGACGGCCGCAGGAGCAAGGCTATATTGCGGACGGTTTCGACCGTCGTTTCGGCGACCGATTTGATTTTGTCCACATGATCTTTGATCGATGGGTTATCAGAAGGAACCGCCGCTGCTAATCTTCCGACCTCGACCAGCAATGCTCCCAGGGATTGGCCGACCTCATCATGAAGTTCACGGGAGATCGACCGCCGCTCGGTCTCTTGGGCATCAACGAGTTGTGCCGACAAGGCTTCGAGCTGGGCGCGGCTCAGCGCAAGTTCCTGATACCGCCGCTCAGTCTCCTCTCCCAGCCGGAGAAGGTAAATAATACTGGCAAGGGACAGTACCAATCCGGCGGTGAGAACGACTGCCAGCAATCTTGTTTGCCGCGCTTGCAAGCTCGCAAAGCTGGCGAATATTTCCCGGTCCGTCGCACCCGTCTGTTGACTGTTCCAAAGTTCTATTTTCTCCGATGTTGCCTGGATGCGCGATCGTTGCGGCAGAACTTCTTCATTCAGCATACGCCAAGCCTGCCGGCGGCGCTCTTCCCGGCTCCACGACAATACAGGATCCAACATGCCTTGTTGGTCCGTATACAACTGTTTGAGGCTCTCGAGCAGCGCCCGCTCCTCGGGCTGGCAATTCGCCGGGTACTTTCTTAGCGTTGAATCGATCTCCGCCTGGAGCCGTGAAAAATCGTCGGCCGTGGGCCCGTCAGACTGCGGGTCCTGGCTCATGAGGTAGTCCTCGATCCGGTCATTGTAAATGTAGATCGACGACGATAGGACGGTGAGAGGCCGGGTATGGGCTAGAAGGGTTTGGCGAATCTCTTCTTCCTGCGCCTGCATCTGCCGTGCTAGACGAAAAGCATCCAGGCCCGCGATGACCATCAGGCCCAATAAGCCCCCAAAACTGATCAGCAAGATCAGGCGCAGCCTGCCCGAGGGCCAGCCGCCATCATTCTTAAGACGCGTCTCCGTCACCGGCGATAACACCTCCATCGAGCTTCCATCGGTTGAAGATCATAATTCAATAAGACCACTTTCTTTCTGCCAAGGCAATTCGCAATGCGCCGTGCCGGTCCGCAGCATCAGGCCTCGATCAACATCGCATGGAATCGGCATGAAAACCCGCCCGGAATGGGTTAGGATAATTTCCCATTTCTGGTGTCGTGACCACTCAGGAGGGGAGGCTTGGAATTTACTCTGGCAGAAGGGGGCTGGTAATGAAGATTCGGGAAATCCGTTCCGCAGGGTTGCGGGGAGCAACGCCGCTCGGAGGTTGGGCCAACGAACCAAAGCCGGAGGACTGCATCCACACCCTCATCGCGGTGCTCACGGACGAAGGCTTGGTGGGATGGGGAAGCGCGTTTACCAACGACGAGCTGGTGCGTGGCGCACTGGGCGTTTTGCGCTCATTTTACTTAGGCGAAAATGCCTTGGAACCCGAACGGGTCAGCGAAGTTCTCCACCAGAATACGTTCTGGATGGGTCGCGGCGGCGCCATCACCCACACCATCAGTGGAATCGATATCGCCCTGTGGGATCTTCTCGGCCAAGCCACGGGCCAGCCCGTGGGCAGGTTGCTGGGAGGCCGCTATCGGGAACGCGTGATGCCCTATGCCTCGCTGCTCATGGAAGAACCGGAAAAGATGGCGGGCAGGCTCGTTCCACTCAAGGCGCAGGGCTTCCGCGCCTTCAAAATCGGATGGGGACCATTCGGGCGTCGCGATAAGGCCACGGACGAGGCCATCGTTCGCGCCGCGCGAGAGGCGATTGGGCCGGATTGCCAACTGATGGTCGATGCGGGCGCTAGTGACGCCTTCTGGCCGCAAGATTTCAAGTGGGCCAGGAACACATCGCACATGCTGGCCAACTACGATGTGGCGTGGTTCGAGGAAGCTTTATTGCCGGACAGCCTTCAGGATTATGTGGCGTTGCGGCGCCAGTCTCCCGTACGGATCGCGGGCGGCGAAGTGTTGACGCGACGTCAATCGTTCCAACCCTGGCTTCAGGCCGGCGCGTTCGACATCGTCCAACCGGACGCAACGAAGGTGGGGGGACTCAGCGAGTCGCGCCGCATCGCCTGGATGGCCCGCGAAAACGGCGTGCGCATGATCCCTCACGGGTGGAATACGGCGCTGGGACTCGCCGCGGATCTGCAGCTCGCTTCGGCCCTGCCAGACGTTGACCTGGTCGAGTACTTACCCGGGTCGCCGTTCATCGATAAGATTGCTGCCGGAGGATGGAAGTTGAATGCCGATGGCACGCTGCCGATTCCAGCGCTGCCGGGATTGGGCGTCACGATCGATATGGACGCTGTGGCGCGGTACACCGGAGTCAAGAATTTCCTCGCCTGAACGGGCGGCGAAATTCACGATTCGACTTCTCCCGCAACAGTTGCGTCCGCCTGTCGCGCCGGCTTGCGCCAGATCAAATACATCGGAATCCCCGTGGCGATAATGCCCAGCGCGGTGAAGGACGGCCCGGGCGTCGTCACGAAGGCATTCACCACGAACCACACTGAGACCAGCATGAACGCCCCCAAGGTATACGGATAGCCCCACATGCGGTAGGGGCGGGCCAACTGCGGCTGCTTGCGGCGCAGAACGAATACGGCCGCAACACTGAGCATGTAGAAGATCCAGGCTGCCACCATCGAGTAGGAAAACAGATTTTCATAGGACCCACTGACCACTAGCACCGCGGTCCACACGCCTTGCAGCACGATGGCAAACGCCGGCGTCTCGAATCGCGGGTGAACGCGGCCGAAGCGGCGAAAGAAGAGGCCGTCCTGAGCCTGGGCGAAAGGGATGCGGGCGGCGGTGAGGATGCAGCCGTTGATGGCCCCCACGATCGAAATCAGCACCGTGACGGAAACCAGCGTGGCGCCGATTGGCCCCATCGTGCGTTCGGCCAGCGTCGCCCCCACTCGGGCGGTGGCCGCGATCTGTGGGATTGTCATGACCTTCAGATAAGCCATGTTGGCGAGCACATACAGTACCATCACCCCGACCATTCCCAGGGTCAAAGACCGCGGGAGATTCCGCGCCGGCTGCTTCACCTCTCCGGCCACGAAGCTGATATAGGTCCACCCGTTGTACGCCATCAGGCAGGCGATCATGGCCGTGCCAAACTGGGGGAGCGAAAATGCGGACGGCACGGGCGGTAGCACGGCGGGCGCCACGGCGTGACTTAAGAACGCGCCTCCAATCAACATCAGCAAGCCCGCGATCTTAAGAAACGTGAAGATGACTTGCACCGTCGCGCCTTCCCTGACTCCCACGTAATTAACCGCCGAAAGCACGGCGATCACCGCCAGGGAGATGAGTTTCGCCGTCACGGGCGTGAGGTGAACGAACTGGCCGGCATAGATCGAGAAGGTGACCGCCAGGAAAGCAATGCCCCCCGAGAGCACCGCCAGCATGAACGTCCAACCGCAAACGAAGGCGCACGCTGGGCCGTAGGCTTCGCGGAGATAAACGTATTGTCCGCCGGTCGCGGGCATCATCGCTCCCAGCTCCGCATAAGCGAGCGCGCCAAAATACGAGAGCACGCCGGAGATGACCCAGGCCGCAAGAATGGCTCCGCTTGAGTGCAGGTTTTGGGCGATCAGGTTGGGAAGGAGGAAGATGCCCGAACCAATCACGATCCCGACCACAATCATGGCCGCGTCAAGCCACCCCAGCTTGCGCGGCAGTTCGTGATGGCTCAGATCTCCCGGTTTGTTCATGGGTTACTTCGAGGGCACGGCATGCTCTTTCACATACTTTTCGACTCGGGGATCCAGGTCCGCGCCGGAAGCGCCGGGGGGAATGTAGTGGAATGCTTCGGCATACTCGACGCCGTACTGCCTGCCCAGCTCGCGGTCGCGCCCCAGCAGGAATTCTTTGATGTAATTATGATCGGCGGTGGCATCGTCGCCGCCGAGCAGAGGCAGGGCCTGATGGTGCTGCGCCAACTCTGCGCGCAAATGCGATCCGGAATGGCCACCCGGCCCTTTCGCCACGTTCGCACGGATCGCGTCGATTTTCTTGTCGATCTGCTTGCTGATATCGACAACGCGGGTGATCTCCGGCCGCCGCGCGAAGTAATACTTGTCCTGAACTTCCTTGGGAGCGAGGCCCGCGGCGAATTGCTCGGGGTAATCGTGATCCCGGCCGGCCATCCAGCACGCCGCTTCCGTAGCCCTGGCCACCATCAAATGATCCGGGTTCTCTTCGTCGTGCGCCCAAGGATCCCAACAAACTACGGTGTCGGCTTTGACCAGCCGGATGATAAAAATGAGGCGGCAGATCACCTCATTCAACGAAACATCGGCCATGCGGTGATTGCTGTAGTTCAGGTCAAAGTGCTTCTGGCAACCCAGGGCACGCGCTACTTCTGCATTGTCGCGTTCGTTGCCGACGACGTTGTCGCCAATCGTTCCCGGTGTGCCTAGCCCCGGAGCATCACCCATATCATCGTTGGTGGCGCGGACGAGGTAGCCTGTATATCCTTCTTCAATCAGTTTTGCCACGGTCCCCGACGACTCCAGCGATATGTCGTCCGAGTGCGCCTCGATGGCGAGAAGGACCTTTCCTTTGTGCGGTAGTCCGGTCATCGGCCGCTCAAGAAAAACCCCGTTTGCCGCCTGAGGCCGCGCCGGGTGAGATTGAGCGAGCTGCGCCATGGCGCCTCCGGCAATCAAACTGTATAGGAAATCGCGTCGGAACATCGATGGATTATATCCCACACGAGGTAGGCGAGCACAAGGCCCGACTTATGTTGTAATGGGCAAACTTCGCGCGGGAGGTCGGTCCGACCGCAACCAGTGGCCGGTCAGCGCTCCCAACAGGCACGTGGAAACAGCCGGAATCGTCGAGAGAATTCCCTCGTTGTCACCGAAGTCATAGCAGCAGAAAGGTCTTGGCAAAAAGTGCTGATCGATAAACGCCGAACGGTTGCCCGCAGGGGTCAGAACGCCGGCTCCGATGGCCGAGGGCGAGGCTGGTTGGTTTCGGGCGCCTTCCGCCGCCAAAAATCCTTGCGGGTATTGGGATTGATTTGTATGGTGCGCAGGATTAATCTGCTGCCGTATGATTTCCCCACTTCGTCATGTCTTTTCTCTCCCTACGGCATTGCTGTCAGCGGCTTTCGCAGCCGGTTTGGCTTTGGGTATGGCCTTCACCACTCTCGCCCAAACCTCGACGCCATCGCCAGCCGCGCCTCCCTCCACCACTCCATCTGGGGAGCAAAGTGCGACGCAGCTTGGTCCGGGTCAGGCGCCCGCCATGGGGACGACTGTGTTGAAGTCGCAGGTACAGCTCGTTGTCCTGGACGTTGTGGTGACGGACAAGAAGGGCCATCCCGTGCGCGGGCTTAAGGCGGCTGACTTTACCGTGCTCGAAGCGGGCCAGGAAATGACGGTGCAGGACTTCGAGGAGCACCGCCTCGATCAGGCCCCGCCGCCTTCGCCCACGCCGAGCAAGCACGATCTCGGCCTGAATGTCTTTACCAACATCACCGATACGCCCAACAACGGACCGTTGAACGTCCTACTGCTGGATGCGCTGAATACATCGATGGCGGACCAAGCGAACGTACGAGCGCAGATGCTCGGATATCTCAAAACCATGCCCGAAGGCACGCCCATCGCCATCTTCGGTTTGTCCAGTCATCTGTACATTCTTCAGGGATTCACCACCGACCCGGCGTTGTTGAAGGCCGCCCTGAGCGGCAAGAAGGGCCTGCCGAAGAGTTCACAGTCCCTGAGCACGACAGCGGACGATGCGGCGCAAGAGGACCAGCTCGCCATGGTGCGATCGTCAATGGCACGCAGCCATTCCGCTGCCCAAGTGCTGGCCAACATTCGCCAGTTTCAGTCCGAGCAGAACTCCTTCCAGGACGCGCAGCGCGTGCAGTACACCCTGGCAGCGATGAACGCCCTGGGGCGCTATCTCGCCGGCCTGCCCGGGCGCAAAAATCTCATCTGGTTTTCCGGTTCATTCCCCCTCGACGTCATTCCGGACGGCGGCCTGCGTGGTTCCATTCGCCCGTCGTCGGCCTTCGGTGACGATGTGAGGTCGACCGCTGACCTGATGACGCGCGCCCAGGTGGCGGTGTATCCCGTCGATGGACGCGGACTGGTGACGAGTCCCGCATACGATCCGGAAGCCTCGGGCGTTAACGGCGACTCCGGCCCCCATAATCCCTCAGAGTTAATCCCGGAAAACACGGGCGACCACGCCAACATGGAACGCATCGCCGAGCAGACTGGCGGCAAGGCCTTGTACGACTCGAACGACCTGAAGGAGGCAGTGCAGGAAGCCGTCGACCACGGCTCCAACTACTACACGCTGACCTACTCCCCCATCCGTCGCCAATGGGACGGCAGTTACCGCAGCGTGCGTGTGAACCTGGATCAATCCGGCATGAATCTTTTCTACCGCCATGGATACTACGCCGATGACCCCATGGCTCCCTCCGTGCACGGGCGGAATTCGCTGCCCACCAACCTGAGCCCCATGGAGACGGCCATGCAGCGGGGTGGTCCCAACCTGACGCAGCTCACCTTGAATGTGAAAATTGTCCCCGGCACGGCACTGGAAAAAACGCTTCCGTCCTTCAATCGGCCCAATGAAAAACTGATGAAGCCGCCTTACCGGCACTACACCGTCTACTATTCCCTCGACCCCAGGAACATTGCGTTCACCCCCTCACCGGACGGCGCGCATCACGCCTCCATCGAGATTCTGACCCGCCTGTACAGTTCGAATGGCGAAGTGGTGAACTCGATCGGCAGCAGGGTGAGAGCCAGCCCTTCTGCGGCGAAATACAACGAATGGATGCAGCGGGGACTTACCTTGTCTCAGGATATTGACGCCCCGGCCAAAGGTGAATACTTTCTGCGCATGGGCGTGCACGATATCAATACTGACCACGTCGGCGCAGTCGAGGTGCCCCTCGCGTCCATTCAGCCGGAGCCGGCCTCCCCAGCCACCGGCCTAAAAGCCCGGTAGGCGGTGGCCAGAGTCTCGCTGTCCAGAGACCCGGCGGCTGCTTCAAATTTGTTATCGTTCATTGTCGGAAAACGCGATTCGGTCCACCGAGATGGGAGTTCCCGAACCCGAGGGCGCGCACCAGACAAAACCACTCCCCCCATGCGCGACGCGCGCTGGATCCAGCATCCCAGCGGAAGCGCCATCGAGATTCGAAGGGTCTTGAGGCCCATTCCAAGAGACTGGTGAGAAAAGCGGGCTAGGGTTCCGGCTCGATGAGACCTAGATGGCCATCGGGGCGGTGGTAGATAACGTTCACTCGTTCGCTGTCGGGGTTGCGGAAGACGACGGCACCCGCGTGCGAGCGATCAAGCGCCTCAATGGCGTCCTCGATACTCATGGGTTTTAACGGCAGGCGCTCGGAGTGGACGATGCGATGCTCATCTTGATCCACTTGCCCCGTCCCCAGGACGTTCAGAAGGACGGCAGCAGTCGGTTTGGGGCGGCGCTTGGTGCTACGGCGGCGATCGAGCAGGCGCACGGCTTGGCGAGCCAACTTATCCACTGCTCCGTTAATCGAAGTTCGAATGTCCGCGGTTTCTTCTATTCCGACCACTTGATGATCATGGAATTTCAGAGTGAGCTCTGCGATCCGTCGATGCTTTTCCGCGGTAAGGATAACGTGCAGGTCGAACTGTCCGCCGACCAGGCGAACGAGTTTTCTAAGCCGTTCCTGAGTGTAGCGGCGAAGGTCGGTACTGATTTCCACTTGCCGGCCCGTGTAATCAATGGGCATGACGCCACCTCCTGTTCGGGATACGGGAAACGGGATTCGGGATACGGGACACGGGGGAAGAGACTCGGGATCCAGGGGTGGAGTTTAGTAGTTCTGAATTCGGAATACCGAATGATTCAAATCTGAGCCGCGCTAGGGTAAATCCAAAAGGCCCTGTTTTCATAATTCATAATTCAGAATTCATAATTATCTTTCGGCCGTATACCGTGTCCCGTCTACCGTATCCCGGTTCTTACGCTTTGACCCGGCGTTGGTGGGTACTGGGAATTCGCATATCCTCACGATACTTGGCCACGGTGCGACGCGTCACACAATAGCCCACATCGCGCAGACGATGGGTGATTTCCTCGTCGGTAAGGGGATGCATGGGTTCCTCTTCCTCGATCATTTTCTTTACCAGGCGCTTCAGATTGATCAAAGAAGTCAGGCCGCCGGCCGGTCCCTGGACAGCCTCGGAAAAAAAGTAACGGAGTTCGTAAACGCCTTGAGGTGTATGCGCGTATTTGTTGGCGACGGCGCGGCTGACGGTGGAGGGATGCACTCCCACCTCTTCCGCCACTTCCTTGATCATCATGGGGCGAAGTTGGTCGATGCCACGGTCGAGGAATTCCTTCTGGCGGCGAATGATCGACTCGCAAACACGGATGATGGTTTGCTTGCGCTGCTCGATATTCTTGATGAGCTGAATCGCCGAGGTGAAGCGCTCCTTCACGTAGTTGCGCACCTCGCGCGTAGTGCCGTCTTCGCCCAGCATGCGCCGATAGTGATGGCTCAGGCGAAGCTGCGGAAGGCCGTCCTCATTCAAAACCACCTGATACCCGTCGCCAGTCCGGACGAAGGCCACGTCAGGCTCAATCAGGCGCGTTTGCGAAGTGTTGAAGCGCTGCCCGGGACGCGGATCGAGCTTGCGGATGATCTCCACGCAGCGCTCCACCGACTTCACGGGGCGGTCGAGGGAGCGGGCAATCTCGCGATATTGCTTGTTCTGAAGCTGCTTTAAATGGTCGGAAACAATCTGCTGGGCCAAAGCATTGTCGGGGGCCACGGCGCGCAACTGGATCAGAAGGCATTCACGTACGTCGCGAGCCGCCACACCGAGCGGGTCAAGCATCTGGACAAGCGTCAGCGCTTCCGCCACGTGCGCGGGTTGGTGGCCGCCGGATTGGGCAATTTCTTCCAGCGTCGTCGGGAGGTATCCATCTTCATTCAGGTTACCGATAATCGAATGTCCGGCTTCGCGAACTTCTTCCGAGCAAATCGACATGCCCAATTGCCATTCCAAATGGTCGGAGAGGGAGGTAGGCTGCGACAGGAAATTCTCAAACGAGGGCTTCTCGATCACTTCGGCGGCGGGAGATTTGTAACCCGGGTCAAGGTAATCGTCAAAGAAGGACCCAAAGTCAATTTGCTCAAAAGAGTCTTCCCGGTCGCCATTACTGGGAGGGAGATCGGCGGAAGGGGTGGCTGTTTTCTCGGGTTCGGTCTTCTTAGCCACTTCTTCGAGAGACGGCACGTCCTCAGGAACTTCTTCGAGCACGGGGTTGGAAATCATCTCCTGATTGATCATCTCGCGCAGCTCAAGCTTGTTGAGCGCGAGAACGCTGACCATCTGAACCAAGCCGGGCGTCAGAATTTGCTTCTGCGCCACCTTCAGGTTCAGGCCGATTCTAGGAGAAGGACCACCCATAGTTTGTCAAAACCTGTCCCATGTCCGAGGTCCGTAGGTCGCGCTTGGGGCTGCTTTGGACTTTGGACCTCGGAGTTCGAACTTGCTTGTTACATCGCCAGGCGGAAAGAGTCACCCAAGTAAACCCGCCTGACTTCTGCGTCATTGCCGAGTTCCTCGGGCGACCCGGCTCGGAAAATTCGTCCGTTATTGATGATGTACGCGCGGTCAGTAACTTGCAAGGTTTCTCGCACGTTATGATCCGTTACCAGCACACCGATTCCAGAATCTTTCAGACGAACTATAATCTTTTGAATATCAAGCACCGTCAAGGGGTCAATTCCCGAAAACGGTTCGTCGAGGAGAATGAACGACGGGGAAATAACCAGTGAGCGGGCAATTTCCACTCGCCTTCTCTCTCCTCCCGACAGCAGATAACCGTAACTCCGGCGAACCTGCTGAAGCCCCAGGTCCTCGATCAACTCCTCCAAGCGCGCCCGGCGACCATCGGCGGTTAACGGCCGAGTCTCAAGCACAGCCATTATATTCTCTTCCACAGTAAGTTTGCGGAATATGGAGGGCTCTTGAGGGAGGTAGCTGATGCCTTCTCTCGCCCGGAGGTACATGGGGAAATTGGTGATGTCCACTCCGTCGAGAAGCACCTGGCCCGCATCGGGGCTGGTCAGGCCCACAATGATATAAAATGTCGTGGTTTTGCCCGCCCCATTGGGCCCGAGCAAACCCACCACCTCTCCTTGAGAGATCTTAAGGCTAATGTCATCAACAACCTTCCGGCCCTTATAAGACTTCGACAGGTCCGCTGTGGAGAGAATCTGCATTGTCGCTCATGGTGCGACGCGGTGCTTAGATAATGAGGGCAACTTGTCACCTCCATCCACAAAAAGCCTATCATCGTGAATAAAGAATGTCAAACGTTGGCCCGTCGTGGAGCCCTTCTTATCATCATTCAAAACAGGTGGACCGCCGGTGAGAACAATCTTCCCTGGACCTGCATAATACTCACCGTGCTCCCCGGTTCCGAGGCGGCCGGGTTGAGTGACTCTTACGTGGCCATCCGCTTCCGCATGATCCACTTCCGAGCCTTGCGCGGTGTCTCCCGGGCTGAAATAAACATCCAAACGGTCCGATTGAAGGGTGGTGCTTTCTGTCACCATGCGCACATTTCCATGGTAACGAGCGCGCCGACCCTGATCGAAGTAGTCCAAAAAGTCTGCGTGGACAGTCACCGGGCGAGACTCTCCCGTGGAATGAGCGGGACCCCCGTCCTGGCTGACCATTGCAGCGGGTTGAAGATAGCTGGTCACCACCTGCGAACCGGAACTGACTCGCTTCTCGGCACGGTACACATCCAGCGACGAGGATTCCACTACGTCCATCCCCTGCCAGGCACGGACATGTCCTTCATAATGGACGGTTTGGCTCTGGCGTCGCGCTACCATCTTGTCTGCCAGCACGTTGGTAGGCAATGCTGGGGACGCGGCCGGGGCAGCTCCAGGAGCGGGGGTTGGAAGATGGGTGGCTTGCACCTGCCCTTCACCAATGGAAGTGTTCGTGCGCATATCGATGGTTATTTTCTGACACTTTATCCGCGTGTTTGTGTCCCATACCTGTGGATGACCCAGGAGCACCGTGGTTTGTGACTGAGCATCGTAGTGGGCGTTATCCGCGCTCGCTTGCCGGTCGCCATCACGGTATTGGTAGTTCCCGCTCTGTACCACTTCACGCAAGGTTTGCGTGCCAACATCGAAGAGTGCATCGAACTGGTCGGCCTGGCTCTGCTCCGCGGCGGTTCCGGCGGGGGCTTGGTGGGAGGACGGAAGAGGACCTGTGTGGGAGCGAGGCCCCGCAGAGATTCTATTCGGCTTCGCGCGTCAAAGGTCATGAGGAATTGCCCGGCGGTAATGACCTTTTCCCCGGTCTTGGGATCCGCAGGGCTGACCAGAAGCGCCCCGGGGCCGACGGTTTCCGCAGCCTTCAGGCCATGGGTCTCAGGCTGAAATTCAAACTTGACCGCGCCTGCCGTAAGGGTCTTTCTTTCGGGACCCTTGGCCGCGCTGGTCTTTTCCGGAAGGTTTAGTACTGGCTGAGATTCCAAGTTGATATGGACATTGCCCGTGGCCACTCCATGGAGCGGTTGAGGGATGCTTGCCGCCCAAATCCATGTCGAAGTGTTCTGCGGTAAGACTACTGGTGCTTCCTTTGCCCTTGGATTGGCCCAGTACATCGTTTTCGGCAGTGAGGTGGCGCAATTCGCCGGATGCGGCATCGAAATCCCCCTGCACTCGGTTGGCTTTCAGTTCGACGGTGCGGAGCGAATCGACATCAAAAGCTTGCGCGTGGCCTTCCAAATTGACCCGCGAGACGCGATTACGGTCGTCGAGATCAATGTTGGCGTTTTCCGACACGGCGCGGCGCTTACCCTCGGTTACCTCCACCGGTCCGGCCAATGCCACACGTCCGCCCTCCTTGTCATACCGGAGCGCGGCCGCCGTCAGGTGGATCGGCGGTTGGGGGGCATATCCGTACCCTGCTTTAAATCCGCCACGACGTTATGTTTCAGTTCGACCCAACCGTCGCGCGTGGCGTAAACCATGCCCAGTGCTGTGCCGGAGGCGGGCCCCATGCGGAACTTGACCGGCTCATCGGTCTCGGCAAGCGCTCGCCCTGACGGTAGGCAACTTTGGATGTCTCCAGAAAGACCCGGTGCTTGCCCCGCAAGCCGGTGCCGGGAAGGTCGCTGGAATGCGCGCCCAACTCGATCTCAACGGGGCCTGAGCCTAAGAAGTCGCCCGACTGAGGGTTGTACTCGCATTGGTGCGTCCGCAAAATATCGCTGTTACTTGCCCTTTGCGCCCGAACACTTCCACCGTTACATCTTCCAGCGTGGTGGACTTGCTCTGCTGGTAAGCCAGCGTGCGGGCAGCTTGGACGTTAAAGACGGCGCGGCCCTGTTCGAAGCGCGTAAAGGTGTAGCCCGATAGTTGTTGGTTAACATCCGGGGCGGGAATGGGAAGGGTTTGCGCCGGCGGGGCGTGGCGAGTCGAACTGACCCAGTAAGCGAGGCCGACGGCCAGCGCCGTCAGGGAAATCCCCGCCACCACAAGGCCCGTCAGCCATTTTGGCGGCGAGCCCGCTCCAGATCCTAGTCCACGGGTTGCCACGAATTCCCCATTCCGCCGGTTGCCATAAGATCCTTGATGACAAGTTGCAGGCTGGCCACGTCCTGATAGTTGTTTTGTTCGACGGTGAACGCCATGTCCACGCTCTGGCCTGCTAGAAGCGACGGAGTTCGCGCCGCCCACCCCCATCCAAGCGCGTCCAGCGTGCGCGCTGCGTTTCCTACTCTTAGTTTTAGATGCTTTTCCTGGAGGATACGTGGTGTGGCCAGCAGCCGTAACTCCGCAGGCCCCAAACACCGGCGTGGGGTTACCCATGCCGAAGGGCTCAAGTTGAATGATCTCCTGATAAAGCGGCCAGTCCACTTCCGCCAAATTCAGGGCTGCGTCCACGCGCAGGACCGGCTCCATGTCCGCGGCCGTGAGTACACTGCGCGCCATGCTCTTCGAAACGCCGTTCGAGTTCCGGAATCTGTTCTGCGGAGTAAGGCGAAGCCCGCCGCCTGCGCGTGCCCGCCAAATCGCTGGAAGAGGTCGCCCACCGAGGTGAGACGCATCCAGCAGGTGAAAGCACTTGATGGATCGCCCCGAGCCCACGCCTACGCCGTCCTCGATTCCAATCACCAATGTCGGACGATGATATCGCTCCACCACTCGCTGCGCCACAATCCCGATCACGCCGCGGTGCCATCCCGCGCCTGCCAGCACTATCGAGAATTGCTCCTTAAGACCGGCACGTTGGTCCATTTGTACGACGATCGCGCGCAGGATTTCCTCTTCCACCCGCTGCCGCTCGCGGTTCAACCGTTCCAGCCTTTCGGCAATTTCCCGCGTGCGCGCCGGCTCGGGCGAAGTGAACAGATCGATCACATCGCGCGCGTTTTCCATGCGTCCGGCGGCATTAAGACGTGGCGCGAGTCGAAAGCCCACGTCTCCGGCGCTGATTTCCTTTCCTGCGAGTCCTGAAAGCTCAATCAGCGCGGCCAATCCGGATTGCGCCGGTTGCCGCAGCCCTTCCAGGCCAAAATGGGCGATGACGCGGTTCTCGCCGAGAAGTGGAACGACATCCGCAATTGTGCCGATTGCCACAACCTTTAGGAAGGATTGTAGCAATCTCGCCGTCATCCTGTCGCCCAGCAGCGCCTGGGCCAACTTGAAGGCTACCCCCACGCCCGCCAGCGATTTCTCCGGGTAGCTACAATCAGTCCGGCGGGGGTTCAGGATGGCGCAGGCGGGGGGCAAATGGCCGTCGGGCAGGTGATGGTCGGTCACAATACAGTCCACGCCCAGTTCCTGCGCTCTTTCCAGGACGGCGTGTTCGCGAATCCCGGTGTCCACGCTGATGACCACGCGGAAACCGTTGGCGGCGGCCTCTTCGACCACCGGCATGCGCATGCCGTAGCCATCGGTGAGCCGGTGCGGGACGTAGGCCTCCACAGTAGCCCCCAGTATGCGCAGTGTCGTGAGCAGCACCACCACGGCCATGGTCCCGTCCACGTCGTAGTCACCGTAAATCAGAATTTTCTCGTGTTGATCCAGAGCGCGGTGCAAACGCGTGACGGCCTCGCGCATGCCGGCCATAAGCTCCGGCGGAGTGAAGTTGCCCGAGGCTGGGGTGAAGGAACGCTTGCGCCGCCGCAGGTTCCACGACACCCCGTAGCGCGAGCAAACGCGCCACCAGCGGCGAGACCTTCAGTTCGCGCGCGAGGTATCGTACCGTTTCAGCGTCAACAGGTGATTCAATCCACCGCATGGGTTGTTCATGGTGACAGAGGAGCGCGAGGCTTGCAAGTGAGCTTCCGCGGCACAGGGTTCATTCGAGCTGGTCGCGGCGATTTTATCCGCCAGATGACGGACCGGTTGGCAGCGCAAAGTGATCTCCACATCAGGGCGCGCTATCAGATCCGGATGCTGTGACGGGTCAAATTGAATCCTCAACAGGCGTTCGGGGACACGTGGCGGAGGCCGATTTCGGGATCGATTCCAGTCTGCCTATTATATTAGGCAAAAGGCTTGAAAAAACATGAAATGCCTAATATATTAGGCGCATGCTTACTTTGCCCTCTTTGGGCGCACAGATCGCGGCCAGGCGCAAGAAGCTGGGCCTCACCCAAGCCGAATTGGCCCGTAAGGCCTCGATCAGCCGGGCGACGCTCGATGCGCTGGAGAACAGCCGCAGCGGGGAGCTAGGCTTCTCCAAGGTTACCAGACTTCTGTCGGCGCTCGGATTTGGGCTGCAGCTCCGGAAGTCAGGCTCCGAGCGGCCCACTCTGGACGAACTCATGGAAGAGGATCGCAATGATCAAAGTCTGGGCCGGGGGCGCTGAGTCAGGTTTCCTTGCGAGGCATGGCGACCGCGGCAGCGCCTTCGTTTACTTGCCGAAGGCAGCGGCAGACCGGGCGGTTTCCGTCACCATGCCCGTTAGACTGGCTTCCTGGGATACCCCCTTCGGATTGCCTCCGATTTTTGAGATGAATCTTCCTGAGGGGGTGTTGCGCGAGCGGCTACGCCTTGCCTTTGCAAAGGCCACCGGCACATTCGACGACTTCGACCTGCTCTCGATTGTGGGACGTTCCCAGGTCGGCCGCATCCGCTACACCGGGGAGGCTGAGCAACTTCACGAGGAGGTTCCTTTTCAGTCCGTGGATGAGATTTTGGCGCGCCGCCGAGACGGAGATTTGTTCCGCTATCTCCTCGACAAGTTTGCATCATTTTCCGGTATCAGCGGCGTGCAGCCGAAGATTCTCGTGCGTGATGATGGGGCGTCGGCTGCCTTGAAAGACTCGAAGCCCCGTCTCTCCCAAACTTACCGGGGTGCCACACACATCGTAAAGTTCTGGGAGCCGAACGAATATCCTCAGCTCGCGGCAAATGAACACTTCTGCCTCAAAGCGGCGAGCAGGTGTGGACTCGATGTGCCTCCCTACCGGCTGGCGGAAGACGGCATGGCGCTGGTGATTGATCGTTTCGACCTGCGCCCGGACGGCGCCTATTGCGGTTTCGAAGATTTCTGCGTGCTGAATGCCCGAAGGACCGAGGAAAAATATCGCGGCAGCTACGAAACTTCGATCATGAAGCGTTTTCAAGAGTTCGCGAACTCCCGGCAGGTGAACGAAGATCTGGAAAGATTATTCACTCTGATTGCCCTCAATTGCGCCCTTCGCAACGGCGATGCGCATTTGAAGAATTTCGGAATTGTCTATGACCATGTCCTCGACGAAGCGCGGCTTGCCCCCGTCTACGACCTGGTGACCACCGCCGCCTACCTGCCCAAAGACAGCATGGCTCTTACTCTCAATGGAAGCACTCGTTGGCCGAGCGCCAACCAACTCCAGAGGTTTGGCAAAACTCGCATGGGAGCCTCGCCTTCCAGGATTAAGCAAATCTTGGAGCGGATCGACGACGCCTTATCCGACACTACCGCCGAGGTCCGCCTTTACATGAAGCAAAATCCTGATTTTGCCGAAATCGGGGAGCGGATACTCGAGGAATGGGAGAAGGGTGCATCTCTCTCCTTGCGCCTCGGTTCATAAACGAAACCCGCAACATCTCTTCCAACGTCCAACTTTTTCGCTCGCGTAGCGGCGAGTTTACCTCGCCATATGGCGGAGCAAAGCCGCCCTTACGTCAAATCGACCCACTACGGGGTATGGTGTCATTTTGAAGTGGCATGGCCATCCTGGCCATGACCTCACACGGGCAAGAGAACGCATGAAAAAATAAACAATTTCACGCAAAGGCGCGAAGGCGCAGAGGCGTGTGGCTAAAACCCCCTTGTTTTCTTTGCGGGCTTGGAGTCTTTGCGCCTTTGCGCGAAATGCTTTTAACTAGTTCACACCTTCAGATGCCCGTGCTACAATTAATCACACCACTACCCACTCCGGGAACTCAGGCAGATTCAGTGGCAAGCTTAAGCACCCAGCAGCAAGCTGCGGCCCAAGACTCCCGTTACCTGATCCTGAGCCATCAAAGCCGAATCACGCATGACGCCTGTCAGGGCGCGTAGCTGCTCGGCAAAATCCCAAGCCAAATCGCGCGCGGCGCGAACATTCCAAATCGCCAGGAGACTCCCAATCTTCCCGGAGTCCTGCGCCAACTCGCCAAGGATTCCGCTCGCGAGGAACTGTAGAGCTTGGGGAAGGACAGCTTCCAGTATCCCGTTCACCCGCTCGAAATCGTCATATTCCGGACTCGTCTTTCCCGGAGTCAGATTCAGTGCCGCGTCAGTCTGAAGAAGCGCCAGCGCCAAGTCGTGATTGATGTGCGCGTTCATTCCCGCCAGGGCAAACTGGATGCGCTCAATGCCAGGACGAAAGCGCGCCTCGAAGAGGGCCTTCCACGAACTCGGCACGTTCGCGGGGTCGTTCAACCAATTCAAAATTGCCGTGAAATACAACTGGGCAAACACGACGTCGAGGCGGGTGAGCCATGCCGCATTTTCCCAGCCTCCCGGCAGAGGACCATTGTCTACTTTCTGCGTGACGGTCATATAAGGTTGAACCACTTGAGCCCGTCGCTGTTCGGCAGAAGGGAGTCGATTCTCTGCATCCGGGCAATTACGTCGGCAATGGTCACAGGCGGAGCACCGCTGGTGATTTCGATGAGTTGATTGTCAGTCGCAGAGCCGTCCAAGGAACCCTCCCGGAGCTAATGATACACCCTTGCCGACTTTCGCTGGTTACTCCCGGCCGTCGGCTACGCTCGCAGGCAGGCTGGCGCAGACTTCGGCTCTTTGAAGTCTGCGATCTCCCGCAGGGACATCTGAGAGATTGAACTCCGCCCATCCGGCCGATGCGGCGAAGTGACACAGCCACTCCTGGCTGTGCCCGGAAAGCACAGGCAGGAGTGCCTGTGCCACCAAGACGAAAAGGCGCGTGTGCTGATGCGTGCTGGTGGTGATGAACTAAAGTTCACTGGAGTAGAGAACGCCGTGGTAGAAGGGTATGCCGCGGGAGAGTATACTCTCGACGGCGCGGGCCCGCGAAAGAGCGTCCCTTCGGGAGATCGCAGACGCCAAAAAACGGGCGTCTGCGCCAGCCTCGAAAAACCCGAAGAACCGGTAAATCAAAAACGGGGACGGTGGTGCCTGTCACCATCCCGCCTGACACCAAGCCAATGAACAAACTTGCTGACCAATACCGAAAATTGTTGTACCCCGTCTACGAAGTATTCCTTTCGCTTTATTGCTCATTCTTGATTGCATGGGTAGAGGAATCTAGCCCGTTTGCGGTTGACCTACGAGTGCGTATTTTGTTTTTTTGGCACCCAAGGTCCTTTCCGCTACCGACAACTGACTATGTGCTCTTCGCTCTGGAACTCATTCTCATCCCCGCGGCTGTCATATTCGCTGGTAGTCGATTGTTGGGATTCTTTCCGTTTGGTCGCACTTTGCTGCATTTGATGGGCGGCATCGTGGGCGTTGCCGGTTTTCCCCTGGCGGTTATCGTCTCGTGTTTCGGTAACGCTTATCTGCGTCTCCCAGTCTCCGAGTTGCCCATAGCTGCCTTATGCTTCTTTCTGTGGATGTATCGAAAATGGCCCCTGTCTGCTCCCCTCAATGTTCTCTTAGTGGTCTTCCACTTTGCGGTCTGGTCGTTCGCCGGGAGCAACTACGGAAATTGGTTTGCGGCGATGTGGCGGCACGGGCTGTTCGTAGTTCCTGCGCTTGGCCTCTGCTACACGGTGCTATGGGCGGCGTACTTCAGACAATCACAACGCGGGCTGGCGCAGACTTCGGCTCTTTGAAGTCTGCGATCTCCCGCAGGGACTTCTCATAAATTGCACTCAGCTCATCCGACCGATGCGGCGAAGTGACACAGCCACTCCTGGCTGTGTCCTGAAAGCACAGGCAGGAGTGCCTGAGCCACCCAGAGGAAAAGGCGCGTGCGGCGGTACGTGCTGGAGGTGATGAATTGAAGTTAGCTGGGACTGCAAACGCGGTGGTAGAAGGGCATGGCGCAGGAGAGTATACTCTCGGCGGCGCGCAGCCTGAAGAGAACCTCCCTTCGGGAGATCGCAGACACCAAGAGTCGGGTGTCTGCGCCGGCCTGCCCGGGGGTTGGCCCACTCCTGATGCCTTGACGCAGGCGATCTTGGGCGCCAATGGGGGCGAGGATTCGGGCTATCTCGTCCACCCCAGGAAACCATCCATTGTGAGCAGTCTCCAGGCAAGAGGAGGAACGATGTATCCTCGGACGAATTGGATGAAATGGGTCTTTGTCTCGTTCGGCGCGATCCTGCTCATAATTCTCGGCGCAGCAGCCTACGCGCTGTGGTGGTACTCCATTGTCCTTGAGTGCGGGCGGGTGTCGCAATTAAAGGTTGTTGAGCAGCGCCAGTCCGGGATAACGATCATCCACGTGTCCGGGCGGTGTGCCGAGGAATTCTATGACGTCAAGAGGGTGGAAGCCATCGTAGACGGTTCGTCGATTAATCTCCTCGTATATGCATCTATCATGCGCCCGGGAGCGACAGGAGAGATCGAGTACGCCGTCTCAGATCCTGCATCGGTGAACGAGATTCGATTCGGAAAACAGAAGGTTGTCATCTGGAGGAGAGGCGGTCTGGCGCAGACTTCGCCTCTTTGAAGTCTGCGATCTCCCGCAGAGACCTCCCAGAGAACAAATTCAGCCCATCCGGTCCACCCGGAGGGTTGACGCGTCCTCTAAATAGCGAGCGTAACGCGGACGTGTTCTGTAGGTCCGCGCTTCGCTGGCTTATTGCCCTAAAGATAACTCGCGAGGTTGGCCGACCAATCCGGGGGGCCGGTTAGCCGTAGATTGCGGGCGGTGCGCAGAAACGATCCTGCCTCACTTGGCGTGGGCAGGCTCTCAATGGTCAGACGCACTCGAGTGTTGGGAGGAAGCTCGAGCGGCTCGTCGGGGCAAAGTGTCACGCCGTCGAAAACTGCCTCGATGCTCTTGGTCATAGATCCTCCCACTATCGCCAGTATAACTGAGCCGGGAGTCATTCAAAAGCGAATTGAGCGGAAGGGGGCCAGAGCCAGAGTGTAGCGCGGAGGTAGCTGCATTCTGGCTCCCTCCGCGGTTCTTAACATGGAAACATCAACTATGACATTAACATCCACTCACGAAATTCCGGGCGCGGACGAAGAGCCGAAGACGAACGCCAACAACGCGTACGTCTGCATTGCATGCTCGTAAATTCTCGTTTTTTTGGGAAGAACTTTTCATGCTCGTACGCGGCAGGGACATTGGTATTGGCCCTGGACACATCGACATTCTAGGCGGCTGGGGAGTAAGGGAAGATTCACCACAGAGGGCACGGAGCGCACAAAGAAGAACGTGCTTGGTGTTCTGCCTCTGTGGTCTCCGTGGCCTCTGTGGTGATCCTGTCTGGTTGCGGATCCGCCGCGCTGCGCTACCCGCTGCTCGGGGAAACTGGTTTGGATGGTCGTGATCGACATCTTTATGGTGGCATCGTATAGTGTTGGCTGCGATGAGACAAATAGCAGGTCTGCTCCTTGCGCTGTGTTGCCTAAAAGTTGCAGACGTGCAAGGGACCCGTTCGGCTGGCCAGCCACTCCTCGGATGTTACCAAGTGGTGTCGCTGGATTGGAGTCCACCGGACGAAACCATTCGCCTTATGCCAAACAAATTCCAACTCCTCGGCAAAGAAGCAGAGTTCCACGGACATGCCATATTCGGAGTTCGAAGCCTACCGATCAAGCCTAACATCATGGATCGATCTTGGGCTTGGGAACCTCGAGGCGACCAGTTTTGGATTTCCTTTTCAACTGGGTTTGGGGGCTTTCGCGGCACATTAAGGCCGTCCAGTGCCAATGAGTTTGTGGGCAAGCTCAAGGAGTGGTGTGACTTTCGGTGCGAGACGAAAAGGGTCGGCAAGATCCGTGTTCGCAGGGTCGCGTGCGCGGAATGACGACCTTTCCCTGGGTGGGCCCGCTCTGCAGCGGGTTCGCGGGTGGCGCAGACATCGCCGTTAATGTCTGCGTCCCCAACCAAAGGGCACATACATTGGGAAGCGATGTATGCGCCACCCGAGTTCCCCCTCGCCTCACGATTTTTCTTGACAAAGCCTAGCCAGGTGGTATACAATGGTTGGCTGACTGTGCTTTCGGACGAAAGGGCTCTGCGCATGCCGAGCTGGCAAGAATCCGACCTCCGCCCGCCGGGGCGGCTCGTTAACTCCCCCAAAGACAAGAAGTCACAAACCAGGCACTTCGCGCAAAAGAAATTTTCTTTTTTTACGTTCGAAGCCGGAATGTGTATGAAAACAAAGGGACGCCAGATGAAATGCCCGAAAAGAATCGGACATTTATGTCTAACTTTCGGACATTTACGTCGAACTGACACGGATTTTGCAGAATTCCGCGGCTTTTTTGGGTCTAAATGGACATTGGTATCCGCAAACGGAGCGAGGTATCCGTCCGAAAACTGGAGGTTGGTTTGGTTGGCGGTATTACCTACCCTCGCAAAACCCCTGATTCTCGCGACGCCCGCGCTGTCGGCTTGCTCATGTCTCGGCCAACCACGATTTGGCGCTGGTCGGGGTGATAAGGCTTCGCTGCGGACGGCCAACCGCACAGCAAATAGGCACGGGCTACCAACTAATAGCTACGGCTGTAGCGTCTTCCGATTATTGACGCAAATCAACGATCGATCCTATAAACGTAGCTGCAATCAGGGCGGATTCAGCAGCAGTAGAAGGTGGCCGGCCAAAGCTCTTGCGCTTGGAAGCGGAGTGATGATTGAATTTGTGAGTCTCCAAAAGGAGCTTGGAAATGACTTGGATTCGTACGGTTCCTCTGGCGGAGGCTGGAGAACGTCTTCGCCAAGCGCTGGAGGCGCAAAAGTGCTTGTATCCCGCGGAATACGCCCAGCCGACCGATCGCAATAAAAACCCCGACGGCGGCATTGTGGCCTCCCACAGCCTGATTCCCGAAGCGCTGCAATACGCCTTTTCCACCTTTGGCGCGCTGATGTCACCCGACTTGCCCCTGAGCCGCCGCCATCACGAGATGATCGCGACCATGGTCTCGGTGACCAATCGGTGCGTGTATTGAATCGAATCGCACGCAGAGTTTCTGCGTCGAGTCACGCTTGATGAAGAAATGGTACGGGCGCTGGAGACCGATTACACCGTAGCTCCGATCACGGCGGAGGAGCGTGCAATGGTCGATTACGTCGTTAAGGTGACGAAGGACGCCACCAAGGTCAGCCCGGCTGACCACGACCGCCTGCGCCAAAACGGTTTTGACGATAAGGCCATTCTGCAAATCACCCTCATCGCGTCCTGGTTCAACTATATCAACCGGGTCGCGGATGCGCTGGGGGTGGGAAGAGAAGGATGAACCATGCCGATTCCAACAGAACCCATTGGCAGCATTCCGAGACCACCTGAACTGATCGCAGCGGTGCGGGAGTTTCAGGAGGGCCGTCTGGCGCAAGATAAGCTCAGTGCCCTCTACACGGATGCGCTTCGCGATACGATCCGGCGATTGGAAGCGACTGGCTCGCCGGTAATCACCGACGGCGAGCAAACCAAGCCGAGCTTTGCGACGTACCCAATCCATGGATTGACCAACCTCGCCCCGGATGGGATCACGGTTCCCTTTGCCGACGGCCACGTGCGTCGCCTGCCCCGCCTGGTTTCGGGACCCTTCCGCTTCAAGACCTATGCCGCATCCTTCCTGGAAACAGCCAAGCAGTACACCAAGACCCCTCTGAAGCAGGCGGTCATTTCCGCTTCGCTGTTGAGCCTGCTTTACCCGCAAGAGGGCATTCCCGGATATTCCCGGGAACAGTTCCTGAGTGATCTCATTGGGGAAGCGGTGAAAGATATCCGGGAATGCATCAGCAAGGGAGCCGTCAAGGTGCAAATCGACTTCACTGAAGCCCGGCTTTCCCTGAAACTAGATCCCTCGGGTGGACTGCTGGAACAGTTCATCGGTTTGAATAACCGGGTTCTCAGCCAGTTCTCCGCTCCCGAGAGACTCAAGATCGGTGTGCATACCTGTCCAGGCGGCGACCAGGACGCGACCCACAGCGCCGACGTGGACTACTCGGGCCTGCTGCCGAGTTTCTTCAAGCTCAACGCGGGAAACTTCTACCTTCAGTTGGCGAGCGAAAGAGACCGGCTGCGCGTACTGCGATTAATCCGCGAGTCCAGCCGGGCGGATCAAAAGATCTTCGTCGGCGTCATTGATCCAATTAGTCCACGCGTCGAGACTGCCGAGGAAGTCCGTGACCGGCTTCTCGAAGCCGCCGAATTCATTCCTCTCGACCGCCTCGGGTCTACCGACGACTGCGGATTTAGCCCGTTCGGCGATGACACTTCGACGGCGCGTGAGATCGCATTCGCAAAGATCGGCGCCCGAATAGTTGGAACCAAACTCGCCGCGCAGAAGCTGGGACTTTGAGGACCGCCAGCATGTAGCTTTTGCCGCCGGCCTCGCCCGCCACGTCCCCGCCCGCCGTGCCATGCGAGTCGATCCCATGATCGCCCTGAAGTACGAACAGCTTTTCCTAATCTGGAGTCGCTAATGGGAGATTAGACGCAAGTCAGTTAGTACCAAAGTACTAAAAAGTACTAGGGGCGTTGGGGGATTTCGCCCGGTGCTTTAAACTGCCCTTTCGCCGTGAAGAGTATCTAAATTGACAGCTCTTCCGCTAGTAACAGCCGCAACACGCACACCCGCAACCACTTCTCCGTAGACCCGAGAGACGGCTCCCTTTTACCCACCAAATCGTAACGGCGGCTATATCCTTTGGCCTATCGATTGCCCTCTAGGAAGTGCGCAACGAGCCGAGAATCGGGCCGAAAGCCACGAAGTCCGATGTCGGCGCGGCGAAACGGTATTTTAAGCTGTCGGAGCATCGAGGCAAGCGCTTCAGTCGAAATCGGCATTTAAATCACGGAATCGCGCGCAGTGTCACCCACGAAAAGGCAGTCCCCTCCTGCTGCGGGGGTCTCACGCGAACAAACTCAAAGCGCAAAGGCCATGTTTCAAGAGTAGTAACGCCGCGACTTCTTACCTCACCTGCGCGCGCGGAATTAGCAAGCAAACCAACACCGGAAGCCGAAGGAGAACCATGTCTTTTCAAACTCACCCAGTAGATCCCCTAGAGAGTCGGTACCCCGTGCGCAGCGCTAAGCTCTTCTTGTTTGCCTTTTCATTTTTCCTATTCTTAACTGTCGCCAAAGGCGCCAGCACGCTTCCGGTGATCACGAGCGCGACGTCGGCGAGTGGGAAAGTGGAAAGCTCGTTCTCCTATCAAATCACCGCAACGAACAGCCCCAGCAGTTACGGAGCGACGGGTTTGCCGACAGGGCTGAGGGTGAACACCAGGACGGGAGTCATCTCTGGGACACCCACTGCGGCTGGCACTTCGCGACTGACGCTGAGTGTCACGAACCGAAGCGGAAAAGGGACCGCCACTCTGACGCTCACAATCAGCGCGGAACCGCCAGTCATCACGAGCGCGACGTCGGCGAGCGGAAAAGTTGGAAGCGCCTTCTCTTATCACATCACGGCGACGAACGCGCCGACCAGTTATGGAGCGAGCGGTTTGCCGGGGGGCCTGAGCGTGAATAGCTCGACGGGATTGATCTCGGGGACGCCCACCGCCGCAGCCACGTCCACCGTGACCCTCAGCGCCACCAACAGCACCGGAACGGGGAACGCCACCTTGACTCTCTCCATCGCCGCGGCGCTGCCGGTCATCACCAGCGCGACATCCGTAAGCGGGAAAGTGGGAAGCGCTTTCTCTTATCAGATTACAGCAACAAATTCGCCGACCAGTTACGGAGCGACGGGATTGCCCGCGGGGCTTACGGTAAGCAGCACAACGGGCCTGATTTCAGGGACGCCCACCGCCGCGGCCACTTCCACCGTGACCCTCAGCGCGTCCAACAGCACCGGAACGGGGAACGCCACCTTGACTCTCTCCATCGCCGCGGCGCTGCCGGTCATCACCAGCGCGACATCGGCAAGCGGGAAAGTGGGAAGCGCTTTCTCTTATCAGATTACAGCAACAAATTCGCCGACCAGTTACGGAGCGACGGGATTGCCCGCGGGGCTTACGGTAAGCAGCACAACGGGCCTGATTTCAGGGACACCCACCGCCGCGGCCACGTCCACAGTGACCCTCAGCGCCACCAACAGCACCGGAACGGGCAACACCACCTTGACCCTCTCCATCGCGGCGGCGATGCCGGTCATCACCAGCGCGACGTCAGCGAGCGGGACCGTGGGAAGCGCCTTCTCGTACCAGATCGCAGCAACGAACACACCGACCAGTTACGGAGCGACGGGACTGCCAGCGGGCTTAACCGTGAGCAGTTCGACGGGACTGATCTCCGGAACACCCACCGCCCCGGCCACCTCGACCGTGACCCTCGGCGCGACCAACAGTACTGGAACTGGGAACGCCACCCTGACGTTCACCATCGCCGCGTGCCTGCCGACCTTGACCAGCCTCTCGCCCGCGTCTGCGCTAGTGGGTTCGGGGACGCAGACGCTCACCCTGACAGGGACCAACTTTCTCGCGACGTCGACTGTGACTTACAACGCGGTGGCTCATGCAGCGACATTCGTCAGTTCCACGCAGTTAACCATCTCGCTGAGCGCGACGGACGTGGCTGCGATCGGGGCCTACCCGGTGGTCGTAACCAACACCGGACAGGGCGGCGGTGCTTCCAGCTCGATAAGCTTCACGGTGACAGGCCCGGTAGTCAGCCTCTCGCCCACCAGCCTGTCTTTCGGAAATGAGGCGCTGGAAATGACCAGTTCCTCGCAAGTGGTAACGCTGAGCAACACGGGCAACACGAGCTTGACCCTTTCGAGCCTCACCTTTGCGGGGGTCGATGCCAGCGACTTCACGGAGGCTAACACTTGCGGTTCCTCGGTGGCGGCTGGTGGAACCTGCACCATCGCCGTGATGTTTACACCCGCAGCCGCCGGGTCGCGCTCGGCCGCGCTGAGCATCAACGATAATGCCGGCGCCAGCCCGCAGTCGGTGTCGCTCTCGGGCTCTGGAATTCACGACGTGATGCTGTCGTGGGCCGCCAGCACGACGCCCGGCATCCTGGGTTACTACGTCTACCGGGGCACGACCTCTGGAGGAGAAAGTTCCACACCGCTGAATTCCACACCGCTCAGTAGCAGTTCTTTCACGGACGAGAGTGTCACGGCTGGAGCGACGTACTACTACCTGGTCACGGCCGTAGCTTCGAATGATGTTACCCAAAGCCCAGCCTCCAACGAGGCTTCAGCGACTGTCCCCACGCCTTAGTGAGTTGACGACGCGGGCGCCTTGCGGCCTGCGTCCAGATGGTCATAGTTCAGTACGGCATTGAGCAGGAGCATGAAGCTGCCCTGCGTCTCCTGCCGCCACATGGGATTGTTGGCGAACAGCACAATGTGGCCGCGGCCGAGAGGCACATCCACGACCGCAGGCGCCCCGGCCAATTCCGAAGCTCCCGCCAGCATGCCGCTGATCCATAAATCCTTTTCGTCGGCGAAGCGCAGAACAACACGCGGATAGAGCGCCGGCGGTGGAATCTCGATGCTGTCGAACACGCGGTATTGTGGATCGATGTAGAGCTCCTTTTCCGCGGGGGTCCGCTTCGGAGGCGGCTCCGGCCGCGACCAGGCGCGCCCTTGCGGGATGTCCGGATCGGTCTTCGAGCCGCGTCCGCTGGGTCGCGACCCGCCCTCGTCATCGTCCGGCGAACCGCCGCCCGGCAAGGAAACTTTAAAAACCGGCGCCTGGTTGAAGTACACGCCGACGGATTCATCGTATCCATACCCAATTGGGCTCTTGGCGTCCTCGACGTTGGCGCGGAAGATCGCTCCGCGCGCCTGGAGCTGCGGCTTCGGTGTGATCGTGACCGAATCCGTCAAACCCAGATCCACGGGCAAGTGCGTGCTCGAGCCCACCGGAATGAACACCCCACCATCCTCAACGAATTGTTTCAAGTGCGCGACGCCTTCGAAGCCGAGCCCGCCGCGAATGTCCGGAGCCTCATCGATGACACCCCAGTTCGGCGTAATCTCGGATTTTTGCCACGGGATCGGACCGCCATCAGTGCCGTCGGGCAAGATCCGTTTGGGGAAGCCGGCCAATAGCTCCTTCAAATCGGCAAAGGTGGGCGGGAAGAGAATCACGTCAAATCTCTCGCGCAGGTTCGGAGTGGTGCGAACGAGCGTGTCCGAAATGTACGTGTAGGGCACGCCGGTCTCTTCCAGGCCCAGGCGAAACCACCCCTCATTCTGCGTGCTGGTCCAAGTGTGCAGTAACGCAATGCGAGGCACCGCGAGTTCGTGTCGCGCCACCGTGGGAACCTCCGCGGCGCTTACGACCTCGACGCCAAGATCACGCGCGGCCTCCTGCAGACGAGATTGCAAATCGGCCGGATTGCCGTCGACCGGCAGAAGGAAGGAGCCCGCGGCGAACTTTCGCTCCGCGGCGTCAAACGGTTCTTCGGCAGCGAAAATCTTCGCGTCCTTCAGGCGATAGCGCAATCCCGCAAGGTTGGGCTCGGCATTCGCTTGAATGATGTAGCACCTCACGACTGGGGATTTACCCTTAGCCGCGGCCGGAGCCACAACACCTCCGTTGGTGTTACGCGCGGGTCCGTCAATCAGCGTCATCGGCGCCTTCAACACTGCGGTGTCAGTGATGCGCAGAGTCTTCACATTGCGCAGCGGCCCCAGCGTCCATCCCGTGTCATCGTAGGGACGCGGGTCGGAGGTCGAGTAATACTGCGTGTCCAGGAGCATGTCGGCAATGCGGCTGTAAGGCTGATCCATGCGGATGATGTAGCTGCCCCGCGGAATCTTCGTCGTTTTGATTTCTTCCTTCTTCGCGCCTGCTTGGTCTTTTGATTTGTTGGCTGCTTGGTCGCCCGTTTCGGACTTGGACTTGTCCGCAGCGTCCGCGTCGGCCTTGGTTTCGCCGTCGGCAGCCCTCGCGGGCGCCGTGACGGCTTCCTTCACTTCGAAGTCCTGATCGAGCTTGTGGACTTCCGCGCCCTGCCGTTGCAGGAGATTCGCAAGCTGTGCGGCGAGCGCAGGCCGGCGCCCGTCGTTTAAAATTGCCCACGCCGCGGGACCTTCGGTGGTCGCCTTGGCGACAGAGCGCTTGCTCATCACATAGAAGTTGCTCAGAAACTCCTGCGGGTGCTGGGCCATGTAGTCGAGGCCAAGAATCAATCCACTCTCTTGAAGGTTCGTGTTGTTGCGCAGCGACCATTTCACTTTGGGCAGCGGCGGGTTCGGCCGGTACCACGCGCGCGAAGTTTCCGATGCGGGGAGGGTGCGCTCTTCGGTCTGCGGGTAGAGATTGCCGAAGGTTTCGTAAAAGCGCCCGATGGAGTTGTGCCCGTTGGCGACATAAAACATGTAGTTCGGCGCCCAACCATCATAGAAGCCGTGGGTCCACACGCCGACAACGCCGCGCTCGGTAAGCTGCTCGACTTCGTAGTACGCCATCTTCTGCCACTCGCTGACCACGATGGGGTCCAGCCACGCGTTGTAGGGGCCGGTGCCGGTCGAGATATACAGGTAAGGAATGGACTCGTGCAGATCGTGCAACACCTGCGGATGCCAATCGAGGAAGTTCTTCATCGTCACTTGCGAGAGCTTGAGGGCCATGGCGATGGCATCGCGGTTGTTGTCGTGCTGAACGTAGTGTCCCCAGTAGACAAGATCGGGCTGGGGCTTGTTGGGATAGGCCTTCCGGTAGTTCGCCCAGTCCACGGTGCGGTCGTGGCCGTCGACTTCCAGAACGGGAGTGATCAGGAACACCACGTTCTTTCGGATGTTCTGAATGATGGGCGTATCCTCCACGGCGAGGCGGTAAGCCAACTCCATGAGCATTTCCGGCGACCCGGTTTCCGGCGAGTGGATCGAACCCGAGGCCCAATAGATCGGCTTGCCCGAGGAAATGAGCGGCTGCGCTTCGGCGTCGGAAATCTTGCGAGGGTCGGCGAGCTTGGCAGTGATTCCGCGGATGCGCTCGAGCTGAGAAATGTTGGCTTCATCGCTCACGGCGACGAGCAGGAAGTCGCGCCCTTCTTCGGTCTTGCCGACGCGGAAGACCTTCACGCGCGGAGTGGCCTTGGCGAGTTCGTCGTAGTAATGGTAAATGTCCTTCGAGTAGGTGAGAACGTCGGGGGCGCCGATGATGTGCCCGAGGATCTTCTCCGGCGAGGGAACTATTGCGGAAGCGGGGAGATGGTCCACGAGATTGGTGAGGAAGAAAGGCTCGGTCGTGTACTCTCGGATTTTCTGGGAATAGGCCTCGTCGTTCGGCGAGCCACTTTGAGCTTCAATAGAAACCCCCGAGAGACCTAAGAACACCGCGGCGAGGGCCACGATTCCCAGTCTTGGAAATGACCTCTGAAACTGCGGGATAAATTCACGTCGGACATTCAGCCGATTCATCATAGTCCCCTCAAGGTTGCGTTTATTCGCCAGCCCAGCCTCAAGCCGGATGACGCTTTTAGTGCAACTGACCATTAAGTTTGGTTGATCGTTTTGGACTTCGAAAGCAGGAGCCATTGTACGCTATTCCGCCTTCGCGCGACGGGATGATAACGATCCCGGCCAGCTAGGGCGTGACGCGATAATGGCTGAACTCGTTGCGGCCAACCTCAGATGGTCGAAGCTTCACGGGCCAGCGGTCAAGAGAGGCAAAAAACGGGACTTTCGACACTCCTCCAGTTCGGGGCAGTGCACCTTGGCGTGTCACCAGCGGATCCGCGAGCCTAGCTACTGGCTCCCCTGGTCAGGCTTCTTCTCGTCGGGTTTCTTTTCCTCTTTCTTTTGTGGAGGAGGCTTTGGAGCCGGCGGCGGAGCGGGCTGGGCCTTTGGGTGCGCAGGGGGAGCTTGCTCGTGCGCGGGGGGAGCTTGATGCGCCGGTGGTTTCGTCTGCTCGTGCGCGGGAGGAGCCTGGCGTGGCGGCGGTTGGCGCTCGTCATGAGCTGGAGGCGTCGGATGCGCCGGTGCTTGAGTTTGCTCGTGAGTCGCGGGCGGCTGATGCGCCGGCGGCGGAGTCTGCGCATGGACCGGGGGAGGCTGGTGCGCGGGAGGTTGAGGCTGCGCATGGGCCGCCGGAGCAGCCTGGGGGTGCGCCGCTGGTGCGGGTTGCGTAGGCGTGTTCTTCACAGGCGGCTGGGCCGGACGAGCCTGGGTTTGAGCAGGCCGTTGGGCAAAAGTTGGAGCAGGACCGTGGTGCACTGCCGGTGTGACCGGATGCACCTGTTTCGTATTGATCGCTCGAATCTGAATGCGTCCGGGCGCCGGCTTGCGGCCAGCGGCCTGGGAGCGCAGAGACTGCAATTGCGCTGGCGCTATCGGGGCGCCGGGATGCTGCTGCAACATCCGTTGCTTAGCCGCGAAGGGAACCGCCGGCGGGGGCGGAGCGAGTTTGGCGACTACGGGACGACTGGCAATTGAGGCCGGGGGCGCCGTAGCTTTACGCCCACGGCTGATCGCAAGCACGCTTTCCGGTTGAGGGGCAACCTTGGGCGCCGCGCCAATCACCTGGGCCTGGCGTATCTGGTTGGCATCAACGCGGACGGCAGCGCGTTGCACAGGCTGTGCCGAGGCGAAAGAATTCTGCGGCATCGCCACGATGGCATTGCGGTTTACATAGGTGATGTTTGTCACGTGGATGTTCGTAACATTAATGTTAGTAATACGCGTATTGGTAACGTTCATCTGCCGGATATAGTTTTGGGAAACTTGGTACGAGGGGTAGTACGGTTCCCGCGGACCCAGGGGAAACCAGCCGACAAGACCTCCCTCGCCACCTACCGAGACGCCACCCACGAAAGCCACCAGGGCCGGAGCATAATAGACACGCGGCGAAACGGGGCCGGGGCACCAGCCCCACCGATTACCGACATAGGCCCACCGGCCGTAATGGAAAGGCGCGAAGCCCCAAGGCTCATCATCCACCCACGTCCAACCCCAGGGTTCGACCCAGGCCCAATATCCCTGGTGATAGGGTGTCCACCCCGCAGCGACCCGCGGAGTCCACACCGGCCCATAATCGGGCGTGTTGCTCCAATCGCCGTTGGCATTCAGATCTTCGTAGCCGACCATGTCGGGCGACACGTATTGCGGCGGGGGAACGTCCTCCATGCGGTCCCGGTTGGAAACAAAGGAGTCAAAATCGTCCGGCGAGGCAGCGTCCTCCACATCAGGCGGATTGCCGGAGTTATCGATGTAGGCGGTCTGCCCGGAGTGGATCGGGAAGCTCTGTCCGTTGGCCATGACTTCGATGTCTCCCGCACGGACGGTGACCATCGTCGCATTGCGGGAACTATCGGTGTCCACGCGGTATTCGCCCGTCCGCAGAAGTGAAATCGCGCCGTTCGGGGTATCGACCTCCCAGGATTCGCCGTCATAGAGATGACGCACGCGCAGGCTCAAACTGCCGGCATTAATGCTGGTCTGGACGATGCTGTCGTTCAGATTTACGAACTGGAAATCAGTGCCGGAGTTGAGGCGCAGAGAATTCTGGCCGATCCGAAGCACCGCGCGCGCACCTTCATCGGCATACAGACCGTCGCCGGTGGTCATGGGGTAGTTCAGCGCCGCGTCGCCCCACTCGTCCAAGCTTGCGGGCTCGAACGATACCGAACCCGTCAGATACGCGATGCGGGCTACGCGCGAAGGCGGATCCGCATACTGATCCTGCGCCACAGCCGCCCCGGAAACAGCCAGGAGCACGGCCAGTGAGGCAAGCCCTGCGAAGCAGCGCTTCACTCCGGCGCCTTTCTTTGCAACCTGTTTCACGAATCCGGCTGCTTCGGTCTTGGTGGCCGCGCAATAGTTGAGCCCAATAGGCATCGCCTTCCCTCCTGGGGGGAGTCCGTTCGCACAGACGTTAATGCGCATCCTAGCATCCTAATCGTCCCGTGGTAATCGAGCGAATGGCGTAGATGAGGAGGAATTCGACCGTAGGATTGCCGGTCGCAGCATTCTCCGACCGCCCTTTTAGGCAATCACCTCGGCCAAACACCTGCGCTACGGGAATCTGAGGCATTATGCTCTTTCGGATACCGTTCAGTTTTCTGACCTCGCGGCGGGTTTACCCCGCCATCGTACCTCGAAATCAACAGATCGATGGCGGGATAAATCCGCCGCTACGTCAATTTGAACCACTGCCCTCTTTCCTTTCGCCTTTCGTTGACGCGAAGCCCCGAAGCCGATAGAATGGCTTGTTCGGGCTCTTGCGGGAAAGGACTGCCAGTTCTCCACCTGTTCTAAGCCCCACCAACACTAGACGAAGGAACAATCTATGAACGCAAATGATCTCCGACCCGGAATGATCATCCGGCACAATAACGAGCTTTACTCCATTCACAAGGCTGAGCATCGCACTCCCGGCAACCTTCGGGCATTCGTGCAGGCCAAAATGCGCAACCTGCGCACCGGCGCCTTGGCGGACCACCGCTTCCGCTCAGAAGATACGGTGGAACGCGCCATCATCGACGAAGTCGAGATGCAATTCCTTTATGCCGATGGTGACTCCTACTACTTCATGAACACCGCCAACTACGAACAGATTCGCCTTGGCAAGGAGGCCGTGGGAGATCGCGCCCCATACATGATGCCCGAGGTTATGTTAAAGGTCGCGTTCTTCGAGGGCCGGCCCGTGGACGTCGAACTGCCTGCCACCGTCGATCTGAAAGTGGTCGAAACCGAACCCGGCATAAAAGGCGGGTCGGCAACGAACGTCACCAAACCGGCGAAACTGGAGACCGGCGTGGTAGTCCAGGTGCCGCCGTTCATAAACGCCGGCGAGACCATCCGCGTCGATACCTCCGAAGGGAAGTACATCGAGCGAGCGAACTAAGGGTACTTCCGATCGCCGGTCCCGAAGGCATGGGACCGGCATCGACACCACAAATTACCCCCCCCCTTTGTTTTCTTCAATATCCCCGGATGAACCTTCATTTTTCGATGCATTTCCTCGCCAATTTTCGTGCAATTTGCTCGTAGCTGCCGCAGCCGAGGCTGGAAGTTCGAAACTCCGTCCTCCACGACATCGTAGGTTCCGGGTCCTGACACCTGGCACCTGACACCCGAAACCTGCCATCATTTGTTTTCATCAATATCCCCGGATGAACCTTCATTTTTCGATGCATTTCCTCGCCAGTGTTCGTGCAATTTGCTCGTAGCTGTCGCAGCCAAGGCTGGAAGTTCGAAACTCCGTCCTCCACGACATCATAGGTTCCGGGTCCTGACACCCGACACCGGAGACCTGAAACCTGCCTTTCTTTGTTTTCATCAACATCCCCGGATGAGCCTTCATTTTTCGATGCATTTCCTCGCCGGTGTTCGTGCAATTTGCTCGTAACTGCCGCAGCCGCGGCTGGAAGTCGAAACTCCGTTCTCTGCGACATCATGGGTGCCGGGTCCTGACACCCGACACCGGAGACCTGAAACCTGCCTTTCTTTGTTTTCATCAACATCCCCGGATGAACCTTCATTTTTCGACATATTCCCTCGCCGGTGTTCGTGCAATTTGCTCGTAACTGCCGCAGCCGCGGCTGGAAGTCGAAACTCCGTTCTTCGCGACATCATGGGTTCCGGGGCCTGACACCTGAGACCTGAAACCTGAAACCTGCCTTTCTTTGTTTTCATCAATATCCCCGGATGAACCTTCATTTTTCGATAGATTGCCACGTCCATTTTTCGGGCAGTTTGCCAGTCATCGCTCCAAGCTGGGCAGGCGATGGGCACCCACGTTCGCGAGCGTCGGAGCCAGTGTTCCGGGCACCTGTCACCCGGACGTTTCGCTGCTCCTTTCTGGCGAGAAATCGAGGTCGAATTGCGCTGTTTGCAGTAGGCCATCGATGTGCGCCTTTTCGCCCAGAAAGGGTCGTCCAAGTACTACACAAGCAATACTCCATCCACAACAAGGCCTGACGTGGACCAGATGCCCGAAAGCACGCAGAATATTTGAATTTTGGCGCCTGAATTTCCTACCCGTAGGATTGCTGCTCCCGCCAAGCATGCGCGGACAGGATGCCCACGCCCCAGCGGGCAAGATGCCCGCGCTACGAAAACAGTTCGTCACTCAATTGCGTAAAACCCGCTAAAAGGTCTCGTCCAAACTAATCTCGGCGAGGATCTTGTCGAGTTGGTCGGCGGCTTGTTGGCGCTTCAACGTCAGGTCGGACGCCTGGCTGCGCAACACCGCCAGCCGGTCTTCCTGCTCGTTCAGTTGGCCCGTGTAGCGTTGCAGCAATGCCTTTTCCTCTGGGGTCCCCTTCAGCGCCTTCATATTTTCGCGAATCCGGCCCTGGTCGGTGGCAATGGACTTATCCTCCTGCTGGCGCGATCTGATCTGCGCATCCAGTCCGTCGATCACCCCCTTCTGGTCGAGGACGCGCTTGATGGCCTGCTGCAGCGCCGGAGTCATTCTCTTCTGTTCGGTCAACAGATGGATTTGGTCGTCCGAGACGTCAGATAGCTCCACCCGAGTTGCGATTGGGCGATACTCTTCCACCGCCAGTTGCCCACCCCGCTTCGCCTCCACCTTGACGCGGAAGCGATAGAGCGAACCGGTCGTCTCTTCCGGCTTGATGCCATCCGCCAGCTTCCATTCCGGACGGGCCGGATGTTCGATGATGACGTCACGCGCGGCCGCATCGGAGTTACTGATGGTGTAAGTTTTGGTCACCCGCTCCTCCTGGGTCATGATCATCGTGCCTTTGATGATTTGAATCCGGTTAAAGGGCTTTTCCGTCGGAGTTTCGCGCACTCGGATTCGGACCGCCGGATCGGCGGCGTAAGAAATCAAACGCTTTTCGCCGGGCCGTAGCACGTCGAGCATGCCTTCGCCCGCAAAAGTTCCGTCTTCGAGGATGTTAAAGCTTCCCGAGTCTAGCTCCACGCCACTCGTGTTGTTTAGCCACAACGCCCGCAGGGGTTCGTTGCTGTCTTCGTTCCAGAGCGTGACTTTTTCGGTGTCGATGCGAGCTTGCAGGATCGGCACCAGCGCCGACTGGTTTTTGCCAATCGTGACCTTTCCCTTGAGGTCGTACTCGAAAAAATCCCCCACGCCTTTGGCTTCAGCTTGCGGCAATTCGCGTTCGGAGATGGTCGATAAGGCATCAGCCGTGACCGTCACTCCCTCGGTGACGCTACCGACCGAGAGGCTGGAATTCATCTCCCGTTCGCGGCCGCTGTAAAGACGCAGGTTGTTGATGGTTTTACTCTGGAATCCGGGCATGGCGATCACCAGGGTGGAATCGCCGGCTTGTAGGTTATTGAGCCGGTAATTCCCATTGGAATCCGTGGTGGTCGATTGCATGGCCCCGGTTCGAGTGCTGCGCACGCTCACCTGAGCGCCAGGGATAACCGCGCCTGCAGGATCGTTCACGGTTCCTGTCAGGGTCGCGGTTCCTCCGCCGCCCATGACGTACCTTCCCCCGCCAATCCCGCTGCCCATGCCTGCCCCAATACCGCCTCCCACCCCGGCGCCATAACCCGGGCTCGCGGCTGCGGGTGGCGGAGGAGGCGGCGCAGGCGCATTCATCGCGCTCTCGTGCGTCTGGGGAGTGAGCATGGCTGAGGCCGGCAGCGGCACTTCCGGCCGCCGGACGTACATGGGTTGCGAGATATTCTGCACAAACGATTGCGGCGCCCCTGCGACGAGCGAGAGTTGCACATCCTTCCAATCCTCGCCGATGGTGTTATCCACCACGGCCCAACCCTGAACGAGGGGTTTGTCTCCGTGCTTCGCGTCGAGCAGGATGCGGTAGGTGCTTTTCCACACCGGCACCTCGCTGATGTAGCTGACAAAGATTTCGCGCTCGCCCGAACCCGCGGCGGAAATGGTCAGGCGTCGCAGGTCAACAGCCCGAGCGGAGCCGATGAGGTCGAGGTAACGATTGACCTCATCGGAAAGTTCGCGGTCGGCAATGCGTATCGATGTGCCCGGGCCCAGATCGAAGCTGCGCACCTCACCCGCATCGGTCACCAACGTCAAGACCGTCACCTCTTCTGTCAGTTCGGGTTTGTCTCCGAACTTCTTGGCCACCTCGAATCCCAGCACCTTGCCTGTGGTCCCTGAGGGGCCGCTATGGACTTCCACGCGCGTGCCGCGGAGCGCCCCCAGCAGGTCATTGCGGGAAGCGTCTTCGCCCAGCGGCAGACGAAGGCCCTTCAGACGCTCGGAGAGCGGCGCTACGGAATTAAAACGCACTCCGGTAATGCGCCCGTCGCCGAGGTCCACAACGGTCAGAGACTTCAGGGCGTCGTTCAACTGCGCCGAAGTGAAATCGATATTCAAATCCTGCGTGCCCCGCACGTGGGTGGAATGTTCGAAGTATCCCACACCGTTTTTGTAAAGCACCACGCGCTTTACGGGTAACCGGCCTGCGGTTTCGCTCGAAGGGCTTGCCGAGGCCAAAGGAGCCGCCGCTTGCTGCGAATGGGCCAAGGTGATGAATGAAAGCGTCGCGAGAACTGCCGCCGTAGTGTTTTTTCGCATCAGGTCCTCCCTCTTGTCAGAGCAGCACACATCCTCGTAGCGCGGACCTGTTCTGTAGGTCCGCGGCTTTTCCCCGAGTGGCAGGGCAAAGCCGCTACGCCACGCGGCCCGCGGCTGGTCCCCAAATGGCAAGGAAAAGCCGCGGACCTACAGAACGGGTCCTCGCTACTTCACGGGGGATATCATACGCCCATGATTCCAGAGTTAAAGCTCAGGTTGCCCAGCGAGGAATATAACTGTGGCTTGAACGTGCGACTCAGCAAGTTCAAAACAAACTAGAGCCGCGCCCGTGAAGCGACGTAGCGGCGAGTTTACCTCGCCATGGCGGCATAAAGCCGCCTCTACGCTAACCGCGTACCGTGACGCAGCGCGCCCCAACTTGCGGAAGCTGCGGCGTGGTTGTACACTCAAATTCTCAGGGTGAATTTAGTAGAGAGTGAGGTTGTCTTATGACGTCTCCAATTCGCGCGCCGTGGGTCGAGAAGCGCTCCGGTCCCATCGTGACGCAGATGCACTACGCTCGCCAGGGAATGATTACGGAAGAGATGGAGTACATCGCCAAGCGTGAAAGCCTGCCGGCGGAAACCGTCCGGGACGAAGTCGCGATCGGCCGCATGATCATTCCCGCCAACATCCGCCACGTGGAACTGGAGCCCATGGCGATCGGCGTCGCCGCGAAGTGCAAAATCAATTCCAACATTGGGAATTCTTCCACCGCTTCCAATATCGACCAGGAACTCGAAAAGCTGCACACGTCGGTACACTACGGCGCGGACACGGTGATGGATCTTTCCACCGGCGGAGACATTCACGAAATTCGCGAGGCGATTCTGCGCGCCAGCCCCGTGCCGATCGGCACCGTGCCGATTTACGAGGCCCTCGCCCGGGTGGCGCGCGTCAGGGACCTCACTCCTGAGATTATGCTGGAGGTCATCGAGGAGCAGGCGGCGCAAGGCGTGGATTACATGACCATCCACGCCGGAGTGCTGCGCGCGCACATTCCCCTGACACGCAAGCGCATTACCGGCATCGTCAGCCGCGGCGGCGCCATCATGGCCCAGTGGAGCGTGGAAAATAACCAGGAAAACTTTCTCTACACGCACTTCGAGGACATCTGCCGGATTTTCCAGAAATATGACGTGTCGTTCTCGCTCGGTGACGGCCTGCGGCCCGGTTGCCTGGCCGATGCAAGCGACGAAGCTCAATTCGCGGAATTGAAGACCCTGGGCGAGCTCACGCGCAAGGCCTGGGAGTATGACGTGCAAGTCATGATCGAGGGGCCCGGCCATATTCCTCTCGATCAAATTAAGCTTCAGGTGGATAAGGAAAAGGAGCTTTGTTACGAAGCGCCTTTCTACACTCTGGGACCCCTCGTGACCGACATCGCTCCTGGCTACGACCACATCACGTCGGCGATTGGCGCGGCCATGATTGGCTGGCACGGCGCAGCCATGCTCTGCTACGTCACTCCCAAGGAACATCTCGGCCTGCCCAACAAGGACGATGTTCGCCAGGGCATCATCGCTTACAAAATTGCCGCCCATGCCGCGGACGTGGCCCGGCACCGCCCCGGCGCCCGCGACCGCGACGACGCGCTCAGCTACGCGCGCTTCCTCTTCGATTGGAACAAGCAATTCCAGCTTTCCCTTGATCCGGAGACGGCGCGATCGATGCACGACGAAACGCTTCACGACGAGTACTACAAGGAAGCCGCCTTTTGCTCGATGTGCGGCCCCAAGTTCTGCTCGATGAACACCACGCAGGTTATGGAAAAACACCTGGGAATGGACCAGAAAGACCGCGAGCAGAAGTTTGTGGAGTTGTTGACCAAAGTGCAAGGATGAGGGAAATCCTCGTAGCGCGGACCTGTTCTTTAGGTCCGCGGCCCGTACTCTAGGCGCAACGAAAACCCGCGGACCTAAATAACAGGTCCGCGCTACCGTTCTCGGACGCAGCAAGGCTCCGGTGGCGGTCACCGTTCAGGGCTCGATAGAAAACTAAAACTCCTGGAGCGACCGAGTTTCTATTCAATGGAGACTCTCAGCGTGTTCTGTGCTCTCCATGCTTGAACATAGAGTCTGCGGAGGATCTTCGCGACCTCTGTGCCAAAGCGGTTTTTTTGCCCGAAGATCGCAAAGAAAGTACGCCCGGCAGGTAACCGTCGCAAATTCGCGACTATCAGATCCAGAGGAGGATTCCAATGAGCCAGCCCACAGCACCCGAAGTTGAAAGGAAATCCCAGGGAGCACCTGCGGGAACGGCTCCGGCGCCTGCCGGTATGCCCAATCCCGGACGGCTGTTCCAGACCTTTAACGCTTATCAACAGACTGCCGCAATGAAAGCAGCCCTTGAGCTCGACGTTTTCACTGCCATCGGCGACAGGCAGACCACCGCTGCGCAGATCGCCCAACGCGCGGGTGCGGCCGAGCGCGGCATTCGCATCCTTTGCGATTTCCTCACGGTGATGGGTTACCTCACGAAGAAAGACTTTCATTATGCTCTGGCCCCCGACGCCGCCATGTTCCTCGATCGCCGC
This sequence comes from uncultured Acidobacteriota bacterium, assembly GCA_963808085.1. Classification (GTDB taxonomy): domain Bacteria; phylum Acidobacteriota; class Terriglobia; order UBA7540; family UBA7540; genus Bog-366. The sequence continues at coordinate 116,942 of CAWEFC010000033.1, forward strand.
TCGCCGGCCTATATGGGCAGCGCTGCGCGCTTCCTCGACGCGCCTGAGATGTTGAAGGCCTTTGATGACCTTACGGCCGCCGTGCGCAAGGGCGGCACGATGATGGGCGAACAGGGAACACTGGGAACCGAGGATCCAATCTGGGTGGAGTTCGCCCACTCCATAGCCCCCATGATGAAGATGCCCGCCGAAGCCATCTCCCAACTGGTGGGAGCGGACAAGGGCGGCAAGTGCCGGGTGCTGGATATCGCCGCCGGCCACGGGCTTTTCGGCATCGACATCGCACGCCACAATTCGGAAGCCGAAATTGTGGCGGTCGACTGGGCCAATGTTCTGGAAGTTGCGAAAGATAACGCGCGGAAATCCGGAGTCGAATCCCGCTACACCACCCTCCCCGGCAACGCGTTTGAGGTTGAATTCGGCGCGGGCTACGATCTGGCCTTGCTGACGAATTTCTTGCACCATTTTGATCCTCCCACAAATGATGGGCTCCTGCGGAAAGTTCACGCCGCCCTTGCGCCCGGGGGCCGCGCGGTCACTTTGGAATTTGTGCCCAACGACGACCGCGTCACTCCGCCCGATGCCGCCACCTTCAGCATGATCATGCTGGGCTCAACGCCGCATGGCGACGCTTACACGTTCGCGGAGTTCGAGCGTATGTTCAGCAACGCCGGCTTCACGCGCAGCGAGCACTTCCGGCTGCCGCCGATGCCGGAATCGGTGATCATTTCTTACAGATAGCCAGAACATATCGAGCAGACCAGAACTCCCAACGCGTAGCGCAATTCGTATCTATCTGCAGCCATCCCATGGGCGTGCAGAAAGCTGGAGAGAAGGATATATGGTTCCGTACACTGTCAAAGGCGACCGGCTGACGATTCTCGCGGTCTTGCACGGAGCGCAACGACGCGGCGAAATGTAAAATTGTTCTGGCCTTTTGGCGGCGCTAGAGATGTTTTTGCAACTCGGCTTGGGGAGTGTGCATGCCTGATCGCACGGGTAAGGAAGTGCTTCGCGAGGAATTCAACCGCTGGGCGGAAGCGGGCCGCGGCGAGGAGATGGAGGAAAGCCACCTCCCCATCGTCGAGCCGACGCTGGCCCTGATGAATTTGCAGCCTGCTGATCGTGTGTTGGACGTCGGTTGCGGAAGCGGGTGGCTGGTGCGGCGGCTCGCTGCTCGCGTGCCGAACGGCTCGGTGATGGGCATTGACGTTTCGGACGAGATGGTCCGGCGGGCGCAGGCCGGGAGCACCAGCGTGCACGGATATCCAGTTCCAAGTCGGGACAGCCGAGGAAATCCCCGCGCCGAGCGGGTTCATTCACCAAGGTTCTGTCCGTCGAATCTGCGTACTACTGGCACGATCCAGCGCGCGGAATGGGTGAAATATTTCGCGTGCTAGCGCCCGGCGGGTCCGCGTGGATTTTGATCAACTACTACCGCGATAACCTCGACTGTCACCAATGGGGACTTCACTACCAGATTCCTACACACTTGCTTTCCGCGGCCGAATGGCAGGACCACTTCCGCGCTGCGCGATTCCACGACGTTGAAGATCGCCGCATTCCTGATCTCTCGCCGACTCCCGAGGTTTACACCGGCCGGTGGTTTCGCGACGCGGCCCAAATGCACCGTTTCAAAATGGCAGGAGCCCTGCTCGTCACGGGTACAAAACCTCTCTAGACGTATCGTCCCCAGAAGATTAGTCTGTGACCAGACTCGTTCGTGATGGCAGAGAGGATCTTGCTCTGTGGATTCGCCGAATGCCCAGGATAGTCGTTTGTCTGGCGAGGCGGGCTGGAAGCAGTGGATCGCCCGGGGCGGCGTCGCTCAGACTCTCGCTTGCGCCCTCGCGTTTCTGGCTTACATTCCCACCCTCGGCTTTCAGTTCGTCTATGACGACAAGCCGCAAATCATCGAGAATCCTGCCATCCACTCATGGCGGTATCTGCCAAACTACTTCACTTCTCATGCTTGGGCGGAACTGTATCCGCATGTGAGCGGAAACTATTACCGCCCGCTGTTTCTGCTTTGGTTTCGTCTGAACCACGCGATGTTTGGGCTTGACCCCAAAGGGTGGCACCTCACAACGATCCTTTGCCATGTCGCAGCTACCTATTTGGTGTTTGGATTGGTTCGCCGCCTGGCCGCCAATTCATGGATCGCTTTCAGCGCCGCGATCCTCTTTGCCCTTCACCCGGTTCACATCGAAAGTGTCGCCTGGGTATCAGGCGTTACCGATCCGCTGATGGCAATCTTCCTGATTGGGAGCTTTTTGGCCTACCTGCGATTCCGCGAAGGAAGGCGCTGGGAGTGGATGGCATGGGCGCTGCTGCTATTCGCCCTGGGACTGCTTGAAAAAGAGACAGCCGTCATTCTGGGGCCGCTGGTGTTTGTGTACGCGTGGCTTTACGCGGAACAGCGAGCTTGGCTTTCGCGATTGGTGATCGCGCTGAAGCACTGCGTAGGGTTTCTCGCTGTGACAATCCTTTATCTTCCCTTGCGCGCCCATGTCTTGCGGGGCTTGTCGCACTCGGTGACTCCCTTGAAATGGAGTACCATGGCGCTGACGGAGCCGAGTGTTCTCTGGCTGTATGTTCGCCACCTGCTGTTTCCCACAGGCCTTAGCGGACTTTACGGCTTGCCGTATGTTGAAAGTCCGGCATCCGCAACGTTCCTCGTTCCGACCGTGCTGGTGCTGGCAACGATCCTGCTGGTGGCATGGGGAATCAGTCGGCTCGAAGACACCCGCCTGGCTCTGTTCGCTTGCTGTTGGATTGTCTTGCCGATCATCCCCGTTCTTTGGCTGCGCGCTTACGCCGAGGGCGATATTGCTCACGACAGGTACTTGTATATCCCTTCCATCGGTTTTGTTCTGCTGCTTTCGCTGTTCCTAGCTGAGATCGCCAAGCACTGGCACGGGAGCGCGAAGACGGTGCAGTCCGCCGCACTCGCAGTCCTCGCCGCGACATACGCCTTGGGAACCGTGACCCAGCAAATGCATTGGGCCAGCGACCTGCTTCTCTACGAAAGAGCTTACACGATTGCTCCCCGCGACAATCTGATCTGCAACAATCTTGGAACAGCGCTGACAGATGTGGGGAAATCCGGCGACGCCATCGCTCTTTATTCGCAAGTGTTGGCGCGCGAGCCCGGATTCTGGCTCTCCAATTACAACCTCGGTTACACCTATTACAGGATGGGGAAGTTCCAGGATTCTGAGCGCTGCCTTCGCCGGGCCATTAGCATCAACGCGGCGGATTCCGACGAGTACATCTACCTTGGACTCAGTATCTGGCGCGAAGGACGGGTGGATGAAGCGGTGCCGTACATACAGCAGGCGATTCAAATTCGTCCCGCAGCACCCGGTTACCATTTTGCTCTGGCCATGATTCGTCGGGAGCAGATGGACATTCCCGCCGCAGAATCCGAACTTAACCTGGAACTCCAGTATCATCCCGACAGCATTGTGGCGCGACAGCAGTTGGATGCCCTGACTCGAGGCGCAGCGTCCGGATCAAGGTGAAAGGAACTTGTCCCTGCCCTCGGTATTTGGCCCGATCACCGCGCCCCGCGCGGTCTCCCTTTGTCCTGAGACCGCCGAGGGAAGAGAAATTCCTGTTTTGGTGACGTCTTCAGGCGCTCTCTGGATGATGAACTGAATTGATTCACTACCCGGGACTTTAGTGCCTTTGTCTCCCAACCCTTTAAAGTTATAATCAGCCGGGATTTTCAAACATCTCGCGGGCTAGACAAGTGGTTCAACCCGGCGTGATGCGACAGCAGTATGGTTCGAAGAGAGGCACGCTTTTGCTTGAACAGTGGAACCGGTGGCTTGAAGATCAACCCCGTCTGGCCGGGGGCCTGCTATTTCTTTCGACCTATGTAGTCTTTTCCGGCACACTTTCCAACCTTTTTGTTCACGACGATATTCCACAGGTGCTCGAAAATCCCTTCCTCCGGAACCTCGGCATGTGGACACGGATATTTACCGGATCCGTATGGTCGTTCCGCGGCCCGGCACAACACGACAACATGTATCGGCCCCTCCAGTTCATCATCTATTGGGCTTTGTACCGGTTGAGGGGACCTGATCCGGTTATCTTTCACTTTTTCCTTTTAATGTTCTATGCCGCCTCGGTTTGGTTGGTTTTCCGTCTCGCACACACCTTGTTAGCGAACTCATTGGTAGCTTTTGTCGGGGCTCTGCTTTGGGGACTGCATCCCTTACACGTGGAGACAGCAGCTTGGATTTCGGCGCTTCCCGATGTTGGCGCGGCGTTCTTCTATCTACTCGGCTTTCTGCTCTTTGTCCGCGCGGACCGATCGGCGGACCGGCCCGTCGTCCGCCACATTTTCGCCGCCGCTGCCTTTTTCCCCGCTCTGTTCTTCAAAGAAATGGCGCTCAGTTTTCCGCTCCTCATTCTGGTCTACTGGTTTTTCCTTCCCGGAAAGCACTCCTGGAGCAACAGGGTTTTTCACGGGTTGATATACCTTGTCCCCGTAACGGTTTACTCAGCCATTCGTATCGCGGTGTTGGGGAGATTCTCGGAAGCGCCGCATTTGTTTCAGGCATCATGGCGACTGGGGGCTGGCGCCGCGGCTTTGTTGGGCGAGAACGCCAAACTATTTTTCTGGCCCGCTCACCTATCGATATTCCGTTCGTTTAACCTGGTCACAAGTTTGCATTCGCCATGGCCGGAAATTTCCATCCTAATTCTCGCGGCCGCGCTTTTCCTTCGCAAGCGGGAGCCCATGGCGGGGTTCCTGATTATCTGGTGGGGAGTAACTCTGCTGCCGTGCCTGGATATTCGCCAAGTGAACGCGGCGGTGTCAGACCGCTTCTCTCTACTACCCAGCGTGGGCCCTTGCCTCGTTCTATCCTACTTCGCCCTGAGTTGGTTACCCCGCCACTGGGCGCGCACTCAAGCCACCTCAGCTCTACTCCTGGCAATCGTGGTCCTAATGGCCCTATGGATTGTCCAGGACGTGCGGACGGTCCGCCACTGGCACGACAATGTCACCTTGTGGGACCAGGCCTACGCCGCGTCACCCGAGTCACCAGTGGCCCACATGTTGCGAGGCGCCCTGCTCCAGCAGCGGGATGGAAAGCTGGATGCGGCAGCCCAGGAGTATCGCATCGCCCTCAAGCTCAATCAGGCGAGCGAACGGCCCCTGCCCGGGGTTACCGCCGAATGCAGTGTGTTGCTCGGCGAGGTCGCCAACATGCAGGGCCGCATGCAAGAGGCGGTCGACGATTACGATCAAGCGCTTCGAGCAGTTCCGGGATACAGCCTCGCATACAAAGCTCTTGGCATCGTCTATTTTCCGCGCGGCGACTATGCCGAGGCCAAGCGGTACTTCCAGAGGGCGGTGGAACTAGACCCGCAAGAAGTAGAATCGCGCTTTTATCTGGGGACTTGTGATATGAAGCTTGGTGAGCCCCGCGAGGCTGCCGCAGAGTTTCATGCCGCCCGACAGGTCGACTCGACTTATCTTGAAGCCTACCAGGCCGAGGCGCGCGCGCTCGATGCGGCCGGCGACAAGGTGGGGGCGGCGCGGGTCCGCGCGATGGCCCCGAAACACTAGCCGCAATACTGTTTAGATAAGTGTTTTGTAGGTCCTCAGAGTTAATGGGGGAGTTGAACATTGTTGTCCCATCTGGATTGTCTTCTAAAGAAGTATCGTGCCGTGGCCAGTTGCCTATTGATTCTAGGGGCTGTGGTTGTTTACCAGGGAGTCCTGGCTTGCGGATTTGTATATGACGACGTTCAACTGATCCTCCAGAATCCCTTCGTCAAGAATCCGCACTTGTGGAGACGGATTTTTTGGGGGTCGTTGTTTTCGTTCGAAGGAACCAGTTCACAGGGCGGTTTTTACCGGCCGCTGACGATATTCTCTTACTGGCTCGTCTGCCGGGTTGCCGGCTTTGATCCGGCCGCTTACCACTTGTTTCTCCTCGCTCTCTACGCACTCAGTGTTTTGATCGTGTACCGGCTCGGCCGTAAGATCCTCCAGAGCGATTTGGCGGCATTTGCCGGCGCTATTCTTTGGGCGCTGCACCCTTTGCATGTTGAAGTGGTTGCATGGGTCTCCTCGATTTCTGACATTGGATGTACGCTTTTCTACTTGCTCGGATTTTGGATGTTTCTGCGGGCAGAGGACCACGCACCGGCGAACCTCCGATGGCACGTTGCGGCCGCGGCAGTATATTTTCCCGCGCTGTTCTTTAAGGAGATGGCGTTAAGTTTTCCTCTTCTCCTGCTAGCTTACTGGTTCTGCCTTCCCTCTGCGGAGTCCTGGTTCCGGCGCGGGATCCACTGGCTTCCCTATGCGGTGGCCGTCGCGGTTTGCGGGGTCACCCGCGTGGCGGTGATGGGTCACTTTTCTCAGGCCTCCCCTTCCCGGGAATTCGAGTCATCGGTAGCCTGGGCGGCTATTGGAATGCTGGGCCAGCATGCCAAACTCTTTTTCTGGCCGGCTAAACTCAGCGAATTCCGCGATTTCAATCTCTCGGCCAGCCTGCGTTCGGTCTGGCCCTGGGTAGCGCTGTTGGTTATCCTCTTCGCGTGCCTGCGGCGCCAGCGCAGTCCCCGATTGAGTTTCCTGGTGCTCTGGTGGGTTGTTACGCTTTTGCCCTGTCTGAACTATCGCCAACTCACCATCCCGGTCGTTGCGGATCGATTCTCTTACACGGCCACGGTGGGTCTTTGCCTAGCAATTGCATACCTGGCCGTCGGCTGGCTGCCCCGGCACTTTCCGAAGGTCGGGCAGGCCTGGGTCGTCGTCGGAACTCTGGGCGTGGTGGCGACGCTATGGACGGTCCAAACCATGCGGGCCATTCCCCATTGGCGCAACAATGATGCGCTATTTGACTACTCACTCCGCGTCTCCCCCAATGCCGCCGAGGCACATGCCGTCCACGGAGTGGTCTTGCAATTTCGTTATGACCTTGATGGCGCCGCCCGTGAATTCCGCACCGCCCTCCGCCTGGATGCGCAAAGTCTGCACCCTGCTCCGGGGGTGACGTACAATTCATACATCGGGCTGGGACAGATCACCCTGGTCCAGGGCCGCGAACAGGAAGCGCTCGAATACTTTGACAAGGCGCTTATCCTGTCACCGGGTTCCCGCTTTGCCTACGATGTGCTGGGCTCGGTTTACTTCCCGCGCGGCGACTATACCCGCGCGGCGTGGTACTTCCAAAGAGCTGTTCGCGTGGACCCGCAGGACGTGGAAGCGCGATTCTATCTGGGTACCTGTTGGATGAAAATGGGCAAGCCGACGCAAGCGGCGCAACAATTCCACGCGGCGCGCGAAGTGGATCCCGACTATCTCCAGGCCTTCGGCGCGGAGGCGGGGGCGCTGGAAGCGGCGGGCGACAAGGCGGAGGCGGCGCGTGTCCGGGCTCTGGCCCCGAAACATTGAACGTTATACCGTTTACATAAGTGGTTTGTGGGTCTTCAGAGTTGGCAGGGGAGTTGAACATTGCTGGTCCGCTTGAATGATCTGCTAAAAAAGCACGATGCACTGAGCAGTTGGTTGCTGATTCTGGTGGCGATGGTGTTCTACCACGGAGTGCTGTCCTGCGGATTTGTCTCTGACGATTTTGAACAGATTCTTAATAACCCGTTTGTTAAAAATCCGCAGATGTGGAGGCGAATTTTTCTGGGGCGGGTATGGTCGTTCGCCGGGACCGTTGTGCAGGCGAAGTTTTACAGGCCTCTTCACATTTTCACTTATTGGCTCGTCTGGCGGGCAGCCGGTTCAAATCCCTTCGTGTTTCATTTGGTCCAGCTTGTCCTTTACGCAATTACCATTTGGGTTGTGTATCGGTTCGCCCGTAAGCTCCTCCAGAACGAGTTGGCAGCGTTTACGGGCGCCCTCCTCTGGACGTTGCACCCCTTGCATGTTGAGGCGGTGGCTTGGGCAGCCTCGATTCCTGAAATCGGGTGCGCGCTCTTCTCTTTGCTGGGGTTCTGGATGTTTCTGAGGGCTGAGGACCACTCACCGACAAACTCTTGGTGGCATGTGGCGGCTGCGGGAGTCTATCTCCCTGCGCTCTTCTTTAAGGAGGTGGCGTTCAGTTTTCCGCTTCTTCTGCTGGCTTACTGGTTCTGCCATTCATCCGCTCAGGAATGGTCCCGCCGAGCAGTAAGCTTGCTTCCCTACGCGACGGCCGTCACGGTCTGCGTGGCGATCCGCGTCTGCGTAATGGGCAGCGTTTCGGAAGCTTCCCTTATACGCGATTTCAATTCGCGGGTTGGCTGGGCAGCGACGGGATTGCTCGGCCAACATGCTCGCCTCTTTTTCTGGCCTGTTCATCTCAATTTATTCCGCACTTTCGATCTTGGCGCCAGCCTGCGTTCGCCCTGGCCCTGGGCCGCGCTGTTGGTTATCGTTGCCGCGTGCGTGTGGCGCCATCGCGAACCCCGGTTGAGCTTCCTGGTGCTCTGGTGGTTCGTCACGCTCCTTCCCTGTCTCAACTATCGCTACTTGAGTATCCCGCTAGTTGCCGATCGATTTTCCTATTTGCCATCCGTGGGCTTTTGCTTAGCATTGGGATACTTGGCTTGCGATTGGTTGCCGCTGCATCTTCCCAAGGCGCATCCTGCCCGGCTGGCCATCCCCGCTTTGGTGTTGCTGGCGGCTCTGTGGGGGACGCAAACCTTGCGGACCATCCCTCACTGGCATGACAACGACGCGCTGTCAGACTACTCGCTGGCTGAATCACCCAATGCCGCCGAGATGCACATCTCCCACGGCGTAAACTTGCAACTCCAGAAAGGAGATTTGGAAGGCGCGGCCCAGGAATTCCAAACCGCCCTGCGGCTGAATGCACGAAGCATCCGGCCGGCTCCCGCGGTGATTTACGACGCTTATGTCGGACTGGCCCAGGTGGCCCTTCTTCGGGGTCGCGAGCCGGAGGCACTCGACTACCTTGATAAGGCGGTTCACCTGATGCCAAATTCTTCATTCGCGTACAATGTGCTGGGCGCGGTCTACTTCCCACGCGGTGATTACGCGCGTGCAGCGGAATACTATCAGCAAGTGGTCCGCGTGAACCCGCTGGACATAGGGGCTCGATTCCACCTGGGAACATGCTTAGTGAAATTGGGCAAGCCGGCGCAGGCCGCGGAACAGTTCCGCGCGGCACAGGAAGCGGACCCTGACTTTGTCCAGGCCTATCAGGCAGAAGCTCAAGCGCTGGAAGCTGCGGGTGATTTGGCCGGCGCGGCTAAAGTTCGACGCCTGATTGCCTCGCACTAGGGAAGGCAATCGCAAGGGGAGAATAGGCCGAATTGGGAGCCTTGCTAAAGCGTTGCAATGAAGAAATCGGGAGGCACTCGCGCCTTGCGGGGGGATTGCTGTTCCTCACCACCTTCGTGGTATTCCAGAGTTCCCTAACCGGAGCGTTTGTCTTTGACGATATTCCGCAAATCCTGCGCAACCCCTACCTAGCAAGCCCGAATTACTGGCGACAGGTATTCCTGGGGGCCATTGACCCTTTTCGCGGCCCGATGGCGCACGCCAATTATTACCGCCCACTTCAATTCCTGTGCTACTGGGCGCTGGAAAGGTGCGCAGGGCTGAACCCGCATGTCTTCCACTTGTTTCAAATCTTCCTTTGCGCTGGTACGGTGTGGCTGGTCTTTCTTATGGGGAGGGAGTTGTTGGGCCATGATTTGGCAGCCCTCGCGGGCGCGTTGCTTTGGGCAGTGCATCCTTTGCACGTGGAAGTCGTTGCCTGGATTGCCGCTCTTCCCGACGCGGGTGCGACTTTCTTCATGGTCGGGGGCTTTGGACTCTTCATGCGCGCAGAGAACGAGGCCACCCATCCGCTGGCGAGGCACGCTCTGGCAGCGTTGGTTTATATCCCAGCCCTTTTCTTCAAAGAGGTGGCCCTTAGTTTTCCACTCCTAATCATCGCATACTGGTTCTTCCTCGGCGGGAAGAAGTCGTGGTCCCTTCGTGCGGTGTGTGGGCTGCCTTATGCGCTCGCAGTGACGGGATATGTGGCGGCGCGCATCGCGGCACTGGGCCGCTTTTCTGCAGCCCCTCAGCCCGGGAGAATCTCGCTCCGCATAATTGCTGTAGCCATCGGGGTCCTTGGTCAGCAAGCTAAATTCTTTTTTTGGCCCGTCAATCCGAACTTGGCCCGCACTTTTGATTTATCAGCTACCCTGCATTCACCATGGCCTTGGCTGACGTTGCTCGCGATTCTCGCTGTCTTTGTCCTGCGAAAGCAGCAACCAGTGATGGGGTTTCTAATAGCCTGGTGGGCTATAGCGCTTTTGCCTTGCCTGGACGTTCGGCAGGTTGTCGGCCTTCCGATGGCCGACCGTTTTTCTTATCTTCCTTCCGTCGGACCGTGCCTGGCCATCGCCCTCGGTGCCATGGTGCTGGCGCGACAGCGTTTGGCAGGCCTTGAACCCAACCGCGTGCTGGCGCCAGCTTTGCTTATTCTGCTTGGGCTGTGGACTGTCCAGGACATTCGTACGATCCCAAACTGGCATGACGACGCAGCGCTTTGGAACCACACCGCAAATGCGGCTCCTGACTCAGCCCTAGCGCACATGTTTCTGGGGATAATCTTGGAGCATCAAAAGGGTGACCTCGACGGCGCTGCCCGGCAATACGAGACCGCTATGCGGCTGAATGAAGCAAGCTACCAACCTACTGCCGGGATGATTTACGAGTGCGACCTCGGTTTAGGCCGCATCGCCCTGATGAAGGGGCACACCGAAAACGCTGTAGTTTACTTCGAAAAGGCCGTCCACGTGGCCCCTTCTCTAAGTCCGGCTTATCGTGCGCTCGGCGCGCTTTATTTCCCCCAGGGCCAGTATGCAAAGGCATCGCAATACTTCATCCGCGACGTCCAGATCGATCCCCAAGATGTTGAGGGGCGGTTCTTCCTCGGCACTTGTTGGATGAAGCTCGGTAAGCCGGCGCAAGCAGCGGAACAATTCCACGCAGCGCGCGAAGCGGATCCCGACTACGTTCAATCCTACCAGGCGGAGGCCCAAGCTTTGGAAGCTGCCGGTGATTTAGCCGGCGCGGCGAAGGTGCGTCAAATGGTTGACAAAAAATGAACCTTGCCCAAACAGGTTGGCAATCAAATCGCTAGGTCTCCGCACGAGGGACGTGAAATGTGGCGCTTTCTTCGAGTCAAAGAGGTAATATGGAACGCTTTGGGCGGAGCCGTATTACCGCGAAAGGCTGCTGGGCGCACGCGCGAGAGGACCGTCGCAGATTGCTGGCGAGGCAGCGTCGTTTGTTCGTTTCCTCAGGACTACTTCCATGAACAGTGCACTTTTACTTTCGAAATACTCGATCGGTGTGGGCGACAGATTTGCTCACCAAGCGAAGGCCCAACTGCAAGCGTGCATCGAGGCCGCGGAGAATAGCGTTGATATCATCCCGGTCTGGAATAAGTCGAACCGGGAACACAACATCATCGGTTCAATTCCGGCAAGCGCGCGCGTGGCGGCCGACCAAGCTGTAGAGGCACTAGCTTGGAGCAAGCCTTACTTCGTGGACGCCGACCACATCAACCTCAGCACCGTGGACAAGTTCATTGATGCTTGCGACTTCTATACCATCGACGTCGCGGACTCGATTGGTCAGCCTTCCGAAGCGGCCACTGTGCAGGCCTTCGTAACCCGTCATCCGGAACTGGTCGGAGACCTTCGCATTCCTGGCGTCGATCATCCGTTTCAAATCGACCCTGATTTTGTCGTCCACGCCGCCGGCAAGTATCTTGCTGCTGTTCACGAGGCGGGCCGGATTTATCGCCACATCGAGGAAAAGAAAAGTAAGGGGCGATTCATCACGGAAGTGTCGATGGATGAGACCGACTCGCCTCAGACGCCCGTTGAATTGCTCATTATCCTTGCTGCCATAGCGGATGAAGGGATTCCGATTCAGACCCTCGCGCCCAAATTCACCGGCCGCTTCAATAAAGGAGTGGATTATGTTGGCGACCTGGAAAAATTCAGCGAAGAGTTTTCCAGTGACGTCGCCGCGATTGCATTTGCCATCCGCGAGTACGGGATGCACAGAAACCTGAAACTCAGCGTACATTCCGGCAGCGACAAGTTCTCGATCTATGCTCCCATTCGTCAAACGCTCAAGAAGTTCGATGCGGGAGTACATTTAAAAACCGCGGGAACCACGTGGCTGGAAGAGTTGATCGGCTTGGCCGAGGCCGGAGGGGAGGGCCTTCGCTTGGCCAAGGAAATTTATGCCGAAGCTTACTCTCACCGAGAGGAGTTGTGCGGGCCCTACGCCACGGTGATCGATATCGATCCCGCGAAGCTGCCTGCCCCAGCCTCCGTCGCGCAGTGGTCATCGGAACAGTTTGTGTCCGCGCTGCGCCACGATCGGAAGTGCGCAGCATACAACCGGAGCTTCCGGCAGCTCCTGCACGTGGGCTTCAAGGTGGCGGCAAAAATGGGAACCCGTTACCTTGATCTCTTGACCGCTATGGAAACCACGATTGCGAGGAACGTGACCGAAAACCTTTTCGCACGCCACATCAAGCCCGTATTCATTGGAGAGTAAGGCGCAGGCATATTGGGGCGCCCAGGTGTTTCAGGAAGAGTTAAAGGAGGCTTTATCCATGGACTCATCGAGTCAAGTTTCACGCCGGGGTTTCATCAAGGCGGCCGGTTTAGGCGGCGCTACCCTCGCGGCTGCGCCGGCTTGGGGTCGCATCCTGGGAGCGAACGACCGCATCAACGTTGCCCTGATTGGCGTCGGCTGCCGCGGCAATGACCATCTCGAACTGCTGCTCCAACACCGCAAAAACAAACCGGACATCGAAATCGTGGCCATTTGTGATACTTACCAAAAACGTCTGAGCATGGCTCTGCGCAAGGCCCCTGGCGCCAAAACTTATGCTCACCACCAGGAAGTTTTGCAGCGCACGGATATTGACGCTGTCTTCATTGCCACGCCGGACCATTGGCACGCGCCCATCACGCTTGCGGCAATGGAAAGCGGTAAGGATGTATATGTAGAAAAGCCCATGACCCACACGGTGGAGGAAAGCAAGGTGGTAGCCCACCGGGCGAAAGAGCTGAAACGCGTCGTGCAGGTGGGCGTGCAGGGAACATCATGGACTCGCTGGCACAAGATTCACGACATTATTCAATCGGGGATGATCGGCCAGGTGGTGGCCGTGCAGGGCACTTACAGCCGCAATGCTCCCGACGGAGACTGGAACACCGGCGAGTGGTGGTCGATTGATCCCGCGGCGAGCCCGGACGCGACTGGAGACAACCACATCGATTGGAAACAATGGCTCGGCCCGGCCCCGCAAATGCCCTTCAATCGCGGACCGCTTCTTCCGCTTCCGCAAATATTGGGACTACTCGGGCGGCATCGCCACAGACCTGCATTACCATATCGTGGCGCCATTCCACGTTGCCGTGGCCAACGATTTCCCGCTGCGCGTAGCAGGTATGGGCGGACTCTGGATTTACAACGATGGCCGCCAGGTCCCCGACACGTTCCTGACCGCCGCTGATTACCCCAGCAAATACTCGATGACCGTGCAGTCCTCACAGGTCAATGAGAATGGGCCGACGATGATGATCCGAGGAACAAAAGCCACAATTCATTTGAGCGATGAATGGGAAGGCCCGCCCTCGCGGCAGTACGATTACGCGGATATTTTCCCCGAATCAACGTTCCTGGATGAATTCATCAAGAAGAACGGCAACGACCAGGTCCGCATCGATGGAGTGGGGAATGAAGGAGACCTCAAACACGTCGATAACTTCCTCGACTGCGTGCGGTCCCGGCAGCAGCCGAACTGCCACGTGGACATCGGGTATAAGGTCTCGATTGCAACGGATCTTTCCGTGCGGTCATACCGGAACGGCAAGGTATATTACTTCGATGCGGAACGCGAGCAGGTGGTGGAAAAGGCATAGTCTGTAGGTCCTCGGAACCTGGAAGCCAGTGTAGCGCGGACCTGTTTTGTAGGTCCGGGGCTCTTCCTTGCCGTCGGGAATCCGTTGAACTCTCGGGGAGAAATATTGGGAATCGCAAAGATCATCGGGGCGGTGGACATCGGCGGCACGAAGATTGCCGTTGGCGCCGTCACTCGAGAAGGCAAGATCATCACTCGCAGCGAATGTGCCACCGCGCCGGAGGAGGGATTTGGCCTAGCGATGCAGCGAACCAAAAGCATGCTTCGCGAGGCTGCTGCCCGTGCAGGCGCGGAGTTTCAAGGCATCGGAGTTGCCTGCCCCGGCCCCCTCGATCCCTTTACCGGGATTATTGGTGATGTGGGGACGCTGCCGGGCTGGCAAGGGTGCAACCTAGTCGCGGAGCTCGGGCCCGAGTTCAATGTGCAGGTGGCCGCCGAAAACGATGCGGACGCCGCTGTCCTGGCAGAGGCGCATTGGGGCGCGGCGAAGGGTAACGCGCACTTCATCTACATCACAGTGAGCACCGGTATCGGCGGAGGGATTATTCTTTCCGGCGAACTATACCGTGGGGCACACAACACGCACCCGGAATTCGGCCATCAAGTGATCGACGCGTCCGGACCTCTCTGTTACTGCCGGGCTCACGGATGTTGGGAAAGCCTGGCGAGCGGCCCGGCAATGGCTTCCTGGATGCGCGAACAGCAGCCTTCCGCCCCGGAACTCACGGCAGCGCAAATCTGTACGCTTGCCGGGCAGGGCGACCCCTTGGCGGTGCGCTCCGTGGAGAGAGAGGGATACTACCTCGGGCTGGGCCTGGCGAACCTCATCACGCTGTTCGCCCCTGACACCATTGCCTTGGGTGGGGGCGTGATGAAGAGCAGCCACCTGTTTCTCGATCGGGCAAGGGACGTGATCCGGGAGGTTTGTACACAGGTGCCTGACGCGAAAACCCAGATTACTCTCGCGTCACTTGGAGGCGACACGGGACTTGCCGGCGCCGCTCAAGCTTGGCTATGCAGGTATCAATGAAGAATCTTAGATTTTGATATGGCGGAGGAAATTATGGATCGTACTATGTGCAGCCCAGAGCTTCACAGCCGGATTGACAATGCGTTGCTGAGAAGATGTGCCTTGATACTTGTTCTACTGATCGCTTTAGTTCCAACCTCTATCCTCAGCGCGCAGACCCCCATCAAGCCATTCCTGGGCCGGTGGGATATCACCATCAAAACACCAACGCGAGAATTGCCGTCGTGGATCGACGTTTCTGAAGCTCAAGGCCAAGCCAAAATCGTTATGGTCGGGACCTCTGATCATGCCACGCCGCTGGCAACCGCCCAAGTGAAAGACGGTGAAATCGAATTCGTATCGCCGAAGGGCGAAGAAGGTTTTGGTGAAGACACAACCTTTAAGGGGAAGCTCGTGGGTGGCCAGCTTACGGGCACCGCAACCGGCACCAGCGGAACGTCGTGGCCGTGGATTGGCAAGCGAGCTCCCAGCATGAAGCGAACTGGCACGCCGGTGTGGGGCAAGCCTATCACCTTGTTCAATGGCAAGGACTTCACCGGTTGGAGGTTTAGTGATCCAAGCCACGCGAGCAATTGGAAGGTGGAAAACGGCGAATTGGTAAACCACGGGCACGGCTCCGAAATCATCACTACTGCCAAATTCGAGGATTTCAAATTGCATCTCGAGTTCAATTGCGGGCCCCAATCCAATAGTGGCGTGTATCTCCGGGGCCGCGATGAGGTGCAAATAGAGACCGACTCCATCCAGGAGCCGCCGAGTCACCACACAGGCGGGGTGTACGGATTCCTGGACCCCACGCCAGAGCTGCCGCGCAAGCCGGGAGAATGGCGTACGTTTGATATCACCCTCGTAGGAAGAATCGTTACCGTTGTGGAGGACGGCCAGACCGTGATCGACCACAAGGAGATTCCGGGAATCACGGGAGGAGCTCTTGACAGCCACGAAGGGTTGCCCGGGCCGATCTACCTTCAGGGTAGCGAGCAGGGGCGGGTGGCGTTCCGCAACATCACTATCACGCCCGAAGAGCACGGTGTCGCCGAAGTCAAACACGTATTGTAGGAGTAGGCTGAATGGCTTTAAGTGATGCTCTGAAGGCGCGTTGGTTTTGGTATTCGATCCTGTGCGTACTTTGCTGGGGAGGATGGGCGCTTCTCTCGAAACTCGGTTCCCGGGAAATTCCTCCGGAAACCATGCAGTTTCTCTTCACGGTGGGCGCGGTGCCCGTCGGGATTGCCCTGCTGATGGCGCGCCGCTTCAAACTGGAAAAGAGCAAAAAAGGCATTTCCTTCGCCGTGCTGAACGGTATCCTTTCCGGCATCGGCGGCCTAACGCTTTTTGCCGCTTATCACACCAACGGCAACACCGCCCTCATCACGGTCGCGACGTCGCTCTATCCAACGATTACGGTGGTGCTCGCAGTGCTGATTCTCCGCGAACGGCTGTCGGCCACCCAAGCGCTCGGGCTCCTTTTCGCGGGAGTCGCTATTGTGCTCTTCTCCCTCTAAGGGGTCTTTCACGTGTTGCATGTCGCTCCGTGGTTTTGGTTTGCGGTCGTCACGCTGGTTTCCTGGGGAATCGTTGGGCTGCTCCAGAAGCTCTCGACGAATTACATCTCGGCTGAATCATCCTTGATTTGGCTGGTGGTCGGGTTCCTCTTGCTCGAGCCACTGTTCTACCCTGGGAAAGCCGTACTGCATTACAACGGGTGGAACCTGACCTGGGCGCTGCTGAGCGGGATTCTAAACGCGCTGGGGGCTTGGGCGTTGTTCGCAGCCATGAAGAGTGGAGGCAAGGCTTCAATCATTTCCCCGCTCACCGCTTTATACCCACTGGTAGTGGTACTAGTGGCACCCGTCATTCTGCGCGAATCCATTACTTTGCTCCAGGCTGGGGGAGTTGCTTGCGCATTAATTGCCGTCGCGCTCCTGTCGACAGAGCCGCAGCCAGAAGCCACTGGCGACACGAACAGCCTTACCCGGGAAACCGAGGGAAAGATTATCTGAATGTCTGACCTCACGTCGCGAGATCGCCTGGCACGGGCGTTGCGTTTCGAGACACCGGATTACGTGCCTTGTAGTTTTATGAGCTTCACTGCCCTTCGGCGCCGGTGCCAGGAAAACATGTACGAGCTCGTCAAAGCCGAGCGAGCGATGGGGCTGGATTCGTTTCTCTTTATTCCCACCTTGTCGCGCCCCGAGCGTCCAGAGCACCCCGAGCTGCGCGGTTTGCCGGTGCGGTTTGATCCCGCGGTGACAACGCAGGAGCAGCGGGAAGATATTGCCGGCGAGCATGCTGTCCTTCATAAGGAATACTCCACGCCAGCCGGTAAGCTCCGGACCATCGTTCGCCTCTCTGACGACTGGCCCCATGGCGACCACATCCCATTCATCGACGATTATCAAGTGTCGCGTGCCATCAAGCCGCTCCTCACGGGCAACGCAGTGGAGTTGGAAGTTCTGCAATATCTGTTGACGCCGCCTCGATCCGATGACATCGCACGTTTCCAGGCCGAAGGCGTGCGCGCCCATGCGTTTGCCCGCGAGCAAGGGGTGCTCATTGCGGGCGGCTGGGGAATTGGCGTGGATATGGCCGACTGGCTCTGCGGATTCGAAAACTTGATGTTGCTTGAGCACGACCAGCCGGCGTTTGTCGAGAGGCTTCTGGAAATGATCCACATTTGGAACCAGAAGCGGATGGCCGTGATTCTTTCAGGCGATGTGGACCTCTTCATTTATCGCGCGTGGTATGAAGGCTGTGATTTCGTGAATCCCAAGTTCTACCGGAAGGTAATCCTTCCACGCCTCAAGAGCGACGCCGCCCTCGCGCATGAGCACGGATCTAAGTTTGGCTACATCTGCTCGAGCGGTATCCTGCCCCTTCTCGACGATTTCATGGAAGCAGGGATTGACGTCCTCATCGGGGTTGATCCGGTCCAAGGCACCAAGACCGACATGGCGGCGATTAGGGAAAAAACCGCGGGGCGCCTTGCCCTGTGGGGAGGGGTCTCGGGAGCCGTCACGGTGGAAATGGGCGAGGAACAGGAAATTCGTGCCGCAGTCCGGCGACGCCATCGAGACTCTCGGCCCGCAGGGTTTCATCCTTTCACCCGTCGATAACATCACTGTGGATGCGCCCCGGACTTGGCAAAACCTTGAGGTTTTCATCGATGAGTGGAAGCGCAGACGAAGCTCGAATCGGCCCGATTCCGCCGTCGCCTAGGCATGGGTTCACCGCTAATCGCTCAAACCTGTAATACCTTAAAAAGCACAACATTGTTTAAATATAATGTAATTTACCAGACCACAGTTGGAGTCAGTTTGATACGCAGCGGCTTCACCGCTTGGGTCTGAATCCAGACAACCAAGTCAGTCCCCTCCAACCGCTGAATATGGCCGAAGCGGAGGCCTTTCCCGGGCGCCAGCGGGTTCCCATCAAGAGTCATGCGGGCATCGCCATCGCCCCAATTCTTGATAATGATAGCGGGGTTGACTGCTGGCGATTCCACGCTCGCCTTTATCGTTAAGTCCAAACTCTCGAGCTTAGCATCTGCATCGCGGGCAAGAACAAAAGCCCGCTCCGCCGGATCATATCCTTGGCTGTGGAAGCCCTCGCCCGACACCTCGGTCTGCGGAGGCGACAGCCACGACTTTGCCAGAGGCACCAACTCACTAGGCGGCTTCGTCGTCAGGCCATTGAGCAGCAGCTTGCTCATCGTGTCCTTCGTGTTTTCGTACGCGTCCCAGTAAATGTGAGAGAGCGAAGAGTGGGAAGGACGATCCGGTGCGACGCACGGCCGTCCGCTGGACGCGATCTGCGCCACGGGCCAGTGATTCCAGCACTCAAATGTGAAGTAGGTCTTCTCCCCGTTATAAATGTCCCACTTCGCGCTCGAGGGCGGAACGATCTGGAACGGCTTCCAAACCGACTTAAGATTCACCACCTGGATGTTAGCGTTGGGCGGCCCGTTCACGTTTTCCGGACCGTTCGGACGCTCGAAACTCATCGCAGGCTTGGGCTTCCAAGTATAGGTGACGGATTCGCCCTTCATGTTGGCCAGCGTCAAGGCGTCCAGGTTGATATTGTCTTCTGGCTTCTGTCCCGATCCATTGATCACAATCGTTTCCTGCCACTCGAACTCTTTCGACGTATCTGTTGTGTGGAGCACCTGTTTGCGCACGGCCACGCCATCGGGATAAATGGTCCAATATTCGTCAGCCCAATCGAACCAGCCCGTCAGGGGATCGGCGTGCGCGCCCTTATGATGTTCTACTTCCGCAAGAGCGTACCGCCAGTGGACCACCACGCGGGCATCGCTGCTTTCCAAAATCTTGGCGTGCGAGTAAACGCTCTGCTTGTCCGACATGGGTTCGCAGTCCTCGCCGTCAGGACAGGTGGGGCCCCAGGTTTCCAGGAACTCATCTGAATACCACTTGCCGTTCTCAGTGACCCATGCCGGGACGTAATTCGTGCCCTGCCAGAAAACCAGGCGAATGGGCGATTGGTCGAAGCGCACCACGACGTCGGAATCCTTCCCGGTTCGTCTCGGCCGATCCCAAACATCCTCGAATTTGAGCGTGTCGTAATACGCTCCGAAGTGTCCTGCCCCTGGCGGCCCGGAGGGAAGTACCGGCCAGAAAAGAACCTCACCTGTAGGCGCTTGGACTTCAGCAAAATTCTTCCGCACGTCTTCCGCACTCAGGCTTCGCGAATGGATGCTGACTTCATCCAGAATGCCGTCCAGCGAGTACCAAACCGGGTACATGGGGTGAATGGCCTCCGCGGGAAATGGGAGCGCCGCCTCGCGAACTCTGCCGATCAACAAATCTGCATGCTCGGGCACTCTCATGTTGCCCGTAATCGGTAGTCTTCCCACTTCCTTTCCGTCGATATAGATCGCGAGGCCGCGAGCCGGATCAAACGTAGCCGCCACGTACGCCCACCTCTTGAGCGGCAGCTCGGCGGTTGAGATGAGGGACTGCCAAACACCGTTGACCGCCAACTGCAAACCCAAGTGGCCGAAGGCGTCGATTCCGAAGGAGTATCCGACTTGGTGGTAGAGTTCATGGTCAACGATCGGCACCCAATTCCAAGGAAGCGTGTTCAGCGCTACCCAAGCTTCTACGGAAAACGCACCGTCGAGCTTGGGCGCCTTCTGAGCCGTGCGCATGACTTGGGTGGTGTAGCCGTCGAATCGGAGGCCCGTGCCGGATACCCCGGCAACATACTTGTAGAAGCCCTCAACTTTGTCGTCGAGGCCGCTTGCCGTGTCGTGCGCTGTGGGCGTAGCAACTTCCTCAAAGGACCATTTCGCCATCAACCCCGGGTCCTGGGCGAACGTCCCCTCACAAGGCAAGGTCAGAATCAGAGTCGAGAAAAGTGCTATGGATATAAACGTCCGCAACTTCATTTTTACACCTCAGTATGCGTGCTCCCAAGTGTGCCCAAAGGTGCGCCGAACCGCACGGTTGACTTCCAGCGCCGCGCGCACACCCGCCAGTTATTGCAGAGCGTTTCAGGTTTGGCTTGTGCTCGCAGGCTCGTCCAGGTCAATCATGACCTTCATCACCGCCTCCCGATTCTGCTCAATGAAGGCGTAAGCTTCGGGGTATCGGCGGAAGGAAAAGCATTTCGTCAAGAGGGGCCCCGTCGTGATCCCGCCTTCAGCAAGGCAACGGATGGCATCCACATAGTCCTGCCGCTGGTACATCAGGGTTCCGCGCAGATCGAGCTCGCGGTCCTGCACGAGGCCCAGGTCGATCGCGGGTTGGTCCCCGAACACTCCAACCACAATGACCGTCCCACCCTTGCGCACGGAGCGGATGGCGTGGTTGGCGGTCTCGGCGAGTCCCACGCATTCAAAGGCCACGTCGGCGCGATCGGGTCCGAAAACCTCGGTCACGCGCAATTCGAGAGAATCGCTGCGAGGATTCACGGTGCGGGGGACCCCGCATTGCCGGGCAATTGCGAGCCGATGGTCGCTGACGTCGCAAATCAGAACGTCGCGGGCTCCGCGCCATCGCAACACTTGTGCCACAAGGTTCCCAATCGGTCCCGCGCCCAGCACCAGAACGCCGCGTCCCGAGACGTTTTCGGCGCGACCGACCGCGTGGATGGCCACCGCCGCAGGCTCCACCAGTGCCCCAGCTTCCGGAGTGAAACCCGCGGGCAGCTTCAGCAGAGCGGACTGCGGGAACGCGAAAAACTCCTGCGCCACCCCCGGCGCCTGAAAGCCGATCACTTTCAGGTTTTCACAAATGTGATAGCGCCCCTCGCGACAAGGCAGGCACTTGCCGCAGACAATCTGTGGCGGAGCAGTGACGAGTTCCCCGAGTGTGAAACCGTGCACCTGGCGGCCAACATCGGCCACCTCGCCGGAAAACTCGTGGCCCTGGACAACCGGGTAGGAAGTGTACGGATGTTTGCCGTGATAGACGTGCAGATCAGACCCGCAGATTCCGATGCGGCGAATCCGTAGCAAAACATCGTCCGGCCCGAAGCTCGGTCGCGGGACAACCGCAAACTCAACCTTACCCGGGAAGGTCATGGTGGCACGAAGCATGTCGCCTCCTCTCGACCGGCAGAATGTGGACTGCGCATAATCCCCGTTTCCGCCGGAATTTGCAAGCGGCGCTCGCGCTGAGGTAGACTCTTGCCCGCCCGAGACGCTGTGGGTGCGAGGGCGGAGTGGTTTCGTCCAACCTGCATCAGACCTGGCGAGCGGTGTGGAGCTCTCTGCCGCACTGATTCCGTATGGAAATGACCTGGAGAAAATCCGGAATGCTCGCGGCCGCCGCGCTGATCGCGTGGGTCCTCTATCGTCCTGTCGGCCGGCCGGAGTTGACCGTCGCCACGGTGAACAACGCCGACATGATCCTGATGCAGCAACTCTCGCCGGAATTTGAGAAGCAGGCCGGCGTCAAATTGAACTGGGTGGTGCTGGGTGAGAATACGCTGCGGCAGCGTCTGACCATAGATATTTCCACCGGCAGCAACACTTTTGATGTTATTACAATCGGATCATACGAAGCGCCTTTATGGGGGAAGCGCGGCTGGCTGGTCCCGCTCGATGACCTGGGCGCGGATTACGGATACGATGACATTTTCAAGGTGATCCGTCAGGGCCTCTCGTATCAGAACCGCATGTACGCGGCGCCGTTTTATGGAGAAGGTTCCTTTACCTACTACCGCAAGGACCTCTTCCAAAAAGCTGGCCTCGAAATGCCGCTCCAGCCGAGCTACGAACAGGTCCGTCAGTTCGCGCGGAAGCTGCACGACCCGGCGCACGGCGTTTATGGCATCTGCTTGCGCGGCGAGCCGGGTTGGGGCCAGAATATGGCCTACCTCAGCACCCTGGTCAACACGTTCGGGGGCCGTTGGTTGGACCTGGGTTGGAAACCGCAACTCTCGAGCCCCGCCTGGGCCGAGGCAATCAGTTTTTACGTCGACCTGCTAAATAATTACGGGCCGCCGGGTGCGATCACCGATGGCTACAATGAGAACCGCGCCTTGTTCGCCAACGGCAATTGCGCGATGTGGGTGGACGCCACTTCCGCCGCGAGCTACTTGCTTGATCCCAGCCAGAGCCGTGTGGCGACCACCACCGGTTTTGCCAAGGCCCCGATCGCCAAGGTGCCCAATGGCGCCTCCTACGTTTGGAGTTGGGCATTTGCCATTCCGACTTCCTCGAAACGCGCCGCCGTCGCCAAGCAATTTATCAAGTGGGCTACCAGCCGTCAGTATATTGCTACCGTGAGCCAGCGCTTCGGATGGCTGCGCGTTCCTTCCGGCTCGCGGGAATCGATTTACGAAAACCCCTCCTACCTCAAGGTGGCTCCCTTTGCTCCGCTCGTTCGTGAAGCCATTTTGAATTCTGATTACACCAAGCCCAGCGCGTTGCCGGTTCCGTATGTGGGAATCCAATACGTCGGCATTCCCGAGTTTCAGGCCATGGGCACGGAAGTTGGACAGGAAATCAGCGCGGCGCTGGCGGGCCGCGCCACGGTCGCGCAGGCGCTCGCACTTGCGCAGGCCGAAGCCGAACGCGACATGGAAGGCAGATCACGCAAGTGACAGCAAAACCCGCCCGCCACCTTCATACCCGGTCTCTGCTGGCGCCGTCCGTCGCGGCGCTCCTCCTGTGGATGATCGTGCCCCTGGTTATGACGCTCTGGTTTTCCGCCGAGCACTATAACCTGCTCAGTCCCGGTAAAACCGCCTTCGCGGGATGGGGGAATTACCGCGATCTTCTGACCCATCGGGCGCTTTGGGTGGCGATGGGCAACACGCTGATCCTGGTGGGGCTGGTCCTGGCCATCACTCTGATTTTTGGCACGCTCTTTTCCCTTCTGCTCGACCAGGATTTTCCCGGCCATCAGGTTTGCCGCCTGCTGGTGATCGCTCCCTTTTTCGTGATGCCCACGGTAAGCGCGCTGATTTGGAAAAATATGTTGATGAACCCAGTGTTCGGCCTCTTCGCGTGGATTACACGCTCCCTCGGGTTTGGGGCCATTGAATTTTTCTCGCGCATGCCGCTGCTCTCAATCGTGGTGATTGTGGGCTGGGAATGGACCCCCTTCGCCGTACTGATCCTCCTGCCGGCTTTGCAATCGCTCAATCCCGAGCAAGTCGAGGCCGCGCGGTTGGATGGCGCCGGAGTCCTCGCGCTCTTCCGCCATATCCAATTGCCTCACTTATTGCGGCCCATGGCGGTGGTGGCCATGATTGAAACGATCTTTCTCCTCAGTCTGTTCGCGGAGATTTATGTGACCACCAACGGCGGTCCGGGACTCGCTTCCACCAACCTTGCCTATCTGATCTTTCGCGATGCGCTACTGGGCTTTGACGTAGGGCGCGCCTCGGCGGGCGGAGTGATCGCCATCGTCCTGGCGAACATCGTCGGCCTCTTTCTGATGCGCCTGGTGGGACGCAACCTGGAGGATTTGCGGTGAGAAGCAGCACGCAAAGGCGCTGGGGAGTAGCGATCGCCGGTTGGGCCGTTGCCCTGGGAATGTTTTTTCCCATCCTTTGGATGTTCATCTGCAGTTTCAAAACGGAAATCACCGCTGTCGCTGCGCCGCCCGCGGTGTTTTTCCATCCGACCCTCGAGAATTATTATGCCGTGCTCGAGCGGGCAGATTACCTGGCATTCGCGCGCAACAGTATCGCGGTTTCGCTCGGATCAACGCTCCTCGCCCTGGTGCTCGCCATCCCCGCGGCTTACAGCATGGCGTTTTTTCCTACGCGGCGGACGCGCGACATTCTGCTCTGGATGCTCTCGACCAAGATGCTGCCGGCGGTGGGCGTTCTGGTTCCCATTTACCTCCTGTGGAGGGATCTCGGCCTGCTCGACACCGTTTTTGGGTTAATCCTTATCAATAGTCTGAGCGTTCTGCCGATCGTGGTGTGGATGCTGTTCTCCTATTTCCGGGAAGTGCCGGCCGTGATTCTCGAGGCCAGCCGCATGGATGGCGCGACGCAAACCGAGGAGTTGGTGCACGTGTTGCTGCCGCTGTGCACGCCGGGCATCTCCGCGACGGCGCTGCTTTCCATCATTCTCTGTTGGAACGAAGCCTTCTGGAGCTTGAACCTGGCGACAGTGAAGGCCGCGACACTCACTGCCTTCACCGCATCATTTTCCAACCCCGAGGCTCTCTTCTGGGCGAAACTCTCGGCGGCTTCCACGTTGGCGATTGCTCCCATCCTGATATTTGGATGGATCAGCCAGCGCCAGATGGTGCGCGGACTTTCTTTCGGAGCGGTTAAGTAGAGGCGGCTTTACGCCGCCATTTAAGGATTTGAATTGAATCTTGTCCGAACTGGGTAGAAATTCATGGCAACCGTGGAATTGCGGAACGTGCGTAAGAAGTTCGGTGACCACGAAGTAATTCATGGCATCGACCTGATGATCAAAGACCATGAGTTCATTGCCTTCGTGGGGCCCTCGGGAAGCGGTAAATCGACGTTGCTGCGCATGATCGCCGGACTCGAGGAAGTGAGCGAAGGCGAAGTGCTGATCGATGGCTCGCTTGCGCAGGACGTGCCTCCCTCCAAGCGCGGCCTGGCGATGGTGTTTCAGAGCTACGCGCTCTACCCGCACATGACCGTGGCGGAGAACATGAGCTTCAGCCTGCGCCTGGCCGGAGTGCCAAAAGCAGAGCGCGAGCAGAAGGTCCGCGCCGTCGCGCGCGTCCTGGAAATGGAGCCGCTGCTGGAACGAAAGCCCCGCCAGCTTTCGGGGGGCCAATTGCAGCGCGTAGCCATTGGCCGCGCCATGGTCCGGCAGCCGAAGGCGTTCCTGCTGGACGAGCCCCTTTCGAATCTCGATGCCGCCCTGCAAGGCCAAATGCGCCTCGAGTTGGTGCGACTGCATCGCGAACTCGATACCACCATGATTTACGTCACGCACGACCAACTGGAAGCCATGACCATGGCCGACCGGATTGTGGTGCTCAACCAGGGGAAGGTCGAACAGTTGGGCTCTCCCCTGGAGCTTTACCAGCATCCCGCAACGTTGTTCGTGGCGGGATTCATCGGTGCGCCGAAGATGAATCTGCTGGAGGCGGAGATCAAAGCCGCGGACGATCAACATCTGACCTTGATGCTTGCGAACGGCGCGTTCCTGACCGTACGTGCCCCCGTCGAAAAGCTGAGCCCCGGCGAAAAAATCAAGATGGGAGTCCGAGCGGAGCACCTAACCGTGGGTTCGGAGGGCGAGTTGCAGGGCGAGATCGAGGCAGTGGAGCACCTGGGGCCGCGCGCGTATCTGTATGCTCGGCTCGTGGACGGAACAACCGTGGTGGCACAAACTGACGGCGACACCCAAGCGCACATTGGCGACCATGTGGCGTTTCGCGTGCGCGCCGAAGCAACGCACTTGTTCAATGCATCCGGAAAGGCGCTGACCCGCACTGGCAGATAAAGGAGGCCCCTTCATGTTGGAATCGTTAATTCCGTCTGCTCCTGTCACTCTCGGCACGACGATGAAAGCGATGCGTTTTCACGGGGTCGGCGACCTGCGTATGGATGAACTTGCGGTGCCCGATCCCAGGCCAGGCGAGGTGCGCCTTCGTCCTTTCGCGGTGGGCCTCTGCGGCACCGACGCTCACATTTTCAAAGGTGAGTTTCCGGCGCCTTCCCCAGTGGTGTTGGGTCACGAAATTGCCGGCATCATCGATGGCGTGGGAGCGGGCGTGAAGGGTCTGAAGGAAGGCGACCTGGCGACGGTCCAGCCGAACACTTACTGCGGCGTCTGCCGCTATTGCCGGACGGGCCGCGAGCACTTGTGTTCTGACCTGCGCGCTTACGGTGTGCACATGAATGGCGGTTTTGCTGAGGCCATGGTGGCGCAGGCGCGAGTGGTTTATCGCCTGCCTTCCCGCCTGGACGCGCGCGTGGGATGTCTCGCGGAGCCGCTGGCCTGCTGTGTTCACGGCATGGATCGGGCGGCCATTCAATCCGGATCGACGGTGCTGGTGATCGGCGCGGGGCTGATCGGCCTGATGCTGACGCGCCTCACGCGGTTGGCCGGCGCGGGATTGATTGTGTCCAGCGAGCCGCAGGAATCCCGCCGGGCGAGTGCTTTACAGTTTGGGGCGGATACTGCGGTGAGCCCGAACCGAGAGGGCGAGCACCAAGCATTAGAAGCGACCAACGGCGAGGGGTTTGATTTTGTCATCGATGCCGTGGGTTCCTCCGCCACCTTCACGCAAGCTATCGCCGTGGCCGCACGCGGAGGCACGATTCTGGTTTTCGGCTGCGCCCCGATGCAGGCCACCGCCACCGTGCGCCCCTTTGATATCTATGCCCGCGAGCTCAGGGTGATCGGTTCGTTCATCAACCCTTACACGCACGAGCGCGCGGTCAGCCTTCTGCCCCAGATGGGGTTGGAGAAACTCCGTATCGAAGCATTTCCGCTGGGGGAGTTCCGAGAGGCCTTCAACGCCCAAGCGGCATCGAGCTCCGCCAAAGTGGAGCTACTGCCCCAGCCGTGAACATACTCCTGAAATCGCAACCCTCGGAACCCGTGAGGCTGGTACACGTCCTAGGCTGCCTGTGGCGTCCACCTTACTTGAGCCATTTCGCCATGCGCTGCCGAACGTCTTCTTGACTGATCAGTTCACCGCGGTCCGCCTGGAGAAGACCTCTCTCGACTTTATAAAGAAGGTAAAGCCGATCCATGGCATCCTCGACGCCGGCGTCGTCGGGAAGATCTTCCAGTGCTTTCAGTATCTGCTGCTTAGTTCCCACGGCAACTCTCCTAAATCACTTCGTCCCCTATTAAGGGTTGCAAATTATAGTGACGAATGCGCTACGTAGCGCGGGCAAGATGCCCACGCCTCGAGTTTGTACATTTGCTGCGGTGAGGACCATCGCCGCCTCCTCGTGCACAGCCAGGAGTGGCTGTGCCACAGTGACACAGGCACTCTTGCCTGTGTCTGCATTCGTCATCAAAGAATGTGGAAACTCCAGGCGTGGGCAAGATGCCCACGCTACAGCGGGCGGGACGCCTGCGCTACGAAAACAGTTCGTCATTAGACTTCGTGAATCGCAGTCGCACTGAATGCAGATAAGGGCAGCTAGCCAAACCACCAGACACCGTGCTGATTTCTCTGCGTCTATTACGCCGGCACCACATCCCCCTCACCCGGCGCAAGAAACAGATTCGCCTCCAGCCCGTGTTGGCGGGTGTAAAGGTCGTAGTAGCGCCCGCCGAGAGCGAAGAGCTCCGCATGATTGCCCCGCTCGACGATAAGTCCCTGCTCGACCACCAGAATCTGGTCGGCGCGGCGAATGGTCGAGAGCCGGTGGGCGATGACGAAGGTCGTGCGGCCCTTCATCAGTTGATTCAGCCCGGCTTGAATCATGGCCTCTGATTCGGAGTCGAGTGAACTGGTGGCTTCGTCGAGAATGAGGATGCGCGGTTCCGCCAGGAGCGCGCGGGCGATGGAAAGCCGCTGGCGCTGCCCGCCCGACAGTTTTACGCCCCGTTCGCCCACAATAGTGTCATAGGCTTCCGGGTAGCGCTCGGCAAACTCGTCGACGCGAGCGGTCCGGCAGGCAAACAGAAACTGCTCCTCGGTCGCATCCGGCCGTGAAAACAAAATATTCTCGCGAATCGTGCCATCAAAGAGAAACGAATCCTGAAGCACCACGCCTAATTGCGAGCGAAAGGTGTCCAGGTCAACGTGGGCGAGGTCCACATCGTCCACCACCACCCGCCCCTTCGTCGGCGTATGGAAGGCGCACAACAGGCTGATAATCGTGGATTTTCCCGAACCCGAAGACCCCACGAGCGCCGTCACCATCCCCGGCTCCGCCAAAAAGCTGATTCCGTGCAGCACGGGCTTTTCCGGGTCGTAGGCAAACTCGACATCTTCAAAGCGCACCGTGCCTTGAATCGACGGCATTTTCACCGTCCGCTCGGGACTCTTATTTTCTTCGAGCTCAGCCATGATCTCGTTGGTGCGGTCCAGGCCGGCAAAAGCTTCCGTTAATTGCGTTCCGATATTCACAATCTGAAATACCGGGGCAATCATGAAGGCGATAAACATGTTGTAACTGAAGTAGTCGCCGACCGTCCAGGTATTCGCCAGCACGCGATGCCCGCCAAGCCACATCACTACCGACGAAACCAGCCCCAACACTGTCATGGACGCGGCCGAGAGGGTGCTGGTGAGGGTCAGCGACTTCATCACATTGGCGAGCAGCCTCTCCACCCCAACAGCGAAGACCCCGGCCTCGCGGTCTTCGGCGTGATAGCCCTTGATGACCCGCACTCCCCCCAGAGACTCGGTCAACCGCCCGGTAACCTCGGCGTTGATTTTGCCCCGCTCGCGGAAGATGGGACGAATCATTTTGAAGCCGTACTGCAACACGAAGACGAACGCCCCGACCACGGTGAATACCGTCAGCGTGACGGTGACGCTGAGATGCATCAGATAGAGAAATGCCAGCACGGCGGTCAGCATGCCGCCAACAAAATCAACCAGGCCCGTCCCCACCAGATTGCGCACGCCCTCCACGTCGGTCATGATGCGCGCCACCAGCGTGCCGGTGCGGTTCCCATCATAGTAGGCCACCGAGAGCAGGCCCACATGCCTCTGCACCTGCCGGCGCATTTCGGCAATCAGCCGCTGGCCGGCTTTCGAGAGCAATTGCGTCAGTGAGAAAGACGTGATCGCCTGCACGACCATGGCGGAAAAGACCAGGGCAATAATGCGCAGCAAACGCTCCGGATGCGGGTGAATCGGCGAGAGCACGCCGTCGAGCAGCGACTTGCTGGTATAGGGCAAGACCAGGCCGGCCACGCGGTTGATGGCCATAAGTCCCAGTCCCAAAACGATTAGCCATTTCCGTGGGGCCACCAGCGCCCACACCTGCGGCCACAGCTTCTTCAGGTTGGGCTTGCGCTTGGGCAATTCCGCCTGCGCCGCTCGCGCTCCTCGTCCCTGCGGCATGCGCTCCGCGCGTCCGCTCATGCCCATCCCGCCGCCCCGCATCGCGCCCATACGCTACACCTCTTGACACAGGCTTTCGTTTATAACTTTGAAGTCGACTACTATTCTACACTGGTTTTCCCCCTTCGTTGAAATGAGGCTTGGGGGCGGGGTATGATTTCCTCAGATCTCTGCGCGAGGGTCTGCGGGTGGGAGGTGCGCGATGAAGGCAGTGGTGCTGCATGAGTATGGCGGTCCAGAGAAGCTCAGATTTGAGGACAACGTCCCCTCGCCGCAGGTGAGCGGAGGTACGGTACTCATCGCGACCGCCGCGGCGAGCGTTAATCCAGTCGACTGGAAGTTGCGCTCGGGGGCGCGGCAGAAGGATTTTCCGTTGTCATTCCCGGCAATTCTGGGCCGCGACGTGAGTGGCGTCGTCCGGGCGGTGGGCGCCAATGTGAAGCACTTCAAGATCGGCGACCGCGTTCTTGCCCTTTCCAACGCGACCTATGCCGAGTTGGTTGCGGTGGACGATTCGGACGTGACCCATCTGCCGGATGGCGTGGACCTGGCGGACGCGGCCGCGATCCCGCTGATTTCGCTCACCGGAGACCAGCTTGTGCGCCTTGCGACAAACGTACAAAAGGGACAGGTTGTGCTGATCACGGGAGCGCTGGGCAGTGTTGGGCGCGCGGCGGTGCATACGGCAAAGAAGCTCGGCGCGCAGGTGATTGCAGGTGTCCGCGAGAAAGACCTGGATGGCGCCCGCTCCCTCGGTGTCTCTGACGTGCTCGCCATTGATGACGATAAAGCGGTGGAGAAATTCCGCCAAGTGGATGCCATTGCGGACACCGTTGGCGGGGCCGTTGCAGCGAGGCTGATCGCGAAAGTAAAGCAGGGCGGCTCCTTTGGATACGCCTCTTTCTTGCCGGAAAGCGCGGCGGCCCAAAATCCGACCGTGAAGATCACGCGGGTGGCCGCGCGGCCTGATCCCTCCAAGGTGCGTGAGTTTGCCGATGACGTGCGCGATGGCAAGTTCGTTCTGCCAATTGGTCGCCGGATGCCGCTCGGTGATGCGGCGGAAGCACATGTGCTGGGGGAGAAAGGCGGCATTGGGAAGATTCTCCTGCTGGCGCCGGATTCACAACACGGATTTCTCCGCGGCGACCTCAGTGGACGCATCACGGGGCACTCGGACTCCCCCGCATGAGCAGGGTCGGCCTTTGACGACCGTTGGCCCAGGGCACGTCACGGCGGAAGAGCCGCAAGGCCGGAGGGCGGGCCTTGCGCTACGTGTTCTCCCGGTTCGCGCACCGCGCGGTTCAGCGCGTGATACATCATCCCGCCAGCATCCACTCGCCTCGCTCTGCCCATAACCGAGTCCTATCGCTGTTTTCCCGACAATAACTCGGTTCCGGGCACCATTCCCTCCACGGTTCGGAGCCCTGGGTGTTTCACGAATCGACTGCAACGAGCGACAAATTCCGGCTCTGGAAAATTGACGTGAGAAGTGAGCAATTCTATACAGACACGATTCCGCGGGAATGCTTAAATTGGTGGTCCCAGCCTCAAAATGAAAAGCAGTTGTGTCCGGCGAGAACTACTCGGGATGCCAAAGTGGAAATCCCAGTCACACAAATAAAAGGGAGGAACTAGGAATGCCCAGTGATTATTATCTTTTAATTGCAGGTATCAACGGGGAAACGCAGGCGACGGGCTTGACCAACAACATCGAGATCGAGAGTTGGAGTTGGGGCGCCTCGAACCCTGCCAGTATCGGCGGGAAAGGTCTCGCCGCCGGAAAGCCTTCGCTGTCGGACTTGACCGTCAGCTTCGCGCTGGAAGCCGCCAGCTTCCAAATTATCAAGAGCCTGGTCAACGGGACGGTCGCCGCCACGGCCACGTTTACCGGCCGCAAGACAGGTGGCGGGGGCACACCTTACGTTTACTTGGTCATTACTCTGACCAATTGTTTGTTGACCTCCTTCAGTACGGGAGGGGGTTCGTCGGGGGTCCCTTCGGCAAGCCTCAGCGTCGCGTACGAGAAAATCCAGTATCAATACTACTCACAGGATACGGCAAAGGGGACGGTTACCTTGGCCGGCAGCGCAACCTACGACATCAAGCTGGTACAACAGACGTAGGCCCGCCGAAAATCCTTGGTGCGAACATCGAGGTGCAAACATCTTCGCGGCCGTCCGTGCGCTCGCCGCCGGCGCAGCGGCATCTTGTAGCCTCCTTTGATTGTTGTAGGGGCTACCCGGCGGAGGCGCGCTTGGCGCCGGACACTTGCGCTTCCAACTCGGCGATGTCGAGCACGATGACCTTCCGCCGCTCTAGGCGGATGATGCCGCGGTCCACAAACCGCCGCAAGTTCCGGGAAACGAGGTCGCGCACGGTGCCGATTTCCGCGCCGATTTCCTGGTTGGTCTCTTCCAGCGGGAACTCGATGCCGCGGCGGGTGCGAACTCCGAGCTTCAGCGCGCGGTCGCGAAGGAATCGCGCCAGGCGGTGGCTCACTTCGCGAAGGGATAGCTCTTCCACCAGGCTAGTGAGATAGCGAAAGCGCCAGGCGAGGGATCGGATGACAGCCAGGGCAACCTCGGAATTCCGCTGGCACAAATCCAGGAATTCGCGCTTGGGGAGAAACAGCAGAGTGGAATCCTCCGCGGCAAGGGCCGAAGCGGGAAAGGTGCCGCCATCGAAAACGGAAACTTCACCCACGGTCGAGCCCGCGCGCTCGATCACCAGGACCTGCTCGCGGCCGTTTTCCGCCATCTTGAAAAGCTTTATGGTTCCCGACTGCACCACGAACAGGCCTTCGCAGGGGTCGCCCTCGCCCACCAGGATCTCGTCCTTCAGGATTCGCCGGACCATGCAGTGCGCGGCGAGGAGCCTCAATTCCTCCTGCGGCAGCACGGCGAAAAACGAGACACGACGCAGCGCTTCCACCGCATCCAGTGCGGACATAGTCATCGTTTTAAGCTCGGCGGGCATGGCGCGCGACTCGACCTCAATTGTTGGCGTAAGCAGGAACCCAGAAGAACCAGCTTATCAAAAGCTCTACCGAAAGGCACGACTTAAGTCATCGCACGGCGCCGCGCGGCCACGTATGCTCCTGTCAACGAGGGCCAACCTGCGATCGGCGAAATTGAAAGGCCTTCCGGAGGAATCTTCATGGCGTATATTATCGCTGAGCCTTGCATCAATACCAAAGACACCGCCTGCGTGGACGTTTGCCCGGTCGACTGCATCCACCCGCGCAAGGACGAAGGGAACTTCGCCGAGTTGGCGCAACTCTATATCGATCCCGTGGAGTGCATCGACTGCGGCGCGTGCGTGCCGGTTTGCCCCGTTTCGGCCATCTTCCCCTTGGATGATCTACCGGAAAAGTGGGCGAGTTTCACCGAAGTCAACGCGCAGTACTATCAAAAGTAGCCTGGGACACAGCGCGTCGGAGGGCGCCTGGGTACATCGTGGGTGGCGCCCTCGAGTGGGACCCGAGCGCGATCGAGGGAGGCGGACAGTTTGGCTTCCCTGGCGTGATAGACAAAATGTCCCACCGATCCACTTCCTCATTCTTCCTTCGGAATTAACCTTTCGGGTGATCGTTCGATCCGAGACAAGCCCCTCTTTTTATCGAGAATGTTTCTCCGACCCACCTGCGCGTCGCCTTCAACTCCTTATATAGCTTGAGTTTACCTTCTGGCGCCGGATAGATTCCGCCGGGGCGTTCCAAGTTTGTTAACCATCCGCGGGCCAGAATGCGTCATTTCGTCATGTCGCGATGTAATGCTCCTGTCACATAGTTCTCACACTGCTTTAATCAGCTTCCACGAGCATAGCTGTGAACCTCTATTTAAGTTAGGGTCGATCCCGTAAGAGGAGTGCGCAACTTCTCCCGGGCAGTCTCAAAAGCATACAATTAAGGAGCAAATGATGCACAAACGCAAGCTTCTCAACCCCAGAGTTGTGGGCATGGCGATTCTTCTGATGTGCTTGTGGACAATGGGCATACTCGCCAGCGATGGCAATGCGCCCGCCGGCAACGCCACCACGCCTCAGGCGGCGAGCACGGCGAAACCCAGCGCCAACTCTGACGATCAAGTTAAAGCTCTCAAGCAGCAGATGGCGCTTCAGCAGAAGCAAATCGAGCAGATGCAGAAATCTCTGGAGCAGCAGAAACAGCTTCTGAAGAAACTCACCAAGCCAGCGGCCGCCCCTCAGCAAGCCGCGCAACCCGCCGCTCCGGCCAAACCGGCAGCGCCAGTGGTGAAAGCGGCAGAGGCCGCGCCGGCAGCGCAAACAGCCGCGGCCCCTCAGCAGGCCACCCAAACGCAGGCTCCCAGTCTCGGTCAGGTGGCTTCCACCACGCCGATGATCCCGCAGTCACAAACGAAGGTGGACAACACCATCGGAACCGCGTCGGCGGCACCTCGCCCGATTGCCACCAACAGTAATGCCGCGGGCGATCAGGAGACCTCGCCGCTGCAATTGCACATTGGCGATGCGACCCTTACCCCCGTCGGGTTTATGGATTTCACGGGTGTGTTCCGTACCAAGGAAGCGGGTGGGAACATCGGCACCAGCTTTGGAAGTATTCCTTACGCCACCGTCACGGGTGGCCTTACCCCCGTTAACACCAACCTCAGCGAAATTCGCATGAGCATCCAGAACTCGCGGATCGGATTTCGGGTTGACGCGGACGTCCACGGCTCACATGTGATCGGCTACATGGAAGCCGACTTTCTGGGAACGCCCGCCAGCACCAACATTGCGGTGACGAACAATGCCCAGCTTCTCCGCAACCGGTTGTACTGGGTTGACCTGCGAAAAGGTGGATGGGAAATCCTCGGCGGGCAGACCTGGAGTTTGATCACTCCCGGCCGTGTGGGCATTTCTCCCATCCCCAGTGACGTCTTCTATACCCAGAACATGGACGTAAACTACCAAGCGGGCTTGTTTTGGGGACGCATACCGGAACTGCGATTTGCTTACCACCTCCCTAGCGAGAAAGCAGCCTTCGCCTTCGCCATCGATAGTCCCGATCAGTATGGCGGCGGCTCGTCGGGGGGCGCATCCATCACTCTTCCTTCCGGTCTTAGCTCAACCTACGCAAGTGAATTGGACTTTGGCGCCAGCTCGGGCGGTATAGCAACACCCAACGTTGCTCCCGACTTCATCGCCAAACTCGCGTTGGATCCCAACAAGCACGTTCACTTTGAGATCGGCGGAG
Source organism: uncultured Acidobacteriota bacterium (assembly GCA_963808085.1). Taxonomy (GTDB): domain Bacteria; phylum Acidobacteriota; class Terriglobia; order UBA7540; family UBA7540; genus Bog-366. The sequence goes on from CAWEFC010000033.1 coordinate 151,580, forward strand.
TGGAACGGAACTTCAAAGTCTACAATCCCGGCGTCGCTGCGGTTGCTGCCACCGGGACCACCCCTGCGGTCGCTGGCGTCCCTGCCAACTCTTTTACGACGGAAGGCGGGGGTGGTTTTGTGAACCTGTTCGTGGAACCCGTTAAGGGATTCCGCTTGTTGACCAACAACTTCTGGGGTGCTGGAGTTGGCCGCTACATCTTCGGCCAAGCTCCTGATGTGATCGTGCACGCCGACGGCTCCATCTCTCCCGTTCACAGCGGCTCCACGGTTACAGGTTTCGAGTTCACCCATGCCAAAACTCTGATCTTTGCCTACTATGGCGGAATTTACATCATGCGCAACACCGCCATCGACGCAGGTAAAACCACGGCGGCCTTGGGTTATGGCTACTCGGGTGCCAGCAGCAGCCAGAACCGCGCCATCCAAGAGGCGACGTTTGGCTTCAATCAAACTGTCTGGAAACATCCCAAGTATGGCGCGATCAATATCATCGGCCAATACTCGTACGTGGTGCGCGACCCCTGGTACGTGAACTTTGCCAAGGCGCAGCCTCCAAACGCCAATGACAACATGGTATTTCTGGACTTGCGCTACACGTTGCCCGGTTCGGCCCCGACTCTTGGACGCCCTGCCCGGTAAGTCAGTTTAACGCGTGTATTCCTTTCGCTTCAGTGTGGGCTTCGGCCCACGCTGAAGGGATTGCCGCTCGACTGAAGACTTCTCTTGCCTCCTGGCGTCGTGTTCCTTGGTGTTAGAATTTCGACCAATAGTGAAAAGCCGTCAGGTCGTTAGAGCGCTTACGGCGCGACCTGAAGACGCGGTGAAAGTGCCATGGCCGTCCCGGCCATGCCCGCGCACGGGCGGGATGCCCGTGCCACATAACGTAGCGCAGGGCCCGCTCTCCGGCCCTGCGGCTTTTCCCGGTTGCGGGTTGCTGCCACGCCACAAAAAAAGGCAATCGGAATTCCCGGTAGTGTCCTAATTTGAGGGCTTCCAGCCGGCACAGAAGCCGCAAGATGTCGGCAGGGCACTCCAAGTAGTTCAATCCCAGTACGGCACAATTTGACTTCAATCGGGAAATCAAAAAGCTGTATACTACCTCCGGGCGATTTCCCAAAGCTTTGGGACAAATCCATGACCTCCTGCGGGTTGGTCACTCCCGCTTCCTATGATTACCATCTGGTAATCCTTTCCATACTAATCTTCACGCTTGCCGGGTGGGCCGCGCTTGATCTTGCGGGGCGAGTAGCCGCCGCCCGGGGTGGGGCTCGCCTGGCTTGGCTGATTGGCGGGGCCACCGCTATGACGGAAATCTGGGCTGCCTTCGATGAACCTATCCGGCAAGTCCACGAGTGGGGCGGCGAAATCCCTTGAGCCAATCTGGCTTGGTGGGATAAGCAGCCTCCAAGGAGAAGTGCCCGGTATGGACTCCAGTCCGTTAAATATCCTGCTCGTCGAGGACAATCCCAACGATGCGCGCTTGGTTCGCGAAATGCTGGCGCAAACCGGAAGGCGCAAATACCATATCGACTGCGTGGACTGCGTGGGAAGAGTCAGCGCTGCCTTGCGCCAGCGGGACGCCGCGGCCGTGATCCTCGACCTGTCTCTTCCCGACAGCGAAGGGCTGGAAACCATTCGGTGGGTGCAAGACCTCGCCAAGCATAGGCCCATCGTGGTCTTGAGCGGGACCGGCGATGAGGAACTGGCCCTGCAGGCCGTCAAGCAGGGTGCCCAGGCTTATCTGGTGAAGGGCGCCATCACGCCCCAAACGCTGGCCCAGTGCCTGGACTGTGCGATTGCCAGAAACAGCGTACGGCTCAATATTCCCCTGCTGGCGATGATCGTGGAGTCGTCCGACGACGCCATCATTGGCAAGACCCTGGACGGAACCATTGTCAGTTGGAACAGAGGTGCGGAACGAGTGTATGGTTATTCCGCCGCGGAGGCCATTGGGAGTTCCGTCAACATGCTGATGCCTGGCGGGGCCGCCGAGGAATTGGACCCGATCTTTGAAAAACTGCGGAGGGGTGAGCGGGTCGAGCATTATGAGACGATCCGCCTGCGTAAGGATGGCGAGTCAATTCACGTTTCGCTGAGCATTTTCCCAATCCTTGACCTGACGAGAAACCCCGTCGGCGCGGCCGCCATTGCTCGCGATATCACAAAAGACAAAATGGCGGAAGACGCGCTGCGCAGAAGCGAGGAGCGATTCAGGCTGATCGAGGGGAACATCGACGAGGTCTTCTGGATTACGGACGCGAACCTCTCGAAAGTCATTTATATCAGCCCTACCTACGAACGGGTGTGGGGGCGGACGCGCAAGAGCCTGCAGGAAAATCCCGGCTCCTTCATCGACGCCGTCCACCCTGAGGACCAGGAGCAAGTTCGTTCCTACCTCGAGATTCAAAAGAACGGCAACCCTTACCATCACGAATTTCGCAGGGTCCTCCCGGATGGAAGTGTACGATGGATTTCAAACCGCGGCTTTCCCATCCGCGACGAAAAAGGGAAACTCACCTCCTATGTCGGCGTTTCCCAGGACATTACCGAGCGAAAGCTACTTGAGGATCAGTTTCGCCAAGCTCAAAAAATGGAAGCGATCGGACGCCTGGCAGGAGGAGTGGCGCATGACTTCAACAACCTGCTGACCATCATTAACGGGTACGGTGAACTGGTCCTTGACGGTCTTACCTCGAGCGATCCGCTACGAGGACACTTGGTCCAAATCAAGAAAGCTGGAGAAAGGGCAGCTTCACTAACGCGCCAGCTTCTCGCTTTCAGCCGGCAGCAGGTGCTGGCGCCGCTCATTCTTGACTTAAACAGCCTCGTTGCTGATGTGGAGAGGATGCTGCGCCGCTTGATCGGTGAAGATATCGACTTGGTAGTGGTCCGGGACTCCGCCCTGAGGCGAGTGAAAGCCGACCCCGGCCAAATCGAGCAGATCCTCCTGAACTTGGTTGTCAACGCCCGAGATGCCATGCCCCAGGGCGGCAAGTTGGAGATCGAGACCGCCAATATCGAGTTAGGGGAAGCCTCCGCCCACCGGTTCGTCGTGGTCCCTCCCGGCCGCTATGTCATGGTGGCGGTGCGCGACACCGGGATCGGAATGGATAGCAATACTCAGGCCCATATCTTCGAGCCGTTCTTTACCACGAAAGAGAAGGAAATGGGCACGGGGCTGGGTCTCGCTACGGTCTATGGAATCGTCAAACAGAGCGGTGGATACATCTGGGTTTACAGTGAGCCGCAAGGAGGCACTGCTTTCAACATATATCTGCCCTCAGTCGAGGGATCGGCCGAACCGTTTCAGCCCTCGGAAGCACGAGAGCAAGTTTTGGGCGGCACAGAAACCGTCTTGCTGGTTGAAGATGAAGAGCCGCTTCGAGCTCTCGCGGCAAGAGTTCTAGGGGAACGTGGTTATAAGGTGTTAGAGAGCACGAGCCCTGAGCATGCCCTCCAGATCGGCGAGCAGTACCAGGAACCCATCCATATGCTGCTGACGGATGTGGTGTTGCCCCGGATGAGTGGCAGGCGGATCGCCGAGCAAATCGCTCCTATAAGGCCTGGGATGAAGGTGCTTTACATGTCGGGGTATACGGACGACGCTGTTGTCCGCCACGGTGTACTGGAAGCGAGTGCCGCTTTTCTCCAGAAACCCTTCACGCCTGCGGCGTTGGCCCGCAAGGTCCGAGAAGTGCTCGACGCGGGCAACGAAAAGGAATCGTGACCCGGCGCAGGGCTGGGAGAACGGGAGGCGTAGCGCAGGGCCCGATCTCTGGCCCTGCGGCTCTTGCCGGGTTGCGGGTTATTGCCACGCCACAAAAAAGGGAATCCGAATTCCCGGTTCCCCACTCCGGGACAAATTGAGTTTAATCGGGAAACCAAATAGCCGTATACTACCGCCGACCGCTTTTCCCGAGACTTAGGGGCATATCCATGACCTCCTCCGGGTTGGTCATTTCCGCTTCCTACGATTACCATCTGGTGGTCCTTTCCATATTAATCTCCATGCTTGGCGCGTGGGCCGCGCTTGAACTTGCGGGTCGAGTCGCCGCCGCCCGAGGTGGGGCTCGCTTGGCTTGGCTCATTGGCGGGGCCACAGCCAGCGGCCTTGGCACTTGGTCGATGCACTTCACGGGAATGATGGCCTTCTGCTTGCCCCTCCCGGTGGAGTACGACTGGCCCACAGCCTTGGTTTCCCTGCTGCCTGCCGTGTTCGCATCTGCGGTGGCCATTCTCATCGTAAGCCGGGGGAGAACAGATTTCCTTCGCGCGCTCGCCGGCGGCGTCTTGATGGGCGGAGGTATTGCGGGCATGCATTACACCGCCATGGCCTCCATGCGGCTGCCGGCAATGTGCCACTACTCCGTCGGGCTGGCGATTGTTTCCGTGGTCCTCCCGATGCCGCTTTGTCTCGCGGCTTTAAGATTCAAGTTTCTTGTTCCCGCCGGGACCCCGGGCCGACGATGGTCGAAAGCCGCGAGCGCCCTGCTGATGGGAGCCGCCAATCCGGTCATGCATTACGCGGGCATGGCCGCGACCACTTTCACGCAATCTGCAACCGCGCCGGACCTTTCCCACGCTGTGCCTATTTCCCTGATTGGAATTGAGGGTGTAACGATTGTTCCCATCATGGTCCTGGCGGTTGCTCTTGTAACCTCGCTGGTGGATCGGCTCCAAAAGGAGAGCGTGCTTCTCGACCAGTTGTTCGAACAAGGCCCGCTCGCGGTGGCCTTGACGGACGCGGACAATCGGGTGATCCGCGTGAACAGCGAGTTTCAACGAGTATTTGGGTACACCCCGCAGGAGGCCGTCGGGCGCCGGCTTGACGAGTTGATTGTGCCCGACGAGTCGCGAGAGGAGTTTCGCCAACACACCGAGCCCATGCTTACTCATGGGCATCGCGTAGAGGCGGAAGGCGTTCGCCAGCGGAAGGACGGCAGCCGTTTGCACGTTTCCGCGGTCCGCCTGCCCGTCTCTTTGCCGGGCGGGCAGCGTGCGGTCTTAGCGGTGTTTCGTGACATCACCCCACGCAAGCGGGCGGAGGACGCCCTGCGGCATAGCGAAGAGCACCTGCGTCTTGTTATCGACACAGTTCCCGCATTTATTCATACCGGCCGTCCTGATGGCTATCTCGATTTTTTCAATCGACGTTGGCTGGACTACGTCGGTCTTCCATTGGAGGAGGTGTCGGGCTGGAAATGGACGGCTTTGAATCATCCGGAAGACGTGGCAGCAATGGTGGAAAAGTGGCGTACCGCCGTTGCGACGGGGGAGCCTTTCGAACATGAATCACGTCTTCGGCGCGCGGATGGGGAGTATCGCTGGATGTTTCACCGCAAAGTTCCCCTGCGCGACGAACGCGGACACATCGTTAAATGGTATGGATCCAGTCTGGATATCGAGGACCGGAAGCGGGCGGAGGAAGCCTTGCAGCGCAGCGAGGCCTACCTGGCGGCGGCGCAAAGTCTGAGTCACACCGGCAGTTGGGCGTTAATCCTGCCCTCCGGAGAGCTTTTCTGGTCGCAAGAAACTTATCGAATTTTTGGCTTCGACCCCGCCAGGACAACTGCCAGCATCAACGAAACATTCCTTCCGAGACTTCACCCGGAAGATCGCCCCAACATTGAGCAAGGGATCAAGACGGCAGCAAATCAAAGAGGATCTTATGCAGTCGATTATCGAATTATTCTTCCGGACGGTTCGATCAAGCAAATTCACGACGTCGTTTACACCGTAACCAACGAGGCTGGGGACATCGCGGAGCGATATGGCGTCGTCATGGACATCACCGAGCGGAAACGGGCGGAAGAGGCGCTACAAAGATCGCGCGACCAGTTACGCGCGCTCACCGCACGCCTTCAGAGTGTCCGGGAAGAAGAAAGGATAAGGGTGGCGCGAGAAATCCACGATGAGCTCGGGCAAGCTTTGACCGCTATCAAATTCGGATTGAGCTCTTTGGTCCCTACGCTGACTGGGGATGAGCAGCAACGTACGGAAAGAATTGACTCGCTGCTGAAGCTTACCGACCAGACGATTCAGATGGTGCGTAAAATCGCCACCAATCTGCGGCCCAGGATCCTGGACGAACTGGGTCTCCCGCCAGCGCTCGAATGGGCCGCGGAGGAATTCGAGACTCGCACCGGAATAAAATGCCGATTGGATTTACCCGAGGATCCCATCCGTGTCGACCAGGAGCGCGCCACCGCGCTTTTCCGCATCTTTCAGGAAGCGCTGACCAATGTTGCGCGGCACGCCAACGCCACCGAGGTGCAAGCGAGATTGGCCCGCGAGGCTGCTGGCCTGACGCTGGCGGTTCACGACAACGGTCGAGGCACGGACGACCGGCAGCTTTCCGGCCCTCAATCGCTTGGGATTCTCGGCATGCAAGAGCGCGCCCTCATTTTAGGCGGCGAGTTCAATATCACCAGTGAGCCGGGGAAAGGCACGACGGTGAAAGTTCATATTCCCGAGGCTCGCCAAAAACCGCCGCAGGAGAACCAATGATCAGGGTTCTGATCGTCGATGACCACGCCATCCTCCGCGCCGGATTGAAAGAAATCATGATGCGTGAACTCCAACCCATAACCTGGGGAGAAGCCCAGGATGCACAGCAGGCCCTGGCGCAGATTCAAGCCCACGATTGGGACCTGGTCATTCTGGACATCACCCTGCCCGGCCGAAGCGGCCTTGACATTCTTCGCGAGCTGCGGCAGACACGGCCGAAACTCCCGGTGCTGATCTTGAGCGCGCTTCCAGAGGACCAGTTTGGCAAGCGGGTGCTGAAGGCGGGTGCGGCGGGGTACTTGACCAAAGAGAGCGCGCCGGAAGAATTGGTGAAGGCAGTCCGGAAAGTGCTTTCCGGGGGGCGCTATGTGAGCCCGACTCTCGCCGAGAAACTGGCGCTGGACCTCGGTGGTAAGGGGAAAGACTACCTTCATGAGAGATTGTCTGAGCGGGAATTGGAAGTCTTGCGGATGATTGCTTCCGGAATGACGATCACCCAAATTGCCGAGATACTTCATCTGGCGGTCACCACGATCGGAACTCATCGCGCGCGGATTATGGAAAAGATGGATATGACCACCACCGCGGAGCTGATTCTCTACGCGGTGCGCAACAATTTGGTGGATTGAGTGAGCCCCCACAGAAACCACGCCTGAGTTGTTTTGCATGCCACGATAACCGTACCCCCACCCTGCTCTGCTTTCCGTCATCCCGGGGCCGGAGCCGAAACATGGCTGGGTTCCGATAGCAGCGGTAGATTAGCCGTGTTGTTCGGTTGGTAAATCGGAAAAACCAGGACAAAGCAGGCGTTGAAGCTCCGACGGCAAAATCATTGTTATCACTATTTTGAACCAGTTTGACTCGAATCAAAATCAAAGAGGGGCGCAAAGAAAGCGTATCTAGGGGTATGGCCGATCGCGGTCTTCGGGATCACGTTGGGTCTCGCGATCGGCACTGCCAAATTGCAGTTCCGAAAGCGACATCTCTGCCGCTTGCTCCGTCGAACCCGATGGGCAGGAGAAGGGACCTATGACAACGCAGAACAAAATGATGAATAAACCGATGCTCGTAACCAAACCTTGGAAAATTAGTGAGCCGTTCACCTACAGATGTTCCGAATGCGGCCAGGAGTTTCGGCCTCCAGAAGATCGCAATCCACAGGAGGCGATGGCAGAAGTCAATGCCGCCTTCGAGGAACATATCCGGGAAATGCACGGGTGTGGCGACGAAATGCGTTGAGCCGCGCTGGCCCGGTGAGAAAAACTCGCCTGCAAGGAAATTATTCCATTGTGGCGAGCACCAATCCTTCTCTCAGGGCATCTATATCTATGGACTGACATAATGTCAGCAACAACGGCAAATGCCGAAAATCGGCTTGCCGAGTCGTAGGATCAGAAACTGGGCGCCTACGAACCTCAAGGCTCGATAGGAGATGCTTGAGGGGAGGTGCAGAAATGGATAGCCTGAAGCAACGTTTGACCGATCTTTGGGAGCGCGAGAACCCCGCGCCCGGCGCTCCGAGCCCTCGGGAAGGCGAGTTGAGCGACGGAATGGTCGTGACCATCAGCGAACCGATGAAACTCTCCGGAACGGTATTGTCGCCCGGCAAGTATGCATTTCGAATGACCGATCCTGGAGCGGGCCACAACTTTGTGCAGATTTTCAATGAGGACCAGACCCAGCTTATGGCCACGCTCACTTCGGTGTCGGAAAGCTGAATAAGACTCTCGGAAATACCCGCTTTGCGGACATCTTTTGGGGTAGAAGGTGTGTCTAATCCAGATGGAAGCCACTGACATCGGCTCGGGAACGTCCTCTCAACGGTTGAGCGGAAAGGGTCTTTGGGGATTTTTCCGCAATGACGTTGCCGCGCGGCAAAATCGGTGGCATTATATCCTTGGTAGTTCTTAGGGCACCCTTTGGCGCTTTTCCTCGGAAGAATGACGCGAATCCTCTTGCGCTCCCGGCGCGTTATGGCGGTCAGTGTTTTGTTATTGCTGGCTGGTGTGGTCGTTCTTTCCGCGGCCACGCGAAGGCCATGTCTTCGTGCGTCTACCGGACCATGGCACGTTTGGAAGGCCGGTTACATGAGCTCGCCGGAGGGCCAGGAAGCCCGCAGGCTCCGCGTAAATACTGAAGCTCAGACTCCGCAGGCGGCTGCTCAGGATTCCTTTGCCTTAACCCTGCCGATCTTTTCACCGCACGAAGAAGTTATTCCTCCCGCGAACTCCATCGTCATTCAAATCCGCAATTTTCGATCTCCACCTTTCCTCGGCTAACTTCGCCCATTTGATGTGACGCGGCCGAATCGCAAACGTTCGCGACTCGTAGCGGCAGGCCTCGTGCCTGCCCACCGGTGGGCACCCACAAGGGGTGCCCCTTCAAAACGTGGAACCTGAAATTCTCTCCGAGGTGATGGTATGCCGAGCCCCCTGACGGCCGAGCAGATTCAACAGCTCCAATCCTTCGATACCTGCCTCATTGCCGATGCCATTGAAAGCTATGGCATCCGCTTACGAAATGAAGGTTTCGCCATCGGAGGGTTTCGTTGTCTTTTCAAGAATCTCCCTCCCACGGTGGGCTACGCGGTAACTTGTAAACTTCGTTCCGCCGATCCCCCCATTGTGGGCAGCCGCTTTGAGGAGCGCACCGAGTTGTGGAACCATATCCTCGACACGCCCGCTCCGCGCGTGGTGGTGCTCGAAGACATCGATGACCCACCCGGTACCGGAGCATTCGTGGGCGCGGTCCACGCCAATATCCTGATGGCCCTCGGTTGCGTGGGAGCGATCACGAACGGCACGGCGCGAGAACTGCCCGGAGTCGAAGCCAGCGGATTTCAGGTCTTCGCCAGGCGCCTTGCCATCTCCCGCGCCTATATCCACGTGGTCGAATATGGCAAGCCCGTGGAAGTTGGCCACCTGACGATTCAACCGGGCGATTTGATTCACGGGGACCGGCACGGAATTCTGATAGTGCCGCCACAATTGGCCGAGGCTCTGCCGTCGGTGGCGAGCGCGATTCAGGCAAAGAAACGGCAATTGATTGCGCTCTCCAAGGAGCCCGGCATCAGCCCGGAGAGACTTCGCCAGCCGCTCAAGGATTTACTCGACTTTAACGCCGACTCACTGCGCGATGGAGCAAAACCGTGGAAACGATGAACTTGCATGCACCGAATCTTAGCCCAGAAGTCGTAGGGGCACACCTCGTGGGTGCCCTTGGGGAGGGCACCCACGAACCTCGTAGGGGCAGGCCTCGTGCCTGCCTACGGGTGGGCACCCACAAGGGGCGCCCCTACGAGGGCTGGGCGGCATTCAGCCTGCTGGTTATTTCGCTTTTTCTGCTATCTTCCTGCGGTAAGGTGCGCGCCAAGAGCGATACCTCGGCGGCCCCGACGGTGGGGGTGACGAAAGTCACCCGCAAATCCCTCCAACGAACCATCACCCTTTCTTCGGAGCTGGTTCCCTTCCAGGAGATCGACGTCTACGCGAAGGAGTCGGGCTTCGTCAAGAAATTGCTGGTTGACTATGGCAGCCGGGTGCAGGCAGGTCAGTTGATGGCTGTCCTGGAGATTCCGGAACTCGAGGCACAATTGCAGGAAGATCAAGCCTCGATCAAGAACGCGACCGACGAGGTTTCCCGCGCCGAGCACCAATTGAAACGCTATAAGGCCCAGTACACGGTTTTCCACCTGGAATATACCCGCCTGAATGGCGTGTTCCAAAGCCAGCCGGGCTTGGTTGCACAGCAGGAGGTGGATGATGCCCAAGGCAAGGACCTCGCCGGCGCGTCGCAGGTGGATGCGGGCGAGGCAGCCCTGGAGGCGGCGCAGAGCAATCTGCTGGTCAGCAAATCCAAGCTCATTCATGACCAGGCGCTGTTCGACTACGCGCGCATCACCGCGCCGTTCGCCGGTGTAGTTACCCAAAGGTATGCCAACCAGGGAACCTTGATGCAGGCAGGCACAAGTTCGAGCACCCAGTCCATGCCGCTTGTCCGGTTATCGGAGGATAACTTGTTTCGATTGGTGATCCCCGTCCCTGAGTCTTCGGTGCGCTTCATCCGGGTCGGCGATCATGTCGAGGTCCGGGTACCGGCTCTAAGTCGGTCCTTCCCGGGCAAAGTGGCTCGCTTTTCCGTGGACGTCCAGGAGGACACGCGCACCATGCACACGGAAGTGGACGTGCCCAACCCCGGCCAGCTTTTGATGCCGGGTATGTATGCAGAGACCACGCTTACGCTGGAGGCGAAAGATAACGTTCTGTCCGTGCCACTGCAAGCGGTGATTCATGCAGGCGAGCAATCCACGGTTTACGTCGTGAGCCCTAGTGGCAAGGTCGAGGATCGGGTGATTACGATGGGCCTCGAATCCTCCACTGAGGCGGAAGTTGTCTCGGGCCTCGCGGAAGGCGACCCCGTGATCGTAACCGATCGCAGCGGCCTTAAGCCGGGCCAGGAAGTGCGTCCGCAAGCCATCCAGATGTTGCAGTTCCACGGGGCACCAGAACAGTAGGCAGTATGCCGCCGCCCCGCTATCTTGGGAAGCTCAACCAGGGCCATTGATCGAGAGAGGGAAACCATATGCCGCGGTTTTCAATCCGCAATCCGTATTTCATCGTCGTTTGTTGCCTGGCATTGCTGGTGATCGGCGTGACGAGTCTGGTGCGCATGCCGGTGGACCTTTTCCCCTCCATCAATCTGCCGGAAGTGGTGGTGGCCACGTTTTATTCCGGCATGCCTCCCCAGGACATCGAAATCGACATCACCAACCCTCTGGAACGCTTCTTTACCATGGCGAGCGGTGTCGATCACTCGGAATCGCGCTCCCTGCTGGGAGTCAGCATTATCAAGATTTACTTCCAGCCGGGAACCAGTGCCGACGCCGACGTGACGGAAATCTCGAACTTGGCCTTGGCGGACCTGAAGCGCTTGCCCCCCGGCACTTTGCCACCGGTGGTGCTGAAGTTTGACGCCTCCAGCCTGCCCGTCTGCCTGGTGACGGTGAAAGGGCAAGGGTTAACGGAGACGCAGCTTCACGACTTCGCGCAGTTTGCCATTCGCAACCAGATCGCGGTGGTAAATGGGGCGGAGATCCCGCCGCCGTTCGGGGGGAAGTACCGGCAGGCCATGGTGTACGTGGACCCCTACAAGCTCTTTTCGCGGCAGATGACGCCCATGGATGTGGTGGAGGCGGTGAACCAATCGAATCTCATCCTGCCCGCCGGCGATGTGAAGATGGGCCCCTACGATTACTTCGTCTATTCCAATAGCCTGGTGAACCAGGCCAAGGATCTGAACGATATTCCGATCAAGACCGCGGGGACCTCATGGGTCACGGTGGGAGACGTGGGAAAGGCCGAGGACGCCAATCAGATTCAGTACAACATCGTGCGGGTGGACGGGCAGAAATCGTGTTACATCCCCATCATGAAGCAGGGGGGCGATACCAACACCATTGAGGTGGTCAACGGGGTGCGGGACTTGATCGGCCACTTGTTCGACATCCCCAAACAGATGACCGCCAGCTTGGTGTTCGATCAATCCGTCTTTGTCAAGGAAGCCATCAAGACTCTCCTTCACGAAGGCCTCATCGGCCTCATTCTCACCAGCCTCATGATCCTCCTTTTCCTGGCGAGCTTTAGAGCGACAGTGGCGGTTTTCCTTTCCATTCCCCTTTCCGCCCTGGCCACCTTTGTCGTGTTGTACATGATGGGCAGCACGGTGAACACGATGATTCTGGGCGGACTGGCGCTGGCCTTTTCGCGAGTGATCGACAATTCGGTAATCTCGCTCGAAAACATTTACCGCCATCTGGAGATGGGCTCTTTACCGCAGGTTGCAGCGGAGGCTGGAGGCAATGAGGTCAGCCTCGCGGTCCTGGCAGCTACGTTGACCACAGTAGTGGTCTTTTTCCCCGTCACCTTCCTTTACGGCGTCAGTAAATTCTTGTTTACAGCGCTCGCCCTGGCCGTGGTCATCTCTCTCTTTGCATCGTATTTCGTCGCGATGACCGTGATACCACTGTTCTGCTCGCGGTTTCTGAAGCAGGCTCCGCACGCCGAAGGGCACGACGTAGGGCCGAACGACGTTCGGCCCGGGGCGAGCGGCGCTGGCCCCCACAAACGCCGCACCTGGGGGGAGAGATTCAACACCGGGTTCAACCGGTGGTTTGGCAAGTTGCTCGACTATTACGAATACTGGGTGCGGCGGGCGCTCAAGCGGCCGGGGTTGACCGTCGCGGCATTGTCCGGACTGTTTTTGGCGAGCTTGGCGATCGGCCCATTTCTAGGGTTGGCTTTCTTCCCCCGCACCGACGCCGGGCAGTTCACCATCAACCTCAAGGTGCCCACCGGCACGCGGATCGAAGTGACCAACGAGTACGTGGCCAAGGTGGAGGAACTGATCCGGCAGACTGTGGATCCGAAGGATTTCAAGCTGGTGGTGTCCAACATTGGGGTGGTGCCGGATTTCTCCTCTCTGTACACCACCAACGCCGGGCCCTACACCGCCACCGTGCAGGTGCAATTGCAGGATGAGCACCGGCGCAGCAGTTTCGATTACATGCAGCAGGTGCAGGAGGAGATCAGCAAGCAGTATCCAGAGATTCGGACGTTCTTCTCCAGCGGCTCGATGGTGGATGCGATCCTGAACATGGGCATGCCGGCGCCGATTGACGTGCAGGTGAGCAGCGGAGATTTACCGCAGAGCTACGGGATCGCGGAGGACTTGGCGCGGCAAATTCGAGGATTGGGGGGAGTGGGGCAAGTTTACATTCCCCAGGACATGAACTACCCCGCCTTGCGCTTGGACGTGGACCGGGTCCACGCCGGAGAGTTGGGGCTGAGTCAGAAGGACGTGGTGGACAACGTCATCACCGCCCTGAATTCCAATCTCATGATCGCGCCCAACTACTGGGTGGACCGGAAAACCGGCAACGACTACTTTCTGACCGTCCAATACTTTGAGAACGGATCGCCCGCCATCCATACCTTCACGGATCTTGAGAATATCCCCTTGCGAGCGCCCAACCTGACCCAGCCGACCACCCTCGGCAGCGTCGTGAAACTGGACCAAGTCCAAACTCCCACGGAGGTGGACCACTACCAGATCCAAAGAGTCACTGACGTCTACGTGACACCGGCCGGAGAGGACCTTGGGAAGGTCACCGATGCCATTCGAAGTATCCTGGGAAGGACGAGTCTGCCCTCCAACGTGCGGATCAATCTGCGGGGAATGGTGCAAGGCATGACCGCATCGTTCCATAGTTTCGCCCTGGGGCTCTCGCTTTCGGTCGTTCTTCTGTATCTCATCCTGGTGGCGCAATTTCGGTCTTTTAAGGACCCCTTGCTGATCATGCTGGCCATTCCCATGGGCTTTGTCGGCGTGCTCGTGGTTCTTCCCCTTACGGCCACCACGCTCAATGTGATGTCGTTGATGGGCGTCCTGATGCTGGTGGGAATTTCTGCGTCGAACAGCATCCTGATTGTGGAGTTCGCCCACCGCTTGGAGGAACAGGGAAAGTCCGTTGAGGATGCGGTGATTACCTCGTGCCGGGTGCGCTTGCGGCCCATACTGATGACTTCCTTCGCGACGATTATCGGCATGGTGCCCATGGCCCTCAAGATGGGCACGGGAAGCGAGCAGTATGCTCCTCTGGCCCGCACCATTATTGGCGGCCTTTTGGTATCCGTGGCTCTTACGGTTTTCATCGTTCCCGCAGCCTACCTGATAGTGTTCCGGAGACGCAAGCACCTTGCCCCGGAAGTGCAGTAGGCACTGGGCAGTAGGTGAAACGCAGCGCGGACGTGGCAAATGAAGGAAGGTCATTCAGGTGTGTTGTGCCCCAGGGGAGAAGCTTATGACTCTATCTGAGAATTCCGGAGTAACGGCGGGAACACATGCCTAAATTCTCGATCCGGAATCCTTTCTTCATCGTCGTGGTTTGCCTGGTGCTCTTGGTCATTGGGATAACCAGTCTGGCGCGCATGCCGGTGGACCTTTTCCCCTCCATCAATCTGCCGGAAGTGGTGGTGGCCACGTTTTATTCCGGCATGCCTCCCCAGGACATCGAAATCGACATCACCAACCCTCTGGAACGCTTCTTTACCATGGCGAGCGGTGTCGATCACTCGGAATCGCGCTCCCTGCTGGGAGTCAGCATTATCAAGATTTACTTCCAGCCGGGAACCAGTGCCGACGCCGACGTGACGGAAATCTCGAACTTGGCCTTGGCGGACCTGAAGCGCTTGCCCCCCGGCACTTTGCCACCGGTGGTGCTGAAGTTTGACGCCTCCAGCCTGCCCGTCTGCCTGGTGACGGTGAAAGGGCAAGGGTTAACGGAGACGCAGCTTCACGACTTCGCGCAGTTTGCCATTCGCAACCAGATCGCGGTGGTAAATGGGGCGGAGATCCCGCCGCCGTTCGGGGGGAAGTACCGGCAGGCCATGGTGTACGTGGACCCCTACAAGCTCTTTTCGCGGCAGATGACGCCCATGGATGTGGTGGAGGCGGTGAACCAATCGAATCTCATCCTGCCCGCCGGCGATGTGAAGATGGGCCCC
Source organism: uncultured Acidobacteriota bacterium (assembly GCA_963808085.1). Lineage (GTDB taxonomy): Bacteria > Acidobacteriota > Terriglobia > UBA7540 > UBA7540 > Bog-366. Next base: position 166,650 of record CAWEFC010000033.1, read on the forward strand.
TACGATTACTTCGTCTATTCCAATAGCCTGGTGAACCAGGCCAAGGATCTGAACGATATTCCGATCAAGACCGCGGGCACCTCATGGGTCACCGTGGGAGACGTGGGGAAGGCCGAGGACGCCAATCAGATTCAGTACAACATCGTGCGGGTGGACGGGCAGAAATCGTGTTACATCCCCATCATGAAGCAGGGGGGCGATACCAACACCATTGAGGTGGTCAACGGGGTGCGGGACTTGATCGGCCACTTGTTCGACATCCCCAAACAGATGACCGCCAGCTTGGTGTTCGATCAATCCGTGTACGTGAAGGAAGCGATCAAAACAGTGCTGCATGAGGGCCTTATCGGCCTCATTCTCACCAGCCTTATGATCCTGATCTTTCTAGGAAGCTTGCGTGCCACATCAGCCGTTCTGCTTTCCATTCCGCTTTCCGCCCTGACCACCTTTGTCGTGCTGTATTTAATGGGCAGTACCGTGAACACGATGATTCTTGGGGGTCTCGCGCTGGCGTTCTCGCGGGTCATCGACAATTCGGTGATTTCGCTCGAAAACATCTATCGCCATTTGGAGATGGGCGCTTTGCCCCATATCGCCGCAGAGGTGGGGGGAGCAGAGGTGAACCTGGCGGTCCTGGCTGCGACCCTGGTGGACGTGGTGGACTTTCTCCCGGTGGTGTTTCTCTATGGCGTGAGCAAGTTCCTTTTCTCCTCGCTGGCCTTGGCTTTCTGCCTCTCTCTCCTGGCGTCTTTCGTCGTGGCGATGACAGTGATTCCCCTTTTCTGCTCGCGTTTCTTGAAGCAGGTCCCGCACGTGGAAGGCCACGGACAGAAGGAAGGTGAATACGAAGTTGAGCCGACAGAGCCGGCCGACCGTTCCGCGTGGGACAGGTTTAATGCCTCGTTCAACCGTAGGTTCAACAAGCTCCTGGATTTCTACGAATACTGGGTGCGGCGGGCGCTCAAGCGGCCGGGGTTGACCGTCGCGGCATTGTCCGGACTGTTTTTGGCGAGCTTGGCGATCGGCCCCTTCCTGGGTTTGGCTTTCTTCCCCCGCACCGACGCCGGGCAGTTCACCATCAACCTCAAGGTGCCCACCGGCACGCGGATCGAAGTGACCAATGAGTACGTGGCCAAGGTGGAGGAACTGATCCGGCAGACTGTGGATCCGAAGGATTTCAAGCTGGTGGTGTCCAACATTGGGGTGGTGCCGGATTTCTCCTCTCTGTACACCACCAACGCCGGGCCCTACACCGCCACCGTGCAGGTGCAATTGCAGGATGAGCACCGGCGCAGCAGTTTCGATTACATGCAGCAGGTGCAGGAGGAGATCAGCAAGCAGTATCCAGAGATTCGGACGTTCTTCTCCAGCGGCTCGATGGTGGATGCGATCCTGAACATGGGCATGCCGGCGCCGATTGACGTGCAGGTGAGCAGCGGAGATTTACCGCAGAGCTACGGGATCGCGGAGGACTTGGCGCGGCAAATTCGAGGATTGGGGGGAGTGGGGCAAGTTTACATTCCCCAGGACATGAACTACCCCGCCTTGCGCTTGGACGTGGACCGGGTCCACGCCGGAGAGTTGGGGCTGAGTCAGAAGGACGTGGTGGACAACGTCATCACCGCCCTGAATTCCAATCTCATGATCGCGCCCAACTACTGGGTGGACCGGAAAACCGGCAACGACTACTTTCTGACCGTCCAATACTTTGAGAACGGCCCATCTGCCATCCATGACTTTATGGACCTTAAGAACATCCCCTTGCGCGGAGCTTTGCCCCAGAAGAAGGATACTGGCTGCGGACCCGTTCTTTCGGATCGACGGTGGCAAGGGAAAGCGCCCCTGGGGGATCCGCCGAAGACCGCTTGGACATGCAGTCAGCAACTACCTCACGCCAAAGCTCAGCCGCAGCGACTATCCCACCCTGCGAGGCCCATTACGCTATTAGGTAACGTTGTTAAGTTAGGCTTTATTCAGACGCCTACGGAGATGGACCACTACCAGATTCAAAGAGTCACCGACGTTTACGTGACGCCGGCCGGAGAGGATCTGGGCAAGGTCACGCACTCGATTCGAGAAATCCTGGATCATGCCACGTATCCGTCGAACGTGAGAATCACGTTGCGCGGCATGGTGGAAGGGATGGAAGCCTCTTTCAAGAGTTTTGGGCTTGGCTTCCTGCTCTCTTTTACGCTGCTGTATCTCATCCTGGTGGCGCAGTTTCGGTCGTTTACCGACCCCCTCTTGATCATGCTAGCTATTCCCATGGGGTTCATCGGGGTACTTGTAATCCTGCCCCTCACTCACAGTACCCTGAACGTGATGTCGCTCATGGGGGTGCTGATGCTCATCGGTATCGCCGATTCCAACAGCATCCTGATTGTGGATTTTGCCCATAATTTGGAGACCCAAGGGATGTCACCCGCCGATGCCGTGATTACCGCGTGCCGCGTGCGCCTGCGGCCCATCCTGATGACTTCACTCGCCACCATCATCGGCATGATTCCCATGGCGCTGAAGTTGGGCACGGGAGCCGAACAGTACACCCCCATGGCGCGGGCGATCATCGGGGGGCTAACTTCTTCGGTCATATTGACCATATTCATCGTCCCTGCTGCTTATCTGCTGGTTTACGGCCGGCGCAAGCCCAACCCAGCCGGTGGCCCCGAGGAGGTGAGGGCATGAGACATTCTGTCCTTCGACGCATCGCCGTTGTTTTACCGAGCAGTTGCGCGCTGTTTTGCTTATTAGCGCTCTATCCACAATGGGCCGCACCGCAGCAGTCCCCCGCGCCCACACTTTCGCTGAAAGACGCGGAAGCGATGGCCTTGCGCAACCATCCCCTGTTGCAGGCCGCGAACTACGACGCGCTCGCGGCCAATCAAATCACCCGCGAACAGAAATCGGCCTACTACCCCACTGCCGTCGGAAGCGTCACAGCGGCAGGAGCTATACCCGAAAGCCGCATCGCGGCGGGATACCTCAACAACCCGATCATCTACAACCGTGAATCGAACGGACTGGAGGTCCAACAGCTCATCACCGACTTCGGGCGCACGTCGAACCTGGTGGGCTCGGCGCGTCTGGGAGCGAAGGCAGCTTCCGAGAACGCGCAGCAGACCGCTCAGGACGTACTGCTCGCCGTCAATCGCGCCTACTTCAATGTCTTGCGCGCCAGGGCGGTACTCAAAGTTGCCGAGGAAACAGTAAAAGAGCGCCAGGTCCTTACCAACCAAGTCACCACGCTGGAAAAGAACAAGCTGAAGTCCATGTTGGACGTGAGCTTCGCCCAAGTAGACCTGGCACAGGCAAAGTTGCTGCTGGTGCAGGCGCAAAATAACGAGAAGGCATCCTACGCCGACTTGGCCACAGCTCTGGGGCTCGCCAATTCGCAGCAATTCGATCTCACTGAGGAGCCCATGCCCGCGGCGCCGCTCGCCGACCCAACCGACCTGGTGGTGCAGGCACTGCAAGATCGCCCGGACCTTTCCAGCGCGCGCTTCAGCCACGAGGCCGCGGTGCGCTATGCCCGGGCCGAGCGCGACTTATGGATGCCCACCATCAGCGCCACCGGCGAAGCGGGCCTGACCCCGGCCTACCAGGTACCGCTCACCGACCGCTACGCCGCCGCTGGAATTAACGTGAATGTTCCGATCTTTAACGGTTTCCTCTATTCCGCCCGTCACCAGGAAGCGAACCTCCGCGCCAAAGCGGCGGACCAGGCCATGCGCGACCTTGCCGACCGCATCTCGCGCGACGTGCGCACCGCATGGCTCAACACCGGTACCGCGTACGAGCGCATGTCCGTCACCGCCGAGTTGCTAAAGGAAGCCAGTCTCGCTCTCGACCTCGCCCAGGGCCGCTACAAACTTGGACTCAGCTCGATTGTCGAACTCTCCCAGGCGCAACTCAATCTGACAATGGCCCAGATCGACGACACCAGCGCCAAGTACGATTTCCAAATTCAGTCTGCGGCGCTTCTGTATCAGACGGGCCAGTTGCACTAAGCGCGAGACTGCCACAACAACACTCCAGTGTCGGAAAAACCCTCCGGCCGAACCTTTCGCAGCTTTCCGTAGGCGGAGTCAAATCCCTTTCCATGCAGGTGATTAGGCAGCGTCACGGGTTTGGTGACGCAGATGCACTCTCCCTTCCCAAAGGCTTAGGTGACAGGCCTTTTGGAAAAGAGACTGCGATGGTCGACCTCAAACCAAATCACGTTCGCGAGCATGGAAGCTTCCTGGCTGCAGCGGAGAAGTCAGCTTTAGTCTGGATGGCCCAGCGGCTTCCGCATTGGGTGAACTCCGATCATTTAACCCTTCTGGGATTCGGTGCCATGATCTCTGCCGGGGTTGCGTACGGCATGGCCAATCGCTATCGCTGGGCCTTGTTCATCGTCGTTCTCGCCCTCGCCGTAAACTGGTTCGGCGACAGCATGGACGGCACCCTGGCGCGCGTTCGCGATCAACAGCGGCCGCGCTATGGCTTCTACGTCGATCATGTGCTCGACATGGTGGGCACCTTCTCTCTGCTGGGCGGATTGGCCGTGTCGGGGTATATGAACCCGCTCCTCGCGCTGGGAATGCTGGCCGCGTACATGACCGTCGCGGCCGAGGAGTTTCTCTCGACCCACGTCCAGCGCGTGTTTCGTCTTTCCTTCATGGGATTTGGCCCCACGGAACTGCGAATTATCCTAGCTGTAGGGACGCTCTACCTTTTCTATAATCCTTGGGTTCACCTGGGAAGCCTGGGAGCGTTTCGGTTGTTTGACGTCGGCGGCGTGGTGGCCATCGCCGGGTTGACGCTGAAACTCGTGGTCTCCGCCACCGTCAATACCCACGCCCTTTACCTGGCGGAAAGGTTGCCACGATGACGGCGGCTCCGACGTTGCGGCGCTGGCTTGTGTTCAATGTGGTAGGCGGATTAGGCGTTGTGGTCCAACTCTCCGCTCTGGCAGCGCTTACCCTGGAGGCGGGGATGCACTATCTGCTCGCCACGGGACTGGCCGTCGAGATTGCTGTGGTCCACAACTTCATCTGGCATCAGTGTTGGACTTGGCGCGACCGCGCTGGACAGGGAAAGTCAAGCTGGTGGAAAAGGCTACTGCGATTTCAGATTTCGAATGGAGCCTTATCCGTAGGCGGAAACTTGGCCGCGATGATGTTGCTGGTTGGTAAGTGCGGCATGAACTATACCCTCGCCGACGCTATCTCCATCTCGTGCTGCTCCGCCCTGAACTTCCTCGCTAGCGACCGCCTGGTGTTTACGGACACGGGGCAGGCGTAACGCGCGGGGACAATCCCTCGCCATCGAAAAATCTCCGCTCCGTCAGGCCGGACCGCGTTTATACTCCCTCTTTCATTGCGGCCGAAACTCACGCTTTCGTGGACAAACAATCAGCGTGGCGTTTTGGCAATCAAACGCAATTGCTCTTAAGAAGGAGCGGAGGCATGACCACCCAGCGAGGGGGGAATCTCTGTTGTTTTCTTGCCATCGGCATGTTTCTCTTAAGTGTTCCCTCCATCGGCAAGGCACGGCAAGCCGTCTCAACGTCCTCGAACGGAATCTCGCAAGGGCAGCGGACCGCCTGGTTCCAGCAGGCGAAGTTTGGCATGTTTATCCATTGGGGCCCGTACTCGGTGGCCAGTGTGGAAGCTTCCTGGCCCATCATGGAACCCGAGCCCCATTGGAACATCACCGAAGCCGAGTACGTGGCGCTTTACAAGCAATTTAACCCAGTCCACTACGATCCCCAGGCGTGGGTTGCTCTCGCCAAGGACGCCGGAATGCGCTACATGGTGTTCACCACCAAACACCATGACGGGTTCTGCATGTTCGACACTGCGCTGACGGACTACAAGATCACCAGAACTCCGTATGGCCAGGATGTCACGGCCATGCTCGCCCGAGCCGCGCACAACGCGGGAATGCCCTTGGGGTTCTATTACTCTCCTCCCGACATGCACCATGGGGGCTATCGCGACACCTCGAAGCCCGTCAAGGACACGTGGCACGGCGATCCCGCTAAGCCGCAGTGGGCGACTTATCTCGATTACATGCAAGCCCAATTGCGGGAACTTCTCACCGGTTACGGACCTGTGGCAGTGATCTGGTTTGACGGGCTCGATCATCAAGAAAAGTACAGCGGCCAGCAGTTTCTCGACCTCATCCACCAGATTCAGCCCGCCACGCTGGTGAACAATCGGCTGGGTGTGCCGGGCGATTTCGCCACGCCGGAGCAATTCATTCCTGACCGGATTCCCACCAAAAGCGCCGCGAACAAACTGCAAGGCATCACAGAAACGCCGGAATCAGCGCCGCCCTCCGTTCCACAGCCGGACGATTTTCAGCTTTGGGAAACTTGCATGACGATCAACGATACCTGGGCCTACAACAAGAACGATACGAAATACAAATCGGTAAAAGAACTCATTCAGGACCTGGCGAACGTGGCGAGCAAAGGCGGAAACATGCTCTTGGACGTAGGCCCGACTCCGGAAGGAACCATTCAGCCGGAATTCGTGGAGCGGCTCGATGCCATGGGGAAGTGGTTGGACGTCTACGGCGACTCCATTTACGGAACCACCTACGGGCCGCTGCAAAACCTGACCTTTGGCAAAACCACCGCGAAGGGAAAAGTTGTGTACCTTCACGTGTTCGATTGGCCGTTCGGCGGCGAAGTGGAAGTGCCGGGGTTCGAAGCGCGCATCGCACAGATCACCGTATTGGGTGACAAGAGGAAGCTGCGATTCCAGCAGGCCAACGATAAACTGATCATTCGCGCGCCTGCCTCCGCCCCGGACCCAAACGACAGCGTTCTGGAAATCGTTACGCGGTAGCATGCATTCAGTGCCGCCGTGAGCAGAGTAGGTGACGACGAGCCGTCCGAATCCTAAATCAGGGTGCTGACGGCAGTAACCCCCGCGCATCCGATATGCGCGGGGGCTACCCGCTTGTGGCCTCGATTCAGCGATGCTTGATGAAGCCGCCGGTGTGCAGTTCGGCGATGGCCTGCCGGAGTTGCTCTTGCGTGTTCATCACAATGGGGCCGTACCACGCCACCGGCTCCTCGATGGGCTTGCCCGATACCAGGAGAAAGCGGATCCCCTCGGGGCCAGACTGCACTACAATTTCGTCGCCGCGGTCGAAGAGCACCAGCGAGTGGTTACTGGCGTCATACACCGGCGGCGCATCGGGCTTCGCCACCTGCTCCGTCAGTACCGCGCGCGGTTCCGAGGAGTCGCGAAACGTGCCCGAGCCCGCGAAGACATAGGCAAAGGCGTTCCGCGTGGTCTCGATCTTGAGACGCTTTCGCCGGTTGGGGCCAACCGAGATGTCCACGTAACTCGGGTCAGCGGCCACACCTTCCACCGGTCCCCTGTTACCCCAGAACTCGCCGCAAATGATGCGTGCGCGGGTCCCATCATCGTCAGTGACCTCCGGGATGCTGCTGGCCGGAATGTCCTGATAGCGTGGATCGGTCATCTTCAGCGACGAGGGCAGGTTGGCCCACAACTGGAACCCGTGCATACGGCCCTGCGGGTCGCCCTTGGGCATCTCCTGGTGCAGGATGCCGCTGCCCGCGGTCATCCATTGTACGTCGCCGGCGGTCATCTTTCCTTTGTTGCCCAGACTGTCGCCGTGCTCCACCGAGCCGGCGAGAACGTAGGTGATGGTCTCGATCCCGCGGTGCGGGTGCCAGGGAAATCCCGCAGCGTAATCTTCCGGATTCTCATTGCGGAAGTCGTCGAGCAGCAGAAAAGGATCGAAATCCTTGGTTTTGCCGAAGCCGAAGGCGCGCTGAAGTTTAACGCCTGCGCCCTCGAGCGTGGGTTGCGTTTGGGTGATCTGTCTTACCGGACGTAGTGACATTGCATTCTCCCTCTACCGCCAGGACGCGGCTTGGACGCGCATTTGGCGGTGTACAAGATTCAAGCTTTTACGAACTGAACGTCGAGCGTGATCGTGACGTCCTCGCCGACCAGGATGCCGCCGGTTTCGAGCGCGGCGTTCCAGGTCAAGCCGAAGTCCTTGCGATTAATCTTCGTCGTCGCCGATAGACCCAACCGGGTGTTTCCCCACGGGTCCTTTGCCGGGGCCGTCGGTCCCTCAACCTTAAACTCCACGTTGCGCGTAATCCCGCGGATGGTCAGGTCACCGGTTACGGCCAGCTCTCCATCTGAGGTGCGTTTGATACCCGTAGACTTGAATGACAAGGTCGGGTGCTTCTCCACGTGGAAGAAATCGGCGCTCTTCAAGTGCGTGTCGCGTTGAGGGTCGCGGGTGTTTAGGGACGTCCCGTCGATTGACGACTCGACGCGAGACTTGGTCACGTCCTCCGCGTCCAACTCTAAGACGCCGGTGACGTGAGCGAACTGCCCCTTCACGTTAGAGATCATCATATGTTTCACCTTGAATTCGGCCACGGAGTGGACCGGGTCGATGTTCCAAGTGGTCGATTTCTCAGCAGCTTGCGGTGTAGCGAGTGCATTCATGGCATTTCTCCTTTTCAACAAATTAGATGCGTTAGAACGATAATCGTTACAACATTTATTTGGGCAAACAAACCACGCCCCCGACCGGCGTGGACCCGATTCAAGCGCGGCGTGCCCTGAGAACAGACCGTGCATTCGCTCCTGGGTTCGCTCGCCGTCCTGAACACGTTAAGTATACTGGTTATAACGATTATCGTCAAGACGTCTTTTGACATGAGCATCTCCGCATCTCGCCAGTCCTGGAAGCCGTCCCTGAAACCTCTTCTGGCCGTCTTACGTTCTATTCCCCACCGCGTGCTCGTGCTCCAGGGCCATTGTTTCCTTGCGGCCGAAGAGCCTTTGCAGCCATTTCTGGAATCCGTCGAGGTAAGTGTAATAAACCGGAGTGATGTAAAGGGTGATGAGTTGGGAAAAGACCAACCCGCCCACGACGCAGAGGCCCAGGGGGCGGCGCGACTCAGCGCCGGCGCCAAAGCCCAGCGCGATGGGCAGTGTACCCATCAGCGCCGCCATGGTGGTCATCATGATCGGCCGGAAGCGCACGAGTGCTCCGTAATAGATGGCCTCCTGGGTCGTCTTGCCTTCGTTGCGTTCCGCGTCCAGGGCGAAGTCAATCATCATGATAGCGTTCTTCTTGACGATGCCCACCAGCATGATGATGCCGACGAATCCGTAGAGATCAAGTTCGTAGCCGAAGTACATCAACGTGAGCAACGCCCCCAGCGCCGCGGACGGCAAGCCGGAGAGAATCGTCAGCGGATGGATGAAGCTCTCGTACAGAATCCCCAGCACGATATAGATGACCAGGATGGTGATGATCAGCAGTACGCTCAAACCGACCAGGGAGGACTGGAACTGCTGCGCGGCGCCGGCAAAGTTGGCGCTAAGGTCCGAGGGCAGGGTCTGCCGGGCGACTTGCTCGACGCGATTGACGGCATCGCCGAGCGCTGTCCCGGGCTTCAAATTGAACGATACCGTAACCGACGGCAACTGCCCGGCGTGATTGACCACCAGCGGGCCCAGATTCTGTGTAAGCTTCGATACCGAGCTCAGCGGCACCAATTGGCCGCTGCTCGAGCGGATGTAGAGCAGAGAGAGCGCTTGCGGGTCCATCTGGTACTTGGGCAGAAGTTCGGCCAGCACCCAATACTCATTGTTGGGCGTATAGATGGTGGAGATCTGCCGCGAGCTGTATGCGGTTTCGAGCGAATTCTCCACCTGGTAAGCGCTTACTCCCAGGGCATTGGCCTTGTCGCGGTCGATCTCCACGTTCACCTGCGGGTTGCTGACTTGGAGATCGGTGTTCACATCTTGAAGTCCAGGAACCGAGCGCAACTCGCCTTCCAGCTTTAGGGCCTCGCGGTAGAGCTCCTTGGTGTCCGGACCCTGGAGGGTGAACTGATATTGGCTCTTGGTCAACTCGCCGCCGATTTGAATGGGGGGCGGATTCTGCATGAAGGCCATGATGCCGGGAATCCCAACGAGCACCGGGCGCATTTCTTGCAAAACCTGGTCGGTATCGAGGTAGCGATATTGGGGATGGTGGGGGTAAGGAATGCGCAGGCGGTCTTTGAACCAGTCCACCATTTGCTCCCGGCCGCTGGGTCGCTCCTTCAGATCGATGAAGAAAAATCCGGAGTTCCCTCCGCCGCCCGGCCCACCCGCGCCCGCGAACGACATGACGTTTTCCACGTTGGGGTCGGCGACGATAAGGTGTGTAAGGGCTTCCTGGTGCTGCCTCATCGAGTCAAAGGAAATACCCTGTTGCGCCATGGTGATGCCGAAAATGAAGCCACTGTCTTCGCTGGGAAGGAATCCCTTAGGGATGCGAATGAAGAGCCAAGCGGTGACGCCAATGATGGCCAGGGAGAAAAGGAAGGTAACAAAACGGTGGCGCAAGACTTTGGTTAAGCTCCAATCGTACGCGCCCAAGACCCGCTGAAAGCCACGTTCGAAGAGGTTGAACAGGAAGCCGTGCTCTTCCCGCTTGGTGTGCCGCAGGAAACGGCTGCACAGCATGGGGGTGAGCGTGAGCGAGACCACACCCGATACCAGGACCGCCGACATGATGGTGACGGAGAATTCGTGCAGCAGCCGGCCGAGGATGCCACCCATGAAGAGCACGGGGATAAAGACTGCGGCGAGGGAAAGGGTCATAGAGAGAATGGTGAAGCTGATTTCCCGCGAGCCATGCAGCGCCGCTTCCACCACACCTTCGCCCATCTCCAGATGCCTAACGATATTTTCCAGCATGACGATGGCATCGTCCACGACAAAGCCCACCGCCAGAACGAGGGCCATCAGCGAGAGGTTATCAACCGTGTATCCCAACAGGTACATGACCGAGAATGTACCCACAATCGACATGGGCAGCGCCAGGCTGGGAATGATCGTGGCCGACACGTTGCGGAGGAAAAGGAATATAACCAGCACCACCAGGCAAAGCGTCAGGTAAAGCGTGAACTTCACGTCGCCCACCGAATCGCGAATGGAAATCGACGCGTCGTACAGGGTCTCCAAGTGGATGGATTGCGGAATCTCCTGGCGAAAGGTCGGCAGCAGGCGGCGGACGTTGTCCACTACTTCGACGGTGTTGGTGCCGGGCTGGCGCTGGATGGCCAGCACCATCGAGCTGATCCCGTTGTACCAGTTCGCCACTTTATTGTTCTGCACGCTGTCGACCACCTGGCCCAGGGCTTCCAAGCGCACGGGTGCGCCATTGCGATACGCCACAATCAGCGGGCGGAACGCGGCGGCAGTCTGGAGTTGGCCGTTGGCTTGCACGACGAAGGACTTGTGCGCGCCGAACAGGGTCCCCGTGGGCAGATTCACATTGGCGTTTTTGATGGCGTCAGTAACCTCATCAATGCCAATGCCGCGCGTGGCCAGCGCCTGGGGATCGAGTTGCACGCGCACGGCGTATTTCTGCGCTCCGTACAACTGCACTTGCGCCACGCCGGAAATCATGGAAATGCGCTGCGCCATGAGCGTGTCCGCATAGTCATCAACGGTAGACGGCGCCAGCGTGTCGGAGTAGACGGCCATGTAAAGCACGGGCTGGTCGGCCGGGTTCACTTTCTGGTAGGAGGGTGGAGCGGGCATGTCGGCCGGAAGCCTGCCCTGCGAGCGGGCAATGGCGGCCTGCACGTCCTGCGAGGCGGCGTCAATGTTGCGGCTCAGGCTGAATTGCAAGGTGATTTGCGTGCCGCCCTGGGTGCTCATTGAATTCATCGACTCGAGGCCGGCAATAGTGGAAAACTCGCGCTCCAGAATGGTGGCCACGGCGGAGGCCATCGTTTCGGGGCTCGCGCCCGGCAGGGCGGCGGTCACCTGGATGGTGGGATAATCCACGTTGGGCAAATCGCTGACAGGAAGCGACCGGTAGGCAATGATGCCAAAAACCAGAATGGCCGCCATCACGAGCGTCGTCATGATGGGCCGGCGGATGAAGATTTCGGCGAGGTTCATAATCCCCTATTCCGAGAAAAAACACGTCAAAAGGCAAACTTCTGACTTTTGACTTAGCCAGGTTAGCTCCCCTTCTTGATTTCCACCTTCGACCCCGGCGCCAGGAGCAATTGCCCGTCCGTGACCACAATTTCACCGGGACCAACACCCTTGTTGATCACGGTCTCGCCGCCTACGGTTTCACCCGCAGAGACGGGGCGGAGGTCGGCGGTGGAATCGGGCTTCACCACGAACAGGTATTTGCCCATTTGACCCGTCTGGACTGCCTGCGATGGCACCACCGTGGCATTATGCTGCACGCTCAACCTCATGACTACATTAATGAATTGGCCGGGCCAGAGGCGATTATCGGGGTTCTTAAACGTGCCGCGCATTTTGATGGTGCCCGTGGGAATGTCTACGGCGTTGTCAATAAAGGTGAGCTCGCCCAACGACGGCGGCCGGGTATCGCTGGGAATATGCGCCTCCACCACCAGGGGGCCGCGCGCCTGGTAGTCCCGGACCTCGTTCAGGTATTGCTCCGGCACCGCGAACGTCACATAGATCGGGTGCACTTGGTTGATGACCACCAGAACCGTATCATCCGCTTTGACGATATTACCGGGATACACCTGGTAAGCCCCCGTGCGGCCGTCAATGGGAGCATAGATGGAGCAGTAGCTCAGGCTGACCTTGGAATTTTCAATAGCGGCTTGGCCGGCGTGCACGGTAGCTTCCTGCGCTCGCGCCGTGGTGCGGAAGGTGTCGATTTGGTCCTTGGAAATAATGCCTTCCTGATAGAGCTTGTCATTGCGCTCCGCCTGGGCTTGGGCATTGGCCAATTGCGCCTGGTCGCGCGCCAGGTTGGCGTTAAGCTGGTCGAGACTCGTCTGGAAGGGGCGGCGGTCTAGGGTGAAAAGAAGCTGGCCCTTCTTGACATCCTGGCCCTGGGTAAAGTAGGCACGCTCGATTTCGCCGGCAATCTGGGTGCGGACGGAAACATTGGAATAGGCTTCCACGTTCCCGATGGCTTCCACTTGCACGGGCACGCTTTTCATCGAGGCCGTCGAGACCGTAACCGGAACGCGAAACTCCATCTGCAGGCCGGCTGATTTCGCCGGCTTGGATGCGCAACCCGCCCACGTCAGCAGGCTCGCGAGCAGCGCGCCTATGCACCATCCCCGTATTACGCGCTGGAGTGAGCTCCGGCCTCTTGTCGTGTTGACTGCAAAAAATTCCATCACCTGACTTCTCCTGGTTATGAACCTACCTGGGCTCCCGGCGGTGTCCCCGCAGAATCTGCTCGCGATTGGCTTGCCGGGATATTAGGCAATCACTGTACTGCTATGCCACCGTCGCGTCAACGTGGGCTGCCGCAGGGCGGGAGGCATAGCGTTGGCTTTCAGGCGGCACAGGAGCCGCCAAGATGGCGGCGTTACGGGCATGACACTGCCAATAACCCGATCGGATGGCGAATTAGCCCGCTCCTGTGATAAGAAATTTCAATATATGCCTCTTTCGGGCAAGGGGCGATGGATCGAGTTTGTCCGTTTTGAAATGAAGAACGCGTTCCCCAGTGCTCGAAAAGCGATAAAGAAAGCGGCGATTCTGGCAGAACACGTATGCTTTTGCGTGAAATATCGTTTCGTTGTGTAGAAATGTCGCTTTATTGGTCGGATAGTGTGTCGTTTTTTCTTTTGTTTTCATAGACATTCGGGCTTCGTTCGTCATTTTATAACATCCTTTTTTGCAGAAATCACCGCCCGCGCGACTTTTTTCCCTGCGCCGCCACCTTGAAGCCTCCGCTAGCCCGAATGAATCCGCCCTGGGTTCTTCGCACCGGTCTGGGCATTCCTTCCTCCGACTGACCCGGCGGGGCTCTCGCGCTCCCGAAACTGGGGTCAGTACGACCGCACCACTGCGTCATTTCACGCCGAGGCGACCCTCTAAACTGTAGGCTAAACACGTCGGCGACCAAAGTCGGGACGCCGAACTGCGAAAATCCTACGGGTAGGAAATTTGTCCAGATTTATTTTCACGATTCCCGGCGACAAGGCATTCTGTCCGTGTGCTCTTCAATAGAGCGGGAGGCCCTCGCCGCTTCCGACAGATCGGGCAGGATGCCCGCGGTCCGGCGGGGGAATCCCCGATTGTTCCTAGCAGACCGCCTGCTCGGTGTTCACTTTTTCACCCTAGTGCACCACCCTTGCTTTGATCAGAACTTGTCCGCGCGGGAGTATCTCAAATATACTTACTGCTTAGCTTTTTCTTCCGGCGAGAGCCAGAGGCCTGCAGGCACTGCGTAAGCGCCCGGAAAGAAGCAGGTAAGCGCTTCATTCTTGCGCCGGGTTGCTCCGTACCCAATGACTCGACCGACGCCGAACTCTCGCGCATCACGCGGTTCCTTAGCTTGGCGTAGGGCCGAGCGGCGGTCGGGCAAATACAGGTCGAAAGGCAAAACGCAAAAGTCAAAGCGGATCTGCACTCGGACGATAATCATCAGAATAACCATACATCGGCGAGGAGAAACCCTTGCGTTTGAAAATTGTCCAGGCAGGTGAACCGGTCTTGCGCCAGGCGGCTCAGCCTCTCACCCCCGATCAAATCGTGAAGGATGATGTGCAAAGGCTTATCCAGGACATGCGCGAAACCATGCGCGACGCCCCGGGCGTGGGGCTTGCGGCACCGCAGGTAGGACTCTCAATCCAGCTTGCGGTGATTGAAGATCAGGAAGAATCCCTGAAGAATGTACCCGCCCAGGAACTTCAGCAGAAGGAACGTAGGCCAGTGCCATTTCACGTGCTTATTAATCCCCGAGTCGTGCAGACAGGAGATGAAAGGGTGAAGTTCTTTGAGGGCTGCCTCAGCCTGGCAGGTTTTTCCGCCATCGTCGAGAGGACGCGCACCGTCCGCGTGGAGTATCTCAATGAGCGCGGGGAGCCATGCACCGTCGATGCCTCCGGATGGTACGCGCGGATTCTCCAGCACGAAATCGATCACCTCCACGGCACGCTCTACATTGATCGGATGCACAGCCGAACGTTTACCTCGATGGAGAACTGGAGCCGGTTCTGGAGGGGCAATCCGGTCGCACGAGGATAGCATCCACTTTTGACTTACTTTTGCGGTCCTCATGATGGTGTCCGCCTTTAAATAAGTACGGACGACTTTTCAGGCGTATAATAAGCCCGCCGAAGATCCCCCCTCGCCCCTCGTCCATCCGATATCGGCACTGCGTATAAGTGTGACTGCAGGGCCCGTCGAATTCTTAAGGAGTCTGCCATGAAAGGTAAACCGGAAGTGTTGAAAGTCTTACAAGAGGCGCTGACTGATGAGTTAGGCGCGGTGCACGGGTACATCCTTCACGCCGAGATGTGTGAGAGTTGGGGTTACAAGGTCCTGGCGGGGGACACGACGAAGCGGGCCATTGAAGAAATGAAGCACGCAGAGAAGTTGATCGGCCGGATTCTTTTTCTGGAGGGCGAGCCCGACGTGCAGTCGCTGCCGAAAATCCAGATTGGCAAGACCGTGGAAGAGCAGATGGCTATCGGCCTCAAGGATGAGACGGGCGCAGTCGCGAGCTACAACGCCGCAGCTGCCGTCTGCACCAAAGCCGGCGACAATGCCACTGCGGAATTGTTGAAGGGCAACCTAGGGGACGAGGAACGGCATGCCGATTATCTCGAAACCCAACTGAGCCTTATCAAGCAACTGGGTTTGGCGAACTATCTGGCGCAGAACCTCGCGGCGTGATCGGAAAGTGATAGGGTTTCTATTTTCCGGCGGATGGGATGTCGAGGGTGACGTCGCGATCCAGACGCATGCCCACTAGCGAGCCGGCAGCCAGAGCAGCCTGTTTACCTTTGGGGAGAAACAGCGCCGTCATGATGCCCGCGGCGCCCAACGCAATTGAGGTTCCGATGCCACCCACCGCTCCCACGGCTGCGGGAGCAATGATTAACAGAGCCTGCTCTTTGCGATTAGGGCCTTTGCCCTTCAGTTCGCCTTCCGGCCCGACGTTAGGGTCGCTGCCGCTTTCGCTGGAGAACACCTCGGTGAGCGATCCCAAGATCGCCACCTTCTGGCCGTTGGGAAGTTCCACAGTGTCGAAAACGATGGTGAGATAGCCGCCCTTGCCTTTGCGTCCCGCGGGGCGGGATTCGCCCACATGGCCATCGATGCGCACACCCTTCGAGAGCACGTCGCGGTCCTCGACAGCCACTGGGTCAATCAGCGAACACATAATTCGGTCGCCGGCCTTGGAGGTGGCGGAGCTCAGCGTGGTGTGTAACTGGAGCTTGAATTCGGTGCCTTCCGGGACCGTGATCTCGTCGACGTTGGGGTTGTCCGCCTGTGGCTGCTGCGCAAACAGCGGCGCGATCGTGCTGCCGATGAGCGAGCAAGCTACCAGTGATGCCAGGATCTTTGCCTTCATTCCTATTCCCCCAATTGTTCGCCGGCCGCCCTGTCCAGGTGCAAGACCGGCGTCGCATCCTTCATTTCATCATCAAAGGGCCAATACAGTCAAAGCTTAAATGAGTTCAGGCCAGATGGCCTGTCTCTGCTTCGATGCGGAATTCGGCTCAGAGTTTGGATGGGCTAAGTCCGGAAGTACCAGCTACTCCCGGGTTTCAGCGTGGTGGCGGACGTCAACGCCCTGGATCAGGAAGAGGACATCCTCGGCGATATTGGTGGCGTGGTCGGCCAGGCGTTCGAGGTTGCGCGCCACAAATATGAGATTAATTCCCTGGCGGACGGTCTTGGGGTCGCGTTCCATGTAGGAGATTACTTCTTCGTAAATCGCGTCGCGCAACTCGTCGACGGCGTCGTCAGAAATTAGCACCGTGCGGGCAAGTTCCGGGTCGCGTTTGACGAAGGAATCCAGGCTTTTGCGAATCATCGACTGAACGCGCGAGGCCATCGCGGGGATGTCGATCAGGGGCTTCATCAAGGGCTCGTTGATCAAGGAAAGCGAACGCTCAACGATG
Source organism: uncultured Acidobacteriota bacterium (assembly GCA_963808085.1). Lineage (GTDB taxonomy): Bacteria > Acidobacteriota > Terriglobia > UBA7540 > UBA7540 > Bog-366. The sequence goes on from CAWEFC010000033.1 coordinate 183,580, forward strand.
TTGACAGCCAAGTCCCCCATGCGCTCGAGGTCGTTGTTGATCTTAATGGCGGAGGTCAGAAGCCGGAGGTCTGTGGCCATGGGCTGCTGGAGAGCTAGCAGGCGCGTGGCGAGATCGTCGATTTCGATCTCCATGCGGTTGATCTCAGATTCGTTCTGCAGAACCCTTTGTGCCTGTTGGGGTTCTTTATCCGTAAGACAGAGAATGCTGCGAAAGACGGAGTCCTCCACCAGGGCGCTCATCTCGAGCAGGCGGCTTCGCAAGTAGTCCAGTTCCTCGACAAAGTGGCGCAACGGTGACGTCCCCCTTCTTGGGATCGGGCCATCGAGTGATCGGGAGGTCAGGTGAACGGGCGAGCAGATTGAGCTCAAAATAAATCTACTTGCTGCTCATCCGAACTTCAAATCATAAATTTTAATGGCCTCGCCTAGCAAAACACAGAGAGCCGGATGCTTTACTACACCCGATCTCCCCGTGCTTCGTCTTTACCCAAACCTGCCGGTAATATAGTCCTCAGTTTCTTTGCGCGCGGGGGTCTTGAAGATGATCGCCGTCTTATTGAACTCAATTAAGCGGCCCATCAGGAAGAAGCCCGTATAATCGGCCGTGCGTGCTGCCTGTTGCATATTATGCGTCACGATGACCATGGTGCAAATATCCTTCAGGTTGAAGAGCAGTTCTTCTATCTTCGCGGTAGCAATGGGGTCCAAGGCCGAGCACGGCTCATCGAGCAGCAGGACTTCCGGCTCCACCGCCAAGGCGCGGGCGATGCACAAACGCTGTTGCTGGCCTCCGGAAAGGGCATAAGCCGACTTGTGAAGCTGGTCCTTGACCTCGTCCCAAAGCGCGGCGCGCTTGAGACTTTTCTCCACGGCTTCCGACATGGAGCCTCTGGCCATTCCATTGATGCGCAGGCCGTAAGCGATATTGTCGAAAATTGATTTGGGGAACGGATTGGGCTTTTGAAACACCATCCCGACGCGGCGCCGCAGAGCTACCACATCCAGAGAAAAGATGTCTTCGCCATCGAGCAGCACTTCGCCGTCGGGACGCGCTTGCGGCACGGTTTCGTACATGCGATTGAGAATGCGCAGGAAGGTGGTTTTGCCGCAACCGGAAGGGCCGATCAACGCGGTAATGCGTCCAGTGGGAACCTGCAAGGCAATGGAGTGCAGCGCCTGCTTTCCCCCATAATAGAAATCCAAATCGGCCGCACGCATCTTGATGTCGGCCGGCCAGGGAGCTGTAGCTCCAGCCGCACGCTCGGTGGGGCGGGATTCTTCCGACGTCTTCATGACCATAGGCTGAACACTCGATGCAGAATTCACGGCTCAAACCCTTTGTAGGAGCACGCCACGGCGGGCCTCTACGCTCGACGATATGATGTTCCCCGCGCGACGACCATCCGTGCCCCAATATTGGCAAGCAAAACGAACCCCAGGAGAACCAGTCCCGCTGCCCAGGCTTGCCGGTGCCAATCGTCGTAAGCGCTGAGCGCATACTCGTAGATCATTACCGGTAACGAGGATATGGGCTGATTCCAGCCCGGACTCCAAAAGCGATTCCCCAGCGCGGTGAAAAGGAGAGGAGCAGTTTCCCCCGCCACGCGTGCCAGCGTCAGCATGATGCCGGTCACGATTCCGCGCATGGCCGCCGGCACGACGATCGTCGCCACCGTCTTCCATTTGCTCGTCCCCAGGGCCAGGGCGCCTTCCCGCAGCATGAGGGGAACCGCGCGCAGGGACTCTTCCGTGGTGCGCACGGCAATGGGAATCATCATCACCCCCAGCGCCATGCCGCCGGCGAAGGTGGAGAAGTGGTTCATAGGAATCACGATGACCGTGTATGCAAAAATTCCAATCACAATCGACGGCACGCCGTTCAGCAAGTCCGTGGTGTAACGCACCAGGAAGGAGAAGGTCTTGCCCCCGAACTCCGCCAGGTATATTCCTCCCAGCAAGCCAATGGGGATGCCGATCGAGGAAGCCAGGAGCAGAAGTTTGCCGCTGCCCACAATGGCATTGGCCATCCCGCCACCGGGTTCGCCCACGGGCGCCGGCAGTTGGGTGAAGAATGCCCAGTTCAGCGACTTCCCGCCGTAATAGATCAGATACCCCAGGATAATAAATAGGACGGAAACCGTGAATAGCGCACAGACGCCGGTGAGGCTGAGCATGACGATATTCGCGAATTTGCGCCAGCGAGTACGATGGCTCATCCCTGCGCCGCACCTTTCTGAGTTGTGGCAATAATCACCAGGCGCGCCAGACCGTTGATGATGATCGTCACCAAAAACAGGACAAGGCCCAACTCGATCAAGGATTGCAGGTACAAATTCCCGGTGGCTTCGGTGAACTCGTTGGCGATGGCCGCCGCAATCGAGTACGCCGGGGCGAACAACGAGGCGTTGATCTTGGGGTCATTTCCGATCACCATGGTCACCGCCATGGTCTCTCCCAGGGCGCGCGCCAAGGCCAGGAAAATCGAGGCCATAATTCCCACCCTCGCGAACGGCACCACTATTTGCCAGGTGGATTCCCACTTGGTCGCGCCAAGGCCCAGCGCCGCTTCGCGTTGCTCCACCGGCACCGCCAGCAGGACTTCCCGCGAGACAGAAATGATGTAGGGGACAATCATGATGGCCAACACCACTCCCCCCGCGAGCATGCTGAGGCCGTATATCGGACCCTTGAAGAGCGGTAGAAATCCCAAAGTATGCTTGAGAAACGGCATCACCACGGTGCGCAACACCGGGACCAGGATGAAGATTCCCACCACCCCGTAAATCACGCTGGGAATCGCCGCCAGGAGCTCAATGACAAAGGTCAGGTAATTGGATATCCCTGGCGGAGCGAGCTCGGACAAGAAAATGGCGGCGCCCACCCCCAGCGGCACGGCCAGCAGAAGCGCAAGGGCAGAGGATACCAACGTGCCATAGATGAACGGCAAAGCGCCGAAATCCCCGCTCACGGGATCCCAGGTTCTGCCGGTGAAAAACTCGAAACCAAACTTGTGGCGGGGCAGACTGCAATTGACGTAAAGCTGGTAGACCAACATTACCGTTACAACGATAATGCTGGCTGCTGCCAACAAGGTGATGAGGTGGGCCACCTCGTCACCGTGCCGCAATTTCTTAATGAACTTGCGCGCCCGATACGAAAAGCTCGCCCGTTCCGCCGCTGATGGAGGATTCGCCATGAGAAATGCCGTTCCGACCTTGATCCACAGAAATAAGCGCTGGGGAAGCCGGGGCGAGTGCCCCCGGCTCCCATTCGATGCCCCTGATCGGGCAGGGGAAGCAACGCTCTCTTCGGCTTAATTAATCAGGGAGATTGCTTTGGTTTCCTTGGCCACGACCTCTTTCGGGAGTTTCGCGTAACTGAGGGCTTCCACCATTCCTTGCCCGTCTTTCAGCATCCAATGAAGGAAATCAACGATCGCCTTCTTTTTGGTGGGGTCGTCAATCTTACTGGGCACGAGCAGCCAGGTGAAACTGGAGATGGGATAAGCGGCCTTTCCCTGGGCATTGGTGATGGAAACCCGGAAGTCGTCGGGCATTGACTTGGCGGCTCCTGCCGCGGCAGCCGTCACACTGGCCAAATCTGCCTTGACAAAGACCCCGGCGGCGTTCTTCACCTTGCCGTAGGGCATGTTGTTCTGGATCGCATAGATCAGCTCGACGTACCCGATGGCTCCGGGTTGCTGCTTCACCAACCCCGAAACGCCCTCATTGCCCTTGCCACCGAGTCCCACCGGCCAATTTACCGACGTGTTCTTCCCCACCTTGGTCTTCCACTCCTCGCTGACCTTGGAGAGATAATCCACCCAGATGTAGGTTGTGCCGCTGCCGTCGGCGCGATGCACAACAACGATATCCGTGTCCGGCAGCTTCACTCCGGGGTTAGGGCCGGTAATGGCCGGATCATTCCATTTGGTGATCTTCCCGAGGTAAATCCCCGCGAGCGCCTCCGGGGTGAAATTAAGCTCCTGGCTGACGCCGGGAATGTTGTAGGTCGGCACGTCCGCTCCCAGCACCGTGGGAAAGTGCAGGATCTTGGTCTTGGCCTGACTAAGCTGCTGGTCGGTCATGGGGCCGTCGGAAGCGCCGAAATCGACGGTGCCGGCAAGGACTTGCCGGATCCCGCCGCCGGAACCGATCGATTGATAATTGAAATCCAAATCCGGATGAAGCTTGTGGTACGCGTCAAACCATTTAGAGTAAATCGGATAGGGAAAAGTCGCGCCCGCTGCATTGATCAATAGGCTGGGAGCTGGCGGTGGTGCTGGAGCTGCTGAAGGGGACTCTACTGATGCGCATACCCCCAGGGCAACCAACACCGTGCTCAGTGCAATATTGGTGATTGAAGTTTTGAGTTTCATTTTTCTCCTCCACCGCTAGTTTCGGACTCGTGTGTTACGGCGGAATTAAGACATGATTATTCCTAGATTTAAGTGCCTAGTGTTGCGTTTGGAAAATAGGTTTACTTATCAGGCGCGTGCCAAGTCGTTGTAGCGCCGGGCTTTAGCCCGGCATGTGCCGCCCTAAAGGGCGGCTCTACGGTAAACGCATTTTCCGTACGCAACACTAGCGGACTTTAATTTTCTGCCGTGCATGTTACAGGGAGGTTAAGCATCTGTTGCGAAGGGATAAACTGGAGCAGGACATTTTGGCACGCCGTTCGGGGTTTGCCTGGCCTGTGGCCGAGGCCGACACCACTGGAAATGCCTTTGAGGGATGAAAGCGCTTGCATACTTGCATAATTCTAGTATAATCGAAATATGAAAGGTCGCCAAGACTCATCAGTCGTGACCCGCTACGCGGATATGTTCGCCGCCATGGGCGCCGAACCCCGGTTGCGCATCATGCAACTGCTGCTGACCGCTCATCCGCAGGGATTAGTGGTTGGTGACATCCAAGAGGAACTCCAGATTCCTGCCTCTACGCTGTCCCATCACCTCGACAAGCTTAAGAACGAAGAGTTGGTCAACGTCAGGCGGGAGGGCACCTTCCTCTGGTACACAGCGAACCTGGAAGCCTTGCAGGAGGTCATGAACTTCTTGTATGCAGAGTGCTGCACCCGGAATAAGGCCATCGACCCCGGCGACCTCGTCGCCATTGGGCCGGCCTCCGGGGCTGCACCGAAAGGAAAAATCAATGAGTGAACAAACTATCAAGGAAGTGGTAAAAGAGAGGTACGGGCAAGCGGCGCTGCGTGTAATGAAGGGAGGCAGCTCCTGCTGCGGCGCGGCCCCGGTGGTGGAGTGCTGCCCCGACCCGATCTCTTCCAACCTTTATGAAGGCAGCCAAACCAGCCAGATCCCGGAAGAAGCCTTGATGGCCTCTCTGGGTTGTGGGAATCCGACGGCTCTAGCCGAGCTGAAACCCGGCGAGACCGTTCTCGATCTGGGGTCGGGAGGCGGCATTGACGTGCTGCTTTCGGCGAAACGCGTGGGCCCTTCGGGTAAGGCTTATGGCCTGGATATGACCGATGAGATGCTGGCGCTGGCCCGGGAGAACCAACGGAGGGCCGGCGTTGAGAACGTGGAGTTCCTGAGGGGCGAAATCGAGAAGATTCCCCTGCCCGACAATTCGGTGGATGTGATTATCTCAAATTGCGTTATCAACCTCTCTGGCGACAAGGACCGGGTGTTGCGCGAAGCGTTTCGAGTGCTGAAGCCCGGCGGGCGGTTCGCGGTCTCGGACATTGTGGTTCGAGGTGACGTTCCCCGAGAAATCCGGAGAAGTGTGGAGCTGTGGGTTGGCTGCATGGCGGGGGCGCTCGAAGAAAACGAATACCTGTCGAAACTCGCTCAGGCTGGCTTCGAGACGGTCAGCGTGGAGGCGACACGGGTTTACCGCGTAGCGGATGCGCGCGAACTGCTGGTAAGCAAAGGAATCGACGTTGAGGCGATTGCGCCCCTGGTGGATGAAAAGTTCATCAGCGCCTTCGTCCGGGCTAAAAAGCCCCGCCAATGCTGCGGTCCCCAGTGCTGCGAAACGAAGTAGTTTGCCGAGGTCTGCCGGGCAGTTGGGCAGGTCAGAAAGTGGGAGGCTTTTAGGGATGTCTGAACACGTCGCACGTAAACTCTCATTCCTCGACCGATATCTTACGGTTTGGATCTTCCTCGCCATGGCCCTGGGAGTCGCCGCCGGCTACTTCCTGCCGAGTCTGGTTCGGGGCCTGACCGGCTTTCAGGTAGGGACGACCTCGATTCCTATTGCTTTGGGCCTGATCCTGATGATGTACCCGCCTCTGGCCAAAGTCCGGTACGAGGAACTGGGCGAAGTTTTCCGCAACAAACGCGTCCTGTTCCTCTCTTTGCTGCAAAACTGGGTTATCGGACCCGTCTTGATGTTTGCCCTGGCCGTTACTTTCCTGCGGCATTACCCCGAATACATGGTGGGCCTGATCATGATTGGCCTGGCACGGTGCATCGCCATGGTGATCGTGTGGAACGAACTCGCCAAGGGAGACACCGAATACGCCGCGGGACTGGTCGCGTTCAATTCCGTTTTCCAGGTGCTTTTCTACTCCGTCTACGCCTGGTTCTTCATCACCCTGTTGCCGTCGTGGATCGGTTTGAAGGGGACGATCGTCGATGTCTCCATGAAGCAAATCGCGCAGAGCGTCTTCTTCTATCTCGGCATACCGTTCTTGGCGGGAATGATCACCCGGTTCACCCTGGTTCGCGCGCGGGGGCGGGAATGGTATGAAAAGAAGTTTGTGCCCCGCATCAGCCCGCTCACGCTGGTAGCGTTGCTCTTCACCATTGTGGTGATGTTTTCGCTCAAAGGGCAATACATCGTTCAACTACCGCTTGACGTGTTGCGCATTGCGCTTCCCCTGTTGATTTACTTCGTGGTGATGTTCCTGGTCTCGTTTTACATGGGCAAGAAGCTGGGAGCTGACTACTCGAAAACCGCCACGCTCTCCTTTACGGCGGCGAGCAATAACTTTGAACTGGCCATCGCGGTGGCGGTGGCAGTATTTGGAATTCACTCAGGCGCGGCCTTTGCGGCGGTGATCGGTCCACTTGTGGAGGTTCCAGTATTGATTGGGCTGGTAGGAGTCTCTTTGCGTTTTCAACACCTTTTCTCTCCAACCAGTCCGCCGCCGGTGGGCGAAGCAAAATTGGTTCGGGGCTAATGAACAACCTCTCTCAATAGAACGGGGCGATTGACCTCGTCCGAAGGACATGGAGGTAGGACCATGATCAAGCAAAAAGTCATGTTCGTTTGCACCGAGAATTCCTCCCGCAGCCAAATGGCGGAAGGATTCTTGCGGCATTTCGGCGGCGATCACTTTGAAGTCTTTAGCGGGGGAGCGCAACCCACCGAACTCAACCCGGCGGCGGTGGAAGCTATGAAGGAAATTGGGATTGATATCTCCGGTCATCACCCCAAAGATGTCGCGCAGTTCCTGGGACAAAGGTTCCACTACATTATCAGGGTTTGCGATAAGGTGAGAGAGAAGTGCCCGGTGCTGCCCGGCGCAATTTGGTACCTTGATTGGAGTTTTGAAGATCCTGCCGCTGCACCAGGAACAGCGGCGGAGAAGTTAACGGCCTTCCGCCGCGTTCGCGACCAGATCGAGCAAAAGATCGAAGAGTTTGTTGCGGAAGAGGCGTCGCCCCACAAGCACCCGTAAGTGGATTGCGGATTTCCATTAGCTTTGCCCAGCACTATGCAAGTCTTGATTCGTGAGGTTTTGCCATTCTGGTTTCACGCACGACGATCATGAGAAGTGGTCTGGACAGAAAAACGCTCAAGCGTATTTATGGTAATGCCGCGCGGCGATACGACTGGCTCCATGCGCTCCTGACCGTACGATTCGACGGTCTGGGCCGCGGAATGGTGGTTATGAAAGCCGTGCGTGAAGGTGAACGCGTGCTCGATTGCGGCGCCGGAACCGGCAGCACCGCTTTGCTGGCGGCTGCAAAGTGTGGGCCGGGCGGCCGGGTAGTACTGTTTGACCTGAGCGAGCGCATGCTAGCAGTGGCCAGGGAGAAGGCTCAGGCGGCAGGCCTGGAGGATCGTCTCGATTTCGTGACGGGCGACATGCTTCGACTGCCTTTTCCGGACGCCAACTTTGACAGCGTCCTTTCGACCTACAGCCTTTGCCCTCTCGACGACCCAGCGCGAGGCGCGTTAGAAATGTATCGCGTTCTTAGACCTGGGGGTCGTATGGGCGTGGCCCACTCCGCCGAGCCGCCGAATGCCATGGTCCGTTGGCTGGGAGCCCGTGTCGAAAGCGCCGCGTGGCATTTTCCCTCGCTCTCGATGGGCTGCCGTCCGGTTTCCGTTCTGCTAACGCTGGAGAAAGCGGGGGCGAAAGTGATTTCAGATCATCTTGTTGGGGTACCGTTTTGGCCGTTTCTGGTGTTGGTCCTGGAAAAGCCGGCCTGCTGAACTCGGGTGGGAGGCTTAGATTGCCATCTCGGAATCTCGAGGAAGGTTAAGGAATCATCGTGACTGATCGCAAACGCATCTTGATCCTTTGTACTGGAAATTCCGCGCGCAGCCAGATGGCGGAAGGACTGCTTCGGCACGATGGGGGCGCGGCGTTCGAGGTCGCAAGCGCCGGCACCAAACCCAGCCACGTCCGGCCAGAGGCCATTGCTGCGATGCGCGAAATGGGAATCGATATTTCGGGCCACCGATCGAAATCCGTGGACGAGTTCGCGGGGCAGGCGTTCGATTATGTCATCACCGTGTGCGACAACGCCAAGGAGAGTTGCCCGATCTTTCCGGCCACCACCAAGCGCGTCCATTGGAGCCTTGAAGACCCCGCCGCCGTCCAGGGCACGGAAGAACAAAGGCTGGCGGAATTCCGCCGCGTGCGTGAACAGCTTCGGTCACTCCTGCGCCAGTTCGCCCAAGAGGAACATTGATTCGGCGAAGGAAAGCTTTGCCGCATGCTGGTCGTTTCATGAGTTCTCAGTCCTTTCGGGATTTGTGGCAGCCGACATTTCCGTTGGCAGACGGAGAAAGTCTATGCGCACTAAGATGATGCATTCGATGGTGGTCAGCGCGTTGGCTGCTCCGATGGCGGTCTTACTCTGCAGCCTTCTTACGGGTTGTTCTTTCTCGACTCGCAGATCCCCTGAAACCAAAGTTCCCGCTGGTGCAGTCGCCTTAACTGGTGCCGGCTCCACCTTTGATTCAATACTGTTCAGGGCCTGGTTCAAGATCTTTGAACATGACAACCCCAATGCCTACATCACCTACGATGTGGTGGGCAGCGGCGAAGGTGTGCGGCGGTTCATCGGAAAGAACGTTACAGACGAGGACAGGGTCGATTTTGGCGCTAGTGATTCCGCCATGTCCGATGCCCAGATCGCTCTCGCCGGCCAAGACGTCCTGATGCTACCGATCACTTCGGGCGGCGTGGTGCTCGCCTACAATCTTCCCGGCTTCGAGGGGGACTTGAGGCTTTCGCGAAGGGCCTACGCCCGCATTTTCCTTGGGGAGATCACCAAATGGAACGACAAGCTGATCGCCGAGTCGAATCCTGGCGTCAAGCTTCCGGACCTTACCATTGCGACCGTCGTACGGCAAGACGGGAGTGGAACAACCTACGCATTTACGAATCACCTGGCCGCGATCAGCAACGAATGGCGCGACCGGTATGGCGCTGAGACCCTGGTCGATTGGCCCGGAATGGCCATGCGTGCTCCTGGCAATGAGGGAGTCGCTGGTCGCATCCAACAATCCGAGGGTTCCATTGGTTACGTCGAGTATGGATTTGCTCAAGAGCTACAACTGAAGACGGCGATTATCGAGAACAAAGAAGGCAAGTTCGTGAGGGCCTCGGGACTGAGCATCATTGCGGGATTAGCGGGAGCTCAACTGCCTGACAACTTGCGCGCATTTGTTCCTGACCCCTCGGGACCGTATTCCTATCCCATCGTGACCTACAGTTGGATACTCCTTCGGAAGAATAACCCGGACGCGGCGAAAGCCAAGTTGATTCACGGCCTCTTCAGTTGGTGTTTGCAGGACGGGCAAAGATACGCTCCCGTCGCTGGGTACGTACCGTTACCAGCTACCGTGTCGGTCAGAGGATTGGCAGCGCTCGAAAGTATGACATCGGGCAAATGAATTTTGGGGAAAACTGATAATCCCTGGTCCTTGAGAACATGACGCGAGAAGAAGTGCGGCTTACACCAAGAAGCGACTCAAGGCGCGGACACTACCGCAGAGGCGATGGGGCGGACGTCCTCCGGCAGCAACTCGGAGAGGCCTCGTATCAACGAGGGCGGCCACGGGTGTAGAGATCCTCACGTCGCCAGCCGCGCTCGATTTCGTGGGGTTTGGGTGGGCCCCCGCTTGGAATCTCCACTTTCTCACCTTCGGCCTCGCGGGGTCGCCGGCGCGCCGTAACCTGGTCGAATGCTTTGAGGCGCTCTTCTACGCTGCGAAGATGAATTGGGTTTTGCCGGGGTTTGGCGGGAATATCCTGGGCGACATTCCCGCCAACGGTTAGATCACGTCGATCATTCAACTTCATGCCATACGCCCCCGCGTTAACCTCGGTTGGGGCAATCGCAACTTGGAAGTCACTTTTTGCCGTATCCTTTTTCGTAACGATGAAGTTTGCAGTCGGCAATCAGGCAAATACCAAGCGGCCTTTGGGGGCGGGGACGAGCCGGTCGAGTTCTTTGGCGGTTTCAATCCACTCCTGGATGACTACTTCCACGTTGGCAAGGGCCTCCCGATATGTTTTGCCGTCGGCGGCGCAGCCTGGAAGTTCCGGCACCTCGGCGATGAATGCCTTGTCTTCTTCGCTCCAATAGATGATGACTTCGTATTTAGGCATCCGCTTCGCCCCCCAACTTGTATTTCAGTATAAGCGGACCTAAAGAACAGGCTACACCAATTACGCTAAAACTCCTTTGCATTTCCATCCGCGCTGTGGTTCCATGCTGCAATCAATTTACGGAGCCAGGAGGAGTTCATGAAGGTCATTCGACGTCAATACGGGCGGAAACTCATGGTTGCGATCCCCGCCGCACTCTTGTTGCTCACGCCGGTTTGGTTGGCACCGCAAGATAAGGGAAACCCGGCCAATCCTGTACCACAGACCGACACTTGCGTGATCGATCCGGACGGCACGGCGCACATCACGCGCGTGATTCCTGTACCGCAAACGATCAGCCCGCAGGCGCAGAAGTTCATCTCGCAGCCCGCGCGTCCGGGTCCAGACCCCACGCTTGCCCAAAGGCGCTCAGGCACCGACCTTTTCCGCGTGGGCCGGGCAAAAGAAGCGCAGCAGCTCTTTCCCGTCGAGATTAAAGAGCAAACAGTGGGTGGGGTCCGGTGCGACATCATCACGCCGCTCAACCCGCCCGCCGCCAAGGGCGATCGCATACTCATCAACGTGCATGGGGGCGGCTTCAACAGCGACTCGGGATCGCTGGTCGAAGGAATTCCCATCGCCAACCTGACCGCCACCACCGTGGTATCCGTATACTACCGCCTGGCGCCGGAGCATCCATTTCCCGCCGCGGTAGATGACACGGAGGCGGTTTACAAGGAATTGTTGAAGACGCATAAGCCGGAAAAGATCGGATTATTCGGCACGTCGGCCGGCGCCATTCTTACCGCCGAAGTCGCTGTCAGGCTGCGGCGCGACGGCCTGCCGCTTCCGGGCGTGCTCGGCATCTTCTCCGGTACCGGCGACATGGGCCGGGCAGGAGACTCCCTAGCTTTCTTCAACGTGCGCGGGCTCGCCGGTAATCTGTTCCCTCCGACGGCCACGCCGCACAACTCCGAATACCTCGGCTCGGCTGACCCTAAAGACCCGGTCGTGTCACCAATCTACGCCGATTTGAAGGGATTTCCCCCCACCCTGTTCGTTACCAGCACTCGCGACCTGCTGCTCAGCGGCACTTCGGACCTCCATCGCGCTTTCCTGCGCGCTGGAGTGAATGCCGAACTTGTGGTGTTTGACGCGCTTCCCCACGCCTTTTGGTATGACTATCACTTGCCCGAGACGCGGGAAGCACTCGACATCATGGCGAGGTTTTTTGACAAGAACCTGGGAAGTTAGCAGCGGGTAAGGAAAACGTAGCGGCGAGTTTACCTCGCCATCGGGCGGCGTAATACCGCCGAGACTTTAGCCAACATCTTGCGCCTCTCGCAACGGCTTCCCTCTCGGGCTGCTTGCCGGTGGATACACACCAAGTACCCCCATGAGACGCCATGGGCCGCGGCTCACTCCAACGCGGCCAGCAGCAGTGAAGCTTTTTGCGCGAGTTTCAGGGCACGCGGGAGATCACCGCTCGCCACTGCGCGCGTGGCCTCGGTATAGAATGTGCGCGCATCTTCAAGTGCCTTCTTGTTGTTAGGTGCTAGCTGCGCTCCACTCAACCGAGCGAGACGCCCTTGAATATCCTGGTCCAACTTCTGGAATTGGGCGCGGAGTTCATTTTCCTGCGCAGTACTCTGGCGTGGTTCGAGGGCGGGAACTTCCGCTGATGGAGTTTCGGGAGTTCCCTGCGTCGTGGTTTCATCGGGCTCGGTAGTTGTTTCGCTGTGCGCCGGGTGCTTTGGCCGCCTCTGGGCCGTGGGCTCTTCTGCTGTCTGAGGTGGGGAAGCCTCCGCCGGTTCGGGCTCGGGCGGCGGAGCGGGCTCCTCGATCACCAAAACCTGCTGCTCGGCAGGGGAGGCCACCGCGGATGCGGTCGGCGCGGCTGCGCGCGGGGCCGGCGCCGGAACATACACAACCATGCTCTTGGAGACTTGGCGTTTAGGGCACCCGCCCATCAAGAGCAACAACGCACATAGCGATGATATAGATTCCCGCCGCGGCATCGCGCTAATTCTATCATTTCCAGACCCTCAAGGCGAAGCTCGGCTGGAAGTTATCCCGAGCTTGGGCCAGGGCCATCTTGGGCATGACTTCGCACGGGCGGGACGCCTGTGGCACGTCAGTCCATGCCCGGTATTTTTGACCAAGAGTTAGTACATAAAAGCGGACTACCCCCTCGGTATCGATTATTGACGGTCGAAGGGGCCGCCCCGATAATTGCTGCGCTAGAGGCGTGCGATTGCCTCACGAACGGCCAATTGTTGTTGGCCGCAACCTGCGTCGGGTCTTAGGTCAGTCCACTTTCAGGGCTATCGCCATTCAAAAGGGGTTTGTTCATATGGGCAGGTTAGTGAGGTGTATTGGTGTCAGCGGGGTGGTGATCTTGTGGTTTGCCGCGGCGCTGAATGCCCAGGAGACCACGGCGAGTCTTCGCGGCGCCATCCTCGACCCCAGCGGTGCGCGCGTACCGAGGGCCGCGGTCACGGCCATTCAGAGTGAAACCGGATTCACCCGCAGCGTTGCGAGCGACGCATCGGGCGATTACTTGCTCGTGCTGCTGCCGATTGGACACTACCGGTTGGAGGTTATTGCGCAGGGTTTCCGCAAGTACGTACAGGAAGGCATCAGCCTCAGCGTTGACCAGGTCGCGCAGGTACCTGTGCACCTTGAGGTCGGACTGCCGCAACAGACCGTGCAGGTCAAAGCGGATGCGGGGCTCCTCGCCACCACCAACGATCTGGGCGGGACCGTACACGATAGTGAAATCGTCGATTTGCCATTGAATGGGCGCAATTTCTCGCAGCTTGGCCTCTTGCTGCCAGGCACTGCACCCCTCACTCAAGGTTTGCAGTTGGCTGGCGGCTCCATGCGTGCCGGTCAGTCGTATGCCGTGAACGGCATGCGGCCGGAGTCCAACGAGTTCCTGGTGGACGGCGCGGAGAACTATAACTCCATCAATGCCGGTTTCGTTCTAAAGCCTCCCCCCGACGCGATTGCGGAATTCCGCATCTTGACCAACACGTCTTCGGCCGAGTTCGGCCACAACGCCGGCTCCAGCACCAACATCGTGACGCGGTCGGGATCGAACCAGATTCACGGCGATGTGTATGACTTCCTGCGGAACGATGCGGTGGATGCCCGCAATTTTTTCTCCACCACTACGGACCCGCTGAAGCAAAACCAGTTTGGCGGCACGCTGGGCGGGCCGCTGCGCCGCGACAGGACTTTCCTGTTTGGTTTCTATGAGGGTTTTCGCAACCGGCAAGGGGAAACGCAATTGACGACGGTGCCCACCGCCGCCGAGCGCCAGGGAGACTTTTCCGCGGAGTGCTCCAGCTATTCGCCCCAGGGCTTCTGTACTGATCCTACCGGAACGCAGTTGGTGAACGTGTTCGCTTCGCCGCCGCAGCCGCTACCTTTCAACCAACTTCCGCCGGGCGCGATCAGCCCAATCTCGCAAAATCTGTTGGCATTCTATCCGCTGCCCAACGAGTCCAACTACGGCCCGAACGCGTACGGCGCCACACAGGAGTTACAGAACACCTCGGACCAGTTCGGCCTGCGCCTCGACCACTACCTCACGTCGCGCGATACGATTTCCTTCCACTACCTGTTTAACAACGGCTCGCAACTGGACCCGCTCTCCATTGCCGGCGCCAACGTACCGGGTTTTCCCGTGGGAGAGAACTATCGCGCTCAGAACGCCGCCCTGGAAGAGACGCACTCGTTTTCACCTGCAGTCGTGAACGTCCTGCGATTTTCCTTTTTGCGCGACAAATTCCTGTTCGGCGAAGCCACGAATCACACCGCCGTCTCTTCGCTGGGCTTCCAATATTCCCCCACGTACGCAAGCCAGGCGGGACCTCCTTTCATCGAAATCGGGGGGTACGCTTCCGTGGGCAATCCCATCACCGGGCCCGCAAATGACTATCAGAACACTTATTCTCTGACGGAAGCATTGGCCTGGGTGCGCGGCCGACACGAACTCAAGTTTGGCGGCGAGTATCAACGCGACCAACTGAATACGCTGCTGGGCATTGCCTCAAACGGATTCTTCGTCTTTGCCCCCGTGCCCATCGTCGGGGATGCCTTAGCAGACTTCCTGATCGGGCAGCCGGTGGTGTTCCTTCAAGGTGGAGGCCAACTCCCCCGCGGTATGCGCGCCTCGAATTTCAACCTTTATGCGCAGGACAGTTACAAGCCCACTTCGCGCCTGACTCTCAATATCGGGCTGCGTTGGGAATTGCCGCAGCCTTACAGCGAGATCCACAACCAGGATGCGCTGTTCGAGGCGAACGCGCAGTCGAAGATCCAGCCAACCGCTCCGCCAGGCCTGTTGTATCCGGGCGACCCGGGAGTGGGGCCGGGTCTCATCCCGCGGGAATACCGCGCCTTTGCTCCACGCTTCGGTTTCGCTTGGGATCCAACGGGAAAAGGACAGTGGGCGGTTCGAGCCGCCTACGGCATTTTCTATGATCCCTACTACAACGGTGAAGGCGGTCCGCTGCAAGCGCCGGAAAGCGCTCCACCCTGGTTCAAGACGATCCAGGAATCGTTCCCTTCCAACTTCGCGAACCCTCTGCCGGCCGGGGCCGATCCCTTTGCCCCCAACTTTGCCGGCGGGCCTCAATCGCTTACCCTGTTAACACTCGATCCACATCTCCATGTGCCCTACGCGCAGGATTGGAACTTTACGGTGGAGCATTCCTTTGGACAGGGGTGGTTACTGGAGGTTGGATACGTTGGTACTAAAGGCACCAAACTGCCGCGCTTCATCGAAAGCAATCCGCCTACGCTGTGCTCCAGTCTGCCGCTCGCTCAGCAAGCCTCCTGCATTAGTGGCGAACAGCAAAACGTGAATGCTTACCGCCCCAATTCCGGGTGCGAGCCGACAAACCCCGAACTTTGCAACTACGGGTCAATCGGCCTGATTTCCGGCATCACCAACTCGAATTACAACTCGCTCCAAACCAGCCTGCGAAAGCGCCTGGGTTATGGGATGGCGTTCCTGGCTTCATACACCTATGCCAAGGCGCTGGACGACGTCTCGAGCTTCAATATTACGGGCTCCGCTCCCACATTCGTCGCCGGCGAGAATGATCTTGCCCAGAATCCGCATGGACTTGGAGGCGGAGTACGGCCGGTCGCTCTTCGATGCCCGCCAGCGATTGGTCTTCAGCTATCAGTGGCTGCTCCCCTTCTGGAAGGAATCCCACAATTGGTACCAGAGCGCGCTGGGTAACTGGCAGTTGAACGGCATTGTCTCCGCCGCGACAGGCACGCCATTTACCGTTTACGATTCGAGCGACCCGTCTCTGCAAGGACAATCTCCCGAGATATCGGGGTTTGTCGGTGACCGTCCGAACCTGGTGGGAAATCCCAATAACGGCCCACGGACTGCGAGCGAATGGTTCAACACCCAGGCGTTCCAGCAAGACACCCAACTCGGGACCTTCGGCAACGCCGGCCGAAATATCGTCCAAGCCGCGGGCCTCTCGGAATGGGACTTCGGAGTCTCCAAGAATTTTCGGCTGGCGGAATCCGCGACGTTGCAGTTCCGTGGAGAGTTTTTCAACATTCTGAACCGGGTGAACTTTGGCGTGCCCAATGACGACATCAGCTCGCCCACCTTCGGCCAGGTTGAGACGGCGGCGCCTCCGCGGCAGATTCAATTCGCACTGAAGCTCTTGTTCTAGCGGAAGGACCACGCGTAGCGACCAGTTTTGTAGGTCCGCGGCTTACCCTGACTTAGCTTTCCCTGACTTCGTTCGCAGGATCTCCGCGTCCGGTCTCAGAAGAGGAGGCAACATCATGAGCAGTCCGCAAAAACTGGCATCGGTATTGACGCTGGCTGTATTCCTGGCCTCGGGCCTGCAAATGGCGTGGGCCGAGAGCCAGCCGGAAACGATCAAAGGATACGTTCTCGACTCCGCCTGTGCCTTCACCAAGAGCCTGAAGAAACCGATCAGCGCGGAGTGTGCCACGGCCTGCGCGAAGGCCGGGTCACCGCTGGTGATTCTGACGGACAGTGGAACAATCTACTGGCCGATTTCCGACGCCACTCCCGCTCAAGGCCAGAACGACAGGCTGTTACAGTTTGCTGCTAAAAGGGTGGTCGTCACCGGCAAGGTTTATCAGCGTGCTGGTTCGCGCGCAGTGGTCATCGCGACGATCCAGGCCGAGAAATGAGCGCGGCTTGATCGGGCAAGCGTTGCGCAAATCGAAGTTCTATCTTGCTGTCCTTGCAAGGATCGCGAAGATTCTCGAAATTCGGTGGCGAGGAGCCGATTGGCTAAGTCCGATTGTGGATACCCTGGCAATGCCCACCGCGGACCTCAAGAGCGGCGGCGCTACGCTCGCTCAGTTGCCGCCAGCGGTTGTAAGGCCAGCTTCAATATCAATCCGTCAGCGACACGTCCCCGGTTCCCCAAATTCCGTCATGCTCTCGGCCGGAAGCGTTGGATTTAGGCTCCCAGACCGAGGGTTAGAACGTCAGGATTCGGCGCATCCTCGTACACGATCGCGGCGCCGTCGAGGGGAAGGGTTTTTCGCCATACGACTATTCCCCCGAGAACGACGAGCATCAATGCCAGGCATCCCACCCAGCGCGCGTCACCGTGCAGGAGCCAGAGTTCAAGAGAGGCCATGGTGTAGGCGTAAGTTGTAAAGGCAAAGCAGTAGAATACTCCGCGTACCGTGATATTGGCCTTGCCCGATTGGTAGGAACAGGTGAAGGGGATTTTGCGGAAATTCGCGAGCAATAATTCAATCAGGATGAGTGAAAGCACGGAACTAAAAACCAGTTGCTGAAGAGCGGGCGCCCACCCCCACAGGACGGCGTAAATAGGGAAGAGCACAACGAGCAGCAACATGGCCCGCACGATCATGACCTTTCGCACTCCCCCACAGCAGTCAAGCCGTTTCTCGTCCTCAGCGACTTGAAAGACCCAATTGGCGTGGAGTTCTGCCGGAATCGTGAACACGATGCGCATTCCCGACAGCAGGAAAAACGACAGGATCAGCGGGATGGCCAGCAAGGCCGTGTTGGGCTGAAATAGAACTGGGCGCACGCTCGGGTCCTCCCGGTACAGCAGCACTTGTAGAATTCCGAATGCGGCCAAAGCGGATCCCGCGCCGACATAGGCAGCAAGGTAGAGCCGGTGCTTGCTGCTGCGCATGGCCGTGTTCGTGACGAAGAAATAGATGGCGCGCTCCCGCGGCTTGCGCACGATAAGGTGAGTCAACATCCACCGTGCCGCAGCGTCCACCCCGAAGCGGTGGGCGGCGTGCATTTCCACCCGCTCCAGCGCCCGCTGTGTGTGCCTTTTGTAGTTGACGATATACCCTGCCCCACAGGCGATTACGACGAGTGCCAGCGCGGCCACCGCGGTCCACGCGAGCGAATGAAATACCGTGCCACCTTCCCCCAAGAGAGTCTGGTACACGCCTACAAACCATAAAGGCGGGAACCAAAAGAACCAGCCGCCCTCGTGCCCCTGCTCCCACGTGGGAACGAGAGCGGAGGTGTTCGGCAGCAGCAGGAGTATCAATACCAGCGCTACGATCGCCGCAAGTTGTATACCCAAGGAAGCTACTTTGAAGGCGCGGGGGGGCAGAAGGTTGATCAGGAGGCCCTGGACGGCCACAAAAAACAGAAACATAAACGCGCTGCCGCCGAAAACCGCCACCAGATGCGCCGCCACCATGTCGCACACGCGAAGAAGCGATAGGGGCGATCCCGTCATTCCTTCCGTTGCCACCGCCGGGTAGAGAAGGGTTGGAACGCCCGCCACGCCCACGATGAAGAGCGAAAGAAAAGCCAGCAGCGCCGCAATTTTAGCCGCGAATAGGGTTGCTCCCTTCACGGGCAGCGGAGTCAGGATGGCAAAGTCCCGGCGGTCAAGAAACAACGCGTCCCATTCCAGAATCGCCACGAAACCCATGACGATCATCGACAGCATGACAAACCGGCAATGGTCGATCAGCGACGCGCTGGGATATTCCCAGGGGGCCGTTATCGCGATGGAGCTGTACAAAGGGATGAGATAAAAGGTGTAGATAATGGGCGGCGAGGCCAAGACCGCGAGGATATGAACCACGGTCAGCCGCGACTCGCTCCCCCGGGAAACAAACTCGTTCTCGAAGAACTGCCCGAAGAAGTGCTTCGCCAGTTCGAGGAAATGGGTTTCATCCTCGTGAACGAGCGTTCTGAGCCGGTGCCATCCCGCCATCTCGCCCTTCAAGCACTAAGTTTCATGACTGCGACGATATCCTTGGCGAGGCGTTCCGTGTCCTCTTCCACCACCAGCTCACGGAAAATCTCCTCGAGCGAAGGCAGTTTCATCATGTCCCTGAGCCGCTCCACATGATCGTTGGCCACTACGCGCCCGCGGTGCAGGATCATGACGGTGGTGCACACTTTCTCAATCACTTCCAGGATGTGGGAGGTGTAGAGGATCATCTTGCCTTCGGCCGCCAGGGACTTCACCACGTCCCGGAAGACCAGCACCGAGGTCACGTCCAGGCCCGACATGGGCTCGTCGAAAATCAGCACTTCCGGGTTGTGCAGCAGCGCCGCGCAGATCAGGATCTTCTGCTTCATTCCCTTGGAATAAGAAGAAATTGCAGCATAGCGATGCGGGCCGAGGCGGAACAGCTCCAAAAGGCTCTCGGCCTTCGTCGCCAGCAACTGCTCCGGGATTGAGCGCAAGCGCCCGACCAGCTCCAAATATTCCTTGCCGCTCAGGTAGGGATAAAGGTGCGGCTCCTCGGGAACGTAGCCCAGGCGTTTGCGGTATCCGACCAGGTCGGCGCGAATGTCCCGCCCATTGAAAAAGATACCGCCCGCGCTGGGTTCGAGTAAACCGGTAAGCATCTTGACGGTTGTGCTCTTGCCCGAACCGTTGGGACCGAGATAGCCGTAGATCTCGCCGGGTTCGATCTGAAAACTCACATTGTCCACGGCGGTGATGCGGCTATATCGTTTGGTCAGCCCTTTGATTTGGAGCACGGAGAGACACCTCACCGCAAACCGTTGCTCCGCGCCTCAAGCGTCAGGCGCCCGCGAGCTTCGGTTGCCTGACCACTACAATTTGATCGACCAGAGTCCAGCCCGGCTGCTTCGAGCCGTCACGCGAGAAATGAGGATGCCCAGAACCACCAGCGTAAGCCCCACCGCACAACCCTGCGCCCAAGCCAGCGCGGCGGAGGCGCGGACCAATGCGCCGCCCAGGATCCCTTCCACCGTAACGTATGCCAAAACCGTAAAGGGAATCACCAGCGAGTCAGCCCACTGCCCGATGGGAAGCTCCAATCTTCTGGGCTTGGCTAACGCCTGCCACCACTCGCCGGGCAGAGACGTCACGAGGTCACGCAAAGTGAGAGTCCAGAAATCCAGGCGGGTGGGGGAACGCGCGTCGCGCTCACGACACGAGTCGTGAAACACCAGCAGCATCTCCGCGCCAAAGCGCAGGCGGAAACCGGGGGGATAGAGCCAGAGCAGAAATCGGTAAACGCGCGCGGGCCCGGTGAGAGATGAAGGGCAGGTGCTCATAGGCTCTCCTTAAGCATGTTCGAGTTCGCGAACGGCGCGGCTGGATCGTGCCTGGCGCGCCAGCTCCGCCAACCGCTTTCCTTCCGCTGCCAGTACCAGACCGCCGCGCTCGGTCAGACGATAGTAGCGCCGGCGCGAATCGTCCAACTCGGGGGCGGGGCGTTCTTCCAGCTCCTCGATTAACCCATCTTTCAGCAAGCGGCTGATGGCCGCGTAGAGTGTTCCGGGACCCAGGCGAAGCGTGCCTCCGCTCCGCTGCGTTGCTTCCTGCATAATGGCGTAGCCGTGCCGGTCGCCTTCCGCCAGAACCAGCAGAATGTGAAAGACGGCTGGCGTGAGCGGTAAGAACTTCACTGGGGAAAGCTGGTCTGCTCCGGAGGATTCACGTCTGCTCATCTATGTATCCTCACCCGATATAACGACTGTCGATATAGTACGCGGTCTCCGGAGCGTTGTCAAGTACCTTTTGCTTGCGCGGAGAAGGGGAGGAAGTGCCCCCTCACCCGCCTCGCCGACGGCCACCTTCAGAATCGGCGCAGACGACCGCATCCCCGCTTCACCCTGATCCGACGGGTCGCTTCATCATCGCGAATCCTTCTTTCCATCCCCTTTTTCTTTCGGGTTGGGCCGGCCTTTACCTGTCGTAATCAAGCTCTTCAGACTACCGTTGATATAAGAGCCCCATGCGTTTGAGCAGATATCGAAACATTCATATTCGGGACCTAAGCCCAGGTGAGTAAAGCGGATTTCCGAACCATCCCCTTTTTTGGAGATCTCGAAGATGATTTTTGTGCCCGTCCACTCGCTTTTGTCGTCAGTAAAGTTGAAATAGTTGTCCACCACGAGCCAAACGAGTTTCTTGTGAGGGAAAGCCTCGATGAGCTTCATTTTGCAATTGTGGACGTCTTGGTAATGGTAGGTAAACTCATCACCGAGTTTGTCGGTGCTGCCTTCAATCCCTTCCGACCACCATCCACGAACATTCTTGATGGCCTCGAAGGCTTTTTCCGGAGTTTGGTCGACCGAAATCGTCGCAGTGAAATCTTGGGGCTTCATGATAGTTTCTCCTAGGCGAATGCGTCGGGTTGACTCTTGCCCGTGGTGATCAGCTTGCGTAAATTACCGCTGATAAGCATGCCCCATGCGTTCGAACAGCTACCGTAGCATTCATATTGGGGCACCAAGCCTCGGTGGGTAAAGCGCAATTCCGTTTTGCCTTGTTTTAGAAAGATCTCAAACACAATGTCCGTGCCGTTCCACTCGCTCTGGTCTTTCACAAAGCTAAGGTGGCTGTCCAACACGTGCCAAGCGATTCTCTTGCCGGGAACGAACTCGGTTACCTTTTGTTTGGAGCGGTGCACGTCCTGATATCGGTACGTGAACTCGGCGCCAAGTTTCCCGGTGTCGCCCTCGAACTCTCCTGACCACCACCCACGAACGTTGTTGATGGCATCAAAGACTTCTTCGGGAGACCTGTCTACCGTAAAAGAAGTGGTGTAATCGTTTGTCTTCATCGTCTGCTCTCCTCTCGTTGCCGTTAGATTCGCAAATTCATCCCGAATCTGATACGTGGTTAATTTGTAGCGGCGAGTTCACCTCGCCACATGGGGGCGTATAGCTGCCCCTACGTCAAATCGACCCATTACCCCAAATTCGGCGCTCCCTGCGGCACAAAACCAGCGAACTGGCGCTCGAGCGTCTTGGCCACGCCCGTGCGCCAGCCCTCGGCGATAGACTGGGACGCGGGGTCGGGGAAGATATCCTCCTCGCCTTTCTCTAACCCCTCGAAAATGCCCCGCGCCGCGGACTCGGGCGATGCCTTCGGGATGTTGAAGCCCCGGTTCATATCGGTGTCGATGGGTCCCAAAACGACGGCATGGACCGTGACGCCTTGGCCCGCCAGAAGAGACCTCAGTGACTGCGTCATGTCGAACGCGGCCGCCTTCGAAATGGAGTAAGCGGGTACGACCGGCAAGGCCGCGAGCGCCACCATGGACAAATTGTTAACGATGGCCCCTTGGGAGCCCTTCAGCAGCGGCAGGAACGCGCGCGTTACATTCAGCGGTCCGAAGAGGTTGACGGCCAGGTGCTGTTCGATCACGTCGAGATTGCTCAGATCGTCGTAGATGGCGATTCCGGCGTTGTTGATGAGGACATCGAGAGATTCGACTTTCTCGCGAGCCTCCTGAATCTGCGCGGGATTGGTTACATCCAGGGTCAGGGGCGTCACGCGCCGATCCAAGTGGGACAAGGGGTGCCGCGTACCGGCATACACCCGCTTCGCGCCTCTCCTCAAGGCTTCCTCGACCAGCGCCTGTCCGATGCCGCGATTGGCCCCGGTCACCAGAACTGATTTGTTTGCGATTGTCATAACCTTCTCCTTGTTTAGACGTCTTTCCTGGGTGGCGAAGCGTTACTGCTAAGCCGCCTCTATTGGGGTGACGGGTGAAGGGTAATGATTTCGACAGACAAAGTAGGAGAAAGTTCGTAGCGCGGACCGCCGCCTTTGCGGTCCGCGGCTCTTCCCTGACGGTTTCGTGCTGCCGGAAATATTTGACCGTCGTCTGGAAGTAGCGAAGCAAGCAAATCGTCTGCCTATCTCTTCAGATAGGGAATTCGTGGTGGTTCGCAAAGTCGGATCCAGCGGCAGCGGGGATTTTCACGGTGGTCGATCGTCATGAGAAAAGACGCGGACCGCATAGGCGACGGTCCGCGCTACGAACTCAGGGGACGGCGCCATCGGACCGACGCCGCTGGCGGGGGACGGTTCCGAGGTCGTCCGAATACCCGGCCTTCAGGCGCGACCATTGGGCGATGGGACGTCCATCGGTGCGGAAAGCGTGCTTCCCTTCAAACCGTTGCGGCCAGCCGGAGGGCGAGTCTTCCCATGTTTCCTGCCGGCCGTAGACGGTCAAGTCGAGCAATCGATAGCTGTTTTCTATGGCCTCAGCGCCGCGCCCGGTCGTCCAATAGGTCTCGAAGACATCAGCTCCTTGGCGTAGGTAGCAAACGAGGTGAAACTTGCCGATCTTGCGTCCAACCAGAAGAGTGTTGAGTGAGGCCTGGGCCGAGTACCAAGGCAACTCCCAGCCCATGAACTCGCGGTACCGGGCGCTTTCTGGGTAGGGGCCTTGGCACAATACGGCGTAGGTGACGTCGCGAGAATGAAGATACGATAGCTCGCGGACATGCGATGTAACCCAGGTACACCCCTCGCACTGCTCGGGCGCAGGGTGGCCGGTGTGCCACATGAAGTAGTAGGAGATGAGAATCCGCCGCCCCTCAAACGCATCCAACAGTGTCACCGTCCCACGTTCGCCAATGAGCGGTGTGGCACCGTCCACCTTCACCATCGGCATGCGTCGGCGGGCCGCCGCGATCGCGTCCCCCTCGCGCGTGTGCGCCTTCTCTCGAACCCGCAGCGCGTCCAGTTCGGCCTGAAAGGTGGCCCGGTCGACTGCCGCGGGCAGTGCCGCTGTGTCGATGCCGCCGACCGTCGATAATCCCACATTCTTCGACACTTCCTTCATGATCGCCTCCTTGAGTAACGTCGGTACACCCCTTCAAGGAATCGTACCGCAACCAGCCGAAAAATTCGCCCCCTCAGCCTGTCCGTCATTCATAAACTTGTAAAAGCCCATCGTGTCAGGCGATGCAGACGCAGACCTCTTCGGTAGGTCCGCGGCCTTTCGCTGCCGTTCGCGGAAGAACCGCGGCCTCTCCGGAGAGGTCCGCGGTACATTTGCTCCGCTCTTCAGCTTTGGGGCACAGCGTTCTTCGGCCAATACGGCTTGTCCGCATCGGCGAAGCGTCCATCCACGTAGCGATCGTGATGGCGAAGCCACGACATGGTGAAAGGCAATGCGTCTTCGTCGCGGCCTTTGGGCACGAGATCGAGATAGTTGTACGTGTTTACAGTCGTCTCGGTGCCGCGCGCATAAGCGGAGTAGGTGTGGAAGATCTCTCCGCTCGCGTTCTTGTAAAACACACTGAATCCGGGCGCCTCCTCGCTTGGGAATTTGCCCATGGCGTAGTTGTAGTACACGCTGCCACTCGCGATTTCGTCTTTTGTGAACGCCACGTGATAGTCACAGTTGAAATCGTTCGCGTTCGACGACACCCAGTTGAAGTGCCAGCCCATGCGCTTCTTGAACGCCGCAATTTTTGGATAAGGCGCGCGTGAGATCGCTGCAAACGCCACATCGCGTTGGGCCAGATGCACCGGCGCGCCGTCGGTGTGGTCCATGTTGAACGAGCAACTCGGGCAGCCTTCCTGCCAATCGGGACCGAACATGAAGTGGTAAATAATCAATTGGCTCTTGCCGTCGAAAAGGTCCGCCAGGGTCGCCTTCCCGTTCGGCCCGTCGAAGACGTAATTCTGTTCGACCTTAACCCAGGGAAGCTGGCGGCGCTCGGCGGCAACAGCGTCTCGCTCGCGCGTGAGCGCCTTTTCCCTGGCCAGTAGTTTCTTGCGGGCCACAAGCCATTCATCTCTCGACACGATTTTGTGGTTTTCAAGCGTGTTCGTTGGCATCTTCAACTCTCCTTTTGATTTGAATTCGGGGCAACTTCCCCGTTCTTTTTGCGAGACACCTTCACGGCCAATGCCGCGAGTCCGCCAGCCGAAGCCGTACTGGCGACGATCAATCCCATGGTTGCCAAACAGAATGGACACATCGCGCACCTCCTGAGGCGGCCAAGTTTGGCTGTCGAAGCCTGACCGCTAAGCCGCTTTCGTAGGTGTGACGAATGAAGAGGAGTGATTTCGACAGGGCAGACAGGAAAAAATCACCCGCGTTATGGGGGCCTACTCCTCGAGTTTGGCTGCGAGGATATCGACCTTCTCAATCGCGGGGGGGGGCGCGAGGAGCTCCGAAGCCTTCGCCATGAGAGCGGCGGCGATAGGGCCAGAAAGGTGGGCTTGCCGGCCCGAGTCGTCAGGGAAGACGTCGAAGATGCCAAATGTCGAGGGTCCGAGCTGTAGGGCAAACCATGCCCTCGTCGCCGGTTCCTGCTGCGCCAAGGGCAGTCCTTGCTTAAGGAAGGCGGCAACTTCAGCCTCTTTTCCCGGCTTTGCTTGCAATCGAACCAGTAATCCGACCTTGACCATAACTTATGCTCCCTCGCGGAGAATCTTCTTCCAGCAGCTCCGATGAGCGTAGCGCCGACTGGATCCGCTGTCAATCGGGGGAATTCCTGATGCGGATGACTTCCCAGAACCGTCTGGCGAGCCGAGGTAGCGGCGGGTTTACCGAGCCAGCGAATGCGGAATTTCGCTGAGATATGGCGGGGTAAACTCGCCGCTACGTCCTTTTTCATCAGCCTTCTATAGAGGCGATGAGTGAAAATGGTCGAATTCGGCAGAAAAAGGAGGAGAAAATCACCCCCGCCTTTGGAGCAGGAACTGTCTCACCGCCGGGTCCTCGGCCAAGCCAATTGCCCGGTCGAAAGCATCCGCAGCCTCAGAGGTTTTGCCCAGGCGTTGCCACAGATGAGCGCGAACGGCCCAGTAGGGCTGATAATTCGAGACCGCTTCGAGGTCGATCCCATCCAGTACCGCGAGGCCAGCTTCCGGCCCGACCGCTTCGCCGGCCGCGGCGGCATACCCCGTTCGTGTGCCGAGCGTTGGGGAAATGCGGATCAGTTGTTCGTAAAACGTTGTAATCGCAACCCACTCGGTCCGGCCGCTGCGCGCCCGCTCAGCGTGTACCGACTGAATCGCGGCTTCAAGTTGAAAGCGCCCGGCGCGGCCGCCGCTCGCCGCTTGGGCAAGAAGGTGTTCCGCCTCGGCGATTAACGGCACAGACCACTTTTGGGTATCTTGTGCAGAAAGAGGGATATAGCGGCCGTCCGGCCCCCGCCGCGCCGCTCTACGGGCTTCGCAGTGGAGCATCAGGGCCAGCAGGCCACGAACCTCGGCTTCGCCGGGCATCAGTTGCAGAAGGACGCGTGCGAGCCAGATGGCCTCCTCGGCCAAGTCGCGCCCGCGCTGGTCGACGCCCACCATGTCATCCCAACCGATTCCGAAGGCGGCATAAATCGCTTCGAGTACGGCGTCGAGCCGCTGCGGCAGTTCACGCTCTTGCGGGACTTCAAACTGAATCCCGGCGTCCCGGATCTTGACCTTGGCGCGCACCAGGCGCTGCCCCATCGTCGTGGGTGAAACCAGGAAGGCGTGGGCAATGCGCACGGCATCCAGGCCCAGAACCGTCTGGAGCATCAGCGGCGTGTGCATCGCCGGATCGATTGCCGGGTGAGTGCACACGAAGAGCAGTTTCAGCCTTTCATCGGGAAATTCCGGCGACAAGGGAACCTCCTTGGGCTCCTCCCTCAGCAACAGGATTGTGGGCTCGCTCGCTTCGGCAACTTGTTGATGGCGCACATGATCGATCAGGGAGTGGCGCGCCGCGGTCAGCAGCCAGGCCTCGGGATTTTGCGGCACGCCGTTTCGCGGCCACGCGCTGAGCGCAGAGACCAAGGCGTTGCTGAGGGCGTCCTCCGCGCTGGCCACGTCGCGCGTGTGCGCGGAAAGGTACGCCACCAGGCGGCCGTAGGACTCGCGCGCCACCCGCTCGATTTCCCGGTGCGTGCTTTCTTCGCCGCTTTCACTCATCCCGTAACCCGGCGTAAGTATTCCGGCGAAACGGGGCGGACCTCCACCGCGCCGCACGACGCGGCCGGACAGCGCGCTGCCCACTCCAGTGCCGCGTCCAGCGAGGGAAGCTCCAAAATGGTGAATCCCCCCAATTGCTCCTTGGTATCCGCGAACGGGCCATCCTGCACGTGCCGTTTTCCCTCCTTCAGCCGCACCGTCGTCCCCGTTTCCGGAGGTTGAAGGGGATTGCCACCGACGAAGATACCGGCTTCGACGATCGCCTTGTGGTACGCCCGCCAGGCGCCGAGGTAGGCGTCGGTTTCGTCGGCATTCCGTGCCGCAAAAGCTTCGGGTGGTTCAAAGATGAGCAGGGCGAATTGCATGGTCTTCTCCTTTGTGATCGGCTCTCGGCGCGGTTACCCACACCCAACCCTATGACGGATGGGAAGCCGTCAATTCGACAGATTTCAGGAAAACCACAGAGATGTCAAGCGGCCGTGAGTGAATTGGCGGACGCGGCTCGTGCTTCGAAAATGGGTTGAAGTATGCACAAAGAAACCCGCGAAAAACCGAACTGAGCTGACAACTTGTCGTCGCAAAGCAGCATTTTTCTGCAAAATGGGCATCAGTTACGTAGAAATGTCGAAAATTAAGACCTAAATGTCTGTTTTTGTTCGGGCATTGTGTCTTGTGTTCCTTTGTTTTCATAGACATTCCGGCTTCGAACGTATACTTAATAATTCTTTTTTGCTGCACACCGCCCGTAGCGCGAACCCGTGTTGTCGGTCCGCGGCTTTTCCCTCCCGCAAGTTGATGCCGACCGGAGCGAACAAACACAGGTCCGCGTTTGCTGCCGGGCGAGCGTCTTGGGGGCGAGGACCGTGGGAAATGCCGCAACAAAACGCACTTGCTCGCTTCGAGATGCTTCAAGACGGATCATAGAAATTTCTTCCCGACCGATTTTAGCGGGCCGCAGAATACCGCAGACTGACGGGTGACGAAAGTTCCGTGTTTGCCGTCATCCTCCCCCAAATGATTGCTCCCGCAAGGGGAATGACTTACTTGGCTCACCCACCCCTGTTGCCGAGAACATCTTGGAGTGCGGTAGCTGCTGCTACCGCACTCCAAGCCATCGCCGTGCGTAGGTGCCTGTCCCGTTTGAAACATGGGTGAGTGTAGTAAGTCATTCCCCAGCAAGGCTCGAAAAGCGTCCATAATGTCGTCAGAACTGGTCCAATTTGATCAAAAAAGCATGATTTCTTGATCGACATTCTGTCGCTCGACCCCGTGGTTTCATACACATAGTCGGATCATCCTACGTTTTTAACATCTTTTTGCGCGTACGGCAGATCCGCAGCTTTCTAACTCATTTATTTTCAGTTGTTTGGCTTTGCCCTGCTTTTTCACTAACTTCTCGTAACCACTTGTTTTTTCATAAATATAGTCGCTTCGGGAGCGGATTCGCTAAAAAGGCGTCCACCACGACCATGCTGCGAATAACATGCTTTCTTTCAATAACTTGAGTTTCTGTCTTCGCCTCGGTTTCTCCCCCGGCACGACCCGTAACAGTACTTTTTTTCATAAACATAGTCGCTTTCGCAGAGGAACGATGGGCACGTCGCGCGCGGCAAGGGGCGTCCGACGATTCCGGCCAAAACGCCAACGCTGGGCAGCCGACGCCACGCCTGCTGCCAAGTTCACTCTGCGGTCTCGTCTGCGTCCGCAGATTGTGTTACATGATTGAGCAATTTCACCCAAAGACAACTCAACGCCCCCTAGCTCAGCAATTTGATTGCCATAGGCTACAGACATTTTGACCATGATCCCGCCGGCAATGGTTCCCACCCCTGGCCCTCCCTCGAGCCCGTTAGCGCTTGCGGAGCTTTGGAGTGCGGTAGCTTGCTGCCGCTTTCCTCCCCGCGAGCTTGCTCGCGGGATTTCGAGACTTTGCCCGTTGCCCTCCGGAAGGCGGGATTTGAGTCGACCGGCCGCCAGCAAGCTGGCTGGATAGAAAGCGGCAGCAAGCTGCCGCACTCTAAAGCTGCGCGCAGCGGCCGGGGCGCCCAATCGGTCGGGCCAAATCGGCCGCCAGAGTGGGCAGGCACGACGCCTGCCTCTACGTCGCGGTTGAGCGGTTGGCTCCTGATTGGGGGGAACGGGGGCACGTTTCCGGTTTTTCCCCGCCGGAAAACCTGTTTGTCCACGGTTTCCTACGAAACCCGGCGACGGGCGGAACGCTTTCCGGCATGGCCATCGTGTCCGGCGGAAAAAACGGAACACGTGGTGGCCGTCCCCGTCGCGTCGCCCAAGGTCCGCCCCTCCGTCTTTGGACACCCTGGCGGCCCTGGTGTGCCCCCTCCCGACGCCTCGTGGCGCCGCCGAGCCTTCACCTCAATAAGGACTACTGCCATTTCTATCGCTCATCGACGCGAATCTCCAAGCAGGTGATAATAAGAGTCAGAGGTTTGCGGCGGGTACATTGAACCATGCGAGAGTGGCGAGATGACGATACAGATCACGAAGCCCGAGGTCGAAGAAATGATTAATCAGCGCCTCCAGAGCGGCGCTTTCAAGGACGCTGAGGATGTCATTCTTCAGGCATTGCAATCTTCCTCGCCCACAGCGCCGCTGCCCGGCGCACCACCGGCGAAAGATATCGTTGAACTCTTTGCCCCGTTGCGCGGCCTCAATCTCGATTTTGGCCGCAACCCATCGACCGGGCTGCCGGTTGACTTGTGAACGGCTATCGGCTTGACACCAACGTCCCTTCAGAATTCAGCCGGGACCGGCCCGAACCTCGAGTAGCGGCGTGGCTGAAAGCACAACCTCCAACGCAACGCGCAACGTGAAGGACTTTGTCGGCCTTGGCGTCGTTCTTCTTAACCCCTGGGACCCGGCGTAAAGCTTCTCGCCACGCCGGGATGTCGTTACGACAATAAGAACATAAACAATCTGCGGCTGGTGCCCAGATCCATCGGGGTGCCACCGTGAAGAGGCCGGAACAGGCCATGGAGGGGAAGCGGTAACAGAGATGTTGCCCGGGTTCATGGGGAGCATGCATAAAAGGCAATGTATGCGCCACCCGCGGGCGGAACGCTTTCCGGCACGGCCACGGTGTCCGGCGGAAAAACCTGGAAAACGTGGCGACTGGCCCCGTCCCTCCAATGAGATGAGCGTGCATTCGCCCTTGAGTCTCTGCTCCAGGAAACCGCCCGGCTTAACGACTGGAACCTCATCGCCGAGCTTTCAGGAGAGTCCGGTGGCGCACTCATCCGTCCTGACGGCACCCTGCGCGACCGCAACAGCCTTCTGCGCGCCATAATTACACCATTCTTGAGCGGCACGCATTATAATGATAGTTAGGACTGTCCTAGTCGCGGAGTCTGCATAATACGGACCCACGATGCCGTCCGAATCCTCTACTGCCCAAATTTATCGTTGGTACCACGAAACGGAACGAGGGCGGAAGCTAAAGCGCGAAGTTGTCTGATGCAGGACTATCGAAGTTCTGGGGTGAGTCAAAATGTTGGACTCCTTCTTGGTGCGAAATTTTCGGCTGTTCGAAGACCTGCGGATTGACCGCCTCGGTCAGGTTAATCTTTTCGTCGGAAAGAATAATTCGGGCAAGACTTGCCTTCTCGAGGCCTTACAGTTGTATGCAAGCAATGTAAGCCTGGACGTTTTACTAAACACAATCGCTGTTCACGACGGGCATTGGGAAGCTGAGATCCAACCGGAATCCAACACAACGACTTTCCAGTCGGGCAGTTCTTTGAAGTCGATTTTTCGTGGCTTCCTTCTGCCTTCTCCTGGAGCTATCGGCATTGAGTTGGGACCATGCCGCGACCCATCGCAGAGAGTCGAATTGCAAATTGCCGCATATCAAACCGCACGTGGCGGGGAGGGAGCAAAGCTCGTTCAGATATCGCCAAGCACGGTGGTCCGTGATCTATTGAATGTTGAGTTCTGGCTAGTCGCAAAGGAGGGGGACACCCGGACACCTTTGGCCCCCGTCGAGAGGCTCGGAGATCCTCAATACCGGCATCGTATGAGCCTTGCTAGCTGGCCCGAATACCATCGAAGGTATCGTTACCCATTTTACGCGTTGCGCGCAGTGAACTTAGATGACAGGCAGGTGGCCAGCCAGTGGGATAGCGTGGATCAGACGGACATGGAGAGCGAGGTTCTGATTGGTTTGCAGTTGATTGAGCCGAGGATTCGCGGAGTAGGTTTCTTGGGCAAAACTGGAACGATCAACGATCGGATCGGCATTATTCGATTATTCGATTCCGCTGAGCGATACCCTCTAAAGAGCATGGGCGACGGGTTAAGCCGTATTCTTCAGATAACCCTTGCGTTGGTCAGCGCGAAGGATGGGATCCTTCTCATCGACGAATTCGAGAATGGGTTGCACTGGACGGTTCAACCGAAACTATGGCAACTTGTGTTTCGATTGGCGAAACGGCTCAACGTGCAGGTATTCGCGACAACCCACAGTCAGGACTGCGTCAAGGCGTTCTCTTCGGTATGGCAGGATGACGAAGACGCCGCAACTTTCCACCGGCTTGACCGGGACAGCCGAAACGGTGTGAAGGTGACGCCCTACGACCGCAGCACACTCTCCGATTCTGTTGAAACTGAGGTCGAGGTGCGTTAGTTGAGCGACATCTGCAAATCAGAGGCAGAACGGGTTTTGTTGGTGGAAGGGAAGGATGACTGCCATGTGATCCTAGCCCTGGCCCAATACTACCAGTTGGCGGAGAATTTTGGGATCTACGAATGTGGTAGCGACGAGAGAGTCTTGAAACGGTTGAACGCGCTGATTCCCAGCCCTGACCCCGTAAAGCCTAATGCGATCGGAGTTGTCCTGGACGCCACGCAAGACAGATGGGCTCAACTGACCGGGAAACTTGCCCCTCATCGCTACGAGATTCCGGCCGTATCCGATCCAAACGGTACGATTCTTGAAGGTGATGAAACAAAGCCCAGAATCGGTGTGTGGATCATGCCCGACAATTCCAACCAGGGTATGCTTGAGGACTTTCTTCTCCCGGGGATTCCAGCGATCAGCGTGGCGGTCGCGCGCGAGGCTGTTGAGTTAGCGAAGAAAAGGAAGGTGGCTACATTTAAGGACGCACACCACAGCAAGGCAGTCATTCACACCTACCTCGCATGGCAGGATGAGCCGGGCCGCCCGCTGGGATTATCGGTCACGAGCAAAATGTTGTCGGCTGAAACGTCCGAGGCAAAATGTTTTGTTGCCTGGTTACGTAAACTATTTCCTTGATTCGTTTCGAAATTAGCCCGAACCTGCCCCTGCAAATGCCCTGCCATTGGCTGCCAAGGTCCGCTGAGGTCATGGAGCTTGGTAGCGCGGAGTTGTGCGCAGTTCTGCACTACTCCGCGGCTCGTAAACCTGCAATAGCATTCTGAGGACGCTGTGAAACAATGAAAGCCGCAGAGTGGGGGGACGGGGGCAGACTGGACCTTACACCGGGTTGTTCTCGCAGTGGGCAGGTGAGGTTGGCGTTAACAGGTGGCCGGATTTCGACCAAACCATCAGTGAACCGTTTCGTGTTTCCCCCATCTTCGACTGCTGTAGCGGAGGTCCTCGACCGCCAGACTCCAGTTTGGCTGGTGGCAGTAGGGGTTGCCACGATTTTGGTTAAGTTCCGCCCTCGACGGCGAGCGCGTTATCCAGGACGACGGTCGGAAGCGAACCCTTGCCCAGCACGTCCTTGGCGTCCAGGACCTCGATGCGCACCAATTCTTCGCCGGGGCCGATGTTCAAACTCACTTCGTCAGTCAGCCGCCATCAACCCCGCGGGATCAAAAGCTGAACATGACTTGAAAATCGATCCGGCGGTTTCCGCCTCCCGGGGGGCCGAAGCCTCCGCCCGCCAGCGAATTCGATTTGCCGAAGATCGGTGAACTCAGTTGGCCCACGGGCGCTCCCAGGTTCACGATGTTGAAGGCGTTCATTGCTCCGATTCCCAATGTCAGGTTGTAGCGATAACTTACGTTCTGCCCCGGGGGGCCGCCACGTCCGCCGCTGCTGCTCAGCCCTCCGGGGCCGAGACCTCCGCCCGCGCCTCCGCCGCCTCCCGGCGGTCCACCGCGTCCGCCGCCTGGCGGGGGCCCCATCGGCCCATTGAGAGTCCTGGCCTCGGTTTTTCTCCCTAGGCCGATCGTCTTGCTCAGCCGGAAGTTCGCGGAAAACTGCCCCGGTCCTGTCCCCAGGTTGATGGGAATGATGCGCTCGCCCGCCTGGGGATTAGTGTCAAACGTACCCCATCGAGTCGCAATGATGTTGGTTCCAGCGGCTCCGGCGGCGGCATAGCCGGGACGATCGTTAAAAATGGAATCACCGTTATTGTCCCGGCCGGTGGTGATGTCAAAAGGGGATCCCGAGTTGGCCATCACGAACGGACTCAACCGGATTCCTTTAGGCAGTGAAAACGATCCGCCCAGAAATAGACGATTCCGAACGTCAAACGCCGCGCGGCCATAATCCTGGGCAATGTCGTAAGACTCGGACGGAAAGGAACTCACTCCGGCGGTGTTGCTGCGAGCGAAATTCAGGGAGTAAAACCCGAAGAGGGAAATCCTTGTGCTCATACGGAGATTGAGGTTGGTGATGAGCTGGTTCTGATTGAAGAGACCGCTGGACTCAAACTGGTAGAGGTTCCCTTCACCCGCGAAGGGCCGTATGCCGGTGGATGGCGTGCACGAGGTATCGCCTGAGAGGCATGAAGTGAAGGTGCCGGGAAGCGGAGCGTTGATGTTACGGGTCATGAGGTGGTGAACTCCGTGCGAGTCGAGGTAGGTGACGGACACCGTGGCGCTCTTGCTGACTTGCCGCTCTACGCCGACGCCGCCTTGGACGGTGTAAGGCGCCCGCAGGTTGGGGTCGATCTGATAGGCAGTATTTGCGGTCGTGATCGAGGACATCTGCGCCAGCCCGCTCGCGACGGGAATGTTCGGGAAAGAAGTCAGGGCTGCGTAACAATATATTGTGTTTGGTTCACGCCATTCAAATGCCTTGCATCGAGAACCTGGGATTCCAGGAAGCGGTCGTAGAAGATTCCGAATCCGCTGCGGATAACGGTCTTCGCGTTGTTGCCGTGGCCGAGTGCCCACGCGAATCCGACTCGTGGAGCGAAATCGGTGTGATCGTGAATGAT
The DNA here is from genome assembly GCA_963808085.1 of uncultured Acidobacteriota bacterium. Taxonomy (GTDB): domain Bacteria; phylum Acidobacteriota; class Terriglobia; order UBA7540; family UBA7540; genus Bog-366. The sequence continues at coordinate 217,726 of CAWEFC010000033.1, forward strand.
GTTTTGGGTTTCGTAACGCAGCCCGAGATTGAGTGACATGTTAGGGCGAACGCGCCATTGATCTTCCGCGTAGAATCCCAAGTCGATCCAATTGACCGCGGCAGCGGGGTTCCCGGCCGTCAGCGAAAATTGGCTCGCGCCGCTCGACTGGCACGCGCTTTCACCCGTCGCCTGACACGCTGCGAGTTCGGTCTCTGCGGCTTGATAAGCAGCCAGCGACGGGAAGGTGAAGTGTTCCATTGAAATTCCCCGTGGTGCTATTCCAGTCGCTCGTGTCTCGCAACCTTCCACCGAACGTGATGTAATGTTTCCCGCTCGAGATTGAAGTGAGGTCGTGGATCTCGATGTGATTCTGCGTGTCCAGAACTTTGCCCATGGAGTTTCCACCTCCGGTGAAGGCTCCCTGCACCTGGAAGGTGGGGTCGAGGCTCACGGGAAGTTGATTGTTGATGTCATGGGCGAACATGAACCGGACATCCGTTACGGCGCGCGGGCTGAGGACCTGCGAGTCGCTGATCTGAACGTTACTTTCGGTTTGTTGCGTGGCATAGCCTTGCGACGCCAAAGCGAATTGGCCGATTCCGTTATTCTTGCTGTTGGCGTCAAAGAACTGGTACCGCGCGGTGAGCGTATTGTTCGAGGTCACCGCGTAATCCAAACGGGAGCTCAGATTCGTATTGGTGTTGGGGCTGGGCACCGCTTCGCTGAATGCCATCTGCTGAAGACTTGAGTCCAGGACCACCGCACTGACAATCGAATTCCCCGCCATGTCGCGGCGCCCGCCGTCGAAAAAGATGGAAGCCTTCTTGCTGAGCGGTCCCCCCAGGCTTCCATCCATGAATTCCCGATGATATCCCGGCTCCGTCGCAACAAACGGGTTTCGCGAATTGAGAGCGGAATCATTGAACATGCCCATTCCCTGCCCGTGCCATTGGTCCGTGCCGGGCTTCGTGAAGATCTCGATGCGCCCGTATCCCAGCTTGTCGTATTGCGCCGAGAAGGGATTCTGATTGACGCGAATTTCCCGAATGGAGGATTTGGTGGGAAGCTGGCCACCGGTGAATCCGTCGATGTAGATTTCCCCGCCATTGGGCCCAGCGGCTGGGCCCGCCAGGGCCTGTAGCTGCGACGCCAACTCGTCGGGATCATCGGAAAGCGCATCCAGATCCTTGTCCTTCAGGACCAAGGCGCTGGCGTTGTTTTCAGATTGGACGCTTAGATTCGCGTTGGTTCCTTTCACCGTGATCTGCTGCTTCTCCAGCGCTACTGCCATTTGGGCGTTGACCGTCTGCGTCTGCCCGAGGGCAACGACCAGGCCCTTTTTCTCGAAGTCAGCAAAGCCCTTGAGCTGGATGCGAAGGGTGTAAGTTCCGGGCGCCAGTTGGGAAAAAGTATAGCGGCCCTCTTCATTCGTTTGCGCTTGGTGCGAGGCGCCGGCAGCGTCAATGGCCGCGACGGTTATGGCCGGAATCGCCGCGCCGAACGTGTCCGTAACCTGCCCTTGCAGATTCCCTGCCCCCGACTGCGCGAGTCCCCAGACCGCCGTAAGAAGCAGCGCCAAGGTGGCAAGGGCCGATCGTTGAAACCAATTCCGTGAGTGTGACATTTTAAATTCTTCCTTTGTTGCAATCCCCCATGTTTGGGGAGCGTCAGAATTGCAATTCCTTTAGTAAGTTGGTCCCGGGCCTCGGCCCTCGCGTGTATGCGGAGCTTTGGAGTGCGGCAGCTTGCTGCCGCTTTTGCTAGAGCCAGCTTGCTGGCGGCGGTTCACGCGCGCGAAGTTAAGCTCCCGCGAGCAACCTCGTCGGGCGGAAAGCGGCAGCAAGCTGCCGCACTCCAAGAGCTTCGCACTAGATTCTCCGCCCCGGGCAGGCCCCTCAGTTTGCGTCGCCGTTCGGGGGTGGTCCTGGCGGGCCGTCGGGTGGGCCTCCCGGTCCTCCTTGAGGGGAACCGCCGGGTCCCCCGTCGGGGGGTCCAAATCCCGGTGGCGGTGGTGCGAGTCTGCGCCCCAGCTTGTGAAGCATTTGTGCTTGTTCAGGGGTCAAGACGCGGCGCGCCGCGAGCATCATCTGCGCGTGGGACTGGTCGAGACGTGTGCGCGCTTGACCGATCTTGGCGATCTGCGCGAGCACTTGGGCTTCGTCGGGCGAGTCGGCATCCATCAGGGAGCGCATAGCGACACTTTGTCTTTCCATGTCGGCGCGTAAGTCGATCTCTTGGGTTTGGTGATCCCGGACGATTTTCTCTATACTCCGGGATTGCTCGTCAGTGACGTGCAGTTTCTCCATAAGGTCGGGATTCTCCCACCATCCGCGGGGATGCATGCCGCCGGGGCCGTCACCCGGCCGGTTCATCCCTTCAGCGGGCGGATGCTGTCCGGAAAGGGCGAAGCCCAGAAACGATTTCCGAACCACAGCGGGTCCACAGAACACGATCGCGAGCGCGATACTGGCAATTGCTGGTTTCATTGGTCGAACCTCCTTTGTACAGGTCCATTTAAATCCCCCCACGTAAAGGCAATGTGTGCGCGGAGACGAGAATTGTTAAGCTATGGTAAAAGTCGGCCAGGGCACATCGATGCTGGTGCTAGAATGCCCGCAGGTTGAGAAGTCAGGTTGAGGAGTGATGTTGCCGCGGCGAGATTATCTCGCCACATAGGGGTCGTAGCGGCGGAGTTTATCTCGCCACGGACCGGTCGTAGCGGCGAGTTTACCTCGCCATTTCGCGGCGTTGAGCCGCCCATATTTCAGGTTAGCAAGGTTGACGATGCCGGTTCGAACCGACAATTCCGCAGACTCGCTGGTTCCCATCCTGATCGTGGATGACGACGTGAAGCTTTGCCGCCTGATTCGCGACTACCTGGAGCCCCTCGGGTACGAAGTGACGGCCGCGCACACGGGGCCGGACGGACTTGAGGCGGCGGCTAAAAAACAGTTTTCCGCAGTCATTCTCGACGTGATGCTGCCGGGGATGAACGGTTTTGACGTGCTTCGCAACCTGCGCGCCAAGTCCAACGTGCCGGTGTTGATGCTGACGGGCCGCGGCGAGGAACCCGACCGCATCGTGGGCCTCGAACTGGGCGCGGACGATTACTTGCCCAAAACGTTTTCGACCCGGGAATTGCTGGCCCGGCTGCGTGCCACGATTCGGCGATCGAGCGTTACGCGCGCGCAGGCGGAAGCTCGCGAGCCGGAAATCATGGTGGGCGAACTGCGCCTTGACCCCGAAGCGCGCCACGCCGTTCTTCGCGATCAAGACTTGGCGTTGACGGCGGTCGAATTTGATCTGCTGATGTCGTTGGCCAAAGCGGCGGGCCGGGTGAGATCACGCGAACAGCTCTTGAATGAAGTCGCGGACCGCAATTTTGACGTCTTCGATCGGTCGATTGACGTACACATTTCGTCTTTGCGCAAAAAACTGGGCGACGATTCCAAATCGCCGCGGTTCATCATCACGGTGCGTAGCGCGGGTTACATGCTGCGCAAGCCGGAATCGGAAGGGCTGGCATGAAAGGGCGCATTTCGATTTCGGTGAAGATTTTGCTCCTTTCCTTCTTGAACGTATTTCTCTTGCTGCTGGTGTTTGCCGTCTTCGTCCGCATTCAATACCGCTTGGACCTGGGCTCGCTTTTGCTCTCACCTGGGCGGGACCGCATTCTGGCTCTGTCCCGGCTCATTGCCTTGCAATTACCGGACACCGACCGGAAGGATTGGGACCGCTTGCTGGCGGGCTACACGCCCACGACGCGCGCGTCCGCCTGCCTTTATAACCTTCAGGGTGAACAACTTGCCGGACCCCCGGTGACCTTGCCGGCGGAAGTGCTCGAAAATGTTCGACGCGATCCCCGGCACGATCATGGTCCCCACGGGGGGCCTCCGGGCATGGGCCCCGCGGAAGGTAATGGGCCTTCCAAGGGCGAGTCCGGGCCTCCCGATGTGCATGCCGCTCCTCCCCCCGGACGCAGTTGGCAGCCAGCTCCCGAGCGCGTCCCGGCGCCCCCGCCGTTTCCTGTATTCATGGTCAGGATCGGTCCACCCACTCGCTATTGGGTTGGCGTCCATGTTCCGGTTTTCGACCGATCCACGATGAAAGCTGAAGAGACCACGCTGGTGTGGACGTTCTCGTCGCTGTGGACGAATCCGTTTTTCTTCGACTACACGCCGTGGCTCGCGGCGGCCATCGTGGTGATTTTGGTTTCCGTCGCCTGCTGGCTCCCCCTCATTCGCGGTCTGACGCATTCCATTTCCCAACTCACCGCCGCCACCGGAGCAATCGCCGAAGGCAAACTTGAGACCAGGCTTACGCTTCGCCGCCGCGACGAACTCGGTCAGTTGAGCGAAGCCATCAATCGCATGGCGGAACGTCTCGCCGGTTTTGTGCACGGCCAACGGCGGTTTTTGAGCGACATCGCCCACGAACTCTGCTCGCCTATCGCGCGGATTCAGGTTTCGCTCGGGATTCTCGACCAGCGAGCGCAGCCGAATCAGAAGGAGTATGTCGAGGGTGTGCAGGAAGAAATGGAGCACATGTCCGGCCTCGTGAACGAATTGCTCCTTTTCTCCCGGGCGCAGCTCCATAACACCACTACGCCCTTGACCCGCGTGAATGTGGCGGAGACGGTCCGGCGTGTTCTCGATCGGGAAGGGGGCGGGGGGGCGCGCATTGAAACTCAGGTGGATGAGCACGCGGAAGTGATGGCTTATCCCGAATACCTTTTTCGCGCCCTCGCCAATCTGGTGCGCAACGCCGTTCGTTACGCGGGGGACTGCGGCCCCATCGTGATTTCGGCGCAAGAGAAGGGCCGCACGATTCTCATCTTCGTCGCCGACCAGGGTCCGGGTATTCCGGAGGCCGAGATCGAAGCGGTGTTCAAACCCTTTTATCGCCCGGAGTATGCGCGCCAGCGGGAAACGGGCGGCGTGGGGCTGGGCCTGGCGATTGTCCGGACCTGCATCGAAGCCTGCGGCGGAACCGTCCAGTGCCATAATCGGTCGCCCAAGGGCCTCGAAGTTGAAATCAAACTGCCCACTGCGGAAGGATGAGTATCGTTCAGTCCGGGCATTGTGTCCGGGGTTGCTTGTTTTCATAGAGATTCCAGCTTCGAACTGACTCTAGCCTCCACCTGTCCTAGTTGTGTCCCCTCCTCCCACCGAGCGCCCCCGAGTCATCAAAACTCTTAACCCGATTTGTTTTCTATGACATTCAAGGTTCGCGGCGATAAGTTGTTTATTTTTCATAAACATTCAAGGTTCGGAGAGAATCTGCGCAATGTCAATTTATATCTCGCTTGTTTTCTAGAACATTCAAGGATACCCCGGCTAATTAGTACCCCCTTTTTTCCACCCTCGCCCCACCACATTTCTAATAGCGCCTCTGTTTTCTGAATGTTACAGTCAGCGCTCATTTGTCGCTTTCTGCACTAACATGCTGTTTTTTCTATAACATTCAAGGTTCGCGAGCACCAGAAGTTTGCGATTCTCAGTTTTTTCATTAACTACCCTGATTTCAAACACTTGGCCTATAGGCACCCTCCCTCACCAGTTGCTTGAATCCGCTCTAAGTTCTTTTTTTTCAGAAACATTCAAGGTTCTCGCGAGAGGTCTTATGCTAGCCTGCATGTCTAACCCCTTACGAAGAAGTGCCTGCGGAGCTTTCGACTGTGGCAGCTTGCTGCCGCTTTCCTCTCCGCGAGCTTGCTCGCGGGATTTCGAACCTGCGCCTTTTTCCCCGGTACCAGGCGGTGTACAGCTTCAGCCAGCAAGCTGGCTGATGAGAAAGCGGCAGCAAGCTGCCGCACTCGAAAGCTCCGCACGCGCGGCAACCCTCGGAGCGGCCAGCACGACGGAGTTATCGCGCCGCGCTTCAACAAGCTCGCGAGATAACCGTGCCAGGATTTGGGCGGTTGGCGCCGGGTGCTGGATTACCGAGCCTTCCTGGGTAGCCGGCCGCCTGTCCAAAACCCGGCATGCGGTGCGCCATTTTACCCACGCGACAATACTCCGCTAGATATAGAAGCACGTTGGCGACCAGAGGCTAGGGGTAAAGGGACAAATCTTCCGGCGGGAGGGAATTTTTGTTCAATTGGTTTCGTAGGGGCATCCCTCGTGGGTGCCCAGGTGGGGGGGGCCAAATCGGCCCCGGGATGGGCAGGCACGAGGCCTGCCCCTACGTCGCGGTTTGCCTATCGCAGAATATGAATCGGTATGCCCAGTTTGAGAGTCTTCCAGTCTTTGTCGGCTGTGTAAACTGGCGCCCGCAACAATATGCCCAGCGCCAGGCAGGCGCGATCCCCCAAAGCGGGTAGCGCAGAGTTGGGCGTGGTTTGCCCCACTCTGCGGTTCTTGTATTGGTAATAGCGTTTTCAGGATGTTGTGAAAAGATGAAAGCCGCAGAGTAGTTCCAAAAGGCGGAACAACTCTGCGCTACCCGCTTTATGGTCAGCGCTTGGATAAAGAGTGGGGAGTAATCGACTGCATCAGTTTTCTCATCATGCGCGAACGCAACGTTATGGAAGCACTCACTGGCGATCGCCATTTTCAGCAAGCCGGCTTTATTGCTCTGCTTTAACCACACCTATTCAGTTGATCGGGAAAACCCTGGGAGGGCGATGAGGTCAAAGTGGTCTTCCCAGGGCAGCGAAAAACGGTTCCGGGGCTGGTGGGGAGTCCCCTGTCAGCACCGGCATAAAAGGGAGCCGATTTCATCAGTGACACGGGGACCGGGTTTTGAGAGCCTCATCGGCGGGGACGCGGTATTAAACTCTATAGCAGCTTCTAAATTCGGAGATTCGAGAGACCGTTTTCATTCGCGGGGGTCAGTGCCCGGGGAGCAGCGCCTCGCGGTGATTGGCGGCTAGCCACTCGGTCTGTCGTCGACGTAATGCCGCCAGTTCGATCGGCAAGCGACCGCAGACCGTCAACAGAGTTCCGCGCGCTGCCGAGTTTTCAGCATTCGATATGACCCAAACGTGGTAATTACCCCCGCCACAAATAGGGGGACGAACACCGAGAACAAAAAGTACTCCTGGGAGAGAGGCGGGTCAGACTCTCCTGGGAACAAGAGCGCATAGCCGAAAATTCCTCCGCCAACCAACAGACTTATCACCCCCGCGATCAGGACAATCGTATCCCAAGCCCGCATGAGGCGTCGGTCCCTAGGGAACGAGAAGAGAAGTGCAAGCGCGAGGGGCAGAAGCGTGATGGTGTTGAGGAAAAAAACCAGAGGCCCCAGAACCCACGCATGCGCCAACGTACCGTCCTCATTCGGACTGGGTGGGAACTCACAAGCGAAGAGCTTTCTGGCGAGCCAACTTTCTGGCATTTGCAGCATTTGAATGAAGAATGGAAACACCCACGAGATCCAGGCGGCAAGTAGGATCGCCGCCAGGACTGTCCGCAGGATCGTTTGCCGGTTCATAGAACTCCATTCGAACCATTGATGCCGGCGGAGATTATAGAGCATCCGTTCCCTAAAGCCCATCTGTCCCCGGTGCATCTGTCCCCGGCGCCTTACCACGCGTGAGAAAATGCGCGAAGGGCTGAGTTAGGTACGTAGCAAGCGGAAGCTGAACATGTCGAGGGCTCTGCGCGGTTGGCAGTTTTTCCCCCAACGCGGGTGGCGCAGACATCGCCGTTTATGTCTCCGTCCCCAACCACGGGGCACATACATTGGGAAGCGATGGATGCGCCACCCGCGAAAACGCTCCTTTGCCTAGAAACGGTTCCTGACACCATATCCCCCCTCCTGACACCATATCCCCCCTGACACCATATCCACCGACCCCAGCCTGGGTTTGCTCCCGACCCACCCACTCCCTCTACAGGTGCTCTTCCAGCGTGAGTTGGCGCTGCACGTCCATGTGGAATTGCCCTCGGCCGGCACGCACGAGTCTCAAGAAGCTACATCGGGCTTCCAAGCGACGTCGCAGAAGGATCAAGCGCGCTTCCAGATTGTCTTTGAGGTCGGGCAGCTTGAGGTCGCTATCCAGCCGGATTTCCTTGTTTGTGAAGTCCACCCGCCCCGTGCGGTCGTGACTCTGGACGAGTTTCCAAAAGATTCGGCCGGCGACCCCTTTAATAAGGTAGGCGTCATCGATGAAGATACTGTCATCCTCCTCATAATGCTTGATGATGGCATGGATCGGCGATCGCACGGTGGTGCGGCGAGGCGGGGACGCCTTCGGCACGCTGGCGGGCGGCCGTGCAAGCAAAGCCATAGTGGCGGCGAGATGACGGGCGGCAATCTGAATCAGGCGCTCATCGCGGGCTAAGAACCGACCGGTGACGGCGCTCTGCAAACAGAGCACTCCCAAAAGCCGGCCGCGGGCTACGAGAGGAGCCACCAACTGACTCTGGACGTCCGGCAATCCAGGCAACGCAATTTCCTTTTCGAGGAGGTTTTGTTTGCCTCGGTGGCGAACCGTTGATCGCACCGCCCGGGAAAGAAGCATCTCGCGCTCGAGGCTGGTCGTGCGCACTACCACGTGGCGGTCGGCGGAAACGCCGAGGATCCCCTCGCCGACCCATACTTCCGAGCCCACGCCGGAATCCTGGTAGCCATGGCTCGCCAGCGTATAAAGCCGCGTGCCGTCCTCATCCACTGCCATCACAAAAGAATGATCAATGCCGAAGATGGTAGAGAGGGCGTCAAGCCCCGTGTCGAGAAGCGAATCGAGATCGCCGCAGGCAGCGAGGCGCTCCGAAAAAACTTCGAGTTCCGGCAAGGAATCGGTTTTCAGGGGGCTTTCGGCAGGAACCTGCGAGTCGAAGGGCAGGCATTCCAGGACCCGGTAGATGTCTACGCCGCGAAGCTTGAAAACGTGGCTCATTCCGGTCTGGGAAGCAACCGCGTCCAGATCCGACTTCATGCGATCGAAGGTCGGGCCTTCCGTCTCCGTCCGCTCATAGCACAAGCTCAGACGGTATTGGTACGCCGTCTCCGGTGATACTACGACCACTTGCACCATGGGGTTCTCCATGATGTTCCTGCGGGTCTTGTTGAAGAACTGATAGGAGAGGCCGACATGGCGGTCGTCGAGCAAGTGAACAATCGAGAGATAAGTCAGGTTCGGCGTTCCGTGCTTGGAGCAGGAGCAGATCGTCGAGGGAAGGATCCCTTCAAAGCATGAGGCAATGTTTACGAGAGGAACGGTGAGGGGCGAGGGTGCGCTCATAAGGGTGACCCGGCGTCCGGCCCAGGAGTCTGATCAAATATCTGCTCAGGAAGGAAGCGCACATTGACCAGAACCGGAGAGGTTTCAACTTCCCTCCGCCAAAAGGTCTCGGTTCGCTGGCGCGGAAATCCGATGCGCACGTTGAGGCGGCCAAACGCTTCGCGATGTCTTTCCACCGCCGCCAGGTCTGCGCGTCTCGGGTCTCTGATCTCGATACATTGCCCCTTCAACTGAACCGTTTTGTAGCTGGTGGGAAGCGAGCAGCATACCGTGATCTGCCCGTTGCCCGCGAGATTGTCGAGGGTTTTCTGGCTTGTGGCGAGGGGAACGCAAAGGCTAATGCTCGTCCGGTCTTTAGAAACCAAAAGGCCCCACGCTCGGGTGATCTCCGGGACGAAGTCCGCATCGCGAGTGCCCACCACGGCGGAAACTCCGCTTTCGAGTAAAGCCGTCAGGTCAGCGCTAATTGAAACGGAACCCTTGGCACCTTTCATATCCTATTTCTACACCAATTCGGCGGCGCCAGCACTGGATTCCCCTAAGAAACATTTAGCGATCTTTTAGGGACTATTTAGGAACGCGGTCACTTGCGATCCTGTAGTGTCGTTCTTGCAAGAGCAAGAAATTCTCAAATCAAAAGGAGCCCATCATGGCAACACAAGTCGCGGTAAATACGAAAGTCGAAGAACCGATCGCCTTTCCTCGAGGACTGCAGCCCTCCGGAGGAATCCCTCTGGGAAGACTCGGTGGAAAAATCGCCCTGATTACGGGCGGGACGACCGGCATCGGTTTTGCGACCGCACAATTATTTCAGCAAGAGGGCGCGCAGGTGATCGTCACCGGGCGCAATCCGAAAACCGTTGAAGATGCGCAAAAGGCGCTGGGCCCCAGCGCCCTCGTCGTGGCGTCTGACGCGAGCAACCTCGCCGAAACAGATGCCCTGATGAAGACCGTCGCGGAGAAATTCGGACGCCTCGACGTTCTCTTCGCTAACGCCGGTATGGCCCAATTCGCCCCTGCCGAGCAAGTCGACGAGATTTTTTTCGACCGTCACTTCGATCTTAATGTCAAGGGTCTGTTCTTCACGGTGAAGAAGTCCCTCGGGCTGCTGTCGAGCGGCGGCGCCGTGCTGCTAAACGCCTCGGTCGCTTCGCGCAAGGGCTTTGCAGGAGCGTCAATCTATTCGGCGACCAAAGCGGCAGTGCGTTCCTTCGGCCGGACCCTGGCGGCGGAACTTGCGCCTCGCCGTATCCGCGTCGTCACCATTAGTCCGGGCCCCATCGCCACCGCGCTCCTGAGCAAGCTGGAGATGCCGAAAGAAGCGGTGGACGCCGTTGCCGCGGGCTGGGCAGAGGGTGTGGCGCTCAAACGCATGGGCCAACCCGAAGAAATCGCCAGACTCGCGCTGTTCCTTGCTTCCGACGAGGCTTCGTTCATTACCGGTACGGAGGTGTTCGCGGACGGCGGCCTGGCGGAACTTTAGTCGTGCGGCTGCAAGAGAAGTTGAACAATCCTCGTGAATTTATTTTCGAACGTGAAAACTTGTGGCCCGGCATAGTCGGACCTGCAAGAGCAAGAAAACTCAAATCTAAAAGGAGCCCATCATGACAACACTAATCGCGGTAAACACGAAAGTCGAAGGACCCATCGCCTTGGGTCGAGGACGGCAGGATTTGGATCGGTCGGTCTGGTACAACGGTTCGCTGATGACCTTCCTGGCCACAGCGGAAGACACGGACGGGCGGTTTGCGTTGATCGAGGCGGTCTCCAGAAAAGGCAATGCTCCGCCTCCACACATTCATCACCGGGAAGACGAAACCTTCTACGTGCTCGATGGCGAAATTACCGTATCGGTCGGCGATCGCATCATCAAAGCCAAACCCGGTACAATGGTTTTCCTGCCGCGCGGCGTCGCGCACTCTTTCGCGATCGAATCGGACGAGTTGCGGATGCTCATCCTCGCCACTCCTGCCGGGCTGGAAGGATGGTTCAAGCAATTCAGCGTCCCGGCTCCCGCGATGACGTTGCCTCCACCGGCGGAAACTCCGTACAGTGAGATCCAGAAAATGCTGGCCGCCGCCCCAGACTACGGCCTTGAGTTTGTCCTGCCGAAGAAATAGGACGGGGAAATCTCTCCAAAGGAAAACGGGAACCCCGGGGGAACCTGGGCGCCACGTTAGACTCGTTTTCGCGCGGACGGCCGCTGGGACCGCGGCGGTGGGGCCAAGGTGAACACGCTCTGTTTTCGGTCCACGACGGCTGGCCGCGGGCACTCTCCGGCGCTCGAAAACCAGTAAGACGAGGTGTCCCCTCCTCGTTAGGTGGCTGGCCCCTGCCGCACCGCTAGGCGAGGAAAATGATAGAGGCCGGGCTGCCTACCGGCGTGTATTGGCCGGTGAAGGTAAGCGCTCCCGTCTTTCGGTTAATGCGAAACGTGGTGATGGCGTCGGCGAACTGGTTGCACACGTAGAAGAAGTTTCCTGTGGGATCGAAGTTGAAAGCGCGCGGATGGTTGCCGCGGGTCCATTCTTCGCCTCGAAACGCAAGCAATCCTGTCGCGCTGATGGAAAACCAGGAAATGCTATCGTGCAGGCGGTTGGAAGCATAAAGGAATCTGCCATCCGGTGAGATCATGACTTCCGCCGGGAAATTCGAGCCCGCGAAGCCTTTGGGCAAACTGGAAACAGTCTGTTTCGCGGTCAGCCTGCCCCTGGCCGGGTCATAGTCGAAAACGGCCACCGTGGAACCCTCTTCTTGCAGTGAATAGAACCAGCGGCCGCTGGGGTGAAACGCGAAGTGCCGCGGCCCGTCTCCCGGCGGCAGTTCAACCGAGGGAGGGTCGTTAGGGACGAGCTTCCCTCTCTCGGCGTCGAACTTCCAAACCAGGATCCGGTCGAGCCCGAGATCGGCGGCAAACACGAAGCGGCCCGCCGGATCGGATTGGACCATGTGGGCGTGAGGGTTGTCGTGCCCGCTGATGGCAAAGCTTCCGGGGGGCGCGCTGGCGGCGTGTTCCGGGCCAACGGTGCCGTGGTCGTGTACGGTGTCCGTGGCGGGGCCCAACTCGCCGTTCACGCGAATGGGAAGCACGGCCACCGTCCCTCCAAAGTAGCTCGCGACCAGCAAGAATTTGCCGGAAGGGTGGATGCTCAGATGGGTGGGGTTAGCCCCTTCCGAGCTCACGGTGTTGAGCAAGGTCAGACGTCCGCTGGCGCGGTCGATGGTGTAGGCACTCACCGAGCCGGAGTTTGCACCCTGATAGTTTGCGATCCAATTCACCGAGTAAAGGTGCTGGCGCGAAGAGTCAAAGGCCATAAAGGACGGGTTGGTATCCCTTCGAAACACCTCGCGCTCGACGAGGGCTCCCGTCGCAGGGTTCATTTCAAACAAGTAGATGCCTTGGCCACGGCCAATGGAGCCGTCGGGGCCTTGCGGCAAACTGTAGCTCCCGACGTAGGCCCAAATTGGGCGATGGGCTGAATCTAATTGGCTTTGCGGGGCCCGGGCGAAGGCGGGCGCAGCCACACTCAAGGCCGCAGCACCTTTCAGGAACCTGCGCCGCGAAGTCTTTCCCTCCGGCAGGCACTCTACCTCACGTTGTGACATCGACAAACCTTTCCTGAAGATTTCGGAAAATTTCCTGAATCTGAACCTCGGATTATGGGGCGATTCGAACCGGAAGGCAAGGCTAGCCACGTTGTGGTTCACCCGGCGGAATCCTACGGGCGGGTGAAGGTCAACATTTTCTGCCTTGGGTCCACGACGGCTGGCCGCGGCCACGCTCGACCGCTCCAAAACCGAGGAACGAGGGGTGCCCCATCCCCCAGGTCCAACGGGAGGGGGGCACCCCGACCCAGCGTCGGAGTGCCCAATTGGCTTTGTGAACTGCGCCTTCTTAGGGCTTGCAGATTTCGTGGCGGATTGCGGAGACTTTCCCGATAATTAGTAATTTGCAAAACTGGATGCCTCCGCACGTATAAGGCACCGAGCTTAGTAACTGGAATGTATCCTGTCTGTTCAAAACAGCTCACCTTCACGCTTTGGCATGGCGTTCCCTGAGCGCGATTGCAACTGATCCCTCGGTCATGGGATCAGCCGTGCCCGATGATCGGAGGAACAATCACAATCGCTCGTTCCATTCTGCAAGAGGGATCAGTTACGTCGTTTCTAAAAGGTCATACTGTTCTGTTAGCACTCGCCGTTTTCGGCCAGCCCTGTGAGCCTCCGCACGCAGCACCCGAATCAGGCTCGGCAGAAATATCAACCCCGGCACATGAAGGTGGCCCGATGGGTCATGGCGAAGGCTTGCTGGAGGGGGAAGAATCCGGTGCTGGATAGTAGCCATGGCGGGCGAAAACCCGGTACGGGTGTTTGGAATCCTGGGCGCGCTCGGAAAGGCGAACGTCGATCGTGCGGAAGGCACGATCACCGCGGGTGTTAGAACTCCGGTAGCCGAGTGTATAGCGCCGTTTCAGCCGCGCGATGACGGCGGCCATCGCCTTTTGCGCCGACCCCACGGCAGCTATATCGATGATCTCGCCGCCCGTTTCGAGCATGATCTCGTTGACCCAACGCGCCCCAGGAATCCACCCCGGCTCGTCCACAGTGCCTTCCAGGCGGTCACTTCCGAACCTGACGCTGTATACGATTGTCTGGGTCTCGAGCGCCAGCCGAATCACGTCGTCGCCGTTGAACTCTCCTTTGGCGGTCGGCTGATTGTCCGAGATCATGATGACCGCGTGGCGCCGGTCACGGGCCTCCTGCCCGAGATAATCGATCGCCTCGTGGAGGGCATCGGCGATGTTGGTGCCGCCCGTGGAACCAATGCCCATGATGCTATCGGCAATCGATTTGCGGTCAGTCGTTAGATCGACGAGCCGCTCGGAATGCGCGGCGAAGGCGTACAGGGCCACTTGATCCTCCGGCTTGAGCTGCGAGAGGGTGTCGTAGGCGGCGCGGTGAAGCTCAGGCAACACGGGCGAGATGCTGCTGCTGCCGTCCACCACCAGGGCCACGGCCAAAGGCAGTTCGTCACGCGAGAAATAGATAATTTGCTGCTCCACGCCATCTTCAAGCACGCGGAAATCTTCCGGCTTAAGATCATCGACAATCCTGCCCTTGGCGTCTCGGACTGTCGCTTCCACCAGCACCATGTTGACATCCACCTTGAGCGTGAATCCGCCTTTTTCAGGCGGCAGTCGGGGGCCGGGCGCAGGGGCTTGCGCCCTGAGTTCTGCACAGAGCACGAACGCCCAGAACGCAAGAGTGCTGGCTGCTAGCGCCCGTTTCATCGCTCACCACCGAACCTGAAATGTGGGGTAGACCCTATTTTCGATTTATTCTCAGGCATAATAATTATCCTTGCAATATTTACAATAGGAAATATGGCGCCGCTCCCCGAACCCCGGTCTAGCCGGAGCTCGTGTCATCGCCTGCGCCATCCCCTCGCACTCAGCTTGCTCCGGGAACAACCGGATCACCAGAAGCCTCATTGTACGGCGGTTTGCAAGTTAGGTATTCGGTCGCCTCGTTCAATATACCAAGGATCGGGTCGGGTTGTGATTTGGACCGAGCGCCGCCCGCTTGGCGGCTCCAGTGCCGGCTGGAAGCCGCTGCTACGCCTCAACCGAGGACGCCAAGGATCGGCGTTTTTCGTTGCCATCGGAATAATGTGGTAGATTGGCCTGCGAGCAAGAGCTATTGGTCAACACAAGAATGCCGTGAACGCGAAGTAGGTGCGTCGTTGCCGGTCGAATACCGGAATATTGTGGGGCGTACTATCTAGAGCAACATACGTGCTTGCGCATCCGGCTGTAGCGGCGGCCGCCGACCGCCGTCGTCGATCGGAGATCGACGCTACAATTTATGTCGCTCGGTATAGAGGAGGCACAGATGGTTAACCGTCGGGAATTTCTTATCGGGTCAGCGGTGGCAGTGAGTGCGGCCACAGCGAGGGGGCAGGCCACAGATCGCGCCAAGTTGGATCGCATCGCGGTGATGAGTTACAGTTTTGATTCGATCGTCAAGTTTGGCGCGCATGCGGGCGATCCGGGCCGTACCATCGACATCCTGGATTTTCCTGCCATCATCGCCCAACGCTACGGTGTTCATCACGTAGAAATCCAGCACAATCATTTTCGTTCGACCGAGCCCGACTACCTGGAGGAGTTTCGAGAGCGGCTGAAGAAAGCCCAATCGCAGATGACCCAACTCGTCCTGGAGCTCGACGAGCTAAACATTTCGTCGCCCGATCCGGTGCTCCGGGTGGAAACGATTGACTTGACGAAGCGATGGATCGACCATGCGGTAACCCTTGGCTGTCCGCGGGTGATGGTGAACCAGGGCACGCTTGCACCCGAGGTGCGCGAGACCGCGATCGACACCTTGAAGAAGATTAACGCCTACGCCAAAACCAGGAAGGTCTGGGTGACCATTGAGAACCGCGACGATCCTCCCGGCGAAGGCGGCCGTGCGGCCGCAGGCGCGGCGCCGGCAGATTGGCACGACGAGTATGAGTTGATCAAGGCTACCGGGATTTGGGCCAATCCCGACCCCGGAGGATTCCCCGACAACGAGGCGCGGTGGCCGGGACTGCACGCGCTGTATCCGTTGTCGTCCGGCAGCAGCCATTTACAATACAACCCGAAACGCTGGAACGAGGCCAAGGTGATCCAGATTTCGAAGGAGGTCGGATACAAAGGACTGTTTTCGATCGAAGCCGTACCGGAAGTGAATGGCTCCGATCCCTACCAGGCGGTGCAAAGCATTCTGGACGAGTATCTCCGGGACATCTAGCCTGAAGCGCCCGCGTGACGGCCGTGCCACATTCGCTAGCGCCGGAGGCGATCTTGATTCAAGCGCGGCAATTAGGTGCACAGCAATCGGCACGAGGATATGAACTGCAGAAGGAGAAATTGACGTTTGCCGGGGATTCAGCGCCGGCGGGCCCAGGGAGACGAGGCGCGACAAAGGGCCCCCAGAGAAGGAACCCGCGAGGCGATGAAGCGCACGCCGTAATTCTGCAAGTAGACTTGGCCCGGCATTCCCACCACGCTCAACAGAGCAAACAATAACCCCGTGAAGATGCTCAAGGCGAGGGCGCCCACGACGATCGTGACGGGATTCCACGCCCACACCAGCCCTACCACTCGCAGAGCAAGAGTGACGGCCGCGGCAATGACCAACGCCCCGGAGGATAATCCCATCAACAAAGGGAAGAGGACAAAGAGCGCGGCGATGCTAATTCCCAACGACAAGGCAAAGCGCAACGCGATGTAAAAGATAAACGAGTCGTGATCGTGGCGCGAAACCCTCCAGACGATTCTCCACGCCGCGGGAAGGGAGATCCTGTCGGCATACATCAAGGGCGCCACCAGGTCGTCCGTCAGCGTGATGGTGATGGCAAGCAGCAATCCGATGAGCACGACGGCCGCCAACTCCGCCACCAGGACGAGCGATGCGACCCACCACGGATATCCTGCCTCACGGAGAAAATACAAGAAGCGCAGCGAAACGAAGAAGACACCGGAGGCTAACGCCAAGATTGCCCCCACCACTCCTAGAAGCCAAAGGAAGTAGGAACTGCCGAACGGTTGCAGGTTTTTCCACGCCGAGCGCAACGCGATTTCCTTCTTGATGACGGCCTCGATCAGCACAAATCGAAATACGCAGCGCGTATAGATGAGAGCAATAGCCACGCTGAAGCTGACCAGTACAGCCAGCACGATCAGGCTGAGGTGTTCGGCAATGATCAGGCGGATGCGGAGAAATAGCTCGGAAGTGTGAAGGTCAATCGGCAGAGCGCCGAAGCCCCACTGAAATGCCGCGGTGGAAGTGCCGCCGCCAAGGAATAGACACACAACGCTCAATGCGACCCAGCGGCGGCGAAGGAAGGGGCGAAAGAGCAGGCGCAGCGTCTCGTCCCATGCGGGAGATAGCGATTCGACAGGAGACAGCGCCCCCGCATCCACTCGAGGGGGCGGCGAGAAACGGAGGGGTTGGGAAGATCGCCCGGCAGCGTCCAATCGCTCATCTCTCCGGCAAAGCTCGACTCAGGATCAGGCCGTGGGCCAATCGGAGCTACCGACTGCGGGGTATCCACACCGTTATACTGCCTTCACCTGCTGCTCGTAAACGTGCCGCCATTCCTCGCGCTTGGCGAGGACAAAATCCTTGGCTTCCTGAAACGATTTGTATATTCGCTTGCCCTTAAGAAGATTGCAGGGCTGGCAGGCGGTCACCAGGTTGTCCATGCTCCGAACGCCGCCTTTGGCGTGCGGATGGACGTGATCGATGGTCAGGATCAGCCAGCTTTCGAAATTGTGTTGGCCGTCGAGACCGCAGTACGAACATTTGAAATGATCTCGCCGGAAGATCTTCATCGCATCTTCGCGACTCAGGTGGGGCGAAGGGCCGGCGAAAAATTTTGTCAGACGATTGAGGGCCATGGCTCCTCCTTCGGAGGCAAGAATCGGACTCGCTCAATACCTCAGATGACGTCGTTGCCCGGACGGGAAGAACCACCATCAAGCCGCCATCTGTCAGTTGACGGATGGCAGCGGGCGACAGAAGGGGCCGCCCCAGGGGCCTTCCCAAGTGCCCGCAGCGCGCCATTATCTTAGCTCTCTTCCCGGGTAAATGGTAGTGAGGGGAAATTCGGGTGGTGGCTCAGTTTGAAGTAGAGGCGGCTCTACGCCGCCATCTGGCGAGATAAACTCGCCGCTACGAATTCAAACTGAGACACTGCCGAAATTTGCACTGGGCATTTTCAAGCGCTTGTGCGATTCTCCTAGAGTCGCCCTCAAGTCCGCCTGGCTCGCGAGCAAGAATCGCGCCGGCAAATCAGTCGTCGACCGTGAAAGCACCTGGAAAGTCATCCCGAAGGAGGAACAGGGTGTGGTTTGTTCAGCCGGGCGGCGCAATACGCTTCAAGGTACTTGCGCACGGGCTGAGACATGCGATGGTCCAGGCAAATGTCGCGAAGGTCGGCAACCGCCATGTCGGGGAGAAAAGCGAGCACGCGGGCGAATGGAGTCTGCGGATGGCGAATGAGGGCAAGACGCAAATGGTAGTGATGCGACCACCGCGCGTGCTGGGCCAATTGTTGCACAACGACCTCTGGCGTGCCCTCGCGGGCTAGCACCTTCAGCAAGTCGCCTTCGGTCAGGGAAGGGTTGTCGAGGGCGGCACGAATCAGTTCCAAGTCGGGACAATCAAGGAAACCGGCGGCAAGGCGCCCGGTGCCGCGCTTGGCGAGAGCAATCTTTTCCCCTTGCGGCATGCCTTCAATTTTTTTGAGGATGGTTTGCTCGGCAACCCTTTTCACGTCGGCCGGGACGCCAGGAGATTGCGCGACGCGCAGCAGGTCGAAGACGTAGAGGAATTTCATCAGGGGCAGAGAAATCGCCCGGGGCGCTTTGGGATGCCTCGCCAAGGCGAGTTGCACGCTGTAGCTGCGGAGGACTTCGCGGCGGCGAGCAATTTCGGCAACGACTTCGTGCACAAGGTTTTTTCGCTCGAGCAGGCGCAGCAGATCGGATTCCTGTAAATGGGGATTACGCGCAAGTGCCACCAGCACCGCTTTCGCGCTTTCGTTAATGAGGCTCTCGATTTGCTCGCGCGAAGATACGACTGCGGCCCGTTCGGCGCGCTGTCGTAAACCTTCATCGACAGGGAAAGCGTTGTCCATCACAAGGCGATTTTAAGAGGGATAGCTTCCGCCTCGCAAGAGAGAGTGAGCAGTCCTCGGCGGACCTCTCCCTAGCACGCGGAGGGCAATTGGCAAGGCTCCGGACCTTGACGTCAGCGGAAAAACTTCCTGGCAGCGTGATGGGGACGCCCTTGACGCGGTATTAGCATCCAAGTAAAAAGGGAAATGAGTTGCGCCGCGAAGTGAGATTTTACTTGAAAAGTCCATCGAGAATTGATATTTGGAAGGGGACATCCGATGGATTACACTTTTTTCGGCGAGCAGTTCTAGTGCAGAAGGCCCCATCCGCCTCTAGAAGTATTGAGAACGGGTGCGCCCAGGTCACCAACGATTCACCATCCCAATATCGAGGTAGCTTTGCAATGAAGAAAACTACTGCGCTTTGGACTCTCACTCTGCTGGTCTGCGTCTCGACTGGCGCCGCTGCTGCCGGGGCCGCGAACCGCTCCGTGGGTCTGACTCTCGTGAGCCGCACGGAAGCGCCACCTCAAGCGGCGGCGGCGAAAGGCCCGCAATGGAAGAGTCGGGAAGAGTATGACGCCTTTAACGCCATGGCGAACGAAAAGGACCCGAACAAAAAGGTTGCGTTGGCAGAGGCGTTCCTCCAGAAGTATGCCAACTCAGATTTCAAAGACCAGGCTTACTTGCTGGAAATGCAGACCTACCAGCAGACGAATCAGATGGATAAGGCGCTGGATGCCGGCCACAAAGCGCTTCAAGCCAATCCTGACAACCTGCCAGCCCTCCGCTTCTTGAGTTTCACCTTCCCGTTTCTTTACAAGCCCGACCAGGCTGACGCGACCTCAGCGCTCTCGCGCGCCGACAGCGACGCCCACCACGGATTAGACGTCCTGCAAAAACTTCAGAAGCCCGCGGGGGCGACGGACGAGCAATTTCAATCAGCAGTGAAGGATTTTCGCTCGGTATTCAACAGTTGTATCGGGTTTGTGGCCCTTCAGAAGAAGGACTATGCGAGTGCGATTACCTCGCTGAAGGCGGCGACTGACGACAACCCCAGTAGCTGGTACGCAATTTATTGGATGGGCCTTGCCTATCTCTATTCCACGCCCCGCGACTACGACCATGCCATCTGGTACGGCGCCCGCGCGGTGGATTTGGCAAAAGCTGGAAAAGATCCCAATGCCGACGCTTGGGAGAAATATCTAAAGCAGACTTATGTGGGGTACCACGGGACTGACACGGGCCTGTCCGACATCATGACGCAAGCCGCGAGTGCCGCGAACCCTCCCGACGGTTTCAAGGTGACGCAGGTCGAGGCGCCCAAGCCAACCGGGGACAAGATGGTTGACGCGTTTAATACGCTGACCTTCCCCTTGAAGCTAGGAGGCGAGGCAGCACAGAAGCAGTGGGACGGCATAAAAGGCCAACCCGTTGGGCTTGGCGGGACCGTAACGAGCGTGGAAAAGGGAACCGATCCGGACGTCTATCTGGTGCGGATTGCCATGCTGGACAGCACGAAATCCACTGACGGGTACGACATCGAGTTGAAGGACTCGAGCCAGCCCAACGTCAAGAATCTTCAAAAGGGCGACTTGGTTACGTTCCAAGGGACGGCAGATTCCTACACGGCCACGCCTAATTTGATTTTGACCTTGGTAGGCACCGTGACATCGGAACTACCGGACAAACCATCAACGAAGCCAAAACCAACGGTTCACCATACGACACATAAGACGACGAGCAACTGAACGTCAAGAGGCAGGGCGCCCGCGTTTGCCGGCGACCCTGCCTCTTCCCACCTTTTATCTCACCACGAAAGATTCACCCTTTGCGGGAAATCTCCCTGCGGACTGTGAATCGGTTCGAGGACGGGAGAGAACGAACGGCCCGCACGACGGACACAGCCCTCCCCAATCTATTCTGGCAGATTCGTATTAGGCATGGTTGGCGCGATGCCGCGCTGATCAGCGGGCAACCACCTGCGCGCGCCGCTTCGGCCGATGGTCGAGGCCCAAATCTTCCACCTTTCGGCTTAGGGTGTTACGATGAATGCCGAGTGCCACTGCAGCCTTGGAATGATTGTCGTTATTCTTTTCCAGCATTCGCTTGATGAACTTCTTCTCAAACTCTGCAACCGCATCGGTAAAAAGAATCCCGCGTTCAATCATTTGATTTACGAGAGATTCGAGTTGGTCTTTCACGGTAAAACTCCGATCAATAGGAATTCGCAGGGCTGGAGGGCTGCTGCTTTACTGAACCCTTGTCCCCGGGAATAAGCGCCTCACGGAATTTCTCAAAGCCGGCTTGGAATTGGGACCGCAGGTTTGCCGGCATGACGAGGGCGACAACGCGTGTCCCAGTGGTCACGTAAGGTGCCAAAGCCGATTGCTGCACGGCGTCCGGCTTGATCGCGAAGGCCAGCAGGACCATCAGCAGGATCGCGTCAACCAAAACTCCACGCACCAAACCGAAGATTCCACCCAGGAAGCGGTCGAACCACTCAATTCCTGCGGACTTAATAAGCTTTCGTGCCGCTACTCCGATTAGCGCCCCTACCAGCAGGGTGCCCAAAAACAAGCTCAGGAACCCCAAGCCAAGAGCGATTTCATGCGACTTGGTAAGGTCCTCAAACCACATCGCGGCGTGGGTATAACCGATGGCAGCCACAATCAGGCCGATTACCACCGACGCCAAGGCGATCAATTCCTGGACAAATCCTTTCATGATGGCCGCTACAATGGAAGCGACAACGATAGCGGCAAGAATACAGTCCAGCCAATTCCATGTGCCCATGACGCGCTCGCAGAATACGGCGCACTCACCTAGCGGAGGGAATCTCCTGTCATCAAGCGGTAAGCTTCGCGGTATTTCTCACTCGTTTTCTGAACCACCTCCGCCGGCAGAGGAGGCGGCGGAGGTTGTTTATTCCAGCGGAGCGACTCCAGGTAGTCGCGGACGAACTGTTTGTCAAACGAAGGCTGAGGCTTTCCGGGCGCGTAATCGTGTAGCGGCCAAAACCGGGATGAGTCAGGAGTAAGCACCTCATCGATCAAAATAACCTGGTCACCCTTGAGCCCCCACTCAAACTTGGTATCGGCGATGATGATGCCACGGCCCTCGGCGAACTCTCGGCCTCTGCCATAGAGTTCTAAACTCATTTCCCGCAGTTTCCGGGCAGCATCTTCTCCTATGCGTGCGACCGTATCCTCCCAAGTAATGTTTTCATCATGGCCTGTCTGTGCTTTGGTGGAAGGCGTAAAGATAGGATTCTCCAGTCGCGAAGCTTCCAGCAAGCCGGCAGGCAGCTTGATTCCGCACACACTTCCGTTGGCGCGATATTCTTTCCAACCGGACCCCACCAAGTACCCTCGCACCACGCACTCAATGGGAAAAGGCCGGGCCTTTTGCACGAGCATCGACCGCCCTTCCAATTGGTCCGAAAAGGGCTGAAGCTCCGGAGGATAATCGGTAATCTTGGCCGTAATAAAATGATGCGGGATCTCATCCTTGATGAGGTCAAACCAAAAGCGGGAAAGCTGATTCAGGACACGGCCCTTGTCCGGTATGCCTTCGCGCATCACGACATCGAAGGCGGAAAGTCGGTCCGTGGCGACGACCAGTAGTTTGTCGCCAAGCTCATAAACGTCCCGAACCTTACCTCGCGAAAAGAGTTTGACACCGGGCAGATTCGTTTCGAGCAAGACAGGTTGTTTTGAATAGGGCATGGTTTTGATTCAGAGCCTTGTCATTCTAAAGCAACGTGAAATGTTGTCAACGGAAAAAGTGTGAGGAGAAATTTGCGCGGAGGACCACTAACCCTGGAGTACGAATCGATAGAGCACACATTATCTGGAGTCAAGCAAGTACGCATGAATCGTGGGTGTAGCAACAGTCGCTCGTTGTATCAATGCGACTCCGCGAAGAAGAGCCGGGGCTTTCAGGCCCGAAAATTGCCAAAGCTTCGTGCGGGGCCTTTACAGGCTGCGGCCAAGCGTATGATTGTAGGACCCAAACCGAATCCATCAAGCGAAAGGTTACCCTTCTTGGGGAAAATCCCGCAGCGTTGAATTCCGCGCAGGTGACCGGTTCCACACATCACAAGAATGTTAAGACTGATGCGAGGTACTACGAGGCGGTGATAGCCGTGGACTTGGGTAAGATCCTTGAGAGCGAACTCGGATAGATACGCCCCAACCGCCTGCCCTGTTGACCCCTACGCCGACCGAGTGAGTGAAAAAATTTGCTAATGAATTTTACGAAAATCGCGCGTTTAAGTTGAGAGTGGTAGTATACGTGCCGCGTAATTCTCTTACAGGCTAAACTGCATGCTCGTGCGACCACGGATGGACGCCGCCATGGCATTGGCGGCCTGCGTCCCACTTATAATCTTATGTGTTTCATGTGGAGGAGGCGGGGTGAGCCCTGGCTCGGCATCGCTTGACTCTCCGTCCGCGAGCTTGTCTCCGCTGAGTTTGAGCTTCGGAACTCAGGCTCTTGGAAGCACCAGCAATATGCAGCGGGTGTCTCTATCGAACACTGGCAGTGCGACTTTGTTGATTTCGAGCATCGGAGTCAGCGGTGACTTCACCCAGTCGAACAATTGTGGATCGACACTCGCGGTGGGTAAAAATTGCGCCATCGGTGTAATTTTTGCGCCCACGGCGAAAGGAACGCGAAGCGGAGGTCTTAACATATTGGATAACGTCTCTGGCAGTCCCCAGGCCATCAGTCTTTCCGGAATAGGCGCAAGCAGTTCCGCGACGCCCAGTCTCACCAACAGCCCAGATGTGAGTTTCTCACCTGCCGCCCTCACTTTCGGAAGCCAGGCTTTCCAAACTACGAGTACAGCGCAGTCCATTACCCTGACCAACTCCGGCGGCGCGGCCTTGGACATATCCAGCATCGCAGTCGGCGGCAGCAACGCTAGCGACTTTAGCCAGACCAATACTTGCGGGTCGAGCGTCGCGGCGGGAGCAAATTGTAAAATCAACTTGACATTTAGGCCCACGGCAAGTGGAGCTCGCTCGGCCGCCGTCGCCTTCACCGACAACGCTGCCGGCAGTCCGCAAAACGTCAGCCTCTCGGGTACGGGGGCAGCCACCGGCGCCGCCGCCAGCCTTTCCCCCGCGACTCTTACTTTCGCCAGCCAAGCGGTCGCCACGACCAGTGCGGCACAGACAATTACACTGAGCAATTCCGGCGCTTCCGCCTTGATCGTCACTAGCATTGCGGTCACGGGCGCCAACGCCAGCGACTTTGCCCAGACTAACGGTTGTGGGTCCAGCGTTGCGGCAGGGGGCAACTGCAAAATCAGTGTGACCTTCAAGCCTACTGCAAGTGGGTCCCGTAGCGCTGCCGTCGCCTTCGCTAATAACGCCAGCGGAAGCCCGCAGAGTGTGAGCCTCTCGGGCACCGGGGCGGCATCCCCCGCCGTGGCCAAGCTTTCGTCCTCTACCCTCGCCTTTGGGAACGAAGCGTGGGATTTGATCAGCTCGTCTCAAGCCATCACCCTCACCAACACGGGCGGCGCGAGTTTAAGCATCTCGAGTGTAGCTTTTACTGGCGCCGATGCCACCGACTTCACTGACGTCACCACTTGCGGTTCGTCGTTGGTGGCGGGGGGGAGTTGCACGATCGCGGTTCTGTTCACCCCCTCGATCATCGGCTCCTGCTCGGCCTCGCTTAAGATCACTGACAATGCCAGCGGCAGCCCACAGGCTGTAAGCCTATCGGGCACAGGGATCCTGGACGTGATTCTGCGTTGGGTTGCCAGCACGACAGCCGGGGTCACGGGTTATAACGTTTACCGGGGAACGACTTCAGGCGGGGAGAGTTCCACGGCGTTGAATTCCACGCCGATTAGCGGCACTACTTACTACGACGAGAATGTGAAGGCAGGAACGACGTACTATTATGTATTGAAGAGCGTAGGACCCAGTGATACAGCTCTAAGCGCACCCTCGAACGAAACTGTCGTAACCATTCCTTGACCCGGCAATAAATTCACAATATTTCCGTTGAGAGCCTGCTCCATCATGGCTGTACGTTGACTGCGAGCGCGCGCGGGGCTGGACACTCGTTCACATGCGGCCAAGGTCTCACGCCGTCGCCCCAACGGGGTCGCGGGTAAACGCATCGAAGCGCACGGACACAAGTTTGGAGACGCCCGGCTCTTCCATAGTGACTCCGTACATGATTTGCGCGATCTCCATGGTGCGTTTGCTGTGGGTGATCAGGATGAACTGAGTGTGCCGGCTCATCTGTTGGATCATGCGCGTGAAGCGATCGACATTCGATTCGTCCAGCGGCGCGTCCACCTCATCGAGAACGCAGAAGGGACTGGGCGTATAGCGGAAGATGGCGATGAGCAAGGCGAGAGCGACCATGGCCTTCTCACCGCCGGAAAGCAGCAGCACATTTTGCAGGCGTTTGCCGGGAGGCTGCGCCACAACGTCGATACCGCTCTCGGCGTCATTTTCGTCAGCCAGTCGCATCTCCCCCGTGCCGCCCCCAAACAGGATGCGGAATGATTCCGCGAAGTTAGCGTTGATGGACTTGAACGCCTCCAGGAACTGCTGACGAGAAACCTGATCGATTTCGCGGATGGCTTGCGCCGTGTCATCGATAGAGGCGAGCAAGTCCTGGCGTTGCGTGTCGAGGAACGTTAATCGATCCTCGGCTTCCTGCAGTTCTTCGAGCGCCATCATATTGACCGGCCCGAGGTTCTCGATGCGCGCTTTAAGTTGCCGCAACTCTTCTTCTGCGGCTCGCAGTGCATCTCCTGCCAGTACATCTTGGGCGGCGTATTCCACCAGAAGCGTGGCGGGGTCGGTGTTCAATTCATCGCGGCACTGCTGCGAGTGGTGGGCGTAATCGGATTCCGCCCGCGCGAGAGTCACCTCCGCCTCGGAGCGCTTTTGGCGCCGGGCATCGAGTTCCGCCCTCGCTTCGTCCACGCGCGGGCCGAGATTATCCCGCTTGGTCCTAATCGCGCGGGATTCTTCCTCGAGGTTCTGGAGCTCCGCGCGCGCGGTTTCCACTTCGAGTTGAATTTGGTGCAGGCGAACCTGGTGTGATTCGCCTTCTTGTTCCAACCGCTGGCGCTCTTGCTGCCAGGATTCCGCTTGTTGGGCCAGCCGGGCAAGGCGGTTATGAAAATCCAGCGCCGCCGTCCTCAGTCGCGCTGCTTCCGTTTCCGCCCCGCGCGTTCTCTCCTCCAGGCCTCGCACCGCGGATTGGGCATCGGCGATATCCTGCGCCAGTCGGTCCAAGCCCGAGCGGAGGTCGCGCACGAGGTGGGCGGCCAGGGCAATTGCCTCCTCGCGCTCCCCCTTGGCGACGCCGGCAGTTTCCAAGCCGGCTCGCAGGTCACCCTGACGCTCTTCCAAGCTCAGGCGCTCGCGCTCAAGCATGGCGGCCTCTGCGCGGAGCGCATCGAGTTGGCGCTGTGTCCGGTCCCAACTTTCCCGCGTCTGCCGCAGTTTTTCATCGGCGACGACTGCCTTCTTTTCCGCTTCCATCTTGCTGTTCGTGAGACTCTTTAGTTGGGCGTCCAGTTGCTTCGCCCGCGCTTCGGCGCTGGCCAGATCTGTCCCGCACGACTCGATCTGCGTTTCGAGTTCCGCCGTCCGCCGCTCCAATTCGCGAAAGTCCCGCCTCAACGCCAGGGGTCCGGCACTCGAGCCTTTGCCGCCTGAAACCATGCGGTGATGGTAGTGTTCACCCTTCGCCGTCAGGAAGTGGCAGTCAGGGTACCCACTGGCCAGTCGTTCGGCGGCGGCATCGTCCTCCACCATGTAGGCATTGGCGAGGGACGGAAGAACCACATCGCCGTTTAATCCCAACTTGGACCCGAAGCGCACCAGTTCCCCGACTGCCGCCACGACTCCGGGCTCGCTGCGGACGGGTGAGTCGCTCGTGAGTGGGGAGCGCCCGCTGGAAGGCAAATGCGTTACGAAAAAGGTCGAGCGTCCAGTCCCTTGGCTCTGCAACAAGGCAATTCCAGATCGTGCCTGCGCATGTTGTTCCACGACCACGCATTCCAATTCCTGCTTCAGGAATTCCTCGACGACTTCTTCGTAGCCCGGCGAGACTTCTACAAAATCCGCGAGCAATCCCACGGGCTTAAATGAGTGCCCGTTCATCGGGATCTCGCCCGAAAGCAGCCGCCGCACGCTTTCTGTACTATACGCGTGGTGCGCCAGAGACTGTTCCAGCGTCTCCTTGCGGGCCATACTGCCGGAGAGCTCCCGGCGCAGGGACTCGACCCGAGACCGTAAGGAGACTTCCTCGCCACGCGCCTGTTCGAGGCCGCGAGTGGTTTGAGAAACCGATTGCGCCAACTCCGCAAGCGTGCTGGCGTCGCGCTGGTGCTCGGTAAGGTAGGCCTCCAGTTCCGCCGCCAACTTCGCGTGCTCAGCCTCCACCCGCGCCTTCTCCGCATCGGTGCGAGCCGCCTGGCGGTCGCGAGCCAGACCCGCCTCCTCGGCTTGCACAAGTTGATTGCGCAGCTCCGCCGCATGACTTACGACCGCCATCAGCGATTGACGGCACGCCTCAACTTCTTGTTCGGCGGCGCCGAGCTGGAAGTTGAGATCCTCCTGGCGCATCACCACGTCGGCAAGCGTTCCCTTTGCCGCTGCAAATTCCAGTTGCAGTTTCTCCACTTCCAGGGCGCGCTCCGATGTCTGCTCTTCAAGAGTGGCAAGCTGGGCCTGAAGCTCGGAGCTTTCCCGCGCGGCTTCCTCCGTGCGCGCCTCCAGGTTTCCGGCCTGTTGCTTCACCTGCTCCAAGCGCGAGAGCAAACGTTCGCGCTCAAGATCACCTCGCGACAAACGCTCCCGGGACTCGGTGAGGCCATTTTCCAGTTCCTCATATCGTTGCGCGGCGCCCTTCTGCTCGCGCTCCAGAGCCTCCAATTCCTGGACACCTTCGGCGCAGCTTTGATGAACCACGGCTAGTTCCGAGCGCAGCCGATGGAACTCAATCTCCAGCGCCTTAAGCCGCGAGACCAGGACGGTCTTCAAGCGGCCGCGCAACTCCTCGTGCAGTTCGCGGTAACGCCGCGCCTTTGACGCCTGGCGTTTGAGAGAATTCACTTGCTTCACAACTTCGTCCAGGATGTCCGCGATGCGCGCAAGATTCTGCCGCGACGATTCCAACTTGGCCTCTGCCAGGCGTTTGCGCGTTTTGAATTTGGAAATGCCAGCGGCTTCTTCCAGCATCAGCCGACGGTCGGAGGGCTTCGAACTCAGGATTTGACCGATGCGCCCCTGCTCGATAATCGCGTAGGATTCAGGACCCAGGCCGGTCCCCATGAAAAGGTCCTGAATATCACGCAACCGGCACGCGTCGCCGTTGATGAGATACTCGCTTTCGCCCGAGCGGAAGAGCCGCCGTGTGACGGTGATCTCGCCGGACCGTTGGTGGAATTTGGCGGCCTTTGCGCCGGTGCCATTCCCATTGCCATTCCCGTTTACATGCCCATTGTCGTTGCCGGAGTTTTCCGGCCCGAAGCCAGCGGCTTCCTCGGGGGAAGGTTCGCCTTCCGCGACAAGCTCCGCCTCCTCCGGCACCCCCGCCTCGTTGTATTCGGGATCCACCAGGGTCATGCTGACTTCCGCCATTCCCGTGGGGGGACGGGTGCCGGTACCATTGAAAATGACGTCCGCCATGCGCTCGCCGCGCAGCAGGCGCGCGCTCTGCTCTCCCAGCACCCAGGTAATGGCGTCGGAAAGATTGGACTTTCCGCAGCCATTCGGCCCGACGACGGCGGCAACGCCAGAAGCGAATTCCAGCCGGGACTTATCCGCAAAGGATTTGAACCCGAGCAGTTCGAGTTTTTTCAGCTTATACAAATCACACCTTCATCCATTTTGGATTCTGGATTCGCGATTTTGGATTGAAGGGTGCACGCAGGAGATTGAATCCACAAATCCAAAATTCGTCCGGACCAGCCAAAACGCCCGTGGAAACAAGTCGCGCTGGCGCCACGACCCACCACAGGTTCAATGAACAATTACCATATCGACCGAATCTTGTAAAGAGAAAAACCACAATATTTCGGGGTTATGAGGAGGGTTAACCCCTATATATAGTATCGCTTAACTGCCAATGGGTTTCACCAAATAGGTATCCATCCACTCGAGGATGAGCTTGCGCATGGCGGGAAGTTCCCAGTGGGGGCAATCGAACAACTCGATGTGGCAGTCTTCGGATTTGCCGTACTTTTGGTAAAGGGGGGCGAGGTAATCGCGAACCCGCTCCACCCCGGCAGGAGGAGTCAAATCATCCAGGCGGCCGTTTACACTCAAGTGGGCACGCGGAACGATGAGCTCATTGATTTGGGCCGTCTGGAAATGCTTGAGCAAGGAAGGCACGAAATAATAGATGCCGTGCCCGCTTAGGTTGTGGACCTTCACAAGTTCTTCGAAGTCCGTGAGGCAACACACGTCCATCGAGAGGCGCACGCGCGGATCGAGCGCTGCCAGCCACCACACCTTGGTTGAACCCATGGACATTCCCAGCGCCCCCAGGCGGTTGGGATCCACCTCCGGCCGGGCGGACAAGTAATCCATGGCGCGGAATTCATCGAACATCATCATTCCGTAGAGGACCTGGCCGTTCCAGAGCATGGACTTGAACGTGTCCTCCTCGCCCGTGCGGCCGACCTCATGATGTTTCCTCTCGCCGAAGCACCAACAGTCGATGGCCAGGGTCACCAAACCCTTTTCGGCGCAGACCGGCGCGTAGGCGGGTTGGGCATCGACACCCACAAGAAGTTGTTCCTTACCGAGATCGTACATCCCGCCATGCCAGTGGATGTAGAGTAGGCCGGGGGCGCGGGGGGCGCGTTTGTCGGGAATTAGCAGCAACGCCGGAACCGGCTCGACTCCGTTTAGGTCCAACACTAAACGTTCCAGGGTGTAGCCGTCGTGCTTTTCCGTTGCGAGAAGTGTGGCCGGACCGGGATTGTGGTTCCAAGGCAGTTCTCCCAGCAGGCCCCAGAGTTCCTTTCGCCGCTGGGCTTGAAAAGCAGTGAATTCCGCCGGAGTTTTGTCGACCTGCGGACTGGCAAACATGGGTGGCGCCCCTCCCAGGGCCAATAAGGCGGCGGATTGTTTCAAAAAGTCTCGACGGCCAGGCATTGGCTTTGACGACCCCCCGGGCCGCACAGCATGCGATTTCGGTCATGGTTTCCCGAGCGCGAACTGGGGATGATTCTTGGAGATCCACGCCTCGACGAGCTCGTAAAACTCGGTCGCTTTCGCGACGATCTCCTTGGCCTCTGTTTCCGTTGCAACGTGTGATTGAGTGTAGTCGATCTGGTTGCGCTTGCGGCGGCAGGTCTCGAAGTAATCCGTGAGGCTTTCACTCGACTTCCCGAGCGCAAGCGCAGCGCTCTCGAGAGAAACTCTATGGTGTCCAATCCTCGCGGTTATTCGATAGCCGGCGCATGCGATTGCCATATTCGCCGCTTGGAGTGCCGCGTTGTAGGCGGTTGCAAACCGACGGTCCGCGGACAACTCCGCCACACCGGAGTCCGCCAGGTCTCGGGCAATCAACTCCCGCATATTATCCAACTCCTGGCGCGAGGTGGTGTGCTTTTGGGCGTCTTTATTCGCTAATAATTGCGTCCAGCTCACGCTCAGTCCCTTTGACAAATCGCTTCGGGTGCCTTAGAACAGCGTTCAAAAAGTGGTCCTTCTGCTCGAACTTGCCGCGAAATTCTTCAACCGAATACGTTGTGGCATTCACCTCGCGGCCAAGAGCTCGCTCCGCCCGGCGAAGCGCCGGGGTCAATTCAGAGAGGCCAACATGGCCAATGATCATCAAGTCGATGTCACTGGTGGCGTGCTCCTCCGCCCGGGCAAGCGATCCATATACGAATGCGCATAGGATCTTCCGTCCCAAAGGCGCCAGAATGGTCTGAACCGTCGGAATGATCCCGGCGGTCTTTGCAACGACTCCCCGCAATTCGCGGTAGATGGGGGAGTGTTTCTGCGCCCGAAAGTAAACCCGAGCACCTTCCCGTCTCTGCTCCAGGATGCCGCCATTAACGAGCCCAGCGAGCTCCCGCTGAAGGCTGGACGGCGTGGTTTCGAGGAAACCAGCAAGCTCCGAGAGAAACCACCACTTCCCGGGCTGGCTAAAGGTTGCGGCAAGAATCCCCTGCCGGGTCTTCGGGAAAAGAGCACTCAGCGTTGCGCTGCTACGCATAATGCGTAAATTGTTACGCATTATGCGTAGATTTGCAAGCAGTGTCGAATGGCGTGCGTCACCACTCCAGCCCCACGGGCACCTGCGCGCCTAAGAAACCCGCGTTTCAAGACGTTGCCGCAGGTTTCCACCGCAGGACCGGCTTGCGGGCCGCGCCGACTTCGTCGAGGCGAGTGACTCGCGCGGTATAAGGGGCCTTCAGAACGAATTGCGGGTCTTGCTCCACCTCGTCCGCGATGGCCTGAAGGGCGTCGATGAAGGCGTCCAACTCCTCTTTGCTGGCGCTCTCCGTGGGCTCGATCATCAGCGCGCCCGGCACGATCAGCGGAAACGCCGTGGTGTAAGGATGGAATCCGTAATCGATCAGGCGCTTGGCGATGTCCATGGTGTGAACGCCTTTCGCCACCTGGCGCCGGTCGGAGAAGACGCATTCGTGCATGCAGGGCCGGTCATAGGGAAGATCGTAGGTCTCGCGCAACTGGCTGCGCACATAGTTCGCATTCAAGACCGCGTCCTCGGTGGTCTGCCGCAATCCTGCCGGTCCATTCGCCAGCATGTACGCGAGAGCGCGAACGGCCATGCCGAAGTTGCCCAGAAATGCACGCACGCGGCCAATGCTATGGGGGCGAGCATAGTCCAGGAAAAATTTTCCATCCGTTGCTTTCTCGACCGCCGGGGAAGGAAGATATGGCTCCAGAAGGGCCTTCACCGCCACCGGCCCCGAACCCGGCCCGCCCCCTCCGTGGGGAGTGGAAAACGTTTTGTGCAGGTTCAGGTGCATGAGGTCAACGCCGAAATCGCCCGGCCGTGCCACTCCCACGAGAGCATTCATGTTGGCGCCGTCCATGTAGACGAGGCCGCCTCGAGCGTGGACAAGATCCGCAATCTTGCCGATATCGGTTTCAAAAATTCCCAGCGTGTTGGGATTGGTCAGCATTAATCCCGCCACATCGGCATCCATGGCGCGGTCGAGGTCGGCAATGTCGACGCAACCCTGCTCATTGGACTTGATGTTGCGCACTTCGTAGCCGGAAATGGCCACGCTGGCGGGATTCGTGCCGTGCGCGGAGTCGGGAATCAGGATGTACTTGCGCGGATCCCCGCGCTCGGCGAGGAAAGCGTGGATGATCAGGATGCCGGTCAGCTCGCCCTGCGCCCCCGCCGCGGGCTGAAGGGAAACGGCATCCATGCCGGTAATTTCACGGAGGCAGCGAGCGGTCTCGTAGAGAATCCGCAGGCAGCCTTGAGCCAACGCTTGCGGCGTGTAAGGGTGCTCGGTGCCGAGGCCCGCCAACCGCGCGACCACTTCATTGATGCGAGCGTTGTACTTCATCGTGCAGGAACCGAGCGGATAGAGTCCAACGTCAACGCTGTAATTCCAGGTGGAGAGCCGCGTAAAGTGGCGGATCACTTCCAATTCCGAAACTTCCGGAAAGCCCTCGATCTCAGCGCGCGCCAGGTCCGCGCCCAGAAGTTCGGCGGGCGAGACGGCGGGAACGTCCAAGGGCGCAAGCTCGGCGCCCACTTTGCCCGTTGAACTTCGCTCGAAGATCAGTCCCTCGTTGCGGGTGACGTGCGGGCGGGCTTCGCGAATTCGATTTTCCATGGTCATCGGTTTTTAATTGATGGACGTGCGCCGCCTCTGCTTAATCGAGTGCCTCTGCGCCCACCAGCCGCGGGCTGGTGGAAAACTGCCGGCATACTTCCACCATACGGTCGATAGCGGCGCGGCTGACCAATTCGGTGAAGCAGAGCAGAAGGTGGTTCTCGAGTTCCGGGTAAAGTTTTCCGAGGTGGAGACCGCCGATAATCTTTTCGCTCCGCAGGTTTTCCAGAAGAACCTCTACGTCACCGGGAACTTTCACGACAAACTCATTGAAGCAGGGGCTGGCAAAGGGGATCGACACGCCGGGAAGTTCCCGCAGCCGCTCGGCAGCGTAATGAGCTTTGGCCAGATTCTGCTCCGCGAGCTGCCGGAGTCCCGTTTTGCCCAGCAAGCAGAGGTAGATAGTTGCGGCCAGGGCGCACAGCGACTGGTTGGTACAGATGTTGGATGTGGCTTTTTCGCGCCGGATGTGTTGCTCGCGCGTGGCAAGAGTCAGCACGAAGCCGCGACGGCCCTCGGTGTCGACCGTCTGGCCCACCAGGCGGCCCGGCATCTGCCGGAGGAACTTCTCGCGTGTCGTGAGGAAGCCCACGTAGGGACCGCCGAAAGCCACCGGAACGCCAAACGATTGCGCCTCTCCGCAAACAATGTCCGCATCGCTCGGAGGCTTGACGACGGCCAGCGAGAGCGGCTCCGTGATCGTGACGATCACGAGCGCGCCGTGCCGGTGGGCGAGGGCGGCAATCTCCGGCACCTGCTCCAAAACGCCGAAAAAGTTCGGCGACTGGATCAGCACGGCGGCGGTTTCGGCATCCAGCGTGGATTCCAGTTGGGCCGCGTCGATCTGCCCAGAGGCAGTGTAGGGGATTTCCACTAATTCCACGTCCTGGTGGCGGACGTAAGTCTGAAGAATCTGGCGATATTCCGGATGCAATGTGCCGGCCACCAGCAGGCGGCGCCGGCGCGTAACGCGCAGGGCCATCAGCGCGGCTTCGGTGGCGGCCGTCGAACCGTCGTAGAGCGAAGCGTTCGAGACTTCCTGCCCCGTGAGCTGGGTCATCAGGGTCTGAAATTCGAACATGGCTTGCAGCGTGCCCTGAGCGATTTCCGCCTGGTAGGGGGTGTAGGCGGTGAAGAACTCGCCGCGCGAGAGCAGCGCGTCAACCACCACCGGGCGGTAGTGCGAATAGGCGCCGGCGCCGAGCAGAGAGACGTACTCGCGGCTGCTCTCTGCCGCTGCCTGCTGGAAGAACTCCAGAATTTCAGCTTCGGAGAGCGGGCCGGGAAGGCTCAATCCTCCCTTGAATCTCAGTTCCGCCGGGATCTGTGCGAAGAGTTCATCGATGTGCGCGTGGCCGGAAGCTTTCAGCATGGCCTGCCGGTCGGCGGCAGAGTTCGGCAAATAGCGCATCAATGGGCCTTTTCCTGCTGGATGTAGGCCTCGTATTCATCCGCCGTCATCAGCTTGTCAATTTCCCTGCGGTCGGCAAGCTCCACGCGAATCAGCCACGCGTCCCCATGGGGGTCGGTGTTGACCATCTCCGGGTTGTTTTGGAGCTTCTTGTTGACGCCGGTCACCTCGCCGCTCACGGGTGAATAAAGCTCGGAAACGGCTTTGACGGATTCGACCGTACCGAAAGACTCCGCCGCGGTAACGTGATCGCCGGGCTTGGGGAGCTCTACGAATACGACATCTCCCAATTCCTTCTGTGCGTAATCGGTGATGCCAATGGTTCCGACGGACTCGTCCACCCGGATCCACTCGTGTTCTTTCGTGTAAAGAAGTTCTGGAGGGTACATTTTCCTCTCCCTTGAGTTTTCAACTAGGTCTGCCCGGCCGCGATCGATTGGCCGGTAGCGCCGGCTCCAAGCCGGCAAAGAGCCGCCAAGATGGCGGCGTTACGACTTCGACCGCTTATAGAACGGCAATGAAACGATTCGCGCGGCTGCCTTTCTTCCCCGGATTTCAATTTCAATGTCGCGGCCCACGTTTGCCACTTCCGGCGGCACGTAAGCCATCCCGATATTCTTCTTCAAATAGGGCGCGGGGGAGCCGCTGGTGACATTGCCCACTCTCTTGCCATTGGCCCAAGCCGCATAGCCGTCGCGCGCCGGAGCGCGGTCGATCATCTCGAATCCGACAAGCCTCTTGGGCGTTCCCTCGGCGCTCTGTCGTGCGAGGACGTCGCGGCCCAGAAAGTTCCCCTTCTCGAGCTTCGTAATCCATCCCAGGTTCGCTTCCAGCAGCGTGGTTTCTTCATCCAGTTCGTGCCCATAAAGTGCGTACCCCGCTTCGAGCCGCAGCGTGTTCCTTGCGCCGAGTCCCGCGGGAATCAGCCCTTCGGCCCGGCCTGCGTCCAGTAAAGCGTTCCACAGATGCTCGGACGAGGCGGGAGGAAAATAGAACTCGAAACCATCCTCACCCGTGTAGCCCGTTCGCGCCAGGATTCCTTCCACCCCGGCGCATCGGGCGCGGCGGAACCAATAGTATTTCAAATCCCCCAAATGCGCATCCGTCACTTTCGCCATGATGGCGAGGGCCTGCGGGCCTTGCAGCGCAATTTGCGAGTATTCCGCCGACACATTACGCAAATCCGCGCCGAACGAATTGCACTTCACGATCCACGCGAAATCCTTATCCGTATTCGCGGCATTCACGCAGAGAAAATAATGATCGGCCGCGAATCGGTGCACCAGACAGTCGTCGATGGCGCTTCCGTTCGGCAGCATCAGTGCGGTGTATTGAGCCTGATTGTCCCGCAAGCGCGATACATCGTTGGAGGTGACGTATTGAAGCAGCGCCAAAGCGCGGGGGCCGCGAACATCAATCTCCCCCATATGGCTCACGTCGAAGAGGCCCGCCGACGTGCGCACCGCCAAATGCTCTCGGGTGATGCCGGAATATTCCACCGGCATGTCCCACCCGCAGTAATCCACCATCTTGGCGCCGCTCGCCCGATGGGTGGCATTCAGAGCAGTGCGTTTCAACGCCTCTCCCGCCGGAGCGATCAAGCCGGTTCCTCCACCTTAGACGTAGATCCTGTGCAAGAAATTCAAGCTAACACAGTCGTCGTAAACCGGTCAAGGCTGGGGCAGAGGGCCGGAGGAAAGGGGTGGGCGCGCGACACAATAATGGCCGCCACCCGGGACCTGCGTGAAGATAGGTGGAAGAACAGTACCCGACAAACTGTCCTCTTGACAATCTAGAGGAGAGGCCTATGCTCATCTCGATAATCAAGAGGAGAAATCAATGGCGGAAAAAGTCAGTGGGCTCGTGCAAGGCACCCTGGACATGCTCATCCTGCGAACCCTTGCCCTGGAGCCCATGCACGGGTACGGAATCGCGCTGCGTATCGAGCAAATCAGCCGGGGGGTGTTTCGCGTCAATCCGGGTTCGTTGTTCCCGGCCTTCCGCCGCCTGGAGCGTGAGGGATGGATCAAGCCCGAGTGGCGGCCGACGGAAAACAATCGTCGCGCGAAGTACTACGAGCTAACGGAGCGTGGGCGCAAGCAACTGAAAGCCGAGACGGTGGAATGGGGAAGGCAGATCGCTGCGATCACCCGAATCATGGAGATTGCCGATTGATGATTGTTGATTGCCGATTGAACGGCGGCCGCGTCCTCCGCTGGATTTCAATCGACACTCGGCAATCGAAAATCGGCAAACTGGAGAACGGCCATGTCAATCTTGCTAAAACTATCGAGTGGACTTCGGGCGCTGTTCCATAAGGAAGAAGTGGAACAAGAAATGGATGAGGAGCTGCGCGGTTTTCTGGACGCCGCGGCGAAAGACAAGATGCGCTCTGGAATGAGCCACGGCGAGGCCCTGCGCGCCGCGCGCCTGGAAATGGGTAGCGTGGACGAGGTGAAAGAAGGAGTCCGTAGCAGCGGCTGGGAAGCTGCTATCGAGGTATTTTGGCAAGATCTGCGGTACGGCCTGCGACAGTTGCGCCGCAATCCTGGCTTCACGGCTGCCGTCGTCATAACCCTGGCCTTGGGCATAGGAGCAAACACCGCAGTCTTCAGCTTGGCCAACGCGCTGCTGTTCAAAGAGCTTCCCGTCAGGAATCCTCGTCAGCTTGTTATCCTCACATGGGCCGCCAGGAAGCAGCCGGAAAACCTCATGTTTACCGGCAACAGCAACCCGCGCGACCCACGGTCCGGCGAAGACCTCATGAACGTCTTCAATTACTCAATGTTAAAGGGAATTCGGACTCGCACCCGCAGCTTCACCGACGTATTCGCATTCGCCCCAATGCTCCGGGTTAACGTCAGCGACCGAGGATCAGGGCACAGTGGGATTGCAATTACAGTCTCCGCGAACTACTTTTCTGCACTGGGCATTCAAGCGGCAGCGGGTCGCCTTCTGGTGGAGAGCGATGACCAAGCGAACGC
Source organism: uncultured Acidobacteriota bacterium (assembly GCA_963808085.1). Classification (GTDB taxonomy): domain Bacteria; phylum Acidobacteriota; class Terriglobia; order UBA7540; family UBA7540; genus Bog-366. The sequence continues at coordinate 254,788 of CAWEFC010000033.1, forward strand.
GCCTTGTGCCGCTGCCATCAGCTACCGCTTTTGGCAGGCCGCGTTTGGAGGTGATCCCTCTGTGCCGGGGAGGACGATGACCTTAAATGCTACGCCGTGCACCATCGTCGGTGTCACACCGAAAGATTTTCAGGGGCTGCAATACTTCGGCTTCATCAGCGCGCCCGACGTGACTGTCCCGATGATACAAGGGGAACAAATTGGCCGTTGGGAGTTTGGCGGGCACTTGCCTCTCATCACTGCCGACAAGCGCTGGGGCTTGCAGATCATGGCGCGGCTGAGCCCCGGCATTTCCGCTGAACGGGCGCAGCGTGAAACCAACAGCATTTTTCAGGGAATGCTGACCCCCGAGTGGACGAGCCTTGCCAAGGAGCAGGGTCTCCCTGAGATCGTCTTGCTGCCCGGCAGCAAAGGGGCAAATTTCGGAGCCCAATTCTTTGGCGAGCCCGTGACTATTTTGATGGTGGTCGTTACGCTTCTGTTGATGATCGCGTGCGCGAACGTGGCAAGTCTCTTTCTGGCCCGGAGCGCGGCCCGAACCAGGGAATTCACCGTGCGTCTTGCGCTGGGATCCAGTCGCAGGAGACTCATCCGCCAGTTGGTTACCGAGAGCATGGTCCTGGTCTGGCTCGGTGGCGCAGCGGGGTTTTTGCTGGCGTGGTGGGCCGGCCGCTACCTGCTCGCCTTTCTACCGAGTTCCTCATTCATCAACCTTGGTTTGAATGTGAGTCCCGACCTGAGAGTTTTCGGCTTTACTGCCGGGCTGTGCCTTTTCAGTGGCATCGTTTTTAGCTTAGGCCCGGCAGCGCGGGCAACCAAGATTGAACTCTCCGAAGACTTAAAGGGGGGCATCCAGTCGGGGCGGCACCCGTCGGGTAAGCGCCGCCTGTGGTCGCGGGAGCTCCTGGTCACGTTCCAACTCGCCGTTTCCCTTTTGCTTGTTGTTGTCGCGGGGCTGTTGGTTCGAACCCTTCAAAACCTCCAGTCAATTGACTTGGGATTTAATCCTCGGAATGTTCTCGTTTTCACTCTCACCCCGTCAGCCAACGGATACACTCCGGAGAAGCTCTACCCCTTTTACAATCGCCTCCTGGAGCGCCTCAATGCGATACCCGGAGTCCTCTCCGCCAGCGCCTCCAGCGACATCCTGATCAGCGATGTGGCCGTGACGGGTACGAATGCCATCGAAGTCGAAGGTGCTCCTCGTTCCAGTAAGCGCATGAGCGCCAGCACGAACTACGTTGCTCCGGGGTTTTTTAGCACGATGGGTATTCCCCTGCTCATGGGTCGGGGACCGCAAACCGGGGACACTGCCAGCGGACCTAAGGTCGCAACGATCAATGAGACTTTCGCTCGCAAGTATTTTCCGGGCACGTCGCCGTTGGGGAGAAGGTTTCGGTGGAAGGGTGGGAAAGACTGGATCGAAGTGGTGGGCATCGTCGGAGACACAAAGTTTTACAGCGTCCGCGCTGAGCCGCCGCCGATCACCTATCTTCCCTTCCTACAGACCCCGTGGATGATCGACATGACCTTCGAAGTTCGCACGGCCGCCAGCGCAGCCCCGGTTGCGAAGGAAATCTATTCGGTGGTTCGCGATCTCGATCCGGACTTGCCGGTGGTGGAGATGAGGACCCAGGAACAACAGATTGATAGCTCCCTGAGTACGGAGCGACTTTTCGCCGAACTTGCCGGGCTCTTCGGGACACTCGGTCTCACACTGGCCTGCGTTGGTCTGTACGGGATCATGGCTTACAACGTCTCTCTCAGAACCGGCGAAATTGGCATCCGTATGGCGCTCGGTGCGGCCCGCGGCGGGATTTTGTGGCTGGTCCTGAAGGAGAGTCTTCCTTTGGTAGGGGTCGGCCTGGGAGCGGGATGCCTCCTTGCTTTGGCGACCACACGATTGATCGCAAGTATTCTCTACGGCGTCGCTCCGGCCAATCCTGTCACGCTGGGGGCGAGCACGCTGTTGCTCTTTCTAGTGGCGACCTTGGCAGCATGGATACCCGCCCGCCGCGCGACCAGAGTCGAGCCCCTGGTGGCGCTGCGGTATGAGTAAAGCAGTGGTTAGTGGCGAGTGGTGGCACAGGCACTCCTGCCTGTGCCCTATGCAGAAGGTGCATAAGCTTTCAGCACAGGCAGGAGTGCCTGTGCTACCAGGAGGTGGGGCAATGCGCATTAATCGGATAAGTTTCGGGACGTTAATTCTTATTGCCGCATGGATTTGCCCTGGCGGACTTTTCGGCGCTTCTTCTGCTCCCGGGACCCAAGCCTTGGTGGTGGGAACCATTCACGATCGGCACGCGAGGAACGAGAATTACTCTTACGCCGATGTGGTCCATATTCTCGCAACCTATGACCCCGATTTGATCTGTGTTGAGATTCGCCCCCAGGATTTCCGGCGCGAGCCCTACTTGAAGGAAATGATGCTGGCGACGGTGTGAGGGCTTTCCCATGGAAAGAAGGTGGCTCCCATTGATTGGTGGCAAGACACGCCCAATGACCGCGAAATCCGTGAGAAGCTGGAAAAGCAGCCTGAGTATGTTGAAAAGGAGAAGCAATTACAGCTCCTGCGCGCCCAAAGCCCTCAATCTTCATCTGGCCCACCCGTGGTCGCCCACGCGATTGCGCTGAGTATTCGTCAGGTGTATGGTATCGGTCGGGCGGATCAACAACGCAATGATGTGTTTCCCGGCTTGGCGGGGTGTAAGGGAAGGCCGGACCAAGCAGAGAGGCGCCATGCCACTTGAATACGCTTTCGAGATAGCAGCCGCCGCCATCCGGTTCGGTTTCGGAGTCACGCGCGAGGTGGGCGCGGAACTGTCCGACTTGCGAAAGAGCCACGTCCTGGTTTTCGCGGACCCCAATCTACGGACCCTGCCACCTCTGGCCACGGTGCAAGAGTCGCTCCACGATCACAAAATCCGGTTTTCGGTGTTCGACCGCATACACATTGAACCCACCGATGATTCTCTCCGCGAGGCGACCACTGCCGCGCAAGCGGAAGACTTCGACGCCTTCGTTGCCGTCGGTGGCGGATCGACCATAGACACGGCGAAGGCCGCGAACCTCTATAGTTGTTACCCCGCCGATTTGCTTGATTACGTGAATCCGCCGATCGGCAAAGGCTTGCCTGTTCCGGGCCCCCTCAAACCTCTGATTGCTATTCCCACCACCGCCGGGACAGGTAGCGAAACCACGGGTGTGGCGATCTTCGACTTGGTCAAGATGCACGCCAAGACCGGCATCGCCCACCGCCGGCTGAAGCCGACGCTCGGCCTGATCGATCCGGAAAATACGCGGACCCAGCCACCCGCCGTGGCAGCCTCAGCCGGGCTGGATGTGTTAAGCCATGCCATCGAGTCTTATACCGCACTTCCCTTCCACCAGCGCCCTCGACCGGAACGGCCCATTCTGCGGCCCGCTTATCAGGGATCGAACCCCATCAGCGATGTCTGGAGCCTCGAGTCGCTGCGCCTCGTGTCCCTTTATCTCAAGCGCGCCGTACAGGACCCGGGCGACAATGAAGCACGCGCTTCCATGATGCTCGCCGCGGCCTTCGCGGGGATCGGCTTCGGCAACGCGGGCGTGCATTTACCCCACGGGATGTCCTATCCTGTCTCAGGTCTGGTGCGAGATTACCGCGCGCCAGGCTATGTGGTCGACCACGCCTTCGTGCCCCACGGCGTCTCCGTGATCCTGAATGCCCCGGCCGTTTATCGCTTTGTATCGTCCGCATGCCCCGAGCGTCATCTGAGGGCCGCGGAGATCTTGGGGGCCAAGGTCAACGGCGCGCACATGGATGACGCGGGCAAGATTCTGGCTGACCACATCGTACAGCTCATGCAGGACCTCCACCTCCCCAATGGACTGCGCGCGCTGGGGTATGATACCGCCGACATTCCCCGGCTCGTGGAAGGTACGCTGCCTCAGCACCGAGTCACCAAGCTCTCGCCGCGGCCAGCCAGCCCCGAGGATTTGGCAAGGCTTTTTGAAGAGGCCATGATTGCGTGGTGAGCGGCTGGCGCAGAACTTCGAGAATGGGAGAATCTCGCTCAAGATTAGCGTGAAGTTTGGCTGCGTCAACCTCCTCAATCGGCCGCATCCACACCTTTTCATCTCCAGCAATGCAATCTAACGCGGAGTTGTTCTTAAACTCCGCTGCTTGTATACTCGCGATCCGTCAAAGTGCTTCATAGGATTTCAACCATGCAAAAATATGGTCCTAGACCTCTCTTAACCCCCGATTTGCAAAACCGTCTTGGGCGCGGGTGGGCAGAACAGGGGTCGCGGTTCGCGTTAATCCTACTTGCGGCGCTGCCTTGCCTCGTGGCCGCGCCCGTCCAGGCCGAAGAACCATTTCAGCCACGTGCAGTACCCCTGGTGACCACTGACCCTTACTTCAGCATCTGGTCATTCACCGACCACCTTACCGACGACGTTACCCGGCACTGGACCGGAAAGCCGCAGTCGATCGAGAGCATGATCCGGATCGATGGCGCCGTTTATCGCCTGATGGGAAGGCCCGTGGACGAGGAGGCGATGCCCCAAGTGGGGCTCGCCGTCTTCCCTACTCGCACGGTTTATGATTTCGAGGGAGCCGGAGTTCACGTTACGCTCACATTCCTCACTCCGCTCCTGCCCAGCGACTTGGACATCTATTCCCGCCCGGTTACCTATCTCATTTGGGAAGTCCGCGCGGTGGACGGCCGCACGCATAGGGCCTCCGTTTATTACGCCAACTCTGCGGAGCTTGTGGTGAACACCGAGGACCAGGCGGTGGAATGGTCGCGCGAAAAGGCCGGTGACCTCGTCGCGCTGCGCATGGGATCAAAGGCGCAACCGGTACTGGCCAAATCGGGAGATGACCGCCGCATCGATTGGGGCTACCTCTATGCTGCCGCGCCGACGAGCGAGGTTGCCGCAAGCGCCGTCGCCGCTACTGATTCACAGCACGACTCGTTTGTCGAAAAAGGAGGTCTGCCCGGCCGGGACGATTCCGCCATGCCCCGGCCCGCCAACCGCGCCCCGCTGGCCGCGTTTGTGTTCGATCTGGGCCAGGTCAGCGCGGAGCCTGTGTCTCGGCATCTCATCCTGGCTTACGATGACCTCTACTCCATCGAATATTTTCATCAGCGCTTACGCCCGTATTGGCGGCGCAACGGCGCTCAGGCTGCCGATCTCCTCACCGCCGCCGAGCACGATTACGAGTCGCTGCGCAAAAAGAGCGAGCAGTTCGACGATCAGCTTATGGCGGACCTCACGCGGGTGGGCGGCGAGAAATACGCACGGCTCGCCGCGCTGGCTTTCCGGCAAAGCCTGGCCGCGCACAAGCTGGTAGCGGCGCCCGACGGAAAGACGCCCTACTATTTTCCCAAGGAGAACTTTAGTTGCGGATGCATCTCTACGGTCGACGTCATCTATCCTGCGGCGCCCGTCCTGCTTCTCTTGAATCCGCACCTGGTGGAAGCGTCGCTCGCACCGGTGATGGACTACGTCAAGTCGGGCAAGTGGCCGTTCCCCTACGCGCCGCACGACTTGGGCACGTATCCGCTCGCCAATGGGCGCGACCCAACCAAAATCGAAACGATGCCCGTGGAGGAATCGGGCAACATGCTGATCCTGTTCGCCGCCATTGCCAAGGCCGAAGGCAATGCGGCATTCGCAGAAAAGCACGCGCCCATTCTTCAGCAGTGGGCGGATTACCTCGCCGATAAAGGGCTCGATCCGGAAAACCAACTCTGCACCGACGACTTCGCCGGGCATCTGGCGCACAACACGAATCTCTCCATCAAAGCCATTCTCGGCTTGGGCTCCTACGCTGAGATTCTGGCGATGGAGGGGAAGAAAGATTCTGCCAGCCACTATCGGACCAAGGCGCAAGAATTCGCCACGCGCTGGGCAGAAATGGCGGCCGACGGCGACCACTACAGGCTCGCCTTCGACAAGCCCGGAACGTGGAGCCAGAAGTACAATCTGGTGTGGGACAAGATTCTGGGCTTGAACCTTTTTCCCACGGACGTCGCTCGCAAGGAAATCGCTTTTTACGAAAACCACCTCAACCGCTACGGCCTGCCGCTCGACAACCGCAAGACCTATACGAAACTCGATTGGGAGTTTTGGACGGCCACGCTGGCCGAGTCGCCGCAGGACTGGGAGAAATTGATCTCCCCCATCTATGACTGGGTGAGTCAATCGCCCACCCGAGTTCCCCTCACCGACTGGTACTGGACTCGCGACGGAACGCAGGTGGGATTCCAGGCGCGCTCAGTGGTGGGTGGAATCTTCATCAAGATGTTGGCGGACCCCGCCGTTTGGAAGGCATGGACCGACCGAGCGAGCCACTAATGAGGACCGCAAAATATAGCGAGGAACTCTCTTCGTAGCGCGGGCGTCTCGCCCGCTGTGGCGTGGGCATCCTGCCCGCGAGCTGGCGGGAGCGGGACGCTCCCGCGACAGCGGGCAAGATGCCCGCGCTACGCCTTTATATCGAACGTCACACGTCATTCCGAAAGGATTGCAGTCATGTCGAAATGGAATAGTCATTCTCACCAGCGTCATGGGTTCATGCTGGTAGTGGGCTTCATCTTCATTGCGGGTGCAAGCCGTCTCGTCCACGCGGCGCCCGCGAACATCACATTTTCCCAGTCCGCGCAAACGATCGAGGCTTACGACTTCGTGGAAATCACCCTGAACGTTTCGTCTCCGGACGCGCAGAATCCGTTTTTGGACGTCGCTGTCGAAGGGCAGTTTGGGAAGGCAGGAAGCAGCCAACAGCTCAAAGTGAGCGGCTTCTGTGATTCCACCGATGGCAGCGTCTTCCGCATCCGCTTCATGCCCTCCGCCACCGGAGACTACACTTATTCCCTGGTGTACCGGCAAGGCAGTTTTGAGAAAACGCACGCGGGAGCATTCCGCGCGACGGACGGTCACCGCCGCGGCCCCATCCGCGTCGACCCTCAATACCCGTGGCATTTCGTTTGGGAGGGGACGGGAGAACACTACTACTTCAACGGGACCACCGCCTTCTGGCTCGTGGGGTGGCGTGACGATCGGAACATCGACTACAGCATCGAACGTTTGCACAGCCTGAAGATCAATCGCATGCGCGTTCTGATTTCGGGCGCCGCGAACATATACTGGGGCGAACCCGTTATGACCGCTGAGAATTTCAGCCTGATTCTGCGGCCGTGGATGGCGCGAGATCCCGAGAGCTTTGACCACCCGGAGATTGACTTCACGCATTTCAACGTGCCCTACTGGCAAAAGTGGGAGCGCATGTTGCGCTTCGCCCGCGACCGCGACATGATCATTTCGGCTATCCTGGATATCTCCACGCACAAAGCTCAGCCTGCAGCAGGGAGCGAGGATGAGCGGCGATACATCCGCTACGCGATCGCGCGCTTGGGCGCGTTTTCCAATTACACCTACGACCTGGGCGACGATCTCGACAGCTTTCGCGACGAGAAGTGGGCGCACGAAACCGGGACCTTGATCGAGAGCTGGGACCCTTACCATCACCTCGCCTCGAGCCACCCCGTGCATCGCGAGCACCAGGACCGCGCCTCCGCGTGGATGGGCTTCACCTCCATCCAAGACTGGACTCGCGAGCAGCACACCCTGATGCTGGAGGAGCGGCAGATTCAAATGAAGACCGGCCGCATCATTCCCCAAACCAACGAAGAGTACGGTTACGAGGACCACTATCCCCAATGGGCGCCGCCCCCGCCCGGAGACTCCGCGGAAGTTCTGCGCCAGATGGCCTGGCAGATCGCCATGGCCGGGGCGTATGGGACGGCGGGAGAAAGCTCGCGCCGCGGCACCAACATCTGGCCAGATACGGGAGGCGGATGGATTAACGGGCGCGGCGACGACACCATGGTTATGCTGAAAGGGTACGAGCACATGGTGGATTTCTTCACTAGCTTCGAATGGTGGAAAACGGAACCACACGACGAACTGGTAGATAACGGCGCTTATTGCCTCGCCAAGCCGGGCGAGATTTATGCCGTATATCTCCCCATGCGCCCGGCGTGCGGCAGCGGAGAGGATTTTGATTCTCAAAAGGCCTGCGGCAACGTCTCTCTTAAGCTCGAACCAGGGACTTACGACGCGAAGTGGTTTAGCGCCGTCACTGGAGAAATTGTTCCATTGCCCACCGTCCAGGGACCTGTCTGGACCGTCCCCAAACCTCCCGGCTGGCTGGATTGGGCGCTGCTGCTGAAAAAAGTCAAGTGAATGGATGGAGAGCGTAGCAGACCTGTTCTGGAGGACCGCGGCTTTTCCTAGCCAACGGAAGAAGAACCGCGGACCTCCAGAACAGGTCCGCGCTACGGCTGCATCCCAAATCCCATTCCCAGTCCCCGGTTGACACATGACCTTTCTTCGTTCTATATTCAATTTCGATATCGAAACAGGGCATTGAAAATCAATATGGACGATAAAAGCCTCTATTCGGGGCTGATCCGCCTTCACATTCTCCATCACGCGGCGGAAGAGCCAGTTTACGGAGTCTGGATCGCCGAGGAACTTTCGCGCCATGGTTACAAATTGGGTGCGGGAACCCTCTATCCCATCTTGCACGGCTTGGAGAAGAAGGGCTATTTGCGCGCTCACTTGGAGCGTAATGGGAAATCCGGGCGGCGCGTGTACAACATCACTCCATTGGGCCGCAAGGCGTTGCGTGTGGCGCGCCATCGTGTGCAAGAACTTTTCGGCGAAATGTTTGGCATCGAGCATCACCACTAACGGTCGCGGGCCAACAGGGCGGCCCGCCATTGGTTCTGGAGCTTCCAAGTGGAAATTACTCTGCGCGCTCTCGTCACCGTATTCCATGGGATGCTGTTCGGCGCATTCTTTCTGATGGCGATTTTCGGACTCGTCGTGGAACTCTGCCGATCAAAGTTCGTCGCGCAGCCAGAACAACTCACGCTTAAAGGCGAGTCCCTGGAACGCCTCTACCTTTTCGGCATGGTTGCGCTCGGTTGGGCCGCAGTCCTGACGGGGGCTTACGTTATCTATCCGTGGTACCGCGCGGTTCCGCCCGCGGGATTGACGGACCTGGCTCTCTACCCGCGGTATCTTTTGAAGTCGAGCGCCACGACGGCGGGCTGGCACGACCTGGGGATGGAGTGGAAGGAATACGTCGCCTGGATGGCGCCCATCGCCATGACCATGGTGACCTATATTCTGACGAAGTACCGGCTATCCATAAGGGATCACCCGCAAGTCCGCACTGCCGTGCTGGCGTTTGCCTTAGTGGCGTTTGGAGCGGCGGGGGTCGCAGGGTTCTTTGGTGCAATGCTTAACAAATACGCCCCGGTGAGCGGTGGTCCCACAATACACTTGCGGGGAAAAAGCCAATGAGTCCTTCGCAGCCTCAAAGAGCGGAACGGATCACAATACCGGAGGAAGCTCGCCTTCCTAACGGCCCTGCTGCGGCCGCCATCTTGTCGGCGGGAATTGGCTGCGCTGGATTGGGCATACTTGCGGTGATCGCGGATGCCTCCAAGCCTATCGCCAGAGGGTTGACGTTTTACCTGCCAACAGGCCCGCTCTCCGGCGTGAGTTCCGTGGCCATTCTGCTGTGGCTCGCGGCGTGGTTCATCCTCGCGCGGCGCTGGCGGGCGAAAAGCGTTGCCATCGCCAAGGTCAATGCCACGGCATTTCTGCTTTTGGTCTTGGGAATATTGCTGACATTCCCTCCGTTTGCCGATCTGTTGCAAGGAAAATGACTCGGGCGGCACGGCCGTCTTCGCCGTGACTTAAAACGGACGGGATGGCCGTGCCACTCTCTCAAGGAGCATGAATGAACGTTGTTCACACAAAAATAGCGCTCATCCTGCTGTTGACGCTGGCCGCCACGAACCTTTGGGCGGGACCGCCGTTCCAGACGGACGACCCGGAGCCCGTGGAATTCCGGCATTACGAGGTTTACCTCTTCAGCGGCTCGGACGGCACCCCGGTGGAAACCGATCCGGTGGCCCCGGCGTTTGAAGCCAATTGGGGCGCGGCTCCCAATCTCCAGTTGCACATCATCGTGCCCATGGGGGCCATCGTTCCCTCCAACAATCCACTGTATTTTCCCTCTGGAGTGGGCCCAACCGCCTACGGTCTGACCGACATGGAATTGGGAGCGAAGTATCGATTCATAAAAGAAACGAAGCACCGCCCTGAATTTGGCACCTTTACGATGCTGGAAGTGCCGACCGGCAACTATGCCAAAGGATTGGGAGTCGGGAAGGTCTGGTACAAACTGCCGATCTGGGTGCAGAAAAGCTGGGGGCACTGGACCACTTACGGCGGCGCCGGATACCAGATTGTCCCGCAGACCGGGTATCGCAATTTCACCTACGGTGGGTGGCTGGTGCAGAGGGACATCGGCAAGAAGTTCACGCTGGGAACGGAAGTTTTCTCCCATGGACCGGAAGGCGTTGCGACACCACAGACCATGTCCTCGACGATGGTTGATATTGGCGGCTATTACTATATTAAAAATCCCGGCTGGCAAATTCTGTTTGCCTACGGGCACTCAGCCTTCGGGCAAACTGAAAACTACGCATACCTCGGAATGTACTGGACCTGGGGATCGGAAAAAGGGAAAGGCGTCAACGGATTCCTGGCGCACCATCTTTAGCCCGCGCTGAGCGGGTAGCGCGGAGTCCCCGATTCCGATGGGTGGCGCATACACCGTTTGGTATGTATGCGACACTTCCCAAAGTACCGCTGAATCTTGTCGATGAGCCGGGTGCCGTCCTAGGCCTGATGGTCACACCGCGACCTTGGGGGCACATACTTTGGAGGACAATGTATGCGCCACCCGCGTTTTTTACGGCGGAAAGTCTTGGGGAAATCGATCGGGCACGTAGCGCAGGGCCCGCCCTCCGGCCCTGCGGCTTTTCCAGGCCCGCGGGCGCTCACCCCGCCAAAAACAAGATATTCCAAGTTGTCCGCGGCTGCGCCTGACTCACCTGCACATGCTGAAAGAACCGCAAGGCCGGAGAGCGGGCCTTGCGCTACGAGACGGCGAAAAAGTGCGGAGCGATCTGCGCCCGTGGGCGCGCGGGTGGACAAAATATCACTTTTGGCTTCAATTCTGCGATTTGTCAGAATTTTTCTTCCTGCCGGTAGGAATTTGGTCAATTAAATCACTTGACAACTGATACTCGCCTGAGCTACAATTGTACCATGAGCGCAGTAATCTTCACTCGCTCTCCGCGCCCCGGTATTTCCATTTCACCGCCTGCTTTGTGCCCACACGACGTTTCCCGGATACCGCAACCTGCGTCCGGTGCCCCGTTTGCCGTGTCCCTAATCCGGTGGGATATCGCCCGGCTCTGTCGGGGAGGCAGCAAGAGTTTAACACTTACCAGAGTAAGGGCTCATGGGTGGGGCAAAGACCCCTCACCCGTCCCGCGCCCGCTGGGGAAGGCGCGCGGCGCGGGCCACCCTCTCCCCCCGGGAGAGGGCAAATACTGTGTTGGGCGCGCTACGGCGCGCGATGGCTTTTTCCCTCTCCGCTGGGGAGAGGGTGGGCGAGGGACGAGGTCGGGTGAGGGGTCTCTTCCCGACACTGGCGGTCCGGCCCCTTTGGAGGGCCAGCCACCGTAAAGCGCTTTGCCGGAGGATAATTACTCCCTATTCCCTAACCCCCAACCCCTAATCCCTAGAAAGGATTTTCTATGTCCCTCATTGAGCAAACCATGACCGAAAAAAACCTGGCGGCGCACCAGCGCAATGCGCAGCAATCGTGCGGCGCCGCGACGCCAGAAGGCAAGGAGCGCGCTCGCGCCGCCAACCTGCGCCACGGCTACTATTCCGCAATGCGCGACCAGGCGCTGGTGGCGCTGGGCGAAGACCCCGAGGGTCTTGCGGCCCTGGCGGAGGGCGCGCGCCAGCAGTTTCGCCCCGCCAACGCTTACCAGGAGTGGATCACCGGCCGCATCGCCAGCCTGCAATGGCGCATCCAGCGCTCCGAGCGCCTGCAGGAAAGCAAGGCGGCCGCGCACATCCGCCGGGCCGAGGAGAAGCGCCGCGAAGCCGCCGAGGAACTGCACGAGGGCTATGCCGGCGTGCAGGACTTCCTCGAATCCCTGCGGAGAGCTGTAGCCCGCCCGGATTTCTATACGCCCGGCGGATGCATCGATCTTTGCCGGGAGGTGAAAGAACAGAACCCCAGCACCAACATGGACGAGATCCACGATTTACTGTGGCAGTTGCGCATCCCCGCGAGTTTCAGCACCCCGGCTCCGCCCGCCCTTCCCGGCGCCATGAGCGACGAGGAATGGAACGACACGATCGAGGAAGACACGAACGACGAGTCCCCGAAGCCGAGTCCCCAGATTCCCGTAGCCGAGGGCAGTGACCGCGATCCGCTGCGGGAAGAATTGTGGAACCTGGCGGACGCCGAACTGCGCGAGGCGGCGGAGTCGTGGCAAGAAGCCATCGCCGCGAAGGAGGCTCCGCTCTCGGCGCGGGCCCGCGACCTGCTGGTGACGGAGATCGACAAGGATTTGGAATTGCTGCGGCGCGAGGAACGATCGTGTGTACGCGAGTTTGCGCGGCTGGGGAATGAGCTGCGGAAGATCCAAAAGGAAGCCGCGTCGCCGCAAGCGCAGGCCCAGACGTCCGAACAACGGTCGCAGGCGCAGTACGAGGCGGAGGACGCCGGCGCGGGCGATTTGCCCGCGGACTGTAGCGTCGATCTCCGATCGACGTATCTCCGATCGACGCCGCGGCGGTCGGAGACCGCCGCTACAGCAGCGGCCAATGCCGGCCACGACGCACACGAAAATGCAGGTGCATCCGGCTATGTTGAAGAAAACACAAGCAAGCAGCGGGGCTCGGTATCGACAAAGCGTCCCTCGACGCCAACCCAAGCCCAGGCGGAGGCTGCCTGAACGCCCGTAGCGCGGGCATCTTGCCCGCTGGGGCGAGAGCGTCCCGCTCTCGCGAATGGCGCGGGCAGGATGCCCACGCCCCGCCCGCGCTACTAAAAGAGGACGCTGAGTCGGATCGTCGAAAAGAACAAGCACGATAACTCTCCCGGCGAGACAATCATGAGGGCCGTCTGATACACTTTTGGGCTCATCATAGGAGGAGTCAAGGTGCTTAGGAAAACCGTTCTCTGCTCGCTCGCTGCCATTATCCTGCTTGCCTGGAGCGCGCCGCTCAAGCCGGCCGCGAGCTTCGCTTCACCCAGCCGGCCGAAACTGGTCGTCGTGCTGGTGATTGACCAGTTCCGCTACGATTACCTGATGCGCTTTCGGCCCTACTTCGTCAAGGGTGGCTTCAACCGGCTTCTGGACGGCGGAGCGGTCTTTACCGATTGCCGGTACGACTACGCCACTACAATCACTGGTCCCGGGCACGCAACCTTGCTGACGGGCGCCTATTCCAACATCCACGGAATAATCGGGAACGAGTGGTATGACCGCGAGCTGAAACGTAAGGTCTATTGCGTCGAAGATTCGAGCACCCACGAGGTAGCGAGTGGCGGCCAAGGCGGGGCCGCGCCGGGCTTTTCGCCCCGGAACCTGACAGCTTCCACCCTGGGCGATGAGCTGCGGATCGCCACCAATTTCCGCGCTAAGGCCGTTTCAATTTCACTTAAAGACCGTGCAGCCGTGTTGATGGGCGGACATACTCCTTCCGCCGCCTATTGGTACGACACAGGATTGGGCGGCTTCGTTACCAGCACCTACTACATGCCGGCGCTGCCGACATGGGTGGATGATTTCGATAAGCAGACCCCCGCGAAATCATATTGCGGACAAAAGTGGCAAGCGCTGCCGGAGACTCCCGACGCGAACGGCAAGGTCCTCTCGGAGTTCCAACCTTCGGCCGGAGTCTCCTGTCCCGATGCTAAGTTTCTGCGTTGGCTCGACAACACCCCTTTCATGAACCAGATTGAACTTGGCTTTGCCTCGGACGCCGTCCGCAGCGAGCATCTGGGCAAAGGCCCGGAAACCGACATTCTGACCGTGTCCCTGAGCGAGAATGACTACATCGGACACCGATTTGGGCCCTATAGCGCGGAAGTGGCGGACGTCACCCTCAGAACCGACCGCTACCTGGCCAAATTTTTCGACGATTTGGACAAAACGGTGGGGCTGGACAATGTCTGGATCGCCTTTTCCGCTGACCACGGGGTGGCGCCGACGCCGGCTTTTATTCAGGAGCACAAACTGGGAATCGGATTGGCCCGGCCAGCCGCTGTCCGCGACGCGGCGGAGAAGGCTCTGACGCAAGCCTTCGGCGCAGGTCCCTGGATTGAGGCAGAGGACGAGGTTTATCTCTTTCTAAGCCGGGACACGCTGAAGGCGAGGAGCGTGGCAGAGTCGAAGGCTGAGGAGGTCGCCGCCGAGGCCGCGGCATCGCTACCCGACGTTGAGGCCGCATTTACCCGCACTCAGTTTCTTACGGGGAGCCTGCCCAACTCCCCTCTTGCCCGAAAAGCCGCCAACAGCTTTAACGTCAAGCGAGGCGGCGATGTGTTCCTCGTGTATGCGCCCTATGCGGTTCCCTCTTCGACCTTCACGGGCACCACCCATGGAAGTCCCTGGAACTATGACTCGCAGGTCCCCCTGATTTTTTGGGGAAGCGCGTTTAAGCCGGGGTTCTACGCCACGCCCTGCCAACCTATCGACCTGGCCGCAACTCTGGCCGCAAGACTGGGGCTCACGCAGCCCTCGGGGGCGCAGGGAACGCCATTGGCCTCGTCGTTAAGATAGCCGGAATCGTGAGGGCTACACGCGGCCATCCAGAGAGGCTCTGGAGAGCCGATGATTCTTTGGCAGGGTGAGCGTAAAACTTATTAGTCTAATTGGACTAATAATAAAAACCTTTCCCACAATAAATAGACCAATAAGACTATTAACCTTTTCTAACACCCTTGACAAACGCTGGCGAACACTATAGGATCGGTGTGTTTCCAGCCCTCATATGTCTATTCTTGTGGTTCCTCCGGCGATCCATCGCTGAGAGGAATTCTTCCGATTGGAGGTTGAATGCGGAGAATCGTTATGGGCTGTGCAGTGATGGGGTTGATTGCTCTGTCACCGAAGTCCGAAGCAAGACCCCAGGTCCACCCAGGACCTTTGTTTCTGGTTGCCCGAACACCCGAGGCACAAATTGGAATGGCGAGTTGGTATGGGATGGAGCGCCAAGGAATGCCCACGACGAGTGGAGAATTGTTCGATAAGGATAAACTCACCGCTGCTCATCGGAAGCTCCCCTTGGGCACGAGGGTCCGGGTTACCAATCTCAAGAATCTTAAATCCACCCTATTGAAGATCAATGACCGCGGCCCGGGAGTCGACGGGCGACTGATCGATGTCTCGTGGGCGGCGGCCAAACAGCTCGGGTTCACGGGCGAGGGCTTGACGCGAGTCGAAGTCGACATTGTCAGCTCCCCGGTAAGCTACTTGCAACCACCGGCGAGCGCAAATTCTCCCAAGGTCAACTAGGCCTCGGGTTAAATCTACCTAACATTAAAGAGCTGGTGCTGGCGATAGCGGGATGGATCTTGGGCATTCTCTTCGCCTGCCGCCTGTCCGCTGCTCGCGGGAATATCGAGACTCTGCCGGGCTACTCGAGCCCCGCCTGTGCCAACAGGCCGAGAAACTGACCGCGGGTGCGCATGTCAATCGACTCGGCGGCGAGCTTCCCGCTGCGATCGTAAACAAACGTCTTGGGAATGCCCATGACGTGGAACTGGGTATTCACCTTCCGGCCCGGGTCAAGGAGCACGGTGTAAGAAACTCCCTTTTCGGCGATGAAGGGCTTCACCTTGCCCGCATCTTCGTCGGAAATGGCAAGGACCACCAACCCCTGTTTTCGGAACTGCTTGTACAGCGCGTCGAGATCGGGCATCTCCTTGCGGCAAGGCGGGCACCAGGTGGCCCAGAAATTCACCAGCACGACCTTGCCTTGGAGGCTCTTCAGGCTCCACGGCTTGCCATTGAGGTCGGTCAGCGTAAAGTCCGCCTGCTGGCGGTCCTGGTCGTACCTCTCGAGTTCTGCCATGGCCTTGCCAAACTGCGGTGAGTCTACAGAAGCCTGCACGTGTTCGTAGCGTACCAATTGAGCTAACTCGAGGTACGGCTCGGCCGGCTCGCCGCGGTCTTCCGGGACCGGATGTTCCGCAACCGCTCGTGCCAGCGTGGTCGCCACCGCCTGCAGGGCGTCGCGGCCAAAGTCACCTTCAGTGGAAAGGTTCGCGAGGCCATTGGCCAGCATCAGCTTGTGATCGCCCGCTGGGAGTGCGCGAATGCCGAGGGCCAATTGCTTGGTCGTCCCCGCCCTCGTATCGTCAGGAAGAGAGCGCAGCCCATGTAAAGCCTGCACGATGGGCTTTTCCTGCTCACTCCAGGCAACCTGCTGACGCTGCGCGGACAGCCTGAGCGGAGCAAGCATCAGGCCCGCTACCACAATGCTGGCCGCACCGACGGTCCAAAGGGCCGTCCTAACTCTAAGCACTTCTGGAAAGCCGTTTGCGCTGTGTCTCATCGGTTACAAAACCTCTTCAGTAAAGTGCCCGCCAACACCCGCTTGCATGGGGGCCGAATCACGAGTGCATTCTACTACCACGAGCCCCGTCATGGCACCCGCCCAGTGCTCGACGCGGAGGCGATTGAAATCATCAATACCTTAGAGTAAAGTGAGACTTCTCAGGACATTACATTCCAGGGGGTGTGTCATGCAAAGGCCCGCCTTTTCACCCTGATTCGGCAGCACGGCGTCAACTTCCGGTTGGATCGCGCAGCGGAAGACCGTCTGCGCGCGGGCGGCGCGAATGAGAAACTGATGCGCGCCATTCGCGATGCCTCTGACCGGTACGCTTCCACGCATTAGATTGAGGAGAGGTGCAAATGCTGCTCCCCCTTACACCTGTTCGGTTCAAACGGCACGCGGCGCAACTGTTTGGCCACAAGGTCGGCGTCGTGTGCGGCAAGGACCGGTTCACCTATGGGCAATTCAACGAGCGCGCCGACCGCCTTTCCGCCGCCCTCTTGCGTCTGGGGGTGCAAAAGGGCGACCGCGTTGCCTACCTCAGCTTCAATTGCCATCGGCTGCTGGAAGCCTACTACGGAGTGCCGCAGATCGGTGCCGTCCTGCTGGCCATGAACATCCGCCTTGCCCCCGAAGAACTGACTTACATTCTGAATGACGCCGCGCCTCGTGTGCTCTGCTTCGACCCCGAATTCATTCCCCTGGTGGAAGCCCTGCGGCCGGGCGCGCCGTCGATTGAGTACTACATCTCTCTGCGCGATGCGAAGCCTGCCTGGGCGCAGGATAAGCTCTACGACGAATTGCTGGCGGATTGCGAGCCCGCCGATATTGATTACGGCGGGATTGACGAGAACTCCGTGGCCGAACTGTTTTACACCAGCGGCACGACCGCATATCCCAAAGGGGTTATGCTGACGCACCGCAATCTCTATTTGCACGCCTTTTACACCGCGCTGGGGATGAGCGCCTCCGACCGCGATGTGCACCTCTATACGGTGCCGCTCTTTCACGTCAACAGTTGGGGCGCGCCTCATATCTTCACCCTCTCGGGCGGGCGCCACGTGATGCTGCGGAAGTTCGATCCCCCTTCGGTCCTGGCTCTGGTTCAGGGCGAGCGGGTCACGCGTCTGCACATGGTTCCCGCCATGGTCATCGCCCTGCTGAACCATCCGGACTTTTCGCGCCACGATTTGAGCAGCGTGCATGAAGTGATGATGGGCGGCGCTCCCACCAACACCGCTTTAGTTCGAGAGGTGGAAAAGAAAATCCCCAGTTGTGTAGCAAAGGGGGGTTATGGGCTCACGGAAACATCGCCCGTCATCACCATGGCCCACATCAAGGAACACCTCGAGGATGAACCTGAAGAGGAGAATCTTCGCCGCAAGGCGACAGCAGGCTATGCCATGGCGGGCACCGAGATTCGCGTGGTCGATCTCGATGGGCGCGACGTGGCGGCCGACGGCACGCAGGTGGGCGAGGTCGTCGTCCGCGGCGACGTGGTGATGGAAGGGTACTGGCGCCAGCCGGAAGCCACGGCCGCCGCCATTCGCGACGGTTGGTTTCACACCGGGGACCTCGGCACGATCGATGAGGAAGGGTACATCCTCATTGTCGATCGCTCCAAGGACATGATTCTGAGCGGCGGCGAGAACGTGGCCTCCGCGGAAATTGAACGCGTGCTTTATCAGCACTCCGCCGTACTCGAATGCGCGGTCATTGCAATTCCCGACGCACAATGGGGAGAAGTCGCCAAGGCCGTGATTACCCTGAGGCCCGGACTCGAATGCAGCGAAGCCGAACTGTTGAATCATTGCCGTAAGCATCTCGCGGGATTTAAAATCCCCAAGTCCATTGAATTTGCCGATTCCCTGCCGAAAGGTGGAACCGGGAAAATCCTGAAGAAAGTCCTCCGCGAAAAATATTGGGCGGGCCAGGAGCGGCGCGTCCATTGACCTGTTACAATCACGCCTTATGCCTTCTCCAACCGGCGCCGCGGGCCTCGTGATCAAAGAGGCGGAACCGCTCAAGCCCTACACGACTTTCAAGATCGGTGGACCCGCGCGGTATTTCATCCATGCCGCTGCGCTGGACGATTTTCGCGGTGCCTTGGTGGTAGCCAAAAGGCGCGCGCTTCCGCTTTTCGTCCTCGGAGGCGGCAGCAACATCCTGGTGAGTGACCGCGGATTCGACGGCGTCGTAGTGCATCCGACTTGCCGTGGAGTCGAAACCCTTCATGAAGACGACGAAGCGGTGACCCTGGAGGTAAACGCCGCAGAGAAGTGGGATGACGTCGTCCAACAGGCGGTGGAGCGGGACAGGTGGGGGATTGAAAACCTCTCGCACATCCCCGGGCAGGCGGGAGCGGCGCTCGTCCAAAACATCGGCGCGTACGGCCAGCAAGTGAGCGACGTGGTGCAGTCGGCGCGGGTTATGGAAAGTTCCACCGGCATGCCCCGCGTTTTGAGCGCCGCAGACTGTGGCTTTGGCTACCGGCGCAGCATCTTCAACACAACTGCGCGCGGGCAGCTCATTATCCTGGGGCTTACACTTCGCCTGACCAAGCGCGGGCGGCCCCAGCTTGACTACCCCGATCTTCGGGCCTATTTTGCAGAGCGCGGGACGAACCAGCCTTCGCTTAAGGAGATCCGCCAGGCCATTATCTCCATCCGCGACAGCAAGTTTCCCTTCCCGCGCGAGGAAAAGGGCGGGAATGCCGGCTCGTTCTTCAAGAACCTGTCGCTTTCGGAAGCCGAATATGCGGCGCTGCACGAGAAGATCGCGCGCAACTTCTCTTTGCAGGAATTGGCCCGCCTGGAGGAGATGCGGACACGTTTCCCCTCGCGTGACCAAATCAAGATTCCCACAGCGTTCTTGGTTTCGATCTGCGGCCTCAAGGGGCATCGCATTGGCGGTGCGCAGGTGAATGAGAACCAGCCGCTGGTGCTGCTCAACCAGGGGGGCGCGACCGCAGCAGATGTGATCGCCCTTGCTCAACACATCAGGCAGACCGTTCGGGCGAAAACCGGCATGGCGCTCGCCATCGAACCGGAGTTGGTGGGCTTTACGGAGCAGGAATTGGCAGACATTCATAATCAGTAGGCAGTTGGCAGAAGGCAGAAGGCAGTAGGCAGACATCGGGCGGCGCCGGATGGCGCGCCCATCGCCGGGTGCCACGCGAGCAATCCGCGCTAGGACGATACATGCTAGTAACGTATGTTCAAGCTCCCGCAACCGGTGCTATGCAATGCGCAAGCCACCTTGCTGCTCGTCACTCGCCACTGGTCACTGGTCACTCGCTCGCCCTGGCTTTCATCTGGCCCCAGCCCCTCGCGCCGGCGCACAGCCTGGGGGTCTCCGCGCTTCTCGCCACACTGCCGCTGGCCGTGGTTTTGATTTTGATGGGCGGCCTGCGCAAGAGTGGGGCGCTGTCTGCCGCGCTGGGCTTGGCCACCGCGTTCCTCCTTGCCATTTTTGTGTGGGGCATGCCCGTGCCCTTGGCCGCGATTAGCGGATTGTATGGGTTCGTTTATGCGCTCTGGCCCATCCTCTGGATCGTTTTCGCCGCGCTGTGGCTTTACAACCTCACCGTTGACATTGGCAATTTCGATTTGCTGCGCCGCTGGATGAGCGAGCACGCTTCCGGCGACCCCTGCGTGCAAGCGATCCTGGTGGCGTTCTGTTTCGGCGCCCTGCTGGAGGGCACATCCGGCTTTGGATCTCCGGTTGCCGTGGCAGGATTTCTGCTCCTCGGCTTGGGATTCACGGCGCGCCAGGCCGTGACCCTTGCCCTCATCGCCAACACCACCCCCGTGGCATTTGGCGGACTGGGAATCCCCATCGTGGCGCTTGCCGGAGTGACCGGCCTGAACCTGATGAAGCTTTCCGCCATGGTGGGGCGGCAACTCCCGTTCCTTTCCTTGATCTTGCCGGCTTACCTGGTTTGGGTCGTCGCTGGCGGCAAGGGGTTGAAGAGGGCCTGGCCGATTGCGCTCGTCGGTGGCGGAAGTTTCGCGCTCGCTCAATTCGCCTGCTCGAATTTCTGGGGACCTTACGCGGTGGACGTGGTCGCCGCCATGTTTTCCACCGCCTGCGTGATTGGGCTTCTTCGGGTTTGGAAACCCACTCCGCCGGCCGGTGACGCCCGTTCGACGAAACCTGAGCCCGCCCGCGCGCCGGAAGCGCACCTGACGGTCGGGCAATCCTTCGCCGCCTGGACGCCCTGGGGGATGTTGGCGGCCGTCATGATTGCGTGGTCCTATTTCCATCTTTTCGCCCGCGGCCAGCAAAACCTGCTGGTCCCCTTCCTGCACAACGCCGTTTTCATCACTCTCTACAACAAGCCCTATGCCGCCGCCTTCGCATTCCAACCCTTGGCAGCCGGAACCGCCGGGCTCACGGCGATGCTGCTCAGCGCTCTGCTTCTGCGCGCCTCGCCGCGAGTGGTGGCCGCGGCCGGAGTAAAGACTCTGCGCCAGCTTCGCCTGCCCGCGCTGACCGTCGGACTGATCGTTGCTCTGGCGTATCTTTACAACTACTCGGGAATGGCTTACACCTTAGGAGCGTTCCTGGCAGGTATGGGGAAACTGTTTCCCCTGGTCAGCGGATTCCTGGGCTGGATTGCTTGTTTCCTGAGCGGCAGCGATACATCCAGCAATCTTCTGTTCGGAAACCTTCAGGTCGCCGCCGCGCATCAGATCGGGGTAAATCCCATCCTGCTGGCCGCCACCAATTCCTCCGGGGCAGTGACCGGAAAGATGATCTCTCCCCAGAACATCGCCGTCGGTGTGACTACGGTAGGCTTGGTGGGGCATGAGGGTGACGTGGTGCGGTCCACGCTCGGCCACAGCTTGCTGCTGGCCCTGCTGCTCAGCCTGATCGCCTTGGCGCAAGCTTACTGGCTGGGGTGGATGGTTCCGTAAGTGGGGAATAGCGCGCGACCTCTTCGATCCCGACACCTGCCGCTCCTCAGTCTCGGGTCTCCCGTTTACCGAATGTCCTTGGAGGCATTGTCCAAATCGGTACTGGGCTCCCTAATTATCGCGGTCGCTAATCGACCGCCCCCATCGCTTCAGGAAACGGTCCCGGCATCCAGCGCGAGGCCAGCGTAGCGGGAAAGACGAGGCGGAGGCGCGCGCGAGGGCTGTCCGACGCCAGCGCGCCCTTCTCGACAAGCGCGGACACCGTGCGCCGGGCGTGCCGCACCCGTCCCGACGATATCGGCCGCATCGCTGCGAGGCAGTTCCCCACGGTACAGCACCGCCTCAAGGATCTTGCCCGACTTCGGGGGCAGCGCGCCCAGCCTGACTTCCTCGTCCGCCCACGTCAGGATGCGCACCCGCAATCGCTCCGGCTGCATCAGACTTTCCAAAAACGCAACCTGATCGATGCAGGTCCGGAGAAAGAAGTCCGTAAATTCGGCCAGCGCCTCATCGCTCAGATCGCCGCGGCCATCCAGATCGTTCCGCCGCTAGGAACGGGGTCTGGAAATCGCCTTCACCGATCAATGTTGCTCCGCCGTCCCGCCCCACTCCTTTGGATCGACGTCCGACACCGACTGCGAAAAGGTCCACGAGTGTCCGGCGAAGTCAGTTGCGTTGTATTGCCGCTCGCCGTACGGGTGAGTGACCGGCTCTTGTGTGATCCGCGCCCCGTGGGTTCTGGCCCGGTTGCAGTGGGCATCGGCGTCCTCGACGCGAATCGTGATCGAGCATCCTGTGCCCAGCGCCGCGTCAACTTCGTGAGGGCGCATTTCCCGCACGGTCACCGCTCCATCGCCCACATTCAACTGCACGCGATGGTTGCCAATGCGCAGACGCACGCTGAATCCGAAGGCGTCACACAGCCAGGCCGCGGCCTGATTCACATCGGGATACGCAAGCACGGGGATTACGGTCGAGCGAGCTATCGATCGATTCGCGAGCATCATGTTCCTCCCCCGCCATTATAACAGTTCAATAGGGCCAGGTTGGATCTCCCGGCGTCCTTGGTAGCGGACCTGTTTTGTTGGTACCGCGGTTCTTCCGCGCTTGTCAATGAAAAGCCGCGGACCTAGAGAACAGGTCCACGCTACGGCTGCTTGGATGTTACGCCTCGAAGGCTGGCGCGGCAATTACAGGTGCACTAGGTGCCCTCTGTTGTATCTGGCGAAGTCGCGTGAGCGCGCTGCCGGGCCGACTCCGCAGAGGATGATCCCGTAACCGGCTGCCGCAACCCCCACTTGGGATTAATCGAAAATGCCTTTCACGGCCCTTCGGCTTTTTGAATCCCGTTCCGTGATAGACTGGCCCTAGAGCGGACCCATGGATCGATCCAAAGACTGGCTGGAGCAGGCGGAAAGCGACCTGGCATTCGGGAAAACGGCTGCCTCAACAGGACATCATGAATGGGCAGCGTTCATCGCCGAACAAGGGGCGGAAAAAGACGTGAAAGCTTTGGTCCAAGCGCTCCGGGAAGCCGTACGGGGGCACTCCATCACGGAGAATCTGCGAAGTCTCCCGCCATCCGTGAGCGTTACCCAGGAGGTCATTCAAGGCGCCCAAGCGCTGGACAAAGTCGACGCCACTTCCCGCTACCCCAACGGGTTTGCTTCCGGCCGTCCGGCGGACTATTTTAACGGAACGGACAGTCAGGACTTTCTTAACCATGCGCGACGAATCGTGTAGTTCTGTAGAAGTGAGATTCATCGACCTGGACCAAGTGCTCCGTAACTTGCGCAACACCGACGCCAAACGCGCGCACCCGGAGGTCGCCAAGGTCTACTTGTTTGGTTCCCTGGTTAAGGGGAACTGGACGGCGGATAGCGACGCGGACTTGATCGTAGTCGTGCGCAAGGAATTCCCTGACCTTATCCGGAGCCGCATTGCCTACCAGATTTTCACTTCAGCGGTCCCGACTGACACCCTCGTTTACTCCGAGTGCGAATTCGAGAAACTTCGAGTTGAGCCCTCCAGTCTCGTAGCGCAAGAGTTCCCGTTCATGGCGGAGTTGTGATGATGTCGGGCCAGCCAAGCACAGATTCGGACGCAATCGAAACATCCTCATCCGCTCGAAGCACAGCGCTCCCCCGGCGCTCCACCCTTCGGGCGCTGGTTGAGACCCTGCGCCCCCAGCAATGGGTCAAGAACGGATTCATCTTCGCCGCGCTGATTTTTTCTCAGAGCCTCACGCGATGGGACCGATGCCGGCAAGTCCTGTTGGGCGCCGTGGTGTTCTGCCTGGTCTCCAGCGCCACATACGTTTTGAACGACATCATGGATGCCTCAGAAGACCGGCATCATCCCCTCAAGAAACTTCGACCCATCGCTTCCGGCCAGCTTGACGCCGTGCCGGCGGCCATTGCCGGCGCGGTACTTGGCGCCGCGGGGTTGATCGAGGCATGGAGGCTGAATGCCACTTTCTTTGGCGTCGTCGCGGCATACCTCACGCTCAACGTCCTTTACTCCACCTTCTTGAAGCGAGTTTTTTTGCTGGATGTCTTTATCGTCGCCGCGGGGTTCCTGTTTCGCGTGATTGCCGGCGGATTAGTGATTGGCGTTCCCATTTCTCCCTGGTTGATTGTGTGCACCACGCTGCTGGCGCTTTTCATTGCCCTCAGCAAAC
The DNA here is from genome assembly GCA_963808085.1 of uncultured Acidobacteriota bacterium. Classification (GTDB taxonomy): domain Bacteria; phylum Acidobacteriota; class Terriglobia; order UBA7540; family UBA7540; genus Bog-366. Next base: position 278,899 of record CAWEFC010000033.1, read on the forward strand.
GCCGCCATGAACTGGTTCTTCTGGGGCGCCGCGCTCCTGACCATCGGGCCATCCTGGCTGAATACTCGCCGTACTTTCTGGACCAACTCATTAGCATCGTTACCGCTTCCACGGTAGTTTCGTACGCCCTCTACACGCTGTCGCCCGAGGTCCAAAGCAAGTTCCCCGGCAAGCGGTTGGAGATGACCATCCCGTTCGTCCTGTTCGGCATTTTCCGTTATCTCCATCTCATCCACCATCGCGACCAGGGAGGAAATCCCACGCGGTCGTTATTTACAGACCCCGTATTGCTATCGGTGGTCGTTTTATGGGCGATAGCGGTAGTTTTGATTATCTATCTGTAGCTGTCGGCGGTCAGCAATCAGCGATCAGCAGTCAGCAGTCAGCGATCAGCTTGATCGAACCGAGAGCTCTTCGCGAGGAGGCAGACGAAAAGAGATTAATTCTGAACGCAGAGAGTCAGCGGCTTCGTGCTTTGGGCTTTCAACCATCGGATCTGAGCTTTATGAGTCGGATGGCCCCCCAAAAGCTTTTCCCCACACTTCGGGAGCGATAAAGTCTGACGGATCATTGTTGCACGCTGAAAGCTGATCGCAGAAAGCTGACCGCTTTATGAACCCTACCTTCGAAACCCGAGAGCTTTCCGGCTGGGGCCGCTATCCGGTGGAATCGTGCCACGTTTTTCGCCCAGAAAAACGCGCGGAGGTAGCGGCCACTCTGGTTTCAGGACTGCAATCGTCGTACATTCCTCGCGGTCTCGGGCGCAGCTACGGCGACGCTGCTGTGAACAAAGATGCAGGCGTGATTTGGCACGTCCTTTTGAACCGATTCCTTTCCTTCGACAGTGCATCCGGTGTACTCGAATGTGAAAGCGGTGTGAGCCTTGCCGAAATCATTCAGTACCTCCTTCCCCGTGGATGGTTTCTCCCCGTGACTCCGGGAACAAAGTTTGTGACCGTGGGTGGGGCCATCGCCGCAGACATTCACGGCAAGAATCACCACAAGGACGGATCGTTTTCCAACTTCATTCTGGATTTCCGCCTGCTCACCCCCACCGGCGAGGTGTTGCTGAGCTCCCCGACCGAACATCCCGAGATCTTTTGGGCCACCGTGGGCGGCATGGGCCTGACGGGAATTGTTCTGAGCGCGCGATTGCGGCTGCGGCGGGTCGATTCGGCTTATGTTTTGGTGGACTATCACAAAGCTGAGAATCTCGAAGAAGTCCTAGGGACTATGGAAGCCTCTGACGACCGCTACGATTACTCGGTGGCATGGATTGACGCCCTCGCGACCGGAGAAACCATGGGCCGCAGCGTGCTCATGCGGGGGAATCATGCGGCAGGGGCCGAAGTGCCCGCCCGATTGCCGCAGGTGCTCGCAGCTCCCACCAACCCACGGTGGAATCTTTTCGTCGACTTCCCTTCGGGGACCTTAAACCGCCTGACGGTGAACGCATTCAATACCGCCTACTACGCCGTTCACCGCACAGTGGGGCGGCAACTGGTGAGCTTGGAAAAGTTCTTTTACCCGCTCGACACCATCAACCACTGGAATCGAATGTACGGAAAAAGGGGCTTTGTCCAATACCAGATTGCGCTTCCGCAGGCGAGCGGACGCGCCGGCCTGCGCACGATTATTGATCGATTGGCGCGCTCCGGACGCGCATCGTTTCTAGCCGTCCTGAAGCGATTCGGCGAACCCGGGCCCGGGCTGCTATCTTTCCCACTCCGGGGCTACACTTTGGCTCTGGATATTCCCGTGGCTCGCGGACTTGTCCCCTTTCTTCAGGAACTTGACCGCATGACTCTCGATCACGGCGGCCGAATCTATTTGGCCAAGGATGCCGTGGTGCGCGCCGAGGATTTTGCCGTTATGTACCCTAAGCTCGAATCCTTCCGAGGCATCCAGCGGAAGTTGGACCCGAAGAGGCTGATGTCGTCTTCCATGGCGCGGAGGCTGAAGATTGTCGATCTGTGATTGGTGATTGGTGATCGGTGGTTTGTGATTGGTGATTGACCCATGTCGATTACCGATTGGCAATGTGAATTGTCTAACTCGCGCATGTTTAATCGGGCGTGGCCGATCGGAAAATCGTTATTCATCAAGCGAGCCCCCCGCATCCACCAAATCGTCAATCACCAATCACAAATCGCAAATCACCAATGAAGGAGTTTTCTTGTCAACGGTTCTAATCCTGGGCGCGAATGCCGGCATCGGCCGGGCCTTAGCAAAGGAATTTGCCGCGCACCAGCACAACCTGATTCTGGCTGGCCGCGACCTGGAAGAGTTGCAAGCTCTCGCCGCCGACATCAATCTGCGCCACAACGTGAGTGTCCGCGCCGAGAGAGTAGACGTGCTGGACTTCGATGCCCTTGAGTCGGCGCTCGCGGCATGCATCAACCCAGCCGGCGATTCGCTCGAGGGAGTCATCCTCTGCACCGGATACCTTGGAGATCACGAAAAGGCGATCGCGGATTTGAACGAAGCTCGCCGGATTCTGGATACGAATTTCACCGGATCCGCCCTTGCCCTTAATGTCATGGCCAACCATTTTGAGAAGAGGGGCAAGGGATTTATCTGCGCTCTTTCTTCGGTCGCCGGCGACCGCGGCCGCCAGAGCAATTACCTTTACGGATCTGCGAAAGGCGGCCTGACCACTTATCTTCAGGGCCTGCGTAACCGACTCCATCCCCGTGGCGTCCGAGTCATTACCGTGAAGCCAGGCTTCGTCGACACGCGAATGGTATTTGGAAAGGCGAAATTGCCTCTGGTTGCTCAACCGGAGGCCGTGGCGCGGGACATTTATCATGCCGTAAAATCCGGAAAAAATGTGGTCTACGTGCCCTGGTTTTGGCGGGTCATAATGTTCATGGTAAGGTTAGTCCCCGAAGGGATATTCAAGCGACTCAAAATGTGACCTTGGCACCCGGCGTGCTTTTACCATGAGTGGTAAACGCAAGGCCGCTCCAGAGGTGTTATTCATTGCAAACGTCTCAAAGTCAAATAATTTGTGGGAAAGGGGATTTCCTGCAATGGCTTGGCATCCCTGTTGAGCACGTTTACATGTCGGCCAAAGCTAAGGGTTAGAAACAGTTTAAGATCTGCTGGTGACAGAAAGTGACAACCGTCCCCCACGATCGACAGACAATTATTGGCAGGGTCGGCTTGCTCGGAGCAAGCGCCGGAATCGTTCTCGGACTGATCGAAGCCCGTTGCTTGCGTCTCGCAGACTTTCCCCTCCCACCCTCCATCTGGTTCTTAGCTCCGCTTCTGACCTCGGTGGCCTTTGGGTTGCTGGGCCTGCTCGCGGGATTCCTCGCCAGCTTGCCAAGATCCCGCATGTTGGGTATGGGAATTATCGCCGGGTTAGCCGGATTGACGGGCGAATATCTGGCCTTCGTACTGCGATTTTCTCGATCAATAATTGCCTTCCAGCACTTCCTCACCCCCACGATCTTGTTTGCCGGGTTCTCCGCCTGGACAGTGGCAGCCCTGTGGGCTACTCGGAAGCCTGGGTCGCCGCTGGGCTTCCTGGCGGATGCGCCGCAAAGAGTTTGGGCCGGAGTCGTCTTTGCCTCGATCGCCACGCTGGCGGCTGCCTTGGGAATCTCCCGGCTTCCCGATCATCTGGTGGAGTCAACGACCCGCGCCGCCGGTAAAACGCAATCCCCCAACATCGTCCTGATCGTATTGGACACCGCTCGCGCTGACCATTTTTCTTCTTACGGATACTTTCGAAATACCACGCCGAACGTTGATCAGTTTGCTGAGCGCGGAGTTCTCTTCGAGAATGCCATCTCCGCCTCTTCGTGGACGCTGCCCTCGATGTTTTCCGTGTTTACCAGCCTGCTGCCCCATCAGCATGGCGCGGGCACTTATAGGGCTATAGAGCCGCGGACTTTGGCGGAAATTCTCCGTGAGGACGGCTACGAAACAGCGGGGTTCAATGCCAACCCGTACTATGGCATCATCTCCCGCGGGCTGGGCCGCGGATTTGAAACTTATACCGACAGCACCCGAAGTCTCGGCTTCAGCCTGGACCTTACCCGCATTGGCCGCGATTTTATTGAGTCGTATAGCGAGGAGTGGTTCCATCGCAGCCGTTTTAACCAGTTTACCGCCCACCAACTCAACGGAGAAGTATACCGCTGGTTTGATCACCGCTCCGACCGCCCGTTCTTCCTCTTCCTGAATTATAACGATGCCCATGAGCCCTACGAAGTCCCAGCCCCTTACAGCCATCGCTACGGGACCATTTCCGAGAACGCCAAACGCATGGTGTTTACGTCTGAAACATGCCGCTTTTATCTTCCCCCCGGCGAACGCGAAGGGGTGATCGCCGCTTACGACAATTCGCTCAGCTATATCGATAGTCAAATTGGGGAATTGCTGGCCTTTCTGAAGAGAGCTCCCGAATGGTCCAATACCTATGTCATCATTACGGCTGATCATGGAGAGGGTTTTGGCGAACATGACGACACTTATTCGCATGGCTTGAACCTATATCGCGAGGTCCTCCACGTGCCGCTGATTATGGCCGGGCCGGGAATTCCTGCTCGCGTTCGCGTCACGGACATCGCCAAAACGCAGCGAATCTTCGGCACGGTTCTCGGATGGTCGGGAATGAAGGGGGAGGTGCTGCGGCGGGCCAGCTTGGCCCGTTTATGGAGCCCCGGCTACGCGCCAGAAAGTGCCCGAGGAACCCACTCTCTCGGAAGTCTTGGAGAACCCAGCCTTGCCGGACCACCGAGGCGTGATCAGCATCACCACACGGGAGTGGCAGCTTATTTGCCGCCCCGGTTTTGGGAGCAGCCGGCTTTATCATTGGCCCACAGACCCTTCGGAACAACAAAACGTCGCCGAGTTGCCGGAAAATCAAGCTGTTGTGGATCACCTGAAGGCAACTCTGCTCTCGATTGTGGAAAGGTCCTTCCGGCCTTGGCGCGACCCCGGCTACCTGGTGGCGCTTTCCGGGCCCAATTTTTCGCCCGCCTTAGAGGCCCGCAAATCGATTCCGTCGCTTCCCGTCGGACCACTCCTTCCCCGGGGAGTTGGCGCAGCGCAAATCCTCTTTCCCCCGAACCCAGAGACCCCCGAGTCCAGCAGCAATCCTGACGAAGAACTGCTAAAAAGCATTCCCTACGCCGGCGGGCACTAACAAGGAAATGGCCGAGATCCTACCCGACATTTCGCCGTCCGGCATCGGATCACACACTCCGGCATTGGAACCTCGGACCTCCGACCTTAGATTTGACATCGCGGCGGTGGCGGTCATCGTCGCTACCTTGTTCGCCATTTTTTGGAAGGTAACTTTCACCTCCGCGATGTTCTTTTATCGCGACGTCTATAATTACACCTTTCCGAGTGCGCGCCTGATTCACGACCTCTGCCGCCAGGGTTTTCTTCCTTACTGGAATCCCTATTTGAATTACGGTCAGCCCGTGCTGGCAAATCCCAACTTGCTTTTCTTTTATCCTTTCACCCTCCTCATTATTCTCCTTCCCATAAATATCGCTTTTACGTTGCACTTTCTGGTGCATTTCGCTTGGGCGGGAATCGGCGTCTATTTGCTGGCACGCTCGTGGGGCCAGACCTATTGGGGAGCTCTCTGCGCGGCAATCGTCTTCATGTTAAGTGGACCGGTGCTTTCCCTCGGCAATATTTATAACCTTTCGGCATGTGCCGCCTGGATTCCCTGGGCATTGCTGGCTACTGGCCGCGCTCTGGAGAGCCCGCGGCGGCGCCCGTGGATCCTGCTTACCGTGATCTTCGCGTTTCAGTGGTTGGCCGGGGAACCGCTGACCATGCTGGGAACATTCTGCCTTTGCGTTGTCTACGCTTTCTATCGATGCGGCATTAAGGGCAAGCTCTGGTCCGAGCCTAATTTCCGCTTGCTCGCGAAGTTTTTTCTAGTGGGCGCGACAATGCTGCTGCTCTGCTCGGCACAGTTGCTGCCCGGCTCCGATCTGCTCAGCCAGTCACGCCGAGGCGCACAGGGCCTGAGCTTTGGTGAAACGACCACATGGTCGATCAATCCCTTTTCTCTGGCGGAAATGGTCGTGCCAGACTTCTTCGGCTCCGGAATCGCTTCCTCCAACGGCTGGCTGCGCTTGATGTCAGACTCGAACCTCGGCCCTCATTATCTTTCCATCTTCGTGGGCTTCGTTCCCCTCTTCTTTGCGCTTGCCGGTTGGGCGCTTGGACGCGACCGCCGCCGCAACTTCGTGGCCGGCGCGGCTGGAGCTTTCCTTGTGCTCTCGTTCGGCCACTATACGCCGGTCTTTGCTCTGGCTTATTTGCTTTTCCCGCCCCTAACCATCGTGCGCTACCCCGTCAAGCTCCTAGTCCTGGTTACCTTCCTTGTAGCAATTCTGGCAGGCTGGGGATTTGACGCTTTACGCTTATCGGCCTCTCCGTGGAAGACTCATGGGGGCCGGCTTCTGACGCCTCTCAAGGCATGCCTCGGTTGTATTCTCGCGGTTCTAGCCGTCGCTTGGGTGCTGCCCGACCTCATCATGTCGCCGGCCCGATGGGCGTTGGGCAGGCTCGGCGAGACGCCGTTTAACCTTCACCAGATGCCGGATTTTCTTGTCACCATGCTGCGCTTTCAGCTTCCCGGTCTTATAGGATTTTGCCTGGCCGGACTCGTTTTGGCTTACGGCCTGCAACAGGGGAATCGCTGGGCGCGCCCCGGACTGTATGCGTTTGCACTGCTCGCGGTGGGTCAACTGGTTATGGTGAATTCGGGCGCGAACCCAACGGTACCGAAGACCTTCTTCGCGTACCACCCCCCTGTCTTGAACGAATTCAAGGATGCGCCCGGAACCTATCGCGTCGCGTCCTTCTGGCCCCTTTTTCAGACGGCCGAGACTTCAAAGCTACAAACCTACATCAATTTTGATTCAATTCCAGAAGCGGCTGAATTCGGACCCCAGGCGCAGGGAGCCTTGCAAGCCCGCTTGCAACTCGCAACGGGCGCGATGCTCAATCAAGTGGAAGGAAACATCAACCTGGATCTCGAGCGCTCGCTTCCGCCTTTCCTTTATGACGTAGAGTTCTACCAGAGCCGCGAGTCTGCGCATCCCGAGTTGGTCGATTGCATGCTCGGTCGCACCAATGTGAAATACATTCTTCGTCCCAAGCGCGCCGACACTGCGGCCACGCAATGGATAGGCGATGTCTTCAATGGCTCCCCAACGCCGAGCGCCTTGTATGAGGACTTGTGCTTCCTTCCTAGGGCTTACGTGGCGGGTAATTCCCTGTTCTCGACGGATTCCGACGGGACCCTGGACCACTTGGCCTCACGCGATTTTGACGCGCTCAACACGGTGATTCTCGCCGCCAGGGCCGGATGCCTCACCTGTGGGAGGCGTCAAGACCTGCTGCCCGCCCATTGGCTGGCGGGGCCTCGGCTGCCGGGCATGTGGAAATCGTGCATCGCGATCCCGACTCCGTCACGCTTCGGGCCGAACTCGCGCGCCCTGCTTACATTGTCTTGCTGGACCGATACGACCCCAGTTGGGAAGCGACACTCGACGGTCGCCCCGTGGCGGTACTCCGCGCCAACCAGATCTTTCGCGCGGTCTACGCCGGCGCAGGCGCTCACGAAGTCCGCTTTGAATACCACCAGCGCGGTTTGCGTTTGGGGGTAATGATTTCGCTTCTTACCCTGGCGGCATTGGCCGTCCTCTACTTCAGTTCGTAGATTTCGAAATCCGCGTAGTTGGCTGCGACCCCGTATTGGCGATTTAAGAGGCTGGCCAGGGCGGGATAGACCGCCAGATATTCTTCCGAATCCAGGGGCGTGGAAGTTAAGGGTGCGACCGAATCGTGGCGCCCGACGACGATATACCGGGGGCGCTTTGCCTTAAGCGTTTGGACCAATTCCTGTCGCCAACTCTCCGGCGCCCACTTGGAAATCAAGCCCAGGTTGGAAACGAACCGGCTGGGATTTCTCCGCTGCGGCAGGAAATTGATGAGGGGGGCGGTTCCCCACACGTAGACCTCATCCTGGGGTGCGGAGTGTGTCCTCAGGTAGTCGATGACCCGCAGTTGTTCCCCGAATTTGTCAACCGGCAGTTGGAACCAGTACAACTTGTAAGAAAGCTCCGGGTCCCGCCACCAGTAGCCGCTAACTGGTATTGCTCGACAATTCGCACGCTTTCTTCCGGAAGGAGTGAGAAGGCGAGGCCGGCAAACGCCACCCACAACAAGCCTCGCGCCAAAGTCCAATGCCGCCGCACAAAAATCCCCTGAAGTTGGACAAAGCTCTTGTAGGTGCTCACACACACATAGGCCCAAACATGGCGAAGAAGGGATAACAAGTTTCGAAATAGTAGGGAAGAAAGCGGCCTTGGACGGCAGTGGCGATGTATCCGGCCAGCGCCAGTAATAAAATCGGGGCCACTAATGCCATCTCGCGGCGTCTCCAGGCAAAGAGCAACGTGAGGGCAGGCATGATTTCCCACCAAATCCCCATATGCTCTTGGGTGTGGCCGAGAGCATAGATGAGGAAAGCGGTGCTTCCATGGAAAGCCGTGGAGCCGTAGCGCGGCAGGACCTCGAACTGGACCTCGCGCATGGCCGGCCACGCCCCAGAGACCCAAAAGGCGGCAATTACCGCCGCGACGGCGAACAGAAATCCCGCTGTCACGATCAGCACCCGTGCGAGGCAGTCCTTCCAGGGGATCAACAAACGCAGCCGAGCAAGGCCCCGGTCCAGCTCGCGAAAATCCACAAACGGTAACAGTGCGACAAAGGGGCAAAAAACTACGGCGTTGTACTTTAGCCAAAAGGCCCCGCCCAGCATCAGGCCCGCAGCGAAGCACCGAGTCACCTTTAAGATCCAACCTTTTCCGCCCACTTGTGTAGATAGTTCCTGAACTCCGATGGCGGGTAGAGGGTCCTGGTCACGCAACAAGAACCAAGCGGCGAAGACGCAGAGCAGAAGGAAGGCTTCCGGCTGGGCCGCGTGCAAGTACCCCTGGCGGCAGTGGCGGCAGGCGTAGAAGATCACGGCCAGCGCGGCGCCGGGCGTGCCCAAATAGCGACGGCAGAAGTAGAAAATGCAGCAGGAGATCCCGAGCAGCCACAGGATATCTACAACGCCCACGGACCACATTACCGGGCCGAAGATCTTCACGATCACCGCATAGATATAAAAAATCCCCGGCGGCTTATTGTCCCAGAGATCGCGATAGAGCAGTTGTCCGTGAAGCAGTCCTTGTCCAATCACACAGTAGGTGGCGTGGTCGCGTCCTAGGGGATAGCGAAGGTTGGGGAGCGCGCGCAAGAACACCACGACTAGTGTTGCTATCAGCCAACGTGTCGGCGCTGGGTTCGATGCGGGAATCGATTTCAGGGGACCGTTAGTCATGACGATAGATCGCGAAAATCTGGGAATCGTCTACCTTTTGATAATGGCCGGTGACGAAATTCAGAAGCGCTGGGAAGCGTTGCTGAAGGTAGGCCTCGGAATCGAGCAAATTGAAGGAAATAATGGGCACGGAATCGTCACGTTCCACCACGATGAAGCGCGGAGGCGCCGCGACGAGGTCTCGCATCATCTCCACTCGCCAGGGGGGTAGCGTCCAGAGCGAAACCAGTCCGAGATTAGTAATAAACCGCGTCGGCGGATTCCGCTGGGCCATAAAGTAAATCAGCGGCTCGCTGCCCCAAACAAAAACCCCATCCTGCGGAGAAGAATTTTGGGTCAGATACTTGATGACGTGGATCTGGCCGTCATAATGCGAGATGGGGCGCGCCCAGGGGTAATTGGCGTAAAACGTATTGCGGTTCCGCCGCCACTCTTTCAGATCATAAAGGAAGAGCTTCAATTGGACAGCTTCGCTGGGCAAAGGCAAATAGATCAAGTTGGCGAGGACGATCCAGACCATGACTGCTGCAAGCCGAAAGCCTCGCTGCAAGCACCGCCGGCTCGCATACCGGGCCCCTTCGAAAAGTTTGACGGCAACGTAGGCCCAGAGCGTGGCATAGAATGGCTGACAAGTTTCAAAGGCATAACTCGGAAGGTGGGCTTGCATAACCAGGCATGCAGTGCCCAGCGCCGTAGCTAACACAACCGGCATGATCCGGGCAAGGTTCCTTGTGCGCTGGGCCACGAGGACCGCGATAATGGCCACGAGGATTGACCACCACCCCAATTCTACGGAGAACTGGTGATAAGCAAAGCGCCAGTAGACCAAGGATTTTTCGAGAACCATCGCGTTGTAACGCGGCAAGACCTTGAGCTGCCCCTCCATCATCGTCGCCCACGCGCCTGTCCACCGGATGTACTCGAGCACTAAGGTGACGGAAGCAGCAAATGCAACGGACCAGGCTCCCACCCGCTTCAACCAGTCCCTAACGGTGAGGGTGAAACGCGGGAACTGTCCTCCCGCATCGAGCGAGCTGAAATCGAGATAGGGGACGATGAGCAGGAGCGGCAGAAAAGCCACCGCCGTGTACGTGAGCCAGAAGGCCATCCCGAAGAACAGGCCTGAGAGGCCATCGAACAGCCACCGTTGCCTTCCGCCGCCCGACGACAAAAAATAAGAAACAAGAATGAAGAGCACCAGAAAATTCTCCGGCTGGGCCGCGTCCCAGTATCCCATCCATGCGCGGTAGGTGGCATGAATGACTACGGCGATCACCGCCGCCGGTGTGCCTAGAAATCGTTCCGCGAATTCGAAGATAAAGATGGAAATGACAAGCAGCCAGAGGATATCCACCACACCGACGGACCACATGACGGTTCCGAAGACCTTTACAATGAGGGCATAAATAAAGAAGATGCCAGGGGGCTTGTTGTCCCAAAGGTCGACGTAAAGATGCTTCCCGTCCCACAAGCGTTGGCCAATATAGCAGAAGGTGGATTGATCACGCGCCAAGGGGTAGCAGATACTCTGAAGTGACCGCAGCAACACCAGCAGCGTCGATACCCCCAGCCACATGCGGGAGCGCGGCGAAACCGCCAGGAGGGACGAATCAACCGGACCGTTGCCCATTTGGAAACCACGCCCAATCTACATTATTCCGGTCAGAGGGTACAAGGACGACGTGCTTGGGGAGTGCCACACGCGGTGGCGACTGTTTTCCCCGGGGGTTTTTACGCCGTTTGCCGACAGCACCGCGCTTGGTGGATTCGGAACGATAAACGCCCAGCTCATCACCTACTGTTCCGTGACCTCATCATGGTGCAGCGGATTAGGAGATCGCTGAGCGGTAAGGTCTGGGGTACGGGAGTCACCGAAAAAGTAGTCTGGAGCGTAGTTAAGGAGTGCGCGGCCAAAGCTTGCGAAGCTGGCGATCACCTGAGAATCACCCGTGGGAAGGGGCCTCGTCGTTAGGAATCGGCAATACGAACCGCTTGGACATTACCGCCGGCTGACTTCACGAATTGCTGGGCCAGCACAAGCAACCCAAATTCCAATTGGGCGGTCCGCAGGCTTGCACGAAGACCTAACTTACCTACATGGCGTCAGCTTCCTGAAAATCTAAGCGCTCATTGAACAAAAGCGACGTTGCTTCACGAGAATTTCACCTCGACCACATGAGCTTTTAATGACGAAATCATCTAATATCGGCGAGAAGCTTGGACAGACAGCGAGACCGTGCAGGCAGTCAATTCTCGCCACGTAGGCCCCCCACGAGTGCAGCAACGGCGCCGAGGGGTATGTGTCAGAAGCACGGCTCTGCTGATAAGGAGACCCGAGCTGAGCCGTATCAGCCTGTTCCGACATAACTTAGCAACTCTTGCGATCGCGGCGGTTTGGAACGACCACTCTTCTGTCCTGATTTTGGAGGCCTTAAATGGCATCATTGATTTCGCACTTATATCGCGCCAATTCCACGGGACGCCATTTTATGTCCAAGGTGGGGTGGCTCTGTATTTTCCTACTTTCCTTAACTACTAACTTGCATGGACAAATTAACCGAGGGGCTTTAACCGGAACCGTAAAGGACTCTTCCGGAGCGGTGGCGCCGGGCGCAGCCGTAACGGTATTACGAGATGCCACGGGATTAACTCGCACGACCGTCGGTTCGAGCACCGGCGCGTACAGCATCCCGGATCTGCCGGTCGGCACGTATACCGCTACGGTGACCTTAACGGGTTTCCAGACGGTGAAGTACGAGAATGTGGAAATCGCGCTTCAGCACACGACTACCCTGAATGTAGAGCTGAGGATTTCCAGCGGCGCCGAGCGGGTCGAGGTGGTGGGCAGCACGCAGCAGCTCGATGAGAGCTCGAACACGCTGGGCACGAATATTGAACTCAAACAGGTTAAGGAGCTTCCCTTAGACGGGCGGGATTGGGCCACCTTGACCACCATGGTTCCGACCGCGGTGGACACCGCCGGCGGACCCGGCGCCGGCAACCAACGCTCGATCCGCTATGCCGGCAGGGGCCGCGACGATAACAACTACACTTACGACGGCATCGATGCGACCTATGTTATCAATCAGTCCCAGCTCTATTTCGTGCGCCTGGCGGTTCCGCTCGATACCATCGACCAGATCCGGGTCGACCCCATGCTGGCGACGGCGCAGACGGGCGAGACCGCAGGCGCCCAGTTGGCCCTGGCCTCGCCCACCGGCACGAACGGGTTCCATGGCGACGCGTTCGAATACTTGCGCAACGACGTTCTCGATGCCCTGGATCCGCTGGACTCGTTAAATCGGAAGCACCAGCCCCCCTTCCACTTGAATCAGTTCGGAGGGTCTTTTGGCGGACCCATCCAGAAGGATAAGACGTTTTTCTTTGGCGCCTACGAAGGCTACCGGCAAGACCTCGGTCAGACTCTTATCGGTTATGTACCCAGCGCTGCCTTTAGCGCGCAAGTGTTGGCGCAATCGCCGGCGCTTGCTCCAGTTATCGATGCCTATCCCCAAGGGCAGATCCCTACCGGCAATCCGAATGTTGCCGAATTCGTGGGGCAAGGCAGACAATTGGGCCGGGAAGACTCGGAGATGTTGCGCGTGGATCATCGCTTTTCCGAAGCGACCAATCTTTTTGTGCGGGCCACCAACGACAGGGCCGTCTACCTTCTTCCCTATTCCCCCAGCTCCGGGCAATATCTCAATGAACAAGAGGAGCTCAAGTCCTACCCGGTTAACGGTGCGATCGCCCTATCGCACGTCTTTTCTCCCACCCTGATCAACGAAGCCAAGTTTGGCTTCAACCGCGGCACGACCGACACCCTTTACCTCAATCAGACCGGATCGCTCTACGCGATCTCCGTAGCGGGTCTCACGACCTTGAACAATGGCCGTGTCAGCACCGGCGTGGGCAATACGTTTGCCGGAATCGACGATCTGACCTGGGTGAAGGGGAGGCACGTCATCAAGGCCGGAGTTGAGGTTCGCCGGGTGCAAATGAACCAGGGGAGCAGTACCTATGGCACGGTCAGCTTTAACTCCCTCACCAACTTTGCGGCCGACCAATCCTATAAGGCCAGCATCACGGGCACGTACCCGGTGAACGGCCTGCGCAAGACGGACTTTTTCGGATACCTCCAGGACGAGTTCAAATTACGGCCGAATCTCACGCTGAATTTGGGCGTGCGCTACACCATTTTCGGTATCTTCAGTGAAGAATATGGCCGCGGCAATCCTTTCGATTTCGCCACCTGCGGTTCTACGGGCTATTGTGGCGCGGGCGCGAGCTTCGGCCCGGGGAATTATGGCGACGTCGATCCGCGCGTTGCCCTCGCTTGGGCGCCGACCGTGTTCGGGGGAAAGACCGTCATTCGCGGCGGCTTTGGCACCTACCACGAGGACGGCCAGTTGGACGACCAGAACCTCCCCGATAAGAACGAAGTCTTAAGCTACGCGTTGACGCCGAAGAATTGCCCGGGCCTTAGCTTCCCCCTGGCTGTGGCGCCGAGCGGCGGTCCCGCCTGCGCGAACGGCACAAATTCGCCCAACGCGGAAGAGCGAGACCGCAAAGATACCTATGCAGAGCAGTGGGGCGCATCGGTTCAGCAGGCGCTGCCTAGCAATTTTCTCGCTACGGTTTCCTATGTAGGGAGCCTCGGGCGCCACCTGCTCCAAGAGTCTTATGTCAACGTCGAAAACCCTGCCACCGGGCTGCGTCCTTACCCCGCCTTCTCCCAAATCGGTTGGCGAGGCACCATCGGCGACAGTAACTATGAGGCGCTCTCGATCTCGCTGAAGCGCACGTTCTCTCGCGGCTTGCTGGCATCGGCCAACTACACATGGTCCCACGAGATCGACGACGATTCCAACGGAAGCGGCGACGGCGACTCGATTACGCCGCAGAATGTTTCGTGCCAGCCGACCGGTGCGCCTCAATGCGGTGAGTACTCGAGCGGCGCCTTCGACATCCGCCACGCGTTCAATGCCAATGCCATTTATGAGCTTCCCTTTGGTCCCGAAAAAGCGTTCTTGAATCAGGCGGGAGCGTTGCGCACTTTGTTTGGATCGTGGTCGCTCAGCACCACCTTCACCGCCCGAGCCGGCTTCCCCGTGGACCTCACAACCAGCGCTACCGGCCCGGACGGAAACACCAACGAGCAGCGTCCCAACCTCGTTCCCAGCCAGCCACTGTATTTGGCCAGCGGAAACTTCAACCCCGCGGCGTTTTGCACTCCCGGGACTGCCGACCCGCTCTACCCGGGTGGCGCCTGCCCCCCAGGACTCGGCCTCTCAGGTTTCGGCAATGTCCCCCGCAATTTCTTGCGAGGTCCCGGGGCCTGGCAAATGGATTTGGGACTTTCCAAACGCATTCCGGTCACAGAACGGTTGCAGCTTCAGTTCCGGGCGGAGGCGTTCAACCTCTTCAACCGGGCGATGTATGCGAGTCCGGACGGCCTCATTTCGGCTTCCGACTTCGGCATCATCTATCAGCCTTTGAATACCACGCCGGTCGGAATGGGAACGCCGCGTCAGCTCCAATTCATGTTGAAAGCTGCAGTTTTAGAAGTGCAAGAACTCGAAGGCAATATGCATGCCGCACGCGACAATTCGCTGACGCCGGAGGTTGACCGGCTCGCAGGGAAGCAGGCCGGTAATTGTACGCATTTTAGCCTCAGCCAGGGGATGGCTGCCCACTGGCAGCCGTTCTGAGTTCGCTTTCTAAGGGTGGAGAATTATGAAAATCCTTGTCATCGAAGATGAAGCCAAAACCGCCAAATTCCTGAAGAAGGGACTTGGTGAGGCGGGCTTCGTCGTTGATGTCGCCGCCGACGGATTCGATGGGCTGCACCTCGCGCAGGAATTGCAGTTCGATCTCGTCATTCTCGACGTGATGCTCCCAGGCCTGGATGGCTGGCAGGTTCTCAGTCGCCTGCGCCAAGGAGGCCGACGCACGCTGGTGCTTATTCTGACCGCTCGCGATGCCGTACACGAGCGGGTACGAGGGTTCGAGCTGGGTGCGGACGATTATTTGGTAAAGCCGTTCGCCTTTTCCGAATTGCTCGCCCGCGTGCGATCGCTGCTACGGCGTGGGCCCGCTCGCGTGCAAGAAACGCTTTGTTTGGCCGACCTGGAAATCGATTTGATGCGCCAGCGTGCCACGCGCGCCGGTCAACGGTTGGAACTGACATCCAAAGAGTTCCTTCTGTTGTCCGTACTGGCACGGCGCGCGGGCGAGGTGCTGTCGCGAACCCTGATCGCTGAGGCAGTCTGGGACATGAACTTCGACAGCGATACCAATGTTGTGGACGTCAGCGTGCGCAGGCTGCGCAGCAAGGTGGACGATCCTTTCCCGCTCAAGTTGATCCACACCGTTCGGGGCGCCGGGTATGTCCTGGAATCCGAACAGTAACCTCGCGCCACTCTCGCGCTTGTGGGGAGCATTGGCCTTCCGGTTAACGGCGGGCTATGCGCTGGCAGGCGCGTTTCTGGTGTTCTTAGCAACCGCCAGCCTTTATCTGGTGCTGGTAAACGAACTTGAGAAAAGCACCGACTTGTTCCTCGCCGACAAGGTGCAAGTCCTGCGCACGATCTTGCGGGAGAGACCCGACGACCGCGACGCATTGCGGGAGGAAATTGAGCTGGAATCGTCGGCGCGGCGATACGAGCAATTCTATGTTCGCCTGCTGGATGAACGAAACACACCCCTGTTGATGACGCCCGGCATGGCGGATCAATTGGACCTGGCGCAGCTAACCCATCAAACCCAAGGCCGCCCTAATCGTACTCTCCGAATGATGGGCCGGGCCGGCAAAGTCTTTCGCGTGACTATCGCATCGGCGCCGGTCGGGTCCCCGACAACTCAAACTGACACGGTGCAAATTGCCATTGATGTGTCCCAGAAGGAAAAATCGCTGGCACGCTATCGATTTTGGTTTTGGGTCATTCTACTCGCGACCTTCGCCATCTTTCCACTGGTCGGCTACCAGATTGCACGGCAGGGCATTCGCCCCGTACAGGAAATGGCCACGACCGCGCGCCATATTAGTTCGACCAACCTGCGAGAGCGAATTCTTCCGGAAGGATACCCGTTCGAGCTGGCATCCCTCGCCAATACCTTCAACCAAATGCTGGACGGCCTGGAGGAGTCCTTCGAGCGAATATCCAGATTTTCCGCGGACATCGCACACGACCTACGTACGCCCGTGAATAACATTCGCGGCGAAGCCGAAGTTGCCCTGGCCCGCGCGCGCACCGCCGATGAATATCGGGATGTGATCGAGTCCTGCCTCGAAGAAGCGGTGAGACTCTCGGACCTCATTGGCGACCTCCTCTTTCTGGCACGCGCGGAGAGCCCCTTGATCCATTTGCGCCGTGAGCGGGTGGACGTGGGTGAACTGCTGGCGGGGGTTCGCGACTATTACGAGGCCTCGGCGGCGGACGGCGGAGTCTCGCTCACCACCACTGCACCCGACAAACCCGTCGTTGCCGAACTGGACCGATCGCTCTTGCAGCGGGCGGTGGGCAACCTGGTCTCGAATGCCCTGGCCCACACCCCGCCCGGCGGAGCCGTCGTGCTCGGGACGAACGTCGATTTTTCCACCCTACACATCGCGGTCTCCGATACAGGCATCGGCATTCCAGCAGAAGCCTTGCCGAGGGTCTTTGACCGCTTCTTCCGCGTCGACTCGTCGCGGTCCCAGGGTTCGGGGGGCACGGGCTTGGGTCTGGCGATCGTTCAGAGCATCGCCGTGGTTCACGGCGGTAGGGCGGAGATTTCGAGCCACCCGGGGCAGGGCACATGCGTCACGCTCCTCCTGCCAGCCTCCTTCCCAAGATGACAAAATTGTAATCCCCGAGTCATGTTGGCGTTTGCCCTCTTTTGCAACACTGGGATTGCTGGCGTAGTCCTCAAGGAGCGCCAAGCCTCTATCGCAAACTGAAGGAGGAGAACCGCATATGTCGCGAAAATACTTGCGAAATGATTCTCGGATCAAGCGTCTGCGTATGCTCGCCGGCCTACTGGCGGGACTGAGCATTCCGGCGCTCGCCGCTGGTCAGTCCGTACCGTTCCCAACGTACACCCCCGGCGAGAACCTGAGTGGGACTCAGGGCCCGGACTACCCGTCGACCTTGCCTCACCCATGGGTCGTCAGCGACGGCACAATCATCACGCCTGCCGGCACCCAGGTCTACCTCGGCACCACGACCCGCGCGAAGGCCCTCGCGCTGGATCCTAAAACCAGCACGCACACCGCTGCCGTCCTGCAGATGGGCGCGCCACAGGCCGTCACCATCTTCAACACCCAGACCGGCGCTGTCCTGCAAAATTTCGCGTACAGCGGCTCCAAAACGGGTAGCGCCACCGGCATCGCCTATACCTCGGATGGCCTGCACCTGCTGTTCAGCCAGGACAGCGGCTACGTCGCCTACGTCAACGTCGATCCGGGGACGGGAATAATCACATCCAACGTCGCTCGCATCAGTGTTCCGCTGGACGCCACCACCGTCAACGTCCCCGGATTTGGTCCGGAGCCGGTGCTCAACAGCGCTACTTGCACTCAGACCGTCACCATGCCGGGGACCGGTGTTACGATCTCCAGCCCGGTGGGGACCACGGGCAGCTACGCGATCCCCTGCGGCATTCCCGAAACCGGTTCCTATCTCCTGGGCCTCGCGGTCTCGCCGGATAACTCCACCGCCTACGTCGTCGCGGACGGCAACGACGAACTGGCCAAGATCAACTTGACCACTCAGACGCTGGTTTCGCAGCTTCGCGTAGGCAACGTCCCGCACAGCGTCGTGATTTCGCCGGATGGCAAGACCGCCTACGTCTCCAACGAGGGTGGCCGGATTGCTACCCAGCAGGACTTCCAACTCTACTCCGACGGCACCAATGTCGTCGCCGAGTATCCGACCGGCACCATGGCTCGCGGCACCATTTCCGTGGTCAATCTGTCCACATTTACGGTTACCGGCAGCATCGAGACCGGCCACCACCCGACCGGCATGGCCTTCTGGGGCAAGAACCTGTTAGTTGCCAATGCCTATGACGACAGCATCTCGGTGATTGACCCGACCGTTAACCGAGTCGTACGGACGATCGACCTTGGGCTGCCGATCGGCGTGCCCGGCGACCGCAAACCGGCCTACGGAGCAGGCCCGAACTCGATCGCCGTCGATGGCGACACTGCCTACGTTGCGCTTTACAACGCCAACGCCATCGCCGTGGTCGACCTCCGCGATGAAGATGGGCACGAAGGCTGGGGGCATGATGATGACAGGAACGCGGTCATCGGCATGATCCCGGTCGGCTATGCGCCGAGTTCGGTAGTGCTGGATGCTGCGGAAAATGCTCTGCTTGTCGCCAACGACAAGGGCATCGGCACCACGGGCTTCCAGAACACTCCGCCCGAAAATTCCACCACAACCTCACACGGCTCGCCGGCTGCTCTGAACACCCACCAGGACCTTGGCATCGTCAGCATCGTGCCCGTGCCGAATCGCTGGGCCCTGGCCGTGATGACGCATCAGGTCTACCAGAACAACCACTGGGATCTGAAGCAAAATATCGAGTCGGCCGCCGGGGGCAACCCGTGGGCCAAGCCGGCCGTAATCCCGGCGAAGATCGGCGATCCCTCGAAAATCAAGCACGTGTTCGTGATCATCCGTGAAAACCGCACCTATGATCAGATGCTGGGCGATGTGGCCGCCGGCAATGGCGACTCCTCCCTGGCAGTCTTCGGCTCGACCGGGATCTATGGCAACGTCACGCCCAACGCGCACGCGCTGGTCGAGCGCTTCCCGCTCTTTGACAACTTCTACGACCCCAGCCGGCAGTCGGCCGACGGCCACAACTGGATCGTCCAGGCCATGGCGCCCTATTCCGATGACATCCAGTCGCCGGACTGGGACCGCGACTATCCCTCCAACGGCGGCGATGCGATTGCTTATCAGGTCAAAGGCAATCTGTATAACCTGGCGGCCAAGGCCGGCATCAAGCTGAAGAACTACGGCGAGTACATCGAGGAGAACACCTTCAACGTGACGGGTTGCACCGCCACTGAATATACCGAAAGTTGCGAGCCGAGCTGGCAACAGTTCTACCGCGACACCCAGTGCTTCGATGAAACGACGTTCGGGTCAAACCCAAGCTATGCATTGCCACAACCGAGTGACTGCGCGGCGCCTGGGGTCACGGGCGAGACGACTCTGAACTATCAGAACGCAATCGGCTCGTACTCCCCGCTCCCGGACGTGATGAAGCCCACGGTCCAGAATTACCCGCAGTTCGATCTGGGCATCCCCGACCAGTACCGCTTCGATGTCTGGTACCAGGATTTCCAGAAGGACGTCAAAAACGGTTCGGTGCCCCAGTTGGAATTCATGTGGATCAGCTCCGACCACACTGGCGGCCCGCCGGCCGCGCAAGCCATGCAGGCCGATAACGACCTGGCCCTTGGACGGTTCGTCGACGCCATCAGCCACAGCTCCATTTGGTCCTCTTCGGCGATCTTCGTCGAGGAAGACGACGCGCAGGACGGCGTCGACCACGTCGACGGTCACCGCAGCCCTGGCTATGTCTTCAGCCCCTACGTCAAGCAACAGGTCAACCCAAATGGCAGCGGTGCTGGGGCAGTCGCAGACCACACCTTCTACACCCAGGTCAACATGACACGCACGATCGAGCAGATCCTCGGTATGAAGCCCATGAACCAGAATGACCTTGTGGCTTCGCCGATGTACGAAATCTTCACCAACAATCCGCCCGCAGCGAACTTCCTGCCCTGGAGCCACGTGCAGAATGTCCTCCCGCTGGATGAAGGCACAACCGCCAAATTGCAGCTCCCGACCAAGGACCCCAACGTCCTGGCGCTGCAAGATGGTTGGCTCAAGAAGAAGGCCGAGATCTTCGCCGGTAAATATCACACTCCCGACTCCGAAGACCCGGAGACCGTCAGGCACTATAACTGGTACGAGGCCACTGGGTTTATGGTTCCGTTCCCCGGCGAGAAGGCCGTTCGCCCCGCGAGCGACTTCAACCGCGCGGCGCTCACCACCAAAGATGACGACGACTAAAACACGTTCCGAACCCTACAGCCCGCTTTCCGATCACCGGGGAGCGGGCTTTTTCCTCACGCCTCACATGCAAAGTCCCCACCCACAAGCCTGAACCCGCCCCGCCACCAAAGTGAACGTTACTGCCACGGGTTCGTCCCGCAGCAAACCAAAAAACATATCGCCTGTCGACAACAGCCGAATCCACCATTTAGGAATTATTTTCTATAGGAAGTAAACAAAATGTCGTATATTTAATGGCGGTTTCGTTAATAGCTGTAATCTATCTTATCCCGGCCGTGAATTTGGTTGATTAGCGGCTTGAAGGGGATGGTTTGATGATAAATAGAGCACAGCAGCTCATCATATTCAAGCTCGACGAGTTACGGTTTGCACTTCACCTCGAAGCGGTGGAAAGAATCGAGCGGGCCGTCGAGATCACACCTTTGCCTGGAATTCCTGAAAACGTCCTCGGCATTGTTAATTTGAAAGGCAAAATTGTGCCTGTCTTCAACGTGCGCAAAGGGTTTCACCTGCCTGAGCGCGAGGTCGATCCACGCGACCAGCTCATTTTCGCCCACACATCACGTCGCCCGGTGGCTTTGGTGGTGGACGCCGTAGGTGAGGTCATTGAGCGCGGGGACTCGGACGTAGTTGCCTCGGGTGAGATCCTCCCCGGCTTGGAATATGTGGAAGGCGTGGCGAAGCTCGCGGATGGAATCGTGATGATCCATAACCTCGACCGCTTTCTTTCTTTGCAAGAAGAATCTGCGTTGGCAGAGGCCATAAAGCCTCATGACTGAAACTCTTCCCAAAGCGCTGCTATCTTCCCTCAGCGATTTCCTGGTAGCGAAGATGGGACTGCACTTTCCGCCCAACCGCGCCGTCGACTTGGAACGGGGAATCCGCGCTGCGGCGAAAGCGTTCGGATTCAATGACCCCGAGGCTTGCGTCGAGTGGCTCCTGTCGTCTTCTCCGACAATACATCAGATTGAGACCTTGGCCAGCCAGCTTACCGTGGGCGAGACATATTTCTTCCGCGAGAAACAAACCTTTCAGGCTTTGGAAGAGCAGGTGTTACCCGACCTTATCCGGTCCCACGCGGATGATCGCCGATTGAGGATTTGGAGTGCCGGGTGCGCAACAGGAGAGGAACCGTTCTCCCTCGCGATCCTGGTCGCCCGAGTTATTTCCAACCTCGAAGAGTGGAATGTTTCCATCCTGGGAACCGACATTAACCCGCGCTCTTTGCAAAAGGCCTCCACCGGGGCCTATACGACGTGGTCATTCCGGGACTGTCCGCCGGGAATTAGCCAGACATACTTCAAGAAAATCGATGAGAGCCGTGTCGAGATCAGGCCCGACATTCGGAAGATGGTGACTTTCTCCTACCTCAACCTGGTGGAGGACCTCTATCCATCTCTGCTGAACGAAACCAACGCACTCGACCTGATCTTCTGCCGCAACGTGCTGATGTACCTTGGTTCTGAGCAGGTCAAGCGAGTGATTCGAAGGTTTCACCGTTGTCTCGTCGATGGGAGTTGGCTGGTGGTTAGTGCCACGGAGACATCGCACCTTCACTATTCCCAATTTACCACCGTGAATTTTCCCGGCGCGATACTCTATCGAAAAGACCGCCAACCACTTCGGGCAGTCGATTTCCAAACCGTCAAAAGTTATCAGGAGCCTTCACCTCCTTTGCCACCTATTTCCGCGTTGGAGGCCCGGCCGAGCGCGCCGGAGATGACATTCCCGGCACCTTCGGAAATTACCCCACCCGACGTTGCGTTTCCGGCGCGGGAAGAGCCGACGCGACCGCCGCCGAGTGACCCTTCCGCACTGTATGAGGACGGCCGCTATGCCGAAGCGACAGAGGCTGGCGCCGCCCTATTGTCGGAACAGCCCGCCGACATCAAGGCCATGGCCCTTCAGGCCCGCATTCTCGCCAACCAGGGCCTGCTTGCCCAAGCGCTCGAGTGGTGTGACAAGGCCATTGCGGCGGAAAGGCTCGATCCGGCCCTTCATTACCTTCGCGCCACGATTCTTCAGGAACAGGGGGGCACAGGCGAAGCGGTGAATTCGCTCAAGCGGGCGATCTATCTCGACCACCGGTTTGTGCTGGCTCATTTTGCCTTAGGGAATCTACATCGCTTGTTGGGAAAGTCCCGAGAGGCTGACAAGCATTTTCAAAACGTACTGTCGTCGCTGAAGGAGTATCGCCAGGAGGAAATCCTGCCGGAATCCGAGGGCATCACGGCAGGAAGGCTCCGGGAAATCATCGAGACATTGTCGACTGCCAACGCTTGAGGGTCGATTTTCGGTTGCCCCTTGGCGAATTGTGATTGTTGATTTTTCTCCCCCAGCGGTCAATCGACCATCGGTAACCAGGGAATCGGTATGAGCGAGAAACCCACGCCAACATTGAGAAAGCCCGCGCGCGCCCTCGATTGGGGTGAGATTCACCGCCGTCTCGAAACCATCGAGCAGACCATCGCCCATGGCTGGCAGCTTACGCGTGACGAAAAGAAGAAAATCCTTCATGCGCGAGCCGAAGCATTGGCTGCGGAATTACCCCAACAGCACACATCGGAGCAAAGCCTGGATGTTCTGGAATTTCTGCTGGCCCATGAGCACTATGGCATCGAGTTGCACTATGTCCGCGAGGTGTACCCGCTCAAAGACCTGACGCCATTGCCGGGGACGCCAACCTTCATTCTCGGCATCACCAACGTTCGCGGCCAGGTGCTGTCGGTCATCGACATTAAGAAGCTATTTGGCCTTCCGGATGAAGGACTGACAGATTTCAACAAAACCATCATCGTTCACGCCCCCGGTATGGAACTCGGCGTCCTTGCCGATGCCGTCCTCGGGCTGAAGTCCGTACCGCTGAGTGAAATCCAGACGTCACTGCCGACGCTTCAGGGCATTCGGGAGGATTTTCTGCGTGGCGTTACTCAGCAAAGCATGGTGATTTTGGACGCCAAGAAGCTCTTGTCTGCACGGCAAACGGGTTGGCGGCAAGGGCTTTAGTCGCGTTCAATAGGGCATCGACTCAGGGCGCCGCGAAAGGAGATTATCGAAATGAGAGTCTCATGGTCTGTGGGTACAAAAATTGGCGCGGGGTTTGGCCTGGCATTGATTATACTGATCCTAATCGGGGCGACTGCGTACCGAAGCACAAACGTTCTCATCACCAATTCCCGCTGGGTGGTCCACACCGACGACGTCATGGTGAACCTGGAACGGCTGTTTTCCATTATGCAAGATGCTGAAACCGGGGAGCGCGGATTCGTTCTGACGGGAGCGGAAAGATACTTGGCCCCTTATAACGACGCCGTTCCCCGCGTGCAGCCGGCGATCGCCGAGATCAAGAAACTGACCGCGGACAATCCTAACCAGCAGCGAAGGATTGATGCCTTGGCGCCGCTGATTGCCACCAAGCTCTCGGAACTGCAGGGAACCATCGATTTGCGAAGGCAGAAGGGGCTCGAAGCGGCCGTCGCGATGGTCTTGACCGACCAAGGCAAGAAAACGATGGACGATATCCGGAATTTGATTGGGGAGATGGAAGGCGAGGAGAGGCAGCTTCTTCAACGCCGGAGTGAGGAATCGGAGGCGAGCGCGCAAAGTACCCGATACACGATCGTTTTTGGAACGTTGGCCGCGTTTGTGCTTTTGGGCATAACGAGCCTCGTCGTTACCCGGAATATCGCCTTGCCGCTCCAGCGAGTTTCGCGGGCGGCGGAAGCCATGGCCGAAGGCGATCTCGCGGTTAGCTTGCCTCTCGAAGCCCGGCAGGACGAAGTGGGAGTCGTGACCCGAACCTTCGCCAGGATGGCCGAGTCCTTAAGGGAACTGGCCAAGGCCGCGGATAGGGTTGCGGGTGGTGATTTGCGGGTCACCGTGGAACCCCGCTCGGACAAGGATATGCTGGGCAAAGCTTTTGCCGTCATGACCGACCGTTTGCGCCGGATCACGAGCGAGATGAAGGAATCGGTGAACGTACTGAGTTCTTCCGCCAGTGAGATTTTGGCCACCACGACGCAGATTGCCACCGGGGCCACCGAGACGGCGTCAGCAGTGAGTGAGACCACAACCACGGTGGAAGAAGTCAAACAAACGGCGCAGGTCTCGAGCCAGAAGGCGAAATATGTGTCGGAGACGGCACAGAAGACCGCGCAAGTTTCCCAAGCCGGGAAGAAGTCAGCGGAAGAAACGATTCAGGGCATGGACCGGATTCGGGAGCAGATGGAGTCCGTGGCGGAGAGCATTGTGCGGTTGAGCGAGCAGGGGCAGGCGATTGGGGAAATCATCGCTACGGTCAACGATCTTGCCGACCAATCGAACCTGTTGGCGGTGAACGCGGCGATTGAGGCGGCCAAGGCGGGGGAGCAAGGGAGAGGGTTCGCGGTGGTGGCGCAAGAGGTGAAGAGTCTGGCCGAGCAGTCAAAGCAGGCGACGGCGCAGGTGCGGGGAATTTTAGGTGACATTCAAAAAGCCACCAGCGCGGCGGTGATGGCCACGGAACAGGGCAATAAAGCGGTGGAGAACGGGGTGAAGCAGTCGATGCAAGCGGGGGATTCCGTGCAGAAGTTGGCGGAGAGCATTACCGAGGCGGCGCAAGCAGCCTTGCAGATCGCGGCCTCGGCGCAACAGCAATTGGTGGGAATGGACCAGGTAGCATTGGCGATGGAAAACATCAAGCAGGCGAGCAATCAGAATGCCGCGAGCACCAAACAGGCGGAAGTAAGTGCCCAGAATCTGCACGCCCTAGGCCAGAAGCTCCAAGGATTGCTGGAACAGTTCACCGTTTAAATCGGATAGGGAGCATGGACAAGAAACAACAGGAATTCCTAAAACGGCTACGCGAGACTTTTCGAGTGGAGGCAGACGAGCATCTTCGGGCCCTGTCGGCGGGGGTCCTGAAATTGGAGAAAGGACTGGCGGCAAACGAACAAGCCCCGCTCGTGGAAGTGATGTTTCGGGAAGCGCACAGCCTGAAAGGCGCAGCCCGCGCCGTCAACCTCCTGGAGATCGAATCTGTGTGCCAATCACTGGAGAGCGCATTTTCCGCAGTGAAACGCGGGGAGATTAGTCTTTCCCTCCCGTTTTACGACCGGCTCCACGCCGCCCTGGCACTCATCGGCGACCTGCTTTCTGCCATCGGAGCGGAGGCCGGGACCGCGCAAGGATCCCGCGTGGCGCAGGTGACGCGGGACTTGGCCGAAGCTCTGCGGGAGCTTTCCTCCACGTCTGCCTCGGCGAGAGCGGAGAAAATGCCTGCCACGACTCCACAAGTTTCGGAGCCGGAGGTGCAGCCGGTGGAAGCTGGATTGCCGCCAGCCGCGATGGAAACTCGCCCGGCCCAAACCTCGGCGGAGGTCACCGTCCCTCCACATCCTGAAAAGGACATCCTCCCCTTGCCGGAGACCGTGCGGATTTCGACGGCCAAACTCAACGCGATTTTGGTCGAGGCGGAAGAGCTGCTCTCGGCGAAGCTTGCCTTGGGACAGCGGGTGGCGGAATTGCGTGAAACCCGCGCTTTACTGTCATCCTGGGAAAGGGAACAGGCAAAGATTCGGCCGGAACTGCGGACGTTCTTGCGGGAACTGGAGAAAGAAGGCAACGGCAATGGGAACAGAAGCCACCCGGATGGGCGGGCAGGAGCGGCCACCGGAATTGCCAAGGTGGCGGCCTTTGCCCAGTCGACCGAGCATGAAATGAAAGCCCTTCAGTCCCGACTGACGGTGTTGGCGAAATCGGCCGAACAAGACCGCCGGACCCTCTCCATCATGGTCGATCGACTGCTCGAGGACACCCGAAAGGCCTTGATGCTCCCCTTTGCGACTTTCCTGGAGTCGATCCCCAAGCTCGTTCGCGACTTGGCGCGGGACAGCGGGAAAGATGTGGACCTGGTCATTCGAGGCGGGGAGATTGAAGTCGACCGGCGGATACTGGAGGAGATGAAGGACCCACTGGTTCATTTGATCAGGAACTGCGTCGATCATGGAATCGAGAAACCGCCGCAGCGGAAACACAGGAAGAAAAAGCCCCAAGGCATCGTCACCATTGCCATTTCCCAAAAGGATGGTGGCAAAATAGAAATGCTTGTTTCCGATGACGGAGCGGGCATAAACTTGCCGGAGGTTCGAGCTTCGGGGCTGAAGGCCGGCGCGATTTCTCAAAATGAAGCGGCACAAATGGACGATGCCGCCACAGTCTCGCTCATCTTTCAGTCCGGGATCACCACAAGCCCCATTGTCACCGATCTCTCCGGCCGCGGCCTGGGGCTCGCCATTGTGAGAGAGAAGGTGGACAAACTCGGTGGGACCCTCGCCGTGGAGACTCAGGCAGATGTGGGGACGAGCTTCAGGATGGTTCTGCCGCTGACTCTCGCGGCCTTCCGGGGGGTTTTGGTACGATCCCAAGAGCAGGTACTGATCGTCCCCTCGGTACAGGTAGCGCACACCCTGCGGCTCAAACCGAATCAAATCAAAAGTGTGGAGAATCGCGAAAACATTGAACATGAGGGCAAAGTCGTTTCGCTCGCCCGGCTTGGCGACGTTTTAGGGCTCCCCAGGACGAACGCTCCGGGCGTGGTAGGAAGTTGTGTCTACATCATCGTCCTCACTCACGCCGAGCAGCGAATGGCTTTCGTCGTCGACGAAATCCTCGATGAGCAGGAAGTGCTGGTGAAAAGCCTTGGCCAGAATCTGCCGCGCGTGCGCAATATCACCGGCGCGGCGGTTCTGGGGACGGGTAAGGTGGTGCCCGTCTTGAATGTTTCCGATTTGATGCAATCCGCCCGCAATGTCACCACCTTGCCCGCCCTTCCGGAGGGAATTGAGCCGCCTCCGCCGGAGAGGCGCAGGCGGCTTCTGATCGCCGAGGATTCCATCACCACCCGAACCCTGCTGAAGAACATTCTGGAATCGGCGGGTTACACGGTGAAAACGGCGGTGGATGGCGTCGATGCGCTCACAACCCTACGGGCGGAGGAGTTCGACCTCGTGGTGTCGGACGTCGATATGCCGCGCATGAACGGCTTCGGCCTCACGTCGGCGATTCGCACCGACAAAAGGTTGGCGGAAGTGCCGGTGGTGTTGGTGACCGCGCTCGAATCCCGGGAGGATCGGGAACGGGGAATTGATGTGGGGGCCAACGCCTACATTGTGAAGAGCAGCTTCGAACAGAGCAATCTGCTCGAGGTCGTGCAGAGGCTCGTCTTCTGAGGTTAGCAACTATGGTGACAATCATGTCCGTAGCGCGGGCATCTTGCCCGCTGTCTCGGGAGCGTCCCGCTCACGTCGGAGCGCGGGCGGGATGTTCACGCCCCAGCGGGCGAGACGCCCGCGCTACCAAAAGAATTCGTCCTCGGAGCGAAAAATGATAAGTGTCCTTATCGTCGAGGATTCCCCCTCGGTTCTGGAGTTGATGGTCCACATCCTGAGTGCCGACCCGGCGATCCGAGTGGTAGGAACGGCGAGCGACGGAGAGGCGGCGCTGGAAGCTGCGGAGCGCCTGAAGCCCGACATCATCACCATGGATGTCCACATGCCGAAAATGAATGGGCTGGATGCAGCGCGCCGGATTATGGAAACCCACCCTACCCCTATCGTAGTCGTCAGTGGGAGCTTCGAGCCCAAGGAAGTGACAAATACTTTTCGCGCTCTCGAGGCAGGTGCGCTAGCCCTCGTCCAAAAGCCGGCAGGCGTAGGTCATCCGGAGTTTCAGCAATCCTCCGCGGAACTGATTCGTACGGTAAAACTGATGTCGGAAGTAAAGGTCATCCGCCGATGGGCGCGCGTCGCCCGCGCCCCGGTGGCGCCCGCCGATCCTCCCGCGCTCGAAGTTGAACTCAAACCTAGTCCGGTGGAGGTTAAGGTCATCGCCATAGGCGCCTCGACGGGCGGGCCTTTGGCCTTGCAAACGATCCTTGCCGACCTTCCCGGCGATTTCCCCGCCGCGATCGTGGTGGTTCAGCACATCGCGCCAGGTTTTCTCCGAGGGTTTGTGGATTGGCTGGGCCGGGCGGCGGCGCTGCCCGTGGGCATCGCCACGCATGGCGAGCGGATGGTTTCCGGACGAGTCTACCTCGCCCCGGATGGTCTCCAAATGCGGATCGGCGCAACAGGAAAGATCTCATTGACCGCCGACGAGCCGGAAAACAACCTTCGGCCTTCGGTTTCGTGCCTCTTCCGCTCAGTGGCTGCCGCCTACGGTGCCCAGGCCGTGGGCGTCCTACTTACCGGCATGGGAAAGGATGGTGCGGAGGAATTGCGCTTGATGAAGGAGAAAGGCGCCGTCACCATTGCTCAGGACGAAGAGACCTCCGTGGTTTATGGCATGCCCGGCGAAGCTGTCCGGCTGGGGGCGGCAAGCTACATACTGCCACCAAGCCGCATCGCCGCAGCCCTCACGGTCCTGGTGCAAAAGAGGGAGGTGGCGCAATGAACGATCAAACTAAAGAACCCAGCCCTGACGTCGAAATTCTGGCGGTGGAGGACAGCCCGACACAAGCGGCAAGGCTCCGCTTTTTGCTCGAGGGAGAAGGCTATGTTGTTAACGTAGCGGCCAACGGCAAGCAGGCCCTTGCCATGCTCGATCATCAAAGGCCTACTGTTCTGATTACCGACGTGGTGATGCCAGAGATGGATGGCTTTAGCCTTTGCAAGGAGATCAAATCCCGGGACAATCTGAAAGACCTCCCGGTGATCCTCATGACCTCGCTCTCGAGCCCGCGCGATA
This sequence comes from uncultured Acidobacteriota bacterium, assembly GCA_963808085.1. Lineage (GTDB taxonomy): Bacteria > Acidobacteriota > Terriglobia > UBA7540 > UBA7540 > Bog-366. The sequence continues at coordinate 308,080 of CAWEFC010000033.1, forward strand.
TTCTGATGGGCCTCGAATGTGGTGCTGACAATTTTGTTCGAAAGCCGTACGACGAAAAGGTCCTTCTCGACCGTATCAAATCGATCCTCCTCAATCGGGCGTTTCGCAAAACCGAGCGCACCCAATTCGGGGTGGAGATTTACTTTATCGGGCAGAGGTATTTCATCACCTCGGAGCGGCAGCAGATTTTGGATTTGCTCATTTCGACTTATGAGGATGCTGTCCATCTGAATGAGGAACTCCAGACCAAGCAGGCGCAATTGTCGAAACTGGCGCAAGAGTTGGAGAAAAAAGTCGAAGACCGTACCGCGGGCTTGAGGAGGGAGATGGCGGAGAGGACCCGAGCCGAGGAGAAACTGCGCGGAAGCGAGGAGAGATTTCGGGACTTGTTTGAAAACGCCAACGACCTCATCCATACCTTTACGCCGGAGGGCAAAATCCTGTATGTCAACCGGGCGTGGAAAGACGCCTTGGGTTACTCCGACGAGGAAATACAGAATCTCAGCGTGCTCGAGACGATCCATCCCGACAGCCGGGATTCCTGGTTCAAACAAATCGACGATCTGATCAAGGGCGAAGGTGAAACCAAATCGGAAATCACGCTGTTGACCAAGGACGGAAGTAGAATCCTGGGCGAGGCAAGCCAGACCTGCAAATTCCTGGATGGAAAGCCGGCGTTCGTCCGGTCGATTATTCGCGACATCACGGAGCGCAAGCGGGCGGAAATCGAAATCCGCAAGTTTAACGATGAACTGGAACAGCGAGTCGCGCAGCGCACTGCCCAACTCGAGGCGGCAAACGCGGAACTGGAAGCCTTCACTTACTCGGTCTCCCACGATCTGCGGGCGCCGCTTCGGCATTTGGATGGATTCTCCAGGCTCCTCGAGGAAACTCTCGGCGCCGAAATTTCCCCCGACGCTCGCGAATATGTCACTACGATTCGAGCCTCGGTTCAGCAAATGGCCCAGTTGATTGATGACCTGCTCAACCTTGGCCGCGTCGGCAGAAAGCAACTGAGCGTGGAGGTGACCGGGCTTAATTCCCTTGTCGATGAGATCAGGGCAGATTTAGAGCGCTCGAACCCGGATCGCATGATTGAGTGGCGGGTCGACACTTTGCCCTTCGTTGAAGCCGACCCCGGGCTCATGCGGCAGGTTTTCGCCAACTTGCTTGCCAACGCCGTCAAGTTCACTCGCCCGCGTGACCCCGCCGTCATCGAAGTGGGAGTGACTGACCACGACGGCGAACGCGCCGTTTTCGTCCGCGACAACGGCGTGGGTTTCAGCATGAAATACGCGGACAAACTCTTCGGAGCGTTTCAGCGGTTGCACCGAAGCGAGGACTTTGAAGGGACCGGCGTCGGCCTGGCCACGGTCAAGCGCATCATTCACAAGCACGGAGGGCGCATCTGGGCCAAAGCTGAACTCGACAAAGGCGCCACATTCTTCTTCACCCTGGGATCGCCGGATGATCGCTTGCCTGAAAGAACCAACTGAGGCAGGAGACATCATTCGACGTGACACGATTTGGAAATTCTTCCCCTCGAAGACAATCCCAAGGAGGTCAAACCGGCTCTACAAGGTCTGCGTGAGGAAAACCTGGGTAACAACAATGAGGTGGTCCGGGACGGGGAACCGGGGGGCGGTTTTCTGTTTTGCCAGGGCTAATTTGCCAATCGCGTCATTGTGGGAGATACCTCCCTCACCAGAGAGTTCATTGATTTCGCACAAATTGCCATTAGCAAACTTGAAGCGACACGTTGAGCGCCATATAGGGAGTGGAACACCTTGCTCAAAAACTATACTGGGTGGGTATCCGTCTCGATTCGGCCCGAAAAACGCCCTTCCCGGAGAAGAGGGCGCCTCTGCTATTAAGGCGCTCCAGGCTCCTCTCAACTGGCATCAGTAACGAGTGGACCGCCAGGGGTTTGGACCATCGTCGTACTCCTCGGCTCCCCTTTGGAGATCTACATTTTCTCGAACCTGGGGTATCTCCTCGCACTCGCTTTGGCCCTGATTGGTTATTTCCTCTCTCGGCAGAAATACCCCGGCCTAAAGCGGCCCGTGCGTATGCCGGGATTCATGCGGTACGCCGCTCTCTGCATTGGAGTGGTGTTTCTCTTCGTGTGGGCGTACGGCGGCTACTATTCCTCCGACATCACCGTCGGGCCGGGAAGGCACTGGCTGTTTTTCTGGGGAGTCGGAATTTGTTTCCTCTACCTGCCCTTGCATGCCTACCGGCGGCTCATCGAAGATCGCAAGCCCGGCAAGGACGCATTGGAAGGATCGGTCGGCGCGGAAGTGGCTGCCTCCGAAGCGGACTCGTAAACTTGTGGGAGAGTTCAGACGCCAAAGAGCCGAAGCATTTTGTCGCGGGAGAGGTCGATGTGCCGTGCCATTGCTTCGCGCGCTTCCTCCGGCTTGTGGGCGCGCAGGGCGCTAATGATTTCGTGATGTCCGATCCAGCCCGGGACGCTCTGCGTGCAAATGGTGTCAAGCCGCTTCACGTAACAAAGCACCAGCGATACCTGACTTGCGAGGCGCGCATTCGACGAAAGTTCCGCCAGCTGGAGGTGGAAAGCGCCGTTGGCGGTTAGAATATCGAGAGGCAATGCATCGGATTGTTTTTCGACGGCAACGATCCCTTCCAATTCCTCGACCACCTGGGCGCTGGCGGAATGTGCGACACGTTCTGCCGCAAAGCACTCCAGAACCTTCCGATATTCGTAGAGCTCCACGATGTCGCGAATCGAAATAGGTGCGACGAGGTATCCCTTGTGGGGAATGCGCTTCAGCCAGCCATCCTGAGCTAATCGGCTGAAGGACTCGCGAACGGGTGTGCGGCTGGTCCGGCACCGCGAAGCGAGGTCCACCTCCGAGAGTATTTCGCCGGGAGCCAACCGCGCCTCGACAAGCCACGATTTGAGCTGCCGGTAGACTCTCTCCACTTCCCCCAGAAGTTCTGCCTTGGATTTAGCGCGCGTGCTGCTAAGTGTCGCCATGGGTTGATTGCCTTCCCCAAAAACCACTTGAACCTAATTGCGTATACTGCTAGTATACAGAACTTCTCAGGGAAATCACATGTGCGGAATAGCGGGATTTTTCGATAAATCCGGGGATAACCGGAACTCGAACGTCGGGCAGGTTCTTATCGCCATGCTCGAGGGGCTGGGCTGCCGCGGGCCGGACTCCGCCGGGGTCGCCTTGTTTGGCACGAGTGCCGACCACCGGGCGGTCCTGCGGGTCAAGCTCGGTGACGAAGAGGACTGCTCCGGTCTCATTCAGACTCTCACCCAGTTTCTCGATTCGCATTACGGCGGTAGCTACCAGTTTTCGAATATCGGCAATTCCGCTCGCGTAGTTGTCGGCGGGGTGGAGGACCTTCCGGCTCTCGCCGCGCGCATTGAAGCCCTCAGCAAAGAAATTGAAGTCGTCAGTATGGGGACAAGCCTCGAAATCATCAAGCAAGTGGGCTCTCCCGCCAACCTGGAGAAAACCTACGGCGTTTCACGGCTCAGTGGCACCCACGGCCTTGGACACACCCGCCTTTCCACCGAGTCCAAAGTTGACCTGAGCCATTCGCAGCCTTTTGGAAGCCACCAACTCCCCGACCTGGCGATAGTTCACAACGGCCACATTACCAATTATCACCAACTTCGCCGCTGCTACGAACAACGCAAGGTCCGCTTTTACACCGAAAACGATTCGGAAGTGGTGGCCATTTATCTCGCCGACCAGATCAGTCAGGGGAGCACGCTCGCACAAGCCCTGGAAGCCATGCTGCGGGAACTGGACGGTTCCTTCAGTTGCCTGGTGGCAACCGCCAAGCAATTCGGTTTCGTGAAAGATCCCTTCGCTCTAAAACCGCTGCTTTGGACGGAGACGGAGTAGCTTCGTTGCCCTCGCCAATGAGGAGATCGCCATTCGAGCGGCTTTGCCCGGTGATTACGACGTCCGCGAGGCGCAGGCCAGAGAGGTTCGGGTATGGGACAGGTAAACTGCGAGGGCCGGACCACGCGGGAGGTCAACGCCGAGATCAAGCAACAGATCCGACAGGGCGATAAGCAGATTCTCGTGCGGAACCCCGGCGCCCGTCACAACCTGGGGGTCGCCATCCTCGAACCGGTCACCGTCCAATTGGAAGGAAGCGTTGGCTATTATTGCGCCGGGCTGATAGACGGCGCCAACTTCGAAGTCGCCGGCAGTGCTGGTTGGGGACTCGCCGAATCCATGATGAACGGCCGCGTGGTGGTGCGCGGGAGCGCGGGAAACGGGGCGGCTGCCGCCATTCGCGGTGGTACTGTCGTGATTTATGGGGATGCCGCGGCGCGCCTCGGAATCTCCATGAAAGGCGGCACTGTGATCGTGGCGGGCAATTGCGGATACATGGCCGGGTTTATGGCGCAGAAAGGAACCCTCATCGTCTGCGGCGACGCGGGCGAAGCCTTTGCCGATTCCATGTATGAGACGGTTTGCTATGTAGGCGGCAAAATTGCCGATCTGGGCACCGACGCGGTCGTTGAAACCACCACGCCAGACGATGCCCAATCGATCGAGTCGCTGCTAAATCAATTCCTCGATCCTGAGGTGCGCAAGGGTCTGCCGGCCGGGCGGGAGTTCAAGAAGGTAGCGGCCGGGAGAAAGCTGTGGAATTTTGACAAGCGCGACTGGAAGACCTGGCGGGAGGCTCTCTGACGGATGCCTGACGATCCTCACATCTTAAATCACACGCTGCGGCCCAGCGGGACCTTCCGGCCTGAGGTCATCGAGGACATTCAGGCGAAGGCGGAGTCCGGACTGTACCGAATGCGCGGCTACGGCACGTTGCGTCCACGAACTTGGGCGACCTTCGACGACCTCACCTTTCTTCCCTGCTCGCTGACGCGGATTCCCCTGGAGGGCTATCGGGAAAAGTGTTCAACCAAGACGGTGCTAGGAAAGCGCCATGCGCGCAAACCCATCGTGCTGGACGTTCCGGTGATGATCACCGGGATGAGCTGGGGGGCGCTTTCCTACAATGCCAAGGTGGCCCTGGCGCGGGGAGCGTCGGCGGCGGGTTCCTCCAATACCACCGGCGATGGCGGCATGTTGGGGGCGGAGCGGGAAAACAGCAAGACGCTGATTTACGAAGTGCTTCCGTCGCGCTATGGGATCAACATTCACGATATGCGCAGGGCAGACGCAATCGAACTCACCGTGGGTCAGGGCGCCAAACCCGGTTCGGGTGGATTGCTGTTGGGCTCGAAGGTGTCGGAAACCATCGCCCGGCAGCGCGATCTTCCCGTCGGGGTGGACCAGCGCAGCCCCGCGCGGCATCCGGACTTCCTGGGGCCGGACGACATGATTGTGAAAATCGAAGAGTTGCGCGAGGCGACGGACTGGGAAGTGCCGATCTTTGTAAAGATGGGCGCCAGTCGGGTCTTTGATGACGTGAAGCTGGCGGCCAAGGCCGGGGCCGACGTCATTGTCGTGGACGGCATGGAAGGCGGCACGGGAGCATCGCCCGCGATCTTTCAGGAACACACCGGCCTGCCGACTCTGGCAGCGGTGTGCGAAGCGCGGGCGGCGCTGGAGGATTGCGGCCAATATGGGGAAATTCAACTCATCATTGCGGGCGGTATCCGTGACGGTGCGGATGCGGCCAAGGCCATCGCACTGGGCGCAGACGCCGTCTATATCGGCACCGCCGCACTGATTGCCTTGAACTGCAACAAGGCCTTGCATGTGGACGATTATCACCAGCCTCGGCACGGAACCGGGGTATTGCCACCACTGCCATACAGGACGGTGCCCGGTGGGCGTCACCACGCAAGACCCCAAACTGATGGAGCGCCTGGATATCGATCAGGCGGCGGAGCGCGTTGCCAACCTGCTGCGGGTGATGACGGCGGAGATCCAAATGTTGGCTCGGGCGTGTGGGAAGTCGGACATCCACCATCTTGAGCCTGAGGATATGGCGGCGCTTACGCTGGAAGCTTCGGCGATCTGCGGAATTCCCTTGGCGGGGACCCGCAAGGTGGCGAGGATTTAAGATAGGCATAGGGAGAAGCGGTTACCCGTCCCCCCTGCCTCCAAACCGGACGGGCGGATCTCCCGCATCCGGCTTTCCAGTCGGTGGTTTTACCTCGAAGAGGAGTGATGAACGATCAACCCGTCGTAGCTGAGAGCACGGCAAGAGACCAGCGGCAGGGCCGCCTCGACAGGCGAGTCACCACCATGAGCACGTGTCCAGACCAGTACACTCGATTCCGTCGACGACGAACCGAGGACTCCACCGGCACAGCCCGTAGGCACTGGGCGGAGCATTGCTCTGCTGCTGTTCATCCTCACTCATCCACCTTCCTGCGTCCCTTCGCTCCAGGCCCATTACAGGCCCTTCTTCGCTCTTATGGACGCTCTGACTCCTGCTCGCCCGGCTCTTCGGCCCTCCTCGGGCATGAACACCGTCTCGGCGACGCGCAGGTCTCCCTGTTTCACGCACACGACCTTCCGGCCATTCTGTCTCCAACCACCTGCGGGTGCTCCGCCTCACCAAGGCACGTTACCTGTCGGTGGACCCGACCGAGATTGCTTCCCCACGAGGCTGAGCTCAACGGGAACTCGGAGCTTCGTCATTCGCTAGCAGACTCGCCACACCACGCCGGCCGAATCGAGTTTCTAATCGTACGGACTGGCCGTTCACCTCCTGCTGCTCTCCACCCCGTGTCACCACGACGCAGTTGCAGTCGATTACGAGTTACGTTGACTCGAAGAGGACTTCCACCTCTCTGATCGTGTGCGCCCGTAGGCGCACTAGCGCCGGGCTTTAGCCCGGCACTGGAGTTTGTACATTTTCATGCGTCGGCGGCCTGAGTATGAGCGCGGTGGGTGAGTTGGAAGCCGAGGGCGTCCTCGGGGTGGTCGGCCATTTCCCGGCGCAGCAGGGTGACGAGGTCGAGGCAGGAAGGGCGGTGGGTTTGCGTCGCCACTTGGGTAGAGGCTGGTCCATCCTCATGCCGCTAGCGCCGCCCCGGTCCCGTGCGCTCGCCGCCGCACAGCGACATTGTGTAGCCTCTAATTCTTGCTTATTTTTCTTGACAGAGGTATCGATGCAGTATACAATGGTCGCGTTGAAATGGAGGTGGCTGAGTGTCGCTACGCAAGTCTCCCATCCTGACCCCTGCTTTGTTAGCTTGCAATCGGCGCAAGTCGAGGGAGTCTAGGCACAGAGTCGACCTCGCCAACGATGGCCGATGGCGACGCGCTGAAGGGGTGAGATAGAAACAAGAATTCTTTTTTTAACGTTCGAAGCCGGAATGTGTATGAAAACAAACAGCAGTATGACCATTTGCCCGAAAATAAAGCGACATTTTTACACAACTTTTGGAGATTTAACGCAAACGAGCCTCGATTTTGCAGAATCCGACAGCTTTTCGGTCACTTTTCGAGCGCTGGGAAACGAATTCTTCGCCTCAAAATGTACAATCTCGTTTTCCGCCCTAGCGGACGACGCGACATTTTGGCGCGTTTAGGTCATGGAGAACTGTTGTGTCGTTTCTAGTGCGGTGTCCCCAGTGCGGCAATCGCAGCGTATATGAATTCCGGTTTGGGGGTGAGGTTAAGCAACGCCCCGCGCCCGGCGCGCCGGATTTAGACTGGGCTCATTACACATACACCAAAGTCAACGAGGCGGGGGTGCAACGCGAGTGGTGGTTCCACCGTTCGGGCTGTCGCCAGTGGTTCCAAGCGCTCAGAAACACCTTGACCAACGAAGTCCAGGATTCCTTTTTCCCTGAAGAATCAACGTGAGCGAACCCTCGGAAATACTGACATTTCTATTCAACGGAAAGCCGGTCACGGCCTCGGCCGGCGACACCATTGCCTCGGCGCTTTATCGCTCGGGGCAGCGCATCTTCTCGCGGAGTTTCAAGTACCATCGCCCGCGCGGTTTGCTTTGCCTTACGGGAAAGTGCCCCAATTGCCTGATGAATGTGGATGGGACTCCGAATGTCCGCACCTGCACAACGCGCATCGTGGCTGGAATGAGAGTCACGCACCAGAACGCCTATCCGTCGCTCGAAAATGACTTTTTGTCAGTGGTGCAGCGCTTCGATTGGTTGATGCCGGTCGGTTGGTATTACAAGACCATGACCAATCCCCGCGTGTGGCATGCGGCCGAGCCCTTTGTTCGGAAGGTTGCAGGTCTGGGCGTGGCGCCTTCACTCGATAATGTCAGTGGGAATTACGAGCACAGCTACCGGCATACGGAAGTGGCGATTGTCGGCGGGGGTCCGGCGGGCATCACATCCGCAATCGAGCTGGCGACCCAGGGCGAGCAGGTCACGCTGATTGATGACCAGCCGGCGCTGGGCGGCCACCTGCGGTACTCAAAAAGCCCGGACACTTCGCCCGCCGACCTCGTCGCCCGCGTCCGAGCGCTTCCCAACATTCGGGTGCTGCAAGGGTGCTACTGTTTTGGCCTCTACGAAGGCAACTTGCTGGGCGTTGTGCGGCCTCGCAAAGATCCCAAGGACGCCGAGCGGTTGATTCACCTCCGGGCCGGCCGAGTAGTGGTGGCGACGGGCGCCTACGAATCTCCGCTGCTTTTTCCCAACAATGATTTGGTCGGGATCATGCTCTCGACCGCCGTTCAGCGCCTAATTCACCTGCACGGCATCGCGCCGGGCAAGGCAGCCGTGGTGATCGGGCGGAGTCCGCGAGAAGCGGTTGTGGTGGCGGACTTGCGGGAGGCGGGAATTCAAGTCGCCGCCACCGTAGCGCCGGAAGCGGTGGTCAAGGCCCTTGGTAGTCAGTGCGTTACTGGCGTCGAAACACGAGACCGGCAATATGCCTGTGATTTAGTGGTCATGTGCGGCCATCGCATTCCCGACGCCGGTTTGCTGAATCAAGCCGGAGCGCGGTTGCACTGGGACGCGAAGAAGGGCGCCTTTATTGCCACCGATCTTCCCGCCAACATCAGCGCGGTGGGCGAGGTGACGGGAGAATCGCTCGCCGCCGCAGCGACGCTGCCTCCGGAGCGCGACCCTGCGAGTAAGCGGGCGTTCGTCTGCCTGTGCTCGGACGTGAGTTCCCAGGACCTGGTGAATGCGATTGACGAAGGCTTCGACCATATTGAAACGCTCAAACGGTATACGACCACCACGATGGGCCCTTGCCAGGGCAGGATGTGCCAGTTGCCCGCCATCGGAGTTTGCGCCCGCCAGACCAGCCGCACGATGGGTGAAACGGGCGTCACCACTTCGCGCCCGCCCAACCCTGGAGTCACGCTGGGAGCGCTCGCCGGGGCGCGGCATCATCCCACGCGCCGCACTCCCATGCACTATGAACACGAGGCGTCGGGCGCGGTGTGGCTCGACATGGGAGAGTGGAAGCGTCCACGCTACTACCAGCCGCCAAAGGGCGCGAGTGAAAAGTCTTGCGTGGAAGAAGAGTATCGCGCGGTTCGGGAGCGCGTGGGACTGATTGACGTGAGCACGCTGGGCAAGCTCGATCTCAAAGGCCGGGACGTGGGGAAGTTGCTCGACAGGATTTACGCGGGGCGGCTATCAGATCTGCGCCCGGGGCGCGTGCATTACGGGGTCCTTTGCGACGAAGCGGGAATCATGCTGGACGATGGCACGGTTTCCCGGCTGGCAGACGACCACTTCTTCGTTACCACCACGACGGGAAATCTGGACTTCGTGAATCAGTGGATGAAGTGGTGGCTGGTAGGAACGGGCTGGGACGTTTACATCACGAACGTCACCTCGGGCCTCGCGGCGGTAAATCTGGCGGGGCCGAACGCTCGTGAGGTGCTCGCGCCGCTCACGGATTGCGACCTGAGCACCACGGCTTTCCCTTACATGGCGTGCCGCACCGCGCAGGTGGCCGGTGTCGAGGCCATTTTGATGCGGATCGGATTTGTGGGAGAAACAGGGTGGGAAATCCACTTTCCCGCCGAGTCGGGCCCGGATCTGTGGAAAGCCCTGCTCGATGCGGGACGCAAATTCGACATCAAACCTTTTGGGATTGAAGCGCAACGCTTGCTGCGCCTCGAAAAGCGCCATGTGATCGTGGGTGTTGACAGCGATGCCTTGACCAATCCCTATGAGGCGGGAATGGCTTGGGCGCCCAAGCTCGACAAGGAAGACTTTATCGGGCGCGCGGCGCTCAGTCGTCTTGCCGGCGAGCAACCCCGCCAGAAGCTTGCGGGATTTATCATGAACGAGGATGTTTTGCCGGAGGATGGCGCGGCGATTATGGTGAACGGCCAACTGGCCGGAAGAGTGACCAGCGTCCGTTTCTCTCCCCTCAAAAAGAAGGCAATAGGTTTGGCCTGGGTACCGGCGGAGCAGGCGCACGAGGGAGTCGAAGTCGATGTGCGAGTAGCGGGACGACTGGCGCGCGCCAGGATCACCGAACAGACGTTCTATGATCCCGAAGGCACGCGTCTGCGCACGTAAGGGGAACTGATATTAAGCAAACGGCTTTATACCATACACATCGCGAAAGTGGCGCCAAGATGGTCGAGCATTACGGCTGGAAAGTTCCCTCGTCCTTCGTCGCCCCGGCGGAGGAGGCAGCTCGGACACGCCAGTCCGTTGGCTTGGCGGATGTGAGTTGGATGTCGAAATTCGACTTGCAAGGTCGCCGCCTGAAGAACGCCGCACGCCCTGGGACCCGAGGCGTTCTTGTGGCCGCTGGGACAGCGTCAATACCTGCTGACGTGCGAACCTCCGGCAGCCGTCGCAGTCCGAGAGCGCATGAAGCAATTCCAGACGGTTGGGCCGGACCCTACTTCGCCTCCGCCCTTTTATGTGACTGAAGTGACTTCGGTTTATGCGCAGTTGTTGCTTGCCGGGCCTCGCAGCCGTGACGTTTTGAATAAGTTGACCTCGCTAAATCTTTCGAGCAATCTGCGGGACGATTTGACCTGTGCGCAGACCAACGTGGCGCACGTTCACGCCATTATTCTGCGGAAGGATCTGGCGGCGCTTCCGGCGTTTCATTTACTGGTCGGACGAGAGTGCGGCGAGAGTGTTTGGGAATCGGTACTCCATGCTGGGAACGAATTCGAGATCACACCTTTTGGGCTTGAGGCACATAAACTGATGCAGGGTTGATCCGCGCTGGCGCGATGTGAGGCCCAGGCCATTTCATCGTCTGGAGATAGATTGAAAGAGTACGTTCACCACAGAGGCACGGAGGACACGAAGAAAAAGACCTCTGTACGACTATTCCCCAGCTTTTTCGCAGGCCGCGACGATTCTCGTGGCACGGGCTTCCAGCCCGTGAACCGGTCACGGCCAGGATGGCCGTGCCACACTCTGGTTGCGGCTCTGCCCCTCTGTGATCTCCGTGCCTCTGTGGTCAAGTTCTTTCCGTGAATTGCGGTGCGGGCTGAACCGAGTCGGGATCTCCCCGATGGCTGAGAGATAGCGGTAGTCACTAATATGCTGAGTCTCTTCAAAAAGGAGCGAATGTGGCAGTGGGGGGAACTAAAACCCCGCTACGACGTGGTGATTGTAGGCGCGGGCGTTCACGGGCTCGCCACGGCTTATTACCTCGGCTCACAGCACGGCGTTCGCAATATCGCGCTGCTGGATAAAGGCTACCTGGGAATCGGCAGCAGCGGCCGGAACACCGCCATCATCCGCTCGAATTATCGAACCCCGGAAGGGATTCTCTTCTACGACGCTTCCGTGAAGCTTTATGAGAACCTTTCGCAAGAGCTCGAATGGAATTTGCTCTTCAGCCAGTGTGGCCACCTCACGCTAGGGCACACCGACTCCTCCGTGACTGGATTGCGCATTCGAGCAGAAAACAACCAAGCCCTAGGAATCGACAGCCGGATGATCAATCCCGAGGAAATTCGCCGGCTGGTGCCCTCCATGGACCTCAGCGGCCGAGCGCGCTACCCTATTTTGGCAGCGCTGTATCACCCGCCGGGGGGCATCATCCGGCACGACGCCGTGGTGTGGGGCCTGGCGCGCGCCTGCGACCGCATGGGGATTGAGATTCACCCTTACACGACCGTCACTGGGATGCGTGTGGAAGATGGCAAAGTTCAAGCGGTGCTTACAGATCGCGGAGAAGTTGCCGCCGGAGCGGTATTGAATGCCACGGCCGGATGGGCTTCGACCATCGCGAAGATGGCGGGAGTGCCTTTGCAAGTGGTTAGCCACCCGCTCCAAGCCTGTGTTACTGAGCCTCTAAAGCCCTTTCTCGACAAGGTGATAGTTTCTGCCACGCTGCATGTTTACGTGAACCAGACGGACAAAGGGGAACTGGTCATCGGCGCCGAGATTGATCCCTATCAGTCCTACAGTATGCGGAGCACGCTTCCGACGCTCGAGCAGATGGCCACGTACACACTGGAGTTGTTCCCGCAATTGCACGGGCTGCGAGTGCTGCGCCAATGGGCCGGAGTCTGCGACATGACCCCGGATTACGCTCCGATTATCGGCGCGGCGCAGGAAGTGAAGAACTTCTACATGGATGTGGGATGGGGAACGTACGGGTTCAAAGCGGCTCCGATCGCAGGAAAATGCACCGCGGAACTGATCGCCACCGGCAAAACTCCCAAGCTCATCGAGCCTTTTTCCCCGGGTCGATTCGCCACCGGACAACTGGTGGGAGAAAAGGCTGCTGCCGCGGTTTCTTCGTAGACGAAAAGGAGGAGTAAATGGACATTCCCAAGGGTTCGCTATTATCGGAAAAAGACATTGAGTTCTTCCTCTGTTCCTTCGTCGAATTGACGGGAGCCCCCAAGGCCAAAGTTGTCCCCGCTACCCACCGCGAGGAGATGGAGCGTGAAGGCGCGGGTTTCGCAGGCTTTGCCGCCGGCGACCTGAATCAGGGCCCGCAGGATGCCGATGTCGTGAGCATTCCCGACTTCAAATCACTCACCATCCTGCCGTGGCGCAAGAACGTTGCCTGGGTGCCCGGCAATCTCCACGTGAATGGAAAGCCGTGGCCCTACTGTCCGCGCACCATTCTTTCTTACAGCCTCGAATCGCTCAGGCAGAAGGGTTACATTCTCCACGTCGGCATTGAAGCCGAATTCATGCTCTTGAAGAAGGATGACCACGGCCGCTACCTTCCGTGGGATCCTCTTGATACGGCGGGAAAGCCTTGCTATGACCTGCGCGCTCTCTACCGCAACCTCGATATCATGACCACCCTCCTCCACTACATGCAGGAGATGGGCTGGGACCCTTATGCCAGCGACCACGAAGACGCCAACTGCCAATTCGAAATCAATTGGGTTTACTCGGACGCCCTGCCCAGCGCCGACCGGCACACTTTCTTCAAGTGGATGGTGCGCACCATCGCCGAGCAGCACGGCCTGCTCGCCACCTTTATGCCCAAACCTTTTTCGCATCTCACCGGCAACGGCGCGCACTTTCATCTCAGCCTCGCGGACGCGGAAACCGGCAAGAATCTGTTTCTCGATGAGAATGCCGAATACGGTCTTTCCCACCTCGGCCGCGCCTTTATGGCCGGTGTCCTTCATCACGCTCCAAGCCTATGCGCGATCACCTCGCCCCTGGTGAATAGTTACAAACGCCTGGTTCCCGGCAGGCCGCGTTCTGGAGCCACCTGGGCGCCGGTCTACATCACGTATGGCCCTTCCAATCGCACCCAGATGATCCGGCTCCCCGGGCCCGGACGGATCGAAAATCGCGCCATCGACGGCGCCGCCAATCCCTACTTGGCGATTGCCGGCCTCCTTGCGGCAGGTCTGGACGGAATCGCGAACAAAATGGACCCCGGCCCTGCCAACACCAGCAACTTGTACGAAGTTCCCGAAAGCGACCTCGCCGAGCGGGGGATTCATCTGCTGCCCATGAGTTTGCGAGAAGCACTCCATCATCTCGAGAAGGATACAGTCCTCCAGCAAGCCTTGGGAACGGACTTCACCTCCTACTACATTCAAGTGAAGACCGAAGAATGGGTCCAGTATCAGCGGAACGTCAGCGAGTGGGAAATTGATCGTTACCTCATGACCTTCTGATCTGGCGGCAGAAATCTTCTGTCTGTCAAGTTCGCGGAGGGGGATGTTAACGAATCTATGGGCGTCAATCTTCCCGCGAGCTAGACATGGTTCATCCTCCGAATCCAGGCACGCCTCGTTGGGGGGAATACTCGTCGACGACCGCTCGGGTCTTATTAGGAGCTACGCGGCAATAATCAAAATGTAAGTTTACCGGCCAGCGCTTCCGGTACAGGAACTTTAACCGGGATTTTCGTTTCTCCCACATAAAGGTGTTGTAACTTTGGCAAGCGACCTACTACGCCCAGGGCGGCGGGAGTAACCTCCGTGCCGAATACATTCAGGGATTCCAACTGATCCAGGCCGCCGAGCGCTTGCAGGGTAGCATCCGTGATTTTTGTATGCATGAGCCGCAATACACGCAGGCGTTTCATCGCGGCGATCGAACCTGCCGCGCGGTCCGTCACACCGGTACCGGAGAAGTCAGCTACGACAATCTTTTCGCTGATGGGTTGGAGCGTGGCCACATCCGCGTCCCCAAACCTTGCGCCCATAAGCGAGACGTTAACCACAAGGTCGGCGGATCCCCGGGACTCGTACTCCAAGACGTCAGGGAAGCGCTTCTGTAGCTGTGCAACTGCTGGGGCGAGGGGAGCGCGGACTTTCTCCACGGCAGCAACATCAAGCTCCGGGAAGCTCACCTCGGCAGCTACGGGTGCGGCATTTGTGGGCGCACCCTTGATAGCATCGACCGGCTGCGTGCCTGAGGCCCCGGCAGTAATCCACAATTCAATCAGCTTCACCTCGTCTGCCGACAAGGGCCTCTTTCCTTCCTTGGGCATGAAATCATCATTGTCGTGCGGCAGCGTGATGCGGCGGAACAGTTCGCTGCTCTTGGCATCTCCCGGCTTGATCACGGCACCGTGCTTGCCGCCGCGCATCAAGGCGTCATAGTGCACCAGCCGCAAATTCGCTTTGTGTTTGTCCTCGCCATGGCAGGAGATGCAGTGACTGGTGAAAAGCGGTTGTACCTGGGCGCCATAAAAGGTACCCGGCCCGCCCATCGACGACCTGGAAGGGTTGCCTTCTCGATCCGATACGCCCAGCAGGGAGCGCAGTGCCCCCGGCATGAATTCCGTGAGGTGATTTTTACCCAGGGACAACTGGCCGCCGCGATAACCCGCCCACGGCACCAGACCGACAGCGACCACAAGGCCCAAGGCGTAAATGAAATCCCAACGCTGGCCGGGGAACCGCCCGCGCAGCATCCAACAGAGCCAGCAAAGGGCCGCGACGGACACTCCACCCCACATATGCTGGGTGACAAGCGGGCCGGAATAACCTCCGTTTCGTGCCAGGCACCATCCGAGCGTCGCCGCCACAATGGCGCTCAGGGTTGCCAGGGCCAATACGAAATCGACCGCTCCGCGCGCATCCGGAAAGCGCCGCATCCTTCCGGTCAATTCCAATAACGGCACCAGCAGGATGAGCGCGATCGGAAAGTGGACGGTCAGCGGGTGAAATCGCCCAATAAACTGCGCCCACTGCGCGCGCTCCACCCCGTCGGGGGGTAGAAACACGATCAGGGCAAAGAGCAACAGGATTGGCGCGAGCGCGAGAAGACCCAGGCGCGTTCGGGCGGACAATTGGCGAACGGAAAATGTCATGTTGGCAGGCGGCCCCTCGAGCGGTAGAAACACCCACGCGCGGCCGTTGTCATGCCAGAACCTCTGCCACCACTCGCGCGGGTTTTACGCTGGTTACCTTTTGATCGAGGCCCTGGAAGGAGTAGGTGAGCCGATGATGATCAAAGCCCAGCACATAGAGCATCGTTGCGTGCAGATCGCGAATGTCCACCGGATCCTTTACGATCTCATAACCCATCGCATCGGTCTCGCCGTGAGATGTGCCAGGCTTAATCCCACCGCCGGCCATCCATATTGTGAAGGCGCCGGGATTGTGATCGCGGCCGACAAACTTCATGACCTGGCCGTTGCGATTTTCGCGCATGGAGGTGCGTCCGAATTCACCGCCCCAGACGACGAGCGTATCTTCTAACATCCCGCGTTCCTTGAGATCGGTCAGAAGCGCCGCAATGGGTTGATCTGTTTCGCGGCAGCGGTTGGCGAAGCCGATGTTCAGCGCCTCATTGGCATTTGAGCCGTGAGAGTCCCAACCCCAATGGTAGAGCTGAATGAAGCGCACGCCACGCTCGGCCAGTCGGCGGGCCACCAGGCAATTGTTGGCGAAACTGGCTTCGCCAGGTTTTGAGCCGTAACTCGCGAGCACGGCGGCCGGCTCCTGGTGGATGTCCAAGGCGTCGGTGGCGTCCATTTGCATGCGAAACGCCATCTCGTATTGGGAAATTCGGGTGATGGTTTCAGGGTTGCCGAACTCGGAATAGGTTTGCTGGTTGATTTCGTCAATCGCGTCCAGCATTCTGCGGCGCAGTGGGCGGCTTACACCCTGCGGGTTTTGCAGGTAGAGCACCGGCTCGCCGTGGGAGCGGCATTGGACGCCCTGATAAACGCTGGGCAGGAACCCGGAGCCCCACAATTGCTTGCCGCCATCCGGCGACTTGCCCCCCGATATCAGCACAATGAAACCGGGAAGATTCTGATTTTCCGTGCCCAAGCCGTAGATCACCCACGAGCCCAGCGAGGGATAGCCGAGACGGGCGTTGCCGGTCTGCACCAGCAGTTGCGCGGGCGCATGGTTGAACTGATCCGTGCGCATGGATTTGATGATGCAAAGGTCGTCGATGTGCTTTTCCAGATTGGGAAAGCGGTCCGACATCCAATGGCCGCTCGCGCCCGCCTGATGGAAGGGATACTGCGAGCCCAGCAGCTTGGGTATGCCGCTGATGAAGGCAAACCGCTTGCCTGCCAAGAAGGATGCGGGGCAATCCTGCCCATCAAGCTTCGTCAATTCAGGTTTGTACTCAAAAAGCTCCAATTGGCTGGGAGCCCCGGCCATGTGCAAATAGATGATGCGCTTCGCGCGGGCGGCAAATTGCGGCGGCAAGACTGCGAGTGGTTGAGTGGGATCTCGCGTGAAATCGAGGCGCGGCGTGCCGTCACTGGCCAGCCCCGTGGTTCCTACCGGGCCGGCGCCCTGCGCTGCCAGGCTGCCCAGAAACATTGTGCCCACGCCCGCAGTCAAATTGCGCAGAAAGTGCCGGCGCGTTTGCGCTTGCAGCAGTGCGAGCTTCTCTTCCGTATGCATTTCTGCATTGCATGCGCTATTGGACAGCTCATCGTTCGGAGAGCCATCATTACGGATTTTGGAATCTGACATAATCATCACCTGGTAAGAGCGGCATCGAGATTAAACAGAACGCTGCCCACAGCGGTCAGCGCATCCAGTTCTCTGCCTGAACCTTCCTTGCCCAACGATTTGCCGGGTACGTTCAAACTGACATTCATAAAAGCCGGCCGCTGGGGTGTTGCAAGGGCTTGCTGATAGAACGCTCGGAGCACCGACATTTCGCGTGCTGTGGGATCGCGTGACAATACCAAGCGGGTTTCATACGCAAGCCGGGCATCGAAGACATCGGCGCTAGAACCCTCTTCCGATGTCTTTGTCTCCTTCACCACACGCCGCGCCAGCGCCTCCGCGGCTTCCTGATACACCGGGTCGTTCAGCGTTACCAGCGCCTGCAAAGGAGTATTGGTGGGAATGCGCCTGGGAAGGCTGGTATCGCGATCCGAGGCGTCAAACATCAAGAAGCTTGGGTAGCCGCTGGTGCGCTTGATGTAGGTATACACGGCACGGCGATAGCGATTGGGACCCGTCGCATCTCTCCACTGGGAGTCGTTATACACCGAATTCCAAATGCCGGCAGGCTGCGGCGGCATCACCGGCGGTCCCCCCATGGCGGTACTCAAAAGGCCGCTGGCCACCAGCGCTTGATCGCGCACCATCTCGGCGGTAAGCCGTTGCTGCGGACCGTGAGCCAAAAGTCGATTGCGAGGATCTTTCGCCGTAAGCGCAGCGGTTGCGGCCGCGCTCTGCCGGTAGGTGGCGCTGGTCACCATTTCGCGCAGCAGCGCTTTGGTATCCCAGTGGAGGTCGTTTTGGAAATGGAGTGCGAGCCAATCGAGAAGTTCCGGGTGACTTGGCGGCTCGCCCACGCTGCCGAAATTCTCCAAGGTTTCGACGATGCCCGTCCCAAAGAGTTCCTCCCAGTAGCGGTTGACGGCAACCCGCGCGGTGAGGGGTTGTCCCGGCATGAAAAACCACTTGGCCAGGGTCAGCCGGTCCCGCGGGGCGCCAGCAGGCAGACTGGGGAAAATCGCAGGCACATCGGGCGCGAGGTCCGGACCGACCTTGGTCAGAAAATTACCTCGCTCGAATTCCCGCGTAGCCCTTTGCTCATACGGGCGCTCTTCCACCATCACGGGAAGCTGCACGCTGGGAATTGCTGCCAACTCGCTCTCGAGCTGCTTAAGACGCGCGATGCTCTGATCGCGGACGGGATCCTGAGCCAATGCCGTCCAGCTCGGGTCCCCGCTTGCCGAGAGTCTTACCCGCTGAATCAGAGCAGGCTTGTCGTCAATTTCCCGCGTCTGCTTGAGGGCAACTTTGATGCGGCTGCCGGGCGCTATTGCCAATGGCGCGGAGGGAACTCCCACAATCCAGCGTGTGCGAAAAAGTTTGGGAAGGGCCGAGAATGCGCTGGGGACTGGGTCTGTGCCCTTTGCCTTATCCTTCGAATCGTTCGCGGCCGATACGGCAGATGCCAGATTTGTTTCCGAATCCTGAACAAAATATCGGAACGGAACTGGGCTTTGCTTGCCGCCGGGCTGCATGACGGAAACTTCAACCTTGTCTACAATAAAGCCGTCTTCCGGCGTATGGCGGGCTTTATCCGCATCGATTGGCGGCACCTCGATGCGAATCGCCGTGAGCAGAGGAAGGTCGGCATTTGCCGTCAACTCATAAAAAAACTGCGGTGGCGCGGTCGAATTCGTCAGCGCCTCTCCATTTTGAATGCGGAATGTTTTAGCCGGGCCAGCGGCCCTGGCGTGCGCGAGTCTGGATTGTGTCTCGGCAATGGCTTCGCGCAGATCGTCGATATCCCCGGCCTTTTCCTTCCCCGGCATCTTCTTATAATCTTGTTGTGCTTTCGCCAGCTTCTGTTTTAGATCCGGAAGCAGCGGTTCGAGTGCCGACAGTTCATTGGCCTCGGCGTTCTGGATCGGCAGTTGTTTCCAGTGCGCGTTGTCGGCCACTTGGCGGTCCGAGTTCTCCACCGCATGCAGCAGCTTGGCGATTTCGCTTTGGATTTGCTCTGCTTGCGAATAGCGAGCCTTGTCGATCGGAACGGTCAAATTCGGTGAATCGTCGTTGAGGTCGGCATCGTCCTGCGTATTGAAGAAGGCCAGAGATTTGTAATAGTCGGTGTGCCGAATGGGATCGTAAGGATGCGAGTGGCACTGCACGCAATTCATGGTGAGGCCATTCAGTACCGACCAGGTTGTGGCCACACGGTCCATCACCGCGACCAGGCGGAATTCTTCGTCATCCGTGCCGCCTTCCTCGTTATTGGGAGTCTGGCGGTGGAAGGATGTGGCGATCCGGTCCTCAAGGGTCGCGTTGGGAAGCAAATCGCCCGCCAATTGTTTGATTACGAACTGATCGTAGGGGAGGTTACGATTGAAGGCGTCAATGACCCAGTCGCGGTACGGCCACACCCCTGGGCGCGCTTGATCCTTTTCGTAACCCATGGTATCCGCGTAGCGCGCCAAATCCAGCCACATCGAGGCCCAGCGCTCGCCGTAGCGCGGGGAGTTCAGCAATCGCGCTACCTGTTTCTCATAGGCATCGGGAGCGGGATCAGCGAGAAACGCCGCCTGCTCTTCCGCAGTGGGCGGTAGCCCAGTGAGGTCGAAAGATACCCGGCGCAACAGCGTCGCCTTGTCGGCCTCCGCCGAGGGCTCGATCGCCTCTTTTTCCAGGCGCGCGAGAATAAACCTGTCGAGCGGCTGGCGTACCCAATCCACACGCTTCACCGCAGGCAAGGGCTGCGGCACGGGCGCCACAAAGGCCCAATGATCCGTCCACTTGGCTCCCTCCTTAATCCATTGGCGAAACAGCGAAATCTGTTCCGGCGAGAGCGGCGGCGCGTGATAGGGCATGCGCGCTTCAGGATCAGCGGAGGTTAACCGCGCCATCAGCTCTGAGGCGTTGGGCTTGCCTGGCACTATGGTGCGCCGGCCGGACTTGCCAACGCCGAGGGCCTCTTCGCGGAATATGAATGAGACGCCATTTTTCTGCCGGACCCCTCCGTGACAGTGGACGCAATTCTGATTCAGGATGGGTTGGATATCGCGGCTGAAATCCACCTGGCCGTGCGCCATTCTATGACGGAGGGCCCATGTCGACATCAGCGCGGCAACCAAGAGAATCGAAGAAGCTGTGACTATCCTTATTCGACGCAAGATAGTTTTCCCGGCAGATACGGCCAAACTTTTATGCGAAATAATATGTCAAGCAAAGCCCAGCTAAGTATATACCAACCGCCTGTTTCGCCAAAATCCTGACCGACTGCAAAATCAATAGCATACCCGCCGTCGTCCCGCCACGCTGGTGGTAGAACTCTCGGCCATCTTTACAGCTTACGTCGCGGTGCTGTCATGTGCGGTCGGGGCTGCTCGTCGCGTCATCGCTGCCGGCGATGCATCGGGTCGGGTTCACGTCCTCTCGCTCGAACTCAAGAACGAAAGCTAACCACCGGGCCAGTACACCTACCGTTTTTCGTTCCTAATCTGGCGAAGTATCCACCCAACATAGCTTCCGACGGTCCGGCAGGCACCGATCACTACAAGAAAGGATCTATTTCCTCGAATCATGACCCACGCCAGAATGGATTAACGGTGCATTCGTGGCAAAAATAGGTTCCCAAAGACCGCAGTCACAGCACGCAACTACGCCTTAGCCATTAGGCCATCGTTTGTCGGGGCAGGACGAACTCTCGGAGACATGCGGTCAAACCGAGAAGGCGAAGCACCAAACCAACCAGCGCGAAAATGGCATTTAGGGGGAGGGCCGACACGCGAACTGTTAATCGCATTCAGCCTGCGCGTCTTGACCGAAGTGATTTCTGTCTAGCAACCCCTGGGCCGTCAATCCGTCCGTTGGAATAAATCTCCTCCAATACTCCACTGAATCGGCTAATCCACTGATAATATCGACGGGCAAGTCCGCGGTTCCTGCAAAAATCTCGAGCGTCAGGTATATTTCCTCGCATCGCGGGGGCATTCCCGGTTCAGGTTCCGCGGAGTATGCGGTGGCGATCGCTTGCAGGACGTTCTCGCCGTCGATGATTCCCCTCCGATTATTTTCCTCCGTGAACGGGCGATGGGGCGACGACGATCCATCGGTCTGTTGCAGATGGATGACGGGCGAGTAAGAGCCCAGTTCTTCGAGCCACCGGTAAGTATCTCCATCCTCCCACGGCGCTGGCCTCGACATACTGGAT
This sequence comes from uncultured Acidobacteriota bacterium, assembly GCA_963808085.1. Lineage (GTDB taxonomy): Bacteria > Acidobacteriota > Terriglobia > UBA7540 > UBA7540 > Bog-366. The sequence continues at coordinate 329,537 of CAWEFC010000033.1, forward strand.
TCCCAGTTCCTTCACGATCCTTGCCCAGTCCGCTTGGCGCGACCAGCGTTTCGAAGCAAAACAATTATCAATCGCCAGATGGATCCGTGGTCCCGACATTTATATGAAACCTTTCGACTTGCAAATGAGAGCTCGCCATCGCATCGGAATCCCGTTCCTGGCATACGGGACTCGACTTCCTCACCAACGATTGGAAATACTGTAACTCGGCGAGGCCGGAGGCGGCTCACCATTCGTAAAGCCAGACATAGCTCGTGACCTGGCTCTTGTGCGGCGGCGCGTTGGGCCTCCCGTTCTTCTCCTCACCGTTACGCCAAGCCAGGCGAAACCCGTTCTGAAAAATGACCGGGTCCTCGTCATGGAAACGATAGGCCGAAAATCGGCTGGGACCGTTCTTGGGTTCCTCCTTGTGTGTCAGTCCTGCCAGAGGTAGATGGTAGAGGCCGCGGTTGAAGTAGTAAGTTCCCAGGAAGTAATCCTCCGTGCCGCAGGAGAGCATGCGGGGCTCGGCCGCGCCATCCAAATATGCACGCATCATACCTTCGAGAAAGTCGAGGTCGCGGCTCGCGACTGCCAGTGTGACCTGGTAAAGAGCCCCATGCCCTGGTGCTTGGGCGAGATCGAACATCTGGAGAGGTTCCAACGCCACGTCGTTGTGCACTTGCAGGTGCAGGCGCGCAGGCAACAAAGGCAATAGAGAATACTAAGACCAAAAACAAGTTGCGAAATCTGCTTTAGCAAAGCGGCGCGACGTTCATGCAATGAATCCTCCCAAGAAACCCCCGCGTTGCTGGCAACGGCGTTGGCACCGGTTCCACTTCGATTCGCTCGAGTCAACGGTCTGCCGACCCACCGGCGTCTGCTGGATTTGTTCGTACAAAGTGCGGACGGGCGCGTGCGAGTCACGCATTTTGCGGAAGAGTGCCCTCTCGCGCTCGGCGTCTTGCGCGCGGCCCAGCTTTTGATAGGCCTGTGCCAAGCGGTAATGGGCAACCTCGTTTTGAGGGTCGAGCGCGATGGCTTGCAACAAATGTTTGAGCGCCTCGTCCGGCTGGCCCAAACTCGTCAGCGCTTTTCCCGAGGCGATATGCGCGTCCACCAGGGTCGGGCGGAGGGCCACCGCCGTTTCGTAATATGTCAATGCGTCCTGCGGCACTGACCGCAGCGAGTCGATGAGGATTTTGCGACGAGCCATCCATCCTAGGCGTGACCATACGTATTTGGTCGCCGAGGATCTCCTTCTAAGCGCTGGCACTGCCGTAGCTCTGTTCGCCCGGAGGCACGAATTGTGCCGAGTGTGCGGAAGCAGCCCTCAGTCTTGGCGCCAAGACCAGTTCCTCTAAACTGAACTACTATACTCCGCCTTCTCTCCACTCATATTGGGCACATTCGATGCAGATCCTTGGTCCAAGCGTGTTGCAGGCCAAGGTCAAGAAAAGGGCACAGAAATACCCGAAGTACGGCGCGGATGGGCGTGGTCAAGCGCGATCTGATTGGTTCGACGGAGGTTATCCTTAGCGAACGAATTCCGACCCCATGGTTGCACACCATGTGTCAAATCGATCGTGCAAGACATATTGAAGTTATTTGGAATCAGAATGTTGGTTGGTGGACCTGGGGAGGATCGAACTCCCGACCCCATGGTTGCAAACTGTAAATAGGAGCATTGCGACGGATTACGACATAGTGAGATCAGCCGCTATTCATGCCCTTGCCGTGATGGTCATGCCCTTTCTCCAAGTGGTATAAATTACTACCATTTTTGATCGAGTTGTGCTCCAAATTGGTAACCAAATTCCCGTGCCCTAAATTGGTGCAACTACGGTCCACTGCGGTGCGGCCCACTCCACCTCCAGGCTGCCTCTTTTTCCTCCGGCGCGTCCTGGTGCAACGTCGCGCAACGGTGAGGCATTCTACGTTGCGGTTCGATTGCAGTTAGAAACTCAGAATTGCTTCGGGATGCCGGCCTGCTTCAAAACGCCGTTGGCCGTATGGCGGGGTAGAATCTTGTGGGCTACCGGGAAGTGTCGTTGAGTAATTGGGCTGTACCAAATCTCGGGGGCGCCACGTCCGGGTCGGTCGTAATGTCATCCGTGGGCGCATACGACTTCCTTCACTTTCGGCGTGTAGCTTACCATCAAGACCCGACAGGTACAGAAGCGGTTTCCTCATGATGGGCGCGAACCAGAACGTCAACCACCTTTCGCCCCGGTTCCAGCCCGCCGTTTAATTCAGAAAGCTCCTTCACGAATACCCGGACCTTCTCCACCAAGGCATTCATTGATGCGGCTTCCGCCATCAGGCCGGGGATGTTGTCGCTTTCCGCCACCCAAACCCCTGCCTCGGAATCCCAGTGCGCTATGTTCGGACCGGCCCCGGGTTCGCTGGATATGTCATCCCGACCTGCCCGGATCGCTTACGCATTTTTAGGTCAAGGGCGGCGCCGAAGAACGACCGGGGAAGGGCCCAAGCGTCCGTCCGTGCTGCGAAGCTAGCGCACCACTCTTCATCGAGAGGTTTTCCGCCGAGTAAGGCGACTCGCGAACCCAGCGCTCAGTGCTAAGAAGCGCAGTGCGGACCGATTGTGAGATCGAGATTCCTGCCATGGAGCATGGCTTCGAGTTTCTTGTGAGTCTGCTTGGTGATGCCGAGCTATTGGAGGATTGAATTCAGCGGCGCAAGTTCGGGGCTGCGCAGTGGAATCGTGCTCGGCTGGCATGGCAGGACCGTAGGGCGCTCTCATCTGCCCCGACCGCAGTCCTAGCGCAGGGCCTGGAGAAGCGGATGCAATCTGCCCTCATTTCGAAATCCTGCGAGCGCGGACGACGAATCTTTGGGGGGCAGGGCCGACGAAATAGAAGGGGTAACAGGTTACCAGCGTGAGAAAGTCGTCCGCCGTAGCAGCCAGCACCTTGATGTCCGTGGGCCCGACGATCTGGGTCAAGTCCACGCGATAGCGGTAGGATCCATGTAGTGTCGTCAAGGTAATTTCATCATCTTTGTGAATATTGCGCAGTCCGCGAAAAAAAGTGTCCCGGTGGGCCGCCAGTCCTACGTTGCCGGAGGAACCTGGCAGAGATGTGCCGGGGATGTGCCCGACCGCGTGGCGCAAGGTCTTTCCGTCGACACCTTCCATGATCATTGCCCCAAGGCCGATGGAACTGATCTCGATTCGCCCCAGCGGTGAGCCCGCGAGGCCATCGATGCCAAAACTCAAGGCGCTCCCGTGGTCCGCTTCGCCCTGGATTGGAATAGCAGGTGAACTAGGTTGTGAAATGCCACTGGGAGACGTCGGAGCAGTCTTGAGGGCGCGCTCAAATCTCCAGGTTTGGTAGGCCTGAAAGGCCCACTTGTCGGTCAGGACGACGGCGCAATAGCCGAGCGCCAGAACGCCCACGGCAAGAAAGACGAAGAGGCCCCAACGGAGAAACAACGCCTGCCGCGTCGGCTGTCGTTTGATTTTGAACATCATGGTTGCGTACCTGACCTGCCGGCAACGGGAGCGTTGGCGGGAGGGGCTTCGGGGGCGTAGTATCCGGCACGCGTGCGCACGGACATGCTTCCATGCCCCGGCGCTTTCGCCTTCACTTGGATGACCCGATAGGTCCCGTCTTGCTTTCTGTTCACGGGCGCATAAGCCAAAGTGTACTGTTCGCGGATATCGTGCGCGATGCGCTCGCAGAGCGGGACGACATCGGCCAAGGCTCCCGGGAACAGGGCAGTGCCTCCAGTAGCGTGGGACAGCCTTCGGAGCGCGTCGGGCTTCTTGTCGGGATCTTCGTCTGTATAGATTCCTATGGTATAGATGATGGCGTCGGACTTTCCCGCCATGTCCAGAACCTGACGCAAGCTGTATTTGCTGGCGTTGTCGCCCCCGTCGCTCACGACAATAAGGACCTTTTTGTCCCTGCTTCCCTTCTTCAGGTGCTCAATCGCTGCCGCCAGGGCGTCGTAAAGCGCTGTCTCGCCGCGCGTCTTGAATTTTGACAGGGCGGCCTTCAATTGCTGCGTATCGTCCGTAAAAGGCGTGCCGGCCGGCAGGCCGAACGTAACGTGCTCGTTGAAATTGACGACAAACATCTCGTCCCGGGGATTGCTCAACCGGGCAAACGCCAACGCGGCGGCAATCACTTCAGTTCGTTTGGCTGCCATGCTGCCACTATTGTCCAGAAGCAAGCCCACCGTCACCGGAATGTCTTCGTGGCTAAAATAATCAAGCTGCTGCAGCGCTCCGTCCTCGTAGACCTGAAAGTCGTCCTTGCCGAGGCCCGAAACCGCAACGCCTTTATGGTTCTCCACGGTTGCGTGCAAGACGACGCTCGAAACGTTTACGCTGATCTTATAGGGGTCCACCAGGTCAAGCCCGGAGATCGAAGCTTCTTGCAGGATAGCCACACTGGGCAGAGCAAGCAATAAAACCAGTGCGGCCAGGCAGTGGTTCGAGGTGGCTTGTTCCACCGGGGTACATACTGCCGTGTTGGATGAATTCGCGACTCGCAACGAACCGTACCTCCCGCAAGGCCAACGCCAACATGATTAAGGTTCGCGAGGTTCAGCAGTCCACTTTCCCATCAGCCTACCTGGGCGTGATGCGAGTTCTCGCCACCATCGCCACGTCATACCTCCTGCTTCCCAAAGGATGACGCACATAGCACTCAGCGTAAACAGAAACGTTCCACTTATCAATGCCACGAGGAGGCAAGCGGCATACTCGAACGTGACGAACAACATTACATCCTCAATCCGAGTAGATCATCGCCTTCCACTCAATTACACCAGTTGGGAGGAGGGCGGTCTTCCAGAAGTCCGACCGTGAGGGCGGGAGCGTCCCGCTCCCGCCGAGCGCGGGCAAGATGCCCACGCCACAGCGGGCCGGACGCCCGCGCTACAAAACCAGTTCGTCACTGGATTTCGCAGCACACAGTCCCCCGCGTCAATAATTTACGCAGGGCGATCCACTTCCAAGGCTCAAACAATTCGTTTCGAAAGGAACAGAAGACCCGCAAACGCGCCCATTGACAGTAAGCCAATCAATCCCACAAGCGGCACATGGCTGGCGGTCTGTGGCAGGGCCTCTGCTGGGGCGGTCGCGGCGACGGCCGGCTCGGCGGCGGCTGTTTCTGCCGGCGGAGCCTGAACCACTTCGGCTACGGCGACTTCTTCGCCCGTAGGTTTAACGGCGATGATCGGCGCTGTTGCCAAAGTCTCGACGGGCGCAGGCAGTTCAACCGGCGTTGCGAGAACAGGCTCATTGACGATCTTCGACAGTTCCACAGCCCTGGATTTGGGGTAGACAAATTCGTCGCCCCATTCGCGTCCGGGATAGAACCACGACCGGAGAGCTTCCGGCTGTCCTTCGGCTCTTTCCTTAAAGGTCATGACAGTCTTGCCTGTCGCCCGCATACGGTAATCGGGGATGGCGAGAATGGTGGTGTACACATGATCTTCGGCTTGGTTGAAGATCTGGACGATGTGGCGGTCGGAGGGGGAATCAAGGAGCTTAAACACGTAGGTACCGGCAGGCAGGATCTGAGCGCCCACGCCCGGGACTTCGACCGGCGCGCTAAAGGTCACAGTGGTTTTCTTGTTCCAATCGTCTGCCTTGGCACTGGGTAGAGCCGCTAGAGCCACCAGGCTCAAGCAGAAAACCATGGCTACTGCTTTAAATCGATACAACTTCATCATTGGATTTACCTCGAAACTTTCGTGGGGCGTTCGATTCTGCCCCGTCGCTTTTGGGTCGGATCGAAAAAACAACTCGCCATCCGCGTCCCAATGGAATCCGGCTTTTCGTGTAAGACACTATGTTTATACCTTGGGATGAATTGCGTGTCTGTTCCGCATGGCTCACGCGGATGGTCAATACCGCTCAGGCGGGTTTACGAAGGGCCGAACCCGTCACGGGAGCGCGGGGAGTTCGAATCGGGAGATGGAAGGGTCACTTCGGGTGTAAGAGGGCGTTTTTCATTCCGAATCCGGCTTAACTTGTGGTTTGGGATGTCGACAGATATCGGTAAACGCCCGGCGACAAGGCAGAATTTATTTCCTTGAAACCCTTTTCGGGACTGGGAGGGTTACATCTTCGGGTAGGCCAATGAGGCATGTGGACTAGTTCGCGAGGTTAGTCACTCGACCGCTGCACTGGCCTGTTCCTTCCATCGCTGAACATTTATGCCCATCACCAGGAGCCATAGCATCAGCGACGCTTCCGCGAGGAGGCCGAGGACCTTAAGGTGGGTCGATAGACGGTTTGCGAGAGGTGACAGAAAAATCAGCCAACCGGAACCTGCACACGCCATCAGCACGCCCCGAATTCGCGGCAGGAAGGTCGACCTGAAAATGAGGTAGCCGATCAGGAGACAGTAGGGCCCGAAAAATACCAGGGAGTTGATTTTGTAGGGAGCGAGATTAAAGAGGCCAAGAACATCGGTGGCGCATACCACAAGGCTGAAAAACGCCGCAAACAAAGAGACGCCGCTGTTCACCGGCTTAAGCATGTAATAGAACAGGAGCGTCACAGCGAGGTAAAACCCGTACGCGATCAGGTTCACGGCCTCGTATACAGGAAGCCGGCCCCGGCCAACGAAGACGTCGGCGGAGACTGCCATCAGAAAGTAAAGCAAATAAACGACACCGGTAATCCTGGCCCTGGGACGCGGCGATGCATCTGCAATCCCTTCCACCATTTCACAGCCTGTAGGAGGGGCCGATTCGAGTTATGTTACATCACCGATACGCCCATAAAGCAGGATCTGTCGACCTACCCTACAGGTCCGGGCTTGTTCGCTACCGGGTCGAAGTCATTCTTGCGAGACATTCGCGGAGAGGACATGCTCACCGGTAGGCGCAGTGGCTTGCGCTGACGGTTCCGGGGTTACGTAGATGGCAAACCGCTTGAGCGGGGTCAGGATGGTAAGGCTGCCGTTTCGATCCTTGCCGATCTTCAATTCTCCTTTGTTTTGGGGAGTGTCATTGTCCGGTTGGAGCCAGACCACGTAAGCTGAGGCCGATGGCGTCAGGGCGCCAGGCTGCGCGAGGTAGTGAACGCTCATCTCCAACTTAGTGTTGTTATTGTTGTCGTGAGAAGCATGAATTACTCCTTTGGCGGCAGGCACAGATTGCGAACTATTCATGACGATCTTGGACTGGGGGATCGGCCAAATCCCCAACATGAGGATGAGCGGTAATACGCTGAAATAAGCGCGTGGGTTTCTTGCGCTGGACTGCACGGCATCTGTGGATTTCATTCAAAAACCTCGCTTTGGTGGACATAGATTTATGCGCTGAGCGTGCGTGCTCGGTAGGCGGGTCTGATGGCCGCCCCCCTTGTGAGAGGAAGGCGCCTGCACCCTGCTTAGCTTCTGGGCGGCATACTCACCCACAAGCATTGGAGGTCAACGGCGGCTTATTGTCTGTACCAAATTGCTCACCTCCATCCCCGCAATCTGCTCTCGTGCTCGCAAGACTGCTTCTGTAACCCTTTCACCGTGATGCGAACAGTGGCTACCGTCCAAGAAAGCCGACGTGGAAAGCCGTGGTGTTTACTGGCGGGCGGAGAATTCATACGGCGCGGGGCTCGACTTGCCTACTGACTTTTGCCGAGCGTCGCCGGGGCTCAACCGCATCAGGGGCGGACCTTGTCGGGTGAGGCTCGCTCTCCCATTGCTTGAGTGATTGCCGCACCGACGCGGAACCCAGCGGGGAAAGCGCTATTCCATCGCGGCCAAAACTTCGTCAAGAGGCACGGTGGCAAAGGTTGTGGCGTGGTCGGACGTCCCGTAAGGAATAATCAGTTGCCCGGCGTGCAGGAGGCTTCCGCAGGAGTAAACCACGTTGGGGACATAGCCTTCGCGTTCATCCGCGTTGGGCGCGATCAGCGGATCGCGCAGGCGGCCGACGACCTTAGCCGGATCATCACGATCAAGCAGAACTGCGCCAATGCAATATTTCCGCATCGGGCCCACTCCGTGGGTGAGCACCAGCCAGCCCCGGTCGGTTTCAATAGGAGAACCGCAATTGCCCATCTGGATGAACTCCCAGGGGAATTTGGGACCGAGAAGCCGGTCCTTGATTCGCCAGAAATGAAGATGGTCGGAAAACATCAGGTAGATGTTCTCAAAATCCTGGCGGCCGAGCATCGCGTAAAGACCCTTAATCTTCCTTGGAAATAGCGCCATGCCTTTGTTCTGCACGGCCGCGCCGTTCAGCGTGGCGAATTTGAAGTGAAGGAAATCAGATGTTTCAAGAAACTGAGGCTGGATGTCTTTGCCGTCATAAGCAGTAAAAGTGGCGTAATACGTCCGCCTGCCATCGTCGTCTTGAAAGAGAACGAACCGGGCATCCTCGATGCCGTGGCTCTGCGCCGCAGTGTAGGGAAACAGTACACGCTCGGAAAGGCAGGAGTCCGCATCGAATTGAACTTCAAAACACGATCGCGCCAGGGCCAGAGTTTTCTTGGCCACTCTATCGGTTTCAAGGTCATGCGCCCGGAGTTCTTTTGCTACCCGGTTGATACTGGTGCGCAATTGTTCCAGCGTAAACGGTTCCCCCAGGAGTTTCAGCACCTCGCGGCTGAAGGCGCCGATCAAGTCAAGTTCGCGGAGTTTCCGCTCGAACAAACACTTTTCGATTGCGGCGTCAGGCACGAGCGCCCCCCCCAGGCTGTAACGGGTGGGCGCGTCGATCGCCACGTTTCCCTGGGAGTCCACGGTACCGCTGCGGAAGGCTAAAGAGGAAATATGCCCTTCGCCCGTGGCGCGAAGGCTCAGGACAAAACGCTGCGTCCCGACCGCCACATTCGACTGGTCCGGGTGGGGTACGATGGAGGGATTGAATAAAGCCGCCGCTTCAAATGAATACTCGTGGGTAAAATACCCGCCGATCAACAGAGACTTTTCTAGGGAGAGCGTGTGGTCGCTCAACAAATAGGGGCGCGCCTCGTCGAATCGGCGCCGGTAAAACTCCCGGATATTTTTGTGACGCCCTCCGAATTCATTCCATAGCTGCCCCAGCAGGCGATCGGCTGCCTCTTCGGAAAGGGCCATGACATGGGCGCAAATCTCGCTGGCGCGCTGGCCGGTCATGAAATGAAACGGCCGCAGCAGAACCCGCTTTGAGTCGGGGTTCAAAGTGATTGTCGTACGCTTGATGTTGATGGTTTTCATAGGCGGGCCGGGACTACGATGCGGGCTCATTAAATACGGTGACCGTGTTTTGCATGAGCTGCATTTCGGCCAGCGAAAGCAGGAAGGCCAGCGTCGATTCGGCTCCCTGATTCATATTGACTCGATCCACGTGCAAAGCGTCGTGGCAGCCGCCGGTATTGACGGAATGAACTTCCAGGCCGAGGTCGTTCCAACCCATGAACCAATCGAACGCGCGATGGGCCTGTTCGTACCACCAGGTGTCGGAGGTTGCGCGGTAGGCCTCAAGACAGGCCGACACCATGGCATAAGCTTCGATCGGCTGCTGGTCAAAGTTCGAGCGCGTGCCGCCGCGATGATAAAATCCATTGCTGCCGATGGGCCGAAAATGCCCATTCTCGGAGGTTTGCACCTCCACCAGCCAGCGCAAAGCCTGCAACCCTCGATCAAACGCCTTTTGATAGCCGTTAACCCGTCCGCTGAGAATCAGGGCATGCGCCAGCTTGGCATTGTCGTAATTCAATTCTTCTTCAAACCAGGGCCAATCCGGATGGGAAGCCCGGTCGAAAATATCCATTAGTCGCGCCCGCAGCTCCTCGCGAATTTGGCTGACCAAGCGGTCGCCGCTCAGACGACGAAGGTATTCGTGGATGCCCATGAGGCAAAAAGCCCACGCGCGCGGCGAGGTGAATTCCGCCACCACCGGTAATGCCCGCGCGAAGAGTTGGCCGGCCATGATCTGAAAACTGCGACTGGGGGAGCGGCCTACGCCTACGCCTAGCGCCCAAAGCGCGCGGGCGTGGCAATCCTCCGACCCCTGTTCATCCAGCCAACGGCGATCGAAACTCAGGAAATTATGGAACCGTTTCGTTTTATCGTCGAAGGCGTAATTCAAGAAGGCGGCGTATGTGGCTGAAAGCGTGTGCACGCGTGCCGGTTCTTCCTTCAACTCGTCGAGCAGCGCCGAAAGAATGAAGGCGCGAGCGTTGTCGTCTGTGCAGTATCCTTCCGAGAAATTCGGTACGGTGAGAATGGCATGTTGGAAAATGCCGGTAGAATCGGTCATCCGGCAAAGATGGTCCAATCTTATTTCCGGCAACTCCCGCGGCTGCTGATCGAGAGTCTTCGTCGCGAACAGCTTTCGCGACAACGTGGCGCCCTGAAGCCGCGCTTGCTCGAAACTGTGCATGTAGAGGCGCGCGACGTTGCTCCACACCATATCGCGGCCCAGCTTATAAGCGTTCTTGCGGATGGCGTTGCGGCGGTTGGGATCGCGCAGCAAGCCGCACACTTCGCGGCCAATCGCGCTCGAGTCCCCAAAGGGCACCAAAACACCGCGGTCCTCCGCCAGCAACTCCGTGGCATGCCAATAAGGAGTTGAAACCACGGCCTTGCCCGCGCCAAAGGTGTAAGCCAGCGTGCCCGATGTGATCTGCGCCTCGTTGAGGTAGGGCGTGACGTAGAGGTCCGCCGCGCCAATGAATTCCTTCAACTCCTCGAGCTCGACGAACCGGTTGTAGAAAATGACGCTCTTCTCGACCTTGTTTTTCTTGGCCAGGATTTCCAGACTAAGACGATAGGCCTCCCCACGCTCCGCCAACTCATGGGGGTGCGTCGCGCCCAGAACGATGTAAACCACGTCTGGGAACTCGGCCAGAATCTGCGGCAGCGCGTTCAGGACATTCTCAATTCCCTTGTTGGGCGAAAGCAGCCCGAAGGTGAGCAACACCGTCCTTCCCTCCACGCCGAACTGGTCCTTGTAATAATTTGGATCCACAAACGGGATGTCGGGAATGCCGTGCGGGATGAGGTCGATCTTTGGACAGGGCGCACGGTAGATATCCTGCAACATCTGGCGCCCGCGTTCGGTCATGGTGACGAGCCGGGTCGAATGCGCAATCAATTCCTGCATCACGCGCCGCTGGGTGTCGTTGGGCTCGCGCAAGAGGGTGTGGAACGTCGTAACCACGGGCATTTTTAGCTCGCGAACCAGCGCCAGCAGATGGCGGCCGGCGGGCCCGCCGTAGATCCCAAACTCGTGCTGAACGCAGACGATGTCCACGTTGCTGATATTGAGGAAGTCCGCCGCACGCTGGTAGGAGGCAAGATCCTGCTCTTCGATTTCGAAACGCACGACGCTGGGATACTCGTACCCTTGCTCGACATCATTAACCGGCACAGCGAAGCATTGGCTTTGTGGGTACTCCGCCGCCACCGAAGTGAGAAGGTCGGAAGTAAAGGTGGCAATGCCACACTTACGCGGCAAGTAATCGCCGAGAAATGCGATTTTTCGAATTTTAGATTCTGTTTCCACGAGTTTGGTCGTATCAACCGCAGGCTGGGAGATACACCCTACTTATATCCCAGGGTGTTTCGCGCGTCTGGTCAAAATAGCTCAGTCGAGGGGATCATCCGGCTTCCCCCTCGGGGCGATGCACCCGGCCCGTGCCGGCTGAATCCTTCCCCGAAGGTGCGCTGGTTGAAGCGTCAGAACATGTTGAGGGTAATCTGGACGCCGGGGAATCTCAGGTCGCACAGAAAATAGCCGCCATCGATGTACTCGACATAGAAGTTGTCGTTATAGCCCCAGCCATTCGGCCAACCTTGATTGTAACCAAACGAATAGCCGCCATACTGGAAGCGGTTATACCCACCCCTCATCTCCGGATGGCCCATGTGGAACGAGTGATCATGCCCGAAATGGGAGGTGTAATTGGCGTTAGAAATGCGGCCATATTGCCCCCCGCCGCCGCGGTTGCTGGCCACCGTCTGCGTCTGCTGCCGGGCGGGCTGTTGCGCTTGTGCGCGTTGCGGCTGTGGCCTCTCCGCGCGCTGTGGTGCCGCTTTCTCGGCGCGTTGCGGCTCGGATTTCTGTGTGTGCTGTGGCGCTGCTTTCTCCGCACGCTCTGGCTGTGCCTTCTGCGCTCGTTGTGGCTCTGATTTCTGTGCGTGTTGGGGAGCCGCTTTCTGCGTGTGTCGTGGCTCGGATTTCGGCGATTGTTCTTTACCACCGCCCTTTTGCTCCTCCTCCTTCTGCGCAAATGCGGAAAGAGTGGTTCCGAGCAGTAAAAACATCACTGCTGTGCTGATGACTCGATTGTATTTCATAAGTGTCGCCTCCAAATTCATTTCACTTCTGCCTCTCACTGGATCCTTGAGGTACACTGGTTATACCGTGCGCACGCATGGGTGTCAGTTCATTACGGCTCACGTAAGAGGTCAATAATGCTCAGCGCAGATAATAGGAGCGATCCTACAGGCGGAGGGGTGGAATGGGACACGGTGCCGGCGCGATCGGCATCCAGCGCGGGCCATCACGCTGACGTCGACCCTGCCTGGGCTTAGCGGATGATTCCCGATGAACCCACGGATGTGACCGTGGGCTCCAGGATGACGCCCGCTGCGCAGGCTTTCGCGAACACATGCCGTTTCGCCGACGCGGATGGGAAGTCGCCCCCATCGATCAAGGGCGTTCCCCGCCGGTGAGAGACGAGGGGGATGCGCCTTAGTCGTGCAGCACGATACTCAAGAGGCCGCTGTTCACTGTCAACGCGCCGTTGCCCGCGTAATCGATGAAGCCCAGCGTTCGGAACTTGTTCATGAAATGGCTGACCCGCGATCGCGTGGTGCCGACCATTTGCGCCAAGTGCTCCTGGTTGATTCCGGGGTGGACCGTTTCGGTCCTGCTTTCCTTGCCGAAGTTTGCCAGCAGCAAGAGAATCCGCGCCAGGCGTTTCTCACTGGAATTGAATAGCTGGTCCACGAGATCCTCTTCAATCCGGGTGTTACGGGAAAGCAGATGGGTGATAAACAATTCCGATATGCCGTGCTGCTCGTGGAGCATTCGCACCATCAGCGTCTTTTCAATCCGGTAAAGAGTGCAATCGCTCACCGCGGTCGCGGTGGCGATGCGCAAGGGCTGGCCGGCCAGGCATCCCTCGCCAAAGAACTCGTTGTCGCCCAGAACGCTAACGATCGCTTCCTTGCCCTGCTGGGAGGTCACCGCGAGTTTCACCTTGCCGTGCTGGATATACCACACGGAATCCGAAGGGTCTCCCTGCACAAAGATCGTGCGGTCTGTGCTGAATTCTAAAACGGTTTTTCCGCGCGCGATTCCTGCGAGGAACGCTGTCCAATCGACGGTTTGTGTCACTTGGGTGGCTGTCGCAGCTACGGGCTTGTCTTTGCCGTTGGCCTTGTCAACTTTAACTGTGGTCTTCTGTGTCTGTAGCGTCATTACAACCTCTCTATTCTTTTTGCGTCACAACAACTTCTTATCCGTGCGTCTCGCGAACGTGGCACGGGCGCGAATGTGTAAGCCTCGCTTGTAATGTTTCATGAGCCTGTCTAAAGGTTGATTCACTTTCAGTCCCCCCTCATGCCGTGAAGTGGATGTTACAGGGCACTCACCCTGACTGGCTTGAAGCGCGAAAACGCTGAACGCTTTTTTACGGGAGTTTCGGCGGGCACGTCGGCTCCGCTTTCTCTGTCGTCCGCAATGTCTTCCTCGGCGATCTTTTTGACGATCTCGAGAGGAACTTTCTCGAAGTAGGTCTTAGGGTCTTTGGGTTTGGTCATGGGCATTTATCCTTTCTGTCACCTAAAGCCTAACAGGCCGCAATCGATACGGGTTAACTCTTTTCGAAATCTTTTACTGTCTTTTAGCTAATGAATTAACGATTTACACCCCTGTGCTTCGGATTAGCAATTCGCGCCCTTTGCGGGGGCCATGTCCTGCTACGTTAGCAGTGCGATTGTTTACTTGCAGTTTTAGTCACGGTGAGATAGGATAGCGCTACGATTCTTTAACGATAAGAACTCGCGGAGGCGGGTATGAAGCTTCAGACCGACAAAGCTGCCGCTCATTTCAAAACTATGGCGCAATCGAGCGTCCCGCAAGGAAGAAAGGGCAAACACCAGCAGATCGTAGCCACCATCCTTAGCGATCTCGACAAGCTGGATGACGGCTCTGCTATCAAAGTGCCCCTGGCAGAATTGGTGGAAAGCAAGGAGAAGGTGCGGTCGGCCCTGAATCGTGCAACGCGGAAAGCCCGGCGCACAGTTGCTACGGCCAGCGACGCCACCTTTCTGTATATCTGGAACGTAACCGCTTCCGGTAAGAACCCCCCAGGCTCAAATTGAGGAACCCTCCGTGAATTCGACCGACCTCACCGTGTAGCTTCCCCTTTCAGTTGGACGTGATGTTCAGTTTTGAACACCCAGATGTGCGTTTCTGAACAGCCGCGCCAAATCGGACTTGTTAACGTATTACCTTGTTTGGTCTTACAGCGAAACACCGGCCGCGGCGCCGGGAAGAAACAGTAGTTCACTAAAATTGGCCAACGAGGAGACATCAGATGACGCCAGGTAATGGCAAGCCACATCTCTGTCCAACACAGGATTTGCATCCCCGCGGAAGGGTCCTGCTGGTGGATGAGGATGAACACGACTTGAAGCATTTCAACATGCTGCTCGAGGGCCTGGGTTACTCGGTCCGAGCTTTTATGACCTACCGGGAGGCGGAGGAATGCCTGGACCAGGAGCCTTTCGCCTTCATCGTCGTGAGCCCGACCATTGACGCGCGCGGCCTGGTGGAGCTTGCTTTGGCGCGCAGCGGCCACACGGCGGAGGTGGTGCTGACGCATTGCCTGGAGATGAACTGCTGTGTCGCGGCCCTGCAACTTGGCGTCGAGGATCGCCTCGATAAATCCCTTTCGCCGGCGGAGTTCGAACACCTGGTGACGACGCACTGCCGGCCCCCTCAGGGCGAAATCTCTGCCCCTTCATCGGAAAGGCGCAGCGAACCGCGGGGCGAAAGCCCTGCCCACCAGTCGGCCCCCTCCAAACTTGCTTCGATGTTCGGCTTAGTCCCGAGTGAATAAAACTTGCGCTGGGTGGGCGGGCCGGGTGGAAGCGCTTGAGGCGGCCCCCCGAAACCTTGATTGTTGCCGTCTCAAAATGGCAATCCCGGGAGCGGCCCTCCTTAAGGGTGTTCACCACCACCCTGATCGCGAGGGTCGCCACAGGAATCCTTCTCCAAGGCTTTGAGCAATTGTGACCATCCGGGTGAGCAGTACGGGGCTGACACACGAATTACCCCAAGTTATAACAAGGGTGCCTCGAACTCCCATCCGGAACCAACCTGGAGACGGGTGTTAGGGGGGAGGGAAAACATGCTTTGGACAATCTTCGCGGTTCTTTTGGTGTTGTGGTTGTTGGGCTTTGGCTTTCACGTGGGTGGGGGCCTCATCCATCTATTGCTCGTGTGCGCGGTGATCGTATTGGTTTGGAACCTGATAACCGGTCGCAGATCTTTTTCTTAAGGCGGCGGAGCAGGCTCGATCGGGGAGGCCGGCGAAAATTAGCCCTGTTGTTTGCGGTTAATGGGGGTGCGCCGGCCTACGCCGTAGTTCTGGTTAGATTTGTTTCGCCCTTGAGACCCAGCGGTCGATCGCGGGGGTGCAGCTTTGCAGCAAAACTCGCGTTTCAAAACTCGCCAAGTGGGAGGAGGATACTATTCCGTGCCCGGGCAGGCCGGGTGGTTGCTTCTTCTCTATTTCGTCACCGGAATGGTATCCGCATCGCCTCAGACCGCAAACTCGGTCCCAACGGCGGAAACCATCCTCACACGCATGGCGCAGGCGCGGGCTGAGAACCGCGTCCACCTGCGGCCTTACATCGTTACGCGGAACTACAAGCTGTTTGGCAATGACGTAAGCAAAGCGAAGTCCGAGGTGGTTGCCGACGTGGCCTTCCTTCCTCCGGACTCGAAGAAATATCGCATTGAAGAGGCGAGCGGGAGCGGAGTGGGAGCAGTCCTGGTTCGCCGCATGTTGGCGGGTGAGGCGGAGGTCGAGAAGGATCACCTTGCAACAGACTTGTCAGCGGACAATTACGGTTTTCGCTTTCTGCGCGAGGCAGACGTGAGTGGCAAGCGCTGTTATGTGCTGGAGTTGCTTCCCCGGCGCAAAGAACAACATCTTCTCCGTGGGGATATATGGGTGGACGCGGACAGCTACCTGCCTCGCCGGTTTGAGGGCGAGTTCGCCAAGAGCCCGTCCTGGTGGGTGCGGGACGTCAGCGTTACCTTTACTTATAGCGACGTCGGGGGAATGTGGCTACAAACAGGCACGGAGGCCGCGGCCACGGTCCGCATTCTCGGACGATCCACGATGGTTTCACGCGACGTGAAGTATAGGATCACGGAACTCGTTGCTACCGCGTCTTCGGTCGAAACAAACCGCCTGGAACTGTTGCCAGTCGGGCCTCTCCAGCTCGGGGTGATGCCAATACCGGCGAAGTGAACCGTTCGAAAGGGAGATTCAACATGGAATTGGACAAGGCACTTGAGTTTGCAGTGGTTCTAGGCTGGGATGACTTGAAGAAAGCCACAGACCCATGTTTAGCACGGGTGGAATACCGAAGCGCGGTGGGAACAGCGGTGGATTACCTTTCCATCTGGTCGGTGGATGGCGAGGGGAAGCAGCAAATGGTGTGCGACTACTGGACTTGGACGTCGTCGGCCCATCCCAGTGGGATCGGTTTTCACGGCAAATTCCAATCTCCTCCGTTGGGCCTGGCCCTGGATTTCATCCTGATGAACCAGGATCAGTTCACGCGTCCAGCCGATGCGTCCCCCGAGGGGCTGGCTCTGATCTATCCGCCCACTGGAGTTGATCTTATCGAAGCAACCGCTTGGATGAGTGGCGCCCACGGCGCCGCGACCAACGTCAGCCGCGTTGAGTCTGAAAAGGTCGCGGCTCTCTAGAGGGAGCGGGATTTTGCTGGGTTTTGATCGCAATGCCGCGCGTTACACTTGGACGGCCGTTCTTGTCCTCCTCCTGGTGGGACTGCTTTATCTCATTCGCGAGACTTTGTTCATCTTTGTCGTGGCACTCCTATTTGCCTATCTCCTCCGGCCCCTGGTGGAGCCTCTCGATCATCGGCTACCGGGACGGTCAAGGCTGCCGGCGCTCACCCTCGTTTACCTCGCGATCGTGGGGATTCTGATTGTCATGGGAATTACGCTGGGCTCCCGAATCGTCCAGCAGGCGAACGGCCTGGCCGCCAGGCTCCCAGATCTCCTTGCGAGATTTCAACCACCCACCGCACCCGCCGCCTCAACCCCTGCGTTACCGCTGAAGATGACAGTCATTTCGACGGTGCAACAGCAACTGACCCATCATTCGGGAGAAATCCTGGCAATGCTTTCAAATGCCACCCTGGGGGTTATGTCGCGCGCCGGAAACCTCATCTTTTTCATCCTGGTTCCGATTCTCAGTTTCTTCTTCTTGAAAGATGGCCGGGAGATGCTAAGTTCCGGGGTGGGCATTCTCGCCGCAGGGGCCCGCCGCGACACGGTGGAGAGAATTGCCGCTGACCTGCACGTGCTCCTTGCCCAGTACATGCGGGCATTGGTGTTGTTGGGAGTCGTGGCATCCTTGAGTTACGGACTCTTCTTCTCGTTGGTCGGTGTTCCGTATGGGATTCTGTTGGCGGCTACCGCTTTTCCCCTGGAGTTTATTCCCATGGTCGGTCCTCTGGTAGGAGCCACTATCGTCTTGCTCGTAGCCGGTTTGAGCGGCTCTCACCATCTGCTCGCGATCTTCCTGTTCCTTCTCGCGTTCCGCTTTTTACAGGACTATGTTGTTTCACCGCATTTGCTGAGCGCCGGCATGAAGCTCCATCCTTTGCTGGTCATCTTCGGAGTCCTGGCGGGCGGCTCGATCGCGGGTGTAGCCGGATGCTTTCTTTCGGTTCCGGTGCTCGCGGCTTTGCGAATCGTTTACAGGCAGTTGTTACCCAGCGCGCCGCCGACGGTGGTAGCGCCTGACATGGCTGCCCTTCTGTAAAGGAATCTACCCTTATCGGCCCGCGAACCGTGTAGGTGGGAGTAGACCTGCGTCACTTCCGCCCCAAATAGAACGATCTGGGCGGAGTAATAGACCCAAGTGAGAATAATGACGAGGGACGATGCTGCCCCGTATGCTGACACGACGGTGGATCTGGCGAGATACAACCCAATCAGCGCTTTGCCGCTCGTCAAAAGAAGTGACGCAACGGCCGCACCCATCCATACGTCACTCCAGGAGACTTCCGCATTAGGTAGGAACTTGAAGATCATCGCAAGGAGCATCGCAATTACACCCAGCGAGAGAAGAAAGTTAACCGATTCCAACAGGAGTACGGGCCAGGGAAGCAGCGGCGCTATGAAACTTCCCACGGCCCCCAGCGCGGCACTCACCACGAGCGATACGAGAAGCAGAAAGCCCAGGCCTAAGACCAAGCCGAAAGACAAGAAGCGTTCTCGAATTGCGCGCAACCAGACGTTTTCTGAGCTGCGCGAAACCTTCCAAATCTTATTGAGCGCATCTTGCAGCTCAACAAACGCACCGGATGCACCTACGAGCAGAATCCCGATGCCGAAGGCACTCGCAATAATGCCCAGCGCAGGCCGATCGGCGCTCTGGATGATGGCTTGTACGGCCCTGGCGCCCGTCTCTCCCAATAAGCCTTGGAGTTGCCGAAGGAATTCACCCTCTGCCGCCTTTTGTCCGAAGGCCAGCCCCGCGACTGAGATCGCGACGATTAGGACTGGAGCGAGCGAGAAGACGGTGTAAAACGCGAGTGCGGCGCCCATGCTCGGGGCATTGTCATCTGCCCATGCCGAGCATGACTTCTTCAACAGCATGTAAGCGGCGTTCAGTTTCACGAAGCCCGTCCACCCTCACCCCATCCGATTGACGTGAAAGTTGGTGATGTAATGCATCAGTCCGAAGATGTTCAGAAGCCACACCACCACCACAATCACCACGACGGCGTTCAAAAGCGATTTGATGGAGCCCGCCATCGGAATGAAAGTGTTGACGAGCCAAAGAAGCACGCCCACCACGATCAGGGCGATTAGAATCTGTACCAACGGCGTTTGTACGATACCCATAAGCTTAAACCCTCCTTGTTGTCGGAGGCAGGCGCCTATACGCCCGCTCCCCGTAACCCATTGCTGAAAATCGCCGGTGCCTCCCGACTGACGGTGGAAACGATGCCACCCCGTAGAGCAAACGCGAATCCCAGACGCTCGGCCTGATCGGCCAGGATCTGGCCGCAGATGGCATCAGCCTGAAGGCAAATCCACAGATCGACCTGCGCGGTTTGCAGGTTCGACAAGTCGAAGTCAGGAGCCATTTTTCCCTCATTCCGCCTGGGTCAAAGGCACGCTCACCAGATGTTCGGCCAGGAACCAGACCTGAAACTCGTTGGTTCGAATCACCTGACTCACCAGCAAATCGTTCGTCCCGTCGTCGCCTGCCTGTGCTGTTTGTCGAGCCGCCGTACGCGCCGCCCGCAGGAGAAATTCATGCGCTTCGAGCAACCGGGCGATTTGCACCGGAGCCTCTTCGCGCCCGCGCGGTGGACGCGGAATGAGCGAGGTTTCGGCAGCGTCAATACCCATCGCGAGGCTGATTCCACCCAGGATCTGAACGCGCTCGGCAAGGGCGTCAACCAGTTCCGCCTGTTCGCCGTAGTGCTTGTCGAACAGGAGGTGCAATTGATAGAAGGTTCGCCCCGCCACCTGCCAATGATGCTTCTTGTACATGTCGCGCAGGACCATGGTATCGGCCAGCACCTGGTTCAGTGCTTGTACACTCGACACGCAGACTTCTTCGTCGAGCGCAATCGGCAGCTTGGCGATCTTGCCGAAGGGCTGAATCTCTCGTGCCTGCTGGTGCAGTTGGGGTTGGGCGCGCTCGGTTCCCTCCGCGCTGGGGCCTTCTTTCAAGTCTTCATAGGTAGCCGTTCGATTCATTCTCGTACCCTCACTTTTTTCGATTTTTGTTGCTTGTGATACTTCAATCGGTATTTGGTGACGCAAGTTGGGCCCGGCCAGGGCCGCCTCGAAGTCCGGTGCGCTATCATGATTGAGTTTCCTCCAACTAGTTCTTTGCGCTGTCTCCGCTTTCGCCTCCGGGACTGACGGCTTTCTTGATCCCTTTGCCGACGTCCTTGCCACCTTTGGCGACTCCCTTACCGGCATCCTCGCCGCCCTTGCCTGCACCCTTACCGGCGTCCTTGCCACCTTTGGCGACACCCTTGCCGGCATCCTTACCGCCTTTGCCAATCCCTTTGCCGGCGGCCTCACCACCTTTGCCGATCCCCTTACCAGCGGCCTTGCCACCTTTGGCGACACCCTTGCCGGCATCCTCGCCGCCTTTAGCTACCCCCTTGCCAGCATCCTTCCCTGCATCGCCCACATCCTTAACGACCTGCGCGGAAGCACGCGACATCAGGCTTAGTCCCAACATCATCGTCAACAAAAAGGTGAACGCGACCCTACTCATGATGCTGTGTTGCTTACATTCATATGTCTCTCCCTTTTCCATTGTCTTGAGCCCGCCCGGCGTCGGTTTCAATCCGCTAGAGCCCTCGATGCAGACTGGTTATATCCTGGAGTTCACCGTGTTTCAGTCCCCAAGTGCTCACGCCTTTGGTCAAGATTGCTCACCCAGAATTTGTGGCAGGGGCATGCCGAGGTTTATGGGTCGAGTCCAAGGCCATGCTTACGGGTCGGCTGGATTGCCGGGCATTTGCGGAGTTTAAGTGTCAAATCAGCTAGAGGTTTACAGGTTGGCTCAATGCCGCAGAGCCTCTTGAGCAGCGCGTGCCCGGGTTGGGAGGCAGGCGTGATGAGTGCTTAAATGCTTGACGGATCGGAATTCTTGCGGAGCACAACCGATGAGCCCATTGGGCCGGAAGGTCCCTTTCCGCCGTCCTAAACCCTACGGCTCAGAAACCACGGCCCCAAAAAAAATAGGGGCTGGCATCTTCGCCAGCCCCCTGTGCACTTCGTCTTCGATCGGGCGTTCCTCAGGCCGCTTTCGCCTTAGCCGCAATCGCCGGTGTTCCCACACTTACCTTGATCTGCTTCGGCTTCGCTTCCTCGACCTTGGGGATGTGCAGTGTTAGTGCGCCATTCTGATAGTCGGCTCTGATCTCCTCCGATTTCACCGAGTTCGCCAGCGAGAAGCTCCGAGTGAAAGAGCCATACGCACGTTCGATGCGCAGGTAGTTTTCCTCGTTCACCTTCTTCTCAAACTTGCGTTCGCCGCGAATCGTGAGAATGTTGTTGGCAACCCGGATGTCCAGGTCCTGCGGATTCACTTCCGGCAGGTCGGCCTTGATAACCAACTCATTCTCGGTCTCGTAAATGTCAACGGCCGGTGCCCAGGCGGTTAGGTTCGACTCCTCGCCCGTACGCTCCTGCATTTCACCAAACATGTGGCTGAGCTGTTCCTGCACAGTCATGGCCCTGCGGGAAGGATCAAATCGATTCATTATTCTCATGTTAGTCACCTCTCATTTCTGATTACCCTAATATAGTATAATATTGTTCCGATGGTGTCAACACTTAAAAACATTATCTCTAGTAGTATACCTAGTTATAGCACTCTCTAAGCATGAGCTTTTCGGGAATAAGCTCGGTTCGCAGCCGCTTGCTTAAACTTTGCGAGGCCCAGCATAGACCGTGTTCAAGCGGCGTCGCCGGAGAACCAGATGACGCCGCTTTGAAAGCGATCCGGGCCCGTATTTGTGAATTGCTTGCGCGGAGCGGACCGCACGGGCGCCGTCATTGCCGCTTGCACGGGAGTGACGTCGGGCATCCCACGACGGCGCGGGGCCGGAGGGGAACGTCTTCGGGACCAAAGACACCAAAAGACGGGATGGGCCAGCCGGCCTGTCTCGATGAGAACGCAATCTCGTCTTTCCCCGTCGAGGGACGATATTTATCCGCACTCGGCCGGATGGGGAAATGCCCGTTCACGCCGAGGTTCGGCTGCGGCAAGGCGGCGGGCCAGTTGACGAGAAGGCGACCTTTCAGGCCGGATCCCGCACGGTCCCGGAACCACGTGCGACGCAACCCGCATTTTGGCGTATAATCCCCGCCAAGTTACTTTCAAGGATATGCCGCCTCCCCGGTCATGGTCGCCGGCTGTTGTGCCGGGGGCTTTCGGCGGCCACTATTGGCCCCTGAGTCTGCGGGCAGGAGATGGCACCCTGAGCGAGAACAATCTCAATTGGATTGCGAACTTCATCTGGGGAATTGCGGACGACGTACTGCGCGATGTCTATGTGCGGGGGAAATACCGCGACGTTATCCTGCCGATGACCGTGATCCGCCGCCTTGACGCGGTGCTGGAGCCCACCAAGCAAGCCGTGCTTGACATGAAGGCCAAGCTTGACCGCGCCGAGATAACCAACCAGGACAGCGCTCTGCGCCAGGCGTCCAAGGAAGCGTTTTACAATAAGTCACCGTTTACGCTTCGCGACCTTCTGGCACACCCCCAACAGCTTAAAGCGAACTTTGAAGCCTACCTTGGGGGTTTTTCACCCAACGTTCAGGAAATCCTGAGCAAGTTTAAGTTTTACAACCAGATTCCCACGCTGGTGGAAGCCGATATCCTGGGCAGCTTGATTGAAAAATTCCTGGACCCGCAAGTCAACCTTGGCCCCAAGCCGGTTCTGGATGGGGAGGGCAAAGTCAGGCTCTCGGGCCTCGACAACCACGCCATGGGCACGATCTTTGAGGAGTTGATCCGCCGCTTCAATGAGGAAAACAACGAGGAGGCTGGCGAGCACTTCACGCCCCGCGACGTGGTGCGGCTGATGGCCAAGCTGATCTTCCTGCCCATTGCCGACAAGATCGAATCCGGCACCTATCTGCTTTACGATGGCGCCTGCGGTACCGGCGGGCATGCTGACGGTGGCGGAAGAAACGCTGTTAGACCTGGCGCGGCAGCGCGGCAAGGACGTTTCCATCTACCTTTTCGGCCAGGAGGTCAACCCGGAGACCTTCGCCATCACCAAGGCCGACCTTTTGATCAAGGGCGAAGGCGCGTCGGCAGAGAATATGGCGTATGGTTCTTCTCTTTCCGCTGACAACTTCCCTGCGCACGAGTTCGATTTCATGCTTTCCAATCCCCCCTACGGCAAAAGTTGGAAGACGGATCTTGAGCGCATGGGCGGCAAAGGTGACATCAAGGACCCGCGCTACGTCATTGAGCATGCCGGCGAATCTGATTACAGCCTGATCACCCGTTCCAGCGACGGCCAGTTGATGTTTCTCGCCAACCTGCTGAGCAAGATGAAGCATACGACGGACCTGGGGAGCCGAGTTGCCGAGGTGCACAACGGCTCTTCGTTATTCACCGGCGATGCGGGCCAGGGGGAAAGCAACATTCGCCGCTGGATCATCGAGAATGACCGGCTTGAGGCCATTATCGCCCTTCCCTTGAACATGTTTTACAACACCGGCATCGCCACTTACATCTGGGTGCTGAGCAACAAGAAGCCGGTCGACCGGCAGGGCAAAGTACAACTGATTGACGCCACCGAGTGGTACGAAGCCCCTGCGCAAGAACCTGGGGAAGAAGAACTGCGAGTTTGGCGAAGAGGACATCCAGAGAATTTGCGACACGTTCCTCGCATTTCAGGAGACGGAGGAATCCAAGATCTTTGCCAATGAGGCGTTTGGGTATTGGAAGATCACAGTGGAGCGTCCGCTGCGGCTGAAGGTGGACCTTAGCGAAGCGGCACGCGCGAGTTTCCGCCGGGCGGCGAAGAGAGCCGGTGAGGAACCCTTGGCGGATTTGATCGATCGCGTCGCCGCGTCCCTCCCATCCTCCGACAAGATCGAGACCGGGCAACGAGAAGACGATTCCCCTAGCCCGCGAAGCGGGCGTGGTCATTTAGCCCATGGCGTCAGCCATGGGACAACGCCGAATGGAATCTGCGACGCCAGCCCGCGAAGTGGGCGTGGTCATTTAGCCTATGGCGTCAGCCATGGGACCAACGACGAATTGAAAATATCCCCCTCAGCCCGCGATGCGGGCGGCATCATGTCGCCTGTGGGGATCCCACTCTCACCCCCTACCCCCTCTCCCGCTCGGGCGGAAGAGGGGGAACCAAACGGGGAGACGGCCCCCGAACCCACGGCTGACGCCGTGGGCCAGAAGACGTCGCCCCTGCCGGGGCTCGGAAACGCGGAGACGAGACCTGCTGAACGTGGCGCCGGCTCCCACCCCACGGCTGACGCCGTGGGCTACAGGACGTCGCCCCTGTCGGGGCTCGGAAACGCAGCCGGCTCGCCCGGCGGAATATCGTATTGGGATTTCAACGAGTTCATCGCGGACTTGGAACGCACCGCCGATATGCGTGGCTTAACCCTGACGTCAAAGCGGCTGAAGCTGATCCAGACCGAGTTGGCAACGAGGGACGAATCCGCTGCCCCCGTGATTAAAAAGGTTCACAAGCCCGGCAAGGCTGAGGCCGATCCTACTGCATGGCCGGTTTGAAGAGGCTGTAGAGCCGCCCTTGAGGGCGGCACATGCCGGGCTCAAGCCCGGCTCTACGGCGAAGCCGCACGTCGTGGAGTACGAGCCCGATTCCGATTTGCGCGACACCGAGCAGGTACCCTTGTTGGAGCCAGGCGGCATTGAAGCTTTTTTCCGCCGCGAGGTTTTGGCCTACGCGACTGACGCATGGATCGACGAAGAAGCGACCAAGATTGGGTACGAAATCTCATTCACCCGGTACTTCTATAAGCCCAAGCCGCTGCGCACCCTGGAGGAAATCCGGGCAGACATTGAGGCTTTAGAGAAGGAGTCGGAGGGATTGCTCGGGCAAATTCTGGTGGATACTGAGGGCGCGCGATGAGCCTGCGGCTCAGGCCCTATCCCAAGATGAAGGATTCTGGCGTGCCCTGGCTGGGAGAAATCCCCGCGCATTGGCAAGTCCTGCGGCAGCGGAACGCAGTACACATGCTGGTGAGCAACGTCGATAAGCATACAAAAGAGGAGGAGATTCCTGTCCGACTCTGCAACTACGTGAATGTGTACAAGAACGAACGCATCTCTCAGAATCTTCGGTTCATGCGCGCGACAGCTTCAGCAGAAGAGATTGATCGGTTTCGCTTGCGATTGGGCGATGTAATCATTACGAAAGATTCGGAGGCTTGGGACGACATTGGTGTGCCCGCGTTGGTGCAATACGCGGCGGCCGACCTCATTTGCGGCTACCATCTTGCTATACTGCGCCCGCGGGATGGAGTGGTCCTCGGGGCCTTCTTATTGCGAGCTCTGCAGAGTCAAGGAGTCGCTTCCCAGTATTTCGTCGCCGCAAATGGGGTCACGCGATATGGGCTTTCGCACGACGGGATCAAGAGCGTCTTTCTCCCTATTCCACCACTCCCCGAACAATCTGCCATCGTCCGGTTTCTCGACCACGCCGACAAGCGCATCAAGCGCTGCATCGCTGCCAAGCGGCGGCTGATTGAACTGCTGAACGAGCAAAAGCAGGCCATCATCCAGAAGGCCGTGACCCGCGGCCTCGATCCCACCGTCCGCCTCAAGCCCTCTGGAGTTGGTTGGTTCGGCGACATTCCCGAGCATTGGGAACTTCGGCGGGTGCGGTCGCTTATTGCTTCGATTGACCAAGGTGTCAGCCCGCAAGCCGAAGCGGCTCTGGCGGATGAGACGTCGTGGGGGGTATTAAAGGCAGGGTGCGTGAACCATGGCGTATTCAGGGAAAGAGAGCACAAGCGCTTGCCCAAGGAATTTGCATTCGATCCAAATCTAGCAGTCCGCGTTGGTGACGTCTTAGTCTCGCGGGCCTGTGGGTCTCCAAAACTGGTTGGCTCCGTCGCTCGGGTACGATCTCTTCGGTATCCGTTGATCTTGTCGGATAAGACTTTCCGACTTAATTTCCGGGAACCGCGTATGGCAGAGTTCTTGGTCCTAGCGATGAACTCCGGATACTTCCGCATCCAAGTCGAGAAGGCAATCAGCGGAGCGGAAGGGTTGGCCAACAATCTCCCACTTTCTGCACTCAAAGACTTCCGCCTTGCCGTGCCATGTGCAACTGAGGCCGAGGCAATAACCAAGTCGTTGGCCGATCAGACGGCTGAAATCCACGCTGTGAGGGACTCTGCCGCCGGCCAAGCCGTTTTGATGGGCGAATACCGCACGCGCTTGATCGCCGATGTGGTCACCGGCAAGTTGGACGTGCGCGGTGTGGAGTTGCCCCCGTGGGAAGAGGCGGAAGACCTTCCCGCCCTGGCCGACGAGGCAATTAACGAACCGCCGGAAGAAGAAACGGAGTTGGAACCCGTCGAAGAGGGTGCCGATGGGGCCGATTGAACGGCGAATCGCTGACCGAATGCCGTGAGCCCGTGAAACGGGCGCGGTCATGTAGCCCACGGCGAAGCCGTGGGGACCGAGGGCCGGCCTGATTTCCGCCAGCCCGTGAAGCGGGCGCGGTCATGTAGCCCACGGCGAAGCCGTGGGACCGGGCGGAACGGCATAATTAATCAGCCCCGGAGGGGCGGCATCGGGTGCAAAGCCTGGGGAAACGTCATGGTCCGGTGTGGTGAAACGACCCCCCGGATGCCGCCCCAACCGGGGCTGGGGGCATATTCGTTGCCGGCGCCTCCCCATGGCTCACGCCATGGGCTAAATGACATCGCCCGCTTCGCGGGCTTGCCCGGCTGGGGCCGCGGTTGCCCTTGGTCCCATGGCTGGCTCGCCATGGGCTAAATGACATCGCCCGCTTCGCGGGCTTTCGTCAGAAGATGGGCCTGGGTTCCGCCAGCCCGCGAAGCGGGCGTGGTCATGTAGCCCACGGCGAAGCCGTGGGGACCGAGGGCCGGCCTGATTTCCGCCAGCCCGCGAAGCGGGCGCGGTCATGTAGCCCACGGCGAAGCCGTGGGGACCGGGCGGCGCCGGCAATAAAATTGAGGAGCCCCGGAGGGGCGGCATCGGGTGCAAAGCCTCGGGAAACGTCATGGTCCGGTGTGGTGAAACGACCCCCCGGATGCCGCCCCTACCGGGGCTGGGGACATGTTCGTTGCCGGCGCCTCCCCATGGCTCACGCCATGGGCTAAATGACATCGCCCGCTTCGCGGGCTTGGAACGCGGTGATCGCCAGCCCGCGAAGCGGGCGCGGTCATGTAGCCCACGGCGAAGCCGTGGGACCGGACGGAACGGCACAATTAATCAGCCCCGGAGGGGCGACATCTGGCGCACCGCAAGGGAGATTTCCTATGTCCCATACCTACACAAACATTCTGATTCACGCCCTCTTCAGCACCAAGGACCGCCACCCCTCGATTACCCCGGAAATCCGGGACGAGGTTTTCCGCTATCTGGGCGGGACGATCAATGAGTTGGGAGGTCAATCGTTGCTCGTGAACGGCCCGCGCGATCACGTCCACATGCTCTTTGTGCAGCCGAAAACGCTCTCCATCGCCGACCTCATGGCAAAGGTTAAAGCCAATTCCTCGGGCTGGGTGAAGGACCGTTGGCCCGACCGGAGCCATTTCGGCTGGCAGACCGGCTATGCAGCGTTTAGTGTCAGTAAGTCGCACGTGGAACAGGTAAAGCATTACATTCAAAATCAGGAGGAGCACCACCGGAAAATCAGTTATATCGAGGAGGTGGTGGCATTTCTCGACAAGCATGGAATTGAATACGACCCGCGATATGTGTTTGTGTGAGGAGATCTCCAGATGCCGCCCCTCCGGGGCTGGCGGATTGTTTTTTCGGGTTCGCTTTCCCACGGCTGTCGCCGTGGGCTAGAGGATGGCGCCCGCGTCGCGGGCTTGAGATTTGCTGAATTGCAGCCCGTGAAACGGGCGTCGTCATGTAGCCCACGGCGACAGCCGTGGGACAGAGCCGCGGGCAGGATTGATTAGCCCCGGAGGGGCGGCATCCGACCATGTTCACGGGAATGAGGGCGGTCAGCCTTGCGGGAGCAAATCCCCCGATGCCGCCCCCTCCGGGGCTCACGGATTGTTGTGGGGCGGTTCGTTCTCCCACGGCTTCGCCATGGGCTACATGACGGCGCCCGCTTCGCGGGCTCACTCTGTGCGGCGGTTGTTGCCCTCGGTCCCATGGCTGGCTCGCCCTGGGCTAAAGGATGTCGCCCGCTTCGCGGGCTTAGATTTGCTGAATTGCAGCCCGTGAAACGGGCGCCGTCATGTAGCCCACGGCGACAGCCGTGGGACAGAGCCGCGGGCAGGATTGATTAGCCCCGGAGGGGCGGCATCCGACCATGTTCACGGGAATGAGGGCGGTCAGCCTTGGGGAGCAAATCCCCGATGCCGCCCCCTCCGGGGCTCACGGATTGTTGTGGGGCGGTTCGTTCTCCCACGGCTTCGCCATGGGCTACATGACGGCGCCCGCTTTGCGGGCTCACTCTGTGCGGCGGTTGTTGCCCTCGGTCCCATGGCTGGCTCGCCAGCGCTGGGCTAAACGTGATGTCGCCCGCTTCGCGGGCGTGCGAAAACACATTACCTTCAAGAGGTTGAACGTGCCGACTGATACCAGCGAAAAGGGCCTTGAATCGCTCATCGTTGATTCTCTGGTGAGTGAGGCGAAATACGAGCCGGGGCAACCCAAGGACTACGACCGCGACTATGCGGTCGATCTTGCCAAACTTCTGGCCTTCCTGCGGCCGACCCAACCCAAGCTTCTCCCCAACTTGGCCTGGAGGAAGAAGGGCCTAAGCGGCAGCAGTTTCTCGCCCGGCTGCAAGGCGAAACTACCAAGCGCGGTGTGGTGGATGTTCTTCGCAAGGGAATCAACCATGGCCCCGTATCGGTTGATCTCTTCTACGGTACTCCGACTCCCGGCAATCCCAAGGCGGAGGAACTGTATCGCGCCAATATCTTCAGCGTGACCCGCCAGCTCCGCTACAGCAAAGACGAAACCCAGCTTGCCCTCGACCTGTGCATCTTCATCAACGGCCTGCCCATCGCCACTTTCGAGCTCAAGAACAACCTGACCAAGCAGACCGTTGCCGACGCGAAACAGCAATACCAGCGCGACCGCGATCCCCGGGAGTTCTTGTTTCAGTTCGGTCGGTGCGCGGTGCACTTCGCCGTGGATGACCATGCCGTCGAGATGTGCACGCATCTGAAAGGGAATGCGTCGTGGTTTCTTCCCTTTAACAAGGGATGGAAGGATGGGGCCGGGAACCCTCCGAACTCCAGAGGACTGCAAACCGATTATCTGTGGAAAAAAATCCTCACCAAGCCGGGGCTAACCGACATTCTGGAAAACTACGCCCAAATTGTGGAGGAAAAGAACGAGAAGGGCCAGAAGAAGCGCACCCAAATCTTCCCCCGCTACCACCAGCTTGACGTGGTCCGCAAGCTGCTGGCCGACGTACCAACCCGCGACGTTGGCAAACGCTACCTGATTGAGCATTCGGCCGGAAGCGGCAAAAGCAACTCCATCGCCTGGCTCTCCCACCAACTGATTGGACTGGAGAAGAGCGGGAAAACGATATTCGACTCGGTGATTGTGGTTACCGACCGGCGCTTGCTGGACAAGCAGATCAAGGACACGATCAAGCAATTCGCTCAGGTCACCGCCATTGTGGGTCATGCCGACGATTCCGGGGATTTGCGGCGCTTTCTTCAGTCCGGGAAGAAAATCGTGATCACCACGGTGCAAAAATTCCCGTTCGTTCTTGAGGAAATCGGGAATGAACACCGGGGGCGGAAGTTTGCCATCATCATTGACGAGGCGCACTCGAGCCAAGGCGGTAGAACCGCGGCCAAGATGAACATCGCGCTCTCGGCGAAAGGCGAAGAGGAGGAGGAGGAAACGTTTGAGGACAAGATCAACCGCATCATGGAATCGCGCAAGATGCTCTCGAACGCGAGCTACTTCGCCTTTACCGCCACGCCGAAAAATAAGACGCTCGAAATCTTCGGTGAACCATTTCAGGTAGGCGAGGAAACAAAACATCGCCCCTTCCACAGCTACACGATGAAGCAGGCGATCGACGAAGGTTTTATTCTGGATGTCCTGAAGAATTACACGCCGGTCTCAAGCTATTACCGGCTGATGAAGACCATCGAGGACGACCCGGAATTTGACACCCGGAAGGCCAAGAAGAAGCTCCGACATTTCGTGGAATCGCACCAGCATGCTATCCGGGAAAAAGCCGAAATCATGGTGGACCATTTCCATCAGCAGGTGATGGCGCGCCGCAAAATTGGCGGACAGGCGCGCGCCATGGTGGTGACGGGTTCCATCGAGCGGGCGATTCAATATTTCCACGCTTTTGTGGATTACCTCGCGGAAATCAAGAGCCCCTACAAAGCGATTGTGGCGTTTTCGGGCGAGCCGGAATACGGTGGTGTGAAGGTGACGGAGGCTTCGCTCAACGGCTTCGCCAGCAACAAGATTGCCGATAGGATTCGGGAGGACCCTTACCGATTTCTGATCGCGGCGGAGAAGTTCCAGACGGGCTACGATGAGCCGCTGCTGCACACGATGTATGTGGACAAGTTGCTCTCGGGAATCAAGGCCGTCCAGACGCTTTCCCGCCTGAACCGGGCGCGCCCGCAGAAGCACGATACGTTCGTCCTCGATTTCATGAACGATACGGACACCATTCAAAAGGCCTTCGAGCCCTATTACCGGACAACGATTCTCAGCAAGGAGACCGACCCGAACAAGGTGCACGACCTGAAGGCGGCGC
This sequence comes from uncultured Acidobacteriota bacterium, assembly GCA_963808085.1. Classification (GTDB taxonomy): domain Bacteria; phylum Acidobacteriota; class Terriglobia; order UBA7540; family UBA7540; genus Bog-366. Next base: position 360,226 of record CAWEFC010000033.1, read on the forward strand.
TGGACGGTTACCAGGTTTATACGCAGGACCAGGTGGAGCAGTTGGTTTCCATGTATCTGGACGGTGTAAAACGGGATCAACTGGACCCGATTCTCGACGCCTGCGTAGTGGTCTATAAAGAGAACCTTGACGAAGACGGGCAGGTGGATTTCAAGGGCAAGGCCAAAGCCTTTGTGCGGACTTACAGCTTCCTTGCTTCAATTCTTCCCTATTCCATTGCGCAGTGGGAAGTGCTGTCCACCTTCCTGAACTTTCTCATCCCCAAGTTGCCGGCTCCGAAGGAAGAAGACTTGGCCAAGGGCATTCTGGAAACGGTGGATATGGATAGCTACCGCGTGGAAGTAAAGGCGTCGCTCAAAATCGCCCTGCCGGATGAGAATGGAGTGGTTGAGCCGGTTCCCACCAGCGGCGGCGGCAAGAAGCTGGAACCCGAACTCGATCATTTGAGCAATATCATCAAGGACTTTAACGACCAGTTTGGGAACATCGAATGGAAGGACGTGGATAAAATTCGGAAACTCATTGCGGAAGAAATTCCCGCCAAAGTTTCGGCCGACAAGGCCTACCAGAACGCCATCAAGAACTCGGACCGGCAGAACGCCCGAATCGAACATGATAAAGCGCTGGAGCGAGTGGTCGTGGACCTGCTGACCGACCACATGGAACTATTCAAGCAGTTCAGCGAGAATCCATCATTTAAGAAATGGCTGCGGGACTCGAACTTCAATACGACATATCAGCCTGAAGCGCGGTAAGTTAACCAAGACCTCGCCGCTCCCATGCCTTTTTGCAAGATCATCACACATGATTGCGCTCATTCGACGAGATTCCGCCTCAAAAAAGCCCTGCCCCACCTGAATCCCCCACTTGCCGGCGCAGTCGGGGCGAATTGGGTTAATGCGCCGTGGTTTGGGTGGGGGCAAGCGGGCTGAACCCTTGGCTCGGGCCGGGGGCGAGCAGGGCTCCGGCATTGGTATAGACTCTATACTACTATTCGCCAGTTTCTTCGCAGCCCGCGACGATTTTCGTGGCACGGGCTTCCAGCCCGTGAATCGGCCACGGCCAAGGTGGCCGTGCCACACTTCGGTTGCGGCTCTGCCGCGCTGTATCCCTCTGCGTTGGTAGTCAGGACAATTTTGTCCGCCCGCAAGAGAGATCCCATCGCTCTAAGCGTGACGTCGCGCTGGATCAGCGGCAACATGGCGATGCCCGCCGGTACCTCCTCGACCGGGGCCAACGGCTCCGTCCCGGCGATGAACACCTCACTATGAGTCAAGGTCGGGTCGGCGGCCGCGACAAGATTGGTCAAATTGTCAATTTCGGCTGTTTCGATTCCTTCCGGCTGCGTGAAGGATTTTGAGGCATTGTCAGGAACCAGCCCACGGGTCAGCTTCATGAATTCGGTCCAGACGGGCAATGCCGACTGGGCGCCGGTAAGACTCAAGTCGCGGTCGTCGTCGTAACCCACCCAAACCACGGCGAGAAGGTTCGAGGTGAATCCGGCAAACCAGCCGTCGTGTGACGTGCCGGTTTTGCCTGCCGCCGGAAGCCGGAAGCCGCGGGTTCTTACCGCCGCCCCGGTGCCGTTGTTGATCACGCTTTCGAGCAGGCTCACCATTAAATAACTGACGCGCGAATCGAGCACCCGGCGGGCGGTGACCGGGTTGTCCCATATCGTGTGGCCCTCGGCATCGGCGACGGCCACAATGCTTCGGGGCGCAACGTACTCGCCGCGATTGGCGAAAATCGTATAGGCCCCGGCGACTTCGAGTGGCGTCGCAACGTAAGAGCCCAGCGCCAGGGCGGGCGTCGGCTCCAATTGATGATTAAAGCCGGCCATAATCGCGAGGCTGCGCACTTTGTCGTAACCCACCATCTCGGCCAAGTGGACGGCGGGCACGTTGAGCGAGAAGGTCAAAGCCTTACGGACGGTTACCGTGCCGCGGTAATCCTCTTCGTAGTCTCTGGGCGCGTAAGACCGGTTGGCATATTCAAACGTCGTGGGTTCATCCGCGAGAACCGTGGCGGGCGTGACGAGAGGGAGCGAGCCGTCCACGCCCGAATTCAGCGCCGCCGCATACACGAAAGGCTTGAACGACGAGCCGGGCTGGCGGCGGGCCAGAACATGATTCAACTGGCTTTCATTGTAGGCGCGACCGCCCACCAGGGCCTTGACGTCGCCCGTGGTTGGGTCGAGAGCTACCAGCGCTACCTGCGGCTTGCCAACCTCCGCTTTCTTCGCGCGATCCCGCTGCCTGTTTACTTGCCTGTCCAGGTCGACGAGGCCGGCGCGCGTGCCCTCCGAGGCCGCCTGCTGAAGATCCAGATCAAGCGTGGTGTAAACGCGATAGCCCTTGGAAAGCAAATCGTGCTCGGAGAATTGTGCGAGCAGTTGCGCCTTTACCATGTCCACAAAATAGGCTTGCTGGCGGGCTTCGATGGGCTGCTCCGTCAACCGCAGAGGAGCCGCCGAGGCCTGCGCGGCTTGGCCGGCGGTGATGAATCCCGCATCTCGCATGCGACCGAGCACAAAATTTCGGCGTTCGGCGGCCCGCTCGGGATGCTGGTAAGGTAAGTAGAGATTCGGCCCGCGAATCAGCCCGGTCAGGAAAGCCGCCTCGGGGAGCGTGAGCGCGCGGAGGTCCTTGTTAAAATAAACCGAGGCTGCCTCGCCGAATCCATATATAGAGAAACTGTCGTGTTGGCCGAGATATACCTGGTTCGCGTAAAGGACCAGAATCTGCTCCTTGGTCAACCGGTGCTCGAGGATCAGGGCAAAAATGATTTCTGCCAATTTCCGCCGGATCGTGCGGCGCGGCGTCAAGAAAAGGTTTCGCGCGAGCTGCATGGTCAGCGTGCTGCCACCCTGAAGCCGCTTGTCCGAGCGGAAGTCCGCGATGGTGGCGGCAATCATGCGGAGAGAGTCCACCCCGTGGTGCGAGTAAAACCGATGGTCTTCCGTGGCAAGAATGGCATCCACCAAAGACTTGGGGAGGTCCTGGGCGCGAACCATGTGGCGCTTCACGCGGCTGGAGCCAAAGAGGGTGGTGATGGGTTCGGGCTCAAGCGAGTAGGTCTTCAATGCGGTCATATTGTCGAGTGAAGTGATCGAGACGATGCGATCGCCTTGGAATTCCAATCTCGCCGGCGGATCGACAATTTGACCGTTTCGGAAGAAAGATTCAGGGCCCGGGCGGACTTCCAGTCCGTTGCCGGTCAGCGCAAAGCTGCCGACACCTCGGACATTTTGGCCTTCGGTGTATCCGGCCCGTTCGAGATGTAGCGCGGTATCGCGGGCCTTTGCGGTTTGTCCACAATGCACCACCCTTGGGGCAGCCAGGATCACCGCAGGATTGCCGAGGACGTTCCCGCCCAAGCGAGCATCAATGATTCGAGCGAAATGCGAATAGATATGGGTGAAGACCCCTGCGACCGTTACCTCCGTGAGCAGCATCATTATCGCTGCCCCGATAAGAAGTACTTTCCATGGTGGTGGCCGGGGGGAGGCTGTAATCGAATGCGGTGCTTGATCCTTTGATGGATTGGGCGTGTCGTGAATCTGATCCCTCAACATATATCTCCTATCGCCACTACTTGAAGGCAATCGAGAACCAGAAAGAATCTCGGCGCGCGGCCCTACGAGAACCCTGGCAACTCGACACACTCGGGTTATACCTTGAAGTAATCCATGTGTCAGGCCCATACCGCTCACCGGCTTGGTCGAAACTGCTCATCGAATTTAAAGGCGGATACTACAGTGTGGGAGCAGGTGGAGCGACGGGAGGTTCGACATCAGGAGAAAATCAGTGAGAGTCGAGAAGTCGCCATACCCGAGTTCGCCAGTTCTGCCGAGAGGGATGGATTCACGCGCCAGACGGGTATGGCGTCTGGCGCGGTGGTTGTGTTCTTTCGATGACTTGCACAGTGCCCCCAAGAATAGATCGCTTATAAGCGGGCAAACGTTCGTCCACCCGAGGGAGAGTATTTCGTCAGCGTGCCGTCCAAGCCCTGAGCCGCACGAGGAGAGCGCACGGTGCCGTCGATCAAGATTTCTTTCGCGGTCACCTTGCGCCCATAGACCTTTTGGTTATCGTCCTCATCTTGCTTGTACACCGCTCCGTCAAGCGAGGCCCCGGCGAACAAGCCTCGTGAACGCGAGTAGCTAAGGATCTCCGCATGGAGTTGAGCGTCGGTTGCGCCGTCGGCGGAACGACCCACTGGACCCGCCGCGGCGGATAATTCCGCGCCCAGCTTGACGCTATCCTGAACCAGCTTTTTCATGCCCTCCGGGTTCATGACGAGGAAGACTACGTCGGTCGCCTCACCGCCAATTTGAAATCCCACGCTTGCACCGCCCATCGTGAACATTGAGGGGGCATCCCACTGACCGTTCCCGCCCTTTCGGCACACCAGCACTCCGCGTCCGTAACTGCCGCCAATACCGATGGCGAACTTGACCTCCGACGGAACGATGCCGACACACACGGCCTTGTCGAGCAACTCATGAGGAATGCTCTTGTCGGGGGTACCCATGATTTCATTGATAACGTTGGTTGACTTTTGCAATTGGCTTTCGCCCGCGAAAGCTGTTGCGCAAAACGCCAGCACCAGAAAGACTAAAGTAATTCTTTTCATTTGAAGCTCCTTTTCTTGACATCACATCTAGCGACGGGAGTGTCCAATGTTCCCATTCGGAACTGCCGGACTACTCCCGGTAATGCTATCGATCTAAAGATTTCTCCACTTGGCCGAGGATTCCTTGAACCTTTCCAGCGGCCTTCTCCACGATGCCCTCGGCTTCCAGGCTGGGATTGTTGGTGAGATGTCCTGCCGCTTCTTTGACCTTTCCCTTTACCTCGTGAAACTTGCCCTCGACCTTATCTGTGGTGCTTGGTTTCATCATGGTTGCTCCTTTAGCGGATTCTCGGGGCCGCAGTCCTGGTGTGATCCACTCGGGAAATCGCCGACGCCTCATTGCACGGGCGGATGATGCGACCAATGCGACCTCTTTGCTTCCGCCGATGCCTACTATCGGCTGATCTCAGCTAGAAACCCCGTGAATCCGGTGCCTGCTATGTTTATAGCCCGGGTTGATTCGCATGTCTGTACAGCATGGCTCACGCAACTGGTCTGAATTGCTCACCGCGGTTCAGAGTGGAATCTACCGCCTGGTGCGGATCGGATTGAACGAGGAGTCTCCGGGAGGGCTAGTTGTTTAGGATCTTGCTGAGGGGACGGCGGTGGACCGTCAATGCTCCATCGCCACCGTAGTCGATAAACCCCAACTTCCTGAACTTGTTCATGAAGTGACTTACACGCGACCGCGTAGTGCCCACCATTTGAGCCAAGTGCTCCTGATTGATTCTGTGAGACGGTGTCCCGCCTCCACTTTCCGCGCCACAAGGCGTAAGCATCAAGAGAACCCGGGCCAGACGTTTCTCGCTGAAATTGAAGAGTCGATCCACGAAATCCTCTTCGACTCGAACCATCCGAGATAGCAAGTAGGAGATAAAGTGCTTTGCAAAAGCAGGTTCTTGCTGGATGAGGCGGACGAGAGGTCCCTTTTTTACGCAAGCGATCGTGGAAACCTGAATCGCCATTGCGGTCGAATTCCTCAAAGATTGATTTACCAGGCAGCCTTCTCCGAACACGTCGCCCGGACCCAAAATGGCGATGACAGCATGTTTGCCGAGCGGCGATGCCACTACTAGCTTCACGCTGCCATTCTCAATCTGGAACATCGCATCCGCCGCCGCCCCTTGTGAATATATGACCTGGCGGCCCTGGTACTCCTGAGTCGTTCTCTTTGTGCCCATCCTTTTGAAGAAGGTCCGGGAATTGAAGGTGAGTGTGTGTCTACTCATGTTCAATGCCTCCACTTGGCCGGTCTCGTAACCGAGCCAGACCCGCCCTACACGGGCTCTGAGCTTTCGATTAGGAATGGGACGCGGGCTTCGCAATAGGTACAGATGGCGGTCCGATCCACCCTCTCATCCTTAGGCGTACCCGTCGCCCTGAACGTGCGTAAGCAATCGGTGCAAGTCAGAACGAAATAACCGGCGAAGCCCGGCCGTGTGCGAATAGGGGGCGTCACCACTTGCGGAAAGTCAGCACAGTCGGACGTTTTTCGAACGAGATCGCGGACGGCCTGCAGGAGTGCATGGACTCGTAGTGCGCCCTTTTCGAACCACAAGTCCGGCTGGGCTTCCACCGGAAATTCGCCTGGGATTGAGCCGGTCAGGACGATCACGGGTATGGAGGGGAAACGCCAGCGCACAACCGATATAAACTCGATTCCTGACATGCGGGGCATGTGAAGGTCGGAAATAATGACCTTTGGCAGCTCACCTCGAAGTTTCATAACACCGTCGATCCCGTCCTCAGCTTGTCGAGCTTCGAAGCCTGCTTCTTCCAGTCGCATGCTCAGGAGATCTCGGAGTGAAGGATCGTCGTCCACCACCAAAACACTGTTCGCTGAAGCCTCGCGCATAATAACCTCCTCCAACTATCCCGGCAGCCACACTTGCCTCAAGTGTTTGTATCCTGAGGGCATGACCCTCCTGTCTGTACACTAAGCCACACTCCTTGGTCAAAATCGCTCATGTTGATCAACGCGGAGGAGCTACTGTGCGGGTTCAACGCGGATTAGCTGGGATACTTGATGATGGGTCGATCAAGCACTGAAGTTGGATACATCGTTGCCGGTCGTTTGCTCCAGGACCGCTGTGTATCGATCGCCGTTGCCACAAACGGCCGAACATGTTGCGAACGAATCAGGGGCACTGCCAGCAGCACGGCTCCCAAGGCAGGAATCAGGATCCTGTGAGCGTTAGTCATGAAAATCCACCTTCAAGAGAATTGATGCTTGCGGTTACGCTGCTGGTGAGACGGCCACCAACTTGTCCGGAGTCATTTCTGAAACGCTTCTAGCTTGGAAGAGATACACGCTTTCCTGGATGTGTCGCGGATGGCCGGCGACCGCGACGTAGGGCAGCCCCAAGAAACTCTTCGCCTCAATTCGGGAAATTTCCAGGCAGTTGAATCTTCCCGATTTCATGTTCGCAATCACGTTCCCAACTGCCCTGCGGATCGCTTTTTCTGAAATCGAACCGAAGGCCGTCGCCGTGACCTCACCGGCCATGAAGAAGAATGCCCATCCCACCTCGGTGAGTCTCCGATCCAATGCAGAGCCAGTCAGGTTCTTGACCTGGCTCCAGCCTTTCAAATACGGATCGCGTTCTATCGCTAAGGTTTCCGGCAGATGCGTGCCGTCTTTAATGAAGAGCGTTCCGACTTCGATTGTTTGTGCCATTGTCTTCCTTCCTTTGACCCAAAGCGCGGGTGGCCCACGAGCTGTAGCGGCGGTCTCTGACCGCCGAGGATGTTGATTCTAAAATCCGGTGGTCCGAGACCGCCGCTACAGGTCAGGGTATTTACTCAGCTCCTGAATGGCTGCCTGTCAGTACATCCCTCCGCCCATGCCGCCCGCAGATCCCGCCGAAGCCTTCTCTTCGTTGTCCGGGTACTCGCTCACCGATGCCTCGGAAGTGAGGAGGAGCGACGCAATGGACGCGGCGTTCTGGAGCGCGGCGCGTGTGACCTTAGTCGGGTCGATGACGCCCTCCGCGACGAGGTCGCCAAAGCTCTCGGTCTCCGCGTTAAAGCCATAGTTCGTGTTGTTGTTGGACTTCACTTTCTCGACCACCACAGCGCCTTCATGCCCGGCATTGGCGACGATCATACGAAGAGGCTCTTCGAGGGCGCGCCGGACGATGTTGATGCCGATCTGCTCGTCCCCGTCACCCTTCAGCTTAAGCAGGGCGGGGATGCAGCGCACCAGTGCCACGCCACCGCCGGGCACGATGCCCTCCTCGACAGCTGCCTTCGTGGCGTGCATGGCGTCCTCCACGCGAGCTTTCTTTTCCTTCATTTCGGTCTCGGTCGCGGCGCCCACCTTAATCTGAGCGACACCGCCAACCAGCTTCGCCAATCGCTCCTGGAGCTTTTCACGATCGTAATCGGACGTGGTGTCTTCGACTTGCGTACGGAGTTGCTTCACCCGGCCTTCGATGTCGGCGCTCTTGCCGGCGCCCTCGATGATCGTGGTGTTGTCCTTGTCGATGGTGATCTTCTTGGCGCGGCCCAGATCCTCGAGCTTCACGTTCTCAAGCTTGATCCCCAAGTCCTCGGAAATGGCCTTGCCGGCCGTCAGGATGGCAATATCCTCGAGCATGGCCTTGCGGCGATCGCCAAAGCCCGGCGCCTTCACCGCGCAAACTTGCAGTGTCCCGCGCAGCTTGTTGACCACCAGAGTGGCCAGGGCCTCGCCGTCAACTTCCTCCGCAATGATGAGCAGCGGCTTGCCGGACTTGGCACTCTGCTCCAGCAAGGGGAGGAGGTCCTTCATCGAGCTGATTTTCTTTTCGTGGATCAGAATCAGTGCATCTTCCAGCACGCACTCCATGCGATCCGGGTCGGTGACGAAGTAGGACGAGAGATAGCCGCGATCAAACCGCATTCCCTCGACCACTTCCAGAGTCGTCTCCATGGTTTTGGATTCTTCGACCGTGATGACGCCATCCTTGCCCACCTTCTTCATCGCTTCGGCGATGATGTTGCCGATGGTGTGATCGTTGTTGGCGGAAACCGCGCCCACTTGCGCGATCATGGCGCCCTCGACCGGCTTCGAGATCTTGTCGATTTCGCCCTTGACGTGCTTTTTGTTTCCATCTTTGCCCGTCTCGTCGTAGCCACAAATGGTGCGCACCGCAACCTCGATGCCGCGCTTCACGGCCATCGGATTGGCGCCAGCGGCCACCGTCTTCGCGCCCTCGCGGAAGATCGCCTGGGCCAGCACGGTGGCTGTGGTGGTGCCGTCGCCGGCAACATCGGAAGTCTTGGAAGCGACCTCGCGCACCATCTGCGCTCCCATGTTCTCGAGAGGGTCCTGCAACTCGATTTCCTTTGCCACTGTTACGCCATCTTTGGTGATCGTGGGGGAACCGAATTTCTTGTTCAGCACCACGTTCCGCCCGCGCGGACCGAGCGTCACCTTCACTACGTCTGCGAGTTGATTCACCCCGCTCAAAATCGCATGACGGCTTTCTTCGCCGTGGATAATTAGTTTTGCGTTTGCCATATTCACTCCTCCAAGATTGCGTTAGATGTTTGACTAGTTCGAGAACCATTGCAGGGGCCCTGGGGCGGCCGCTCCGAGAGATCCACCTCCATGCTCGGCTCCTGACTCGTGTCGACCGAACTACTTCTTGCCACTCGCGGTGGCAGCCTTGCCTTCCACAACGCCCAGCACTTCTTCCTCTTTTAAGATCAGAAAATCTTCGTTGTCGATCTTGATTTCCCCGCCGGAGTACTTGCCGAAGAGGATGCGATCGCCCGTTTTCACGTCCAGGGGGATGATCTTTCCGTCTTCGGTCTTCCTGCCGTTTCCGACGGCGACGACTACGCCTTCTTGCTGTTTTTCTTTGGCTGAATCGGGAATGATAATCCCGCCCTTCGCCGTATCTTTCTCTTCAATTCGCTTGATTAGGATTCGATCGTGCAGGGGATTGAACTTCATTTTGAGTCTCCTTCTGAATAGTCTTTTTCGGGCCGAAAACCCGGTTACAACCGATTCGTTTACGCCTCTTCACTCTGTGCCGAATTTATGGGGACCCGCTTCCTGAAGTCCCCTCTGTTATCGTGGACTTTAATCTGGAGCCCGCAGATACACGCCAAACGAGCTAAGCCCTACGCGGTGACGATAGCCATTTACGGACGATGGTTGCTCGACCGATGGCCTGCCAAGGCGGTCCGGTACCGCGTTTATTCTGCCTGTCTTTCCTTGTACTGTCTGTTCGGTATTGCTCACCTCGTTGGTCTAAATTGACCACGACAAGCGACCGCAGTGACTTGAGGGTCCAGCAGGAGGGCACCGCCGGGTTTGTCCGGCCGCCTCTCCCCGCGCCCGAACCCCTTTGTTGTCATGGCTGATTCGGGCCTGGATTCGAGAGACCTTTGGCCGGCGTGGGAGACCTCGGCGAAGGCGGATTGTTCGAGGGAGTGGTGGGCAATCTTTGATCGACGTACTCGATCAAGCTTTTCTTGAGGTTCTGAACGGCTGCCGACAGTAATACGTCATTCGGGAGATCCGAGAACCGCTTTTCGATTGTCGCTCTGAAGTCACTATTCAACGCTTGCGTTTGTTTGCTGAGGGCATCCTGCGTACCGGTACTGGTGGCGTTCAACTGGTCCAGAGCTGCGTTCAACTTCACCAACTCATCATGGTTGAGTTTCGCATGCAGAGCGGCGTAGTCGCTGGAGCCGTAAATCGGACCCGTGCACTGGACCATTTCATAGGTCCAGTCTTCGGTAGCGTCGATCGAAGTATGGGTGAGATGACCCTCGCAGACGTACCCGCCCCGGCCCATTCTTATGGACTGGTTTGGTTCAGCCATGGGCCGGATTTCTTGTGCTCGCAGAATTCCGCCTGTCAGTAGGAGGAGCAGGGTGACAGTCGCTGACGATAAGATGAAGCGCGCCACCCTTCTGATCATGATCATTGCAGTTGTTCCTTCAGTTGCGAAAATACGCCGGTGCGGCAAGGGCCCGCACCGCGCAAGCACCGTGAGGGAGGCGCGTGGTGACCCGCAGGAAGCGATCGGAGCGACAGAATCCCTATTAATTGGTTTTCTGGTCGCCACCAGTTTCTTCCGATTGCTCTTCCGCCTTCTGCCAACTGGGATTGGGATTGTATTCCTTCATTGCCTTGGCGGCAGCTTCAGTCTTCTTGCCCAAATCCTTCTGATAAACCACTCCGTCCTCACTCACGATGAATGTCATCACGCCCGACGATCTGTATTCCGCCGGATATGCGACGAAGGCAAAACCTCCGGTCAGTTTACCGTTGGCGATGAAATTCATTGCGCCCCCTGGAGCATTTTTGCCCTGACGCGTTAGGATGAGGTAATAGTAACCGCGGTATGAAGTCGGAGCGGCGTTTGCGCTATTGCCCCGGGCAAAGGCCGCTGCCACGAGCGGCCCGATGGGACTTTGGGTCTCGCCCCCAGCAGCTTTCCAATAAAGGCCATTGTGCTGCCCTGCATCGCTGGAAATTCCGCTGGCGTACTCGTTGTGCTGCGTGGAGTAGTATCCCTTTTGCGCCGCCGCAAGTTCCTGGCAAACGCTAATCGTGGATATCTCATTCCGGCCAATTCGCCGGTACAAGATTTCTTTCTTGCCCGTCTCGGTGTCGAAATACCATGAACTACTATTGTTCACGAGCGGTATGGGCGTGGGCCAATTCTCCGCGCCGATATACAAGATGGTGTTTCCATCCGCATCCTTTGCCAGACGGTGCATTTGCTGATATCTCTGTACGAAACTTGCGCGGCTTTCGGTGTCCTCGGCGTCGTCACCTGACGAGACGATTTGCTTTCCGTCTGGTCCGAGGATATCGAGCATGGCTTTTTCATCGTTATTCTGCGCTGCCGTGACGAGTGCGTTGCTCGCGTCCTCCGGCGATGCAAACGTTTTCTGGCCCTGTTGCTGCGCCATGGAACGCGCGGTAAAGCACACCGTCAGAAGGATTGCGACCGTGGTTAATTTAGAAACGTTGGCCCCTCGAAATAAGTCAAAGCTCAGTTTCATTCGTCGCATATGGCTTCTCTCCGTTTGCAAGTTTTACGAGCTATTAAGAACATCTCGGAGCTTTGATTAATGATGCCCGCCGCCACCCCCACCACCGCGTCCACCTCCGCCGCCACCACCGCGTGATTCTCCACCACCACCGCCACGCAATGCTCTGCTGCTGACGCTGGCCTTCCCTCGCTCCGAATAGCTCTTTGCCTGCCCGCCCTTCTCGATGCCGCTGAAGGCGCTCGTGCGGGTGCCGCTCTGTCCGCGAGGAGCCGCATATCCTCGCGCCGCCTGTCTATTTCCATCGAATGCCCTGGCCGCTGGAGCGGAACGGCCGGAAAATCCTCCGGCGCCGCGATTGGCAGCTCCGCCGCGCCCGCCTCCGCCGCGGTTGAAGCTGTTCCGGTTATAAAACGTGTTGCTTCGGGAGTAATATCGGCCGCCGCCATAGGTTGCGAACCTGCCGCCCCAATTGAATCCCCAATGATTCCAGCCCCATCCAAAACCTCCGAAGAAGCCGATTCCAAACCCCATCCCAAACGACAGGTACGGGCCGCCATACCAAATCCCGGGATACGGGTACCATCCCGGCCATGCCATGATGGGATCCCCATAAGCCATCCACGGATCATACGCTGGGACGTAGACGATCTCGGGGTTGGCGGGCTGAACGACGATTGTAGAGCCTTGCCCGGTTACGACTTGCTGAGGCGTGGTCTTAAGATCCCCAGCCTTTTCCGCCCGCTGGCGCATCACCTGCACGGCATCCATCACGTCCTGTTGCTGGTTGTAATAGGCGTCGCCTAGCGAGGACGTCCAGGAGAGGTTCTTGTCCATATTTCCCAAAACGGATGGAAATGCCGTAAGCGCCTTGACGCTCGCGTCCCAGGGCTGTCGATCCACCGCTTGGCCCAAAGCGTCGCCCTTTAGATCCTGATGCTCTTGCACCCATCGGTCAGCCTCGACGACTTGCTCGGGAAAGGTCGACGCCGCGAGGATCTGTGCCACCAGCGAATCCGGGTACAGAGCAATCGGTGCGACCAACTGCTGCAATTGTTCGGGAGTTCCTTGTGTGTAGGGCGGGGCTGGTGCGTTTGGCGGTCCCCCCTGCGGTGGCGCTTCCGGCGGGGGTGGCGCGTCTTGATGGGCTGACACGTTTTGTGGCCAAATCGCGACCATCAGGGCCAACCCCAAGAGGGAAACTAACATTTGCGCGCCCCATCGAGACCTGGATAACCGTGCGGCACGTCCGAAAATGTTCATGTTCTTGAGCCTCCTGGGCGGTGGTCGGAAGTGACGAGCGAGGAGCATTACGAATCGAAGATCGTTACGCGAAAATCGCAGCAAGTTTCGAATTTCGATGTTCCACCTTCGTGTTTCGGCTGCTCATCGCTCAGAGGCACCATGAATCGGGTCTCCCGGGACACATCCATAATAACGATAGGCAGACCAAGAGTGCCTGTCTGTTCAACATTGACCACTGTCCGGTTCAATTTTGACCATCGGCCCTAAGATGTTCCAAGGTGTGGCCTGTCATGGGTGAAGAAAGATAGTGCAGGTTAGGGGACTGCGAGGAATTGTTCCGTTTTCGCGACCAGGCAATCACTTCAGGAGCTCAATGAAAAACACGACAGCGCCGCCATTCCGAGCCTGCCCTGAGCGGGACGATGCCGGGGCCTCCCCGACTAATCGTGCAGAATTACGCTCAAGAGGCCGCTGTGGACGGTCAACGCGCCGCTGCCGGTGTAATCGACGAAGCCAAGCTTCCTGAACTTATTCATGAAATGACTGACCCGCGATCGCGTGGTGCCAACCATCTGGGCCAGGTTTTCCTGATTGATGCTGGGAAGGATACTCTCAACCCTGCTTTCCTTGCCAAAGTGCGCGAGCAATAAGAGAATCCGGGCCAGGCGCTTCTCACTGGAGTTGAAGAGTTGATCGACCAGATCCTCTTCAAATCGAATGTTGCGGGTTAGGAGGTGCGTCATGAACAGTTCCGAGATATCTTGCCGCTCGTGGAGCAAACGCAACATCAGCGGCTTTTCGATCCGGTGAAGAGTGCAATCCGTAACCGTGATAGCAGTTGCTATACGCAACGGCTGGCCGGCGAGGCATCCCTCGCCAAAGAACTCGTCCGAGTCCAGAATAGTAACGATTGCTTCCTTGCCTTGTTGGGACAAAACGGAGAGTTTCACCTTGCCTTGGTGGAGATAGAAAATGGAATCCGCCGGGTCTCCCTGGACGAAGATCGGGCGGTTAGCGCCGTATTCGAGAACGGTTTTCCCGCGCGTAATTCCTGCAAGGAATGCCACCCAATTGACAGGCTGAGTTTTTCCGTTGGTTGCACGTGTAGGCTTGCTTTTGTCATTGGCCCTGGCGACCTTAGGCGGGTCCTTCCTTGGCGTCATAACGGCCAGTCCTTTCTCCTTGCGGAAGGCGAGTCCGGGGACAGGCAGGATGGAAACTGCACGAAAACAAATCCGCTTGAATCTTCGATGCGGAACTCAAGTTATCCATTTGAGATGCTAGCTTTCGGGAATGGTTCTGTCGGTAGGCTGCCGAACACTCGCAGGAAATACTAAAGTATCTTATCGATGGTCGTCTTTCCGGCAGTTTTCATGCGTCCGGCTTGAAAGCGTTTCCTTGACGCAATGGTCCATCGCCATACCTGTCCTCCCGGGTCGCTCCGTAACACTCGCAGGCACACGTTTCGAGCCTCGCGCGGCTCAGAATCTGCACTTCACCACGGGTCCACTTGATAACCCCCTTTTTCTGCAACAATCCGGCTGCCAAGCTTACCGTGGGTCGGTCCGTCCCGAGCATCGTGGCTAGAAAATCCTGGGTGATAGCGAACGTCGGAGAGTCCACCCTGTCCTGAGTGATCAGTAGCCAGCGGGCGAAGCGCTGCTCGATATTGTGAAGTCGATTGCAAGCGGCGGTTTGAGCCATTTGCATCCAGTGAGTTACTGCATAACGAGTCAGAATCTGTTGAAGTTGTGGACTTGACCGCAAGACTCTTTGCAATTTGTCGACTTTCACCCTGAATCCATCTCCGGCGATTTGTACGACCTCACGCACTTGGCTCTTCCGCATGCCAACCGCCGCCGGTATCCCTGCGAACCCTTCCTTTCCTACTTCACCCACTTCAACCGTCCTTCCATCTTCCGTCTCAATGACCAGAGACACCATACCTGCATTAGGAAAATACACAAACTCCAGTGGATCGTTCGGTTCGTAAAGGCTAAGTTGGCGAGGCATGCTCAGGAATTCCAGGTGAGGACGCATGGCGCGGCACTCTTTGTCGGAAACCGACAGTAGGACCCGGTTGTTTACCGGCTTCCCGGTAGAATTTGTTCGTTCGCCTGCCCGCGCTGTTTGAAAGTCTCGTTTTGCCACGAAAGTCCTTTGTTCTACAGGATTTGTTTGCCCGAAACGGCTCAGGCTTTCTTAAGTCTGTCTTATGCGCTTAAATTAAGGGCTGCCACATCTGCGGGGGGGGCCGGCTCCTTTTTGCAAACGAAGCCGCGAGAACGTGATGAACTTCCCCACCAGAGCCTGACGGGCAGCTCGAGGCACACCCTTTATACCCTGGAGTGTTTCGCGCGTCAGTTTGATACCAAACACAGATTTGATCAAGATTGCTCAGTCAAACGTGCGCTCCGGACTCAGTGTGCTGTTTTGACCTAAGTGGTGAGCAATACGGAATCGACACCACCTTTGACGGAGGGTATAAACGTTCTGCCCTCTATCAGCGGCAAAGAGAAGTGGCGCGGACAGAGGGCGAGAAGCGCAAGGCGCAGGTTTTCAAGGGCGAGATTCTATCGTTCAGCAACAGAGACATTGAGAGGAGCTTTTATGCGAATGAACTTCAAGCCGTACGTCTGGGTTCTGGCCGCCCTAATGGGCATCGGTATCATTGGGAGCGCGGCAAGGGTTATGGGGTCTCCGGCAATGAATGCCGCAGGTCAAGACCAAGACTATTCGAAGAACAAGAGGTACCAGCAAGGGGTGCGCGAAGGCAAGGACGACAAAGCGCACAACCGGGACCACTTCAGGAAAAGGCACTTTCCTAAAGATGAAGACAATAGAGCTTATGAGGCTGGCTACCAGCAGGGCCACGTCGTCGATATCCACATCAATTGACCCGCAACACCACTGACCGGCCTTCCGCCAAGAGAGCGCGAGGTGTGAACTGATCAGGTGTAATCGCCGGTGGCGCCAACATGCTTCTTTCATGTTGGCGCTTTCCTTTTGACGACGGCACAAGCACTCCCCACAATCGTGGTGGGCGGACTTTCAGCCGCCGCGCCCGCGCGAAGACGCCATCAAGCCGACGCTTCCCCTCTGTCTGAGCAATTGTGACCAGACGTCAGTTCACTATTGAACTGACGCGCGAATCACGTTGCCGTATAAGGGTAATTGGATGCTGATCAAAAATGGCTTGAGCGGACGACCCGCCATTTCTGTCCAAACATCGGAGTGATATTTCATGCCAAAGGGAACAAAACCCGTGACTACTGATTCGGGACACGCCAAACGACCGGATTTTTCGATTCCTGCGGCGGGAGCAAAGCACCACGACGCAGCAGCGAAACATTTCGCGGAAGCGGCTCGCCACCACAGGCAGGCAGCCAAACTTTCACTGTCCGGCCACCCCGTGAAGGCCAGCCATCACGCCCACATGGCGTACGCGCACCACTTGCAAGCTGAGCAACATGCCGAGGAAGCCGCCAAGGACCACTTGAGGAATCAACGATTCTCACTCATACCGCTCTAAGAGTTCTGAACCAAGAGAGAAGGTCGGCCTGAGTGAAAGAGTGTTCTAGAAATAACCACCGCCAAAGGAGGCGCTATGAACAAAACGCTGGGAATAATCCTGATTGCATTGGGCCTGTTCGGTCTTGCCTGGGGGGGATTTACGTATACAACCCGGCAAAAGGTGGTGGATATCGGGCCGATCCATGCTACCCGCGACATTACGCATAATGTGCCGCTACCTCCCATCGCCGGCGGCGTGGCGCTCGTTGCGGGGATTGTGCTTCTGGTAGCACGCGGGAGGGATTAACTCCTGCCCGCAGGCCGCGAGCTAACCTTCAGAAGAAAGGAAGATGCATGATGTCCATATTCATCATCATTTGGTTCCTGCTTTTAGGTGCCGGTTGAGCGTACTACGGCAATCGGCGCTGGGGTTACCCTGGCGGCGCTGGCATTGGGATCGGCACCATCTTACTGGTTCTCCTCGCCGTCAACGTGCTGGGTGTGTACCACTGAGACGACGTCCGCCGCAGGCTACCGTTTAGAAGAAGGGAAGATCCACAATGTTGATTCTAATCATTGTTTTATTGTTGGTTATGGGTGGAGGCGGAGGGTATTACGGCCAACGCCGCTGGGGATACGGCGGCGGTGCGGGCATTGGACTCGGCACGATTCTCCTGATTCTCCTGGTGGCCTATCTCTTGGGCGGTTTCAACTGAAGCAATGCGCGATAAATGCGGCGAATCCAACACTAAATGATTTGCAGTCGGCGGAATACCGGAACCTTGATCAGGTCCAGGATGAGGCCGAAGACGGCAGTTGCCGCGAGCGTGGTGGCTACTATGGCGATGGGCAGTGGCGTCATCAAAACTCCGCGCGTTGCCAGCGTCGAAATGATGAGTAGATCCAACACGGATGCAGCCATGAGCCATGTACTGGGTCGAGAGCTCCAGAGGCGACGGCGTTCTCGTACAACATAAAGAGTTGCCTGGCCGCTGAAAATCAGCGTCACGATGGCCAATGTCCTCAAGGCATCAATGCCAAAGCCCATCTGATACTTGCCTATGGCAATAACTCCGGTGCAAAAGAGGAGGTCGAAGAAGCCGAGGATCACTCCGGCCGCGGTGAGGCTTCCCACGCGCCAGACGTTGGGTGTGGGAGATATATGCACGTTGTCCGTCGCTGCGAGCATGGCCAGGAAATCACCCGTGATCATCGAGATGACCAAGAGCAAAGGGGTGAGGATGGCGTGTCCCGTCATCAGAAGCCCGGCAGCCAGGAAGAGCGCGCCCAAGAATTTGTGGGTGACGGACTTCAGCGTGTAGGTCAGAATGCGCTGGAAGATGACCCTCCCCTCTTTCACCGAAGCCACGATGCCGCCTAAACCAGACTCGGTCAGGACGATTCCCGCCGCGGATTTGGCGACGTCCGTTGCCGTCGAGACGGCGATCCCCATTTGCGCCTGGCGGAGCGCCGGGGCATCGTTGGCGCCATCGCCACACATTCCCACCGTGTGGCCGCTCTTTTGGAACACCTTCACAAGGTTGTATTTGTCTTCCGGGAGAACGCCCGCAAAAACCCCGAAGCTTTCCGGATTTAATCCCTGAGGGATCGTCCCGGAGGGGCAGATCGATCCGTCCAAGCCCACGGCGTGCGCGACGATGCCAGCCGTAGCCGGCGCATCGCCCGTGACCATCATGGTGCGCACGCCCAGTGTGCGCAGTTGCGTGACCAGTCCCGCGGAATCCGCCCGGGGAGGATCGCTCAGTGCAATGAAACCGGCCAGACGCATCGCTTTCGCAGGGCCGGCAGCGACGGCGAGCACCCGGCATCCCTTCGTCTCCAGTCCGTTGGCGATAGTAGAGGCATTCGTAGCCGCCGGCGCGAGGCCGACGATGACGCTGAAAGCGCCTTTGACGATGCGCACCGAGGCGCCATCCGCAGCCGTTCCCGCCGCCTCTGACATCTTGGTCGCGGGATCAAAGGGGATAAATTTGGTGAGCTTTGGCAAATCGCTCGCGCTTTTGTGGGAGGCGGCCGAGCGAATTGCTACATCTACCGAATCCTGTCCGCCATCGGACCTGGCCATAGCCGCGAGCCCCAGAATGTGGGCCTCATCAAAGCCTTCCAGTGCCTGGACGACGGCAACAGTCAGGGCGTTCTGGGTAAGGGTGCCGGTCTTATCCACGCACAAAACGTCCATCGTGGCGGCTTCGTCAACGGCGGAAAGGCGAGTTGGCAACACGCCCAGCTTTGCCAACGCCTTCGCGCCGATCGCGGCGGCAAGTGTGAACGTTGCAGGCAAAGCGACGGGTATGGAAGCGAGAATTGCCGTGAGGATCAAGGGAACAATTTCCCGCAGCGGCATCGACAAAGCGTAGGCATAGCTGACCAGGAGCACAATGATGACGCTATTGAACAAGGCGAGGTTGCGCACGACCCGGAAGACGACTTTTTGCTGGGAGCTTACAACATGAGCGTTGCGGACAAGCTCCGCGGTGCGACCGAACTTGGTGCGCGTTCCCGTGGCGGTGACCTCGGCGACCGCTTCGCCGCGCCTCACTAACGCTCCGGCATAGGTTTGCACGCCCTTCCCGGCTTCTATCGGCACCGATTCACCCGTGAGCATCGACTGGTCAAGCAAGACCGAGCCTTGCAGAAGGCGGACGTCGGCAGCAACAACTCCGCCGAGCGACAACTTTACAATGTCTCCGGTGACCAGATTGGCCGAGGGAACGTTGCTCCAAACACCATCCCGGTGGACGGACGCGGTGAGTGCCAGGCGTGATTTGAGCGCGGTGAGCGTTGCCTGGGCGTGGCTCTCCTGGAAAAAGCTGAGGGCGGCGTTGAATACCAAGAGGACGGCAATGACCGAAGCCTCCACATAATCGTGCAAACCGAGTTCGATGACAATGACAGCTTCCAACATCCAAGGAACGGGCGCCCAAAATTTACTCAGGGCGCTGCGAATGGGGTGGGCAGAGGTGTCGGGCATCGAGTTTGGCCCAGACTTCTCCAGACGGCCTCGGGCTTCATCGCTCGATAGCCCGCCCGGGGGCGAGCCAGGAGGGACAACTGTGGCCGGAAAAGTGTGGGGAGGCGAGAGTGTGGGGGCGAGCGTCATCATCGGGGCTCGCAATCGAAGCGCATCGCGACCTCGCGTGGTGCAGCGTTTTCCATTTTTGGGTTCCTGTGTCACCGACTGTATTGACCAGACCCCCCTGATGGCCGGCCCGTGTCCAGCCAAAAAGGGGAACCGCCATCAGGGGGTTGGCACAACACAACATCGGAATGCACTTGCGCTAGCGGCGACGGGCTTCTTCAACTTGGCAGGCGTATTCCGCCGAACACATAAATGACGACCAGGGCAATCAGGACGACGCCGACGATCCCGATGCCGCCACCCGAACCCCACCGCCGATACCCGTAATAACCGCCGCCACCACCGAATAACAAAGCCAGAACCACGATCAACAAAATCAATCCCATGTGAATCTCCTCTCCATTAGTAATTTGCTTTGTACAGAGCTTCCGCTTTCTTCATGATGGATCCTTTTGGCGCGTTGCTTTGACACCCGAAAGAATCCCCATGCCCAATAGAACAATCGCACCCACAACAATCCAGTGTGCCGGGACATGCATCAAGTGGGCGCCGCAGATCAACCCGCCAATCACGAGCGCATATCCCGCGGCGTAGATTCCAAACGACATTGCATCTCCTGTTTAACAACTCCGTGATGCAAAACTGCGCGCCCAACCGCGCGACCCCAGTCCTTACGGGGTGGGTCCAGAGCTGGCCTTTTGATCCTTCACTTGCAGCTCGTTTACAACCTGGAGCACGTTGGGAACAGTTGAGGCCGCATGCTCGACCTGTGCGCGCTGGGATTGGGAACGGACCTCGCCGGTGAGTGTCACGACACCACTCTTGACGTCGTAGGAGACACCCTTGCGGAGCCTGTCCTGGATGAGAGCAGCATCCAGATTTTTATCGATACCCGCGTCCAGATCGGAGTTAACGGTTTTCGCCGCACTCTCGCCCCCGACGGGAACCACCGCTATCTGGTTCGCTACAACCTGTCCAGTTGCGAGGGAAGTAGCGATGGATTCAGCTTGATCCTTGTCAGCTTCAGCCACGACGTTTCCGCTCAGGGTTACGACACCTTTGTCGCGGTCTTGTGTGACGGAGACAGCTTTGAGGCCCGCCTGATCGAGCGACTTTCGGATATTGTCGGACACCTCAGGCGATTGCGTGGATGCTCTTGAGCAAACAATCATGCTCCCCACCACAAGCAGCATCAGGATAATGAGGCACCGTTTAAACGTTTTCATGGTTGTCCTTTGATCAGCGTTTTCCACCCCGGAAACTTCGGGGCCAAAACCCAACACCGCGGTGTTGTTCCCTTGCATGTCCGCGGTCTCCCTTACACCACCGCGCCCTTCAATGAAACGCTTGGCGAGTTCCACCGCCCTGGACACTCGTGAGACACTCACTGTTTTATCCCCGCCTTGATCCCGTGTCAGTTCAGAATGGCACACGAGGTTGGTCAGAATTGCTCATTCCGTATTTCGGAGAGTGCGGCTCGCTTGCGCGGTGGGGTTCAGAGCAAACCTTTCCGATCGTTACATTCCCAGGCGCAGTCGCGCGCCTCTTTCTTACTCAGGCCGTTGGTCAATTTTGAACAGACTAAACATGTCGGGGAAAATATGCTGTATGGGACCGCTGGTTAGCGAGGCGGGCGTCACAACTTTGATGTTGTTTTAGGCCAGCGACAGCGTGCTACTCACTGCCCAACCTCAAATCAGTTTGACGGGAGCGCCAGAATCAGCAAGCCTCGCGACCCACTCAAGTAAGGAGCCCCCGACATGCAGATCCGTGTTGGCTATGAATTCATCTACGATTTCCCCCAACCCACACCGATGATATTGACGGTGAGCATCCATTTTTCACGCGCTTCCGACATCGTTACCCCCGATCATCTGACCACCAGCCCGTCCGTGCCGGTCACGGCCTATCGCGACGGCTTTGGCAATTGGTGCAGCCGCATTGTGGCGCCTTCTGGCCGGTTTCACATAACGGGCAACGGCGTGGTCCGAGATTCCGGCTTACTGGATCCGATTGTTCCTTCCGCTCAGCAGCACGCGGTGAAGGATCTCCCGGAGGAAACCCTGGTATTCCTGCTGGGCAGCCGATATTGCGAGACGGATCTGTTATCCCCGGTGGCTTGGCAACTCTTCTCCCAGGGGCCGCGGGGATGGCCCCTCGTTCAAGCCATCTGCGATTATGTCCATAACTGGATCACCTTCGATTATCAGACGGCGCGCTCAACCAGGACGGCTTGGGAAGCGTATAACGGGCGCTCAGGGGTCTGCCGCGATTACGCGCACCTGGCCATCGCACTGTGCCGCTGCATGAATATTCCGGCGCGATACTGCACGGGCTATCTGGGCGACATCGGCGCCCCGCCACCTTACGGCGTCGGGGATTTTGCCGCATGGATTGAAGTGTACGTCGGAGGCGGGTGGTACATCTTCGACCCGCGGAACAGCGTCCCGAGGATCGGGCGAGTACTGATCGCAAGGGGCCGTGACGCCGCGGATGTCGCGATCGTAACCACGTTCGGTCCGAACACGCTTGAGAGCTTCAAGGTTTGGACAGACGAGATTGAGGAGAGCAAAACCGTGAGCCCTTTCTTGAACTGCGCGGTCGCGGTTTAGCATGGCACTTCTCACCGTACGCCATGTCACGACTTATCGTTACTCCGAGCCTGTCGGCCTGGGGCAGCATCGAATGATGTTCCGGCCTCGGGAAAGTCACGACCTCAAGCTGCTCAGGACCAGCCTGACTATCACGCCCAATCCCGCTCGTCTTCGCTGGCTTCATGATGTCTTCGACAATTCCATCGCCATCGCTGAATTCGATGGATGCACCTCGGAGCTTCGCTTTGAGAGCATCGTGACGCTTCAGCATTTCGAAACCGCCTTGCCCGAGTACCCGCTGGAGGAGTACGCGAAGACCTATCCTTTCCGTTATTCGAGCGAGGATATACCCAACCTCGCGCGGGCACTGGCCCCCCACTATCCCGGCGATAACGTACGCCACTGGGCAGGTCAGTTTCAGGACCCGTCGGGCTCGACCGGAACCATGAACTTGTTGCGCTCGATGACCCTCGGCATCAAAGAACAATTCCGCTACATGCGGCGGAGTGAAAAGGGCGTACAGACCCCGGACGAAACACTCGAGACCGGTCGCGGCAGTTGCCGGGATTTTGCCGTCCTGATGATGGAAGCGACCCGATCTCTTGGCCTGGCCGCTCGCTTTGTCAGCGGGTACATCTTCGTCCCCGGCAACGATACGAAAGTCACCGGCGGCGGTGCGACACACGCATGGATGCAAACTTATCTGCCGGGAGTGGGCTGGATTGACTTCGATCCGACAAATAGCATCGTCGGGAACCGCAACCTGATTCGTGTCGCCGTCGCCTGGTCTCCAAACCATGTTCTGCCGTTATGGGGCACCTTCGACGGTCCTGCCAACTCCTTCCTTGGGATGGAAGTCACGGTGAGCGTGACGGAGGAAAACCCTGAGGGAGCATTTCCTCCGCCTACTGTCCAAGCGTAGCAATGTGCAAGTTTGCTCAGGCCGATGGTCAGTTGTGAACAGACAGCGCGTTGCGGGGAGGATACTCTGCAATGAGGTCATTGGGCGCCCAGGCGAGCACAACGAACCTGGTGGGGTTGCACGTTGGTGATCACCAGCAACTCCCAGTCCGCCCTCAAAATGAGAAGGAGAAATATCATGCCATCAGGACAAGCAATACAAGCAACACAAGTAGAGAAGACCCTGGGGATCGTACTCTCCGGAAGTTCTTTGAAGGGCGATAGGGTGGTGAACTACAAAGGCGAGGACCTGGGGA
The DNA here is from genome assembly GCA_963808085.1 of uncultured Acidobacteriota bacterium. Lineage (GTDB taxonomy): Bacteria > Acidobacteriota > Terriglobia > UBA7540 > UBA7540 > Bog-366. Next base: position 383,529 of record CAWEFC010000033.1, read on the forward strand.
AGATCGAAGAGATCATGATCGACTTGGATCGCGGGCGGGTGGCCTACGCCGTACTATCGTTTGGCGGTTTCCTTGGCGTGGGCGACAAACTGTTTGCCATTCCTTGGCAGGCATTTAGCGTCGACACGACCAAGAAGCAGCTCGTTCTGAATGCCGACAAGGCCCTTCTGGAAAAGGCGCCGGGGTTTGACAAGAACAACTGGCCCGACATGGCCGACCTTTCTTTGGGATCGACTCTGTACGGGTACTACGGCTACAAGCCCTACTGGGCCTGATCCCGACTGGTGCTTTCCCTGTCACCAACGGTCAACCTGAAAGGACCCACTCACGTGCGGATCTGGATTCTGATGATACTGGGCTCGACGCTGGCATTTGGACAAGTGATGCCTGCCGACACGATGCACAGGTGTCAAAGCATTCTGAACGATGCCGCCCACGACCGGAATCCGAACGGTCGGAAGGGCGCGGCGGAGGCCCTGAGCCTGGTGGGGATAAAAGATCACGCTCTTGATGCGCTCGCCCCGATGCTGGATGACCACGACGTCCAGGTTCGAATAGCGGTGGTTGTCACCCTGGGCGACTTCAAGGACAGCCGAACCGTGCCTCTTCTGAAGAAAGCCTTGCAAGATCCCGTTCCCGAAGTCGACTTCGCCGCGGCCAAGGTGCTTTACCAACTCCACGACCCGGATGGAGAGCAATTTCTTCTCGCCGTGGTTAGCGGAGAATCTAAGGCGTCCTCGAGCCTTCTCAGCAAAGAGAAACGGGGCGCTTTGCGGCTCTTGCACACTCCGACCCAGCTTTTCACGACCATCGCCATCGGCGCCGCAAGTTTTGCTCCCGTGCCGGGCCTCGGGTACGGATTGTCCTCGGCGCAAGGTATCCTATCGGACCCCGATTCCTCCGCCCGGGCGGCCTCTTTGCTTCTCCTTGGAGCTTCGCGCGATCCAGCCCTGGTGGATGCCGTCTCATCAGCCTTGTCAGACAAGGAATGGTCAGTGCGCGCTGCGGCTGCTCATCTGGTAGCGATGCATCCCTTTCCGGAATTCCGCGACCAGTTAGTTCCTCTGTTGGACGACCAGAAGGATGCTGTGCGCGTACGCGCCGCCGCGGCCTACATCCGACTCCAGCATGTTACGAAGCTGCCGCCGGCGGGGAAGGGTAGTGCGAAATAGGTCTGGTTGCCAGAAATGTAGTTTATCCCCATGTCCTCCACTGCGGATTCCAGCACGGGTGTGATCAACGGGTTTTTCGAGTGGTTCGGTGAACTGGGCCTTTTTTCCTGGCAGGTTCTGCGGGCCGCGGTAACCCCGCCATTTGAGTTCCTCGAACTCGTCCGGCAAGTCGACGAGATCGGATCAAAATCGTTTCCGCTTGTGGCCTTGGCGGGTGGTGCCATCGGTGCCATCCTTTCCCTTGAAACCCGCGATAGCCTGGTTCGATTCGGAGCCAGTTCCTTGCTTCCCGCCGCCGTCATTTTCTCGATTATCCATGAGATCGGTCCGATCGTTACCGGCCTGATTGTCTGCGGCCGGGCGGGGGCCGGCATCGGCGCAGAGTTGGGAGCGATGAAGGTCACGGAGCAGATCGACGCCATCGAGGCCTCCGCCGTAAATCCCTATAGGTTGCTGGCGGCAACCCGGATTCTGGCTTGTATCCTGGTTTTGCCACTGCTGACCCTCGCTGCCGATTTCTGCGGGGTGGTCATGGCCTGGGTGGCCGATGCCCTGGCTGAACCCATTACCTTCCAGCAGTTCATCCACAACGGCTTCCGCACTTTCGGCTTCAACGATTTTCTTCCGCCAACCTTCAAGACAATGGTATTCGGCCTGATCATCGGGCTGGTGGCGTGCTATCAGGGGATGCGCACGCGTGGAGGCACCGAGGGCGTGGGGCGTACGGCAACGAGTGCAGTCGTTCTATCTTCGCTGTTCGTAATTCTGGCCGACGTCATCCTGGTGAAGCTGATCGTCATGTTCTTTCCATGATGAACGCGCTTGAAAGTTCGCACCGGGGCAAGGAAAGGGACCCGAACTGCATCGTGATAGAAAACCTTGAGAAAACGAATGGCAAGCCGCCCGTGGCTCTGCGAGGTCTTCGCAAGTCCTTTGGCGCCCAGGTGGTTTTGAACGGGATTGACCTGACCGTCGCTCGCGGTGAAACGCTCGCGGTGCTCGGCCGCAGTGGGACCGGCAAGAGCGTGTTGTTGAAGATCATTATTGGTCTTGAGAAGCCGGACGCGGGCTCGGTGAATATCCACGGCGAGGAGATTGGCGGAATCAACCTCGGCGAGCTCAATAAAATCCGGAGGAAGATGGGTTTTCTGTTCCAGCAAGCGGCGCTCTACGACTCGCTCACGGTGGAGGAGAATGTGGCCTTTCCACTGAAGCATAACACCAACATGCCGGAATCCGGACGGCGGGATCGCGTGAAGGAATTGCTGAAAAGTGTGGGTATGGAGGGCGATCTTAAGAAGATGCCTTCCGATATATCCGGCGGCATGCAGAAGCGTGTGGGGTTGGCGCGGGCGCTGGCTCTCGATCCCGACATCCTGCTGCTGGATGAACCCACCGCGGGCCTCGATCCGATCACCTCCGGCGAGATTGATGAGCTGATTCTCAAGCTGCAAAAGGAACATGCCATGGCGTCCATCGTGGTCACGCACGATTTGCAAAGCGCCAAAACCATCGCCGGCCGGCTGACACTGCTCCACGAAGGGAATGTAATACTCGAAGGCACGTTCGCGGACTTGCAGAAGAGCGACGACAAGTTTGTAGCAGACTTCATGCGGCGGGACGCTTAGGAGAATTTATGTCGAGAGTGGCGCGGTTGGGAGCTTTCATCGTTACGACACTGGGGATTCTGGCCGTGGGAATCTTTATTGTCGGAAACACGCATTACCTATTTACTTCCACATATCGGCTTAAGACGCAGTTCAGCAACGTGGTGGGCCTGGATGTGGGCGCCGGCGTTCGGGTGGGAGGTGTCCATCGCGGAACCGTGCATGGCATCGAGTTGCCGCACCGGCCGGGCGAAAAAATCACGGTGCTGATGGACCTCGACACCACGACGCACGACATCATCAAGCAAGACTCCGTTGCCTCTATCGAAACCGAAGGCCTGCTGGGCAACGAATATATGGCGGTCTCATTCGGAACAACCGGCGCGGCCAACGTGCATGACGGTGATACCATCTCCAGCCGCCCTCCCCTCGCCATGTCGGACTTGATCAAGAAGTCGGAGGATATTCTGGATAGCAGCCAGCAAGCCATCAAGAACGTAACGCAGGCGACCGCGAGCTTAAGCTCCGTCAGCGTCAAGATCGATCAGGGTCAAGGGACCATCGGGGCGCTGATTAACGATAAGACTGCCTATAACCAGCTAAACCAAACGATGGCCGGAATGCAAGAAACGGTAGCCCACGCGCAAGCCGGGGTCACCGACTTCCAGGAGAACATGGAAGCGCTGAAGCACAATTTCTTCGTTCGCGGGTACTTCAAGAATCGCGGATATGAGGATTCCACAGAGCTGGCGAAAGACGAAATCGTAAACTTGCCGCAGGCCGCTCCCCAGAAAACCTTCACCTTTGAGGCCAAGCAACTCTTCAACAAGGTCGACACTGCCAGGCTGAAAAACCAAAAGTCTCTGGACCCCGCCGGTGATTTCCTGACCGATACCGACTTTGGAGTAGCCGTGGTGGCCGTGTATTCCAGCATGGAAGGTGATGCCGGCAAAGACTTGGTCCTGACCCAAGGTCGCGCCTTAGTGGTCCGCGAGTACCTTGTCGAGAATTTCGGCTTCGACGATCGGCGGCTCAAGACACTTGGCCTGGGGAAGAAGAGTGGCACGAGCCCTGAAACTGGATGGGGCACAATTCAAATCCTCGTTTATCCTGCCGGCACTGAAATGCCAGCCGCAAAGGTCGAGCAGAATAGCGCTCAACCCAAGACCACCGCCGAAGTGCCGGTTGCCGAATCCCCCGCAACCGCTTCAAAACCTCAATAGCCCTGAGCTGCCCGAGAAGGTACTGTAGGAATCGATCATCTCAGCTCCTCGGGACCTTGTCTCCCTAAAAGGTCTCCATGCTGAGGGGATTGGGGAATGGGTAGGCAGCTTTGACTTTATAATCGGCGGCGTGAGCCTTCCCGAGTGTGTGCTCATAATCCCTCCGACCAATGCAGGGAGGAGAGCGGAGTGCAGGCGACCTGCATCCTCCGCTCGGTTGGGGTAGGAAGTAGTAGCGGAACTGTGTGAAAGGCGCGCCAACCCGTGGCCGTAGTCGTGGGGCTACGGGTTGGCCTCGGCGTCTTTATGATCTTTTTATCCACGGTGGCTCGGATGGCCTTTGCTAGTATCCAAACCTCATGCTGACACGGCCCGCGCGTGGACCAACTGCGGCTCGCCGGCGAGATCCTCGAACAGCGTCCGGAAATGAATCATGGCCTGACGCAAGTCTTCTGTCGACGCATGCCCAAGCCCTTGGCGAACTGCGATGTCGTGGGCCTTACGATAGTTGTCGATCACCAACGGGTGGTCCACTGAAACATCTGCCGCGCGCTGTTCAAAGTCGGCTACCGGATAGCCGCGGGTCGACATCACGTCGCGCAGAAGTTGGTCGGCGTCCGTGACCGCGCCTCCGGGGCTGTCAACGAACCGCCCCTGGACGTTGCGCCATGATTCTGAAAACCGCGCCCGGTCGCCCGGGGCGAGAGGTTGGATGTGGAGAGCCTCGATCCGGTCATTGCGCCCGTCGAGCCTTGCTTCTGCGTGGCGCCGGCTGCCGCCACCCGCCAAGGCGCGGTCATACTCAGAACCGCCAAACTGTGTGCGCAACCTTTTGGTCCGGCGACTCCGGAGAAAAAACCACGCGCCGATACCTGCAACCACAAGTACGGCGAACGCGACAATCAACGCTATTTCTATTGGACTCAATACTGGCATATTCATGACCTGTCTCTCCTTCTTCGTGTCACTTCTCGATCTACGTCTCAAAACCTTTGCGGCTGGTTCAGCAAAGCGGACCAGCCGCTCCCATTTTCCCGATGCTTCTACTATCGTCCGCCGCCTGCTGCTGCGCCGGCCTGAGCGCCGATCGTTTCACCCGATACCACCAGTTCAACCCGGCGGTTGAGCTGTCTGCCCTCAGCCGTGTCATTGGTGCCGACCGGCTGGGTTTTACCAAATCCCTTGGCGGTGACCGAACCGGTCAGAACGCCTTCGGCTACCAGATAGGAGCGCACGGACTGAGCGCGCTGGTCGGAGAGGTTCTGATTGTATTCATCGCCTCCGACGTTGTCCGTATGGCCGTCAACCTCGATGTTGAGTCCGGGGTAGGCGAGCAGAATGCCGGCGACCTTGGCAAGTTTTTCCCGAGCTCCCGGCTTCAGGGTGAAAGCTGCCGTGTCAAAGAGCACGTCCGACATGTTGACGATCAGCCCTCGAGCGCTATCCCGCGTTTGCAGGACCGAGTTCAATTGCTGCGACAAGCGTGCGCGCAGGCTGGCTTTGTCGGTCTCGGCCTGTTGCCCGGCAAGTTGAGCTTTATCTGCTTCGGCCTGAGCTTTGGCTTTGGCGGCATCGGTCTCGGCCTGGGCCGTTGCAAGCGCCGCGTCCGACGCTACTTGATCTTGGGCTGCCTTGGCCTTAGCGGCGGCGGCGGCGTCCTCGGCGAGCCTCGTCTGCCGTGCTGCCTCGTCTGCCTGGGCCTTCGCCTGGGCTTCGGCATCGGCGGAAACTTGGAGGTCACTCGCTTGCCGTGCCTCATCGATCTTCTTCACGGTAATGATGCGTGCGTCCTCGGCGGTTTGGACGGCTTCGCGCGCATCGGTAATCTCCGACTTCTTATTGCCTCTGCGCGCCTGGTAGTCCTCCGCGCTCTGCAAACTCATTTGGGCTTTATCCAGCGAATCCGCCGCGTATTGTCTTGCTCCGGTCCATTTAGCGATTCGCACCGCATTGCGAGCTTCGTAAAGCTCGATCGGAGTTCTCGAATCCATATTCATGGGCTGAAGCTCGGCCGGACTCACGTTGAGTTCGTACTGTCCCCTCTGGAGCAGTTCGTACTTCGCCTCAACTTCCTCAAACTGTCCCTTGGTGTCTGACCTAACCTCGTTCTCCATCACCACGACGTCGCTGGGCTGCGTCACGGCAAAGTAGGGCTCGGCGGTCACGATCAGGCCAAACGCTTGGAGATCGCTGGTCACATTCAACTTGCTTTTGCCATCCTGGTTGAGCAGGACTTCGCCCAGATTCACCGGGCGTCCCTCGGGACTGACGGCCCACAAGACGTAGGTCAAGTACTCAGGACCGAACTTGCTCGCGGGCTGAAGGCCTTGGAACTCGGTATCGACATGGATCGCCCCCTGCTTGCTCGCGACCTCGGCATGGCCTCGAGCCTCGGGCTGAAGGCTGGTGCCGCGGAAATCAACCCGGGTGGCGCCGCTCCGGTGGCGGTAGTTAATGGCTTGGGTCGTCCGCGCCACAACGACGATCCGATAAATAGGAACCGTGCCGGCCTTCTGCGGCTCCGTTTGAGCCAGTGCGCTAATGGAACTCAATGCAACCAAAACTGTGATGAGGGTCTTCACCATTGATGCTTCTCCTTGTCCTTCCTAAGAGCGAATCCGTTTTGCCACTCGTGCGCCGCCCGGTCGATACCACTCCATGTTGGGAGCCCCTTTTTCAACTTCCTCGGACCTACGCCCGAGGCTACAGTTAGCTTTTCCTGCCGGGCCCGCCGGCGCGCCACTATGAGGAGCGCGTCGCGCGGGATCAAGAGAGGCACTGTGGTTATACCCCTGGCTGGATTCGGTGTCAGTTCCGTACCGCTCACCCGCGTGGTCACAATAGCTCACGCTATTCGCGGAGGAGCGCCAACGCGACGAACTAACAAAGCCCAGGCCAACGGCCTGGGTTTAAAGATGAGCCGTAACCCCAACGTCGAGCCCTGTAAGGGGAATGACTTACTTGGCTCATCCACCACTGTTGCCGAGAACATCTTGGAGTGCGGTAGCCGCAGCTACCGCCCTTCCGACTTCGGCCTTGCCAATTTTGCGGTACGAACCGAGACCGGAAGGCGGTAGCTGCGGCTACCGCACTCCAAGCCACCGCAGGGCCACAAATACATTTCTCTTTTATTTTCATCAACATAATGGAGAGAATGGCTTAACTCGCTTGTTTTCATGAACATGATGGAGAGCCGAAAATCCGACATTTTTTCTATATGTGTTTTCAATAACTTACAAAATATCGGCCTCGTTTTTTAATTCCCCCTTTTTTTTAAGGCCCTGGCCAGGGAATACAAACTAACTCTTGTGATTTCAATCATATAGATTTTTGGGCAAATTTCGCTCATCACGGCTAATTCCTTTCGTTTCTGATACATCATGGAGAGCCGCGCCCGTTTTCTCTCCGCGGCTCCAGTTTTTCAAGCTAACTGTTTTCATTTGAATGGGATAAATTTTTTGGACATTCTGACTCTGAACTGCTAACCCCTTTCGTTTCTGGTACATCATGGAGAGCGCCTTTTTTTCCTAATGCTTCCATCTGACGCTCATAGCGTTTCATCCTTAGCAGCAGGTTGATAAGTCGGCGGATTTCCCGCATGTTGGCGTCTTGCGTTCGGCGCATCAGCAAGGCGTCGGCGTGGCTGGGGGCGATTTCCGCGGCCAATTCGTAAGGCGAAGGACCGGCCAATGACTCTTTCAGAAGGGCACTGCGCTGTGCCTCACAAGCCTCAGCTTGCCGGCTCAGGATATTCCGCAAGAGTCTGCGCGCCCGCTCGCGTGCTTTCCAGTCCTCCTCCGTGATCGTGGGGTAGCGGTCGTCCTTGTCCGAATTCTCGGCCTCTTCACTGTCGGGAGAGACTTCTTCGTAGCCCTCGGGCCGCACCACCAGGGTCTCTCCCGCCGGGGTCAGCATGGCGACCGGCGCCTCGATCTTTCCCAGTCCAAAGATTGACCGCATGCTGTTGACAACACGGCGGTTCTTTTCGTCGGGATCTTCGCCGTCCTCATCCGTACCGGGCTTTTGGAGTTGATAGAAAAGGTCCAAAGCGATTTCACCCATTTCGCCCGCGACCCCGTCCTGGTGCAGTTTCTTCATGACGTCCAGGTCCTCGCGGCTGGTAACGTAATGCCACACCGCCACGGACCGGGAGAGCGAGCGCAGGGTCTCCACCGTCATCTTGAGGCGCATCACGCGGGCGTGCAGCCGGTTGTCGCGGCCCTGGTCGGCGCTTTGGGCGCGGCGCAGGGCGGCGCCCTCCTGCGAGCGATCGGAGCGATTGGCGAGCCACATGACCCGCGCCAAGCGGATGACCATGCCCTCCTGCAAGCTGCCGGCGGGATTCCATTCCTCCCAGAGCGCTTGCAGCAGTTCCTGAAAGTCGGCCGGATCTTCGCCGAGGCCGCGCATGGCAATCTCCTCCGCCTGCACGTTGTAACCAAACCGCCGGAGGGCGGCGTGGACACGCTCCCGGCGCTCGTCCGTCACCGGAGCATTGCAAAGCTTCTGGTTCTCTCGATTCGCGGCCAGTTGCTTCTCGGTCATCTGTTTCGTGACAAGTGCCATGAAAAACCTCCAAGGGGCAGGCGTCAGGTGTTGGGGGGCGGAACGCGGGCTTGGGGCTGGGTTCGGAGTTTGCTCCGGCGCCTGAAACCTGGCACCTGCCAATTGATATGCTTTACGCCGACCCCTTGAATAGGTCTGCGCCCTTTCAGCCAGTTGCGGCTGGCCCACAAGTATAAGCCCTAGGTGTAGTGTTTGTCAAGTAAATTATGAGTATATGTTCCAAGGTATAATGACTATGACAAAATATCTGAAATGAATCCTGCCGGAAGAAAATCCTTTGGCAAGGTGTCTAGTTGTCCGAAATACGGCACTTCGCGCCCGAGTGAGTAGCTTAATGCCGATGATTGCAGGAGGTGGTTTTCCACCGACCACGTAGCGCAAGGCCCGCTCTCCGGCCTTGCGGCTCTCCCCCCCACCGTGATCCTGCCGGCGCCGATAGAGCCAACGCCCCGGCAAAAGCCGCAGGGCCGGAGAGCGGGCCCTGCGCTGCGTCCGCCTTTGGTACCGTGGGATCATCTATTTGCGGGCACATCGAGGGGACGGTACTCGAACCGCCAGCCCGTCAACATTGAATCGCAAAACACGGGTTCATAAATAACGCGACCAGCAAGACCGGATTTTGGACGTGTACCTGGCAGGGGCATGATTCCGACAAGGCGACCACACAGCCGAGTGATCGCAAGCAGGTCCGGTAAGTTCCCCTATACGGACTTATCGGGAGCGATGGGGGACAATTTGCTTCAACCATTCGAGTGTCTGTCAGTCTAATCACCATAGGGTTGATCTGGCCTTATCGCTTCCACAGGCAGGGCATGTGATGGCTGGAACGGTGGTTAATCATTGCTTTAGAAATGCGGCTACTGCGCGGCGGGGCGGGCGCATGGACGGCAACAAGCTCACTCCTCGAACGCGGCGCTTCCGAAAATCGGTCGCCCCGCGAGCGAGGTGTAGAAGCCGTAGAACGCCATCGCGGCCATCAGCAGAATCCCGACCAGACTGATGCCCGCATACCACGCAGACCCTTGCGTCGTCAGGGGAAAGTGCGACAGGAGAACGTTGAAGAACCCTTGAACTACTATAGCCAGCAAGCCGAAGCGAATCAGCAGAAACACTATGAGACCCCAATAAATCAATGCGCCCACCACGAGAAGGGGGGCAAACTGGCTCGGCGCTGACGAAAAGACCGTGAACAAAAGAACGAATGCGACCGCTGCCGCCCACTCCTTGCGAAGCAAGGCCCGGAGAAGGAATAAGACAAACAGGATCGCAAGCGGGATCCAAAGCACAGGGGCCAAACCTAATGATATATCAGCAATTATCGTGCGCGCGCCCAGGAATTGCCACTGTGGACCCGAATAGGGTTGCGGCGGAGGATAGCCGAGCCAGGCGGGAACAAACCACCCCAGTCTTGCAAAAGCGATCGAAAACGCCCCCAGGACACAACCGGCAAGCACATCGCGTCCCACCAGTGGATCCCGAGAGCCTCCCGCCAGCAAACGGCTCCAGGAGACCAGCGTGGCGGGCCAGCGGCGGCGCACATAGGGCTCCAAGGCAGTGTACAAAACCCAGATTAAACAGGAATCGAAAAGCCCCCAGACCAAAAACTCGATGAAGAGCCCGAATTCGTCCAAATTCGGGACGTGGTGCGCGCCAAAAAACACAGCCACCGCCCAACCCGCAAAAACAAAAGCTGCCAGACGAGAAGCTCCCCGGCGATCCCCCCGGCCAAGGCGCAGGTTCCGCCGGGCAAGCATCGCCCCACCCACCAGCACCGAAAGCAACAAAACGATGCCAATGATCAGAAATACCCGTTCGCCGGCGGTCGGCTCATACGGCTGCATGCGTTCGGGGCGGGTCCAGGGGCCAATCAACTCGAAGTAGACGGGCTTGCCCCGGTATGCCGCAGCCTCGATCCGCATCGGGATATCGGGGCGCCCGGCCAGTGACCCTGTCCACGCAGCGCGCGCGTCGCTATCAACAGGTGGCGTCCACGTCGGCTGTGCTGGCGGCCACTTGGAGGGATCGAGCCCGGCGGCAGAGAATAGTGGCGTCCAGTCCGGTGACGACGCGGCGCCTGCCGGCTTCTCAACCTGCGGAGGAACTTCGATCAACTGCATCAGGCGGCCGAGCGGATTGAGTCTGAGCAGCGTCATCCCGGACACATCGAGCGGCGGGTCGTCTGTCCATATGGCTCCCGACATGGGTCCATGCGAGGAGAAGGATTGAGCCGCCAACGGCCGCGGGCTGCCGCGATACCAAAACACGAACGCCCCGGTCTCGAGGTGGTTCCAACGCGTCTTCGACTTGTCGTGTTCCGCGATATAGCGTAGAAAGTCTTTCCCCTCGTAGAACCCCATCGCCGTGTCCACCGGCGGCTCGGAATAGCCCACACTGTGCAGAATATCCCGCGCGCGCGCGGCAAGCTCATCCGGCGGTTTTTCGAGCGGCACGCGCCGGTAGAGCATGGTTTGTGCACTCAACAGAATCGCGGCAGTGACTGAGACAATGACTCCTGCCAGCAAGAGCCAAGCCACCACGGGACGCAGGCCTTCGGATTCTCCCGATGCGGCGACCATTTCGGGCGACGGGGTTTCACCTGCGGCCAGCGCTGCGGCCAGCGGGTCGCCTCCCGGCAATGCGGCCGCGACTTGCAGCGCGGTTGCCGGCCGCTTGGCCGGGTCTTTTTCCAGGCAGCGCAGGATCACACGCTCGGCGATGGGATCGATGTCCTTCACCAGCAGTGAGGGATTCGTCGGCGACGAGTGTTCATGCGCCCGGCGCAGCTCGGTGACCCCGGTGGACCCAAAGGCGCGCTTTCCGGTAAAAACTTCATAGAGCACCAGGCCCAGCGCGTAGACGTCGCTCTGGATGCTGGCGTCTGTGCCCGAGAATTGCTCCGGCGCCATGTACGCGGGGGTTCCGGCGCACCGTTCTTCTGCGCCAAAGCTGCCGGCCACACCCGCCAGGCCGAAATCGGTGATGCGCACCTTGCCTCGGCCGTCGATCATGACGTTCGCGGGCTTCAAGTCGCGGTGAATCACGCCGTGCTCGTGGGCGGCGGCAAGCCCGGCGCACAACTGGCGAGCAATCTCGAGGGCTTTAATCGATGGCAAGTGCCCGATCCGGCGAAGCAGGGTGGCCAGGTCTTCGCCGTCCACGTATTCCATGGTCAGGAACTGCAGGCCATCCGTTTGCCCGATATCGAAAACGCGGCAGACGTTGGGATGGGAAACCTGGCGGGCGATGCGGACTTCGCGATGGAAACGCGCCATGGCCGCGCCATCCTGCGCGATGGATTCCGGCAGGAACTTCAGCGCCACCGTTTGGCTGAGCTTGAGGTCTTCAGCGCGGTAGACTTCTCCCATGGCGCCACGTCCCGCCATGGCCACGATGCGGTAGCGGTCCTCAAGGACAGTGCCGGGAGTGAATCGCGCGCCATCGAAGGAGCCGGAGGAAGAGGAAATCCTCCCACTCGGAGAGGAGTCCCCCTTACGCGGCGAAACGCCTGGCGAACCGGGCGTGCGCGGAGTGGCTTCCGTCCCCAGCGTGGGCGTGGAACCGGGAACCACAGCGCTGCCGCAGGAAGGGCAAAAGCGCGCCGCGCCGGGGACTTCGCTTCCGCAGGTATGGCAACTCATGGGTGTCGCGGAAGTATATCATTGCCCGCTTCCTAACTCCGACTCTGTAAAGCGATCATTCCCGAGATACGGGGCTCTGGGACGTCTGGATCTGCGGCTCTGTTCACTTGGTCGTGTAACGGTCTTGCCGCGTAAGTCCCTTGGGGCGGTGCGAGTAAGGAGGCAGCAGGCCGTCATGGGCCATCACCCGCGCCTGATGGTATGCTTACTGGCAGTCTGGCTAATCATCCGACATGGGGCTCATCCTTCGGGAGCCTCTTTAGGTTTGGGGTTGTGCCAAAGGCCGTGGGAAGCAATGATCGCGTCGGCCTCCCTTGGACCCCAGCTCCCGCGCTTGTAGGGGCGGACACGATGATGTTTCTTAAGGACGGGATCGACCACCGCCCAAGCGGCCTCAACCGCATCTTCACGGGTAAAGAGCGCGCCATCGCCGTTCATGGCGTCGCCTAGAAGCCGCTCGTACGGCAATTCCTGCTTCGGGGTTTCTTCGAGCAGATAGAGCTCCCGCTGGTTTCCGACGAATTCCTTCCCGGCGAGTTTGACGCGGGCGGCGAGGGCAATGGCCGCGGTGGGGGAGAGCCGAAAGCGCAGGTAGTTCGCCCGGCCGGTCTCGGGAGCGGAGTCGGAGAATAGGCGCTGCGGCGGGGGCTTCAGTTCCACCACGACTTCGGTGGCGGTATCAGCCAGGTATTTTCCGGAGCGCAGGTACCACGGTACGCCCTCCCAGCGCCACGAATCGATGAAAAGCCGCAGGGCGCAGAAAGTCTCAACGTCGGAGTTCCTCGCGACTCCGGGCTCCCTACGGTAGCCGGCGTATTGGCCACGCACGACGTCGTCGGTCTCGAGAGGGCGCATGGCCTCGAAGACCTTAGCCTTCTCCGTCTGAACGGCGCCATAGTCTCGATCGGCCGGCGGTTCCATGGCAAGAAGCGCGACAACTTGAAACAGGTGGTTCTGGATTACGTCGCGCAGGCAGCCGGCAGTTTCGTAGAAGGCGCCGCGGTCCTTCACGCCGAAATCCTCGGAAAGGGTGATCTGGACGCTGGCCACGAAGTTGCGGTTCCAAATCGGCTCCAGGAAGGAGTTGGCGAAACGAAAATAGAGGATATTCATGATCGCCTCCTTCCCCAGGTAGTGGTCGATGCGGAAGATCGAGTCTTCCGGGAACTCCGTTCGCGCGACCTGGTTGAGCTCCCGCGCGGAGGCCAGGTCGCGTCCGAACGGCTTCTCCACAATGACGCGCGCATGATCGGCCAAATTCGCGGCGCCCAGACCTTTGATCACCGTCTCGAAGAGCGCGGGGGGGATGGCCAGGTAATAGGCGGGGCGCGTGGCCACACCGAGCTCCTTCTTGATTGCCGTGAAGGTAGCCGGATCGCGATAGTCTCCACTCACGTACTTGAATAGGGACAGAAGATGCCGGAAGGCCCGCTGGTCATCGATCCCGCCCGATCGCTTGATGCTGTCGGTAATGCGTTTGTGCAGTTGCTCCAAACTCAACTTGGGGAAGGCGACGCCGATAACGGGTACCTTGAGTTCCCCGCGTTTCACCATGGCATAGAGCGCCGGGATGGTCATCTTATGGGCGAGATCGCCCGTCACGCCGAAGAGCACAAGCGCGTCCGAACGGGACATGGTCATAATCACACCTCCTCGAGTTCCAGCCGTGCCGGATCAGGGTGTTGGTCGAGCTATCGTGCCGCGGTGGTGACCTCTCCTCGGTCCCGAGTTCGGGAATCATGCGCTGGGCAAGCACCATTCCCAATCCCACGCCGCGCTGGTCGAATGAGGACGACATAATTCCACGGTTACTTCTTGAGCGCCTTGCCGATGGATTGCAATTCCTCCCGGCGTTTCGCGGTGGTCTTGGGATATGCCATCTTCAGTGCCTGGAGTGCATCGATGACAATTTGGGAGACAATCAACCGGGCATTCTCCTTATCATCGGCGGGAACGACATACCAGGGAGCGTGATGGGTGCTGGTCGCGTCGAGGCAAGCCTCGTAAGCTTTCATGTATTGCTTCCAGTACTTTCGCTCGTGAATGTCCGCGAGGCTGAATTTCCAATTTTTATCCGGCTCATCGATGCGCTCCAGGAAGCGCTTTCGTTGTTCGCCCTTCGAGAGGTGGAGGAATATTTTCAGAGTCCGTGTTCCATTATGGTAGAGGTGGCGCTCCAAGTCCACGATGGAACGATACCGCTCCACCCAGATGCTTTTCTCGTCGCGCAACTCTTCCGCCAGGCCCTGGCTGCGCAGTATCTCCGGATGCACACGCACCACCAGCACCTCCTCGTAATAGGAACGATTGAAAATGCCGATCCGCCCGCGCTCGGGAAGCCGGCATGTGGTGCGCCAGAGAAAATCATGTTCCAGCTCTTCCGCACTGGGCTGTTTGAAACTCCAAACCTGGCAGCCCGCCGGATTCACCCCGGACATGACGTGACGGATGGCGCCATCCTTGCCGCCAGCGTCCATGCCTTGAAAAACCAGCAGCAGGGCATGGCGGTTGGAGGCGTAGTGAAGGCGCTGCAAATCGCTCAAGCTCTCAACGTGTTCCTCAAGGAGTTCTTGGTACTGCTTCTTCGACCTATAAAAGGGCTTCACCGCCGTCGGCCACGCGCCGAGCTTGACTTTGTCTCCGGGTCGCACACGGAAATCTTTGGAATTGATTTTCATATCGGTCTCTCCGCTATCACGTGCCGTCACAGATGCGCCTACCAGCGATCCGGGCTTGGGATTCTAGGCGGACGTTGGCGCAGGTTTCGGGTGCCCTGGCAAACCTTTCCGAATCTCGCGCTCCGCTTCCAGCCAGTCCTGCTCAGCCGGGCTTTGGCCATGCACGCGATCCTGATAGAGTTCATAGGCCCGTTGAGCGATCTGCGAGCTAAGATCCACCGGTTCTTTCGCCAACAATGGGGCTTTCGTCGGATCAAAAATCCGGTAGGCGAGCAATTTCACGCGGTCATTGATGAGGAACCAGGCAATTGCATAGGCCCAAACAAAGCCAGCCCAGCCCCAACCGAGAGGAGTCATAAACACGCCATAGACCGCAATCAGGGTCGCGATGATTTGCGTTCCGCCCACTGCAATCCAGAGAATGCGCGCCGGGCGTATGGACCAGAAGGGCCCACGCGTGCGGGTCAGGAAGATGGTCAGATGACCGGCGACGGAAAGTTTCAAATACATGAGGGTCTGGATGTGGTCGCGGTCAAGGTGAAAGACGCGCTCGCCCAGGTAAAACAGGCCAAATGCGGCCGCCACTCCGATGACACCCAACACCGTGGAGATTCCAAGCACCAGACGCATATTCCACGCTTCTGGCTTATCTTTGTAATGAACATTGTCATAGGCGATGGAGAGGATGGCGCCATCGTTGAGCAGCGCGATCATGACAATCATTACCGCGGTGACGGGATAGAAGTTAAAGACCAGAATCGCCAGCGTCATGAGGAGAAGCACGCGCAGAGTTTCGGCAATGCGGTAGATGGCGTAGCTGTTCATCCGCTGAAAGATGCGGCGGCTCTCTTTGATGGCATCAATAATCACAGACAGGCCGGAGGCCAGCAGCACAATGGATGCGGCGGCGCGGGCCGCGTCGGTGGCGCCGGAAACCGCGATGCCGCAATCGGCTTTCTTCAGGGCAGGAGCGTCATTCACCCCATCGCCCGTCATGCCTACAATGTGGCCGCGCTTTTGCAGCACATCCACAATGTGGAACTTGTGTTCGGGAAAGACCTGGGCAAAACCGTCGGCCCGCTCGATGGCATCTCCCACCCGCGTCGATTCCTGATGCTTGCCGTCGCCGAGCGCGCTGGCATCCAGAATGTTGGTGCCCAATCCCAGTTGCTTGGAGGTTTCCTGCGCGATGGCCAGTTGATCGCCCGTAACCATCTTCACCGTCACGCCCATCTGCACGGGCGCTCGCAATCGTGGCCTTGGCCTGCTCGCGCGGTGGGTCGAACAGGGGCAACACGCCGATAAACTGCCACTGGCCTTCCTCGTCCGCCCGGGCGATGCCCAGGGAACGGAAGCCGCGGCCGGCAAATTCCTTCACGGCCTGATCCACGGCGGCCTTCACTTCACCCGCGTTCTTCGCCATCTGAAGGATCACCTGGGGGGCTCCCTTGGTTACAAAGAACTGTTTGCCGTCAGCCCCCTTCACGGTGGCTTCGGTGCGCTTGTGCACCGGGTCAAAGGGTTTGAAATGGAGCACCTGGTAGCTCTTGAGTGCTTTTTCGTCCTTCACGCCGCCAATCACCGCCAGGTCAATTGTGTCCTTGTCCTCCGCCCGTGAAGCGAGCGCGCCATAGAGGATGGCCTCGGCCGGGGGAATACTGTTCACCGTAAAGGGATCGCCCAGGGTCAGCTTGTTCTGGGTCAGGGTTCCGGTCTTGTCGGAGCACAAGACATCGACACCTGCAAGTTCCTCAATCGCCGACAATCGCGTCACGATGGCTTCTTTCTTCGCCAGCAGACGCGCGCCTACCGCCATGGTTACGGAGAGCACCGTGGGCATCGCCACAGGAATTGCGGCCACCAGAAGCACCAGGCAGAATTCCGCCGTGGTAAGAAACTTGTCGCCGCGGAAGAGTGCCACGGCCAGAATCAACACCACCAGCGCCACCGCAAGGACAATCAGGTAATCGCCAATCTTCAGCACGGCGCGCTGGAAATGGCTGATGGTTTCGACCCCTTGCACCAATTGCGCAGTCTTGCCGAAGTAGGTTTTGTCGCCCGTGGCATAAACCATGGCATCGATTTCACCCTGACGGATAATCGAGCCGGAAAAGACCGCCGCGCCGGGTTGGGCGGTGACGGGCAGGGATTCGCCCGTAAGTGCCGATTGATCCACTTCAATCGAATCGCCCTCCAGCAAGCGAGCGTCTGCGGGCACAATGTCACCCAGCCGCAGCCGGATGACGTCGCCCGGTACGAGTTCGGACGCATCCGGGTTTTCCCACTTCCCATCGCGCTTCACCTTGGCTTTGACTGCCAATCTGGCCTTCAAGGCCTCGATGGCGTCGCCCGCCTGGTGTTCTTCCCAGAACCCCACGACGGCGTTCGAAACCAGCAAAAGGAGGATGATGCCAAAGTCCAGCCAGTGCCGGACAATCCCCGACAGGATCACTGCTGCTTCAATCATCCACGGGATGGGACCCCAGAAATAGGTGAGGAACTTTAGAAACGGATTCGTCTTCTTCTCCTCGATCTGATTAGGGCCATATTGTCCAAGACGCTTCTTGGCTTCGGCGTCGGTCAGGCCGTCCGGCGACGAATTCAGTCTTTTCATCGCTTCTGGCATGGGAAGGGACTTCAAATCGTCCTTGGGGTCGGCCTTTGCAGCCGGCATCTGGCTTGTATTCTTGGATTTATCGGTATCGGGTTTCATGATGACGATCCTCCCTCATTAAGACGATCATTCTTGTGAGACATTTTGTCGCTGTGCAGGCGAAAGCACCATAAAGCGGCATTTTCCAATCTGCATTCCCCCGGGGCAAGGCAAAATCACTACATTGAGTTCGGTGCATCACACCTTCGCACCAGGCGCGTGGGCGACTGCTCCGGACGGCAAGCAATCCGGCAGGTCAAGGCGCGCCACGCCAATCCGGTTGTCGGCCATTCCGTAATAGACGTCGAAGCGGTCCGGCAAGCCGAGATCGTCGCGCCGGTCGATGCCGGTGGGGAACACGACGTTGGCGATGGTCCCCTGGCGTTCCTGTGGCAGTAGCGGAGTCAATACCGGCTCCGCCGATCGATAGCGGATGATCTGCGGATGCTCTTGCGAGAGCACCATGACCCCGGCCGAGTAACATAATTGGTGCCCTTCCGTACTGGGGTCTACGATTTCACTGACGCCGTGATAGACAATCAGCCAGCCGTGCTTGGTTAAGACAGGCGGCGTGCCGCTGCCAATTTTGAGCCGCTCCCAGGGTGACACGGGAGTTGCCAGCCGGTGATGAGAGGTGAAGCGGCTGAGGTGATCGGGCTGATGGTCTTGCGAGGCCACCTGGCAGTAGGAAATCCAGATGCTTTCCCGGTCGAGATCCACGTCACGGGAAGCGGGGTGGCAGGCGGTTTCCTCGGGTCGGGTGCCGGGGAAAAGCGGCCGGTGGAGCATGCCGAGCTCCGGGTGCCCGGAGGGATTGGGAATGGCAACGGGGAACAGACTGGCATCTTTGTTATCCACGTCGCCGATGTCAATGCCTTGATACAGCCCAAAGGTGGCGAGTCCCAGGCGCTGCCAGTGGAAGAGATCACTTGACGATGCCAGGGCGATGCGCGGTCCCTGGGTGGAAAATGCGGTGTAGGTCATCACATAGCGCTTGAGTGGCTCGACGAACGTGATGCGAGGGTCCTCGCATCCACCGCCGCCACCGGGGCGACGCTCGTAATCCGCCTCCGGCGCGAGCGCGATGCCGATGCGCTCAACGCCGGCGGGATTGCCGGCTTCATTGAACCGCACTCGAACAATGCCGATGCGCGAGTAATTGCCCCGCGCCACCAGTCGTGGGAAGAGGTAGAGCTGCCCATCAGGGCCACGAACAGCCGCAGGATTCAGGACGCCCTCAACCTCCAGAGGATTCCCCGGCTCCGGCTCCATCAGCATTCCCAGGCGCTGCAATGCAAATCCGGTCATCAATTCTCCTCGGAGACTCATGACTTGTGATCACCATCCAAACAGGCAATGATGGTTTCGGTCACCCGTTTGGTCTCGCGGGGGTCACGAACGGGGATCGAGGCAACCCCGGCTTCTTCGGCGGGATAGTCGTTCCCTCCCACAAACAAGGCATCGCCAATGTAGATCATCTCTTTCAGTGAAATTCCCAGGAGGTCGCGAAGCTTTCTGATGCCGTACGCTTTATCGATACCCGGCTTGGTGATATCAATGGAAGTCGCCCCACCGATGCGGACAGAAAACTCGGGAATATAGAGTGTCAAGGAGGGCTTTGATCTTCTTTCGCTTGGCGTAATCAGGATCCCATTTGTCCTTTTCTTCGAGCGGAGCCTGCTGGCCCAATGCGGAATAAGTGATCTGACTTCCCCGGTCTTCAATATCCTCTCCCCAGGTCTTTTCCACCTTGAAGCCCGCAGCTCCCACCGCCTTTTGTAAAGACCCGAGGATCTTCGCTCGTTGATCCGCGGTGAAATCCTCTTCATAGAGCTTTTTCCAATCCCCCGAGTATCGGTAGAACTTTGTTCCACAGGTGGGAAGAAGGGATAGATTCGCCAGGCGTTCGTCATGGGGAAGATGGGAGAGCAGTTGTGTTTCAAACTGTGGCCAATTGCCTCCGGAAATCACCGCCACCTTGATGACACCGAGAAGCTCATGCAGCAGCGCCGCCATTTCTGCATCAAGAGACGACTTGCTTTCCGCCAGGGTGCCGTCCAGATCATAAACAATGAGCTTTTTCACGAACCCTCCACCTTCGATTTATTGCGATTACTATTGGTGTTTCCGGCCATCCCCGGCGTCCGGTTGTCGGCCGGTCGGGAACTGCTCAGGTATCGCAATTTCCAGTAAGGTCACGGCGTTGTGCGGATGAAATGCACAAGCTCCGACCGCCGCAGGCAAGAGCCATACCTCACCTTTGCCAACGATATATGTTGCGCCGCTGCCCTCCAATTGCCCCGCGCCCTCAAGGCAAACCAGAACGCGCGGCTCACCTGCGGCGCCGACAATGAACGGCGATTCGCCTTGAAGGCGCCACAATCGGAAGAATTCACAATTAAAGAGCCGCTCGCGGTCCACCGGCGTCCTTGCCTCGATCAGAGGAGACACCAAACCCGCCGACCCATTCTTGTAATCTATGCAGGCAAGCGCCTGATCGACTTCCAGTTCTCGCGGCTTACCGGTCTTCGAGTCAACATGGCCCCAGTCGTACAGACGGAACGTAACGTCACTATTCTGTTGAATTTCAAACACCACGACCTCGTCACCCAGGGTGTGAACTGTCCCCGCTGGTATAAAAACACCGTCGCCGGGCTTCGGGGTGAAGTAGGCGAGACGATCCGCCAGCGTGCCGTTGGTCACAGCTTGGCGCAGGTTTTCGGGAGTGGTGCCAGGCCCCAGGCCGGAATAAATCCGGCTTGTTGTCGTTGCCTCCAGCACCACCCATGCTTCGGTCTTTGGTGTCTCCCCCGCGGGTACCAGATCCATATTCGCTGCCATGGGATGCACCTGGACCGAGAGCATTTCATGGGCGTCGAGGAACTTCAGCAACAGGGGGAATCGGAGAAAGCGATGGGCCGCCTTTCCCATTAATTCCTCCGGAGACTGCTCCCGCAACTCGCCGAGGGTGCGTCCATTGAAAGGTCCATTGGTAACGCGGCTCATATGGTCATCACGGTCGCTGAGTATCCACGCTTCCCCGATCGGGCCATCGCCCGGCAGCGGCACGCTGAGGAGGTCGGCCAAACGGCGGCCTCCCCAAAGCCGATA
>CAWEFC010000034.1:0-112124 GCA_963808085.1 uncultured Acidobacteriota bacterium
TACGAAATTATATTTAGGGTGAGGAGATTCGATAAAGAACAAAAGTAACCCGCTAATTTTTATCGTAGCAGCGCGGTACAAGCTCAGATTCTTGTTGTCTGGAGTTCCAACCCCAACGAGCAAATTCATGCTGAAAACCGCGGCTTGAGTTAGGTAGTCCAAAGATATGCCCCGTATTTCGGCGTCATGAAATCCGTTTGGAAGATCTCTTGCCAGTTCTTCGAAGCTCAGCATCTCGCACCACTCCTTGAGATCAGTAGATCATTGCGTCGGCGTCACTGTAACTCATCGCGCTCGTACGCAGGGCTGGCGGGGACAATCACCTCGTTATACACCTTTCGAGTGGCGGGGGGGTACGAGCACCAATCTTCCTTCGTGCGAAAACCAGTGTAACGAGGTGAGCGTCCCCGGGTTCCTGCCAGTCTCAGGATCAAATACTATGAAATAGTCTCTCCAATAATCTGAGAAGCGAATCTGCGGCCGAACTCCGGCAGGAGCCGCGTTCTCGAAGCCGCACCAGATTCTCTGCTCTTCAAGTAAGGTCTGAACCTGCTTATAGCTCATTCCCATCTCGATTGCATGATAAACATCGACGTAGGAGAGCCGCAGCCAAGCGTCGCTCCCAAGTACTACCATTTCGATGAGCACGCCTGCAATGGCTGAAGCGATTAGGAGTATTCGTAACGAAGGTCCAACGGGGCCGGACTTCGGGTCGCTTCGACGGGCGGGAAGTGTCACCGGCTGCCCCATAATTTCCCTCAAGCCTTCATCACCCTCGGTCATCGGGCTTCCGTCCCTTCCTCATACTGCTCGCCGTCTCCCCACGATGTCGACGACTGGAAGAATGGCTTCGTTTGGAGGCGAGCTGTTTTCACAACATCACCAGAGCTTCCGAACTCAACGATGCAAGTAACGCGCCCCGCGGAAATCCCCAGTTGCTCCCCCTTTATACTCCTCACTGGAGGGGTCAGCAGCGCGAGAGAGGAGGCGGAGCGCGGCGGATTTTGCCATCCCCGGCCTCACTTGTTCGCACGCCGAGCGAGCCGATAACATCTGGAGACTATACGTGACCCGCGGCAGGGAACGAACAAGTGAGTCAGCGACGCTGGCCCAGCCTAAGCTGAGGAAAACGCCCAGGCATGCCGTTAAAAATAGCTTTGCCAAGCCAAAGGCCCGTGCCATACCTCCCCCTTACTTCGCGGGCGACGTAAGATTCCGCAGATTCCGCGCGGCGTCGCGAGCGTTCACGATCTGTGTATTCGTTAACTCGTTGGACGTGCTTGCGTCACAATAGGGCGGTAGCCCCGCCTCATCAAACCAGAGCCAATCAAGAAGGGTGCCGGAGTCCCCACACATGAGATTGGCAAACCCCCATGCGGGACTGATGTGCTCGCGGGAAGGGGGGACACGCCTGTCCCGCCTTTCAGAGCGGATTGCTCACTAACCCTAACCTTGCTAGCGGGACTCACGCAGGACGGCGCGAAATCCTTCCTGCTCGAAATGCACGTCGTTGGTCAGCACCTCGACGATGCCTTCCCTCCGCATCGTCTGCATGGAGATGCAATCAGTCAGGCTATAGCCCTTGTCCAGGCGCGCGCGGTAAAGCTCGAAGCCGGTCCGAAAGGAATCCGTTGTTTGCGCCACGACCCGAACCATGCGGTTGGCCAGCATGTCCTGGATATTGAGGGCGGCCTTTTGCCGGAAATGCGGGCCCCGTGCCGCGAAGTAATTCAGATACTCGGTGAGGACTTCTTCCGTCGTGCAGATCACGTCCGGCCTTGCGGAGCGGGTGAAGCCCTTGACCCTTTCGTGCGCAAGGTCCTGAACATTCGTGAAGGCGATCCAGTAAAAGGTGTCGGCAAAAAACGCGTTCATGGATGGCGCTTGGGATGCCCGTAGAGATAGTGATCGTGCTCGCTCGCCCCGTCTTTCGGCAGGCGTGCGAATTCCTCCGGGGAAACATCTTTCATGTTGTCGAGCATCACGTCCCAGATCGGCCGTGACTCACCCTTCGGCTCGTCCGGCTCGCCAGGCGCGTCAGCGAGCAAATTATCGAGCGCCTCACGCACCAGGGTGTCGGTGGTGATGCCCCTAGCCTGCGCCAAGGCGACGAGCCTGGCTTCTTCCTGCGGCTGAAGCGGCAAAGTGATGGTCATCAAGCGCCCCTCTCGTCAATATCGGCTGAAACCCGCGCTGGTTGAGCTTACGCCAAAACCGGCATCGACGCAAACCGCTCCGTCGACGCGTGTCGGGGCGTTGGGCGCGCACGCGAATTGGGGACTGGCACGCGTGTCCTTTCTCCGCCACCCGCCCCACTGCATCATGTAGCCGTTGGACGGCGTTGCGGTCCAGAACTCGGCGTGTCATTATCCAGCCACTCTAAAAACCGACTCCGCTTCTCGGAGAACGGATTTCCCCGTACAAACTTTATCATTCGTGAAGGTCCGCCCCGCCTCCAGATGCGCTGGGGTTTGACCTTTCGGTTGATCTGGAAATTGACCTTAAGATAGGTCCGTTTCATCATCGATCACGATCTCTCGTCTTCTCATCGCAGGCTGGCGCCGAGGGCTTCACGACCATCGCCGGGTCCACCGTCGGCGCCGGAACTTGCGGGATCGAGAAGCTCTTATTTGGGTCGCGGGCTATGCGCAGCAGCGGCACCGAACATAGGCTTTGTTGCCGATCTATCGCTGGCGGCAGCGCGTTTGCCATTGGCGGCATGACGGCATACGCCGTCTGAACTGCGGAGATGTTGAAAGTTTTGGACGGCTGGTGGGGACAGTCACCTCGTTATACACGTTTCGAGTGGCGGGGGGGTACGAGCACCAATCTTCCTTCGTGCGAAAACCAGTGTAACGAGGTGGGCGTCCCCGGGTTCCAGCACACGCCCGACTCCCCAGGCCGCATACCCCCGAGTCCGTAGCCAAATTTTCGCTCGCGTCCAAACCGGGAATAAAGTGCGCTCAAGGTCACGCACTCTCCGAGCGCTCGCAATTGCTGACGGCGAAGCCGGTGGAGTTGTAAAACAAAGACCGTTGTTCTTTGCCGGACTCATTTTATACTCGTACTCAATTTCACCGACTGTAATAATCATGGTGGTGTATCCTCCTACCACCATTGCACCCCACCGCTCGACTGTCCCTAATGATGCAGTCAAGGCTGAGCTAGCTTGTCGATCATCTCTTCTGCGGCCTGGCACTCATGATTTGCCAATTTCCAGAGAGCTTGGAGCACGTCGCCTCTCCAATAAATCCGGCTCGGGATGGGGTTATTTTCATTTGACGGGGGTACTTCCTCAAGGCCTGGGAAGCGGGTACGGAGGTCCACATAAGCACTGCTGTCAATGAAGTTGTCCTTTCCCTCCTCGAAAGGGTCAAGGTCTGTTTTATGGGTGTCACCGAAATAATCCTTGGCAACCACATAAGCGTCCATGGCGATGCTTAGGTGTCGGCAAACTTCCGCTGCTTGGGCCTTCTGATTTGAGCCCGAAAGATTCGCCGCAATTCGGTTGCAGCCATCCTCGGCATTCTTAAACTTCAAGAGGGCATCTGTTACTCGCGGCGAGTACTCGTCCAGCGTCACACCGCCCGAAACCACAATTTCCATGTCATGAACTGGTGCATACGACGCACGCAGAGGCGCAACTAATTCCACGTTTTTCTGCGTCGGAGCGCACCCGGCGATCACGAAGGCAAACAATATTATCCCGACGATATTCCGCGAGGTGCTTGTGATGACGCCACAGCCGACTTTTGTTGGTGAGTCCATTACTAAACTGAAATCCAATCAGGAGGGTTCGAATCCGCTCCTCGCTCTTTACCGTTGTTGCTTTCCTAGGCCGCGGCTCTGAACAATTCCGCGAGCCACTCCTCTGCTTTGGGGTAATAGTCGGTGTCCAAAACGAATTCCTGCCCAGTATCGACGGTCGTGAGCAGAATTTTCCTAGGGACCTTCCTCCACCGCCTTCTATCGGGGTGATAAGTCAGGGGCGGTTTACTGGGAAATGGATACATCCATGATGGTACACGCCACACTCGACGGGTCTCTTCGGGAGCGGTCAAGAGAAGTTTCTTATGGTATTTCGTGAACACGCCCCCTCCTGGCAATCGAGCGCACAGGCCGGGTAGTGCGAGCCGCCTTTTCGAAATGAAAACGGCGTCCACAGGTTTTTTGAGATTACAGAGTCCGTATGGGTCACCGTGAACATGAGGGTGGTACCTCGCCCATTTCGGTATATCCGCATTTGCATTGAAGCCGCACCAAATCTCACCGATTTGTAGCCAGCCGAATATCACATGGACGTCTTGCCTTTCGGGGTCAAACTTGAATTGTCCGTTGCTCTTTTGTACGCGGTGGAACCATCCGAAAAACAAGAAAAGGTCTCCTTCCCGGATACCGTTGTTGAGGAGGTGGGCACATGCTGCATTCCCTTGCCCAAACATGGGCAACCAGCCGGCCTTCCGATGAGTAAGATCGCTGCGGATAAGGTCTGGGTCCAAATGGCAGGTGTCCGTCCCTTTTACGCTCGACTCGTTTTTCCGTGGCCTAAACGTCAAATCTTGAACGAGTGAACCAAGACCTTTCGCCCTATAACCCAGATCGGTGAGGTCGCACTTTACCTTTTTGAAGCTCACCTTGTCATTTTTGTCCGGTATCGGCAGTGAGCGCATTCGTCCGTCGGGGAAAATCGGGCTAGCAACGCCGCCGTTCCTAGAGTCAAATCCTTTTCGACTGAAGATGATTTTCACGCTAGTAACCTATGGAGGCCCATGCCGGACTGGGTGCTTGAATGCATAGCCTCAACCATGCGGCTGATAGTACATCTGTGAGCAATACAAATCCATATAAAATCCATCCCTAAGCTGGTTTCAAACCGGGAGGCTTCCCGCTAACGTCTTGTCGGGGAAAACGAATGAATCAGATAAGGCTTTTCGGGAACCGGCTCCGGACTAATAGGAAGGCAGCAAGGATAACGCTGGAACAAGCCGCCGAAAAAGCCCGCCTGAACCCGAAATATCTTGGTCAGATTGAGCGAGGAGAGAAGCGCCCATCGTCCGAGGCCGTAATCTCGCTCGCAAGGGCTCTCCAAGTTTCACCAGCGGCCTTCTTTCAGTATGATCGTGAGGAGAAGGATTTGAAGGTTCTCCGCAGAAGGATCGACAGCATGTTGCAGGGTTGTGGCCCGGAGCAAATGCAGAACATTTATCGGGTCATGAAAGCCTTGCTGGAGCCATAGTCACCACCCGCCGCTGCTGTCCGGCGACCGTGAGTCCACCGGAACAGACTGAGAGGTACTCTGAAATTCTCTGTAATTAGCGGCGCCCACTAAGTTGGTCGGGGGACCCTGTTGACCCGTTGGAAAACGGTACCCCCCCACACGATAGGGGTTACGGCTCAATTCTTGCGCGCACCCTGTGCTCCGTGGCGACTCTAGAAAGACCGTCTGCTAAATCGCCCATGGACTCGCTCAAAAACGCGGGCTCCCTGGGTCAAAACCGGCCTATTATTGAGTAGGCATGGCAGAATCGGGTTCAAATGCCCCCGAAGCCGAGAAGCCGACTTTAGGCCCAGTTTTGTGCCTATGTAAATTTGGCGTCCGGGAGGCTCCTAAACACCCCTTTTTTGGCCCCTAGGAGGCAAAATAAGGCATTTTCGGGGGCCGGGTGAGGGAATTGTATAGGCCCTTTCCGTAAGCCCTTTATATTCAATGACTTAATTTTTTGGCTTTTAGAATCCATGGTTTGCGGGGCCGGGAAGGCCCCTGCCCGGCGTTTTTGCGAATTGAAGGCTCTAAAATCGCTCATCTGCGGCTTAGCTGTGCCGCGAAACTGCTTCGGACCTTAACGCATAGGCTATTGTGGGGGGCAAGCAGCCAACCTTGGCGTGGTATCTGTGAACGGAAGTATGTATTCCACGCCAAGGCGCGGCTTTTTCGGGCCTCAGACAGACCTTTTCGGCCCACCCTTGCGGCTCGTTTTTCTAACATATTCCCGCATCTTCTGTCGAAGTTCATCAGGTGACCTACCTGCCTTATACGGAAACTTTGCTAGAATCCCACAAGCTTCGCCGAGATGCTTTCGGAGAGATTTAATATTGCTCTCTCTTTCATCCGAAGATTTCACCTGGAAAAAGGCTTCGTTGTGGTGAACATTAGCTAGGGCGAGGTGCCATTCAAGTTGCTTGCGGGATTCAGGGCTCAAGTCGAGATTTTCGGCTTCGTCCCGCGCCCTGTTAAGGCTTATTCGAAGTTGATGGCGTTCATCTTGTTCCATTTGTTTACGTTGCGAGAGTTCATGCCTTGTACCCCTATTTCGAGCCAGGGGAAAGGAACGGCCATTGCATTCGTCTGTAATGGATCGATTGGACGGGACCTTTACCAATTAGCCCTCTTGCCTTCCCCACGTGGTCAAATCCCGCTTGCAAATGCTTTGCGCGATTATCTGGGTCGCTCTTAGTCAGGGCGAGATGCTGGGCAGCCTGCTTGAAATAATACTCGACTAGTTTCTCATCGTCGCAAGACATGTCCGTATTTGAGGCGTCCATCTCGGCCATTTCAATGGCACCCCCAAGTTGCTCGTACTCCTGGTCCCACTTCACGGGTTTGGACACTTAGGACTCCTAGTCTTTTGCATAGCCCCTCTGGACTGCCAATTTATGAGCCAATCGATTAAATTCCGCTCTGTTCGGTCCTCCACTTTTGGGCCAAGTGAACATCAAGCTCTTGGTGCCAAGCATCCTCAGGGATGCCACTTAGATGTCTAGCGGAATGGTGAAGCTGCTTGGCTTTGTCTCTATTTCCATTATTGAGTTCTTCCTCTGATTGGTCCAGAAGGTCACGCGCTTTATTCTTGGCC
Organism: uncultured Acidobacteriota bacterium; assembly: GCA_963808085.1. Classification (GTDB taxonomy): domain Bacteria; phylum Acidobacteriota; class Terriglobia; order UBA7540; family UBA7540; genus Bog-366. The sequence continues at coordinate 6,855 of CAWEFC010000034.1, forward strand.
TCATTTGGCACATTGTCCATCATATTGATCGCTCGTCTACAAGCGTTAATACTAGCAAAACCTGAATCTCGGGGAGGTGTCTTGGGTGCTGCTTCAGGTTCGTTCTTTTTCCCCCACATCATACCTTTGATCCCCCATTCCTGAATTTTTCTAACAGACTCAACCCGCCACTCGGCTTGATGCCGAGTGCTTTGGTGAGTTTGGCGATATCGTCACCCAGCCCTTTAGACTCAGTCAACATAGTGGTCAACTATGCCAGGCCATTCGTCTCTTCGGACTTTGTTGAGAATGTCGTGAATCTTATCCTCATGCCCAGAGAAATCGTGCCCGAGACTTTCCATAGCACTTATGGCTTCCTCATTCGACATCTTGTTTTTCTCGCCGACTTTTTTGAAAGGATCAGAAACTTTCACACCGGCCGGAGGATTAAGCTTGGCCCTTCGTACTCTCCACCTCATACCTTTGACGCCATGCTCCTGGGCCTCACGAGACTGAGGGGGGAGCATGGTTTGAGCCGAGCCTGACTTCTCATAAGGCAGCTTGCCCGTGGTCGCGACATATCGTTTGGGCTCCTGTAAATGTGACCAGTCGGGTGTCTCCACGGCCCATTCTAGCCGTTTGAACTGATCGGAGGAGAAATAGAGACGCTTGGCCATTTCACGGGCATAGAGCATGGCCAGCCGCGAGCGCTCTTCAGTGTCACTGTGGCTGAGGTTGCGGACAGCGGCCAAAGCTTCTTCCATTTCACCGTAGTCCTGTTGCATTCTACGCGTCGCCGCCATGAGCTGTTTCGTCTGCTGTTCGACCATGCTTTCCATATCAATCTGGTGAGCACGGGCCTCGATGCCCTGATAGCCACCCGGAAGTTGCGAAGCCCCTCCCCCTTGTTTGCTTGCATCTGGTGCTTTTGGGTTGGTCTTCAACGGCAAATCCATCTTGTCCCCCTTTCGTGTCGTGCGAGGCCCCCCGGAATCGCACTCACAAAATCTTAGGATTTGAACCATCTTTCAACGTCAGATTCGCTGATTACACGCGCCTTTCGTCTGACCGACCGAGAGTGGCCTCAGCGCGGATTTTCTCCCAAGTTTCTTCCGGGATCGATAGGAACACCTCGACGACCTCGGGGTTAAATTGCTTCCCCGCCTCACGCTGGATTTCGGCGCGCGCAACCGAATAAGGCCTCCGTCGACGGTAAGGCAAGTCGGACGTCATGCTGTCGAACGCATTGGCAACAGCCACGATTCTCGCTCCTAAGGGGATTTCTTCACCTGCCAAGCCTTGTGGATATCCTTTGCCGTCGAAACGCTCATGGTGGGTCAGAACAATTTGTGCGGCAAAGGAGAGGAAGGCGAGGCGGCTCATCAATTCATACCCGATCCGCACGTGCGACTGCATGACCAGGGTTTCCTCCGGAGTCAGCTTCCCCGGTTTGAGGAGGATCGAATCCGGGATGCCAATCTTGCCGATATCATGCAGATAGGCGCCCCGTTCCAACTGTTTGAGTTCAGTGGGGGAGAGGTTGAGCTTGCGGGCCATTTCCACGGAGTGGAGAGTGACCCGCCGGGAGTGTCCGGCGGTATCATTGTCGCGAAGGTTCAGAGCCGCCGCCAAATTTTCCAGCGTTTCATCGTAGGTCAGTTCAATTCTCTGCGTCGCGGCCATGAGTTGCTTGGTGCGGTGCTCGACCATGTTTTCCAAATTCTCACGGTAATCGGCGTTTTCCGCTTCCAGTCGTTTCATTTCCAATGCCCGCCGAAGACTCACCATCACGGCTTCCATTTGGAAGGGTTTAAGAATGTAATCCGCCGCGCCTCGCTTCATCGCAGTGACACCCATGGGGACTTCGCCAACACCGACCGCCATCAGGAAAGGCGTGCGGGGGCAAATGCGGCGCGCGGCCTCCAGCAGTTGCAAGCCTGAAATCCCCGCCAGGTTCAAATCAGAAATGATCGCATCAAACCGTTCCTTCGACAGGAGCTTGAGAGCCGCTTCACCGTCGGTACAGGATTGGGAGGTAAAGCCGGAGAGATTTAACTTAGTTATTAAAACGTCACAAATTTCTGGGTCGCCATCGACCACTAGGATGCGGGATAGGTGAGTTGAATTCATTGTCTGTCCTTTCCCAATCCGTTCGCTTCTTCAATATCTCAGAGGGTCTAATGGGTTTAGACAAGCGATATCCCTGCGCATAAACTTCTTCGTGTTTCTGCTGAACCATAACTCGCCCCGAACGAATCGTCACCGACATGGTAAGTCATCCGTAGTCAATCAGCGGAGGCTGTCGCGGGAAGTTCCAGCGAGCGAACAAAAGCCTCCACTACGTCGGGGTCGAACTGCGTGCCGGAGCAACGGCGCAATTCGGCCACAGCCTCCTCCACGCTGCGCCCGCGCCGGTAAGGGAGGTCAGAAATCATATTGTCGAAACTCTCAGCCACGGCCACGATTCGCGCTGCCAGCGGGGTATTCTCGCCCTTCAAATGGTCGGGATAACCGCTGCCGTCGAACCTCTCGTGATGGTGGCGCACCGTAGCTGAAATCGCTTCGACCGCATACTGGTAGCTGCTAACCTCGAACTCTTCGCCGTGATTTCGCACCATCATTCGAATCCAGTCGGTCGTGTTCATCTCGAAGGATTCGAGAAACTTCGCGCCCAGCAGCGTGTGGTTCTTCATGGTCTCGAACTCTTCCGTTGTTAAGCTCGAAGGCTTGAAGAGGACTGCTTCCGATATGCCGATTTTGCCGACATCATGAAAAAGCCCGGCCAATCGAACTCCCTCCACCCGCGAATCGGATAGACCCAGTTGCCGGGCGATCTGCTCCGCAAGCCGAGCGACCGCCTCCGAATGGGCCGCTAAATAGTGATCCACGGAGCGAATGGCCCACGCGAGTTTGGCCACGCTACCCTGTAGCAGCGCGAGAGGAGGCTCTGCGGTGCTCATCCGGGGAGAGACTTCCCGATGGGCAGAGGCGATGCTCATGAAGCGCTGGAAACTCTGAATTCGTTTCCCACAACCCATTTGCTCCTCCATTCGCCGAGATTGACAAAAACAGTCCGCCCCCCACTGAGCGAAGTCCTAGGCTGGGTGCTGTGAACGGGGGAGCGAGTAGGAATTTCTCGGCACTCGACGAAGTGCGAGATTTACCACCGCCATTTAATCGGTGGTCGGCTCGGCGCGTCATGGGGAAGACTCCGCGCGTATCTTGGTGCGATAGAGAACTAGAGTAATTGTACCCTTGCTCGATTCAAAAGCTAGAGTACTTAAGTAAGAGGGGCCAAACGAACACCGTCTCACCCCGTCCGGGTCTCTCCTTTCCGGTCCCGTGCCAACGGAGGCTGCGTTTCGGTTGGACACTTCCTGATGTTGGTATGTAGTAGGAATCGTAGTAGGTACCGGGTTAGATCGGTACATACGGACGGGGCTGGTGGGGACAGTCACCTCGTTATACACGTTTCGAGTGGCGGGGGGGTACGAGCACCAATCTTCCTTCGTGCGAAAACCCGTGTAACGAGGTGGGCGTCCCCGGGTTCCCGCGCGATAAGAGGTGCCTGCGGAGCTTTAGAGTGCGGCAGCTTGCTGCCGCTTTCTCCCCAGCCAGCTTGCTGGCTGGAACGCTCGACCGCCGGGTAGCGAGAAACGGGCGCGGTCTGGAAATCCCGCAAGCAAGCTCGCGGAGAGGAAAGCGGCAGCAAGCTGCCGCACTCTAAAGCTCCGCACGCCCGAGCAAGCTGCCAGGCGCTGCGCTCGCTTGAGGTCAGCACCGGTAGGGTCCAGCAGCGCTGGGCCGGGCCGAACGCCATTCGGCCCTACTCCCGACCTCAAGGTTGGCGCTGCGACACCAAACTGCAGCACCTTCTTTGGGGCAGGATTGCAATCAAACTCGCTCCGGTGTATTTTAAATTTTGGTCAAAAAGTGAGGTGGGGACTTGCCCTCAATGGGCATCCTCGGCTTGGGCTCCGCCATCAATCCAATTTGGAGAGGAGGAACTGTGCGACATTCACCGCGACTGCGAAAAACCATTCTTGTAACGTTTCTGCTGACCCTCATCACCAGTGGGACTCCCGGGCTGGTTACGGCCCAAGCGCCCCCCTCTTATCCACCCGCTGAACTGGACAACCTGGTTGCGCGAATCGCTCTTTATCCCGATCCCTTAATCGCACAAATCCTTGCCGCGGCCACCTATCCGGACCAAATCCCCGACGCGGCGAAATGGTCGGATGAGCACCATTATCTGCGCGGCGACGATTTGGCTCGAGCCATCACCGAAGACCACCTCCCGTGGGATGCCAGCGTGCAAGCACTGCTGCCGTTCCCGTCGGTGCTCGAGATGATGGCTTCGGACATGAACTGGACCTCCGAGCTGGGCAACGCCTTCCTCGCCCAGCAACAGGACGTGATGGACGCGGTGCAAAGGCAACGCAAGAAGGCCAGGGATTACGGCTACCTGCGGACCAACGCGCAAGTGGTGGTGGGCGGCGGCCCGTACATCACGATCATGCCCGTCGGTCCCGGATTCATGTGTGTCCCCGTTTACGATCCCGGAATCGTGTTCTTCCCGCCCCGGCCCGGGTTCGTGATCGCTAGCGCCATCGGCTTCGGCTTTGGCATCACGCTCGGCTTCGCGTTTGCCCCCTGGGGATGGGGTAGTTCGCACTTCTTCTGGGATCGGCACGAATTGGTTCTGGGCGGCGCGCATTGGGGCCGGACTTGGGCTAATCGCGGCTCCTACGTGCATCCCTACCACGGATTCCAGCGTTCGAATGGGCCGCGCGGCGCGGAGCACCATCAACTCATCGCCCGTAGTCAGAATGAAAAGAGGGCGGCGCACGAAGGCCATGCGCGACCGGCCGAGCATCACGGCGGCGGGCACGAACATCGCTAGCCAGCGGTCACGACGGTTGTCAGCCGTCAGTAAGAACACCGCGCGATACTGAGGTTTTCACTGACAGCGGATGACTGGCAACCGACAACTGGCAACCGACAACTGACTACTGACTTCTGACTACTGACTTCATTCATCCTTGATGGCGGACTTGACCATCGCCAGCATGGAAGGTGGGATCATGGCGACGGGAAAGCCGTGATCCTTTTCCGCGTGCTCGGCAGCAAGCTTCAGGAGTTCTTCTTCAGTTTCCGCGCGCACTTCTTTGGGGCAGTCCATTCCCAGGTCACGACATCGCAAGATTTTCGCCATGGCACGTTCCTTTCATTAGGAAGAATGGCGACTATCTTACCATCAGCTTCCGAATCGCTGGGTTGGAATCATTATTTGCGGGCGTTGGGGGGCAAAAATTGCGGCTGGGACACGGCATGATTCACTTGGGCTCGACTGATCGTGGGTGGAACGACTTTTTGTCGGGAGGCCTCGCGCCTCGCACGGGCGCGCCCCAGTCCCAGGTGGGGGACGTCCAGATTTTTACAGCGTCGGCTCACGCGGTGGGACTGGACGGCGTTTGGTGCGCTGCCCGCCCAGCGCAAGCCGGGCACGCGCTTGCCGGAACACGCGAAATCAGCGCAGAATCCGCTTTCGTCGATTGCTTTTTGTCGAACCCCTGCTATGATACTTTACGATCCAATCATTGCCTCTCCGCTTGGCAAGACAAGTGGGGCACCAGGTCGCCCGTGAAGATTTTCAAGCAACTCGTCAGCTTCGTCTTGGGTGTGGCCGTGGGGGCATGCCTGCACTCGATCCTCACGCTGCGGCCGCTCTCGCCGAAGCTGTTGTCGAGCTTGCCGTTGTCCGCGCGGGCCAACGACCGGCTGAATGACCTCCGCCCCCCGTGGGTTCAGACGACTTTGCCGGATCAGGTTTTGGGTCAGATGCTGCTGCTTCCCCCGACGAACGTCGATCTGAAGCCTCCGGAGGTCGTACCGCTGCAAGTGCGCATTAAGCCCGAGGCCGAGCCGGTGAAGTTGGCCGCCTCTGTCCCCAAACCTACTGAGTGGGCTGCCACTAAGCCTATCAAAGCGACTGCGGCCAAGGCAATTGAAATGGCCGCCGCAGCGCCGGTTGAAGCGGCTGTTGCCAGAGCCTTTGGTCCGGACACGGTCGAGCCTTTCGGTCCGGCCAACGCAGAGTCTTTCGACCCGGCCGCAGCGAATCCTATCGTCCAGGCCGCCCTCACCCTCCCAGAGGCGACCGTCAAGCCTATGCAGGGATTCGCCCCGGCCGAGTTGCCGCGGGTCGCCCCTGTGCCAGGACAGGAAGTCGCAGTCACACAAGCCTCCCCGGCGCCGCCCACCGTTTTCAAGACGATTGGCTATGTGGAAAAGGCCGGGGGTGAGGTCGAAGCAATTATTCTGCAAGAAAACCAGATTCAGGTCGTTCATCTAGGTGACGTCATCGCGGGCCGATACCGAGTGATCAAGGTTTCCCCAGACGCGGTCGACGCCAGCGATGAGATTCAGGCACAATCCGCGATGATCGAACCGAGCGTCAAAAAGTCCGAAGAATTGACCGCAAGCGTGGCGGTGCCGCCCTCAAATCCCGCCGCCTTAGTCGCTCCAGCGCGTGCAGAGGTGTTGCCAGGACCGCGGAGTGTCGAGCCTTTGCGCAATATCCAGGATGCTCCTCCAGCCACCCCCCCACCCGCGGTAGCAAAATTTCAGCCAGCAAGTGGCATCGACCCCATCCAGGACGTTCAAGGACCTCCAGCGCAGTTGGCCGATTCCACTTCTTTAGGTTTTGTGCAGAAAGCGAATGGTAAGGTTGAATCCGCAGTGGCGGACGACAACTCGGTCCGGCTGATTCCCGAGGGACCCGCAGTTACTGGCGCTGGATTGATGAGACTGGCGTCGTACCAGATCCCGGCCCCGGCGCTGGTCGCTGCTGAGGGACCAGCATCTGTTGTGACAGGTGGGAACGCCGCTCCCGGGGCATCCGCAGTCGTCCAAAGGGAAACTGGCCCAGTTATGTCATTGGTTTCGCAGGCGCCAGGTGATTGGAAGGGTGGATCGGCCAAGTCGCTCTTTAGTTTCAAGCCCATGGGGTTTGTCCAGCAGGGGGGCGGGGAAGTCGAGGCGATTGTGTCCGAGGACGACGAGGTTTACGTTGTTCGGCAGGGCGACAGGTTCGCGGACCACTACCGCGCCGTGAGCGTTTCTCCCGACGCCGTGGAAGCGGTGGAAGAGCCAATGAGACCCGTGGTTCCGTTTCGCAACCTCGACGCTCCGGCCATCCCCGACCTACTTTCGGCCTCGGCGCAACCAGAGCCGTCGCGGATTTCGAACTTAGCCTGTTCAGGCTGCAAAATCAGCGGGTTAACGGGCCGGTCTGCTAAACTGTGGAACCGTTCTGTGAACCAGTCCCCCGCGGGGCACACGCTTGAGTCAGCAAGCCTCTCGAAGTCCAAGCAAGCAACGCACCAGCCAGCGCACGGTCCAGTAGGGATCTCAAATCGAGCCGCCCGCCGGGCCCACGTTGCGACCGAACCCAGCACCTTCATTTTCCAAGCGCTTGGGTATGTTGAGACGGAGGGCGGCGACCTGCAAGCGGTTGTCGCCGATGGGTCGGAAATCTATCTAGTAAGGCAAGGGAACACCTTTGGCGGCCAGTACCTGGCCACCAGCGTTGATCCGGTTTTGGTTCTGGCGGTGAAGGCGCCACAGAGCGCGGCAACCACCCTTACCGCCCAGACAGAATCCGGCAGCAAGTTTGCATCCAACAAACTTGGCGCACAGTTTCCGCTATTCGCCTGGGCAGGCGCGCAAGGTTCTGATGACGTCGGTGTATCAAGCACCGCGTTTCTAACGGACCTGGGTATGAGTCTACTGAGCTCGCGGTGACGGCATCTTTGGCAAGTTGATGAAAGCACAGAGGCGCTGAGTCGAAAAGTTGAAGAAGTCAGAAAAGGTCGAATAGCGGGGATCTTTAACTCCTTCTACTTCTTCGACTCTTTCGACTCCTTTAACCTGGGAGTCATCAGCAAGTGCTGACCTAATGAATGCAGTCGAGAAGTTGAGGAAGATGAAGGGGTTGAAAAGGTTTAGTCTTACACTTTTTTGACCCTTTCAACTGCTTCGACTCTTCCGACTGTCATAACAAGTTTCCACGGCCGATAATCCCAATATTGGGTTTTTACTCGGACCACGGGAGATACTGGATGCTCAACAAAGGAATCCGGCTAACTGGGGTGTTGGCATTATTAAGCTTTTGCCTGACCTGCGGCGGGGGTGGCAACACTGCTTACAACTTGGGGCGAAAGGCGGAGGAGCGGAAGGACTGGGACACCGCTTTGGTGAACTATGAGAAAGCAAAACAGTCCGATCCCGCCAATCCGTTGTTCATCCTCCATGAACAAAAAGCTCGGTCCGAAGCGAGCGCGCTCCACTTCAAGAACGGCCGCCAACTATTGAAAGAGGGCAAAGCGGACGAGGCAGCGGGGGAACTGCAGAAGGCCGCCCGAATTGATCCCACCAACCAAGCCGCGCGGCAGGAACTGGAGCGTATTCTAACCAAGCAGTCAGAGGCGAAAAAGGAACATACCGAGGCCATCCAAAAGGCCTTGAAAGCCCGCGAAGAAGAGAACCAGCCCGCCGCGGTTAAGTTGCAACCCTTTCCCAAAGAACCTCTTGCCCACTTTCGACTCTCCGCCGATAGCATCAGGGTCTACCAGACTCTGGGGAAGCTTGCCGGAATAAACGTCGCCTTCACCCCGGACTTTCACGCTGCCCCGCTCAGCGAAGACTTGAGCGGGATCACGGTGGAAGACGCGTTGAAACTCGTAGCCATGCAGAGCAAGTCGTTTTGGAAACCGGTGACCCCCAACACGATCCTGGTGATTCCGGATAACCCCAACAATCGGCGGGATTATGACGAAGAAGTGGTGAAGGCGATCTATCTTTCCAACCCTTTGGCGCCCGCCGACCGCACCGCCATTACTACGGCCCTCAAGCAAGTTCTGGGTTTGCAGAGGATCATGGATAATCCCGATTCCAACGCCATCATCATCCGCGACACTCCGGCCAAAGTGGCGGCGGCGGAACGGCTGGTGCACCAGCTCGATCGGTCCAAAGCCGAAATCATGATTGAAATCAGCATTGTGGAAGCCGACCGCGACCGAATCCGCACTTTGGGCCTCACTCCGGCGACGGTGAGTTCAAGTTCGATTACTCCGGGAATCCAAGCAGGGGCGGGCTTCTCTCCCCCGGTAACCACGTCAACGACCGGAACTACGAGCACGTCCGTCCAAATCAACCAGTTAGGTCTGTCCGACTATGCCATTGCGCTTCCCGGGGCGACTGCCCAGGCGGTGTTGAACGACTCTAAGACTCACATATTGCAGAACCCGCAGATCCGCGTCACCGACGGCCAAGAGGCTAAGGTACAAATCGGCAGCCGTGTCCCTTATGCGACGGGCAGCTTTCTCCCTTCGTTGGGGGGAACCACCAGCTCGACAGGAAGCGTGGGTCTGCTCGCCAGCACCCAGTTTCAATTTCAGGATATCGGCGTGATTCTGGACCTGACCCCCCACTTGCTGGCCAGCGGTGAGATTGCTGTCCACGCCAAAATCGAGATATCCTCATTGGGGGCGTCCCTTTCCGTGGGTGGGATTACGGAGCCCACGTTCGGCGAACGTAAAATTGAAGCCGACTTCCGCTTGGAGGAGGGAGAAGTCAATCTTCTTGGTGGATTGATTCAAAGAACTTTAACCGACCAGGTGCAAGGGATTCCCGGGCTCGCGGACATCCCCCTGGTTCGTTACCTCTTCTCCCAGAATAACAAAGAGGTGAATGACCAGGAAGTGCTCGTGATGTTGACCCCCCGGGTTGTCCGCCTTCCTGAGCCTGCTGTCGAGAATGAGGGGGCGGCCCTTCCGGCCGGTGGCCCAGGTGGTGCGGAGGGCCCAATGGGGATCGAAGGTGGGCGTCCCCTCGAGGTCCCGACTCCCGAGCCGCGTCCGCCCGAATGATTTAGCGGCCGACCTTTCGGTCGGCCCGGAAATGTAGAGCCGGGCTTTAGCCCGGCACATAGACGTAGCGTTGGCCGGGATCCCGGTCCGCGAAAGTAAAGTGCCGGGCTAAAGCCCGGCTCTACGAAAGATACGAAGACCGGTTCCGGGCTTGCGCTTCGAACTAGGGAATGACCGATGATGAAAAGACGCCATCATTTCTCGGACAAAGCTTTCATGCTAATCGAGCTGATCGCGGCAATCACCATTCTTTTGGTGTTGACGACGATCGCTTTGCCCCTTGCGCGCAATGAAATCATCCGCGCCCGGGAAACGCGCCTGCATGAGAACTTACGAATGATTCGCGAGGCCATCGACCGGTACAAGAGTGACTCTGACTACGGCAAGATTCCTATCAAGGTGGACAGTTTTGGTTATCCTCCCGACCTTCAGACGCTGGTTGACGGCGTACCCGTTAAAGGCAGCGCGAAAGGGAAGTACAAGTATCTTCGCAAGATCCCCATCGACCCCATGACGGGCAGTGCGGATTGGGGCATGCGCGCCATGCAGGACGACCCCGACTCCAGAAGTTGGAGCGGGTCGAACGTGTTCGATGTGTATTCCAAGAGCCAGGGAACGGCTTTAGATGGAACACTGTATGCGAATTGGTAGAAGCAAAGTCCGAAGTCCGAGGTCCGAAGTCCGAAGTGATCGTCCCGAGAATCGAAACTCGAAACTCGAAGATCGAAAATCGAGGGTCGTGGCGTCGACGTCCGAGTTTCGAGTTTCCAGTTTCGAGTTTCGGACTTCGGACCTCGGACCTCGGACCCGTTCTTTGGGCTTTACCCTCATCGAGCTGATGGTCGTGATTACCCTCATCTTGATTCTCGCGACCTTTGCCATGCCGATGTATCACGTCGCCGTTGTTCACGCCCGCGAGGCGGTGCTGCGCGATGACTTGTTCACGATGCGCAAGATGATTGACGAATATACCATCGACAAGCAGCAGCCTCCCACCTCCCTTGACGATTTAGTGACCGCGGGGTACTTGCGCGGAGGAGTTCCGGTTGACCCCTTTACCGGGTCCAACCAGACTTGGCGGACGGACACGGAAGATGTGCCCATTAGCCCGGACCAAGCCACTTCAGGAATTGTGGATGTGCATAGCGGTGCGGATGACAATTCGCTGGACGGCACGCCGTACAGCAGTTGGTGACGGTGAAATCTCAAATTTGAAATTTGAAATTTGAAAGGGCGGGTTTGGAGCCGATAGTTGAAAGTTAAGAGTTGTAAGTCTAGCGCCGAAAAAAGTCGAAGAAGCTGAAGAAGTTCAAGAATGGAGCGGGTCGAAAGCCAAAAGCTGATCGCCGAGAGCTGAGAAGCTAACATTCAAAGGGGATTAATGACAAATAAGGGCAAATTACTGACCTGCTTGGCAGCCGCGGGACTTGCGTTGGTAGCTATTGGAGCGGTTTGCGGAGGGAACACGATGCCGGGGATGCTTTACGCTTCGGCACAACCCAATGGCGCTGGCCCTGCAACCGGCACGAAAGCTGTCACGATCCGTGACCCTAATCTGAACATGACGGCCTATTCGATGACTATCCCCTCGGACTGGATGTTTCAGGGCGCTGTCATCCAAGGATCGAATTGCGTCCCCGGAGCGTTCGCGGTTTTCCGGGTTAACAGCCCGGACGGGCTGTATGGGATAAAAATGCTGCCGCGACTTGACTGGGCGTGGTCGGACAATCCCCAATCCGCGCCAAAGCCTGGAGCCAGTTGTCTTCCCTACAAGCAGGAGATTCCCGCTTCCCAGGTGATGAAGTACATGGTCGGCGTCCTCAAGGTCGAATACGTGAAGGATGAGCCCACGCCCAACCTCGAGAACATGCGAAGAAACGCCGCCGCGCACAATACCCCGCAATTTACTACCACCGTTGATATGGCGAACGGCAGGGTTCGATACCATATCAATAGTTTGGTGATCGATGAGGTGCTGAACGTGGGGACGTCCTGCTCGTCATTTAAGCTTGCCTCCCCCGGCCGTCAGCACATGTGCAGCGCCTATGTGACGCGGTCATGGGCCCCGCAAGGCAAATATTCCACCGACATCTTCCATCCCATTAGTCAGTCGTTCACCCTGAATCAGGAATGGAACCAAAGATGGAACGCGGTCATGGTCCAGAGGATCAAGGAGATATCGGAGCAGGGATCCGAGATGATCAGGCGAGCGGGGGCGCAGAACGATCAGCGCATGGCTGCCCAGCACAGCGCGTTTATGCAAGCCCAGGATATGCGCCAACGCCAGCACCAGGATTTTATGGCTTCGATACAACGCGGCACCGATATGTCCATGCAGCGCACCGGGGACGCCATGAACGCGCGCTCGCGCGCCGCCGACGATTGGGCGGACTACGCTCTCGACCAGCAAAAGCGCCTCGACCCCAATACCGGAGTCATTACCAAGGACTCCAGCGCCTACAGCTATACCTGGGTCAATCAGTCTGGAAAACGAATTCAGACCAACAACATCAACGACAATCCCAACGGAAATGGGACAGGGAACTGGACGCTTCAGGAGAATGTGCACTGAAGGGGGAGTCGAGAGTTGAGAGTCGAAGAGTTGAAGGAGTCGAAGGAGTTGAAAGAAACAAAGTACGAAGGATGAAGGGTGAAGGATAAAGTGTAAAGGATAAAGTCTAAAAGCTCACAAGCTTGAAAAGGCGAAGGACGCGCGATCGGGATCGGGTGGCGACGGTCGGAAGCTGGCGGCTGAGAATTAACAGTCGAAAGCTGGTTGTCAGGGTTCAAGATCTGAAATTTTGAGATTTCAAATACAGATTTCAAATTTCAAGTTTGAGATTTGAGATTTTCAGGATTAGCATGGAGTTTGTTTGCAAACTCGGTACGGACGCTGGGCGGGTATTGACCCAAACGGAGGAGGCTCGCTCGGAGGAAGAGCTTCGCCAGCGATTGCGGGCGCAGGGGTTCCTGATTTTCTCCGTCCGCGCCAAGGACATTCTGAATTTTCAAGTCCGGTCCTCGCGGCCGGGGAAAATCCGGCCCGATGACTTCTTGATTTTCAATCAGCAGTTCTTGACGCTCTCAAAATCCGGTTTGCCCTTGCAGAAATCCCTCGACCTGCTGGCCCACCAAACGCGCAGCGACGCGTTGCGGCTGTCGATTGAGGCGGTGCGCGACAAAGTTCGTACCGGCGCCTTGCTTTCCGAAGCTTTTGAGTTCACCGGCAGCTTCCCCAAGATTTATTGTGCCACGGTCCGCGCGGGGGAGCGCAGCGGCAGCCTCGACAAGGTCTTGAGCCAGTATCTGAGTTATCAAAAGCAGTCGCGGGGCTTTCGCAAAAAGTTCATTTCCGCCTTGATCTACCCCGCCTTTCTGCTGATTTTCCTGACCATCCTGATCGCTTTCGTAGTCGAGTTTATTGTGCCCCAGTTCGCCAAGCTTTATGCTGACATGGACGTGCAATTGCCGGCCATGACGACGTTCACCATTTCCTTCGCCATGCAAGTGAAGCATTATTCCCTCGTGATCCTTTTGGTCATTGCGGGCTTAATCTTGTTGTTAAGGACGGCCTCCCGATCAGCGAAAGTCCTTCTGGTCTGGGAAAGATTGAAGTTTCGATTGCCCCTGGTGGGCAGCCTCCTTCTAAAATTCTCGGTCGCGGAGTTTGCTCGCACTCTGGCGGTCCTTTTGCAAGGCGGCACCCCGATTATTCCCGCCCTTGATACGGCGAAGGAGTCCGTTAGCAGCCCGTGGTTGGGCCAGGCGATTGCCCGGGCGCGGACGGAAGTGGCGGCCGGGAAGGAACTTAGCGCGTGCCTGCGCACGAGCGGCTTTTTCCCCTCCATTGCCCTTGATATGATGGAGGTAGGCGAAACTACCGGCGCCATGGCGAATATGCTGGAAGCGTTGGCGGAGTTTTTCGAAGAGGACGTGAACATCGACCTGGAAACGCGGCTGAGCCTGGTCGGGCCCGTGATGATCGCCGTAATCGCCGTGGTGGTGGCCTTCGTTCTAATCGCGTTTTACTTGCCGCTGTTTTCCATGGCGGCGATGGTTCACTGAATTTTGGATTTTCGATTTTGGATTTTGGATTAGGCATCAAAGATCCCGGCGGCGGCTGGGACGGGCGAGCGGGAATTTTGGATTTTGGAATAGGGACTCGTTGGATTGGGTATTTGGTATCCGCAAGAGTTGAGAGCCGGGTTGGCGCTTACAATGCGGAGAGACAAGGATGCCGAATCCAAAATCCAAAATCTAAAATCCGAAATTAGAGGAAATTAGGGGAACGACCTATAGTGGATGAGATAACGTTTAAGAATAGGACGAAGCGTTTCGCTCTGGAAATCATTCGGCTGGTGGATTCATTGCCTAGGAGCAGGGTAGGTGACGTGGTTGGAAGGCAGTTGTTGCGCTCAGGGACGTCCGTGGGTGCAAATTACCGCGCCGCGTGCCGAGGGAAGTCAGCTTTGGATGTTGTGGCGAAACTCGGCATCGTAGAGGAAGAGGCGGATGAGTCGATTTATTGGCTTGAGTTGCTCGTCGATGGGGGTGTCGTAGTGCCAGATCGTATCGAAGCGATCAAGAATGAGGCAAACGAACTACTCGCCATGACGGTTGCGTCAATCAAGACGATGCGCGCTCGAAGGCAGTAGGGAATTTTGGATTTTGGATTTTGGATTAGGCTTTAGAAATCGGGTTGGAGATTGGATCGGGCAGGCGGGAATTTTGGATTTTCGATTTTGGATTTTGGATCGGGACATCGGAGTAGCGCGAAATCTTGATTGGGCATTTGAAAAGCGCGAATCCTGAACGCGACTTCGGCATTCTTAACATGTGGAGGCGGCGATGGCGAATCCAAAATCCAAAATCAGAGTCGCCGAATCCAAAATCCAAAATCTAAAATCCAAAATTCTGGGGGGGGTTTAATTGTCCGAGACGGTGATTGACAACAAGGAACTTGAAGCGGCTCGCAAGCTTGCGGCTCGTTACCAGTTCCAATTTGTGGACTTGCGTGATTCGCGCCCGGACAGCGAACTGCTGCGCACGATCCCGCTCGAGCTGATGCTTCACTATGAGTTCCTGCCGCTGGAGGGAAACGATCATCAACTGGTCATCGTCGTAGCGGACCCCACCAACCTGACCCGCCTGGATGAGCTGGAAGCGAAGCTGGACCGGAAGCTGGTGGTGCGCGTGGCGGCGCCCACCCAGGTGCGTGATTTCCTGAAGAAGACAGAGCCCTCCCAGCGCGTTCTGGATGATGCCACGGTAGAATTCCGCCTGGATGTAATTCGTGAGGAGGAAAACGCCGGGGAAAGCCTGTCGCTCGAGCACTTGGTGGAGGACAACGACGTCAGCCCCATGATCCGGCTGGTGGATTCGATCATCTTCGCCGGACTGGAGCGAAGAGCGAGCGACATTCACATTGAGAGCCGAGACAATTCCGTGGTGGTGAAGTATCGCATTGACGGTGTGCTCCAGCAGGCCATGGCGCCGCTGGCTCGCGAGTTCCAGTCCAATCTTATTACCCGCATCAAGGTGATGTCGGAATTGGATATCGCTGAGCGTCGCGTTCCCCAGGACGGCCGCTTCCGCGTGCGCTATCGCGGACGCTTGATCGATTTCCGCGTCTCCATCATGCCTTCGATTCACGGCGAGGACGCGGTCCTTCGGATTTTGGACAAGGAATCGCTGCACGAGAAATTTCACTCCCTGCGCCTGGAAGTGTTGGGCCTGGCCGACCGGGAAATCCGGCGCCTGCGGCGGTTTATTCGCGAGCCTTACGGCATGGTGCTGGTGACGGGACCGACGGGCAGCGGCAAGACGACCACGCTTTACGCCGCGCTTTCCGAAATCAAGTCCGACGAAGACAAGATCATTACCATTGAGGATCCGGTCGAGTACCAGCTTCGAGGCGTCACGCAAATTCCCGTCAACGAAAAACGCGGGCTGACGTTCGCCCGCGGGTTACGCTCGATCTTGCGGCACGATCCCGACAAAATCATGGTGGGCGAGATTCGCGATAACGAAACCGCGCAAATCGCCATTCAATCTGCACTGACCGGCCACCTAGTGTTTACCACTGTGCACGCCAACAACGTGGTCGACGTGCTCGGCCGCTTCCTGAACATGGGAGTCGAGCCGTACAATTTTGTTTCGGCGCTCAACTGCATCCTGGCGCAGCGGCTGGTGCGAACGATTTGTGAAGCGTGCAAGCGCCCCACGCAGGTGCCGGCAGAACTCATCGAGGAGTCCGGACTGAAGCCCGAGGATTGGAAAGATGTGACATTCTACGAAGGCGCGGGCTGCCAGGAGTGCAATGAAACCGGCTTCCGCGGCCGAACCGCCATCGGCGAGCTGCTGGCAGTGACCGATAGTATTCGCGAAATTATTCTGGGTAAGAGACCATCGTCGGAAATTCGCCGCGCCGCCCACGACGAAGGAATGCGCTCCCTCCGCGAGTCGGCAATCGAAAAGGTGCAGCAAGGACTGACGACGCTGCGGGAGATTAACAAGGTGACGTTTGTGGAGTAAGCGTAGGTGTTAGGGATTGGGTGTTAGGGGTTAGGGAAGGGAGCAGCGGTTGGGTTTCGGAGTTTTGAATCTTGAATCGCGCTTGGAGATCTGGATGGATTTGACGGCTTGGAAAAAACGCCTTGGCGTGACTGGTCATAAGCACTCGGGGACCTTTGTCGCTCCCACGTTCGCTCTTGACCTTGAGCCCGGCTTCATCGCCGCCGCGCGCTTGAACCTTTCCAAGCGGCATGTTCAAAGTGTGGCGGCGCGCCCGCTTCCCCTTGGCGCTCTCTCTCCTTCCCCCAACAAAGCCAACCTGACCGACGACAAAATCGTTCGCAGCACCATCGCGGAAGTTTGCGAGAGGGTTGGAAACACCGGCGGCAGGCTGGGGTTGCTGATTCCCGACGTGGCGGCGCGCGTGGCCCTGCTCCAGTTTGAAACCCTTCCCGACGATCGCCAACAGGCGGAAACCCTGGTGCTGTGGCGAATGCGCGAGTATCTGCCCTATCCGCCGGAGGACGCTCGCCTGAGTTACCAGGTGATGGCGAAGCTGCCTGACTCGGTGGAGATTCTGGGCGTGGCGGTGCGCAACTCCGTGCTGGCCGAATACGAAACCGCCATGGCAGGAATCAACGGTGGCCCGGCACTCGTGTTGCCCGCTACGGTGGCGCTGCTGCCGCTGCTTCCCGACGAAGCGGGCGGACAACTTTTGCTGCACCTCTGCCCCGGAGCGCTGACAGCGGTGGTAGTCGCGTCGAGCCGCGTGCGGTATTGGCGGACGCGTCCGCTGGAAGTCGGAGGAGCGAGCATTCTCGATGAAGTGGGGCGGGAGGCCGCGCGCGTGCTCGCAACGTGCCAGGACAATCTGCACGTGCAGGTGCAAAATGTTTGGTTCTGCTCGCGTCCACCCGCGGCGCCGGAAGTGGAGCAAGCGTTGGCGCAAGCCTTGGGCCGCGATCTTTCGCCGCTTCCCGCCACCTTTATTCCCGCAGCGGGGCTGCCCTCGGGACAGCGCGAAGCTTTCGACCATTTCGGCATGCCGTTTGCGGGATTGGTAGCGAACTTGAGTTAACTGCGATGAGAATAACCCTCAACCTGTCCCCCGCCGCTAGCATGCGCGACCGATTTGCGCTGGCGTGGGCAATTCCGGCCACCATCTTAGGGATAGCAGTGCTGGTGCTGCTCGTGCGGGACTCGCGGCAAGAGTATCGCCACTTCACGGCGGTCCAACGCCAGCTCGCGGAAGTTCAGACGCGCTCGACGGACCTCCGCAACCAGGAATCGGCCATTCGTAGGAAGCTGGACGATCCGGCGTATCGCCAGTTGCTTCTTCAAGCCAAGTTTGTGAACAAGCTGATTGACCAGAGGAAAGTATCGCTCACGCAATTGAATTCGCGGGTGGCCGGCCTTTTGCCGGAGGACGCGCAGTTGACGGGCCTGTCGCTGATCTCCCCCAAGCAAGCAGGCGAGGATTACACGGTGCGGCTGGGTCTCAACTCGCGCGGCGAGGACGCCATCGAAACGTTCATCAACGACCTGGAAGATTCGGCGGACTTCAAGGATGTGTCCATCGTCAATCAGGGCTTCCAGGAAGATACCGCGCAGGGCGAAGATATCAACGTGATCTGCACGGCGCGCTATCTGCCGGGTGCGGAGGAGGCCGCCGAGGCTGCGGCCCAGCCGCCGGAAGCCGCAAGCGAGAAATCGGCCGCCGGCACCGCCACCGCGGGCGCCAAGCGGCAGAAGCTGAAGGGCAAGACGCTAGCGCCTAAAGGCGGGAGTCAAAAGACAGGAAAGGGAGCAGAGACGTCACGTGCGGAAGAGTCGACGCCAAATCGCAAACCGGGTCGCTGAAGCCATCGGTCTGACCTTAGTCGCTGCGGACTTGCTGGTGTTCTTTGTCGTCTACCAGCCGCTGGGAAATGAGATCGTCACGGTCGAGCGCCGCGTCGAGGATTTGCGCAAGACCATCCGCGACCAGCAAATCCGCGTCGAAGTTTTGAAGAAGTATCAGGATGCCATGCCGGAAGCGAGACTGGGTGTGGCGGATTTCATGACCAACCGCATTCCCCCGCGGCGCGAGGCTTACTCGATCGCGGATCACCTGGTGCATAAAGTGGGGGACGCCGCAAATGTGAAGATTATGGGCATGGCGTTTCACCTTGACTCGGATAAGACCGATCCCCTGCTGAAGTTGGGGCTTGAAGTTACTGTGCAGGGAACGTATACGGGCATGATGAAATTTGCGCATGGGCTGGAAACTGCGAACAGCATTATTCTGGAGCGCGAATTCTTTATTGCCCCCGGAACAGCCGGGGTGCTTAGCTTGCGATTGGGAGCAGACATTTATCTAACGCCATGAAACTACCGGCTGGGATGAATAAATGGGGAGTGCCAGTGCTGGCTATTGTGAGCCTGCTCCTCGTCGTAAATCTGGTGGCGCAATATCGCGACTTGCAGCCGGCGAAGGCTCGCCTTGCCCCGGTTGGCGCTGCTCACACTACGCATGGGTTGCAGAAGAGGTCCTCCCACGCCGCCGATGACCTGGCCAAGTACGATCCGAACGTGCGCTTCGATCAATTGAAGGCGCTCGATTCCCGCCCACTTCCCGACGACGACCGGGACCCCTTCGAACCCATCGGGGGAGCGCCTGTGGCGATTGTCCCTAATAAGGCCCCTGCCCCGGTGGCTGTCGCGCCCGCACCGCCGCCACCTCCGCCCCTGAAGGCCATGGGGTATAACGAGCTGCCCGGCGGCCAGAAGGAAGCTATGATTTCCTTCAACGACGACGTGGTGGTGGCACACGAAGGCGACATGATCGGGGCCAAGTACAAGGTGGTGAAGATCGATCCCGCGAAGATTGTGATGGAGAATGGTGACACCCACGAAAATTTCGATTTGCCCTTCCCGCCGTAGCGAGGGTCGCCGCGACCGGAACAAGGGCATCGTGCTGATCATCGTGATGATGGTGGCTACACTTCTGCTCATCGCCCTGACCGCGACGCTCCCCAGCGTCTACCAGGAGGGACGGCGGGAGCAGGAAGCGGAGTTGATCTTCCGGGGAACACAATACGCGCGGGCCGTGGCACAGTTCCACAAACAATTCAACCGCTACCCCACGAGCGTCAAGGAGTTGCTGGCCACCAATGGCGTCCGCTTCCTGCGCCAGGAGTATGCGGATCCTCTGGACCGGAAGGGCAAGTGGCGCTTCATCCACGTGAATGCGGCCGGGGTGCTGATCGATTCCAAGAACCAGCCGCTGGCCGGAAACTGCGGCAACCCCGCGGGGCTCGGGCAATCCACTTCCTCGAGTTCGACCCTCGGCGGGGGCTCGTCCTTCGGGTCATCTTCTTCATTCGGATCATCGTCGATGGGCGGCTCATCCATGGGGTCGTCTACTTTCGGCAGCACCTCCCCGGGTTGCACCAATTCCTCAGGGCTCCAAGGGAATTCGACCGGGTCGAGCGGGTTCGGAAGCACTACGAGTTCGAGCGGCTTCGGGAACTCCCCGGGTTCGAGCGGATTTGGCAACTCGATGGGTTCGAGTGGGTTCGGGAATTCGACGGGCTCCTCGGGTTTTGGGAGCTCGAGCGGCTTTGGCGCGACTTCATCCGCGGGACAACCCGGGCAAACCGGCTCCAGCCCATCTTTTTTCGGCGATTCCAATGGTGTGCAGGGAGCCTACATTGCGGGGGTTGCTGCCACGAGCAATCATGAGTCCATCCGCGTTTGGAACAAACACCACCATTACGATGAGTGGGAGTTTATCGGGATCGACATGGGCAACTTCGGAATGCAAATCGGCATGCCCTCCGGCGGGGGTGTGGGCGCAGGGGCACAGTCTCCGCAACAGGGTTCCGGTTTTTCTCAAGGTTCATCGCAAGGGTCCTTCGGTTCACCCAATCAGCCTACTCAGCCCACCACTTTCGGGCCTTCCCAAAACTGAGATAGTGCCCTGGGAGAGAGGACCGTATCCCGCCGTCCGCGATCATGGAGACAGACTTCTGTCACCATGTTTCTGTCACCATGTTTCTTCCGGCGGAATAGATGGCAATTTTCATTTGTTGGAGTAGTATCTGAATTTATCGCAGTCCAGGCAGTCCGCGGGGGCCGCACAAGGTGGCTATACGACTCCGCAACACGGTGGCGTGTCTCCTGCTGGCAGCGGGACTGGTTCCTGACCCGTCCGCGCGGGCGCAGCAGAATGCCAACCCACCCGAAGTGATGACCAAGGAGATTCCTCCGCCGTTCCGGATTCGGACCGAGCGCAACGTGGTGACCGTGCGCGTGGTCGTGCGCGACAGGGAAGGACACGCCGTCGGCAACCTCACCAAAAGCGATTTTCGCTTGCTAGACAACGGCAAGCTTCAGGACATTTCCAGTTTCGCGGTGGAAACTGCCGCGGACGGGTCCGCCGCGGCTGCGCCCGCCGGCTCGGCGCACACGACTGCACCCCAGCCGACGCTCCCACCGCAGCGGTTCGTCGGCTTGTTCTTCGACGACCTTCACCTGACAACGGAATCAGTGCAACGGACTCGCGATGCCGCCTGGCGGTATGTAACCACCGAGGCCGGCCCGGCGGACCGGGTAGCCCTTTTCACCGCGTCGCACCAGGACGACCTCGATTTCAGCGGCGACCGCAGCGTGCTCCGTGATGCTTTGTTTCGCATCGTGTCGCGCACGCGCGTCCGGCCTCAGGTCAACGACTGCCCGGAGATTGGTGAGTACCAGGCTTTCCGGATTGACCAGCGGCAAGACCCGGAGGCCATCGGCATCGCGGCGGACGAAGCTTTCTATTGCGACTGTGTCCGAATGGATAACGAGTCCCCGGCGTGCCCGATCGAAGCCCACGATCGGGTGATGTTTGAGGCAGACCAGATTTGGAACCTCGCCGATCTTCAGGCGCAGAACGCCCTTGACCGCATCGCCGCCGCCTTAAACCGTCTCGCCGCCATGGCGGGCCGGCGCGCGTTGGTGCTGGTTTCGCCGGGTTTCTTGACCGAAACGCACTCCGCAGAACTCGAGGCCCTCATTCACGGGTCCCTCCGCCGGGACGTGATGATCAGCGCCATCGACGCCGCCGGCCTCGAACCTTCGAGCCCGCGCCCGATGGCGGATCCCAGAAACCCCAACCGCGCAACTCAAAAGGACATGATCTATCAGGAAGGTGAGAAATCCGCCCGTGATATCCTGGCCAACCTCACCGGCGGGACGGGCGGCGTCTTCTTTCGCAACAGCAATGACCTGGGCGAAGCCTTCCGCGAAGCAGCCGCTGCCCCCCCCATCGCCTACGTCCTGGGTTTTTCCCCGGAGGACTTTAAGCTGGACGGCAAATTCCACTCGCTCACCGTCGCTCTGAGCGCGAAAAAGCCCTGGAGCGTGGAGGCGCGGCGCGGATACTTCGACCCCACGCAAGCGCTGGCAGAACAGACTCCGGGCCAGGAAGAGCTCGACAAGCTCATGTTCTCTTCCGACGTGATTCAGGCGCTGCCAGTGGAAGTGAGCGCGCACGCGGACATGACGGTTCATTCGCCTGCTACCCTCACGGTGGTGATCCACGTGGGTCTGCACGATTTGCAATTCCGCCAGGAGGGTGACCGGAGCGTGAACACGTTGTTTTTCGACACAGCGCTCTTCGACAACGATGGGAAATATGTTAGCGGCAAGGAGGAGTCGTTTGACCTCCACCTGAAGGAGGCAACTCTTAAAAAGTTCGAGCGAAGGGGCATCAACCTTACCACCAGCTTCCAGGTGCCGCCGGGAGTCTACAGCGTTCGCGAAGTGGTGCGCGACGCGGTCGCGCAACGATTGTCGGCGCTTAGTTGCGAGGCCGTAGTCACAGGCGCCAAGGCCTCGGCTGCCAGTTCCGGCAGTGCTTCGAAGCGCCCGCAGTCTGCGGACGCCACCAAGGCTATGGCGGACTGGACGCCCGCCCAGTTCGAGCAGGCCATTCCCGAGCTCAAAGGGCTCGCCCCCGCCGCCAGCCAGGACAGGCTTCCGCTGATTCTTGCCAAGGCCGGCGACAAAGTGAAAGCCTTTTTCGCTACCCTTCCGGACACCACCGCCCGCGAGGAGATTGTCCTGGAAAGGCTGGATTGGACCGGCCACCAGGTTGAAATCAGCAGCGAAAGCTTCAATTACCTCGATGTCGCCGGCGGATCCAGAAGCGGCGCGCTCTTGCAGGAATACCGAACGGACGCGAAGGGCCGCCGCACCGAGCCCGCACCGCTGAATGCGGGCTTTTTGACGCATGGCTTCGCGTCCTTGCCGATTCACTTTCACCCCGACTACCAGCAGGACTCGACCTTCCGATACTTGGGGGGCCAGAACCTCCACGGCCGCTCCACCGAGGTGGTGTACTTCAGCCAAATCCCCGGCAAGGCCCGAATCGACGAAATGATTCGTACGCCGAATAAGTCCGTCGACGTCCTCGTGCAAGGAATTGCGTGGATTGACGCCGAGAGCTACCAAATCGTGCGGATGCGGACGGACATCGTTTTTCCCTTGGGCGATCCGGACCTGACGCGAGTCACCACGGACTCCACTTTCGCCGAAGTGCACTTTCGCGACGATCCGCAGGGCGTATGGCTGCCCGCTGAAGTTACCGTGACGGTGGGGTGGGGCCGCGAGAGCTTTCGCAACCGCCACCGCTACTCACATTTCGAGCTGTTTCGCATAGCAACTTCAACAAGCGAGCAGGCTCAGCCCGCGGTCGAGCGTTAATCTTTGCCCGCCCTCGGGGCCCGGCCCCCGAGCGATGGGGACGGACACCGCTGTCCACCAATAGGAGTGGGTATTACTAAACACTGCGTCGAAGAGGGCTGGTGATCGCTCCGACCCCTTGCGGTCACGTGCACACGCTCGTTGTGCAGGCTCGGCTTGCCACAGGCCCGGATAGTTTGTCACGAACCCCGTCGAGTCGACTTCCACGGTCCTCCGCGCTCGGCTTCGCTCAAACGCCATCTGCGCGCGGGGTCCACAGATAGGGTCGGATCGATTTCCCGGCCGCCCTTCACGCGCCTTGTGAGACTGAGTTGCCGGAGATTGAACATCGTTGTCGGGCAGAGATGAAGGGTCGCGGACCTACACGAACAGGTCCGCGCTACGGATGCCTTCCGCCAGGGACATTTTGTAGCCTCCAGCCATGGCATAATTTTCTTGACTTTGTAGTATTCTATGCTATAATAACCGTGTGTTGCTGTGGATTGCGGATTTGCGCTTGTTGATTGCCGATTTGCGATTCGGGAGGTGCCCCTCATTGTGGCGGTCCGCATGAGTGTTCTCGATGGCGCGAACAGCAATGCCGCGAAGCGGAATTTCATCCGAGCCCGGGGACAAGAAGCCAACGTAAACGGTGCTCCGTCGTCCATTATGTACCAGAAATTAAACGAGTTAACTGTGAACTTCGGAAGCCTCGCGAAAATTCAAGTTATTGAATGTAAAAGAGTTGCTAGATTTCCGATGGCGACGCGGCGAAAAACGCGGGGGGAAGAAAATGAAGGGATGTTCCACTATGTTATTGAAAACACTTGTAAAAAAATGTCCGATGCCGGTGTGTCCACTATGTTGATGAAAACACAGGGCCTGTAGGGCTATTTACATTATGTCGATGATAATACAGTTATTTAGCATGGAAATACCGATGGCGATTGATGAGGTTCGACTAACAACAAGAGGGTAGAGCCGAAGGGATGGAATAGAAAAAGAATTCTTCTTTTTGACGTTCGAAGCCGGAATGTCCATGAAAACAAACAAACGTCGGACACAATGCCCGGAAAAAATCGGACATTTATGTCTTAGATTCGGACATTTTTGTTTAACCGAGGCCAGTTTTGCAGAAAATTACTGCTTTTGGACGACAGATTGTCAGATCAATTCAGTTTTTCACGGGTTTTTCTGTGCATCATATCGCCCATTTGCGCAGGACGAGTCATGGATTTATCCTGTCTTGCAGGTCCGCGGTTCTTCCATCCTGCACGGCGGCAAGCCGCGGACCTACAGCACAGGTCGCTACGGCGCGAGGGACAGGTTTTTCAAGCATCCTTTCCTTCCCTTCCACAAAATCGTCACATGTCTCAGATCCCTATCAAAGAGATTCTTACCCGCGGGATCAACCAGGTCGTCATTCTCGCGCCGATTCGCTCACAAGGCCTTGTGTAGGACCAAAGTACTGTTGACGGTTACTGAGTTCGGAGATATTAATTCGTTTCGAGATAGTTGGGGAAGGATACCGGGCGTAATTCTCCGAATCGAAGCAATGCCAGTTTGTGATGGGAGCCGGATCGATGACAAGAAGTTTTCATCATAGAATTTTTGTCCTGGGCATCGCCCTTTGCCTGCTGATGGCCATGGCGGGCTGCGGTGGTGGCGGAGGCAGCGCCACGACGGATCCCCCGACAAACAATAATCCCGCTCCGACGCTCAGCAGCATTTCTCCCACTTCGGCCACGGCAGGCGCAGCGGCCCAGACACTCACCATCACTGGAACGAATTTCTTGAGCGGCTCTACAGTGACCTACAACGGCACCGCGCACACGGCGACGTTTGTAAGTTCGACGCAGTTGACGATTTCCCTCAGCGCCAGCGATCAAGCCACGGCAGGAACTTACCCCGTCGTGGTAACGAACCCGGCGCCGGGCGGCGGAAGCTCGAGCGCCGTGAACTTTACGGTGAATAATCTCGCCCCTAGCATCACCAGCTTATCACCCAATTCTGCCACCGCGGGGGCCGCAGCCCAAACCCTGACCATCAATGGGACGAATTTCCTGAGCACCTCGACGGTGACTTACAACAACGTGGCCCACACCGCTGCGTTTGTCACCGCGACGAAGTTAACCATTGCGCTGAGCGCGAGCGATCAGGCCACGGCCGGAACTTATGCGGTCGTGGTGACGAATCCAGCGCCTGGCGGGGGAGCTTCAAATGCGGGTGACTTTACGGTCAAGTCGGCGTCGACCGTGGACATTACCCTGAATGGATCCTCCTCGGGCACGGCGAGCGTGAAGGTCGGGACAACGCTGGCCATAACGGCATCTGTGCAGGGGCCTACGGCCGGCCTCACCCTGACCGTAAACGGCGTCACCAACGGCAACGCGACCTTCGGAACCATCACGGGCTCGTATCCTTCGTATCTGTACATGGCCCCCGCCACCATCCCAGGTGGGAACAACCCCGTGATGATCGAAGCCAGCCTGGCGGAAACCTCCGGGTCGGCGATGTTGGCGGTTACCATCAACCCTTCCACAACCGCTCCGACCGCGGTTACAGTTTCCGGCCCCGCCACGGGAATCAACCTTGCGCTTTCCTCGATGACCAGGACATTGGGTTTGGCCAACGTGGGAACTTGCGTGGTGGGTGAAAGCTCCACTACCTGCGAGGCGTCGGTGGCAGGTGTGCAAGTCTCGCAGTCCGGGGCGAAGACCTCAGCATGCCCGAACGCAACCTGCACGATTTGGCTGGTGGGTGAAGGCTTGACAAATTCGGCGGGTGACTCCCTGGCCTCGGGCTTAACCGTGAGTGTGACCCATGGGGCCGCCACGGACGTCACGACGAGCGACGTGACGCCCTTCCCCAGCTACTGCACTGCCACCGGCCAGGCGGAAGATTGTGGCTCTACGGCGGTTTATTTCACCATCAAGGTGTCGAACACCCAGGCGCTCGGGAATCGAGCTATCGTGGTTACGGTTGGGAGCGGTTCGACACTGGAAATGCAAGCGTACTTGGGGGGAGTTCAAGTTGTTAATTAGCAGGCTGGACGCGGCGGCGCGCACACCAGGCCGCCGGGCGGCGTAATGCCGCCTCTACGTACAGCCGTTAGAGGGCGTGAGCAATGAAGATGATGAGGGTTTTGGTTCTGGCGACAAGTTTGGCCATCGTCGCAAATCCGGCCGCTTGGGCCACCACGATGGTATCTCTGTCGATGGATCAGCTCACCCAATCTGCGAGCGACATTGTCCGGGCGCATGTGGTCGAACAGGCGAGCGGTTGGAATGCGGCTCGCACGCAAATCGTCACGATCACCACTTTCGCGGTATCGCAGACCCTCAAAGGGAATGCCTCCCCGACTGTACAGGTTCGTCAACTGGGGGGCAAAGTCGGTAACATAACCGTATCTGTTCCGGGAGATATTTCCTTCCGGCCGCAACGCGAATACATCCTCTTCCTTGAACCTGCTGGCGGTTCTCCCAATTATAACGTGGTGGGGATGGCGCAGGGCGCCTATCCCGTGTACCAGGACCCTATCTCGCACGACGAGCGGGTGGTCCTGCCGCCGGGTCAATCGCAGATTCAGCGCGTCATGAGTGGTGGGGGACGCCCGGCGGGGACGGTCCCCCTGTTGGGATTCAACAAGTACGTTGCCACACTGGTGAACGCCGGCATTCAAATTCCCCACGGGCTCAGTATTCCCGTATCCATTGCCTCCACCGAGTCACGCGGCACCGGCCGCCTGCACGTTTACGGGAGGACTACAGCACAATTGTTTCCCAATAAAAACGTGGCGATTCCGGTGGGAACCGATGTGGAAGGGGAAGCGATCCTGAGCGGCGGGAGCTGGACTATTCATTGGGACGAAGTGAGCGTCCGTGGCGTTCATGCCACAATTTCCGCCGTCAACGAGGAAGCCGAGGGCAGCCTTCGCGGCCGGAGTGTAATTCTAAACGTGAGGTGAGGAGCGTGAGAGCGAGGCGGAGAAAACTGAGCGGAAGGCGCCTATTGCTGGTTGGCGTGGCGATCTTCGGTGTGCTTTCCGCTGCCGGAGTTCTGGCCACGGAGTTTGAGATTTTCGAGACCAGCAGCGGAAAGTTCGCGGATGCGATGTGGCCCGGTGCGAGCCCCGATGTCCACTGGAACCTGAACTTCGCCACCACCAGCAAGCCGGCAAATGTGGTGGAGAACGGGGGCCCGTCGGCATCCACCGTTCTCACCAACGCGTTCGCTGCGTGGCACGACGCCCAATACAAAGGCTCGTCCGTGACCAATATCGCCTTTACCTTCGGAAGTGGAAGCAGTTCCTTTCCTGCTGCTCCCACCATTGACTGCCAAAACGTAATCAGTTTTTCGGACACCGACACCGGCGATTTTCCCACGGGGATTATTGCCCTTACCCAGATCGCGACCGTGACGAGCGGCGAGTCTCCATCACAGTGCGGGTCAAACGCGCCGCCCGCGTGCCCCCTCGAAGTCTGCATCGTGGACGCCGATATCGTCTTCAATCCCGCCGACACCTTCGCGGCAGCCTCTCCGGCGACCAATCAGTTTGACCTGCAATCGGTCGCGACACACGAGATCGGCCACTTGATGGGCTTGGACCATAGCGGGATTGCTAATGCGGTTATGTTTCCCTACGGGGATACGGCCTCGATTGGGGTGCATCAGGCCTTGTGGACCGATGACCTAATCGGAGTTTCACATCTCTATCCAGGTACGACTACGGCCAGCTCCGGAATTTCCGGACAGGTCACGATCTCGCAGCCGGGCACCGGTGCAATCGCCGAGGTCTACGGCGCCCACGTTGTGGCCATCGATGCCACCACGGGGAACGTTGTGACCGATACACTTACGGACCCCTCGGGGAATTACAACTTGCTGACCTTCGGCGGGACTTTTCAGGTGCTTGTGCAGTCTTTGGGGCAGAATAACGATTGGAGCCCCTGCACCATTGAGAATTTCAAGGGACAGGCCGGATACGGGGACAATGACTTCGCCAAAATCCCCGCCAACCCGACCAACTATACGGGAGCGTACTACTGATTCCCTCCACGGAGACGCTCGCGTAAGGGCCGGCCCGCAAGGGTCGGCCCTTTGTGTTTTTAGGGTCGCAGGGAATGTGAGCGCGGATTCGCTTTAGCGCTCGGGCTCGTTGAGAGGCAAGTGTGAAGCTTCGAGGGCCTTTTGGGCAGCTTTGCCGGTGGCGCCTCCGCCTGTGGTCAGCAACTTATTCAGGATGGGGACATGCTCGCGGTTGGATTCCACGAAGTCCACTCCCTGCGCCGTGAGGGTGAAATCGGAGTTGTCTGCCACGCTGATGTAGTTCTTGTTGCGGAGGTACCACATGGTGAATTGCAGATAATCACGCGGGAACCCCATGCGGGCTTCCACCTCGCCAAGAGAGACTTCCGGAGTGTAGGGGTTAATGCGGCGCTTGATGTAGAGAAGCGCAAGCACCGCCAGGCGCCGGTTTAGCTCGCCGTCGATGCTGTCCATGAAGTCGATCGAATTGGAGAGGGGAACCGCTGGGGGCGCGTCCTTCTTGTAAGTGGCGTCGTATTCGGCGCGGCGCTGCGGATCGGAGAGTACGTCATACGCCTGCCTCAAAAGGATGAACTTCTCCGCATCGCCGGTATCAGGGTTGTCAGGGTGAAGGCGGCTCGCCAGAAAAGTGTAAACGCGGTGAATTGTGCCCTGCTGGGCGTTGGGGCTGATCTGAAGGAATTCGTAGTAATCTTGTGTATCCATTGTGGCCTCTTCGGCAGTCGGGAATCAGGTCCATCCTCCCCATTCGGTACCGGATGAACGTCAACTGCGACTCACTGGGAGCAGCAGATGAACGCTTGTACGATGGGTACTGATAACCGGCGAACCGCTTTGGCCGACTTGGCCAACAACCGTCGGGGAGAATTCCAGTCCTATGCCCTACTGCCGCAGGTGCGAATCTTAGCACGGACACCTACCGAGTCAAGGCCAATTTTCGGCAAGGCATTCTTACACACACCTGCTGGGCGAGAGCGGGGAGGGTCAGGGGAAACAGTATCAGCTCGAGTGCCGCGATAAACCGGGAACGGGACACTTTGAATTTACGTTCCGGTACTTCCGAATCCGGCGGCGGCGCGGTCCGTAGACGATACGGAATCGGATTCGGTGAACACTGCTTCAACTCGCTCCACCATCCGCAATTGAGCGATTCGATCACCAGCATTAATTCCAAAAGGTGTTTTACCCAGATTGATCAGAACAACCTTCAGCTCGCCGCGGTAGCCGGGATCGATGACCCCGGCCAGCGTGCAAATCCCACGCAATGCCAATCCCGAGCGATCTTCGACGAGCGCGCCGAAATCCGGAGGAAACTCGAAGGCAAGGCCGGTGCGTACCGCCTTGATTTCGCCGGGCGCCAATTCCGCCGCCTCCAGCGCCGCGACGTCAGCAGCCAAGTCCCCGAACGGGCCTCGGTGCGCGTAGTTGGGCAGGACGGCCGCGGGGTGAAGCTTTGCCACCTTTACGTTGACCGTCATGTGGGAACATTCCTCCGATGGTGGGTTAGATGGATGACGACAGCCGGGTCGCTCATCGCAGGTCAGAACGCGTGGTTAGTCGCGAGATCGGGAGTTTTCCTTATCGAGAAAGCGCTTCATCTTCAAGTACGCGGCGAACATTTCCGGCAGCCGCTTATAAACCGCCGAAGCCTTCAGCCAGGCTTTGTTCTCGATGGCGGGATAGCCGGAAATGGTCGTGCGTGGCGGCACGTCGTTGGGGATGCCGGATTGGGCGGTGGCGATGACGTAATCACCGATGGTCAAGTGGCCGGCGACGCCAACTTGTCCGGTGAGCGTCACGTTCCGGCCGAGCGTGACGCTGCCGGAGACTCCCACCTGGCTACAGAGAAGCGAGTTTTCGCCAATGTCGCATCCGTGCGCGACCTGCACCAGGTTGTCGATCTTAACGCCGCGGCGCAAGCGCGTTTCGCCCACTGCGGCGCGATCCACGCAACTGTTGGCCTGAACTTCCACATGATCCTCGATGACGACAGTGCCGGCTTGCACGATCTTGTGGAACGTACCATCCGGGCGCGGCGCGAAGCCGTATCCATCGCCGCCCAAAACCACGCCGTTTTGCAGGATCACATCGTTGCCGATGCGGACGTTCTCCCGCACCACAGCGTGGGAGTGGGCGAAGAATCGGTCGCCGATTTTCGCTCCTGGGTAGATCATCACAAAGCTCTTGAGCACGCAATCGTCGCCGATCTCCGCGCCGGCTTCGATGACGACGTACGGGCCGATGGAGGGATTGCGTCCCAGTTTCGCGGTCGAGGCAATGACGGCGGTGGGATGAATCCCCGCGGGGGGCCGTTGGGGCGGATAGAAGACCTCCAGCGCTCGGGCAAACGACATGTAGGGATCGGCGGAACGCAGCACGGGTTTGCCCAACGCGTCGACGTTCGGTCCGGCAATAATCGCACCCGCATGCGTTGTGCGCAACTTGCGCACGTATTTGGGATTGGAAAGAAACGTGATTTCGTCGGCCTTGGCCTCATCCATTCCCGCCACGCCGGCGATTTCCACGTCCTCCGGTCCATCGAGATGGCATTCAAGCCGCGCTGCAAGTTCGCCGAGTTTCATGATGATCTCCCTGTGATGATTGGCTCCGCCACGGAAATCTCGCGGAAAGGAGTTGGTCCGCATTTTGCTGCATGTCCACTGGAAAGCGTATCAGTGGTTAACCTTTCTGGCAACAGTCAGCGCGGCCCTGCTGTGTCGCGCGCTTGACGATGCGGCGCAGGAAACAAAGCGGGAATGGGAATGAACGCAGCGCATGAATTTAGCGCGGTATGGAAATAGTACTTCGGTACCAGTACAGGAGTGACCTTGGACAAGACATGGGGATCGGGTAGAGTCGATCCAACGGTGCCTTTCCATAAAAGAGGATGGATAAGGCAAAAGGAACCGGATCACCCGCGGAGACGACACGGCGTCCGGTTGCCTGGAAGATGCCCTCTCCGATCTGTTTTGGGGTTGGGCCATTGGGTAGTGGCAGCAAGGCAAGGGCACGCCGGGGTGAATCGTTTGGGACCGCCATTCCCGCCGCCCCGGCGTGCAAGTTCTTCCTGCTGGCAAGACAGACGTAATAGATAGTACCCGTGCCAAAACTTGCGAGGCGGCTGGAATCGGGCTATGCTTCTCAAGGGGACCCGTCCTGGGAGTCAGGAATAGCATGAATCAGCAGCGTACAAGTCAGCGAATTCCGATGGAGCTTCCGGTGGAAATCCGGTGGAAGAGTCGCGCCGGGAGCACCAAACAGGCGATCGGGAAAACCGGGAATATCAGTGGCAGCGGGCTCTTCATTGAAGTTCCGATCCGACTGCATCGCGCAACCTCCGTTTCCATCAAGGTGATGATCCCCCGCGAGGCAACCCAAACTCCATTAGAGCTCTTGTGCAAGGGACGAGTCGTCAGATGGAATCGGCGCGGGCAGGTTCAGGGGTTGGGTGCGGTTATCGACGAATATGAGCTGCGTCCCATGCCCAAGTCTGAGTCTGGGCAGCAAGCGTCGCCCGGAAAGCAAACGAGCCGTCCCCCTAGCCGCCCTAAGATTTCTCCAAAAAAGCCTTCCATGTAGAATGTGATCGCGGGTATCATGCTCTGGAAAGATGTAGTTAGAATCTTGCCCAGAACGAACCAAGCGGGATCAACAAATGGGAACACCCCGGTCTACAAAGGGAAAAATTCGCGTATTGGTGGCAGACAGGGAAGGTATCTTTCGACTCGGCCTCAAGAAGCTATTTGCCCTCGAGGACGATCTCCGAGTGGTTGCGGAAGCGGACAAAGCTGCCGACGTCTTGGCTCGCGTTGAAAGCTTTCGCCCGGATTTGGCCTTCATTCAGGAGGAAATCCTCGCCGAGAGTAACGGCAGCCTCATCTCCGCAGTGGCCGCAGTAGCTCCGCAGTGCAGGGTCGTCGCCACGGCTTCTTCCGAGTCCGATGAAGCCTCGATGAACCACGTTCGAAGCGGCGCTGCCGGGGTAATCCTCAAATCGGTTGACCCGCAACTCTTCGTCAAATGCGCCCGCCGGGTTTCAGAAGGCGATACCTGGGTCCCCAAGAGGCAAGTTTCCAAGATGGCGAAACTCCTTGAGGCGCGCCCTGCCGCCCCACCCCGGCCTGTCGACACTCTCACCTTCCGGGAAAAGACGATCATCAGCTACTTGATGCAGGGTTGGCGCAACCGGGAGATTAGCACTCACCTTTCCATCTCCGAGCAGACCGTCAAGAACCACCTGCGCACCATTTACGATAAGGTGGGGGTCTCGGACCGGCTGGAATTAGTCCTCTATGCCATCCACCAAAGGATGGATCTACCCCCCGTGCAGGAAGTCGCCGCCCCATCGCGTTAGAACGAGGTGAGGATTCAGCCGGAATTCCCCGTTTCGGTGTATATCTATGTCAAGTATTGATAAAATATATTATACATCGTAAAGCTATTTCTTGTCTTGTGGACTTGCCGACGCGAACAGACCGAACTGTTGATGTCCCGTAGCGTCAGCCCGCGCATGGGCGGCGCGCTGCGACATGCGCTTCACTACACCGTCGGTTATAACGCCTAATACTTCCATTTCCGTTAGCGCCGTGCGAGGAATAAAGATGCGGAGGTTATTGGAGTAAACGTCGGGTGGGGTAACGAGAAATCCTATCGCGTCAACTTCCAGAAGGTTATTGGGAAGAATTGCTTCCAAGACCTCGGCGTCCTTGAAGGTCATTCGCACCCAAAGGCCCGCCAGCCGGGGGCGACTGCGGAAGATCTTCCGCTCAGCCCGGTCCGGGTTGCCTTCGAAATCCCGGACAAAAAACACCGCCTTAATGTCGTGCATGGCGATGTGGACCAGTCTTCCGTCGCGATCCAGTAGGCCGACGTCGCTCGCCAGATACCCCTTGGGGTCGATGAAGCCTTTGACGAGTCCTTTATCGAGCCTTCGAACAACCACCCGTTTACGGGTTGAGGATGTACCGTCTTTCATAAATTATTCGTCATCAAAGCGTAATAATGTCAAATGGCACTTGGCCACGGAAAATAGCTTGTGCTAGTATAGGGCGCGGGTCGAGCCTGTCAAGTAATTCAACGTCGAGTTAGGGCGCCTTCTTGAGAGATGCTCTCAAATTGTTGATAAAAAAGCTCTTGTATAACCTGGAGGACACGACTCTTGACGCCCTTCCCGGAGCGCGGAGGATTGCTCCTGAACGCCCGAATCCTCCCGCATGGCACTGAATTGACGCTTCGTTCCCGTTTGCCGAACATGTCAAGTCGTTTACCGCTACACCGAGCATCGGTCGGGGCGACTTCCGCTGGCGGGTCCCTGCCCGCCGTGGGGACCGAGATGCCTCCCCCGCAAGCTGTGTCCCCGCCCCCGCCTATCATCAGAGAAGTTGTTTTGTTTCTTGATTTTGCACGTGTTGAAAAGGGTCTGGCGGCGAATAGCATCGAGGGCTACCGACGGGACCTCGCCGAGTTCTCGCTTTTTCTCCAGAAATTGGGAAAATCCCCTGTGGCAGTCGATCGCGACGACATCCGCTTGTTTCTTAAGGGCCTCTATGACCGAGGCCTGAACCCGCGTTCCGTCGCCCGGCACCTTGTTGCTGTGCGCAATCTCTTCCGGTTTCTGGTGCGGGAGGGCCGCCTCGCGAATGATCCCACTGCCGATATTGAGGCCCCCAAGCTTGATCAATCCCTGCCCAGGTACCTTTCTGCAGAGGAGGTTGAGCGACTGCTGGCCCTGCCGGATGTCTCGACTCCCACCGGACTCCGCGATAAGGCCATGCTCGAGTTGCTTTACGCCACGGGAATGCGGGTCTCTGAGCTCATCCATGTGGTTGCCGCCGACTTCGACATGGATCTGGGCATCATTCGCTGCCTGGGAAAAGGCAACAAGGAACGCCTGATTCCGGTGGGCAAATCGGCGTTGCGCGCCGTGGAGTCGTACCTTCTCGGAGGACGAGCCGCGCTCGCGGGTAAGCGCCAATCCCCCTGGCTTTTCTTGAACTGCCGGGGTGGAGGGCTTTCGCGTGTGGGGTTTTGGAAAATCCTCGCGGCTTACGGGCTTCGTGCCGGGCTGCCGAACGGAATCACTCCGCACCTCGTGCGGCACTCTTTTGCCACGCATTTGCTCGAGCGCGGCGCTGATTTGCGGTCCATTCAACTGATGTTGGGCCATAGTGACATCTCGACGACCCAGATTTATACGCACGTGCTTAAAGAGCGGTTGAAGCAGGTTTATCAATCGCATCACCCTCGAGCCTGAATTCGAGGCCCGGGAGAACGCTGGAAGCCAAACGCCATGAGCGATTACAACTTCCTGATGGAAAGCCGGCTCTCCCCGGAACAGTTTGCGGTGCTCACTCTGATCAGCCGCTTGGCGGCCGAGCAGGGCTCGAATCTCTATCTGGGGGGGGGCGCCGTTCGCGACCTCACCTATGGCCAGCAGGTGGTTCGCGACCTCGACTTTATCGTCGAGGGCCCGGCGCAGCGCATGCTGCGCGCGATACCCAATGCCGCCTCGACAAAGCTCTCCCGGGGCGGGCGGGGACTGGCAGATGACTCGCCCCTCGTGCTCGAATACTATGATCTTGACGAGCGCTCGAACTCTGCCGAGCTGCTTTTCTCGAACGGCGTGCGCGCGGAGTTGGGAATGTGCCGGGAGGAGATCTACTCGCATCCCGGTCGGCCGGAGGTTCGCCCCGCGACCATCTTCGAGGACCTTAAACGCCGTGACTTTGCGATCAACGCCATGGCCGTCTCGCTTCACCCCAACTCTCGCGGCCTTCTGCTCGATCCTACCAACGGAGCCGGCGACATCGAGCGGCACGAAATCCGCGCCCTCCAATCGCGCGGCTTTCTTGACGATCCCTCCCGCATCTACCGTTTGCTTCGACTCGGAATGCGGCTGGAATTCAAGCCGGACGAGCGCACCCAGCGCTGGTTCGACGCCGCCATCGCCGATGGTGCTTGGGAGCGCCTCGAAGCCAGCCAGCAGGCCCGCGAGTTGGCGGCAATTTTGCATGAGGATCATCCCGGGCGCGTTCTCAAAATGCTTTCCGACCAGAAGCTCCTTGGCGGCTTGGACAAAAAACTCGCCTCTGTGCATCTGTCCTACGATCGCTTTGCGCGCATTCGCAACGTGCTCCAAAACTCCCCAGGCGCTGATCCCTTCCTGTTGAACTTCCACATTCTGGTTGAGAAACTGGGGGCCGATCACAAAGCGCGCCTGGCCAAGCAGATCGTTCGAGAGAGCAAAGCTATTAAGCTGGCGCTGAGCTTTGAGCAGGAGGCCAAGAAACTCGATCGCGTGCTCGGGACGGCCCGCGCTGAATTGCCGAGCCAAGTTTATGCCCTCCTCTCGCCGCACCCCCAACCCTTGTTGTTGTACCTGCTTGCCAACACCAAGAGCGCCAAAGTTCAGAACCGGATCAAGAGCTACCTGTTTAAGTTCCCGGAAATTCACGCCCGCCTGCCTCGCGCGGAATTGCAATCCATGGGGGTTAAGTCCGGACCGGAATTTGACCGGATTCTCTCCCAAATCTTCGCCCTGCAACTGGATGGCAAGATCAAGTCGCATGCGCAACTCATGAAGGAGCTGCACGAGCTGGCCGGCATCGAAGAACCTCCGCCGCCTCCGCCACCTGCCGTCCATGCGCCGAAAAAGGGGAAGGAAGCGGGATCGGCGGGAACCCACAAGAAGGGCGGGGAATCGGCATCTGCTTCTCACCCCCACAAGGGTCACGAAGCCACCGCCCCGGCCCCGAGTGCGCCGCCAGCGGCGGGGAAGCCTGCGGCAAAGGGCGGCCCGAAACCGGGGAATGCACCCGCACCGCCGCCTGCTGCTCACCGTCCCGCTCCACGAGCAACCCCGAGGATCGGAAGGAAGCTCAGGAGGCATTGAGGTGAAGCGGTGACTTTTTGTCGGGCCACGAGTGTCCCTCTGTCGTCACGGGAGCATAGCGCAGGGCCCGCTCTCCGGCCCTGCGGCCCTTTCCCCGCGTCGCGATGGCCGTGATTGAAGGAAAAGCCGCAAGGCCGGAGAGCGGGCCTTGCGCAACGTCTCTGCGCCGCATCGGCGGCCCACTTCTCGGCTCCTGCAGAAACCTGCAAAAAACTGGATTGACGTAACAAATTGTCATCGCAAATCCGCATTTTTGTGCAAAACGGGTGTCAGTTATTGAAAAATGTCGAAAATCAAGACCTAAAAGTCTGATTTTTTTCGGGCATTGTGTCTTGCGGTCATTTGTTTTCATACACATTCCGGCTTCGAACGTATAAAAAAGAATTCTTTTTGCTGCCCAGCGTCCGCAGCGCGGGCCTGTTTTGTCGGTCCGCCGTCTTTTGAGATGATCGTTTCCGCAAGGCTCGATAAGTCGCCACAATGACCTCAATATCCCTCGAATTCGATCGGAAAAAGCCGTTTTATCGAACGACATTCTGTCGCTCGACCATTTTTTTTCATAAACATAGCCGGATCATCCTGCATTTTTAACATCTTTTCTGCACCGTTATCTCTGTGCCACGATGATGACAGCTTAACCTGTGTATTTTCAGAACTTTGGCGGAAAAAGCCTTTTTGTCCATGGTATCGCAAATCTTGACTAATAGCCTGTTCTTTCATGAACATAGCCGGAAGACTCATTCGGCGGCAATTCACTGCCGCCTCTCCGTCGGTTTTCCATAAGTTCCGTGTTTTCATGAGCTTGATTCATCGCTTGGGAGACGAAACGAGGGACGAGGTTTCGGGGTAAGCTGTTTATGTTTCATGAACATAGTCGCTTCGCACGGCTCGCAATTGCGTTCACCCCGGTTTGATCGCCTCAGGGCCGCCAAAAAGTCGCACTGGCGGTCAAAATTCGAGCCTGAGACGGCGGAGTGCCACTCGCTTTCAGGACCCCGTGCGCGTCCCCGGCGTTCGCCCGCCGTGCCTCTTCCCTCCGCTTGACCGTCGTTGGC
Organism: uncultured Acidobacteriota bacterium; assembly: GCA_963808085.1. GTDB lineage: Bacteria > Acidobacteriota > Terriglobia > UBA7540 > UBA7540 > Bog-366. The sequence goes on from CAWEFC010000034.1 coordinate 43,982, forward strand.
TGGCCTCAGCGCCTAGTATAGCATGGCTACCTGTCTTGTCAAGATAATTCGAGCCTACATTATAAACTATTTAAATTCAGAAGGTTACCGCCGGCCTTGGCAGGGACAAATTGCCTGGGCCTTCTGGGTCGGACGGAATCACGTGTGATCCGGACAAAATCGCTGGCGAAATAGTCCGAACCGGGAGGGAGAGGTCCGCCACTCCGGGTAGTACGGAAATGCCCCCAATGCGCACGTAGGGGCGCCCCTCGTGGGCGCCCAACTGCGGGCCGAATCGGCCCGAGGGAACGGGCAGGCACGAGGCCTGCCCCTACGCCGCTGGGAGCGCGGGCATCCTGCCCGCCATCGCGCGAGCGTTCCGCTCGCGCCTCATGGATTGGGATGCTGGGTAATAACCGTTCCCGGGCCATAGAGGATTCTTGGTGAGGGCCGGCAACGGTTAGCGACTATACTTCGAGGTGCTTCCCGAACTCTTTCCGAGTCAGCGATCCGCCTCATTCCGGGCCGCAAATATACCACTTGTAAACGCATGAAGTGTGTAGCCCGGAGTTGTTATTGAACTCTCCGGCTTGTATACTTTCGAACCACCAAAGAAGGAGAGAGTTTCAAGCGCTGAAAACGGGAATTTTGGAAGTGAGCCAGGAATTCCCAGGCGGTAAGTGAAGTGTCCAAAGGTGGACTGAGTGACAAAGAGACCCAATGGCTTCTCGTTAATCGAATTGCTAATCGTCATAGCGATTATTCTGATTATTTCGGCAATCGCCATACCGAACCTGCTTCGATCCCGGGTCGCTGCCAACCAAGCTTCCGCCGTGGGTTCGCTGCGCACGCTGAACGTCGCTGAGAGTACCTATTCATCCGTTTTCAATTCGGGATTTAGCGGGGATATAGCTTCGCTCGGTCCGATGGGGGCGTCCGGAGGCAACCCGACTTCCACCGCTGCTGGCCTGATCGACAGTGTCTTGGCCGCCGGGTCCAAGAGCGGATACAGCTTTACGTACACGCCGGGCGACAGTGACTCCGCCGGCCGCATTGACTCCTACTCCATAACCGGCATTCCCCTCAGTAGTTCGACGGGCACAAACTACTACTACACCGACGAGTCCGGCGTGATTCGCCAGAACTCGACGACGACCGCCGCGGGCACAGATTCGCCACTCGCGGGCTAGGTTTTTCGAAGGCAGGGAAAGCCTCCCGAAAAGGGGAGTCGCCTGACCCTGCCATCCGGACGGCGCCCCGATGCATGGGCACCCCGCGAACGCGGCAACATCTCTACCGCGTCCCATCCGCGGCCGGTTCTGGCTTCCCTGGCACGCGCAATATGAATACGAGTCCAGGGGGGCCAGCGAAAAGCTTCAGCCTCTCAACATCTCTCGAATTTGCTGTTCAAGTGTTGGCAATTTGTTCCGGATGATGTCCCAAATGATTTGGGCATCAACACTGAAGTACTGTCGTCCAAATAGACCCTAAAATCCCGGGGCATGAATAGTCTCGCTCAGGATGGGCTCGCGGAGGCGGGGCTTAAGGGCGTCGGACAGAACCAAATCAACCTGGCAGCCGAACAGCGTTTCAAGGTACGCCTTTAGATCCATGTAGGCGTCGAAGGATTTCGCGTCAAGCTCCACGAGGAAGTCCAAATCGCTCGCGGCAGTGTTCTCGCCTCGAGCCACCGAACCGAACAACCCAAGGCTCCGAACGCCGAAACGCCGGATATCCTCACGGTGCTCGCTCAATAACCTCAGGACTTGCTCTCGTGTCAGTTGCACGTCGATCCTCGATGCTGATAGTCGGCCATATGACTCATTGAAATGGTAGCCGAGCCGCGACGCTTAATCAACCCAATCTGCACGCGAACCCGAACAACATCTTTGCGACCTTTGGTTGCATCGTCGTCCTTTTCCGGCGCCGGGCCTGTCATGGCTTCAGTGGCACAGGCACTCCTGCCTGTGCGCTCTGCATGGAATGCATCAATCCGTGCACTGGCAAAAGTGCCTGTGCCACCTTAAAGCAGTTGTACGCTGAGCCCTGGTATTTTTGAGAAGCTGCGTTCGTCGCGGGTGGCCACAGTGTAGTTCTTGGCGATGGCGGTAGCGCCAATCATCAGGTCACGCTCACCGACGGCAACGCCGCGCTTGGCGAGATCCGCCCATATGGAAGCATGCACTCTGGCCACGGAGAGATCGAAAGCGATTACAGGAAGCTGTGCGAGCAACCCCTCAACGAACGCTTGACGGCGGTGGCGTTGGGCGGCCGTCCGTGCACGATGAACGCCGTGCAAGAGTTCAGAGGCCGTTACCGCGGAGATCGCCACATCTTCGTCGGCATAGCGAGTCGAAAGGACGTCCAGGGCAAGATCGCCCCGCTCGGCGGCGATGAGGACACTCGAATCAATCAGCGTGGCCATCGCGACCTTGCCACCTTGGGCTGCTTCGTCGTCAGCTCTTTCACTTGGTCGAAATATTTTTCGTCCGGTCGGGGGAGTGAACGGAGCAACTCCGCAAGCTCCCTCCCGCTGAACTTCACCGGTTGGGCCGGCAGGATTTCGCAGATAGGTTTTCCACCGCGTTCTACGACAAAACTTTCACCCCGGTATCGGACCCGGTTCAGCAATTCGGAAAATCGACGTGCGGTTTCCGTTGCCGAAAGTCGTATTTTCATAGAATCAGATTTACATATTCTGTTCAAACCTGTCAAGCCCACGCGTAGTGCTTTATTTGAACGTAACGCCGCCATCTTGGCGGCTCCTGTGCCGGCTGGAAGCCGGCGTTGCGCCACAAATGACGGCGCCACCAGCCCGCGGGGCGAATCACCTGATTCCCGGCGCCGGCACTGTCATGGCTTCAGTGGCACAGGCACTCCTGCCTGTGCGCTATGCATGGAATGCATCAACCGGCGCACAGGCAGGAGTGCCTGTGCCACCCGCGGGCCTTCGCTTGTCGCGCGCTGACGGCTGAACACCTGGCCATGGTGTGACTCGGGCTGGACGCGCCTGACTCTGGTTGTTGATGCAGGCCACAGCGCTGATGGCATTAGCACCTGCGGAAGACGAGTTCGGAGCCTTTGGCGAAGACGCCGATTTTGTCCCCACTTTGCACCTGATTGGTTGCCATCAGGCGATACAGTGGATCCTGGAATTCGCAGGCCAGAACGTGCTGGAGGTGCGCAGCGCCGTATTCGGTATCGTACCCGTGGTTGAGGAGCAGCGATTTGGCCCCCGACGTAAACTCCACCTGAAAGGGCGTGGTGGCGTGATGGCGGAAAACCTGGCTGGCCCTGTCGAGTTCGAGATCCAATATTTTCTTCAGATCGGCAGGGCGAAGCGGATGGTAAACAATGGTCTCCTCGATGCGGCGCAGGAACTCCGGAGGGAAGTGACGCTTGAGGGCGCGCATGGAGACGCTTTCGAAGTGCCGGGCCTTGGCGTCCTCCTCGTCCAACTGAGGGATGAATCCGGAGGGCGTAGTGGCCCGCAGGCTTTCTTTCGAACCGATGTTGCTGGTGAAAAAGAAAAGACAAGCGGAGAAGTCCACGTGGCGGTTGCGCCCATCGTTCAACTCGGCGCGGTCCAGGACGCCCAAGAGGAGGGAATAGAGCGAGTAGTGGGCCTTCTCAATTTCATCCAGAAGAATCAGGGTATAAGGGAACTCGGGGGTGCGAAAGCGTTCGAGGTTTTCGCGAGTGAAAACCGGTTCCGTATCGGCGTGGCCGATATAACCCGGCGGGGCGCCCACAAGGCGGGCGATTTCGTGCTGCTGCTGATATTCAGCGCAATTGATTTTGAGCAGGGCGCCGGGACTGCCGAGCAGAACTTCGGCCAGAGCCTCCACAGAATGAGTTTTGCCGCAGCCGGGGGGCCCGAGCAACAGTACAGAGCCCATGGTGCGGCGGGGCTGACGGGCCTGCACTTCAATGCGCTGGAGAAGGCGGAGAATCGAGCCGGTGGCCTGGGGCTGGCCGACCACCCGCGAACCCCAACGTCGCGCGACATGCTCAAGCCAGGAACTTCTCGTACTGGCGCGCAACGTGACCCATTCTTTCGTTTCATGTTGGACGGCTACACTGGTTTGCATCGTGCTTCTCCACCCCGACCATCCGGCTTCGATTTGCGAATCCAAAACCCCCGAGGGCTTGTGCTCACTCCCATTTATCGGCGGGTCTGAAGCTGAGCATGAAGAATCCTGCGGAGGACCCCCAACTGAGACGGCAAATTCCGTGGTCACCCTTTCCTCGAGCCCCCGCTGGGCAAATGGGCTTGACACCGGGCCTGTTTTGCAATCATTCTCACTTTATGAAAAGACCTCTCGATCGTCCCAAGCCCGCCACGGCCTACACGGTGAAGTCACTGGTCAAAGCGCTGAATATCCTGGAAGTGTTGGCCGACGAGGATCCGCCTTACACGCTGACGGAACTCAGCCGGCGGCTGCATTTGCACGTGAGCACCGTACACCGGTTGCTGGTCAACCTGGTGCGCCATGGGTTTGTGGAAGAGGACACGATCTCGGGAGGATATCAGCTCAGCCACCGAGTCCTGCGCATGGGCCTGCGGGTTCTCGACCGACTGGACTTCCGGAAGGCGGCGCTACCGCTGTTGCACGAACTCAACGTACGCACCAGGGAAATCGTCCACTTGGCGATTCTGCAGGGGACGCAGGCGATCTCCATCGAGAGATTTGAGACCCCTCAGCCGGTGGGACTGGACGCCCGACTGGGGAGAGTGATGCCCCTCCACTGTACGGGGGTGGGGAAGACTTTGCTGGCTTACCAAAGTGAGGATTTCATCAATCAGATTGCCCACTCCCCGGGGCTTACGCGGATGACGGCGCATACCCTTACGGGACTACCGCAACTGCGCAAAGAATTGGAGCGGATCCGCGAGCAGGGGTATGCGACCGATCAGGAAGAAGTGGTGGAGGGATTGCGTTGTGTGTCGGGGCCGGTGCTCAACCACACGGGGCAAACGATTGCGGCATTCAGCGTGTCGGGGCCAACCATGCGCATGACCCCGGCGCGCGTCTCCGAAATTGCCCAAATGGTGCGTGAAACCAGCCAGCAGATTTCCTACCGGCTGGGTTATCGCAGTGACCTGCAGGCATTGCCTGAAACCGGCGGCGACGCTCCTCACGCTGAGCGAAGCGTTCCACACTCGCGGGCCGGGAAGCCTCGATAGCCCATCAGGGGAAGGCCGATACGCTAATTGGAATTGGAGGCCACGGCGGGGGAGCCCGCTGGTTTGGGCGCAAAATAGCCGGGCTTGGTGCGCACCACCAACTTATTCTTGCTATTCGACTGGAAGGCGTCAACGCGGATCGCACGGAATGTGCCATCCCTTTTGAGATTGGTGGGACGATAGGCAAGGGTGTATTGATTGCGGATGTCGTGGGCGATCTCGCGACAAGTGCTCTCAACCTCGTCGAGAGATTTTGGGAAGTAACTATCGCCGCCGGTGGTCTCAGCGAGTTCTTTCAGGACTTTGGCGGCGCGATGGGCCTCACCGCCGCGGATTTTGAAGAGGTTGCTGGTTTCGTCCGAACCCAGTAAGCCGATGGTGTAAATAACCGCGTTGGACTTCTGGGCCTTAGCCATCAGTTCTTCCAGGGTGTAACGGCTGGCGTTGTCCTCGCCATCGGTAATCACCAGCAACACCTTCTTGTCGCGATTGCCGAGCTTCAGGTGATCGAGGGAAGCGATGACTGCGTCGCGCAATGCGGTGCCGCCGCGGGAATCGATCTTATCGAGCGCGGACTTCAGATCCTCAATCGTCGTCGCGAAATCTCCCGGAGTATCGAGATAATAGACATCGTTGAAATTCACGACAAAGACCTGATCCTGGGGGTTGGAAGTCTTGGCGAAGATAAGCGCCGCGGCGTTCACTGCCTGTCGCTTGTCGCGCATGCTCCCGCTGTCGTCGATGTCGATGCCCATGGTTACGGGGACGTCCGCATGGGAGAAATGAGTGAGGGTCTGCGGCGCACCATCCTCATAGACACGGAAATCATCCTGCTTTAGGTCGTTGACCATGTGCCCTTTTTTGTCAACCACCGTGGCATGGACCACCACCTCATTGACGTCCACACTGATCGTGTATTCCTTGTTCTTCTTTTCCGGAGGCGGGGATTGAGGATTGGAAGGCGCCGGTGTTTGCCCAAAAAAGGCAATGGGTAAATAGAGGAGGAAGGTTAATAACCCGCCGCGGGCCAGCAGGCTTCGGTATGGCAAATTATTGGGTCGGTGCATAGTAACCAGTTCGTGCGTAAACCTGAAGAGGCGGCAACCCTTTGGGGGGACTGAGCTTAACTCTGATGCGCCGCCACCGTCCGTCGCGAATCAGATTCGAAGGTTTGTACCCCAGGACATATTGGTTGCGCAATTCGATTGAAATCTTCTCCGCGATGTCCGGCAATTCATTGGTGTTTTCAACACTGAACATGCGGCCGCCGGAAACTTCCGCGAACTCTGCGAGCAAACCGGGACCGCCGGCTTCCTCCGGCGTGCGGCTCCGCGCAGACATCGGTTCAAAGATTCCCACGGCGTAGATCTGCACGTCGGATTCCTTTATCGCCCGCTTGATATCATTTTCAGTGTAGCGGCTGTGGTTGTCTCCTCCGTCCGAAATGACCAAGAGGGCTCGACGGTTGGTGGTGGCCTTCTTCATTTGACTGAGGCCCAGATAAATCGCATCAAGTAATGCCGTCCTCCCACCTGATTTTACCGTCAAGAGCCGGTCTTGCAAGTTCTCAAACTTGGAAGTAAACCCCGAAACCAAGTCCGGCTGGTCCGAAAAGCTGACCAGCATGAACTCATCCTGTGGGTTGGATGTCTTGAAGAACTGAAGGGCTGCTTCCTTGGACTTCTGGATTTTATCCCCCATCGACCCACTGCAATCAAAGATCATTCCCACGGAAATAGGGGCGTCTTCCGTGGAAAAGGTAACAATCTTCTGCTCCACCTTTTCATCGTAGAGTTGGAAGTTTTCCTGGTCAAGGCCGGTCACGATCCGGTCAAAGGGATCGGTGACGGTCACGTTGACCACCACCAGGTTCACGTCAACCTGAAGGGGAGTGACGTGGATGGGGGGCACGCGAACGGTGACATGCGCCCCCGATTGGCTATCCGCCGGCGGGGTGGTCTGCTTTTGGTCATCCGAAGCACACCACACGCTTATTGCCACCAGACTGGCCAAGGCAATCGCCGCTAACGCCTTCAGTGAAACTCGCCACCTTGAAAGAGCTGTCATACAAGCAGCCCTCTGGGAAAGGACGCGAGCCGCAACCTGCCCCGAGTGCAGAAGCAGCCCTTCATTCCAATCTTACTCCTCGAAATATTCTAGCACACTTCCACACTGTTGTTGCACCGCGCCAAGAGTGATTCGGCGATTTCGAGAAAAGATTTCGAGCGGATCATTATGTGAGTGTCGTTCGCAGTTTTTTGATCGCGATCAAAGCACAAAAAACGGGATTTCGATTCTACGTTGCGCGCGCCTCGACGTGATTTTCGCGAAGTGATTTTCCATTGACTCGCATGGCGAACTAATGGATACTTGTCCGTACCGATTCCTTCCGTCCAAACGTAGACTTCGGTACAACCAGATATCCCAGTTGGCCGCGTGAGCAAGGCATAACGCGGGCCGCACACACCATGTTTATATTCAGGATCGTCAATCTTAACGCACAATTCATGGAGGCGTATGGGTGCCAAATATATCTTTGTTACTGGTGGCGTAGTCAGTTCGTTGGGAAAGGGACTGGCGTCGGCGTCAATGGGCGCTTTGCTTGAAGCCCGGGGGCTCAAGGTCACGCTGCTGAAGTTTGATCCCTATCTGAACGTTGACCCCGGCACCATGAGCCCGTTTCAGCACGGCGAGGTTTTTGTGACCGACGACGGCGCCGAAACCGACCTCGATCTGGGGCATTACGAGCGCTTCACGCGGATCCGCATGCTCCGCGACAACAACTGCACGGCCGGCCGCATCTACGAAACCATCATCAGCAAAGAGCGGCGCGGCGACTATTTGGGCAAAACGGTGCAGGTTATTCCCCACGTCACCAATGAAATCAAGGCGGCGATCCGCAAAGTGGCAACCGATGTGGACGTGGTGATTGTCGAAGTGGGAGGCACGGTCGGGGACATCGAATCGCTGCCGTTCCTCGAGGCGATCCGCCAGATGCGCCTGGAAAATGGCCGCGATAACGTGGTGTTCGTTCACCTCACCCTGATCCCCTTCATCGGCGCCGCGGGCGAACTCAAAACCAAGCCCACGCAACATTCCGTCAAGGAATTGCGCGAAATTGGTATCCAGCCGGACATCCTGCTCTGCCGCACCGACCATTTCCTTACTCCCGAGATCAAGGAGAAAATCGCGCTCTTCTGCAGCGTCGCGGAAGAAGCCGTCATCACCGCCAAAGACGTGGGAAATATCTACGAGGTCCCCCTCCAACTCGCCCACGAGGGCCTGGATACGCAGCTTCAGCGCTGCCTGAAGCTCGAAACCCGCGAGCGCAATTTGCAGCCCTGGACGGATCTGGTGGAAAAGATTCGCCACCCGCTGGATGAGGTCAACATCGGAATCGTGGGCAAGTATGTGGGCTACCAGGATTCCTATAAAAGTCTCAATGAAGCCCTCTTCCACGGGGGAATTGCCCGCCGCGTGAAGGTGAATATTTCCTGGGTGGAGGCTGAAGGTCTGGAAGGCGATGCCTGCGCGGAGCAGTTGCGCGACCTGGACGGCATTCTGGTGCCCGGTGGATTCGGCCGGCGGGGAATCCTGGGAATGTTGAAGGGGGTTGAATATGCCCGCACCCGCAAGGTCCCGTATTTCGGCATTTGCCTCGGCATGCAGTGCGCGGTCATCGAATACGCACGCAATGTGTGCGGCTTGGCGGGAGCGGACAGCTCAGAGTTCGATCCTTCCACGCCCCATCGGGTGATTTACAAGTTGCGGGAATTGCGCGGAATCGACGAGTTGGGCGGCACGATGCGCTTGGGTGCGTGGACGGCGCGCCTGAAGGCCGGTTCCTTCGCTCACAAAGCATACGGTCAACTTGAAATCTCCGAGCGCCACCGCCATCGTTACGAGTTCAATCGCGAGTACGAAGAGACTCTGGTGGCGAACGGACTGCAACTGACCGGCAAGACGCCCGACGGCACTTATGTCGAAATTGTGGAAATCCGCGACCATCCCTGGTTTTTGGGTTGCCAGTTCCATCCAGAATTCAAGTCTCGGCCGCTCGATCCGCATCCGCTTTTCACCGCGTTCATTAGCGCCGCGCACGAATACCGTCTTGAACGGCTGAAATCGCAAGGCACGCGGCTAGAATCCCAACCCCGCTTCGCGTCCGCCGCACCCCTGGGAGGTGAATTGGCGGCGAAGGAAGCGGGGGGATCGGGTTCTTAATGAGTCGCCCGGTGCAAGTTGGCGGGTTGAAGATCGGCGGAGGGCAGCCGCTGTTCGTTGTCGCCGGTCCCTGTGTGATTGAAAGCGAGGTGCACGCCCGGAAAATTGCCGAGCGCCTCTCCATTATCGCCAGCGACTTGCACGTTCCGTACATCTTCAAGGCCTCGTTCGATAAAGCCAACCGCACCGCGATCGAATCCTACCGGGGACCGGGGCTTGATCGCGGGCTGGAGATTCTGGCGCGGATCAAGCGGGATTTCCGCGTCCCCATCCTCACGGACGTTCACGAGGCGGGGCAGGTAAAATCCGCGGCCGAAGTCTGCGACATCCTCCAAATCCCCGCCTTTCTCTCACGCCAGACGGATCTGCTGCTCGAAGTCGGCCGTTCCGGCGCCGTCGTCAATATCAAGAAGGGTCAGTTCCTTTCGCCTTGGGACATCCGCCACGCCATCGACAAGGTCCGCAGCACCGGGAATCAACGCATCATCGTGACGGAGCGGGGCGCAAGCTTCGGATACAATAACCTGGTCGTGGATATGCGGGGCTTGGCGATCATGAAAGAGTTTGGCGTTCCGGTCATCCTCGACGTTACCCACTCGCTCCAGCTTCCGGGTGGTGAAGGGAACCGCAGCGGTGGCCAGCCCCAATACATTGAAACCCTGGCCCGCGCCGGCGTGGCGGCGGGGGTGAATGGCGTCTTTATGGAAGTCCATAACAAGCCTTCCCAAGCCCTTTCCGACGGTGCGAATTCCCTCGAATTGCGGCGCTTCAAGCCGCTTGTGACCCGCCTTCGCGATTTGGATAACTTCGTGCGGAAGCTGTGACGTTGGTGGGCGCTCACCTTCAGCCCTAGCCCCACTTTTCCGGTCACGGTTCTCGGGCGATAGATCCTTCTGACAGATCCTTATCTCTTGCACCTCGCATTAGGCCTCCGCGATAATAGTCCCGCAGAATGGTAGACCTCCAACAGTTGCGCGCCCGCGCGATATCGCAATCCCTGTTCCGCCCAGCGACTTTGAAAGCTGCCATCTCACGCCTTGGATTTGTCCAGGCGGATCCCATTCGCTCTCCGGCGCGGGCGCAGGACTTGATCCTTCGCCATCGGGTTAAAGACTATCGCGTGGGTGATCTGGACCGGAGTTACTGCTCGCTCGGTATCGAGGAAGATTACCTCTACGCCTACGGTTACCTCTCGCGCCGCGTCTGGGAGTTGGTTCACCCCCGCGTAACCGTTCGTCTGCCGACTCTCGATCAGAGGGTCCTGGATGCCGTGCGCAGACTGGGTCCCACCCATCCGAGCGGGCTGGAATCTGAGTTTGGCCGCAAGCGTGTAGTGAATGCCTGGGGCGGATACTCGCAGGCAACCAAGCGCGCCTTGGAACGCCTGCACTACCATGGGCATCTGCGGATCGCACGGAGGGAGAAGGGCATCCGCGTTTACGAACCGATGCTCTTGCCGGTCGAGCCCATGCCGCCTCTGGAGCGATTGCGGAAGTTAGTGGTTGTCGTGGCAAATCTCCTGGCGCCAATTCCCGAACGGACATTGCAGGCGATCGCCAGCCGCCTCCGTCGTTTCATCCCGGGCAGCGCTGATCATCGCACGGCGATCCGAGGTTTGTTCCGCTCGGGCGAGCTCGAAAAAGCCATTGTTGATAAGATCATCTACGTCTGGCCGCCTTCGCGGGTAGTCCGCGAAGAGCCGACCCGCCGCGTGTCCTTCTTGGCCCCCTTCGATCCGCTGGTGTGGGACCGCCTTCGCTTCGAGCACTTCTGGCAATGGCCGTACCGCTTCGAGGCTTACACGCCCCCGGCCAAGCGTCTCCGCGGCTATTACGCGATGCCGGTCCTGTGGGGCGACAGGGTCATCGGCTGGGCGAATGCGGAAGTCAGGGGACAATCTCTAAACGTCCAGCTCGGCTTCGTCGGGAAACGTCCAGACGATCATGAATTCTCGAGGGAAGTGGACGCGGAGCTTGCTCGGTTGGAGGAGTTTCTGCGCAGTCGGCCTTCGACGGCGCGCAGGCCGTGATCTCCCGGCCGCTCAGTGTCTATCTGTCTGCTCGAATTGAGTGAATCCTCGGTATTTGACGCGGCTGGCAAACCGCGCTATTTTGCTAGAAGGTATCAGTAGGGGAGAATTGTGGGCCACGATGTGCCTTTATGGCTTTCACCATTCGCAACCTGAAAATCCGGGACCAGATCCTTCTAGTGACCATCCCTCCGCTGCTCGTATTGCTGTGCGCGGTGTTCCTCGCCTTCTATGCCTATCGAAGCGTTACGACGGCCCAATTGCTTGCCCTGCGCTCTCGAGAAACCATGGTCCGATGTGAATCCTTCCTTCGGCACATGACAGAAGCGTCCATGGCCGTACGCGGATTCGTTTTCGGCCGCCGGTCGGAGGTACTCGCCCCTTACGATCAGGCGATCACCGACGGTTCGGCCGACCTCATTGCGCTCTCCGACTTGGAGTCCGCCGACCCCGCACGGCTACACGAGATCATTCGAATTCGGGCTGAATTCGATCAGATGCAAAAGCTATGGGCGCTTCCGACGATTGATAAGGTTCGCGCGGGCGGGGAGCTTGACTCCGCCGAGATCTTGGCGCAAGGCCAGGATCGGACAACCCGGGTTCGTTCGATGGTCTTGACCCTGCGCGATGAAGAAGAGGCGCAAAACGTAAATTCGATGCTGGGCGCGGAGAGGGTGATCCGGCGAATGCTGATCGCGGGAGTCAGTCTAGCTCTGCTCCTCGCCGGCATCCTCGTCACCTTGACGGGGCTGGTGGCGCGCCTGATTGTGGTTCCGGTCATGCAACTCGTCCGCGCTTCCGAGCAGGTGGGGCGCGGCGATCTTGCCGTTACTCTTCCCCCGATGCTCAACAACGAATTTGGCGTGCTCTCCCGCAGCTTTTCCAACATGACGAACACTCTACGGCGGGAGCGGGAAGAAATGGCCTCCTTGAATCGGTACTCTGAGGCGGTCACCCAGTGCACCTCAGAACTCGAGGTTTACGACCTTCTGCTGCATGCCTTGAAAGCGCGGTTTCAGCCGCGCCAAATCATCGTCTTCAAGCTGAACCACAATGAAAAGCTGCTGGAGGCAGCGGCTACCCTGGCGCCGCTTCCCAACGAGACGGGATCACTCGCGGTGATCGAGGAACCGCAGAATTGCAAGGCGATCCGCACCGGCCGCACCTTCGTCGTGAACGACGTCGAGGCCCAGCCGCCATGTCCCTCTCGGTTTGCTCTCCCCGCCGAAGGAAGTTACTTTTGCGGACCTCTGATCGCCAGCGGCATCATCATCGGCGCCGTCCGCATCGAAGGCGCGAAGGGTGGGTGGACCTCCGAACGCCGCCGCCTGGTGGAGAGTTATCTCAGCGGCGCGGCCTCGGCGCTTTCCAATCTGCGCCTGCTCGACAGGATGAAGCAGCAGGCTAACATCGATTCGCTCACCGGGTTTTACAATCGCCGTTTTCTGGAGGATTACGCTCATAAGCTGTTCGCCATTTCCCGGCGCCGCCAACAACCCGTGGGATTCATTATGATGGACCTGGACCACTTTAAGGACCTTAACGATGCGCACGGACATGAAACCGGCGACCGCGTGCTTCGGCAGTTTGCCAAGACGGTCACCGCCATGATGCGCGAGACCAACCTGACCGCCCGGTACGGCGGAGAGGAATTCGTTGTCGTCTTGCCCGACACCGGCCTTCGGTCCTGCGCCCTGGTGGCCGAGCGCATCCGGAAGGGAGTCATGAACATGGTGGTCCCTTCCAGTGTGGATACCCACCTGCCTCAGATCACCGTAAGTATGGGAGTCGCCGTTTTCCCTGAGCATGGCCAGACCCTGGAGGAGGTCATCCATGCTGCGGACACGTCCCTCTACGAATCCAAGCGCACCGGACGTAATCGCGTGTCGCTTGCATCGGTTCACGACGAGGCATCTGAGTAGTGACCGTGCCGCTTCTCTCCCTCGTCAGCAGATTCCGCGCGCCCATACCCACCCGAGTGGCGCCGGGTGTGCTATGATCCTTGCCCGTAAGGCGCTTCCCCCGGCACGGGGAGCGGGTTCGTTCGAGGCCGCATCACCAAGGCCCAATACCCCCGGAGCGTGCCGCAGATCCCCGCTCCAAGAACTGCGAGATATCTCATGGCCAAGTACTCCCGAAAATTGCTGTCCCGCGCCAAACGAGTCAAGTTGCTGCTGATGGATGTGGACGGTGTGATGACTGACGGGAAGTTCTATTACCTCCCCCTGCCCGGCGGCGGATTGTTTGAGACCAAATGCTTTGACTCCCGCGACGGGTTGGGTCTCCGCCTGGCCCACCATGCTGGCCTCAAAAGCGGAATCATTACGGGACGCGGCTCGCCGGCGATCGAGGCCCGGGCGAAGGACTTGGGCATCCAATTTGTCGAGCAGAACGCTCTGGAAAAGATCGGACCCTACGAGAAGATCTGCAAGGCCGCTCAAGTGGAGGACGCCGAGGTCTGCTACGTGGGTGACGACCTAACGGACCTGCCTTTGCTCACCCGCGTGGGTTTGGGTATTTCGGTGGCCAACGGCGACGCCCTGGTGCGCAAGCACGCCCGCTTTTGCACCCACGCAGTGGGCGGCAGCGGCGCCGTGCGCGAAGCGATTGAGCTGATTCTGACCGCGCAAGGCAAGTGGGCCGCGATTCTGAAGAATTATCTCCAGGGCAAACGCGCCATAGATCTTTAGCATTCCGATAAAACCGATTGACGTAGCGCGGGCGTCTCGCCGAACTGCTTCCGTAGCGCGGGCGTCTCGCCCGCTGGGGCGTGGGCATCCTGCCCGCGCCACATACCGACTTGCCTCTAACGGGCGCGCTGGCCCCGGCGGCCCGAACCTCTCGCGCAGGCCGCTATCGCGCTGGAGAGGGAACTGCCGAGTGTCGTGGCAAATGTCGACGCCGTAAGCGGCACCCAGCCGGGGCCCGAGTACCACCCTGGCCCATAAACCAATCCTTCGGCGACGGCCGCTTGCGCCAGTGCCGCGGCGAACTTTTCCCCCCACACCGTCTCCAAATTCATCGCCATCGCGTAGGGAAGGAGCCTTTCGAGCAGTTGGGGAGTAGCACCGCCAATGGGGAGCGCGCCGCCGCGTCCCTTTCCTTTGGAAGTCAAGAAGAGGCCAAAGCTTTCGATGTCGTCCATCAGCCCGCGGCCCGACCGAGCGGGCGTTTTGAGAAGCAGGTGGAACCCGTAGTTGACGACAACCATCGCCAGCAGAATGGCAACCACCGGTGGAGAAGTGGCCCAACCCAACACGCCCAGCCCCGACACCTCGGCGAGGAAGAGGGCAAGGCCAATCGCGCTCATAACCAGCGCCTGTTTTCGCGCCGTGGGCGCATGAATCGGAGCGGAGAACGCGTGCCTGGCCGCCGCCACTGCTAGGGTAATGACAGGCAACATAAGTAGGCCGATGATGAGGAGAGCAGGACTGAGCAGAAGCACCAGAAGCCGTGGCGCTCCCTGAACCGCAAGCCCCGCTCGAACCGTCGTGGCAAGGGCAATCAGCAGCCCAGCGATCAGGTAGCGGGCGTTCGCCCGGAAGTAAATCTTTTCAAAGCGCAAGCGCAGATGGTGATGCAGCGCTTCCGCCGCGCCCCCTATGGAACCCTGATTGATGGGTCCCAAGGGAATGGTGTCGCCGGTCGCGAAAATCTTAGCGAGGACGAGTCTCTCATCGGGGGCGATGTCCGGGGATGGGCCCGCGCCGGAGGCAAGTTCGGATTCGGACGGCGCAGCGCCCGGCTGCAGGCGGCCGAGAATGTAATTGCCATCGCCATCTTCCAGGATGGCCAGATGATTCTTTATCGCCAGGTCGAGGAGATTCGTGACCAGAGCCTTCTGGTCAAACGACGAGCTCCAGGCATAGTGGAGAGCGGCAGGGGAAAATCCCTCGGGCGGGTCGGGGTTGGGTTCGATTTCACCCCGGCTGGTCGCGCGTCCCAGAACGAGCCAAACCGCGCCGTAATAAATCAGGATCACGACCAGCCCGGCAAGGCCTACGAGTGCGTCTTGATAGTCTTCCAGGAAGTAGCGGTATTTCTGCTCATTGGTCGGCAAGCGGACAAAGCGTTTGGGCCAGCGCACGACCACGGTCATGCTCTCATGGGGGCCGAGCGCGCGGGTCGTACGGTACGTGGCGTTGCTATCGTTGTCCGCCGAGGCGGCGAAATTGGTTTCCGCCGAGCCTTGTCCGCCCGTATAAGCGTCCAGCAGAATAGCGATTTGCGAGATGCCTTTGGGCAGGTGGATCGTCGCGGAGGCCGCCTGAATGGGAAATGTCCATCCGTTGCCCGTAACGTTCCAATAGAGTTCGTCGTGGTCGGGGAAAAAGCCGATTCCGCGATCTACGGAGTAAATGAGCTCATACGTGTGTTCACCCGGCGCCACCGTTTCGCTGCTACTTCCCAGGTCGATGCGCAAGCCATTCGAGAGCTTCTCCAGTTCGAATTCAATCGGCTGCTCATCGCGCTGGAGCGATACCACATCAAAATGAATGCTATAAGGATTGCCGAACTGATCGTGGTAGCGCGTCAAGAGGTCCCGATGGATTCCCTGCTGGAATTGCGCGCCAAGGGCAATGACCTTCAGCGTTTCTCGCACCAGAAGCGTGCCATCGGGACTCACGTTGATGTCGCTGTCGTAGGATACGATTTGACCACCAGTCGGTGCGGCCGCCGGCTCCTGTGCGCCGAAACAGGCGGCGAAGCTCCATGCGAGGATGGCGACTAGCAAGACGGGAGTAGTTGAAATTCGATTGAACATGACAGTCAGATCGATGATCCCGAGGGATTATATTGAGGGGCCCCCGCTAGACAAATCTTTCGGCCGAAACATCGCCGCGGCTTGGCGGGCCACGAACCGCCGCGGCGCCACCCTTTGCGCGAAAACCATGAGGCGGTTGATGAATCTAGCGACCGTCAAGCTACGGCCGCGGTCCAGGGCTCGCAACCCTTCCTCCACGACCTCTTCGGGCGCCTGCAAGCCGCCGAGAAAGTCGCGCATGCCGAATCGGCTGGCGTCAAAGAAGTTCGTCGCCGTGCCGCCAGGACAGAGGGCCAGCGCTCTTACCCCATACCGGCTTGTCTCTTCTGCCAGCCCCATGGAAAAACTGGTGACGTATGCTTTGGTGGCAGCATAGACGCTGGTGTAGGGAACGGGCTGAAAGCTCGCCGTCGAGGACACGTTGATGATGTCCCCACGGCGCTGTTCCACCATGGCTGGAAGCAGCAAGTAGGTGAGTTCGGTCAGCGCGACGATATTCAAGCGCAGCATCTCCGTTTGGCGGTCAAGGGGCAGTTTCCAGAATTCGCCCTGCGCTCCGAAACCCGCATTGTTCACCAGCAGATCAACGGCAATTCCACGCTCTCTGAGAATTGCGGTCACGTGCCCAGCGGCTCCTGGGACACTCAGATCCTGCTCGACGACTTCAATGCGTAGAGAGTGTTTAGCAGCGATTCCGCTCTTCAGAGCTTCCAGCTTATCTTTCGATCGCGCCACCAAAACCAAATTCCGGCCGCGGGCTGCGAGAGCGCGAGCGAAGCAAGCACCGATGCCGCTGGAAGCGCCGGTGATCAGGGCGAAGTAGTCCTTCCTCGTCGCGGCCGTCGCCGGATTTTCGCTCTGCGGACCAGCCATGACTAAACCTCCGACTCTCTCTGACTTTTGCCTTTTGACTTTTGCACTTTGCCTTTTGACTTTCTCTTCCGGCTCTGCTCACCCCTTCGCATACAAAGGATTCACGTGCCGCTTTCCTGTGGCAATCAAGTGCTCCGCCTCGGCCTGGGACTTGATTCCGCCTCGTGCCCCAAGCGCTGTACAGTTGAGCGCGGCCATGGCGTTCGAGAAGTCGAGCGCGCGGGTCATATCCCAGCCGGCGAGCAAAGCATAGGCAAAGGCTCCGTGAAAGACGTCCCCCGCGCCCGTCGTGTCTACGGTTTCGACCACGAATCCCGGCGAGTAGAAAAACCGACCTGCCTGGTAAACCAGAGCGCCATCGCGGCCTAGCGTCATTCCCGGCGTACCCACGTGGTGTTCATCGGCCATGTTTTGGAGTACCCTGAAAGGGTCTGCCTGTCCGGTCACGGCGGGCAAGAATTGGGTCGAGGCGATCAGATAGTCGATGTAGGGAAAAAGCTTTTCGACATTCTTGTAAACCGTGTCGAAGTCCGCCACCACCGGGATGCGCGCTCGCTTCGCCCACCGCGCTGCCACCAGCGCTGCCTCCACGTCGCAGCCATCCAAATGCAGCAGTCGAGCGGAAGTGACGGCGATTGGCCGGAGTTCCTTGGGCTGCACCGCCAGCCGCGCGTCGCGATCCCAAAAAACGGTTCGCTCTCCCGTTGCCTGATCCACAATAATGTAGCCGTATTGGTTGGGGGCGCCGCGCACCACCTTGGTGTAAGCCATGTCCAGACCTTCGCGGCGAAGGCTGGCAAGCTGTATTTTGCCTCCCTGGTCGTCACCCACTTTCCCGATGTAGCGCACTTTCAATCCCAGTCGACTACAGGTAACTAAAGCCGTCGCGACTTGCCCCCCAGCCTGCATCGACATGGAGGCGACTCGCTCCTTGCCGCCGAGGGCAGGGAACTTGCGAACCGACATTACCGTGTCCGTAGCGTTCAAACCGATACCGACCACATCCACTTTAGCGCGTGCCAATCACACCTCCAGAATGCAGCAAGCCAGATACTCTACCACCGATTGGGGAATCGGTTCATCGGGTGATCGGGAGATCGATTCATTTGGACGTCGTCCTGGGAGCGCGGGCATCCTGCCCGCTGTCTCGGGAGCGTCCCGCTCCCGTCGGCGCGCGGGCAAGATGCCCACGCCCCAGCGGGCGAGACCCCGATAGATCGGGGCAGGCTGCCCGCGCTACGGGTCCTTGCGTAGGGGTACCCCTTGTGGGTACCCAGACGGGGGCCGCCTCGGCCCCTGCGTGGGCAGGCACGAGGCCCGCCCCTGTGAGGGTCCAATCGGCAATGCCCGCAGAGCAATTTCCTACCGGCAGGAAATTGGAAAGAAATATCAGACGGAATGTCCTTTCCGATAACCACATTTATACGTATTTAGCTCGATATGGTCGCCAGCGTGCGAGCCTATGGTAGGGAGAGGGGTGGCAGCGTGAAATGGCGCAGGGGGAGAGGTGCCAGGTGTCGGGGGAACGTAGCGCGGACCTGTTCGGTAGGTCCGCGGCTTGTTCCTGGGATTTGAAATTGAGGCGCTGCCCCCGTGCGGGAGCCCTGGGTTTGCGGCAGATCGACAATGAAAAACCGCGGACCTACCGAACAGGTCCGCGCTACGCTCGTTTTTTCTCGTCACTGCTCTCAGGAGGTCTTTATGTCTCTCATCCAAAAGCCACCCATGACCGATAACAATAGGACGGCGCACCAGCGCAACGGTCGCCAGTCGCGCGGAGCGGCGACTCCCCAGGGCAAGGAGCGCAGCCGCGCCGCGCATTTGCGCCACGGGTTTTACTCGCAGCAGCGGGAGGAGGCGCTGCGTGCCCTGGGCGAGGACCCGGCGGAGCTTGCCGCTCTGATCGAGTCGATGCGCGCCGAGTGGCGGCCCACGAGCGATTTCCAGGAGCGCTTACCGAGCGCATGGCGCGCCTGTGGTGGCGCACCGAGCGCGCCGAGCGCATGCAGGAAAGCCTGATCGTGTGGGAAATGCAGGAGCACCAGAAGCGCCGCCACGAGCGGGTGCAGGAACTCCGTAACGACTGCGAGGCCCAGGCGAGCGTGCTGGAGATGTTGCGGGATTACTCCGCCCAGCCGCGCTTCTATGTGCCGCGGTTTTTGTTCCACCACTTCCAGTTGGCCTTCGGCGGGGGCGTGCTAGGGCGGCGGCGGAGAATGCTCTGGCTGATGCACTCGTTGCGCCCGCCGCAAGGTTCAACGTCCTCGTGCGGGCCGAGCGGCGCGCGGCCTTCGCCTCCCCGCGGGTTCGCGCCGGGCGAGCGGGTCGAGGCGGCAGCCGAGGAAGCTTGTCCGCCGGGTGCGAGCGTCGAATCCGGCGGGGACGAGGAGGTAAGCCGGTCCGGTGTCGGGACCACGGAGGGCTGTCCGCCCGGCGAGAGGGCCGAAGGAATTGGAGGAACGCCCTTCCGGCGGGGTGGACGGTGGAGTGTGCGACGGCACGGCGAAGCCCACTCCGATGTCCGAGGAACAGTATCTCGCGGAAATGCAGGAAATGGAGGATATCGACGAACTGGAATACGGCGTGTTCTCCATTCCCTCGTCCCAGACCCCGATCGCGGAAGGGGCCGAGCGCGACAGACTGCGGGAAGCGCTGGGAATTCTGGCGCGGATCGAGTTGAGCTTCGTGCACAAGGAGTTCGATCCCCAGATCGAAGAGCAGGAAAAAGCCCTGACGCGAGATCGAGCAGGATGAGGTGCAGGCGACGCCACACAAGCAGGCGGAGTTGATGCGCCGCGAGGAAGGCTCGTGCTTCCGCCAGTTCATGCGCCTGGCCAACCTGCTGCAGAAGATGCAAAAGCAGGATGAGAAGAGTGCCAAAAATGAAGGTTCATCCGGGGATGTTGATGAAAACACAGGAGGGGCAAAAACGGATCGCGAGACAGATTGCCCCGAGCCGGTGAGCGCGAGCACAAGAGGTAACGGACAAACAGTCCGCAACGCGGGGTCGGAAGTCCAAAGCCCCAGGTCCGAGGTCGCAAACGGGGAAGCGGAAGTCCGCAACCCGGCATTCGGGGCCGCAAAGACCGCGTCCGACGTCGAAGGGCGGAATTCGGGAGGCAAAAAGAACGAGTCTGAGGCCCGGCGTCCGGCGCCTAGACTCACAAATAAGGATTTCGAGGCGCAGAGTTCGGGGTCGGAAGTCGAAAAAGGGGAGTTTGACGCGAGAAGCCCGAGACCCGAGGCCGGAACAGCCGCGGCTGAGGCCGAAACACGCCCCCCAGAGCAAGTTGACCAGGCGGCCGCGCACGCGTCCGCCGCATAAAAGATGGTAGCCATGGGCATTGCGGAAGATAGGGGGGAGAAAACTGTACCGCGCCTTGCCGGCTGGGCGTGGAGCGTCCCGCTCTCGCCCCTCATGTTTCGGCGTGTTTGGGTCGCGTGGAAGGCACAGGCAGGAGTGCCTGTGCCACGGCCTTGTGACACAGCCACTCCTGGCTGTGAAAGAGGCGGCGGCCAGTGGCCGCACAGCAGAACCACTTCGGTTGCCGGAGCGTAGCGCTGGCACGAAAACGGTGCGGGCGGGGCGCCCATGCCAAAGCGGGCAGGATGCCCGCGCTCCCAACTGTGGCGCGCAGGGGCGGCTGGCGCGGCGGGGCAGGTGGGCACGCCTGGGGCAACAACCCGGAGGGGTGTCAGGCGCCCTGCCGCGAGGCAAGTGGCGGCAGCATTGGCGTTAACCTGAGGCCGAGAACCACCGCCGCGCCCGCGAAGCGGGCGGAGTCGATTGTAGCCCACGGCGAGCCAAGCCGTGGGACGGGAGCGCGGCCGGCGCGGCATCAAGCCCCGGAGGGGCGCGACAACCCGGTCTTGAGATGCCGTCCGGTGGATGCACTCAGTCCGCGATTCGGCGCTACAAACACGTGGACGCAGCGCGAACCGGTGACTTAAACTTGAGGCGCTTTCACTATTGCGGCAGGAAGGGAGAATGCCGCGGTTGGGAAAATGCCGAGGTTCGATTCATCGGATCATGAACTCATATTCAGGTTATAAGGAGAATGCACATGCCTGTTGAGAACGCTGACTCGCCCGGGGTGATGGAAAATCCGCTCAAGAGAATGCTCCGCGAGGGGAAGTATGTGATTGGTACGACCATTACCGTGGCGAGCGCGGAAACCGCCGCCCAGGCGGCTACGTTGGGCTTCGACTTCCTCTGGATCGAAATGGAGCACAGTCCGATTACGCTTGAGACGTTGCGTACAATCGTGCTGGCCACGCGTGGGCTGAAGGCAGTGCCGATCGCGCGCGTTCCGGTCAATGAGCTTTGGACGGCAAAACGCGTGCTGGATGTGGGGGCTTTGGGAGTCATCTTTCCGTTTTGTAGCACGCCGGAGTTAGCGCAGCAGGCGGTGGCGGCGTGCAAGTATCCACCTCATGGACGGCGGGGGTCGGGGCCAGGTCTGGCGTCATTCCGCTGGCCGGCGCCAGAGGGTTACCACACTTTCGCGGACAACAACGTGATGGTGGTGATCATTATCGAAGAGGTGCGGGCTCTGGAACAGGTTGAAGCAATTGCCGCGACACCAGGCGTTGACGTCATCTTTGTGGGCACCAGCGACCTCTCGTTCTCCATGGGATTGCGCGGGCAATCGGGGCATCCGCGGGTTCAGGACGGGTTGAAGAGGATTGTCGCCGCGGGCAAAGCCAACGGCAAGTTTGTGGGTTTACCGGTTAAGGATTCCGACCAGATAAAGAAATACGTGGACCTGGGCTTCCAGTGGTTCCAAACCGCGACGGAGCTTGGCCTGATGGCGCGCGGCGCCCGGGAACTGCTCGATCCTCTGGGCCGCGCGGCGGAACCGCTGCAGAAGGGACTGCTGTATTGATCGATTCTATACGGAGCGACATAAGTGCTTGCGCGTCCGGCTGTAGCGGCGGTCTCCGAACTACCGCCGGCCGCGAGGCCGCTTTCGTTCCCTTGCTTCGGAAATGTAGAAACTCCAGGCGGCGGTCTCCGACCGCCGCCGTCGATCGGAGATCGACGCTACAATTTATGGCGCTCTGTACAGCGAGGATGACGGCACTTGACCGTGCTACTCCAGCCCCAAGAAAATTGACGACTTCACTTGAAAGCGTCGACCGAACAAAACCGCTTGGGCATTGGATATCGGACGGTTGCCATTCAGTATGTCGGACATGCGGGATTGGGGGACGGCTGGTTCAAAACTCTTCTGATTCAGCCGGTTTTCATCTATGAGGAATTTCAAGAGCTCATGGGGGGGAAGCTTCTTGAGCTTTCGGTCGCGCCGACGCTGCTCGTATTCTTCGATGAGAAGAACCCACGTGCGGAAGAGTTTGTCTTCTTCGCGGGTTCTCTTGGTGCCTTTAACGGCAAGTGCCGACACCGTGTTGAGCGCAGTTAGGTATTCGGACTTGGACTCAATGATCGTGGGGATCTCTAAGGTTTCCATTTGTCATACTCCTTGTGCGTCATGACGGACCGCACGATCACTACAGATTCCTTGAAGTCGATGATTGAAAGTATCCGGAATTTATTCCCGCCGATGTCAAATATTACGTGCGGCGCCACGTAGTCGGCGGAATTGAAGGTTCTCTTCACATCAACGAAGGTGTGCCATTCCGCCGCCCGAACAACTGCCGCCCAGCGGTTCAATACCTTCCCCGAGTGAGGATAGGCGGTCTGGAAATCATCGAGCAGAGGGTCGCCGAGCAATCGCATCGGGAGCAGTATACCAGATTGGTATACATGCAGCCCAAAGGATTCGGAGTGTTATGGGTCTGGCTTGCCGCGGTGCCGGTTTCACGGGTCGGAACGCGCCAATCGAGAATCACGAAAGGAACCCGCGGAAGCGGGACGGTGAGACTTCGTAGCCGGGGAAGATACCGGCGGGGCTCTCCACCCCCAGGTGGCGGGTGGCCACTTCGGCAAAGACATCGCGGAAGTCGGTGGTCAAGGCGAGGTCGCGCCCTTCGTGGAGTTGATGGTCTTTGAGGCCCGGCCAATCGCCGTAGACCTTTCCACCCTTCACCGCTCCGCCAAGGACAAACATGGCGTGAGCGTGGCCGTGGTCGGTGCCACGATTGCCGTTTTCATGGGCGGTGCGGCCGAATTCCGACATGGTGAGCACCGTCACGTCGGCCATGCGGTCGCCCATGTCGGAATAGAACGCGGCAAGAGAGTCGCCGAAGTTTTTCAGTCGCGTTGCCAATTGGCCGGTGACGCCGCCTTCGTTCACGTGGTTGTCCCATCCGCCCACTTCCGCGAATGCAACCTCGATGCCCGTGCCCGATTTGATGAGTTGCGCGATCTGCTGCAAGCTTTTTCCCAGGGGGCCGCGCGGATACTGCGCGCCATTTTCCGGCTGATACGCTCCCACCTGGATGCGCTGGAGGGTGGAGATGGCTTCAAAGGTCTCGTGCGCGGTGCTGGAAAGCAGCCGGTCGGAAGCCGAAGCGTACATCTCTTCAAAAGCGCTCTCGACGAGTTGCACGCCGCGCGCCTGGCGGTTGGCCTTGCCCGCCAGATGGAATCCGTCGAGGTCCTGCGTGCAGAGGCAGGAGGCTGAGCCCATCATCGTGCGCGGCATCGAGGCGGCAAATGCCACGGCGCGGAAGGGCGTGGAATCCGCATGGGGAGCGCTTTGCAGAAAGCGGTTCAGCCAGCCGTCGGGCGTGGACTTCACGCCGGGCGTGGCCGTCTCCATGTAGTCCTGGGCGTCGAAGTGGGAGCGCGTGGCGTCGGGCGAGCCGGCAGCGTGAATGACCGCCAAGTGCCGGGCGTCGAATAAAGGCTTCAGGGAGGCGAGGCTGGGGTGCAGGCCGAAGAATCCGTCGAGATCCAGGGCGCTCGGGCCGCTGTCGCTGCGCTGCGAGGGTTCGGGGATGGCAATCGAGGGCCGGAGGGCGTAATAGTTCTTTTCGCCATAGGGGACGACGATGTTCAGTCCATCGGCGGCTCCGCGCTGAAAGATAGCAACGAGGATCTTTTTGTGTCCCGGCTGCTCTGCGGCGAAGGCCGCCCGCCGCAGGAAGCTGGGGACAAAGCCCGCGCCGAAAAGGCTCAGGCCCGTAGTCTTCAAGAAGTATCGTCGGGAAATGCTCATCGTGACCTCTGTGGGAATTCACGTTTATTACTGTAGTCGCGCGCCGCGAGGCAGCCACGAAGGAAAGTCAAAAGGCAAAGTGCAAAAGTCAAAAGGCAAAAGTCGAATGCCATGCGCCACAAGGTGTTCATCGATCCTCGAAGGTTCAAGCGCTTGCAGTGCAGAGATGAAGCTTCGAGTGTTTGGGGCCTTCGGTTTGGCTTTCCGTAAGTCCTCGCAGCAAATCCTTAGTTTCTCCGCCACAATTTGGAGGCCAGCGGCATCTCACTTTTGCCTTTTGACTTTTGCACTTTGCCTTTTGACTTGTTCTTGGTTTTCTTCTCGACTCCCTAACGCCGCTGAAACTCCGGCGATCCGAGCAGCAGCGCCGCCATCAGCTTGGTCTTCGGGAAGGCGTCCTGAATACCGTTGCCTGCGGCGTCCAGATTCTGCAAGCTCTTCATGGCCGCCGACTGCGTTTCTTGGGAGACCTGTCCACCAAGTGTTCTCCCCACCAGGTGATCCCAAACTGCCTGGGAGTCGCTCGAAGGAGTCAAACTTTGCAGATCGAGTTGGGTTCCGCGAATGCGGTTGGCCGCCAGCGCCATGGAGAAATTCATGCGCGCCAGCAACGTGCCGGTGTTAATCCAGTTGTTGGCGCGATCGGGGAAGCCTGTGGGCGCCTGATAGAGGAAAAGCGGCTGACCCATCCGCATGATCATTCCCAAAAGGGGCGCGCCGCCGCCGGTTTCCGCGTCCAGAGACCGCATGGCGCTGGTCAACAGCTCGAAGGGAGACTTCACTTTCGCCCGGAAGGCGGCCGGCGAGTTGAATTCCGGCGACGTCAGGATGGTCTTCAAAACCGAGCGAATATCGCCCTGGGACTCGGTAAACGTCTTCGCTGTGCGGTCGACCACCGATGCTGGGGGATCATCGGCAACGAAGTGGCGGCAGAGTTTGAACGAAATGAAACGGGCGGTGGAAGCATGCCCCGCCAGCATTTGAAGGACTGCGATCCCGTCATCCATCCCGCCGTGACCCTGAATCTTGCGGCCCAGAACTACTTTTTCGCCATAGTCGTGAAAGCGCGGCCGGAAAATGAATCCGCCGCCCTGACGCGGGCGATCGATGGTCCAACCGGTAAAGCAGCGCGCGACGTCCCGCACGTCTTGCTGAGAGTAGCCGCCGTCCACGCCCAAGGTGTGGAGCTCCATCAGCTCGCGTCCGTAGTTTTCGTTCAGACCGCGGCGGGCTTGGGCAGGGCCGAGGTCCGCGTTTTCCTTGGGTGCCACGCTCAGCCAATTATCCAGATAGAAAAGCATCGCGGGGCTTTGCGCCGTGGCGGCAAGCAACTGCGAGAAGTTACCCAGAGCATTGGGGCGGATCGTGTCGTGCTCGAACGACGTCAGGAGCCACTTATCGACTCCCTTGCCGGCATAGACATTGAAATGGTTCATCCAGAAATGAACCATGACTTCGTGAAGCTGGCGTTGGCTGTAAGCCGCGCGCCAGATCTGTTCGCGGCCAAGCTCCATGAGGATTCGGCGCGGCCCGCCGGACTCCATTGCCGGGCTCATTTCGGGAGCAGCCTGAGGGGCGCGACTTTCCGGGTCGGGCGGCATCGGCGAGCGGACTTCCGGCTGATCCTGTCTCTCGGCTTGGTTCTTGCCCTTTTTCGGGGCAGGGAAGTCTTCCATCAGTTCTTCCGGGCTCATGGTCAGGGTAGGAAGCGCGGCGATTCGCTGTTCCACCGCGGAGTCCTCGATCTTTTCGGGATGGAGTTGCTCCTCCAGGATAGCGGCGATGCCAGTCTGCTTTGCCCTTTCCATGTCTTGAGGCCGCGGCCCAAAAGTCGTCCGGCTGAGAAAATGCCACGCGGCCAAGTCGGCAGGAAGCGCGGCAGTCGCAATTTCCTTCATAATGAAGCCTTTAGTGGGCGCATGTCGCCAGATAGGAAGGAGACGTAACCGTGTTATCTCCGACCGTGAAACCCGCTTCAGAAGTGTCCGTCGTTCGACGCCCTCAGGTCGATTGTAACCCGCCGCAGCAGGAAAAGTTGCGGCGCGGCCAGGGGGCAGGGCGCAGCCATAGCTTCTTCGGGGAAGAGTGCGGAAGTTTAGAGTGCGGCAGCTTGCTGCCGCTTTTTCCTGAGCCAGCTTGCTGGCGGGGGTTCAGCTCGGAGTCGACTTTCCGGCAAACAAACTCGGCGGAGAGGAAAGCGGCAGCCTGCTGCTGCTTTCTAAAAGCTTCGCACTCACGAGCCGACGGTCCATCCAGAATCCTTGCCCGCGCTTCAACGGGTGGCCTGCTGGTCGGGCGATGATTTTATTTATATTCGGGCAACCATTTCAGTTGGGCGGGCTTCCCAGCAAGGTCTGACTTTTTGTCTGTGAGAGCTCAGGGGTTGTCCCTTGCCGTTGTCTGTACGGTCTACCGGAATTTGGTGTAGAATCGGCCCAAGTAAGGTTTCCTGGCAAATGCCAGCAGGGGTAGACAACTTGCTTCGAATGGCTCGGAATGCGTCCCATCGGGGAAGGTTCCTCGCGAGGGTGGCTGGCAAGACTCTCATTGTCACGATCGCGCTTCTGATCGTCACCGTGGGAGTTCTGGCCACGCAATCGCGCTTGCACCCGGCAGGGCAAAGTGGCACCTCCTGGCATACATCGAAAAGCAGCCGCATGGCAGAGTGTGGCGGCGAGAAGTTGGCGCCGGCTCAGACGGATGATTCCCGGCCATCTGCTCCCAGCTTCAAGACTGAAGTCATCATCCATTATTCCCCGCTTTCTCCCGTCGAGTTTCCTCTCACGGAACTTGCCGGCGTACCTCAATCCCACGGCCTTAGAGCGCCCCCACAAGTCTAGTTCCTTTCCCTAACCCGGCTAGGCCCTTCGCTTGAGAGGGTGTCCGGCGTGCGGGTTATCTCCAATCGATCCTTGACCTTAGGGTGGGGCACGAAAGCCGCCACCTTTACGGTGAACGCGACGTGGATAGGCTGACGGTGCTACAACACTTGATACTTTCCGTGGGCGATGGATATGAGGAACGCCCCCAGCCTTTAGCGCGCCGCAATCGCACAAATCGAAAGGATGGAGGGTAGCAACGTGAGCGCAATTCTTGAGGCGCCAACCATGATGGTGGATGTTGAGAGCGGGTCCGAAATGCCTCCCGGCTCCCAAGGCTCGAGCGAAAGCATGGGTTTTCTCCCAACAACGTTTGTGAAGCGGAAGGGTTTCCTTCGCGAAAACCCTTTGAGCGATCTCAGCGCGGTACCTGACCCGCGCCGACGCTTATTTCCATTACCTCAGAATCCAGGGCTCGGTGCGAAGCAGCCGGAAGCGTGCGGAGCCTCCTCGGAGGACGTTTGGGTTTCACCTCGATCGCCGATTCCGCAAACGCCCGGCGAGGTGCTGTTGAGGGAATTTGATGCGCTCTATGAGAAGTACCAACGGCGCGTCTATCGACAGTGCTTTCGGATGTTGGGGAATGCCGAAGACGCCGAGGATCTGACCCAGGAGGTTTTTCTCCAGCTATATCGAAAGGCCCACACCTTTCGGGGCGAATCAACGTTCTCCACTTGGCTGCATCGCCTTACCGTCAACACCGTCTTAATGCGGTTACGCCGCAACCGCCGGTGGCGGGAAGTGGTTACTTCCATGGACGCCCCGCCGGGCGTACAGCAAGAGGTGAGTGACGTGCTAACGAAGGTGCGGGCCCTTCCGGCCCCCGCGACCGACACTCTCGATAGGATTAGTCTGGACGTGGCGATTGCCCAATTGTCTTCCGGTTACAAGGAGATCTTCCTCCTACATGACCAGGAGGGCTATCGACACGATGAGATCGCGAAATTGCTCGGCATCACTGAGGGGACGTCGAAATCGCAACTGCACAAGGCGCGCCTCAAGCTTCGCGAACTCATCGTAACGGCGGGCAAGAGAAGAGATGGACACCATGACGCGCCCGCCGCCCGGGCGAGCCGGAAACGGATTTCCCCTTCGCCCCCTGTAGCGGAGTTTGCATTTGCGTAGCGCGGGGTTTGCGAGCGAGCCGTAGAAGCGAAGCTTTGGAGTGCGGCAGCTTGCTGCCGCTTTTCTCCGCCCGAGCGTGCTCTTCGGGATTTCGACTACATCCGCCAATCGTCGCCAGCAAGCAGGCTCTGGTCAAAGCGGCAGCAAGCTGCCGCACTCCAAAGCTCCGCATCCGGGTACGCACGGCGTGTCTGGGGTTCATCGCAGCAGCACGGTTAACAAGGTCTGGTAACCATCCACCAGCAGGCCTTCGTAGCCGTGCGGGGTTCCGTCCCAGGCTTTCCAATCGTAGGTCATGCCGTTGGGGCCGAACCCCTGAAAGCCGCCTTTCTCGAACCCCGCGAGCATGGGGAACAGCATCGCGTCGGCTTCGTCGTGGCGCCCCAATTTGTATAAGGCTGCCAGGGTGAAGTACGCCCAACACGCTGTTGCCCCGCCGTTCTCATAAATCTGAAAGCCGTCCGACCCATCTTCGCGGGTCGGTCCGCCAAAGCGCTTATCGAGGTCGACGTAATCACCGCGGCGGATCGGTACGAGGTTTCCTGGCAGGCCGTACTCGAAATGCGTGTAGCCCACCTCTTTCATTTTGGCCAGGAGGCGGTCCATGATGAGGTTTGCCTTATCGCGCGGGATCAAGTCATAAGCAATGGCGATGCTGTTCACAAAGGTAAAGTAGTAATCGTGCAGGTTGCCGTCGGCGCTTTTCCAGCCAGCCAGCACTCCGGTCTTGGGATCGTAAAAGGTCGGAAAATAGACGGAGCGGAGTTTCTCGGCGCGAGTGGCAAACAGCTTTGCATCACCCGACTGATTCGCTTGGCTGGCGATTTCAGCCATGTCAGTGAGCGCGTGGTAGGCAAGCGCATTTGAGTAGGCGTCCTGATAGCCAAAGCCGATCGTGTCCCACCAATTGGCCGGGCGCACCGAGATCTTCGCCGGCCAGGAACCGTAGTTTCCACTCATGGGATACTCGATCAACCCATCTCCGTTAACGTCCATGGCGAGCAACTTGGCGGCCCAATCCTTCATGCCGGCATAGTTCTTTTCCAGCCACGGCTGATCTTTGCTGCCTTGAACGTATTCGCATGCCGCGATCAGAAGGGACGGATAGGTGTCGCTGAAATCATAGCGCGTCTCCCCGCCGTAGCCTTCCATTCCGTAACCTTTCATTCCGCCAAGGTAGCGGTCCAAGGTTTGACGAACCATATCAAGTGCGGTGAGGCCGGGGGCTAGCGGAGGTGTGCGCGTCGCCATCGAGGAATATAGAAACACCGTAAACGCCACGGGATCGCTGGCGGCGTGATTGGCGAGTACTCGGGCTCGCGGGCTCAGTTGAAAGATGTTCAGCCAATCGCGCCGGAACCCGTCAAATCGCGGGTCGTCCGCGATCGCGGGCAAGTCGGGATGAATGGCAACGACTTCCAAGTCGTATTCCACTTTAGGTTGGGCAGCGGTAGCGGGAGGGAAGGTGACACGCACATAGTCGTCGCCCTTGCCTTGGTCAAAGCGGTATGCGTCGTAACCGAGCGCCGGGGCATGGGCGGTGCTGGAAGTAATGCGGAAGGTCCCGAGGTCGGGAAGATGCAAGAGCGCCGGTAACGGAACGCTGCTGTCCTCGTTGATGAGGCCCAGCAGAGTGGCGTGATTGAGGTGGGGGTTGAAGTTCAGCACGAACGGCGGAGGTGGATTGGCGGCGCTAAATTGCGATCGCAAGCGGATCTGACTCGACGAGAACTGAAACAGCCACGCGGGCGCGGTTTCGGCAGAGGCACTGGCAGACCGATACTCGAAAGTCTCGCCAACCTGGCGCACCTGATACACCGTCTCCGTCTTGGCGGGCGGGCGCAGTGGGTTAGCGCTGAGTTTATGCTTGCCTAACGAATCCACGGTGAGGGCTACGAAGGCCGGCTGGTCCGGCGCCAGTTCAACGCGCATGAATGGCGACCGATACTGGAGCGCGCCGTTCGGCTGGGCGGCCAAAGTTGTGGCGGTCAGGAAAAGTGCAGGGATCAAAGCTCGTAGACATTTGGGCATCGGTAGGTCTCCGAGGCGAGGATTTATGACGGCGAGATACTAACACGTCTTGGACACGTCACTCGAATACATCCGAGTGACAGCCAGCCTTTCTAGTGATAATCTTCACCACTCTTCTGGAAGCTGATTAGCCGCCGGGGGGCGATGTAGGGGGCCGACGCCGCCCCGAAGTGAATGTGGCGGCCACTTTGCGGAGGTAAGGTCATGTCGAGTCTATCGCTCGGGATCATCCTGTCGATCATCGCGGGAACCATTAACGGGAGCTTCGCCGCACCCACCAAATACGCCAAGATTTGGAAATGGGAAAACATTTACTCGGTCTTTGGGGTCTTTGGGATGGTGATCTTCCCATGGGTCGTCGTTTACCTGACCATTCCCAATGCCGGAGCGGTCTATCACGGAGTCCCCACGAGCTCGCTTTTGCTTGTCCTGACGTTCGGTGTGGGATTTGGCCTGGCACAGGTATTCTTCGGACTCGGCATTGCGGCAATTGGCATGGCTCTGAACTTTGCCATCGCCATCGGCATATCCACAGTGCTCGGCTCACTCATCCCGCTGCTGGTTCTTCATCGGGAAAAGGCGTCCACGCCGCAAGGTCTCATGCTTTTCCTGGGAGTGCTGCTAATTCTGGTCGGAATCGTAGGATGCTCCATTGCCGGGAAATTGAAAGATAAGCATATGGAGGCGGCCGACCCGCGCCCGCGGGAATCCGCTGCCGTCTCGATGAGCTTTAAAGCAGGACTCATTATTTGCGTCCTTGCGGGAATCGGCTCGCCTCTCACCAACTTCGCCCTCGCGTTCGGCAGGCCTCTACTGGAGGGCGCGAAGGCGCACGGGGCCAGCCTCAGCAACCAGGCCAATGTGATCTGGGCGCCGGCGAACACCGCGGCATTCATCCCCTACATCATCTATTGCATCTACCTCTGGAAAAAGAACAACACGGCGCGCCTGTTTGGCGCTCCGGGAACGGGGTTCAATTGGGTCTTCGGAGCCCTGATGGGAGCCCTCTGGTTTGGGAGTACGGTCATTTACGGCGCCGTCAGTGGGCTGTTGGGAGACATGGGACCAATCCTCGGCTGGCCGCTGTTCATGTCCGCCATCATCATCGCGTCAAATGTTTGGGGGATTGCAACCGGTGAATGGAAAGGATCGGGGAGCAAGGCGCTGAACACGATGTTCGGAAGCATCTTCTTTCTGATTGCAGGGTTTGCTGCGTTGGCCTACGCCAGCCGGTTGGGGTGAGTTGGAACTTCAATTGAAGACCAGATAACTGGCATTTCCACTCGCATTCTGCGGCTACCGGGTGTATGTTGCCAATTGGGCCGAAAATGAAAACGAAAATCCAAACCGGACTCTCACTTTCGGTGAGATACGAAGGGAAATCCCGGTGCAGTTTTGCCGTCGCCGCATGCAGTCTTTTATGGCTTGCCTCCGTAGGGATGGCGGCCGGTCAAACACCCCCGCCGCACAGCCACCTCGATCGCGGCAGTGCTCTCGCTGAAAAAGGGGACCTGGACGGGGCCATTGCGGAATTTCGCCAAGCGGTACAACAGAACCCGAATGATGTGGATGCTCACTATAATCTCGGTATCGCGCTGCACTCCAAGGGAGACCTGGAAGGCGCCATTGCGGAGTTTCGTGAAGCAATACGGCTGAAGCCGGACTTCACCCGAGCTCACATCAATCTCGGCAACACGCTTGACGACAAAGGGGACCGGGACGGCGCTATTGCGGAATATCGCAAAGCATTAATCCTGAAACCGGACGATGCCGATGCTCACTTCAACCTCGCCGTTACGCTGCACCGCGGGGGAGACTGGGACGGCGCCATCTCGGAATTTCAGGAAGTGTTGCGCCTGGATCCGGATAATGCCAATGCTCATTTCCGACTCGGCCTAGTCCTGCGCCAAAAGGGGGACTTGGCAGGCGCCATTGCGGAATATCGAGAAGCGTTGCGCCTAAAGCCGGACTTCGCCGCGGCTCACGCAGGCCTTGGTTTCGTGCTACGGCAAAAGGGAGATGTAGACGGAGCGATTACGGAGGATCGGGAAGCGCTACGTCTGAATCCCAATCTCGCCGTCGCCCACTACAACCTCGGCGATGCGTTGGAGGTACAGGGCAAGCATCGGGAGGCTCATGGGGAGTACAAGAAGGCGTGTCAACTTGCGCCGAATGACCCCGATTCTTGCCCCAAAGCCAAGCAGCCCACGGGTGAGCCAAAGTAGCTGCCGCTCGTGTTCATTTCTTCCGCGACCTATCTACTGTCTACCGTTTCCCCTCCCCGAGAGTGTCATACAGCGGCTCCGCGGGACGGAGGGTTCCGGGCTGGTCCGCTACCGTAATGGCCATGACCCGGATCTTATCGTTGTCGGGCAGCGTTAGTGTCGTTGCGCCTTCGGGAATATCCAACGCATAAGCGAACAGATAGCAGTAGGCGTAGACTTCATTCCCGCCTTGCGCCGTGTGGTGATGCGAGGCATCCCAGGCCACCGGATCGCGCTTGATGAATCCAGGGGTCAGTCCGGTGTACTCGGGGACGAGGCGCGTCCTAGGTCCCTGTTCTTGTAGCGGGCGCGGATCCTGCGGTCTCGCTCGGCCTGCCAGCTATGATCGTCCGCAGCGGGCTCGGCTGGTGTTGGAAGTTCAACTTTGCGCTCGATCCACGTGCGGTTGTCCCATTGGCCGATGTACCCCTGCCAATCCTGGATTTTCAAGTCGCTGCTGGTGTCGCCGATTCGGAAGGTTCCGTTTTGATCTCCGTCGGCGGCAGCGAGGATATAAGCCCGGTTGAATTTTCCCGCGGGTAGGGTGATGGTTTGCCCGCGCGTAACCAAAGCATCAGGATGAGACTTCCATGGCGGTCCGAGGCGGAAAGTGATTCCACCGTAGGGCAGCGTCGTGGGAAGCATCTCAGCGGGAAGGCTCTCGCCGGCCGCGTCGAAGCCACTCGTGGTCGCGATGCCATCGTCGCTTGCCGCCACCAGGTCGTACTTAAGATCGACCGGCTGCGAGTGCACGTGCGGAAGGCTTTTTGGAGCTGGCGCAATCTTCACAGCAAAGGTGCGGATTCCATAAGGCACGAGGGATGTTTCCAGCTCGCCCTTTGCCACCGTGGCTTGGCCCACAGGCAATTCCTGGCCATTCAGTTCGCGCGCGGACGTAACCGGCGCGGCAAAAACTAGGTGCAAGTTCGGCGCCGATTCGCCGCGCATTTCCACGACGCGAACGACGATCTCATTGCTTTCTTCCGCTTTTTTCACCGCCGTCACAAACACATGATTGGTGTCAACGCGCAGGAACGACAAGCTTTTGCCCAATGCTCCGGGGTGGCTGGCGCTCTGGAAAGCAATCAAGGGAGCGTTCAGGCGCTGCGCCTGCCAATCGGTATTGCCGTGTCGCCAGTCGCCGGCATGGGCAGCGAGGCCGTAAATGAATTCATGGTGGCCCCAATCCTGCGTGGTCTGGTCGCTATAGTCGTGGCCGTTCCCGCCGCCGAGGCCCGGCGTGTAAATCAGGGTCAGGCGAAGCGTATTGTCGTCGGGCTTATCCGATCCCGTTTTGCAATCGGAGAGTACGGTGACGCCGTACGCCCCACTCTTATCGGTTAAGTCAAACCACTGGTGCGACCCAACCTCGAACTTCGCCGGATCGTTGTTGCCGCGCTCGATCGTCCCCAGGCCCCAGTTGTAAGTCGCCTGGGGATTCGCGGCAGTCAGCGGGAAGGTGGCCTTGAGGGCAGCCTCCTTGGTTTTCCAATCGATGGCGTTCGCGAACTCCACGCGGTTGCCGTCGTCACCGGCGGACAGCCTGATGGTTTGGACGAATTTCGAGTCTTCGGTCTCGCGGGTCACTTCCACGGCCACGCGCACCGGTCCGTTCTCCACCACCCGAATCTGGGCTGGCCCTGAGACGTAAGCCCGCGGCGGCTTCTGCTGATCGGCCCAATCCATGTTCCAACCCGGCCAATCGAACGGATGTTCCGTCTGCAAGGCAAGGCGCGCGGGCGCGGCGAGCAATTCGCGCTTGAGGGTTTTGTCGTAGATACTTGACACATCGCCGTTGGCATCAATCGTCAGCCGGTAGCGGGCATTTTCCAGGGAGGATTCACTCGCCTTCAGTTCGGAAGCGATGGCCGTGGACGCTTCGGCAGGACGAACGTCGTAAACCGCGAACCCCACCGAAGGTACTTTGGCAAGAAACAGCACTCGCCCAGACCCCTCAGTTTGCGAGGGTACCACCTTGCCATCCGGACCGAACACCTCCACGCCTTGAGGTGTGCCCTGGGCAAAAGTCAAGGTTGCTTCAACCACGTCCTCACGCTCGATATTGAGAGGGTTGTACACGACCACGGCGGTGCCTTCAACCTGCGTATTCATGCCGGACGCAATGGCGGCACTCGCGCTGGTCAGCACTCCCGCGAACTGGTTCATCGCGATCACGTCATCGTTCCAGGAGTATTCGTACGACTTCGGCGTGGCGGTTCCGGCCATGATGTCGTGGAATTGTCCGCCCAGGACGAGCGTCCACGCGTCGTTCAACCGCGGCATCGGATAGGGAGGGCCACCCAACCATGCTGCGGTAACCGAGGCGCGCTCGGCGGCGTCAGCGAGCAACTCATTCTTGCGGTTCCAAACCTTATGCTGGGCCTCGGAAGTGAGCGAACCCGCCGAGTGATTAGTGAGTTCAAGGTCGCCCCTGTAATGGAGCAGCCCCCTCTCCTTGCCTGACTTAAGGATGTCGAGGAACATCTGGTCGGCTCTGGAGGAGATCACCCGCACTGGGCCGTCGCCCACTTCGACCGGAGTGCCGTTGGATTGAGGGGTTGGCTCCTCGTCCAAGTCGGTCCGATCGAGTGGGGATGGGAGAATCGTCCGGCTCTTGGTGATCATGGCTTCGAGCAGTTTCACCGAGGATTCCGAGGGAGAGCCGCCAATGTCGCCGGTGCCGTAATAGTGATAGTCAACGGGAAGGCCGGTGGCCTTGACGTCAAGCGCCAGCCGCGCGGGCCAGTCGACATAGTTGGGTCGCTTACTAAACTCGGTGCTGGGCTTTGTGAGGTCGTAATAGATCGTCCCACTGTAGGTCATCGGATTGAGCGCGGCCAGCACGCTTTTGCCGCCCGGCCCGTCCCAGATCCCCACGTTAAAGGGAATGCCCTTGGGTGTCTGTTCCGGAGAGCCCGGCCCCCCAACCGGCGCGGACGATCCCCACACCAGCTTTTGGGTCGAGAATCCCTTCACACCGGCTGCCGCCAAAATGCTCGGCAAAGACGCGGGGAAGCCAAAACAGTCCGGCAGCATGTACTCGGCGCTCGCTACACCGAAGTCGTGGCGGAAATACTCATTGCCATAGAGGACCTGGCGGATGATGGATTCGGGTGAAGGCGAGTTAACGTCGTTTTCTTCCATCGACGACCCCGCGGGGTACCACCGGCCCGCCTTGACCCAGTGCCGGAGTATTTCGTAGTCCGCCGGGAAATACTCCTTCATCATGCGATAGCGATTGGCGCCGCTGAAATTGAAAATGTAGTGCGGATACTTTTCGAACAAATCGAAATTGGCGCGCATCGTTTTGGGCAGATATTCACTGATGACTTGCGGGTACTCCCAGCGCCACTCGGTGTCCAGGTGGGCGTAGCCGACAACGTAAAGCGTCGGTTTCGTGAGGTCAGGCCCGGCACTCGGCGCGGGCTTAGCTGGTACTTCGGCTTTGTCCTGCCCGACAGCGGAAACCGCCGAAAGCGCAACAGCAGTCAAAATGAAGATGGCAGCGGTGCGAAATGAAAGCAGTCGCGCGCGTCTTACCCCCATCAGATGACATGCATTGATGATCATGTGTCCCTCGTTAGCTTGTTTGTGCTGGATTTGAAATTCCTGGCGGGCGGAAATTGACCACACTTCGCAGCGTACCTCCAGGCAACATTACAAGAGGACGGATATTATACACCCGGAGGTGAGAGAGGGTTTCGGAGACGTCGGGAGCAGCAACCTTGCTTTCCTCGTCGCTAACTGCCGCGCCTTCTGCTTGGTTCCGATCAGGCTTATCGGTGTTGGCTGACAGACAGCACATTGCCGTCGGGGTCTTTGAACCAGGCCACCTTGTCGCCGTTCGGCGTTGTCCAAATCCCCAACTCCTGGTCTTGCACGAAGGCATATTTTTCAAATACCACGCCACGGTCGGTAAGCCACCGGACCACCGCTGCGACATCTGGCACTTCCCAGCCAAGGACGGTGTAGGGGGCGGGAGTGAACTCCTTCGCCTTGGCGATTCGAATGCTGCTCTCACCTGCCTTCACCACTAAAGCAAAGGGATCGTCGCTCACGAACTGAAATCCCAGTTTCCCCTCGTAGAATTCCCGAGCTTTCGCCGAATCCTTGGTCGGAACAAAACCGACCATCTTATTCCCAGCGAGCATTGTGTGCCTCCCTGATCTTGCCGCTCGATCGAATACCGAGCCGCCATTTTGATAGGCGAGACCCTACCTTGTCGAGGTCAGCGCCAAACCAGCGTGATTTATCTCATTACATCCCGCGGCGCGCAGCAAGGACAAACCCTCTACGAACGGTGACTGTTCGGTACGAGCGCGACGGCTCGAATCGGACTGGCTTCGCCTCCCTCTAATTTCAGTGGCAGACCAAGGAAGTAAAACCGCTCTCCAGCCACACGATCCAAGTTGACGAGACCCTCGAAAACCGGCATTCCGGCGCGTCCGGCCAATTTGTGCGACGGGGCTCCGGCGGCAAGGGCAGCAGGGCTGTCGACGGAAGCGATATCCCCTCCCACAGCCTTGGCGCCGCGACGAATCAATTCCTCGACCAGCGACGGTTTGAGGCCTGGCCACTCGTCTTGAAAGAACGCGGGAGTACCCGCGCGCTGGTCCCACCCGGTCCGAAATAAGACGATGTCGCCGGAGCGAATGTCCGCGCCCGCCAGATCCGCGACGCACAGGTCCTCGCCAGGTTGCTTGAATCGTTCCAAGGCAATGGCTTCGCCCATGAAACTTTGCAAAGGCATTCGCGCCAAATCCGGATACCCTTCGCCCAGGAAGTGGAGCGGAGCATCGACATGCGTCCCCGAGTGCGCGCTCATCTCCAGCTTCGACACGCAAAATCCCTGTTCGCCGAACTGAATGTGCCACGACCTGGAGTACTTGGGATCCCCCGGATAGCATGGGGTGCGATCGTTGAGCGGCGCCGTCAAGTCGATCACCCGAAACGCGCCTTCGCCAATGGCCGCATGTTCACTGAACAGGTTCATTCGTATTCGCGCTTTCTGGAGAAGTGTCGCAACCATAGTTTGACATGAATCGCGCCTGACGCAATACTTCTCGACCGGAGCTTTCAGGAAAACATAAGCGAAAAGGAGATCCAATCATGAAATTGCCACTTTTGGTTTTGGCGTCTTTGACAGCCGCTACGTTGTTCGCGCGGGGCGATGGTGAGCCCACGGTCACGCACATCAACCACGAAAAGGTGGCCGCCGCGCTGGCCAACGGCGGCACACTGATTAAGGCTTCCGATTTGATCGTCATGGGAGCCCACCGCTCCGGCGGCGGCCAGGTGGAACTCCACGAAAAGGAGACTGACGTCTTTTACGTGGTCGACGGCGCCGCCACTTTCATCACTGGCGGAAAAATGGTGGGAGGCAAAGTCACCGCTCCCGGCCAGTTGCGGGGAACGGAAATCGAGGGCGGGGAAGCATACCATTTGACCAAGGGCGACGTGATGTTGATCCCTGCCGGTATTCCCCATTGGTTTAAGGAGGTTCCCCACTCGGTGAGTTACTTTGTGGTGAAAGTGCTGAAGCAATAGCGCGTTGAGGGTGTGCTCCTGAGACCGTCGTCGCGCGCAGGATATGGCCACCCTTCTCGGAAGCTTTGCTCGCGCTCATGGGAAAGTACCGGGCGGCGATCTTGGACGGCCCCAAGTCCTCGATCTCCGCAAATCCGAGTCGACAGCAGCTTTGCCCGGAGCGCGTCCGACTCAAAGTGTGTCCGCCAGGGTTCGCCCAGGCTGGCGACGCGCATGGCGCGTTCGTCGTGAATGGCTCGCACCTTCGCGGGCAACGACTCCGGCGGGTCGCTGTAATCAAAGACCACGTGGGCTCCGTTCGGGAGGCTCGCGATAAAGCTTAAGGTCGACCACACGGCTTCCTCGGTCAAGTAGGGCACGACCCCGAGCCACGGGAAGAAGGTTTGCTGCGAGCGGTCAAAGCCCGCGGCGGCCAGTCCTTCGGCCAGCGTCTGGTGTTCGAAATCGATGGGGGCGAAGGTCAGCGAGTTTGGTAGGGGAATATCGGCCTCGCGGAGGAGTTCGAGTTTCCACGCTTGTGTCGCCGGGTAGTCAACTTCAAAGATGCGAAGCCGGTCGCGCAACTTGCTTCGATAAGCGAAGGTGTCCAGTCCCGCCCCCAGAACCACAACCTGGCTCACACCGCGCTCCACCGCAGCCCCCAAGGCATCCTCCGTAAAGCGCGATCTCGCGGCAACGAATATCCGAATCGACCGCCGCGAGGGATGCTCTTCCGCGTCGCGAGCCACGGTTTCGGCATCTTGCCCCAGAATGCGCAGCGCCAGGGGATCGCTGAAAATGCGCCCGCCTTCCAGGATCTGGTGAGCGGCGCGATGAGCCGCCACCGCCCAGGCCGTCCGGCTTGGCCTTCCTGTTTGCATGAATCAACCTTAGGACCCCGACCACGCCGACAATCGAAGCAGTTCATGGTCTCGGCTCCGCCGTCAGTCCTTGGCAACGATGTGCCAAGGCACCGTAACCAGGATAGTTTTTGGACTGCCCTTGGCCAGCAAGAAAGCCTTCAGCAGTTCCGCGCGTTGGTTGTGTAGGAGATACTGCACCCAATGCGGCTCGACCAACTCAGGGACCAGCACGGCGATTTGCCGGTCGGGGTTTTTCCGTTCGAGTTCCAAAATGTAATCGACGATGGGATTGACGACGAAGCGAAACGGTGATGACAGCTCGACCAGGCACGGCGCCGCCCGTCCCGCTCGTTTCGCCGGTTCCTCCACGTATCGTGTCCATGATCGGCAAAAACTCCCGTCATCCTTTTCACATTCGATGTGTAGAGCCTGGACCTCGGAAGACAGCGTGACGGCAAACCGCAGGCCTTTCTGGGCGACCCTGTTCCACGAAAGAATCGGGACCACCACCAGCGGCTCCCGAAGGTTGGCGAGATCCAGGGGAGTGTCGCTCGAGATCTCCGCCTGGATCAAACGATAGTGCCTGCGGATGGCGGCCATCACCGTCATGATGGCGGGAATGAGCAGCACCGTCACCCACGCTCCCTCGGCGAACTTGGCCACGGTCACAACGACCACGGTTGTCGCCGTTGCCGTTGCGCCCAGGCCGTTCACGAACATGTTGCGCCCTGATCCCTCGCCTCCGGTTCGTCTCCAATGCGCGACCATGCCGGCTTGGGAGAGCGTGAACGCCAGGAAAGCGCCCACGGCGTAGAGTGGAATCAGCCGGTCCGTGACTCCCCCGAAGAGGAGCAGCAGCCCGCCGCACAGCACCGCGAGCACCCAAATGCCTTGCGAGTACACCAGGCGCCTCCCGCGCGAGGCAAAGCCGGAGGGAAGATACACGTCCTCGGCCACGGCGCGGCAGAGTCGTGGGAAAGTCGGCAAAGGCGGTGTTGGCCGAGAGCGCCAGTACCAGCAGAATGGAGCCCATCGAGATGTAATAGAAAACTCCCTGCCCGGCAACTGCGGCGGTGAGCTGTGACAGCACACTCTGATACCCCGCCTTGCCGGGGTCGGTGGCGCCGATGTGGTAGGCGCGAACCAGGAAGGCGATTCCCCCCAGAAGCAAAATCAGGATCGCAATGATGGTGGTCAAGCGCGCGCTGCGCGGATTTCACCACCGGGTCGCGAAACGCTTTCACGCCGTTGCTGACCGCTTCGACGCCGGTCATGGCCGTGCATCCGCTGGAAAACGCCTTGAGCAAGAGCCAGAGGCTGACCGCGGCGGTCGGAAGCGGCAAAGTCGGCGGAACAACGACGGGGGAGGGATGACCGCCCGCGGCCAGAGTGTCTTGAACAGTCCGATCGAATAACGTAATGAGCAAAGTGCCAATAAAAATATAGGTCGGAAATGATGAACACGGCACCCGTCTCGCGTGCGCCGCGCAGAGTTGACTAGGGTGATGAGCAGCAATATAACGATGCAAATCGCTAAGCGTATGTGACAGCAGCGAAGGCGCCGCCGAGACCAGAGCGCCCACGCCGGCTGAGATTCCCACCGCGGCGGTCAGAACGTAGTCGATCATGAGGGCAGCGGCGGCGAGCAGTCCGGGAAATTCTCCCAGAGTTCTCCCGCGCCACCGTGTAGGAACCGCCGCCGTTCGGGTAAGCCTGGATGGTTTGGCGATAGGAGAAATAGACGATGATGAGCAGGATGATGATGCTGACCGTGATCGGAACAATGTAGGAAATTCCCGCGGCGCCCAGCACAATCAGCAGCGTCAGCGCCGCCTCCGGCCCGTAAGCGGCGGAACTGAGAGCGTCCAATCCAAAGACCGAGAGGCCCTCGACCGGCCCCAGCTTTTCGCCCGCTTCATCCGAGGAACGCAGAGGTTTCCCGAAAAGCAGATTGTTCAGATCCATTGCTGATCCTTATAAACCTGGAATGGCCGTGCGTGAGCCCCAAAGGTTATCTTGACACAGAATGCCGATAGGACGCATTAGGCCGGAACCCGAGGGTAGTGCCTGAATTTGAACGTATCGCCGCCATCTTGGCGGCTCCGGTGCCGGCTGGAAGCCAGCGCTACATTGGAAATCAGGACAGCTCGTGCTTCGCTCTTGTGCACGAAAAAAACCGAGAAACCGAATTGATCCGACAAAGTGTCGTTCAAAAGCCGCAATTCTCTGCAAAATAGCGCTCGATTCGAGATAAATGTCGAAAACGAGGAACTATAAGTCTGTTTCTATTCGGGCATTGTGTCTTGCGGTCATTTGTTTTCATACACATTCCGGCTTCGAACGTATCATTTAACATCTTTTTTCTCCAGTACCCCTGCCGGACCAAGTTCACTCTGCTGTCTGCTCGGCGTCCGCGGACCGTGTTGCCGGACTGCGCAATTTCACCCAAAGACAACTCCCCGCCCCGATGCCAGCAATTTGATTGCCATAGGCTACAGAAATCTTGGCGAGAATCCCATACGACCATGCTCCTGTCGATAGAGAGCGCGTTGGCGACCAGAGGCTAGGGGAATAGGGACAATCTTCCCGCCCGAGGGGACTCTTATGCCGAGTTCACGTTCGAATTTCCTGTCGGTAGGAAAATGCCATGGGGGCACGTAGGGGCGCCCCTCGAGAGGCCCAGCCCGGGCGCGACTGCTCAGGTTCCGGCCCGTCGCCCTTTAACTTAGGGTATCTGATAGCTAACGGAAAAGATCTCGTTCTCGCCAGTTTCCCGCGAGACGATGAGCGAATCGTCGGGGGCGAGGCCGAACCACGGAAGGACATCCTTACCCGGGGGCATCAGACCCTTTAAGTCGGCTACTTGCTCCATCGCACCCGTGAGCACAGCGACGCGGAAGATGCAGGGATTATCACCCTTCGGGCCGTACCCAAAAACACATTTCGAATCCCGTGACCAAGTCAGGATATCGCCCCTAACCGGGCCGTAGATTTCCCTCCAATGTTGCGTGGCAAAATCGAACAGCATGAGGAATTGATCGGTCGACCGAAGTGCGGCGATGTATTTGCCATTGGGCGACCAGCGGGCAGTTCGGAAACCCCTCGATCCCGGCAACATCCGCAAGGAGTGCCTGGCCAAATCATACTGATAGACGCCGCATTTCTCGTCTGACAAGCAATCAATCTTTGCAAAAGTCAGCGACTTGCCATCCGGCGACCACGTGGGTGCGCCCGCATCTTCATCATTTGCGATAAGTGGTTCGGGGGTACCGCCTTGTGAGGGAATACGGTAGATTTTCCATCGGCCCTCCAGTCCGCTACCCGACATGGCAATCCACTGGCCATCCGGGGACCAGCGGGGAAGCAACGCATAGAAGGGCGGACCCGCCAGGCGGGTCTTGCGGCGTTTTTCCAAGTCGTACCTCCACAGCGAACCGTCATAGCCATCTGCGTAGACGGCGGACCGCCCGTCAGGAGAGAAATCAATGTCGCGCGCTGAAATGCCATCAAAGTAGGCGGTGAATTGTCCCTTCATGCGGTCGAACCGAAAAACGTTTTCGTGCCAGGGTCCCCCCGCCAACACCAGGAATCTGTTGTGGGCACTGTCGGAAGCGAATTTAGATATCTGCGGCGTGCCCAACCCTGCCTGTGAAACGGGGCGGGATCGGTAAAACCACGGCGAGGAATCAGGTGTTACCAGGAGATCAGTCCTTTGGGTGGAGCTGGACACAAATCCGAAACTCGCCCCGCTGGGCGACCAGAATCCGCAACAGAGTTCCACGCCCGTGCCCTTTCCCTCGAAAATGCGACGCTGGTTGTTGCCGTCAGTGTCAACCTCCCCAGTCGAGAATGGCGAGCCCCCCGGTTCTCGGGTTGTGTACCAGATGCGTTTTGCATCGGGCGACCAACCAACCTCGTAAACGTCATCAGGGGCGTTTACGACTTTGACCTTATGGGCGCCATCTTCATCACACGTCCAAATCGTGTGCCCTTGCGCATACAGGATCTTCTGCGCCGGGGCCCATGCAAACGGAAGACTGACCCCGCCTCCCACAGGGTGCAGAAGGCTTCCTGAGATTGAATAAACCCAGAGATTCGAGAGTTGGTTGAACCATGATGCTTCTCCGATCAGCAACTTGGCCCCGTCGGGAGAAACGGCGATGCTGGTTGCAACGTGACGGTGAAGTGGAACACGGGTAATTTCTCCACCCTGGACCAAAACCTTGCAAAGGTCCTTTCCCCCATTTCCCTGCTCGATAAAGTACGCCCATTTACCATCCGTGGCGAGCCCGTCTTTATATTTTCCATCGTGCGTAAGTTGAGTGTAATTCAGGATTTGCACGGATGGCGCGGGGCGAGTGAAGAACACGATTAAACCTGAGGCAGCCAAAACGACAACGGCCGTCAAAACGGCCAGCCGCCATCGTCGAGGTCTCGCCCAACTGTCGCCCAGCCCGGGGAGGGGATTCGCCGTGGTAGCTTCCCCGCTTGCGGCCCCATTGGCTTCAGAGTCGTTGCCGTTTCCCCGCAACAGGTGGCTTCGGCTCGCCCGCCACGCATCCAGTTCCTGCGAAAAGGCAAAGACCGAGGACCGGTCCGCATGAGGCAGGCGATGAATCGGCAGCTTCTCCTGCTCCTCCCACCGCTGCACGG
This sequence comes from uncultured Acidobacteriota bacterium, assembly GCA_963808085.1. Classification (GTDB taxonomy): domain Bacteria; phylum Acidobacteriota; class Terriglobia; order UBA7540; family UBA7540; genus Bog-366. The sequence continues at coordinate 87,505 of CAWEFC010000034.1, forward strand.
TCCGAATACTCTTGCCGAGGTAGGTGGCGATCTCCTTCCAGGAGTCCAGGCGCACTAGACCCGCCTCTTGGGTTGACTTTCTAGAATTGGTTACGGTTTTGTCCACGAGGAAACTCGGAGTTTCGTCAGTGAGAAAGCGTTATAGCGGAGGAGTATACCAACTATCTGTCTAACCCACAAATATAAACCAAGACGGCGTGCCGGGAACTCGCCCGGTCTTTTTGACCTTCTTGCATCGCGCCATTAGACGACATTCAGCTCGTGACGCCTGATGTCGCTTGCACACCCCCCGCGGCTTGGGCAGAATCCCCGCCAATCAAGCACTGCTGTCGTGGCCGAATTGTCGCGTAGGTTTTTCGGCCACCGGGGGTGCCGGGAAGTTCGAACAACGCGCACCCGGCACCCACAGCAGAGAATTATCGACGGGGCGACCCGTGGGGGGATCAGAGGCATCCTGCCCTTATACAAATAATCGGGGGCCGCTGCACGGTTTTCAGAGTTTCACGACCAGGGGAACCGCCGCCCCTGCGGCGAATCGGCCAAGGCTAACGTTTTGCACCACGAAAATTGAACTTGGCGCCACTAACCACGCGCACCGTGATGTTGGGAAGTGCCGCAAGTTATGACAGGTGCTTTGCCCTGTCAGCTAAGGAAGAGAGGAGAGACCGACATGAAGAGTACCAGAGTCAGATTCATCGACTCGTTCGTGACAGCGTGCCTCATTCTCGTCATGGCTGCTTCAGCGAACGGCGAAAAAAAACATAAACCCCCGAAGGAATTGCCGAAACCGACGATCATCAAGCTGAGTGCCGATGTGCCGTCGCTTGCTCCATTGGCCGAGACGCCGCAGAGCCAAACCAAGGGCGGCCTCCGCATTACATTGGCTCCGGATACGTTCAAGGCTGACGAGTCCTGGTCTGTTCAATCGCAGCAAGTGGCTCCTCCTTCCTTCCTCGGCATGGTTGTTCAGCCGTCTCCAAATTCAATATACGTCGAAACAACCAAGACCCCCAGCCTGAACGTTACTCCTGATGGGCTGGTATTTCACGTAAACCTTAGCAATCAGATGCCACGGATTTTTCGCGGGTCAGGAATCGCAGTGCAGTTCAATGTCGCCGGAAAGCTGGTATCGGCCGATCCGTCGGGTTACGGCGATCTTACTAATCTCATTCTACCCCCGCGCAGCGAGCAGGATGTCACGATCCTCGGCCCGAAGATTGCGGCCATTAAAGCGCCATGCACCGTCGCAGTTTTTCTGTATGACGTGATCACGAACATGGACCAAGCTGGCAATGTCACCGAAAAGCAGAATTTCGAGTGGTATTTCTCTTACCAAACGCAACAGACAGAGAAGGAAATCAGCGTGCCGCCTCCGGAGCGGGGATGGGTTACACGGCAATAACGTTCCTATCTAGTCTTGTCATGGCCGGGCCCGTCTCTTGGTGCGGGGGAGCCTTAACTTGACCGTTCTCAACAGGTCAGTGGCGATACTTATCTCCAGTGTGGGCTTGCCCTGCACCAAAGCTCCCGGTTGAGGACCGCCTCAAGAAACTCGATGACCTGTGCGGGAAAGGGCTGATTAGCCAAAAGGACTACGACACCGAGAGGGCGGAGATTCTCGAGGATCTCTTGGGCACTATGTGGCGCGGTCACGGACTGCGCTGGAAAGGGCTGATTAGCCAAAAGGACTACGACACCGAGAGGGCGGAGATTCTCAAGGATCTCTTGGGCACTATGTGGCGCGGTCACGGACTGCGCTGGTCTGCGTGCAGTCGTTTGGTGCCCGCACCTGATTCCTGTAGCACCTTTGGCTCAAAGGAGAGAGAACTGCAAGTCCCAGCTACAGTATTGATCCACCGGTGTGGGGATCAAACGATCGCACGCATCTCGTGACAAAGGAGAATCGATGATGAGGTCTAAACGCAGCAAAACACTGTGGACACTCGTGGCGACAGTCCTGTTCTTGTATGCACGACCCCTGGCCGCGCAACAAACTGGAGCTAAGACTTTCAAGATCCCTGATGGAACAATTGTTCGTGTGGTTTTGACGGACACCCTAACCTCCGAGACAAGCCACGCCAACGATCAGGTCCATTTCGACGCAGCCGAAGATGTGAAGGTTGGAGACGTAGTGGTGATTGCCAAGGGCAGTCCCGGAATAGGCCGCGTCAGCCAAGCTGACCCCAAGGGGCGATGGGGCAAGGGCGGCGCCCTGGACTTTTCCCTCGACTACATTAAGGGAGTGGACGGGTCCAACGTTCGGCTTCGCGCAAATTCCACCGAGAAGGCGAAGATCAGCACCGGTGCTCTCATGATGGGATTGTCAGGGGGGTTCAAGCATGGCAAGGGTGTTAAGGTCGACAAAGGGACGACTATCGACGCTTACGTCGACGGCGACCGGGAAATCGCTCTCGCAATCGGGCACTGAGCGGTACCAAGCGCGCGGATGATTGCGTCTGGACGTTCACTGAAACCATTGCTCTTGATTAAAGTGTACATTGGCGAACCAAATGGCCCGAACATCATTAAGGGCGGGACGTTTACTCATAGGTTTCGGGCGGCAGGAGGGAACGAGGATGAGGCGGATTGTAATCGCTGTTCTGATTACATTGGGCGGCGCGGGCACGTTGTGGGGGCAGAACCCTGTGCCGTACATAAACCAGCCACTGCTGCCGGGCTTTGCCGTGCCGGGGGGCCCTGGTTTTACTCTTACCGTCAATGGCACAGGCTTCGCTCAGGGTGCAACCGTTAACTGGAATGGCAGCCCACTCGCCACTGCTTTCGTAAGCAGCACCCAATTGACTGCTACAGTACCCCCGACAGATATCACCACTGCGAGTTCGGCTTCAGTGACAGTGAAGAACCCAACGCAGGGAGGTGGCTTGTCGAATTCGGTCGAATTCCCAGTCGGAACCACCTCATCATCCATTACATTCCTCGCGGCGACTGCACCTACAGTGGGCAATTCTCCAATCTCAATCGCCGTGGGAGATTTCAACGGTGACGGCATAGCGGACTTAGCGGTTACAAATTACTGTGTAAGCAAATCGGACTGCAACCAGTTTTCTGTTAGCGTTTTGTTAGGGTTAGGGGATGGCACCTTCAGTGCTGCTACTTCGTATCCGCTCGGAGTGAGCGAGGACTTCGGTTATATCGCGGTGGGGGATTTCAATGGGGACGGCAAGTTAGATCTGGCAGTAGCATGCTGGTATGAAAACTCGGTTACCATCCTTCTAGGGAACGGGGATGGCACGTTCACTGTGAATTCCTCTGCCACACCCACTGCGCAGAACCCCAGTTCCATCGCCGTAGGTGATTTTAACGGTGACGGCAAGCTTGATCTGGCCGTCACGTCCAATTGGAGCGGCACCGTCACGATCCTGCTGGGAAACGGGGACGGTACTTTCACTGTAAGTCCGTCCGCTCCTCCTACGGGGCTAGCGCCGAACTGGGTAGCGGTGGGTGATTTCAATGGCGACGGCAAGTTGGATTTGGCGGTCGCAAACCAATGTGCCAGTGCTTCTAACTGTGCGAACGGCTCGGTCTCCATCCTCTTGGGCGATGGCTCAGGAAATTTCTCTCTAAATTCCACCATTGCCGCCGGCGAGAACGCCAAATCTGTGGCTGTCGGTGACTTCAACGGCGATGGCAAGCTGGATTTGGCTGTAGCAAACAATTTGAGCAACACGGTTAGCATTTTGCTCGGGAATGGGGATGGCACGTTCACGCCGACCCTCTCTTCGCCCAGCACTGGCGCACAACCTGACTCGATTGCCGTTGGCGATTTCAATGACGATGGGAAACTGGATCTCGCGGTCTCGTACTTTGCCGGGGGTACGGTGGGAGTGTTCGCCGGGAACGGCGACGGCACATTTACCCCTTACGTCGCACCTATGTCACCGCTCTCTAGCCCGTCATTGATTGCGGTAGGAGACTTCAACGGTGACGGCAGACTTGATATTGCCGCGGTGAATTACTACTCAACGAGCCTGCTGATATGGTTGCAGGCATCTTCCGTTGTCCAGGTGACGCTTTCGCCGCCGACACTTACATTTTCCGATCAACCTGTAAACAACATCAGCGGCGCTCTTCAAGTAATACTGACAAACAGTGGGGGCGCTACGGTTACAATTTCAAACATAGCCATAAACGGTGCCAACGCCTCTGACTTTTCTCTTAGCGGGAATGGAACGACCTGCACGACGACCTCGCCAGTTCCCGCCAACGGAGGTACGTGCGCAATCAGTGTTACGTTTACGCCCTCTGCAGGCGGAGCGAGAACTGCAACTCTGACGGTTACTGATACCGCCTCGAACAGCCCTCAATCCGCAAGCCTGACGGGGACTGGGTCAGCTTCCACAGGGGGGAGCCCGACCGGCAGCCTCTCTCCACAAACACTTTCATTCAACGCCCCCCAAACGGTGAGTACAACGAGTGACCCACTACCCATCACACTTACGAACACAAGTACTGGCACTCTAAGCTTAACGAACATTGCCACGACTGGCGACTTTGCCGTCGCATCTACCGGCACAACTTGTTCGATCTCAGCCACTCTAGCGGCAGGGGAGGCCTGCACAATCAATGTAACTTTCTCGCCGACGGCCGTCGGGACCCGAACCGGCTCGCTGACCTTCATGGACAACAACAATGGGACTGCTGGTAGCCCTCAAACCGCAAGCCTGACGGGGACGGGCACGCCCATGCCTGTGATTCTGATTCCAGGCATTATGGGAAGCACACTAATGAACGATCATGGCGCTGGGCCCGAAGTTTGGCCCTTGCCCGATACGAGTTTGTATGCCGACCTAAGCCTGCTCCCGCCTGATAGTCCTTCGCCCACAATCGTCGCAACGGACGTGATTCGCGGCGTGTCTCTCGGCCCCGTGAATCAACTCATAAATTTCGAATTCTACGGTACCTTTATTACTTTCCTGACGTCAAACGGCTTCCCCGCATACGAGCTTAATGGGAACCCAAATCTCCTAACAACGAGCGAGTGTGCCACCACTCAGATCCTTGCCCAGCCAAAGCTATTCATTTTTCCGTATGACTGGCGCAAGAGCAATGCTGCGAGTGCTGCGGAGTTGGCAGACTACGTGGGCTGCGTCCAGAAGTTCTACCCGGGAGCAAAGATTAACCTTGTGGCTCACAGTATGGGCGGACTCGTCGCCCGACGGTTCATCCTCGAATACGATCCTAACCATTACACAAACGCCCTAATCACAATTGCCACTCCTTGGCTGGGTGCCCCGATGGCCGTGCAGGCTCTTGCCGTCGGACAGTCGCCTTTGCCTTTCGGGATATTAGATGACACGTTCGAGCACATCGCCGGATCGATGACCGGGGTCCACGAGCTGCTCCCGAGCGAGGTATACTTCAATCTCGGGGGCCTTCCCTTTGCCGAGCAGGGATGGGATTGGAATTCGAATGGTATCTCCGACGAGGTATACGGTTATAAGGAATTCATAAGCGCAATGGACCACAACTTCGGGCTCGACAACGGGACCCAATATTTTTATCCCGGGACGTCGACCCAAACCTTTCACAACTATTCATCTCCGGTGGGCGGAGAGGACGACTGGAGTTCAGATTCCAGCGGTGTCAGCTACTACCAGTTGTACGGAGTCCAGAGCACGGCGCAAACAATCGGCCAAGTCTCCCCTGTTAGCTTTCCGGTTTGCATCTTGGACAACCTACTTGAATCGATGAGCTGCAATCCAATAAATCTGTTTGCGGTGTCTTTCATCGATGGGGACGGAACGGTACCTACGTTGAGCGCGACGGGTGTTATGAGCAGCAATAGTTCAAGTTCCTCCGCGCAGATTGTGCCATTTGTCTATCCCTCTGCATCGATTCTTGGCGACTTCAATGTGAGTCACATTGGGTTGCTTCAGAATAGTGCGGTCCAGGACGAGGTATTGACCTTACTGGGATTACCTCCTGTCGCGGAGGCACAGGCTTTGAAGTCGGTCTCGCAGCGACAGGCCGACTCTTCCCCCGCATTTCAAACTGCCGATTACTTGACGATAGTCGGAGCTGACAACGTTGTCATTTCGGACACTCTTGGGAACAGCACAGCACTCATTTCTGGCGAGGTTTATGGAACGGTTCCCAACGTGACGACATACACGCTCGGAGAGAATGCGAATAAGGCTATAATGCCCCCTAGCGGAGAGTATACCGTCGCGCTCAACACGACGACGACCCCTCTAGCGATCACGGTCACCGTAGGGACGCCCAGCCTAACTTCGCAAGCCATCCGTTATGTTGATGTCAGCCAGCCATCGAGTCTGGCCGCCAAAATACAATTCCAGTCGGGCACCATCGGACCGCTTCTTGTCGATACGAACAAAGATGGGTCTTTTGCGACCACCGTAAGTCCCACGGTTAATCTGTCAGGAGCCGCCGCAAACGATACGACTCCGCCCGTAGTTTCGATTAGCGACACGGTTCAGGGACCTACCACGACCGTGACGATTACTGCGACCGATACTGGTTCCGGCGTCAAGGACCTTTTTTATTCTCTAAATGGGACGAATTTTCAAGCCTATACAACCCCACTCCAAGTGGATGCGAGCAAGAACCCTGTCGTGTACGCCTTCGCGGATGACAAGGCTGCGAACCGCTCAAGCCTTGTGACCTTCCCCTTACCGCGCCCCAGCGTGACGCTCCAGTCCAGCCTGAGCTTCCCGGCTACCATTGTGGGGACCGCCAGCAGTGCCCAGACACTGACGGTGGGCGATCCCGGTGCCGCTCCACTGGTCATCAGCGGGGTGGCGGTGATGGGCGACTTTTCCCAGTCGAATAATTGTCCGACATCTCCTGCGGCCATCGCGATCGCTGGAAACTGCACAATCACTGTTACTTTCAACCCCACGGCTGGCGGCACGCGAACGGGAAGCATCGCAATCACCGACAATGCCCCCGGAAGCCCGCACAGCGCCACACTGAGCGGAACCGGTCAGGACTTCACTCTGGCCGCATCGCCCGGTTCAGCAACGTCGCTCACAGTCGCGCCCGGTTCACCGGCCGCTTACACGGTGAGCGTTGGGGGGCTAGGGGGATTCAACCAAAGTGTGAACTTCACATGTACCGGGGCTCCGTCTGAGGCAACTTGCACGGTCTCCCCCAGTTCGGTGACCCCAGGCAGTTCTGCGACGAACCTTACTGTCACGGTAACTACCACCGCACCGTCGCTCAGTGCCCCACGGTCTCGACAGCTTCCGCCGGTCGGGCCCTTATTGCCCGGACACACGGGTCTAGTGATGCTCGCCCTGGTTCTGGCCGCACTGGCATGGGCCATCCGGCGACGAAACCAACCCGGTGTGAACCGATGGCAATCCACCTTAGCCCTGCTCGCTGCGGGATTGCTTCTGGCTCTGGCGCTCACAGAATGCGGCGGCGGGGGTGGTGGCGGCGGCGGGGGTCCCGCGCCTAACCCCGGAACTCCGGCTGGAGGTTATACGATTACAGTAACGGGCGCCGCAGGCTCGGGATCCTCCGCCTTGACGCATAGCATGACTCTCACGCTGACCGTGAGTTGATCGAAAAAGGAGACCTGTGTCAACAACGCTCGCAGGCCTGGCAACACCCAACACCGTTAACTGGACACCGTTTATGACCCGATACTCCAATGCCTACCGGGTAGCTAAAGCTATTACGACCATGGCGGAGGCGGTCAAAATCATCGCGATTGTTGCGGGCGTCATCTTGTTTCTGCTGGGGATGAGTGGCGCATCCTCGATGATGGGGGCGGCCTCGCTGATCCTCGGTGTGATCGCTGCGGTGATCGTTGGCGGCGGCGGCTTCATCCTCAGCGTCCTGATTTCCGCCCAGGGACAAGTCCTGAAAGCAACTCTGGACACGGCGGTTAACACCTGCCCATTCCTGCAAAACGAACAGCGGGCGGAAATCATGCACCTGACCTAAGAACCGGGGACTGGAATGCCGACCGGAATTCAGGACGGGGAATTCGTTCGCGAGGTAGGGCCGACTCCGCCGCAACTCACGTTGCATTCAACCTGAGGGGTGCCTGTCACCGCGACTCCCAGTCGCGCCCACGGATTGGGAGTCGACCATCAGGCCCCGCTCGACGTTCGCAGTATCGGAGAGTCCGTGTCCCACTTCAGAAAGCCAGACCAATTCGGAGGCGGGTTCGAAGAAATGGCAGCACGGGTCCGTGTCTCCCCCAAGCCGCAGGGCTGGGACCCGGCGCGTTTTCTTGACAAATAGTCCGTAAAGCTGACCCGGCGAGACAGCCACGTTCGTCCCTAGCCACGCGGTTCTAGTCGTGTCCCAGTCGTCGCGCGTCCACCGTCCCAGATGGCTTATTGTTGCATCCCCCCAAAAAATCCCCCACGGAACGAACCTCGGGCTATAATGGGAATTGAAATCATTTAAAGGCTTATGGTACGAACCGGGTATCCCAATTAGGGCGGACCGCGGGTTGGCAAGATTTGGTTCTTCGAGCCGGCGGTTTATGAGAAAATATCTGGGCAGACCAGTATATCTATAGCGCCGACTTATCGAACCTTCCCTGCGCGCGGGGGAGGGTCGGCACATGCCGGGCCAAAGCCGGCGCACCTGTGACGTCGGGAAAATGTGCTTACCTGTAAGGCCGTTCTTCCGGCGGCACTTGCCGGGCTGAGGCTGGGCCTCAGGCAACTTGCGGGGGCGAAGCCGGGCCTCAGGCGGGACTTGCCGGGCTAAAGCCCGGCTCTACATTTGCGTTGGGACATGCGAAGTCTTGGGCTGAAGATGAATTCCACTCAGGTAAGATCTCGGGGATTTCTTACTTTTGCTCGGTTTGACTGTCAAGCGTCAGAGAAATAACTTGGGCGAACACGAGATTGTGGAGGCCTTCCAAATGCCAATCAAACGATTTCTGCACGTTCCGTCCGTCGTCATGGTCCTGATCGTGTCTTCTTTCGCGCTCGCTGGGGCGCAGCAGACGCCGCCTCCCCGACGAGTTCCGGAGGGAAGCGGCCTCCCCCAGGTGAAGCCGACGCAGCAGCCGACCCAACGGCCGACCCGGCCCGTCCAGCCAATCCGGCCCGGCCAACCCCTTCAGCAGAGGACGGTGGTTCCACTGCGCCAACCCGTCCAGCAGAGGCCCATGGTCCAGCAGCGGACCGTCCAGCCGGTGAGACCGATCCCCCAGAGGACGATGCCCCAGACGGTACAACCGCGCACAACGGTTCAACCCCGGCCCGCCGTGCAACCGCGTACGGTTCAGCCGCGACCGGTGGTCCAACCCGTGCAACGCCGCCCAGTGGGCCAGCCGCAACCCGTGGCGCACTCCATTCCGCCCAGGGTCGTTCCGCCCCGAGAGTCGCAGCAGCGTATTCAGGCGTTGAACCAAAACCGCCGGGGGATGGGTGGAGTCAACAGCAGGCCGTTGCCCAATGGGCAGCTATCTACCCTTCCGAACGGCCACCACGTTATTCAGACCAATAGTGGCGCGCGAATGCAAGTGCGTCCCAATGGGAGCGTGGAACAAGTCACCTTGCGCGACGGAAGGGCGGCGACTTTCCACCCGAATGGCCAGATCGCTTCGATCCACGCCCCGGGCCTCCAAATTAATCATGGGCTGCGCGGCGAGCGCACGATTGTGACCGAAAACAATGGCCGGCGCCTGGTGGGCATGGGGCCGCACCAAGGCTACATGGAACGACCTTATTTAAGCCGCAATGGCCGGACTTACAATCAGCGGACCTACTGGATGAACGGTCATTCCTACGCTCGCGTCTACCGCGACCGCACGTACGGCAACATGCACTATGACCAGTATGTTCCCGGCCACTACTACCATCAGGGATTCTATAACTACGCTTACGGGCCCTGGCCTGCCCCTGTGCGCTACCAATGGGGTTGGCAGCAGGAGCCTTGGGCGGCATCCTCAAGCAGCTATTTCCAACCTTCGTCCTCGTACGCTTCGGCGCCGGCGTGGCTAACCGATAGCGCGCTTGCGGGAACGCTACGGAACGCTTACATGGGCGCCCCAGGCGGTGCTCCAGGCGGCGCTCCGGGCGGGCTAGGTTCAGGCGGAACTCCCATAAGCCCACAGGTGAAAAGTGACCTGGAGGGAGAGGTCCGCGCGGATATCTCGGATGAGCAAAAAGAAGCCCCCCAGCCGGGCGGGGCGCCGCCGGACGCCCCAGAGGCTCCCCCGGACGCGATGAGTCCCGCTCATCGGTACTTTGTGGTGGATAATAATCTCAATGTTGCCACCGGCGAGGGGCCGGAATGCGAGCTAACCGGTGGGGACGTTATTAACCGCGTCGATGACGCGCCGGGAGAAGACAACAGTGTGCACGTCAAGGTCCTGAGCAGCAAGCCGCAGGATTGTGCCGCTGGTACAACCGCCTCCGTGGGAGTCAGTGACTTGCAAGAAATGCACAATACCTTCCGCGAACAGGTTGATGCCGGGCTGGACACCTTGGCGAGCAATAAGGGCGGGGGCGGCATTCCCGCCGCTACCGATCCATCGACGACGCCGGGTGAGATTCCGCCTCCAGCCCCCGACGCGAACATCGACGGGAGGCTGCAACAGCAAGACAAGCAAGGGACCTTGGCGGAGGGGCAAGTTCAGCAAGAGGTGCAGGCCGAGACCATGTGAGGGTGCAGGAGGAATACAGGATGAGGCAGAAAATCGCAATAGCGGTTGCTTACACAGTTGGCGGCCTTTTCGCGGCGGCTGTGGCCCTTGCGCAACAACCTCCGCCACCTTCCCTGCAAGAGCAACTCGAGGCGCAATACAAGTTGGCAAAGATCGGTAAGGGAGCGAACGGGCTTGAGGTCCTCGTCACAGGAACCGTGCTGGTTGTTCAGAAGGCCGGGATCCTGGGTGTGCCCTTGAAGAGTTTGGCCGAAGCCCCGTGCGTTTATATGGATGGAGTTCTGCGCCCGCCCACGAAAAAGGCTGACATTGGCGCCGGTATCCTCCGTGGCGTGTCCATGCCCGTCTCGGGAGTGAACTCACGTGCGTTCGTGGTGGGGGAGAAGGTCTACGGCACGAAGATCGATATCAACTTGAAGGATGACAAGGTTGGGTTCCACATTGTGGAATGTGATGCTTGCAACGCTGGAATTACTTCGGCGTCGTACAAATCGGAGGTCGTGTTTCAGTTTGCCAAGGGCTACCTGGCCAAGGCCAGCGTCCCGGATGTTGAAGACACGATCGGTCAACTGTTTGCTCTGGAGGGCTCTGCGCCAGTTGCCCAGCCTAGCCAACCCGTTGCTCAGCCCCAACCTCCCCCTCAACCGGAACCAGAGCAGCCCGCACCGGCCCCGGCCCAGCCCGCCACAATCGAGAAGGGACAGACCATTGACCAGGTCATCGCGGCTCTTGGCCAGCCGGAAAAGCGCGTCGACTTGGGAGCGAAGAAAATATACGTTTATAAGGACTTGAAGGTCACGTTCTTTAACGGCAAGGTGACCGACGTCCAATAGGGCCGATTCACTGAATTAAATACTGCGCGAACTTTCCGTCATCAACAGAGTAAGTACTCAAGCGCAGGACTGTCCCGCCGGAAAACTTTATTTGAAAGTTCCGCGCGGTCATCCCTCCGCGCAAACTCATGTTTGTTTGCTCGAAGCTTTCCGGCGCCCCCAGCGGTTTGAGGCTGCTCGCCGCATCGGCCAGGACCTGCGGGGTGAAGTAGAAACTGGCATCAGAGGTTATCAGCGAGCGGTCGATCGTCCCCCCCTGCAACTGGCTGAAAATCCGTCGCGCCTGGTCGAGCTGCGAGGCGGCGTTGGGATCCGCGATCTCGGCCAGTAGCAGAGGCCCGACTTGCCGAGTAATGGAGCCTGGTGCGCCCGAGCCATCGAGGTTGCACAAGACCGCAACCGCCGCTCCCTGATCCAACCAGATGGTGTTCGAACTGACGTAACCGGCGACTGCCCCGCCATGTTGCAGGCGCGGGTGGCCATCGGCGTCGGAAATATCAATCCCTAATGCGTAATTCGTGGGTGCGCCGTTCTTCAGGAAGACCGGCTTGATCATCTCCGCCATCAGAGGCGGCTTCAGGAGTTTGCCCCCGATCAATCCGAGGTCCCACAAGGCCAGATCGCGCGCCGTCATCGCCAACTCTCCCGCGCCGAAGAGCCATCCCGGAGCCTCGGGCTGGGCAGGCCGAATCGGTCCGTGCCCAAACCGCGTGTACCCTTTGGCGTCGGAATCCGCGAGCGGCTCATGATCGAGGTCGATGGGGGTCTCCATGCCGAGCGGACGGAAAATGCGTTCTCTCAGAAAGGCCATCAGTGTTGTGCCGCTTACTTTCTCCACAATCTTCCCGGCGACGACGAAGTTGGTATTGCTGTATTGCCACGCGGTGCCAGGTTCGAAATCGAGGGGCTTGCGGGCCCAACGATCGATGATGTCGTCGGCGGTGACCTGTTGGGTCATGAACGGCGCCACATAATCGAGGGGGTAGAAATCCTGATAGCCCGAAGTGTGTGTCAGCAATTGCCGGATGGTAATGTCGTTGGCCCGCGTCAGGGTCGGCAGGTACTCCCCAACCGCGTCGTTAAGCGAGAGCTTGCCGTCTTGGACGAGCAGTAGAATCGCCATGCCCATGAATTGTTTGCTGACCGATCCGATTTTGTATCGCAACTCGAGGCGCGCGGGACTGGCAGGATCCACGCTGGCATCCCCGTAGGCATGGACGTAGGCGATTTTGCCATCCTTAACAACCGCCAGCGAAACGCTCGGAGCGCTGGTTTCATCCAGTACCTTCGCGGCGATGGCGTCAATACGACTGGCCTTCTCAGGCGGCAATTGCCCGTGAAGATCGAGGCCTACGAGCAGAGTGAGGGTTACCGCCAAGGCGATGCGGCGGGCGCAGCGAGAATTCTTGATTAAACAATCCACGGAAGTTCCTCCTCAATTCTCCCCCATCGGCACGGGGAGGCTTCAGCCTTTCGGCTAACCACGTTCGCGAGAACTTCGTTCCGATCCGACCGAATCGCTCGGCCGAAGGCAACGAATTAGCGCCGAATTCGGCAGAGGGAAGCCGGACGCGTGCGCTCGGCACTGACCTTTGATCCCTGAGGGAAAAGGACAAATACACTGAACGTCGACTCGGTGTCAATCCCAATCGATAGTCGAGAATGTTGATTGTTGCCGGCTGCTTCCACTAAAATCGCGACTAGTCAGCGGGGATTTTAGGTAACTAGCAAGGTCATGAGCCTCCAAAGCGCGTTACTGAATCAGTGCCACAGGCCAAGCGGCTGGCTCGGCAAAATCAATCTTTGGAGCATGAATCGTCGTCACTCCAAGGTGACGGAGCGGGGATTGACCCATATTTCGATTGGGAGCCACGACACAGTTCTCGATGTGGGATGCGGTGGCGGAATGACCGTCGCGAGGCTGGCCGCAAAGGCTAACGAGGGAAAAACGTATGGGATCGATTACTCGGAATCGAGTGTTGTCGCGTCGCGAAGCGCAAATCGTAAACTGATCGGGGCGCGGCGGGTTGAAATCCTGCTCGGCTCCGTATCGCACTTGCCATTCCCCAGCCAGATGTTCGATCTCGCGACCGCCGTGGAAACGCATTATTATTGGCCCAACTTGAACGCCGATATGCAAGGAATCCTGCGCGTGCTGAAACCTGGCGGGGCACTTATCATCATTGCCGAAGCTTATAAAGGCGGCAAATATCACCGTCTGCTCCAAAGGTTGGAACGACTACGTGGGATAATAAACTACGCGCATCTTACCGTCAGCGAGCACTGGGAATTATTCTCTCAGGTAGGCTTTTGCGATGTTCAGGTGTCTGAGGAGTACGAAAACGGTTGGATCTCCGCAGTCGGGAGAAAACGCGCGTAGCTAACTGGCTCACACAAAGAGCGCGGGCGCACCCTGCCACGCAAGCAAATCGGATGAAGATTGGGGTTCACCGTTATGCGCACAATCGCCTTGGTGTTGCTGATGTTGACGTTCCTCGCTGCGGCTGTGATGCCCGCGCAAGAGGCGCCGAAGCTGAAGCCGGAGGACATCTCCTCTCGCGTCGACAAGGTTTTCGCCAAGTGGGACAACTACAACTCTCCTGGCTGCGCAGTAGGTGTGTACCGCGACGGCCGGACCGTTTACTTGCATGGCTACGGGATGGCTGATCTTGACCACGACGCGCGCATCGAACCCTCGACCGTCTTCCACGTCGCCTCGATGTCGAAACAGTTTACGGCGGCTTCGGTGGAAATGCTGAGCCTGGAAGGCAAGCTTTCGCTCGACGACCCGGCGCGGAAATACATTCCGGAATTGCCCGATTTCGGCGTCCCCATCACCATTCGCGAACTTATTCACCACACCAGCGGACTACGCGACCAGTGGGACTTGCTGGAAATTGCAGGTTGGCGATATTCCCTTGATCTGATCACGAACAACGATGTGCTCACTCTGATTGCTCGCCAGAAAGCGCTGAATTTTCCTCCGGGATCCCGCTACACGTACTGCAACACGGGGTATACGCTGCTGGGTGAAATCGTGAAGCGCGTGAGCGGCGAGTCTCTGCGCGATTACACCACGCACCACATCTTTGAGCCCCTCGGCATGGACCATACCCACTTTCGTGATAATCACGCCGAATTGGTCAAAGGTATGGCGATTGGGTACGTCCCGGCAGGCGGCACTTTCGAAATTAGCATCACTAATTTTGACACGGTGGGCGCCACCAGTTTGCTGACCACCGTCGAGGACCTCCAGAGGTGGGATGAGAACTTCTACAACCCGCGCGTGGGCGGCACACCTCTATTGGAAGAGATGCTGAAGGTGGGGAAACTCAATAACGGGGAGGTTCTCAAGTACGCTTCTGGACTGAACGTTACAACCTACAGAGGTCTGCCGGTGGTCGATCACGCCGGAGCCGACGCGGGTTATCGCAGCGACATGATCCGATTCCCCGAGCAACACTTCACCTCGGCTGTCCTGTGCAACGTTGGGACAGCTAACCCTTCGGATCTCGCCCAAAAGGTGGCCGGCATTTACCTTGGCGACAAAATGCAGCCGGAGCCGGCCAAACCGGAAGTAAAGCCCGTGCAGCTTACGGAGGATCAACTCAAGGACAAGGCTGGCGTGTACCTTGATTCCGACGCAGATCAAATTGACAAAATTGTGGTCAAAGATGGCAGGCTGCAACTGGCTTCCGAAGGAGAAGGGGCCGCGCGCCAGTTGACCCCTCTTGCCGAAGACCGTTTTCGGCTGGAAGACTCGCCGTTGGAGTTTGTATTTAAGCCCGGCCCTGAAAGCCAGATCGAGCTGGCGGTGACAAGGGAAGGCGGAAAGCCGACTCTGTTTACCAAACTGCCGCCCTTTACGCCATCAACAGTGAGGCTTGCCGAATACGCCGGAACGTATCACAGTGAAGAGATCGACGCGCTTTACCGTTTTCGTGTGGAAAGCGACAAACTGGTCCTGCGCCGACTCAATAACCTGCCTGACACGCTCGTGCTCGAAGTGCCCGACCTGTTCACGAGCGAGCTAGGCATTCTGCATTTTGTCCGCGACCCCGCACATCACGTAACAGGGTTTGTCCTCAATAGCGGTCGCATCCTGAACTTCCGATTTGAGAAGGGAAGCCGATAAGCGCGAGTCTGTTTGGACGCGACACCTTCGCTCGTGTATTATTCGAAGGGGTTTCCCAATTAAATTGAATCGCCCGCGAGGAACGAGTCGGGGCGTTCGGGCTTTTGGCCACTCCGAGGAGGCGTAATGGCTCTTGGCGTAAGACGGAAAACTACATTCTTCATGTTGGCCGCTGGCCTGGCGTTGATGGGTTGGGTCTCGATCCACGGCAGCCTGCGGCAGTTGCTCGCAGTCCCCCCGAGCTCAGCAAATGTGGCCCCCAGCGGCGAATACGCCGAAGTGGTTCAGTCTCTCACTCCGCTCATCCAGCACGAGCTTGAGGAGAAGGGAATTCCTTCAATTGCGGTCGCCTTGGTTGATGACCAGAAAGTCGTTTGGGCGCAGGGCTTCGGATCTGCCGACCCCGCACACAAAGTCGATGCCACCGCGGGGACGGTTTATCGTGTCGGTTCCGTGTCCAAACTTTTTACCGACATCGGAATCATGCAGCTTGTCGAGCAGGGCAAGCTAAGTCTTGATGCTCCTGTCACCAATTACGTCCCAGACTTCCACCCCAACGATCCCTTTGGCAAGCCCATCACCCTGCGGGAGCTGATGTCGCACCGCTCGGGGCTGGTTCGCGAGCCGCCGGTGGGCCACTATTTCGACTCTCATCCGCCCGGCCTCGCGGAGGTGGTGCACTCGCTGAACGAGACCTCGCTGGTATACGCGCCGGGGGTCCACACCAAGTATTCCAACGCTGGGATTACCGTAGTTGGCTACATTCTTCAGCAGCGCGCCGGCCAGGCGTTTGCCCCGTATCTGAAAAGCGCGGTCCTGGAACCCATGGGCCTTCACACGAGTGGGTTTGAGCCCACGCCGGACCTTACCGCGAGCCTGGCCAAAGCTGATATCTGGACTTACGATGGTCGTGTTTTTCCGGCTCCAACCTTCGAGATTGGAATTTTCCCTGCCGGCAGCCTCTACACCACGGTCACAGATTTGGCCCGGTTCGAGAGCGTTCTCTTCGCGGGCGGCAGGGGACCGAGCGGCCCCGTGGTGAGCAAGGCAACGCTCGATGAAATGTGGACACCCCAGTTTTCCACTACGGCTAAGCCCGGTCGCTTCGGCATAGGCTTCGCCCTGGGCAAACTTGATGGCCATCGCATGGTGGGGCACGACGGCGCGATTTACGGTTTTGCCACTTCTCTTGACGCCCTCCCCGACGACAAACTCGGCGCGGTCGCGGTGGCGACGATGGATAGCAGCAACGCGGTAACCGACCACATCGTGACCGAGGCGCTCAAGCTGATGCTGGCGGCGCGGGATCACAAGACCCTTCCTGCTGTGGAACTGACAACGCCAGTGGACCCAAGCCTGGCGCGCCGCCTGGCAAGCCGCTACGGGCGAGGACCGGACGCTATCGAACTCGACGAGCACGAGGGCCGGCTCTTCCTCCAGCGCTCCCGCGGCGGCTTCCAGACGGAGCTCCGCAGTCTCGCCAACAACCTCATTGTGGACGACCGGCTGGCGTACGGAGATCCCGTTAAAGTTTTCGATCACACCGTCCAGATCGAGTCGACCAAGCTGGCCGCCACTGAATCGCCTCGGCCCGCGCCGCCACCGCAGGCATTCGACGACCTCATCGGAGAGTACGGCTGGGATTACGACACGCTATACGTTTTGGAGAAGGACGGCCATTTGGAGGTGCTGATCGAGTGGTACGAGTACGCCCCGCTTGCACAGGTGTCGCGCGATGTTTTTCAGTTTCCCGATTACGGGCTCTACGACCATGAGCGCGCCACGTTCGAGCGCGATGCGAACGGCGCGGTAACGGGAGTGAAGATCGGCTACGTGGAATTCAAACGCCGTGCAGGCGGTAACATTAGCGGCGGCGTGTTCCATGTTCAGCCGCTGAAGCCCGTCGATGAACTTCGGCGCGATGCCTTGGCCGCGCATCCCCCGGCGGAAAGCGGTGACTTTCTGCAACCCGACCTGGTTGAGTTAGTGAAGCTTGACCCCACCATCAAGCTCGACATTCGTTACGCCACGACGCGCAACTTTCTGAGCAGTCCCATGTATCAGCAAGCTCGAGCGTTCATGCAGCGGCCCGCGGCCGAAGCGGTCGTGCGGGCCAACCAGAAACTACACAGGCTCGGTTTCGGGCTGATGATCCATGATGCCTACCGGCCATGGTACGTCACCAAGATGTTCTGGGATGCCGTGCCCGACCCGGACCACATCTTTGTCGCCGACCCTTCACAAGGTTCGCGCCACAATCGTGGCTGCGCCGTCGACCTTACGATGTATGACCTGAAGACCGGCGCCGCCGTGCCCATGGTCAGCACCTACGATGAAATGACGGAGCGCGCTTATCCTTTTTATCCCGGCGGAAGTTCGCTCGAGCGCTGGGACCGCGCCCTGCTGCGTCACGCCATGGAGGACGAAGGCTTCAGGGTTTACGATGATGAGTGGTGGCACTTCGACTACAAAGACTGGAGGAAGTATCCCATCCTGAACATTGCTTATGAGAATGTTCACTAGCATCACCCAGATTCTTCCTGCGAAGTTTGGGGAACGCAGCGTGGGAGCGCGGGCATCCTGCCCGCTCTTTGCTGTTATTTGACCTGTTATTTGACGTGTTATTCGACGCCTGCTTTGGTTCTTGCCCCGCCGCTAATTGGTCTCTCGGCGGGAGCGGGACGCTCCCGCTTTGGCGTGCAGGATGCCCGCGCTCCCAGCGCTCCTGCTATAATCATTCCCTGCGAGATAAACCATGAAACTGGGAATTGATTTTGGCACGACGCGAATTATTGTTGCCTTTGTCGACCGCGGCAACTACCCGGTGGTGTCATTCGCGGCTCCGGACGGATCGGCGCGCGATTGGTTCCCTCCACTGGTTGCGGTGAAGGACGAGCAGCGCGTTTACGGGTGGGAGGCTTGGGCAGCCCAAGAAGAGCCTGGCTGGACGGTGGTGAGGTCGCTCAAGCGAGCGCTGGAAGGGGCCGGCCCCCAATCCCTGGTTCAGATTTCCACCCAGACTGTCCCCATGCTGCAATTACTGGGCGAACTATGCTCGGCCTTGCGAACGAATTTGCTCGAGCACTCGAACCTGCCGACGCGGGAGGCAAGCCAGCTCGAAGTGATGCTGGGGGTCCCGGCGAACGCCAACGGCAATCAACGATTTTTGACGGCCGAGGCGTTTCGGCAAGCCGGTTTTCAGGTTATGGGGCTTCTGAACGAACCTTCCGCGGCGAGCATCGAGTTTGGACATCGAGACCGCACATCGCGCCCGAAAGACGCCAAGGGCCACATCCTCGTCTACGACTTGGGAGGCGGAACCTTCGATGCCTCCCTGGTTGAATTCGATGAGAGCGAGCAGCATGTTATTGCCTCGGAGGGGATCAGCGCGCTGGGCGGGGACGATTTTGATGAAATTCTTGCCGAATTGGCTCTCGACTCGGCGGGAATCAGCGCAGCCGATCGCGACAGCCTGACGCAGGCGGAGATATTCCGCCTTCACGAGGAGTGCCGCGCGCAAAAGGAAAGCCTGCACCCGAATTCCCGGCATATCTCCGTCGATCTCGGCGCGGTGCGTGACGGCTGGCCGCAGGTCTCGATCTCCGTGGCCGACTTCTATGCGCGCTCCCACACGCTGGTCCGCGAGACCTTGCACGCCACGGAAGACCTGCTCGAGGTGCATGGATTCGGCATTTCCGGTTTTTTGGAATCGGCTCGGGACCAGCAGCATCTTGACGCCCTTTACGTCACGGGTGGCGGAAGCGAACTTCCCATCGTGGCGCGCACTCTCCGCGAGGTTTTCGGTCGCCGCGTAAAACGCTCGGCCTACACGCGCTCCGCCACCGCGATCGGTTTGGCGATCCAGGCTGATGCCCAGGCCGGGTACATCGTGCGTGACAGGTTCACGCGGCACTTCGGGGTGTGGCGAGAAGCTGACGGAGGCCAATCCGTGGTTTTCGACCCCATCTTCTCCAAGGGAACGCCTTTACCGGCCGCCGGAGAGCCACCGCTGATCCAATCGCGCCAGTACACGCCGGTCCATAACATTGGACATTTCCGTTACCTCGAATGCAGCCATCTTGATGAGTTATTTCTAGTGAACGAGGTGGGACGTCCCGCCGGCGACATCACCGTTTGGGACGACATTCGCTTCGCCTTCGCCCCGGCGCTGCGGGACATCGAGGATCTTAGCCACGTGCGCGTCGAACACGTAGGTGCAAGCCTTGCGCAGCAGGCAGAGGAATCCTATTCGTGCGACGCGGGCGGGACCGTGAAAGTGACCATCGCTAATTTGTCCGCAGGTTACAGCCGCTCGTATCGCCTGGCTGCCTGGGCCTCACATGATACCCGCATCGTCCCCGGGCGGAAGAAGAAGCGCACGCGGTAAGCGTCGTAGGGGCAACCTCCGTAGGCGCCCAGCGCCGGAAGCGCGGGCGAGCGCATCACCCGAGGCGTGCGTTGGGGAGCTTTAGAGTGCGGCAGCTTGCTGCCGCTTTTGCCCCCGCGAGCTCTCTCGCCGGATTTCAAAGACATGCTCGATTCCCAGCCAGCAAGCTGGCGGATACCAAAGCGGCAGCAAGCTGCCGCACTCAAAACCTTCGCAAATTCCGTTACATCAAAGTCTCAAATCTGCGAATACGCCGTGGGTGACAGAATCACGTTACTAATATTCGAGACGATCTCGGGGTCGGTAAGGCCCGGCCTGGCGCTTAGGGTCTTCCACTCCGGGTCGGCGCCGAACGCGGTCCAGGCGCGCGTCCGTTCTTCCATATTTGCGAACGTGAGCATGTAGGTGAGGCTGGGCATGCCTGAGCCCACCATCGTTTCGCCAAAGAATACCGGCCGCAGACCCGTTCGCCGGAAGATGGCGATCTCGGCCCGATTGAACATCCCGATCTTGGTGCGGCCCGCCTTCCTGCTGTGGCTCTCGTAAGTCCGAAGCTCAAAAATGCGTGGCTGATTCTCGGCGGCGCCTGGCGGTACTTCCAACTTCGGCATGCCCTCAAAGGCCGCGAGCAAAAAGGTTTCCATGCGCATGTAGGAAGGTGCGGTCGCGGGAGCATTCATGTAAACAGCCGCCGCCTTCAGATATTCCGGGTCTCGCGCCACGCGGTCGTGAATCATCACAGCGGATTCGATTGAGGGGTAGGGCGCCACCACGTAGAGCGCGGGGCTTCCCGGGCCGATACTCGTGGTGAAAACGCCGACCGGCTTGATCCCAAGGCGGTTCATTGCCGGGATGGCGGCGTCGCGATAGAAATCATCAATCGTTTGTTGCTGCGGGCCACGGCGCAGATGGTATTTTCGTAACTCGTAGTATTCGCGGTCGGCGTCTGCGGGTACGGCTCCCAGGGGCGTTGCGCCCGCCGACGCCGTTACCCCGGCAAACGCCGATGCTGCCAGCGAGGAAGCTAAGAATCTCCGTCTTCTCATGTCATCTCTCCGGAACTCAAAATGGCAATCGTCACGGCAGCATTGTATGTCATGCGCTCCGCGGGACAAAATGGAACTTGGCAGAGGCGCAGCACACGCGACACGGAAGCTGGAGTCGGGAGCCTTGGCTAAATCCCTCCATGTGGCCCCTGCGTTGCACTGGCCGTCAGGGAATGAGCGCTAGACCACAGGGGCCCCGGCAGTCGCGGCGGGGAAGATGCTCGCGCTCCAAGAGCGTTTCATGAGGGGTTTTCAAATGGGTATAAAAAGACCGATCGGCAGGCGCAGGTTCCTGCGGGATTCAGCGCTCTGCTTGGGGGCGCGTTCTTTCGGTGCCGGCACTGCTCCGGCTTTAAGTCTGGCCGCTACGGCAGGGCCCGGGGCAGGGAATCCGGCCGGCGGGCAAACGGGCTCGCTTCAGATGAAGGCGAACTTCAACCCTTCACAGGTGGTTTGGATCGTTCGCCAGCCGGGATCCGCCTTCGAGCAAAAGTTTGCTTCGCTCGAATTGGCGCGAGGACTGCGGCAATTAGGATTGGCGAGCAGTCTGGTTGAGGCCGCTCAAGATGACGCCACGCCGTCAGCCGGACATTTTGTATTTTCCCTCGGCGTCGAAAAGGACCGCTTCAAGCACCCGGAAGCGTACGAAATCACCCACCCGGCCAGCGAGCGCGTTGAGCTGACGGGGGCCTCCTCGCAGG
Source organism: uncultured Acidobacteriota bacterium (assembly GCA_963808085.1). Lineage (GTDB taxonomy): Bacteria > Acidobacteriota > Terriglobia > UBA7540 > UBA7540 > Bog-366. The sequence goes on from CAWEFC010000034.1 coordinate 109,228, forward strand.
CGGTTCTCTATGCGGTATTCGATTTCCTCGAGCGCCAAGGCGCGTTCTTTGGCCTGGATGGACCCGTCTACCCGCTTGATTCGCGCCAAGGCCTGAACCTCCCGCCCCCGGGCGAATCCTGGCGCGCCGAGCCGCGCTTCAAGGTGCGTGGGCTCGTTCCCTGGCCGGACTTCCTCAATTGCGTCAGCGTTTACAACCGCGAGGATTGGCGCGCCTACCTGGAAGCCATGGTTAGGATGCGATTTAACACTTTGGGCGTACATGTGTACTCAGGGGCAGAGCAGTGGACCGAATCATTTCTTTCCTTCGAATACGCCGGAGCGGGCCATCTGGCTTACACGGACACCAGCGCGACCAACCGTTGGGGATACTTGCCCGAGCGAACTTCCCGCTTCGGCATGGGTTCGCCGGACTTCTTTGACAGTGAAGTCTTTGGCGCCGACGCCACCACGCAGGCAAGAAGCTGTTGGGAGGATGAGGAGTTCGCCCAGAAGCTGTGGGGCGAAGCTTTCCGCTACGCCCAACAACTTGGCATCAGAACCGGCGTTGGCTTCGAACCCTACCAGATTCCCGACGAGATCTTCCGCGCGACGCCGCCGGAGGCGCATTATCTGCCGCCCAACCCCAAAATTCCGGGGCCGCGAATCGATCCGGAATCCGTCGCCGCGAAGGATATTCTGGAAGCGCGGCTCGCGAACCTGCTGGAAGCCTACCCCACAGTAGACTACGTCTGGCTATGGGAAGACGAGGAGATGAACTGGGCCAGCCAGAAGGCCAACGTCCCGCTCTCGGTAACGCCCTTCAAGCAAGCCCACGACTTTCTGAAACGTCACGCCCCCGGCAAGCGCATGGTGCTCTCGGGATGGGGAGGGGTCGTACGGCATTTTTCCTATTTTCACAAGTCGCTCCCCGAGGACATTATCTTTACCTCCCTGAATGACAATTTGGGGTGGGACCCGGTCAGCGAAGAGTACGGCAAGTTGGAAGGTAGGGAGCGCTGGCCGATTCCGTGGCTCGAAGACGATCCTGCGATGTGGCTCCCGCAGTTGCACGTCAATCGTTTCGTTCGCGACATGGATCTTGCAGAGAAATACGGATGCCAAGGACTGATGGGAATCCATTGGCGCCACCGGATAATGGACATCGACGCGGGCTTCCAGTCCAAATATTCCTGGGATAAGGAACTAACCCCGGCGAAGTTTTTCATGGATTACGCCTCGACACAGGCCCGTGAACCCCGCGCTCAGAAACTCGCGAAGGTGCTCGAGGACACGGACCGGGACCGGGACCGGCTGATCCTATCTTCCTGGACCGGGCAAATCAAAGATGGCCACAGCGAAATCCACGAATATACTGGCGACTACGACGAGGCCTTCCAGTATTGGAGTGGCTACGAGCCGCCGGACAGCATCAAGAAATCGCAGGCGGAAGTAGCTACCAAGTTGCGTGCGTTGACCGATGCCGCCACGAGCCCCGCTGAGCGCGAGCGGCTGAACTACCTTACCCGTTTTGTAGAATTTCTCACGCCGTACTCGGAATCGTGGTCGCTGGCTTTCCACCTGAATGAAAAGCTCACGCAGGCGGTGGAATTGAAGAAGCAAAATAAAGCCGACGAGGGACGCAAGATGATCCTGGAGGAAGGTGTGCCCCTCTGGCTGAAGATGGCGCCCATGGTCAGGGAAGTCTTCCTCGACTACCAGGAGATCGTGAGCACTCGGAACGACCTGGGGCAACTTGCCTCGATGCACAACAAGTATGAGCGCCTGTCTCTCTATCGGCTTCGCGCCTCGATGAAGGAATTTCTGGGCGAATTGCCGCAGGAAGTCGAGAGTTCTTTTGTGGCGCTGCGCAAGGCTGACTCCGCCGCTGCGCCGCGGGCCTTCGTTCCCACGCGCCCGACTGTGCTGCGGGAAGGGGATCGGGTGCGAGTCTCCGCCGTGGTTCCCGGGCCGGCGGAGGTGGTGCGCGTGGCCTTGTTCACGCGCTCTAACGAGACGGAAAGTTGGAAGTCTACGCTTTTAACCCTGGTGCAAAGACGAACCTATACAGGCGAGATTAGCTGTCCGAATCCATCAGGGCCCCTGATGGATTACTACGTCGCGGCGGAAGTTGAGGCCGCCAGAAGTGCCAGGACCCTCACGTCCCCGCCGGAAGCCCCCGGGCGCTTCTATACCGTAACGCTGGTGTAAGTGCGTCTGGGGGCGCGGGCATCCTGCCTGAGAGGGGACATCTCCAGGGTAGCCGTGCCACTGGACCTAACGCTGGAATCCTGCCCGGTACGTTAAATATTTCCGCGGATAGATCCAATCTGTTGTCCGGTGTGCGTGAGGATACGGACTTCCGGGCTGTCTCCAAGGGGCACATCTTTGGCCCGAAGCTCTCAGTCTTAAGAATAATTGCAAAAGGTGCGGTGGTGTTATAATCGCCGCCCAGCATGGCAAGATTGACCAGACAAAGCGAGTTCTTAGTTGGTCTAGGCGCGGCGTTCTTCCTGATATGGGGTTTCCTATATGGCCTGCCGTCCTCCATTCATGGCGACTTTGGATGGGTTACACAAGGTATGTTTTTCTTGGTGGTCACATCCGGCATTGCTTACACCATCAAATGGTTAACGAAGGTACGGAGTTGGAACACGGTCGCGCAATGGTTTGTGTGGCTGTGCGTAGTTCTACCCATACTTGATTACTTGACATTTGGACATTAACGGTCATGCATTCTGGAAGTTCCTCAAACATCCTCCCCTTCTTAGGGGCAGGATTCCCAAGCGTGAAGGCTTCAAACCCTCCGAATCAACTTTCGCTTTGAAAGCCATTTACGGGCGTTTCTGGGAATTTCATGGCAAGGAACAAAAACGGCGCACTGCCCAACGCGCTGCGGTCAACGTTGCAGAGATACCT
>CAWEFC010000035.1:0-238883 GCA_963808085.1 uncultured Acidobacteriota bacterium
TGATTGCGCGCTGCCCCCACTTCGGCGGCGAACTTGCCACTTGCGACGATAGCGTGGCGAGAGCCATCCCCGGCGTGCGGAGAGTTTTCCGTGTTCCGGCCATCGGCTTCATGCCCGTCACACCCGGAGATGGCCGCAACATCCATGTAGCCGGTGGAATGGCCGTGGTAGCGGACTCCACCTGGGCGGCGATTGAAGGACGAAAGGCGCTCAAAATTACGTGGAACAAGGGACCTGGGGCGCAAGAGAGCACCGAAACTCTGCGGACGGCGTTTCAGCAGCAAGCCGCAGGCCCAGCAACTGTGGTGGCCGTCGATCGTGGCGACGCTCGGAAGGTTTTGGCAGGAGCGCAGAAGCGGGTCGAGGCTGAATACGAACTGCCTTTCCAAGCCCACGCCACGATGGAGCCGATGAACGCGACGGTGCACGTGCGCGGCGACGGAACCATCGAGGTCTGGACGCCCACGCAGATTCCCGAAATTACCCAAGCGGAAATCGCGGCGCTCTCGGGCGTGCCGCCGGGTCACGTCACGGTTCACACCACGTTTTCAGGAGGCTCCTTCGGACGCCGCTACCAGTGGGATTACGCTGCCGAGGCGTGGCAGGTGGCCAAGGAAATGAAGGTCCCGGTGCAAACGGTCTGGACGCGCGAAGACGATATTCGACACGATTTTTACCGGCAGTACTTTCGCTATCGCCTCTCGGGCGCGCTGGACGATCGCGGCAATATTACCGCTTGGTCGTGGCGATCGGTATCGACGCCGATTCGCGCCGTTTTCGATTCGCCCGAATCACTGAAAGATCCGAAGCACGTTGCCTCTCAGGAAATGGATTCGACCGACACGCTTCCCTACCAGGCGCAGAGCTATCGTTCCGACTACGCGCCGGTCCATTCAGTCGTGCCCCGGGCATGGTGGCGCTCGGTCTCCTCCTCGGCCGAGGCGTTCGCGATCGAATGCTTCATCGACGAACTCGCGCACGCCGCCGGCGCTGACCCTTATGAATTCCGCATGCAAAGCCTGCGAGCAGATCAAGCGGAGAATACGCAAAAGCTGCGCGGTGTTCTGAAACTCGCCGCCGAGAAGTCCGGGTGGGCGCAGCCGCCGGCGCCCGGTCATGGCCGCGGCATTGCGTCCTATCAATTTGGCGGCAGTTACATAGCCCAAGTCGCCGAGGTGTCGGTGGATCAAGCAGGCGCGCTGCGTGTCCACCGGGTGGTGGCAGCGGTCGACTGTGGCCTGGCGGTTAACCCCAATAGCGTCGCTGCGCTCATCGAGGGCGGAATCAACTACGCGCTCACGCCGGTGCTCTCGGGCGAGATCACCATCAAGGAAGGCGCCGTCGAGCAAAGCAATTTTCACGACTATCGGGTGCTGCGAATGGCGGATGCTCCCGAGATTGAAGTTCACATTGTTCCAGGGGGAAAAGATCCGGGCGACGGTGTCGGCGAGTCCGGAGTCCCGCCCACAGCCCCGGCCGTGGCCAACGCCATATTCGCCGCCACAGGAAAACGCCTGTGTCGCCTGCCCGTCCGTCCGGAAGACTTGAAAACCGTGTGAGCGAGTTTTATAGCCTGGCATTCACTGCGCAGCTTTAGAGTGCGGCAGCTTGCTGCCGCTTTCCTCCGCGCGAGCTATGCTCACGGGGTGATTCGATCCGGGAAATGAATTTCCGCCTTCGAGGAGAATGGAACTCTGGGGATTTCGGGCCAGCCAGCAAGCTGGCTGGGGCAAAAGCGGCAGCAAGCTGCCGCACTCTAAAGCTTCGCACTCTAAAGCTTCGCACTCTAAAGCTTCGCGCTCTAAAGCTTCGCGCTCTAAAGCTCCGCAGGGTGATCGAGGGGTGTACGCAGGGTTGTTACAGGTCCGCGGGGTCTACTTCGAATTCGTCGTCCACCTTCACCCGGTCGATCTTCATGGTCATGATTCTTTTGTAGAAGGAAGTTTCCGCGCGGCGCTCGAACCACCCTGCCGAACACCAGGCATAAAGAGAGGGTTCGCGGACGATTCCATGATGCACAGCGTTGCGGTGAACGTAGCTCAAGCGCGCAAAGTACGACGCGGGGTAAGTCAACTCGGTCTCCCAATACTGATACCAAACTTGGCGGCCGACCGCTTGGTCCCAGCGATTTGCCTGAATAGCCGTTAAGGAATGGAACTCTTTAGTAAAAGGGGTCAACGTGGCGCCGGAAGCCGGCGATGCGGCGACGAAGTGATAGTGATTGGGAAAGACGGCCCAGGCCTGAAGGCTCCACTGATGCTTTTCACAGACGGCGAGAAAGGAGTCCGAGAGATATTCGAGACGGTGGACGCCCCGGAAAAACGGTCGTTTCTCATAGGTGGCGCCGGTCACGCAATACGTCCCCGGATAAGCCAGACAATGAAGCGGGCTGTGCGGCCAATCACGCATGGGCGCGAATTGTACTCCAAATCGGTCGGGCATGCGCAGCTTTAGAGTGCGGCAGCTTGCTGCCGCTTTCCTCGCCGTGAGCTTGCTCACGGGGTCATTCGATCCGGGAAATGAGTATCCGCCTTCGAGGTGAATGGAAGTATGGGGGTTTCGGGCCACCCAGCTTGCTGGCGGGGGAGTGCAACGAATCTAAGTTGACTACACTAAATAATGCTCTTAATTAGTGACGACCGTAGCGTTCAGTTCCTCAATGCCTTGGCGCACATTTTCGACCAACCCGTCCAGCGAGTTGAAAAGGAAGTTCGATGCAGGCTGGCCTTTAACCGTCTCCGGTGCGTTCGATGTCGTTCAGATCGGGACAATAGGGGGCAGCCACTTGATCTTTAAACGGTCGCGGTGTTCATGTACAGTCTCCTTTTTTGCTACCCCCCGAAAATTCGGGGTAGAAATAAAAAGAGTTTCCCAATCCCCCAAAGCCCCCGCTTTTCCCCCCCCCCATGGCTGTGAATGTCCGGTTTTCCCCCCCCCCCAACAAACCCTCTGTTTCTCCCCCCTGCGCCGGGGGGCCCCCCCCCAAAGAAAAAAAAAAATCCCCTTCCCCCCCCCCCCCCCTTCCCCCCCCCTCTTTTGGGGCCCCCTTTCTTTTTCCCGCCCCCCCCCCCCCTCTCTTTTCCCCCCCACAACATCTTTGGCCTTCCCCCGCCCATTCCCCCCCCGGCCCACAACCCCCCCAAAATGCGGGTTTACCCCCCCCCCCCCCCCCCCCCCCCCCCACCCCCCCCCCCCCGAACCCCAAAAAAAAAAACAATTTGGGGGGGAACCCTTTCCCCCCCCCACTACTCCCCCTCCAGGCGGCGCGCCCCCCCCCCACACTCTCCCCCGCCCCCCCCCCCCCCCCCCCCCCCGGCGGCAGCCCCCCCCCCCCCCCCCCCTCCCCCCCCCCCCCCCCCCCCCCCCCCCCCCCTCCCCCCCCCCCCCCCCCCCCCCCACAACCCCCCCCCCCCCCCCCCCCCCCCCCCCCCCTTAGCGGTTGCGGCGAGAGATGTCTAAAGTCGGAAAGCGGCAGCAAGCTGCCGCACTCTAAAGCTTCGCTCTGTAAAGCTGCGCAGGCGTCGCGGGTGGGAGGGAGTCGGTTACTCGAGCCTGCTCCGCCGTCAAGACGCAATCGCTGCCTATTCTGACGGATTACAGATGGATCCCAAGTTGGCGTTTGCCTGGAACAATCGCGGCACGGAGGAAGAGGCGCAGGGACAATCCATGAAGGCGCTCGCCGACTATCAGCGCTCGTCCCAACTGGGCGACGAGGTAGGCAAACAAAACTACACTCGTTTGACGCAGCCGCCGCGGCAGCAGGGAGGCAGCGGGGCCGGCTTCCACTGCAGCCCGAACCATAGCTGGTCGCCCTACGGTCACGCGGCTTCAGGACCGCCCGTTTTCTGCCATTAGGCGCAACCGCGATCTGCGCGAGCCACGTTTTGGCTCTGAGTGGTTCACGCCAGCCTTCCATGGTTAACTTGTGGTGTCCCTGAAACCTGCACTGCACTCCCGACAATGGAACCGCGAGTCGTCCCAGTTTGGCAAACTCATCTCGCGCTGGGATGCGTCGTTGCCTGCTGTTACCCCGTCCAGTATAATTGACGGATTAGCTCGAATCGGTAACGGAGCATTGCGGATGGCGGAAAAGGATTTGGCCCTTGCTGTGGCCAAGCTGGTGGACGAGTTCCCAAAGTCAGGAACCCTTCCCACGGACCAGGATTTGAACCGCCTGGCAGTGCTCATCTCGGGTGGTTTTAAGGCCAAGAAGGAGGAGGTTGCCATCTTGCGCCTTTTCCCCGACGCCCGCGTTCTGAATTTTCTCTATCCGGTCAAACTCGCGGTCATTGGGGCTATTCCCCTAACCACCACACACTCGCTGGCCGCCAAGAACATTCGCGATAAGCGGGGCGAGATTGTAAACAATTTTCCGACGTATAAACACCCTACGGTTTTCGAAGCGGTTAACCTGTCGGATGAAGAGAAGGCTGCGCCCATCCAGAAAATCATGAGTTCGCCGATGATCGTCGGGGGGAAGGTTGTTGGGGTGATCCAAATCAGCCGCAAAGCTCGTCCGGGCGATCCGCCGGGCCCCGACTTTACCGCGGCGGACCTGGTACAGCTTGCCACCGTGGGTTCGATTCTGGGGAAGTACCTTTCGGAGTTATCGGTTCCTGCGCCGACTCGCCCGAAGACCCCCGCGAAAGACTGATCTAAATTATGAGCGACATCCGTGTTCGTTTTGCGCCCTCTCCTACGGGCTACCTGCATGTGGGAGGGGCTCGCACGGCGCTTTACAATTGGCTCTTCGCGCGTCACGTGGGCGGAACTTTAGTCCTCCGCATTGAAGATACGGACGTTGACCGCTCGAAGCCCGAACTCACCACGGCCATCCTGGAAAGTTTGCAATGGCTCGGCCTCAATTGGGATGAGGGCCCGATCTATCAGTCCCAACGCCTCGACCGCTACCGCGAAATGGCCGCGAATCTCGAGCGCTTGGGGCATGCCTACCCCTGCTTCTGCACCCCGGAGGAACTCCAAGCCAAACGCGCTAAGGCCGAGGCGGAGCGCCGCGCGTGGAAATATGACGGCGCCTGCCGCGGACTTACTCCCGCCGACCGCGACCGGCTGCGCGCGGAGGGCCGCTCCGCCGCCGTGCGCTTCCGCGTGCCCGATTCCGGCCAGACCGGCTTTGAAGACCTGGTCTTCGGCCACCTTGAAGTCGACCACCGCGATCTCGAGGACTTCGTGCTCCTGCGCTCGGACGGTCATCCCACCTATCACCTGGGTGTGGTGGCCGACGATCTGGACCTGCACATCAGCCACGTGATTCGCGGCGCCGACCACATCTCCAATACGCCGAAACAAATTTTGATGTACCAGGCGCTGGGCGCGCCCGTGCCGATCTTTGCCCACCTGCCGCTGATCCTCGGGCCGGACAAGCAACGCCTGTCGAAGCGGCATGGGGCCACCGCGGTGGGCGCCTATCGCGAGCAGGGAGTGCTGCCGGAAGCGTTGGTCAATTTCCTGGCGCTACTTGGCTGGACGCCTCCCGGCCAGAAAGAAATTGTGCCCATCGAGGACATGGTTCGCGACTTTGATCTCACCAGTGTTTCGAAATCGAATGCGGTGTTTGATCTCGAAAAGCTGGCGTGGATGAACAGCGAATACGTGCGCCACCTGCCAGTGGAACGGCTGCTGCCGCTCGTGGAGCAAGAGTTGGCGGGGGCCGGACTCTCGGTTCGGGATACAGGACACAGGGCAGGGGACACCGGGCAGGGGTCACGGGAGTCGCAATCGGCGCCTCCGCAAGAGGATGCGTTCAGGCAGGCGGTCCTCTTGCTTCAGTCACGTGCGCGCACGCTCAAGGACTTTGCCGGCGCGTTCCGTGCTTTTTTCACGGACGATTTTGCCTACGATCCCGAGGCCGTGAAAAAGTATTGGAAAGATGCGGCGGTATCAGCGCTTCTCGATGCGCTCGCGGAGCGGCTCGCCGCCACCGAACCGTTTGATTTGGCCGGAACGGAAGCAGCCTTGCGCAGTCTGGCGGAAGCTCAAGGAGTGAAGGCGGGACTGTTAATCAATGCTACGCGCGTGGCGCTGACAGGCCAGGCCGTGGCGCCGAGCTTGTTTGAAGTCATGCTGGTACTGGGGAGAGATCGCGTAGTGGCGCGCTTGCGCCGCGCGGCGGAGCACTTGAGGTCCGGTACGAAGTAGTCAACGGAATATAAGTAATCCTCTCCTGATTCGTCGATTACCCGCGCATAGACTTCCTCCGCTGCCGGCGGATCGCGCAGCAGTTCGTAGACCTTTCGCGTTTCCAGATCCTCCGCGCCGCCATTGCGCATACAAAGTACAAAACTTGACCGCGATTTCTCGCTTTTCACGCTGTCACGGTTCCTTGACCGCATCCAACTTCTTGCGCAGAATCTGATAGGTTTCCACCACCACGATGGCAGCGGCGAGCACGGCTGTTGTTGTCGTGAGCACTTCCGTGGCGCCTTTCAAAACCCTCAACAGTTTCTCCATGCTTACGCTCCTCCGATCGGCAGCAAAACGCCTTCCGGTAAGTCCTCATTATACCTTTCCAAACCCAAGAAAGTCGCGTGGACGCCTTGCGCTGAGATTTCCAGCAAACCGCAGCAGCGTGGCAACGAGAAACGTTTCTTGCCGGCGCTTCCCGGGTTGAAGAAGAGTTTGCCGCCAAGGACCAACGCGCAGGGCTCATGGCTGTGCCCAAAAATTACAACTCGGCAGTCATGGGGAAGGTTTTCCAGAAACCGGCGGCAGTGCTCAGCCGGCTTCCCTTCCAGGGGGACGGCTTGCGCCCAATCGCGGAGTACCGATTGGGGCTTGGGCAGCTCGTGCAACATATAGATTTCGACGGCGCCAAACCGCCGGGTGAGCGTGGGCGCGAGGCCCATGGCCGCCGCATCAACATTGCCCCGCACCGCTTCGACGGGCGCGATGACGCGGAGTTGGTCGAGCACCGGCATTGAGCCCACGTCGCCGGCGTGCAAGATCTCATCCACGCCGTGCAAGAGCTGCGGCAGGTGTGGATCAAAATAGCCGTGGGTGTCGGAGACGACGCCAATGCGCATAGAAGAGATAGTAGACAGAAGACGGTGGACAGAAAACAGGGGACATCCCGAAACCGCCCTCCGGTCTGCTGCCTCTTCCGTCTACCGTTTCCTGTCTACCGTATACCGCCCCGCGTCTTCCGTCTACTTCTCTTGCTGCTCCTCTGCGACGACTTTCTCCACCAGAGTCTTGCAAATCGGGCAAGTGGGATGACTAATCCGGCACGCGGCGATGCTGGTGTTACAACTGCAAGGGCAGGGCTCCATATTCAGGCGATAGAGAATATGATTTCGCTGGGCTTTCGAAAATGAACTCAAATCGACGCCGGGAACCTCGGTAGCGTCCGTGGGGACGAAGTCAGCGGTGGCGGGAGGGCAGCCCGCGGGCACGGGGCGAAGTGGAGCCGGCGTGAACTTGGCGCGGCTTGGAGCCATCGCCCACACCAGCGCTGCCAGCAGGACGAGACTCAGGACCAACAACCCAACGGGGTTGCGAGGCTTCCCTTCGTGCGCTGGAGGGGGTGGTGGGTTATTCGAATTTGATTCGTCGGAAGACATCGGTCTCCACAGGTTTCAACGGTACGTTGGACGGCACAATCTTTATCGTTACGGCGAGTGGCACGCTGGTGGGTGGTAAGCAGGCGTGGTCATTGCAGGCCTGGTAGGCGAACTTGGCCTTCAAAGTATACGATCCTGGCGGCGTTTCCTTTCCGGCTTGCAGCACTGCACCCACGACCAAGGGGCCTTCATAGACGGAGAGCGGGACATCCGAAAACTCGAACTTCTTAGGCGTTCCTTTCGGGTACACCACGCTTTTCACTGCGAATTGATCGCTGGGTTCCACCTTGATTTCGGTGGGGATCAGGTAATCCAGCGTCGGCTTGTGATCGTTGATGTGATAGCCGGCAGCCACCTGCGCCAGCACGGCGAGTTTCAAGGGAGAGTTGGCGTGCCCCGCATCGGTGGCCAGGACCACGTGTGCTTCCACCACGGGAGTATGGTTTTGAGCCCATCCCAAGCTCGTGAACATCAGCGCCACCACCCAGCTCCACAGAAGTATCCGCATGTAACCCAAGTTCCGCTCCTTCGACGTGTATATCCCCGCTCCTGAATTCCTTTTTCCCCCTCAAGGGCTCTTGTTATGTTATCAGGGATTGAACTATTTGGTGGCGACGCCGGTGCTCTTGACCTTGAGGAATGCGTCCAACTGGTCCTTAGCAAGTTTCTTGCTGATGGAGCAGTTTCGGTCTACCTGGCGACATTTGAGCAAGTTGAACTTGCAGCCACAGGTGCATTGCTGGCCTTCCAATAACTTTTTAAATGCTTCTTTCTGATCGGCCGTGAGTTTGGTCAGATCAAGGCCCGGCACTTCGGAATCAATGGTGGCGGGGTCGCCTAACTCCACCTTCTCCTCGGCATAGATTTGCCCCGCCCGATGGAAGTCGGTGGCTTCGTCCGACGGACTGGCCGCCAGCAACTCTTTAATTTCTGTTTCAAAGACACTGGAGTCCGTGGCACCAACGTGCTTCGCGTAGATGCGGCCATCGCGGCCAATCATGAAGGTGGTGGGCAGTCCGGGCATGCCCCCATAAAGCTCCCCCAAGCGGTCGTTGCCGACAGCGACAGGATAATTCATCTGCAACTCCTTGGTGAAGTCCACCACGGGCTCGGGGCTATCGTCCATGGAGATGCCAATCATCGTGAAGCCTTGCGAGGCGTAACGCTTCTGCAATTCAATGAAGCCGGGAATCTCAATCCGGCAGGGCCCGCACCACGTCGCCCAGAAATCGAGGACCACCACTTTCCCTTTGTAGTCACTCAGATTGAGCGGTTTGCCGGTAATGTCGGTCAGCGAGAACGCCGGCGCCATGGGGTGCGACCCATCGTCCTTTGACTGCGCCCTTACGGCGGGCGCAATCCAATAGCGGTTCACGTAATACAAACCGACGACCAGCACCACGGCAAGCAAAGCCCCCACGGCCAACTTGGATTTTGGGGCAGCCTTTGGGCTCTCTGGAGGAGAGGTTTCCGGCGTCGTTGATTCCTGCGGATTACTTTCAATTGGTGATTGTTCTTCCACGGCCTACACCTCATTCTGAAATTCAATTTAACGCTTGGCGCGTTTGGCGACGGTCGAAGCGGCAACCGCCGGTGCCGGCGCAAGTTTGCCTTGCTGCGCCAACTCGCCTGTATGCCTGCCGTGCGGGTCGTCCTCGCTTCCCGAACCGCCGTCTAGCGCCGCGACCGGATGAACTCGGCGCCAGATGAACACTGCGGCAATCCCCGCGAGCGCCAGCAGCGCGATGAACTGGGACGTCGAGAGCAGGTGATGAAAAACAAATCCCCGGTCTTCGTCCCCGCGCAAGAATTCCAGGAAAAATCGCGCTATCGCATAGAGGCCGACGTAGGCAAGAAAGACATCTCCGTTCCTGCTTTTCCTGGGAAACCACCACAACAACAAGCCAAAGATGACGAAAGTCGCGAGGGATTCGTAAAGCTGAGCTGGATGCAAACGCACGCCCAATGGCACCCCTCCAACTTCATGCGCGAAGTTACTGGTAAAAACCACGCCCCACGGGGCATTGGTGGGCCTGCCGTAGTCGCACCCGGCGCTGAAGCATCCCAGCCGTCCCACGCTTTGGCCCAGAGCCACGCCGGGCGCCAGCACGTCGGCGAGCTTCCAAAAGGATAGTTTCTGCACCCGCACGTACCAGACGGTGAAGAAGAGCGCCGCGATGAAGCCGCCGTAAAAGACGCCGCCCGCCATGAGCGTTGAGAAACTGAAGATGTCGCCCAGATTCGCGCGGTAGTAGGTCCAATCGGTCAGAATCATCAGGACTTTCGCGCCAACCAGCGCGACGAGAATCAGCCAGGTGCAAAAATCCAGGATCAGTGCCGAGTCCAGACCGACGCGACGGCCCAAACGGATGGCGGTGTAAATCCCGCCCAGGATTGCCAATACCAGCAGGGTCCCGTAGGTGGGAAGATGGAACGAACCGATGCTGATCAAAATGGGGTGCAAACTATTTCCTCTCGCGTCTTGCCGGAACCGGTTATAGCGAGAACCGATTCAAGAACGTAAAATACCTCGATATAATCGCCAGCTTATTAAAGGCCATCAGCGTCCCCAACGCAATTAAAAGCACGCCTGAAGCCACCTCCACCGCCTGCAAGTGCTTGCGGAATCCTTTATAGAACCGGAGGAAGCTGGTCAGCCCAACGCTTGTGAGCAGAAAGGGAATGGCAAGTCCCGCGGAATAGATAGCCAGCAGAAACATACCTTGAAGCACCGTTTGCCTCTGCTCGGCTAGGGCCAGAATGGCGCCCAGAATCGGTCCAATGCAGGGAGTCCATCCGAAGGCAAACGCAAATCCCACCAGAAACGCTCCACCGAGGCCGCGGCGCGGCGCGCCGGTATCCAGTCGCGCCTCACGATAGAGCAACGGGATCTTTACGATGCCGGTCAAGTGCAATCCGAATATAACAACGATGATTCCCGCGACAATGTTGAATGTGGCTTGGTGTGCCCGCAGGAAGTGGCCCACCCACGTTGCTGTTGCTCCCAGAATCACAAAAACCAGCGAAAACCCTGCTACAAAAGCCAAAGAATTGCGTAGCACCCGGCGCAGAAGTTGACCGCTGGCCTCATTCTTCAGTTCTTCGATCGAGGCCCCCGAAAGCATCGAGATATAGCCCGGAACGAGCGGCAGCACGCACGGCGACAGAAAAGAAACAACCCCCGCCAAAAACGCAATGGGAATGCTCAATTCGTGGGTCATGATCCGACCGTGCTCCTCGCTTTATTAGACGCAGCCAAACGCATTGGGTGACGGAAAGGGCAGGGGAAAGCACACTCCGCCCTTGTCCCCATTTGCAACTCAAGTGTACCATAGCGGAGGATTTGACGATTGCCGATGGACGTTTTTCGACCGCTTCCATTCGCCGCGCAGTCTTGAAAAATCGACCCCAAAAAGGAGTCCTACCCAACTTGTTGCGTGCCATTATCTTCGACTTCGATGGAATTATCGTAAACAGTGAACCGCTTATCTTAAAGTTGACCCAGGAGATGGCTGCTCTGGAGGGCTGGACCGTCAGCGACGAAGAGTATTACCGTGATTATCTGGCGCTCGACGACCGTGGGATTATTGAACACCTTTACACCAGCCATGGGCGCAACGTAGACGTGGCCCGGCGTGACGAACTGGTCGCATGGAAGGGCCAGCGCTACCAGGAGATCATTCGTGACGGGCTACCCCCTCTGCCAGGCGTGATCAAGTTCGTTAACGAAATGACCAACCAGTTTCCGTTGGCGATTGCTTCCGGCAGTCTGCGTGTGGAAATCGATCATTTGCTCACCAAATTGGGCTTGCGTCAAAAGTTTTCCGTCTTGGCGACGGCGGACGACTGCCAGCGCTGCAAACCCGACCCCGAAGTGTATCTCCTTGCCCTGTCCCGGCTGCGAGCGCTGCCGAAATTCCAAGACCCACCCCTCCAGGCGCCGGAGTGCCTGGCGATTGAGGATGCGCCACTCGGAGTGGTGGCCGCGCAAGCAGCCGGCTTCAAGTGTCTGGCCCTTGCGCACAGCCGCCCCCTCGCGGAACTCCGACGCGCGGACCTGATTGCGTCAGGGTTCGCGGAAGTGGATCTGCAGAACATTCACGCCCTTTTCCCCTGAAGATTAAAATCCAGCCCCTTTCTCGTGAAAACCTCTTCCGGCCGCAATTGCAACCCCATAGTTGGCGTTTGGTGCAAGAAAATACCGGCCGTCCGTTCTATACTTGTGAACAATCCGACCGTAGAGGGATGACGCGGCCCAGCGTTCTTTTCAGGCCGGCAAGCGACTGGCTCGAGTCATCCGAGGGAACGCGCAGATATTTCCGCAGGAGGAAGGTAAATCATGTTGAAGCGATACTCACTAGCGCCACTCATCGCAGTAATCATTCTGGCCGGGGGGATTGGCGAGGCTCATGCGCAGACCACGGTGACCTCCACCGGGCAGGACCAGAAGGAACTGGCGGTCACCGTTTATAATTCCAATGTTGCCCTGGTGCGTGACGTCCGCCGCGTGCACCTACCGGATGGAACGGTCGATCTCCGCTACATGGATATTGCCGCGCAGGTGAATCCGGCAACAGTTCACATTGTTTCCTTGACCGCCCCCAAGGAGCTCAATGTGCTCGAACAGGACTACGAGTATGATTTACTGAGCCCGCAGAAACTCCTGCAAAAGTATGTGGGCAAGGAGCTGACGCTCGTCCGCGTTGTGCAAGACAACAACTCCACCAAAGAGGTTCCAGTACAGGCCGTGCTCCTGGCGGATAACGACGGGCCCGTGTGGAAAGTGGGAAACGAGATCATTACCGGGATGGGCGCCGACCGTTACGTCTTTCCCGACGTGCCGGAAGACCTCTACAGTAAGCCAACCCTCGTCTGGCTGCTGGACAATCGGCACGCGGGCGAGCAAACGGTGGAGGCGTCCTACCTGACGAATCAGGTGAACTGGAGTGCCGATTATGTGCTCACCGTGCACTCCGACCAAAAGTCTGCGGACTTGAACGGTTGGGTGACGGTGGTGAACCAGAGTGGCGCGTCTTTCCGCAACGCTCAACTCCAACTCGTGGCAGGAGAATTGAACCGCGTCGCGCCCGCGCGCGCCATGATGCAGTACTCCATGGCGGCCAAGGCGATGGCCGCGCCGCCCCCGCAATTCGAGCAGGAGGCCATCTCCGAATACCACCTCTATACCCTTCAGCGGCCCACCAATATTCGAGAGAATGAAACCAAGCAGATCAGTTTGCTGTCGGCGGCCGGCGCAACGATTGAGAAGGTTTTCGAAGTTGACGGCCAATCCTACTACTACCAGAATGCCCAGAGCCCCGGCCAGGCGGTCAAAGAGCCGGTGAAGGTTTTCATCAAATTTAAGAACGCTGAAGCGAACTCGCTGGGAGTTCCCCTGCCGGCGGGCACGGTCCGCGTTTATCAGGGAGATTCCAAGGGCCGCGTGCAATTCATCGGTGAAGATCGCATCGATCACACCCCCAAAGACGAAACGGTGAGCCTCCACATCGGCAATGCGTTCGACGTCGTGGCGGAGCGCAAACAGACCGATTTCCAGCGGCTGGGCCAGCACAGCGTGGAATTGGAGTATGAGATTTCACTTCGTAACCACAAGCCTGATCCCATCACGGTGGTTGTTAATGAGCCGATCACCGGAGATTGGACGATACTCAATTCGACCTTCAAATACGAAAAGACCGCGGCCTTTGCGGCGCGATTCACCGTCCCCGTGGGGGCTAATAGCGAAGCGACACTGAAGTACCGGGTGCGGACTCGTTGGTAGAGGCACACTACTGTAGCGCGGGCATCTTGCCCGCTGTCTCGGGAGCGTCCCGCTCTCGTCGGCGCGGGCAGGATGCCCACGCCCCAGCGGGCGAGACGCCCGCGCCATTAGAAGAACTCGTCACACTACTGTGCAATCCTCAGTGAGGGCATCCATGGTTGCAGACCCGCTTCCTCCTGGCTCGGAAGAGGTTACGCTTCGGCCGGCAGGCCTAGCAGACGCCGCTGCCTTTGCGAGCCTCGCGACCCAACTCGGCTATCCCTCATCGCCGCGCCAGGTTGAGGATCGGATGACCTCCGTGCTGGATGATCCGAAACATCTCATCATTGCAGCAGTTTCGGGAGCCACCGTTATGGGTTGGGTCCACGCCTATGTGTGCAATCTTCTGGAGAGCGATGCCTACGCGGAGGTCGGGGGATTTGTGGTTGATGAATCCCGTCGTGGGCAGGGTGTCGGAGTGAAGTTGATGGAGCGAGTGGAGGATTGGGCGCGCCAAATCGGGTGCAGCGCTGTCTCCGTGCGCTCCAGCGTCGTTCGCCACGAAGCGCACAAATTTTACACGGGGCGTGGGTTCGTGATGATTAAAACCCAGCATGCATTCCGCAAGCCGCTGTAATTTGTGCCAGAGACGCCGATGCTGTCAGTCGTAACGCAATAACCAGAAGTAATGAAGTTAATCTGCCGTGTGCGTATGTAGTTTGCGGTTGGTGAAATTCTGAATGGTAGAAAACGCGCAGAATTCGATTCTTTCCCGGCGCGACCCGCGACGCCGGGATTTAACGGCCTTGGGGGTCGCCAGGGCGGGGGATGGCGCATTCGCTGGGTTTGACGCTCGGGACCTGAGGCCGGAAACCCAGGACAAGATTCGGAAATAGAACTCCGCCATCCGTTCCTGCTCAATCGTCTGCATTTGCACGGGATCGTTCCTGACTATGCCGGCATGAGCTCCGCGATCTGCAAAAATGCTGACCAGCGATACCGCACCTGCCAGGAGTAAGATGAGAAACGGTACGGGTAAACCTCGAGTACTCGTCATGACTCTCTCTTTGTTAGATTTCGCCTTCGCTTTGGTGATTTCTGAATCCTATAACCAAGCCCCTTACGCTACCTCTGACGTCGCAAATTGAATTTGGTTACCAAGGGACGATGATCACACTCTCAATCAGTTAGATGCACCTTTGGGCGGAAGAGTGACACGTGGCAGGATAAAAGCCCTAACCCGTTATAGAATCAACATGCAATCCCCGTAACTGTAAAACCTGTAGCGCGCTTCCACGGCGTGTTGGTACGCCTTCAACACAAAGTCCTTTCCTGCGAACGAAGAGACCAACATGAGCAGCGTGGATTGTGGAAGATGAAAATTAGTTAGGAGCCCACAAACAACTCGGAACCGGAATCCAGGGATGATGAAGAGCCGTGTTTCGCCGCGGCCATAGGTGACATTTCCCGTTTGGTCGACCGCTGCGCTTTCAAGCGTGCGGACGCTGGTTGTTCCCACGGCGATGATTCGCCGCCGCTGTTCGAGGGCCCGGTTGATCCTTGACGCCGTCTCTTCGGAAATTTCGTAGCGCTCGGCTTCCATCTGGTGGTCTTCAATTTGTTTCGACCGCACGGGCTGAAAAGTTCCCAGCCCCACGTGCAGGGTGATTTCGCAAGTCTCCACACCGCGCGCCGCGAGCGCGCTTAAAACCCGAGGAGTAAAATGCAGTCCCGCGGTCGGCGCCGCCACAGCCCCGCGAACCTTGGCATAGACCGTCTGATAAGTGGCGCGGTCGCTCGATTCGTCGCCGCGATGGATGTAGGGCGGCAAGGGCACGTGGCCGAGCCGGTCAATCGTATCTTCTATAGTTCCTGTGCGCGCGCGCAGTCGAGTCCGGCGCACCCCGTATTCGCCCCGGCCCAGAATTTCCGCTTCCAACTCGCCGTCGCCAAAGACCAGCACTTCGCCCGTTCGAACCTTGCGCCCCGGATGAACCAACCCTTCCCATACGTCTTCGCTCTCTTGCCGTGTCAGTAACAGTTCGGTTTCTCCCGTCAGGAAGCCGTCCTGGGCGGGATTGTTTTTTCCGATTGCTTGCGCAGTAAGTCCCCGCCGGCGGCCCAGGAGGCGGGCCGGGAAGACCTTGGTGTTATTGAATACCAGAAGATCGCCTGGTTGGAGAATCTGGGAGATATCGCCAAAGGTCCTGTCATCCCACCTCGAGGTCGCCCGGTCGAGCAGCATCATTCTCGAAGCGTCCCGCTCCGTCAGCGGCCGCTGCGCAATCAATTCGGCGGGCAGTTCGTAATCGAATTCTTCGAGAAGCATGCGAAGGCAATTATGAATTATGAATGGTGAATTATGAATTAGTTTCTGGATTGCTAGAGGTTGTCGGGCGTGATTGGGATTGAAAGCTCGGCCTCGCTGATTCTTTTTATTTGCTTTACCGGACT
Organism: uncultured Acidobacteriota bacterium; assembly: GCA_963808085.1. Lineage (GTDB taxonomy): Bacteria > Acidobacteriota > Terriglobia > UBA7540 > UBA7540 > Bog-366. The sequence goes on from CAWEFC010000035.1 coordinate 15,796, forward strand.
GTTTCTGCGGCCTTAAGGCCCAAGAGCCCACACTCAGTTTCTTGTCAGTTGCCAGTCGGCACTTGCCGCAGGTCCAATGTGATAAAGTTGAGAAATGAACGCCCCCACGGTCACGATCTCTTCGCGAGGAGTCGAGCGGCTCGCTTCCGGGCATCCCTGGATTTACCGCTCTGATGTCGTCACCGCGGGGGGAGCCGAACCCGGCGTCGTGCGGATTATCGACCCGAAGAATCGCGTTTTGGGGCAAGCCCTTTACAGCGGCAATTCGCAAATCACCCTGCGTTTATTGACCCGCTCCGCGCGGCCCGTTGACGTGGCTTTCTTCACCGAGCGCATTCGCACTGCGGCCGCATTCCGCCAGCAGGTGGCTGCCGGTGCGCAGGCATACCGGTTGGTTGCTGCCGAAGGTGATCTGCTTCCGTCACTCATCGTCGACCGTTATGGCGATTGTTACGTCCTTCAAACTCTTAGCCAGGGGATGGACCGGATGAAGTCGATGGTGGTTGAGATTCTGCAGACGGAATTCTCCCCCCGAGCCATCATCGAGCGGAATGATGCCGCCGTGCGCGGACTCGAGGGGTTGCCAGAGCAATGCAGTTTGCTGGCGGGGGAGGACGTCGGAGAAGTCGTGGTGGAAGAAAACGGGGTGAAGATGTGCTTTGATCTGCTTCGCGGGCAGAAGACCGGAGGTTATCTCGACCAGCGCGAAAATCGCGCCGCGGCGGCGGGTTACGCGCGCGGGCGGGCGCTGGATTGCTTCACCTACACGGGTGGATTTGCCCTGACCATTTCCTCCCACTGCGATTCGGTTCTGGGGGTTGATTCCTCAGCGGACGCGCTACGACAGGCGGACCGCACCCGGGCGCTGAACGCGCTCTCCAACGTGGAATGGAAGGAAGCCAACTGTTTCGATTTTCTGAAGGCCGCCGACCAGGAGAGGCAGCGCTTCGACACCGTCGTGCTCGACCCCCCGGCATTCGCGCGGCAGAAAGCCAGCCGGGAATCGGCCCTGCGAGGCTACAAAGAATTGAATCTCCGCGCGATGAAAATCCTGAATCCCGGCGGCTTTCTTGTTTCCTGTTCTTGTTCCTTCCACGTGAGCGAAGCTGACCTGCTAGAAGCAATCGCGGAAGCCGCGCTGGACGCCCACCGCACCGTCGTCGTCGTTGAGCGCCGCACGCAATCGCGCGACCATCCCATTTTGCTCACCGTTCCCGAAACACATTACTTGAAGTGCCTTATCCTGAGGGTACTATAATGGACGCGTGGTGTTGGCCTGAATTGCACGTACGCAGAGCTTCCGCGTTCATCCGGGACAAATGGGGAGCCGTAAATAGAGCAGCTTCGCGGTCCACGTGGTCTAAAGTTTGGTCGAGATGCATGCCCAATGGCACTTAGAGGATTTCGAGTTTTTCGATTAGTTGTGATGGTTGGCTTGGGCGGAGCTTTGTGGCTCCTGCCTTTAGTACCGGCGCGTGGCCAGACGAACGCCCCCGCTCTCAACCTGCTCATCAGCATGAGCCAGCCGTACGTGCCTGAGCCCGAGGCTGCCAGGATCCTGCTTCACATTCATAATCCCACGCAGCAAACCCTCTGGCTCTATCGCCGCGCAAAAGGAAAGCACCCTCCGGAAGAGCGCGTGGCAGAGGAAAATCGGCCCGTCGAAACAGCGGGGGGATCGACGGTGGAAGTCAAGCTGCAGCCTGCCGAAACGAAGGCGACGGAGGTGGCGAGTTCGCCTGCGGTGGGCACCGTGCTCGAGTATGTCAACATGCCGAAGCCCCGGCTGATAAAGTTGGTCGCTGGCGGCGATTACGAGGAAACTTCGATCGTGCATATGCAGCCCGCAATGGCAGACGGGCAGAAAGCGATTTGGGGAGCTTACAAGGTAGCCGCGGTCTATGGCGCGAGTTATTCCAATGCGGATCAATTCCAGCGCAACCTCGGTGCCAACCTTTGGCAAGGCGAAGTGACGAGCAACACAATTAGTGTCGACCTGCGCCCGCCGCTTCCCGATTCCGTTGGTGTTGTGAGCGGAACATCGATGGGCCCGGACCTCAAGCCTCGCGCCGGCATTCGGGTCTCGCTGAGCGACGAACAAGGACAGTTGATCGACCAGCAAGTTACCCCGGGGGACGGACGGTTTTCGTTTACCCACTTGCCCCTGGTTCTTTACTGGGTCACAGGGCGCCGCGAGGCCGCCACGGAAGACACGGTGACCTTCCGCCACGAGGAGTTGACCAGCGCCGCGCCCACCGTCGATGCCCAATTGGTGCTTTATCCGCCCGAAATCTACGACGCAAAAAAACTGGTGCACAAGCCATCCCTGCTCAGGGTGTTCGATCCGGGCGGGCAACCCGTCGGCGGGATTGAAATTGAAGCCATATTCTCCAACGGAGACGTCGTCGACGATGTCAAAGGCACCACGGGCGATGACGGTTTTGCGGCCATGGAGCTTCTCCCTGGCCGCAGTTCCGTTTCCTTGAAGCGGCGCGGGTGCGCCGAGCAGGCAGATCGCACCGACGTCGCCCCAGGCGTCGGTGTCGATAGTTTCAAGTTTGTCTTTAATTGCGCGAGGAAATAATTCAGTTCAGTGCGGGCATCCGTCAGAGGAATCCGAAATCCTGGTTTTCACCGCCTGCGCAGTGTCACGGCCAGTCCGCCCCCCTGCATATAGAAAATGGTCTCCAGATTGGGTTTGGTGGTGACAGCTTTAACATAGTCGGGAACCATCTCCACATTATGGGCGAGAATCAAACCTCCGGGCCGCACCATCGGAAATAGTTTTTGGAGGTAATCGAGATAGCCCGGCTTATCGGCATCGATAAAAGCGATGTCGACGGGCATCTTCAGTTTCGCTAGCCGTTCGTGCGCGTCGCCTTCCACAATCGTGACCAGACTTTCCACGCCTGCGTCGTGGAAGTGCCCGCGGGCCATCTCCGCCCTCTCGTGATCGATCTCAAACGTCGTCAAGTGGCCGCCGGTCTTCCGGAGAGCCAAGCAAAACCAAAGGCCCGAATATCCTGTCGAAGTGCCGATCTCGACGATATTCCGAGCATCAGCCGCCTCCGCAAGCAGTCTCAGCGCGGCACCGTCTTGCGGCGGAACGCTGAGGTAGGTTTGGTGGAACTTCGTCATGTGGTCGATGACCGCAAGAATCTTCCCTTCGGCTTCTGTCTGGGCAACGGGCGGATTGGAAGGAAGGGAATCACGCATTGAACTCTCCTGGGAGAAAGCCATTCCTGACACCGATAGTAATAGGCCAATGATAGGGTTGATATGCTTCATCAATTTCATGATGGTGGTCTCCTTGTTTGGGAAGAACACGAGTGGGGGATTCGGGCAGCTAACCATCCCCCTCCATCGGTTTGCTCACGATCGGCTTGAGAAACTGGCGCAAGACCTCTTGCACCTCGTCGAGCTTACCCGCAAAGAAGTGATCGGCTCCCTCGACCCAGTGAATCTGTTTGGGCTCGGCGAGGGAATGATATAGCTCCGAAACTTGGGCGACCGAGCCGTATTGGTCTCGAGTTCCCTGGAGAATCAACTTGGGTTTGGTGACATCCCGCAGAAAATCGAAACTTGACAGGCTGACGGGAACTCCCAGCCCCACCAGTGCGGAAACCCGCCGGTCGGTCGACCCGACCTCAAGGCCGACCCATGCCCCAAAAGAAAATCCCATTAAGCAAACGGGCAGCCCCCGGAAATGCAACTCCAGATAGTCGAGAGCGGCGCGAACATCGTCGCGCTCACCGTTGCCGCCAGTGAAGGTTCCCACGCTGTGGCCCGCCCCACGGAAATTGAATCGCAAAGTGGGAAGACCCAGAAGGAGTGCAGCCTTGGCGGCACGAAACACCACCTTGTTGTGCATCGTCCCGCCGTATAGCGGGTGAGGATGGCAAACAAGGGCCACATGACGGGGTGGGACCTCCGGGATCCACTCCATCAGCGCTTCTATTGGTCCCTCAGGGCCGGGGATAAAGATGCGGTCAATTTTCGTAATTCACCTCAAGGGCTCGCATGCGTCGGATCCGTGGCAACGTCAGCGGCCGCGTTGAGCTTTCAGCCATGGCTTGAGTTAAAAGCGACAAACCGAAAGTTTAATTCTTCGTCGACTGCTTCATCTGACGACCGATTGATGATAGCCACACATAGTGTAGAATGAAGGCGGCACCTGAGTCATCATTAGGGTGCGTCCGTTTTGCACTTGGGATTCAGCATCTGGCGCGGCAAGTCGCCGGGGTCCGTAGCGTCTTGGCGAGGAATTACCATTAGAATTACTATCTTTTTGCTAGCTCTGCTGGCGGCCATAGGCTCAGCTTACTACTTCTTTGTCTACAGGCCGTCCCGAATTGTGCCTCTCGATGCGGGCTACGTGTTGCCGTCAACCGTCCAGGTGGTTGATACGCCGGCCGAAGTGCGAATTGTGGTGGGCTCGTTAAAGAGCGGTGATCGCGTTGACGTTCTCAAGCGCACGCTTCACTGGGCGCAGATCCGAACCTCTGACAACCTAACGGGTTGGGTGGAGAACAGCGTTCTGCTTGATTCGCATACCTTCCAGGGAGGCCGAAACCTGCTTCATGAATTGATCAAAACTCCCGCGCAGGCAGAGGGCCATACGAGCGGGATCGTAAATCTACACCTTGAACCATCCCGGGACGGCGCCCAACTTGCGCAGTTGCCGGAAAACTTGAAGGTACAAGTCTTTGGGCGGCGCTGGGTGGATCGTCCTCCCCCTGACGGCCAGCCATCGGCTCCCAAGGTGCGAGACGCATGGTATCTGATCCGCGCCGGCGATCGAGCCGGCTGGGTGATGGGACGATTCGTGGCCCTGGATATACCCGAAAAACTTGCACCGTACGCCCAGGGCTCGAACCTTGTTGCCTGGGTTGTCCTCAAGTCCGTCGATGACGGGGGCCAGCCGATGCCGGAGTATCTCACCGCTGACCGCCTCGGCACGCAGGACGCGGACTTTTCCCACATCCGAGTTTTTACCTGGTGGCTCAAGGACCACAAATATGTTACTGCCTACGTCGAGAGCGGTTTAAACGGCTACTTTCCGATTCGCGTGGCGGAGGTCAACGGGGTTCCCTACTTCCGGCTCCGGTTAATAGACGACGAAGGCCAGAAATATCAGAAAGTCTACGGACTGTTCGACACTATGACTCACGCGGTCGGAACAGTGCCGGGTTGGGAAAGCGATGCAATGCCCACGTCACCGGAGCCTCATCACCACCGACGGACTGGGCGCCAAAGAGGTTGAACTTGCCCATGGAGAAAGGAGCAGGGAATTTTGGAAGCCAGGGGATTTTCCGCTGGCTGGTCCGAAGGTGGTTCGCGCTCACCCGGCGTAAAGTCCGCTTGCTGGAAGCTGCGGAAGATGGCGCGGAAGGCCCGACCTTGTTTGTGGTAAGCCACCCGGCCGGCTTTTTGCACGCCCTGGCCCTACTGACGGCTGTCGATCGCCCCGTCCATTGTTTGCTACCCCAAAAACTCATCTCTGGCTTTCTTGCCCGGTTCATAGCTCGCCAGCTCGGCTTCATTCCTGATGAGAGAGCAAACCCAACCGCTGAATTAACCTCGCCGGAGGCCATCGCCGTCCTGGCAAGCGGCGGAGCCGTTGTGGTGTTTGCGGATCAAAACTCGCCAGGGGCGGCCGCAGCCGCCGCGCTGGCCTCGACCGCCGCGACGATCGTTTCGAGCGCCGAAGGTCAGCACCCCGGGATCAATGTTACAGTGTATCCAGTACACCTTTTCCTACCGCAACCACCGGCGTCATCGCGCGAGATTCTGATTTACGTGGATTCCCCGTTGGTTCGTTCCGAGCCCCTTGCCACGGCACTTTCTCCGGATACCATTACGGATGCCTTCGTCACAGCGCTCGAATCGCGGTTTCGAGATAACGCCTTTCGGCTTCGGCCCGCGGACCTTGATTATTTCCTCGTGGATCTTGAGGGAGTTTTGCGAACCGGCTTGCAGGAAGATTGGGCGTCGCGCCCGGACTGGAAGCAGGACACCGAAGGGTTCGTGCTGAGCCGTTTGGTGACGGAGTGGGTGAACCAGACGAATTACTTGAATCCCGAGAGGCTGATCGCCTTGCGCAAATCCCTGGATGACTACCGCGCCCTCCAGCGGCGGTGCGCGTTGCGGGAGTTTGAAGTCGACCAGGGAAATTCTCCGCTGCGCTCGGGATGGCGCCGGACGATCCTTTGGCTTGAGACTCTGTTGGGCCTCCCCTTTGCCTTTTACGGGCTGTTGAATCACTTGTTGATTGTGCTGACCCTGTTTCCGGCGGGGTCGTTTAAGAAGGAAAATGGTCGCGCCCGTTATACCGAGTGGACAATTCGCAGCGCTGTGGCGTTGGGTTTTTATGCCGTTCAAATTTTCCTAGTGGCACATTGGTGGGGCAGGGCCGCGGGTGGATACTATGCCCCAACATTACCGCTGTCGGGCCTCTACTTGTGGAGATACCAGGGATTAGTCCGAACGCGGGCGCGTCCGTTGGTTGTTTCCCTCACGATTCCTGGATTGGCAAGAAAGATTAAACGCTCGCGTCACGCGCTTCTGGAAGAACTTGACCGGGCGCTCGCGTCGTACGAAGAAATAACCAGCGTGCCGCGCTGAAGTCCGCGAGGTCAACGTGACTCTGTTTCTCACTGAATCCGACGTCCGTGAGCTTTTGCCGATGGACCGCGCGCTGGATTGTGTGGAAGCGAGCTTGGTGGCGCAGGGCCACGACCACGCTGTAAACCGGTCGCGCGAGCGGATTCTCCTGCCGCATGTATCGCTGCACTACATGGCAGGGGCGCTGCCGGAATCCAACCACCTCGGGCTCAAGATTTATACCGTCACGCAAAAAGACTTTCGGTTTCTCCTGCTCCTTTTTGACGCCGAAACCGGCAACCTTCTCTCCCTAATGCAGGCTGACTATCTGGGCCGCATTCGAACGGGCGCGGCCAGCGGCATCGCTACCAAATACTTGGCGCGAACGGAGGCATCGCATGTGGGAATGATTGGCACGGGCCGTCAGGCGCGCACGCAGCTCCAGGCGATCGCCAGCGTAAGGAGGCTTGCGGCGGTCAGGGCCTTCGGCCGCGACCAGAATCGCCTACGGAGTTTCTGCCGAGAAATGTCGGAGGGGCTTGGGATCCCAGTGGAACCGGCTGCCACAACCGAGGAAGCAACGCGATTCGGAGAAATCGTGTGCACAGCAACTACCGCGCAACAGCCGGTGGTGAGTGGTGAATGCCTGCAACCTGGAACCCACGTTAATGCTATCGGCGCTAACTCGGCCAATCGCCGGGAACTGGACGACGAGGCGATACGCCGTGCCACACTCATCGCCGTGGATTCCCTGGAACAGAGCCGCAAGGAATCGGGTGACCTTATCCAAGGACTAGCCAATGTGGGCAGGGAATGGGACAGTGTTATTGAACTGCACTCCATTGTGACTGCAAAGCACTCCGGCCGATCGTCTCCCGATCAAATTACCCTCTTCAAATCACACGGGATTGCGCTTTGGGATATCGCTGTCGCGGGTTTCATCTACCGCCGGGCGATGCAACTAGGGAAAGGAAAAGAACTGGATATTGATTAGGCCGGGGAGTTTACAAAGTCAATGTTACTATTGAAAGCAACTCGCAGCAACAAGGTTGGTCCCGTGCTCCTCACTCACGACTTTTCACTAGTCACTGCTTATCTGAACTTTCACCTTCAATCTCGATCTTCTTGGCAGTGATTTCTCCGCTTTCAGCCAAATCCCCCGCCACCGAAATCTTCACTCCGGTCCGCAGATCCTGCCCGGTGCCAGGGCTCCCATCCTTTTTCTTGATCTCCGTCTTGTCGTTATAAAGGACGTGGAAAATCATGTTTTCACCGCTGCTGACCGTCAGCTTGCCCGCGGATTTTTCGGTGATCTTACCCTCCAGCGTGAAATTTGATTCGTCTTGAGGTAAAGCCGTTGGCGTCGCGTGCGGGGAAGATGAAAGCATCGTTCCGGAAAATGAAAAAGTTAGGATCAGAAAGCTTGCGAGCGTGGCAATTCGGGGTATAACCATGGGCGAGTTCCTCCCGTAATGGATACACGCATTCTACCCCTACTCATGCCGCAAGTCATGCTTGAGCTGGAAATCTTGCTCGATGGAATATCTCGTCCCTCGGGCGTGGTCTGATCCAATGGCCGGAAAGACAGGACTCATCTTGCCGGGGTGTTCGCGTCCGGGAAATTTATTCCCAGGATGTCGGAAGTCTCTCCCGAGTGCTCGACTCCCACCTCGCCCGCGCGCGGCGAACCTTCCCGGCCGACCCAAACGACCTTGAAGATCCCAGATTTCTCCCCCAGCAATGGCTGCACCTTGATCTGCATCCCCACCTTAAGTGGAAGGCGGGTCCTCATCTTCGCGCCGAACTTACTGAGCGTAACGATCCGGGCATTCTCCTCAAAGGTTCTGTCGTTGGAAAGCACGCCCGATATCCTGACCGGGCACCCAATATTCACCCGCCCGCTTCGGCGGAAGGAAAGAGCGCTGCTTGTCTTGCCCATGTTGAACCCCTTGAAGCGACGTATCGGGTGGGAAATGAGAAGCTCCAACCGGGCGAGCCTGACTAGCAAACGAACCTCCCTCCCATCTCCCGGATAGTTTAGCATGAAGGCTTGTGGGCAGTATGGGGGGCAGTACTGGTGCGGCTAGTACGAAGCGGCTAGTACTTTAGTTTGATTTCTTGCGAATCGAGAACAGCGGATGAATCCGCGGGATTATTTTAGCGGGGATTCGGTATAGACTTGACCTCGGAGCACGTCTCGGGGTCCTGAAGGCGTGAGGAGGGGTTCCCTTTCGATGCGAGCGGTCGTGCAGCGAGTGAAGCGTGCAGAAGTTCGGGTAGGCAAAGAGGTCGTGGGCCGGATTGGATACGGCCTCGTCGTGCTATTGGGTGTGGGGAAGAACGATACGGAAGCGACCGGCGAGGTCCTAGCGGAGAAGGTCGCGACCCTGCGCCTCTTTGACGACGACCAAGGGAAGATGAATAAATCGCTCGTGGATACAGGCGGGCAAGCGCTATGCGTGTCGCAATTCACCCTGTATGGGGATTGCCGAAAGGGCCGCCGCCCGAGTTTTGACCAAGCCGCCGCCCCCGACCAGGCTATCGTCCTCTACGAAAGTTTTGTCGGTTCCCTGCGCAAACGGGGGATTCCCACAGAGACCGGACGTTTTCGCGCGATGATGGAGGTTGAACTCATCAATGATGGGCCGGTTACTTTGCTACTTGATTCAGACCGGTTGTTCTGAGATGCGCAGAAACCTTCGACCTGTCTGAATCGTCTAGATCAGTGTAGGATAGGGGATGAAGCCAACCGGTAGTTGGTCAGGAGGTGGCCCGTGAGACCCCACATCCATTCTTCGCTCGGAATCCTCAGCGTCGGGTTTATCGCGCTCTTTACAGTCAATTCACTTTGGGGTCAAACCACCTCAGATGCTCGCATCGTGCGCTTGAGTTTTGTCGAGGGCAATGTGACCGTCGAGCGCCCTGACGTGCAAACATGGGCGGAAGCACCGGTCAACACTCCTCTGCAGCAGGGCTTCAAACTTTCAACCGGCGAAAACAGTTTTGCTGAAATGCAGTTTGAAGACGGCGGCACGGTCCGTCTCGGGCAACTCGGACTGCTTAAATTCACCGAGTTAGCATTCGCTCCCAATGGCGGCCTCATCAATCATGTCGATCTTCGCCAAGGTTATGCCACCTTTCACCCTCTGCCTTCCCGCCCTGGCGAAACCTTGAAAGTGGGCACACCGTTCGGAACGCTTACCGCCCCTGGGGGAACCCAGTTTCGTGTAGATCTGGACCAGGGCATGGAAAGAGTGGAAGTCATTGATGGCGAGGTAGAAGTCCAAAGCTCCCTAGGCGACTCGACTCTCGAGAAGGATTCCGTACTGATCATGCAGGCCGGCGCACCCGACCCCACGGCTGTTTCTCAAGGCATCACCAAGGATGATTGGGACCTCTGGGTGCAAGACCGCGAAAATCAGGCGGCGATGGGGTCATATGGCCCGCCCACGGACGAATCTTCACCCGACGATTCCGTGCCTGCTTACGGGATGGCTGATCTTTCGCAATACGGCACTTGGTCTGACGTCCCCGGGGAGGGCTATGGTTGGACTCCCACATGGATGGGCGCTGGTTGGGCTCCCTTCGCAAACGGCGAGTGGTGCTGGTACCCGCGCTGGGGCTACACTTGGATTAGCGCCGAACCTTGGGGATGGATGCCCTATCATTATGGCGGGTGGACTTACGTCCCGGGAAGAGGTTGGGTATGGTTCCCCGGCGGTCACAGGAAGTGGTCCCCGGGCCAGGTTACGTGGTTCCACGGACCGGATTGGGTCGGGTGGGTTCCCCGATCACCGCGTAAAGGTACCCCGACCGCCTGCGAAGGACATTGCGGCGGCGGAGTCGTCAGCAGCTCAACCTTCCGCCAAGGAGGGCGGCTGACCCCGAATCTCATGCTGGGGATCAATCCGACCCAAGGAGAGAGGATCAACACTCCTGGAATTGCCCCATCGCTTTCGGCCAAGCTAGCAGGCCCGGCGGTGTCTCTGCCCGCGGCTCGGGGCCAGAGCTTTCAAGGGAAACCTATGCGCCCTGCGGCCGGAGCCAGCAGTCAAGCCACGGTGGCGTCCCCGCCAGGATCGCAGGGTCCCCACGTAACGGGGCGCAGTCCGGCGATCGTGTACGATTCTCAAAAGGGTAATTACGTGAACGGTTATCGCGTGACCCCGGCACAGCCACCGTTGGTTCAGATGAACGGATCCGGAGTTCCCACCGCGCCCGCTTGGAATCCCGGAGTGGTCCAGCCTGTGCCTGCCGCGGGCCGCCAGCCGAGCTGGCACGCGGCGGAGCCTCAGGGAATCCCTCAACCGCATCCCGCGGGTAATTCCTTTGTCAGGCAAGCTCCGGCGGAACCGCCCCGAAGCGTTCAGCCGAATCCCGCTGCCACGTCGTACGCCAGGCCGGCTCCAACGGAACCCAGGAACCAACCTCCTGCGAGTCCGGCCAGCGGAGGGCACCCGAGTGAGAGCCATGTGAGCAGCGGGGCGCCTGCAGGAGGCCATCCCAGTCCTGCCCCGGCCGGCGGAGGCGGCCACTCTGGAGGCGGAGGAGCACCTTCAGGCGGACATCACTGATTTCTGAGGGGGAAATTCCAGGTCAGGAAATCACCATTCCCGCGTAACCTACCACCGCGCTACGGTCGCCACTGGTGTCCGCAGAAGTGGCGTAGCGAATCAATTCGGCACAGCTTGCACCCAGATCTTTCGCCGCGGTGAGCATGGCGACGGCAGGACCGTAACCGCACATGGAAATGTCCTCTTTGCGGATGACCTCATATAAACCTGAAGCATCCAGAGCGAGAATTTGGTTGATGGCTTTGTGGTCCTTGACCCGCGTAATATCATCGGGTTCGTAGTGGTTCATGTCGCTGGAAGCAACGATTAATACGGAACCCGCAGAGTTCCGCACGGCGTGTGCAATCCCATGCCCCAGGGCTTCCAGAGCAGCGTAGCGGCTTACGCCGATGGCGATGGGCACGAAGGTGAAGGATCCCACCTGGCGCTGCAAAAAGGGGAGCTCGACTTCAATGGCGTGCTCGTCTTGGTGCGCCTTGGCGTCCTCCATCAGGAGGTGGCAGGAATGCTGCAAGCTCGCGGCCAAGTCCACGTCAATGCTGATGGCGCCCAGCGGCGTGAGCCACTCGCCTTTTGACATCATGGCCAAGGGCGCGCCGCGCCCGGTGTGATTGGGGCAAAGGATAATGTAGGTCGCGCGCGCCGGCAGCCGCTCGAAGACTGCCCCCGCCACATGGCCGGAGTACACGTAACCGGCATGGGGAACGATGCACCCCAGGGCAGCTTGCATTTTCTCGGGCCGAGACGGATCACCCGCGAGGTATCGATCAAGCTCCCGCGTGAGAGCTTCGGGCTTGGCTGGATAAAAGCGCCCCGCTACGGCCGGGCGTCGGACCGTGGGCGTTTGCATGGGTGAATCCTATGCTTGGCCCTATGTGGGTGTCAAGTGGGGGTGAAATCAGTGACAAGTGACGGGTGACAGGCAGGCAAGTACGAACACGATTTAGTCACATAAAATGGCCAAATCGTTGCTTGCGGGCTCGATGGATTGCCGGTCGCTCATCAATCGACAAAGGTCCTCTGCCGGCTTGAGATCTGTCACTCTTCACTACTCACTGCTTTTAGCCGTCGGCATGTACATGTGGAATTCGCCAGGCGGGTGGGTGTGCTCAAATTGTATCGTCGTGTGATGTATTCCGAATTCATGGGCCAGCACTTCGCGAACCTGGTGGGCGATCTGCTCGCTTTCCGAAGTGGGCATGTCCAAAATATGAACGTGGCAAGACAGGGCCTGGGAATTGGACCCCAGACACCAGATGTGTACGTCGTGGACCTCTTTAACCCCCTCGACACGGAGCATTGCGGCCGCCACACGATCCAGGCTCATCCCCTTGGGCAAACTCTCCATCAGGATGTTCACCGAGTCGGAGATGATCCCCACCGCCGACAACATGATCATCGCCGCGATCAAAAATCCCAGGGCGGGATCAATGATCGTACGTCCGGTCACGCGAATCACCCAGGCGCCGGCGATAATCGCCACGTTTGAAAGCGCGTCGCCCAGGTTGTGGATGAAGACCGCCCGCAGATTCAGATCCCCCCGCTCGCCTAACAAGCCCCAGGAGATTCCCCCGTTTATGACCAGGGCGATGATGCCCACCACGAACATTACTCCGGAGGCCACCGGCTCCGGATGCATAATCCGCTGGTAGCCTTCGTAGCAGAGATAGAGCGCCACCCCCACCAGCAGAAGCGCGTTTACGAACGCTACCAAGACGCCCGCCCTTTGATATCCGAAGGTCTTGCGCGCATCGGGGGGGCGACGCTCGAAGTAGAGGGCAATCCAGGAGAGGATTAACGAAGGGACGTCGGTAAGGTTGTGCCACCCGTCACTCACCAGGGCCAAGCTGTGCGCCATCGTCCCGGCGACAAACTCTGTGGCGACCAGAGCTAGAGTCGCCACCAGAGCGATTTTAACAACCCAGGTCGCCGTCTGCGCATGATGATGGTGATGGCCGTGATGTGAATGCACGATCTTCTCTGCGCCATTCGAGCCGGGCTTCTCACGACGCGGGGCGCTGGAGTATAGGGGCAGCGCAGGCCTGTTCTTTAGGTCTGCGGCTCGTTTTAAACGAGCAAGGAAAAGCCGCGGACCTAAAGAACAGGTCCGCGCTACAAGGGCTTCCCCTTACGAATGCGAAATCGCCATTAGACCAGTTTGGCGTTCAAACTGATCTGTGCTCCTGCCAGCACCTTGGACACGGGGCAGCCCGTCTTGGCGCCGTCAGCAAACTTCGCAAACGTCTCCGCATCGATTCCGGGTACCTCGGCTTCAGTATTGAGTTCAATTCGGGTGATGCTGAAGCCCTCACCGACCTTCTCCAGATGCACCGTGGCCGACGTGTGGATGCGCGTGGGGGTGAAGCCACCCTTGCCCAATCCGGCGGAGAGAGCCATGGAAAAGCAGCCGGCGTGCGCTGCGGCAATCAACTCCTCGGGATTAGTGCCCGTGCCACTCTCAAATCTGGAGGAAAAAGAATACTGCCCTTCGTAGGCCCCGCTGCCCAGCTTCATTGTCCCTTTGCCATGGACAAGATTGCCCTTCCATTCCGCTTCTGAAGTCCGTGCTGCCATGCTGTTTAGCTCCTTCGATGAGATTTTTGAGGCCTTCACTGCAAGCGGAGGAAATCACATTGGGCACGGCACTGTCCGCACACCGCAAGTCGCCCTCATGGAATTTTCCCCCGACGGTTGAGTATAACACTGTTGATTGGACCCGTCGCAGTCCAGCGCCGACCACTGATGGTGTTCGGCCCGCCTTTGCCACTTTCGTGGAATCTCATTTACAATTCGAAAGCATCCAATGACGTGAGGAGGAAACAGTGAAAATGCGGCAGCTTGGAAATTCGGGGCTGGAGGTGTCTCCCCTGGCTTTCGGAGGAAATGTTTTCGGATGGACGGTGGACGAGTCCACCTCATTCAAATTGCTCGATGCATTCGTGGCGGCCGGGTTTAATTTCATCGATACTGCCGATGTGTACTCCAAGTGGGCTCCGGGGAATAAGGGAGGCGAGTCCGAGACTATTTTGGGCAATTGGCTCAAAAGCCGCGGCAACCGCCAAAAGGTGATCATCGCCACCAAAGTGGGAATGGAGATGGGTCGGGGGCAGAAGGGTCTCTCCAAGGCCTACATCTTGCGCGCCGCGGAAGCGTCGTTAAAGCGCCTTCAGACTGACTACTTCGATTTATACCAGTCGCACACCGATGATGCGGAGACTGCCTTCGCTGAAACTCTGGAGGCCTATGCCCAATTGGTGACGGAAGGGAAGGTGCGGGCCATTGGCGCTTCCAATTACACAGCCGAGCGGTTGCGGGAAGCTTTGCAGTCGAGCAAGCAACTTGGACTTCCCAGCTACCAGAGCCTCCAGCCCAATTACAACCTGTACGAACGCGCGGGCTACGAGTCCGGTCTGGAGGCGGTATGGCGCGAGAACGGGCTGGGCGTGATCCCGTACTTTTCCCTCGCGAGCGGGTTCTTGACCGGAAAGTACCGGTCGGAAGCGGATTTGGCTACAAGTAAGCGGGGCCAGTTCGTAAAAAAGTATCTCAACGACCGGGGATTTCGCATCCTCAGTGCGCTCGATGAAGTCGCCCGCGAGATCCATTCCACTCCCGCAAAGATTTCACTGGCATGGTTGATGGCAAGGCCAGGAATCACCGCCCCTATTGCCAGCGCCACGAGCCTGGAGCAACTGAAAGACTTGATTGGTGCAGTTGAACTGAAATTGGATCGAGCGGTAATCGAGCGTCTGAATGAGGCCAGCAAATACGCCGTGGCCACCGCATAGGCGAATAGGGCTGGGCTCGGAGCGGCCGTCTCCCGAATAAGCGGCGCCGCTTAAGACTGACCTTCCCCTTGCGGCCAGCCTGCGCCATAATGCTCTGGATGCAAAACTCAACCTTAAATGTCAGGGAGGCTCACGATGAAACATGCCCCGGAATTCCTGAAGCTTGTAGACGACGCCAAGACTCGCATTCAAGAAACCAACTCGCAGGAAGTCAAACAGGGACTCGACTCCAAGGAAACCTTCACCCTTATTGATGTGCGGGAGGATAGTGAATGGGCCAAAGGCCATCTTCCCGGAGCTATCCATCTGTGCAAGGGTATCATCGAGCGTGACATTGAGAATACGGTGCCGAGCAAGGCGACGCCCATCGTGCTTTATTGTGGGGGCGGTTTTCGCTCCGCGCTGGCGGCGGATAATCTGCAAAAGATGGGTTATGTCAATGTATTCTCCATGGACGGCGGCTGGCGCGGTTGGACCGACGCCGGCTACCCGACGGTGAAGGATTGACGGCCCGGGCTGGTTGTTAAACGAGGCCGCAATTTCGCAAGGGGAGGAACCATGGGCCAACAGGAACCGGACAATCCCGGGATCGATGAGCAGAGGAAGTCGGAGTACCTAGAGTCGCCGGAGTTCACCGGCATGCCGCCGATGGCCATGGGCGATCAGGATCCCCGCCATACGAGCAATTGGTTCGAATGTCTGCGCAGCCGGCAGCAGCCTCACGGCACGGTTCAAAATGGATTCAGTCGCTCCGTCGCGTGCATCATGGCCGCACATTCATATTGGCAAGGTAGGAAGCTTTTCTGGGACGCGAAAAACGAACAGATTGTTGACCACGCGCCGCAGGCGTAGCCGGGAATCCTTACAAGACGACAAGGACACTAGCTCACTCCTCGAACAGCTCATTCATTTCGCGGTAGGGAATGGCGTCACTGGTGAGTGTGGCGAGCGCCGCCGGGTCGCGCACCTCGCGTAGGAACTTACGAAACCACCCCATCACGGTGCGGAAAGGCCCTGAGCCGAAACTGAGTCGCGCGACACCCAGGCGCTCCAACTCCGCGACGGAAGGAACTCCCGGCCCGGCAAGAATGTTCAGTGGCCCATTCACGGCTTTCACCAGACGCCCGATGGTTTGGCCATCGACGACGCCGGGAACGAATAGGGAATCCGCTCCTGCTTGGCGATAGGCGTTAGCGCGGCTCACCGCGTGGTCGAATCGCGCCTCGGGTTCGCCCACCTCCGCCAGGAAAACATCGGTGCGCGCGTTGATCACCACCGGCACTCGAATGGCGTCGGCGACTTCGCGAAGGCGCTTGATTCTTTCCACCTGCTGCTCCACCGGAAGAAGTGGATTCCGCTCGTCTCCGGTACCATCTTCAAAATTCAGCCCCACCGCACCCGCGGAAATCATGGCGAAAGCCAACTCGGCCGCGGCGTCATCCGTCGGACCATAACCGGCTTCGAGGTCGGCACTCACCGGAAGTTGGACGCGCCGCGCGATGCGTTCCACCACGCTCAGCATGTCGGCCCGGCTGATGCGTTGGCCGTCAGGATATCCCCACGAATTTGCGACAGCCGCGCTGGACGTGGCAACGGCAGGGAACCCACCTTTTTCCACCAGACGCGCCGTGGCCACATCCCAGACGTTGACGAGCACAAGAATGTGCGGCCCGTGATGAAGTTGGCGGAAGCGCTCCGCCTTCTCAGCTTGCTTGCGAATTTCCATTGGACCTTCCCTCCTGCAAACAGGCTTGAATTATCTCAATAAGCGCTGGGGCCGCGCGGGACTTCGCCACGTGCAAATCTACCAGCGTTGGTGCACGAGCTTGCGAATGTAAGTGTCGTAGACCTCCCGCGCCTTGGCCATCTGTACATCGGTCAGGGGCGGCAAATCCGAGGCGCGAACGTTGTCTTCCTCTTGTGAGGGCCGCTTGGCTCCCGGGATGGCACAGGTCACGGCCTCAAACATCAGGATCCATCGCAGAGCAAGTTGCGCCAGCGTAGCGCCCGGCGGGACGATGGCGCGCAACTCTTCCACGGCGGCCAACGCGGTCTCAAAATCTACTCCGGAAAATGTCTCGCCCACATCGAATTTCTCGCCGTGGCGGTTGTAGCTGCGATGGTCGTCGGCTTCGAACGACGATTGCGGGGTCATCTTGCCCGCCAGCATTCCGCTCGCCAGCGGCACGCGCGCCAGGATTCCCACTCGCCGCCGCTGCGCTTCCGGGAAGAATAACTCCGCCGGGCGCGTGCGAAACATGTTGAAAATGAGTTGAATGGTTTGAACGCCGGGAAACTCGATGGCCTTGAGGGCTTCTTCTACTTTCTCCACGCTCACGCCGTAATAGCGGATTTTGCCTTCCTTCGCCAGATCGTCGAGCGCGCCGAAGACCTCGGGGCGGTAATAAACTTCGATCGGCGGGCAGTGGAGTTGCAGCAAGTCCAGGCAATCGGTTTCGAGGTTCCGCAGGCTGTCCTCGATGAACAGTTGCAGGTTCTGCCGATTGTAGCCGTCCGCCGTGTGCGGAGAGAGCCGCCGGCCCGCCTTGGTGGCAACGTATATCGTTTCGCGCCGCTCCTTTTTCAGCCGCGCCACCAGTCGCTCGCTGTGGCCCGCGCCATAAACGTCAGCGGTGTCGATGAAGTTCACGCCCAAGTCGATGGCACGATGCAGAGCGGCCATCGATTCATTGTCATCAACCCTGCCCCATGCCGATCCAATGGCCCATGCGCCAAAGCTTATTTCTGAAACCTTCCATCCAGTGCGACCCAGTTCCCGGTAACGCATATGAAAAGACCTCCCTGACCTGGCGGAGCGCTCGCATCAACCGATGTGGCGAGAGAATCTATCGAGCCGGTCCGCGAATTAGGATGAAACCTCGATATGTTACTGTTCCCGACCGCCGAAGCCAAGAGGCGGACGGAAATAATCCACGGATTACCCAGATTACTCAGATTCAACCGTGCGTGGATTCTGTACTTCTGAACACCGTGGGTGATTCTGGTTCACCGTCTTTTTGATCGTCTTTTTGTTCGTCTTGCCTAATCTGTGAAATCTGCGTAATCTGCCGATGATGCAGCATGAATTAGATCGCCAGCTCCAATGCGAGATCGAAGAGCTGCTCGGACAGCTTCATCACCCTGTCCTGGTGGAAAACGAAGTGGAACTGATGGACCTCTCCACCGCGCAATGGCGGTTGACTGTCGAATTCGGCAAGCTGATTTTCAGCTCCTGGAATTCAGTAAAGTCCTTCTCGCGGCGTGTCGAGGAGTTGGCGTACCGCGATCGAGACCGCTTTGGGATCTTCGTGCGCAAACCTGGCGGCCGCGAAACCACCACGCTCGAGTTCCGCGAGTTGCGCGCGCCCGCCGCCCCGGGTCGAGTCCCCGGCCGCACGACTTTCCGCCAACGACTCATGGTCCTCCTCCAGCGCGAATACCGTGGGTGGAAATTCGAACGCGTCAGTAACCGCTCCGACCGCGAGCACTCTTTTTCGGTTTGGTACACGCGGGGGTTGGCGACGCAGGGACGTTCCGCCTGGGCCTTTTTGGGATTGAGCGAAGAGGAAGGGATCGCCGCCGCCGACGGCGTGCTGGCTTTCGGCCTGATCTGGTTGGATTGGTTGCGCAGCCAGTCAGACCGAGTGGCGATTACGCGTTTAAAGCTGTTTCTGCCGCCCTCGGCCGTCAGCGTGATTGCCCATCGGGCCGCGTATTTCAACCCCCGGGCCTTGAACTTGGAAATCTATGAGTGGTGTGCCGGTGAAGCCTCGGCCACTCGGGTGGAACTGAAAGACTGCGGCAATGTTGAGACTCGCCTCGCCGCCCGCCGCCAAGCGGAGTTGCTTAAGGAAAGCCACACCAACCTGCTCAACGAGATGTTGGGCGACCAGAGTATGGGAATCGATATCGTCGCCGACTCGGCCGGGACGTTTTCCTCTCTGCGCATCGCGGGTTTGGAAGTCGCGCGCATCGAGGGCCAACTGGCGCCGCGCATTTTCTTTGGCTTGGAAGGGAGCGTTCGCCGCTTGGATGAAACGTGCCAGGATGAGTTCCGGAATTTTCTCTCTGAGGTCCGAAGGATTCGGCGGGCAGGCAGCCCCGACCCTCAGCACGCCTATTACCGGCTTCAATCTGAACGCTGGCTCGAAAGTATGCTCTTCCAGGACGTCACCCGCCTCGATCCCGCGCTTTCGCCCGGGTACGTTTATCCGCAGGTCCCGGCGTTTTCGGGCACAGAGCGCGGCGTCATCGATCTTCTTACCGTAACGCGCCGGGGGCGGCTGGCAGTGGTCGAACTCAAAGTCCAGGAGGAAATCAACCTTCCGCTTCAGGGATTGGACTACTGGCTGCGGGTAAATTGGCTTCAGAAGCGCAATCAATTTCAAGAATACGGATACTTCCCGGCCTGCGAGCTTTCCGCGGCGCCTCCTCTGCTGTACCTGGTTTCACCCGCGTTTCGTTTCCACTCCACCACCGAAAAACTCCTGGCATACTTTGATCATAATATCGAAGTCATTCTTATGGGAATAAATGACACGTGGCGCGAAGGAGTGAAAATTCTCTTTCGGCACCAAATTCCTGAGCCCGGTTCCTGGTCACGCTTGCTCGCGAGTTGAGACTATTTCCGCATGGGTGCGGGGTTTTTATTGGGCATTTGTGCCCGATCTTCTCAATCGCGGGAACTTTCTTCTTGGACTAGCGCGCAGAAATCTGGTATAGCATTGAACAGCGCTGGCCTTCGTCGGTCGAGACAAGGACTGTCTATGCGGCTGAGGTTTTGGGGAGTGCGAGGTTCGACTCCTACTCCGCAACCTGAAAATCTAAAGTACGGTGGCAATACCCCCTGCCTGGAGTTTCGCTCGGACGCAGGCTCCCTTCTCATCGTCGATTGTGGTAGTGGTTTGAGAATGCTAGGAAAGGCGTTGATGAAAGAGTGTGGGTACCGGCCCATCCGCGCCAACATCCTAATTACTCATTTTCACTGGGATCACATCCAGGGCCTGCCCTTTTTCGTTCCACTCTATAATGAGGCCAATCAATTTCACATTTTTGCATCGAGGCCTTTGGAAGCTCCCTTGGAGGACACCTTGGGGGGGCAGATGACCCAACCCTACTTCCCCGTGGATATGACCGCCATGCGCGCGCAGCGATGCTATACCGAGATCGCCACTGAGGCGTTCCCCTTGGACGATTTTCGTATTACCCCTGCGCGCGCCAATCACCCTCAGGGATGCTTGTCCTTTCGGATCGAAAACAATGGGAAGGCGGTTGTTTTCGCCACCGATACCGAGCCGGGAAATTCCGAATGTGATCGTACCCTGCGGGAGATCTGCCGCGGGGCCGACATCCTGATCTTCGATTCACAGTACGAGCGGGCTCAACTCGAGGCCGAAAAAAAGGGCTGGGGCCACAGTTCATGGGAAGAAGGCGTGAGCATCTGTACGGATAGCGGAGTCAAGGAACTGATCCTCTTTCATCATGACCCCGACAACGACGACCACGCTATCGACGCCTTGCAGGAAAGGGCCCGGACTCGCTTCCACAACACTCGCGCGGCATTTGAAGGAATGGAAATTACGCTCTAGCCGCCATTAACAATCCCGCCTCGCGAATTTGTGGCGCAAATGCTTTCAGCAGGACTTTTCGCGCCATGTGTCTTAAAAACAAGATGTGCAGGATTTCGCTGGGGCAATCGTTGCTGCTCGGGGATCACGCTCGCTTGCGAGCGCCAACCGCTACTTATTTGCCTGAATTCGCTCCATAATTTCTTGGGCGCGAGCCTGCGCCAGATGCAAAAGGTGACTGTTGGCCGAGATTTTTTCCAGCGTTGGAATCATCAGCGCCGGCTCCACAAGGTTCTGCTCGTCCATGTCGACCTGGATTTCGCGCAAAACCTGCGGCACGCTCAGGTGATCATACTTCATACCGTATTCAAGCGCGGCAATATGTTCCTCAACATTGCCAATTTTCTCGCAAAGTTCAGTAAGTTGCTGGGCCGTGCGGTTCTCAGTGTAGTTATACTGTACCCGGCTGGTTACATTGACGGCTTCGTAGGTCAGGGTTTTCAGGCCCATGTTCGCCACTTTGTGGCGGCTCTCGAGGTTGAGGGACCGGAAGTCATCCAGGGATTGGGTCAGAGCGAAGATTTGTGCCGTGGTGCCCGCCGAAAGCTGCACCGGGCGAGGAGCCGGCGGGTCCTCCAACTTGTGCGAGTCGTATGTGCCCGCGCCCTTAGCGTCAATACTCAATGCCATGTACTCGGGGACGCTTCCCTTCAGCGTTTTGGTGAAGGTAACCCGGGGGAGCGAGGGTTCAACTTGCGCGGGAAGAGAGCAAAGCCCCAAGAGAAGCGCCAGGAAGCCTGCCGCCAGGTAGGGATAGAAAATTTGACGAATCTTGAAGCAAGGCGCGATGGCGAGACTACCTCCTGATGACCCCTGCTTCCAAGTTCCCCGCAGGGGAACTCGTCTTTACGCGTGGAGGATACCCACGGGTAAGGACCGTTCAACAAAAGCATCCATCAACGGGGACGCGGTCGAAGCCCCTCGGCAAAGCTTAAAGCGATGCTCCGTTCCTTCCCGCCGCCGGGAAGTTTCGCCGCCCGCTATTTCTCCTGCGTGAGTGCTTGCAGTTCTGCTTCTTCAATATCGAAATTGGCGTGAACGTGCGAAACGTCTTCGTGATCTTCCAATTCTTCCATCAACCGCAGCATCTGGTCCGCTTGCTTGCCGGTCAGTTTCACGTAATTCTGCGGCACCATGGAAACTTCCGCGGCCGCCGGAGCAATCTGTGCAGCCTTCAGACGCTCCACTACACTTTGGAAGTTCTCAGGCGCAGAGAGGATTTCCCAGTTGCTGCCATCGTCGGTCATATCGTCGGCACCGGCTTCGGTGATGATCTCGAGCAGCTTTTCCTCGTCTGCTTTGCTCTTCTCAACCACGACGTATCCCTTCTTTTGGAAGATCCACGCGACGGAAGCGCCAAACGCCCCGCCATGCTTGGCAAAGATATGGCGGATCTCGGAGGTCGTGCGGTTCTTGTTGTCGGTCGTGACTTCCACCATCATGGCGACGCCGCCGGGGCCGTATGCTTCGTACACAGCTTCCTCGATGATGGTGCCGGGCAATTCGCCAGTGCCTTTCTGAATCGCACGCTTGATGTTATCCGCCGGCATGTTCTCGGCCTTGGCCGCTGCGATTGCCGTGCGCAGGCGGGGATTGGAATCCGGATCGCCCCCGCTGATGCGGGCTGCTACGCTGATTTCCTTGATGATCTTGGTAAAGATTTTGCCGCGGCGCGCGTCCGCCGCGCCCTTCTTGTGCTTAATGGTTGCCCATTTAGAATGGCCTGACATAAGAAAGCCGTCCTTTCAACTTGTGGCATTACTCCCGATGGCAACCTGCTCCGAGCAGGGGTATAAGGTTGCGCGAGAATGACGATAACGCAGAGAAAAGGTTAACACAAGCCCGCGTTGTAAAGCTATTGGGACCGCGGCTGGAACCACGGCTGGGAGCGCGGGCATCCTGCCCGCTCTTGCCCGGGCGTTCCGCCGTTGGCCCCTTCCCCCTTTGCCATCGCCTGCTCAACACCTCCGGGCCGGGTGTCCATCGGCACTGAGATAAGCTTCTCCCCGTTCCCCTCCTAGACGTCGAGGTAAGGTCAGCGCAAAAACAAGCGTTTGCACGCCGCAGCCGCAGTGAGACAATATGACTGTGGGTTCCCATCTAGGAGCGCGGGCATCTTGCCCGCTCGGGTGCCGGTATCGGCTTTAATCCCGGCAGCAGATGAGGAACCAGGGAGGGTCTGAAGGCGACGTTGCCACCCGGGGATCGATCTGCTGCCTCATCTCTCGATCTCCATCCCGGCGACGAAAATCTGAAAGCTGTTAAAAGGAGGAGATATGGCAGCGAACGGATATGTGGCAATACCCGGAAGTGAGCGCGAGCCGATGCCGGGCGCGACCAAGTCAGGTCCTTGCGATCCCACGGCAGCGGTGCAGGTGACGCTGGTCTTGCGTCCTCGGCCATTGGGTGAGAACGTGCAACCCCTGGATCAGTTGGTCGCCAGCGGCAAGCGCCTGACGCGGGGCGAGTATGAAGCCAGATATGGGGCCGATCCCGCAGATGTGAAGCGGGTGGAAGAGTTCGCGCACACCCACAGTCTCAAACCCTCCAGCGTGAATCTAAGCGCGCGGACGCTGAAGCTCTCGGGGACCGCGGAAGCCTGCGGAAAGGCGTTTCAGGTGGAATTGGGGAACTTCCAATGTTCCGCGGGGAACTATCGGGGGCGCACCGGGCCAGTGTATATCCCCGAGTCCTTGAGAGGCGTGATCGTTAGCGTCCATGGCCTCGACAACCGGCCCCAAGCGCAAGCGCACTTTCGCCTCGCACCTCCCGGGCAGTCCAGCGATGTGAGGCCCGCGGCGTCCGCCTCCGTGTCATACACACCGGTTCAGGTCGCACAGCTCTATGACTTTCCGGCTGGCGCGCACGGCCAGGGGCAAACCATCGGCATCATCGAGCTGGGCGGCGGCTTCGCCCAGTCCGACCTTAATACCTACTTCAGTGCTCTCGGAATCTCCCCGGCACCCAGCGTGACGGCCGTCGCCGTCGATGGCGCACAGAATCAGCCCACCGGCGATAGCGGTGGTCCCGACGCCGAGGTCATGCTCGATATCGAAGTCGCAGGCTCCGCGGCGCCGGGGGCGAAGATCGCCGTCTATTTCGCGCCCAACACTGACGCGGGCTTTCTGGACGCCATCAATCAGGCGGTGGAGGACAAGACGAACAACCCTTCAGTTATTTCGATCAGTTGGGGCGGGCCCGAATCCACTTGGACGGCTCAGTCCTTGCAGTCCTATAACAGCGCCCTTGAGGCGGCCTCGGCGGTCGGCGTCTCCGTCTGCATCGCGGCCGGCGACAATGGCTCTACCGACGGCGTCACCGACGGTCTTCAGCACGCGGATTTTCCCGCTTCCAGTCCCTATGCCCTGGCCTGCGGCGGAACGCACCTAACTGGGAGTGGCAGCACCATAACCGGCGAGGTGGTGTGGGACGACCTTCCCAGCGATGGGGCGACGGGAGGCGGCGTCAGCGCCACCTTCCCGCTTCCCTCCTGGCAGGCCGGCGCCAAGGTGCCTCCCTCCGTCAATCCCGGCAGCTTTGTGGGCCGCGGGCTGCCCGATGTAGCCGGCGACGCCGACCCCAGCACCGGTTATCAGGTGGAGGTGGACGGAAGCAATATCGTGGTGGGAGGGACCAGCGCCGTCGCTCCGCTGTGGGCGGGTTTAATCGCGTGCTTTAACTCCCAACTCAAGACGCCAGTAGGTTATCTAAACCCTACCCTTTATCAGCAGTTGGCGGGCCAGGCCGGAACATTCCGCGACATCACCGCCGGCAATAACGGTAGCTACAGTGCGGGACCAGGGTGGGATGCGTGCAGCGGCTGGGGAAGTCCTAACGGCACGGCGATTTTGCAGGCGCTGGCGGGCAAGTCGGCGGCCCCAACCCCGGCGCCAGATCCTGCTCCTACACCCGCGCCACCGGCGAAAAAGCGCACGCGCAAGAAGTCGTAAGTGCGAGCGTAGAGCCGGGCTGCGGGAAAACGTGTAGCGGCGGGTTTATCCAGACATTTCCCCAGCGCAGCGATTGAGGCTATGGCGACGTAGAGTCGCCGCTGCGGCTGAGGCGCTGAGTCGCAAAGGCAAGCCTTCTGCCTTCAACGCTCTGCGTCTCCGCGCCTCGGCGGTAAAGAGTTTCTTTGGTACACCTAGCGACCCGTGGTACGCTCTGCCGCGGAGGCGACCACGATGGAACCTGCCACCACGCTCCGCGAGGCCTTTCAAGCCACGAACCCGCAGCAATCCTTGGGAAGCGGCGACCCGTATTACGTCGACCTCACCCACGCCAGGAACTCCCACGCTACCGTGTACATGAAGCAAACGATTGAGAATTGCGGCGAAGGGCAATATTCGCCCATCGTCCTCAGCGGCCATCGGGGCTCCGGGAAGTCTACGGAGCTTCGTCATTTGGAACAGGCGCTCGGCCTTTCCTGCTTCATGCTCTACCTGGATGTCGCGGATTTTCTTGATCCACAAGACATCGACTACACCGACCTTTTCCTGCTGGTCTGCCGGCAAATCCTGGAATCCCTGGACGAAATGAAAGTCTCGTTGAGCGTTAAACTGCTCCGCGACGTCGAAAAGTGGTTTATGGACGTCACCAAGGAGGATAAGAAGTCGGTGGAACTTTCCGCAGGAGTCAGCACCGAGGCTAAGGCTGGCGCTGAGATTCCTTTCATCGCGCGTCTTTTTGCCAAGCTTACGGCGGACGCCAAGGCGGGCTCTTCCCGCACCACGACCACGCGGCAGGAGCTTGACCGCCAATTCAGCGGACTGTCAAGCAGCACCAACGTGCTGCTCACGGCCGCATCGCGGGCTCTCCGTGATGCGAACAAGCCGTATCAGCTCTTGATCGTTTTTGACAACCTTGACCGCTTGCCTCCTAATAAGAGTGAGGAGCTCTTTTTCGCCCACGGCTCGCAGCTTCAGGAAATGGCGTGTCATGCCGTCTATACGGTTTCGATTGATACCTATTACTCTCGCCGCCACTTGGCGAATGTTTTCCCCAACCGCCAGATTATTCCCAACATCAAATTGAAAGCGGGTAAATCCACTTCGGACCCTAACCATGCTGGGATCGAAGCCTTGCTCCAGGTCATTCAAAAGCGCCTCAGCCCCAGGGTTCTCCCGCAGCCGTCGCCCCTGGCGGAGGAATTTGTCCACCGTAGCGGAGGGTCGATTCGCCAATTGATCCGCTTGCTGCGTGAAGCCGTGCAAAGCGCGCAGGCGCGCGGTCTTGCAGCCCTTGATAGCGAGGCTCTGGAGGATGCCGCCCGCTCCATCCAGCAGGACTACGAGCGCATGTTGGAGCCTCCGGATTACAAACTACTCGCCCGCACGTATGCCACGAAGAGCATCGAAAAAGACGACGCCACCATGCAACTGCTCTCGAACCTCGCCATCCTGGAGTACAATGGGAAGGAGCTTTGGCACGACGTTAATCCCGTGATCGAGCCAATCGATGCCTTCCAGTCTGTCGTCAAAAAATTCGTCGCCAAACGCCGCCGTCGATGAGGCAACGGAGAAGTCCTACCAAAAGCTCCTGGCCTTCTTGGACCTCGCCTCCGGGTCCACATTTGCCGTAGCCCGCTGCAATCTGCCCTTCCTTCGGAAGGAGATTCTGGAGCGAGTCGCAGCCGATGCTGCCGCCAAAGATGTGACGGTCAGAGTCGTCGATATTTCCTCGAACTACTCCCGAGACTTCGTCGCCGCCGTAAAGGCTCAGTTGGACGGGTTGTCGACTGGCGTGCGGATGGCAGCGATGGTAACCGGGATCGACGGCCTGATCTACCAATCCGCTAGCCAGGAGAATCTTCAGGGCGAAGGGCGCACGCCCTTCATCGCTCGCCTAAACTTCGACCGCGAGCGCATCGCCCGCGATCTGCCCTTTCCCATCGTGCTTTGGCTCGAAAGCGAATCTCTTACACTTCTGCTGAAGCAAGCTCCTGATTTTACGCAGTGGATCAGCGGCCATTTCCACTTCGGCGGGCCGGTCGCTGAGGCGAAGGCATTGGACGAAATGTTGGAGAGCCATAAATCGCTCCTCGGCCAGCCCGCGACTGAGACCCGCAAACAGGTTGATGAGTTCATTGGCTTGCTCCAGGAATTGAATGAGACACAAGGCCGCGAAGATGCCGTAACTCTCGGAAAGCGGCTCGCCGTGTTGAACGCCCTGGGGGAGAGGTACTATCGGCTTTCAGACTTTCCCAGGGTCCAGAAATATTGCAGCGAAGCGCTCGAGATATCCCAGAAAGTGAATAACCGGCAGTCCGAAGCGAGCGCTCTTGGTAACCTGGGCTTGGCGTGTGCGGGCTTGGGAGAAACCCGTCGCGCTATCGAGCTATACGAAAGGCAGTTGGCGATCACTGGTGAAATCGGTGACCGGCGGGGCCAAAGCATCGTTCTAGTCAACTTGGGCAATGCCTACTTGGCGTTGGGCGAGGCCCGCCGCGCTATCGAGTATTTTGAGAAGGCTCTTGATATCGCCCATCAACTCGGCCACCACCAAGGTGAAGTCAACGCGTTAGGCGGTCTAGGTAATGGCTATACGACTCTGGGGGAGATCCGACGCGCCACCGAATATTACGAGAGGGCTCTTGCAACAGCTCGCGAAATCGGCGATCGGCGGGGGGAAGGCAACGTACAAGGCAACTTGGGTTGGGCCTATGCGGTCTTGGGTGAAAGCCGACGCGCCATCGAGTATTACGAGAAAGCGCTCGAGATCGCACGGGAGATTGGGGACCGGCGCGGCGAGGCCTCCGCTATGGGCGACTTAGGAAATGCCTATGCGGCCTTGGGCGAGCCGCGACGCGCCGTCGAATATTACGAGAGGGCGCTTGATATTGACCGACAAGTTGGCGACCGGCGGACCGAGGGCGCCCTCCTGGGCAATCTGGGCAACGCTTGCGCGGCTTTAGGCGAGATCCGGCGGGCGCTAGGGTTACACGAAAAGGCGCTTGAGATCGCGCGTGAGATTGGTGACCGCAGGCGCGAGGGCAACGCCCTATTCAACCTGGGTTTGGCGCTCGACGTTTTGGGCGAGCATACCCAAGCCATCGCCCGAGCCGAAGCTTCCCTCAGGATCTTCGACCAGATCGAGAGCCCGGACGCTCACAACGTGCGGAACAAGCTTGCCGAGTGGAGCAAGGCATAGCCCATTGCGCCGCCAGCAGCGAGTTCGCGTTTCTTGCGAGTACCTTTGACGATCCTCCTTGAATCACTGGCTTGCCGTTTGATAATTGCCCCTTGGAATGCCCTCTCGCTATAGTCGCGCCGTCCATTCTCGGTCATTTTACCCCTCGATAACTCTCGGACATTAGTACTCACATAATACATAAATTATTTGACAATAGTAGACTATCGGCGTAAACTAAACTTGGGCCTATTGCTCTCCTGCCGCGGGGGCGCGGCAGGAAGCATGGGCCGTCGAAGGCGTGCTGGACGAAATGGGTGGCATCGCCATCGCTCTGTTCCTCCCTGCTCAAGCTCAGACGCCACACCGGGGAGGAAACAAGCTGGCGAAAAGCGGACTCGGGGAACCTTGAATGTTGATGAAAAAACAGCAACTTATCGCGAAAATACGATGTTGGCTAGGCTGCTGGTATAACGACAAGTAATTGAAAACAAGTTGGTTAATAAAGGCGGCTCGACACACAGGGAGAAAAAAGGGAGTCATATTTTGATGGGGTAACCTTGAATGTTATAGAAAATAAATGGGTTAAAATTTGACATCGCGCAAATTCTCTCCGAACCTTGAATGTTCATGAAAAATAAGCAACTTACCGCCGCGAACCTTGAATGTGTTTGAAAGCAAAGGAGAAAGAAGTTTTAGCGTGATCGCGAAACGAGCCTCTTTTGGCGCGCTCTCGCCGGGGCTAGGACGCGCGCCCCACAAAATGACGACACTCGCCGCCAGGGTCAGTCCACGGAAAAGCTGGACCGGCCGGAGGCGACCTCGTACACCGACGCACCTTTTTCCCGCCGCGGTGCCAGGCGGGTTTGGGGCTGGACTTGCCACTCTGTGCAGCCGGTGCCCCAGTTCTCGCCCGGGCATACACCACCGCGGTGTGTTGGGCGTGATGGCGACGCTGGTCTACGAACCCCAGCGCGGGGCAACCTGGGTGTTACAATATCGCAGCGCGTCGCACGTCTTCCTCCCTGTGGGGACTCATGCTGAGCCAAGGCCCGGCGCTACCCCAGGAACCGTCCGAATCGACTGCACCTCGAATTGAGACGCGCTAGACCAACCGGATCCACTCATGCATCGTCGGCCTGATTTATACGCTCGCTGGTCTCTGGAAATGCGGCGCAAGGAGTTCTTTCACGCCGGGCAGCGCGTGGGGGTGGCGGTATCCGGAGGGCCTGATTCGGTTTTGCTTCTGCATTTTATGAAGACGCTTGCGCTTGAAAAGGGATTGACGCTGGCGGCGGTCCACTTTAATCACTGCCTTCGCGGAGCGGAGTCCGACGGCGACGAAGCTTCGGTCTGTGACCTCGCTGACTCTCTCGGGATTGAGTATTTGCGGGGAGAGGCGGAGGTTGGCCTGGTAGCGCGTGAGCGTCATGGCAACGTGGAGGCCGTCGCGCGCGAGTTGCGCTACCGTTTTTTCTTCTCGCTCGTTGACCAGGGCAGGCTCGACCGCGTGGCCACGGCCCACACCGCCAATGACCAGGCGGAAACCGTGCTGATGCGCCTGTTGCGGGGCGCAGGAACGCGCGGCTTGGGTGGAATCTATCCCCTGCTCGAAGGCAAGGTGGTCCGCCCTTTTTTGAGCCTGACCCGCGACGAAGTGATGGAGGAAATATCCGCACGAGGGCTCTCCTACCGGATCGATTCCTCGAACCTCAATACGCGCCTGCAGCGGAACAAAATCAGGAAGCATCTGTTGCCCTTGCTGGCGAAAGAATATAACCCGGGAATTGTGCCACTACTCAATCAGCTCGCCGATCGTGCTCGCGACGACGAAGCCTGCTTGGAGCGCCTGGCGCGGGATCGCGCGCACCCGTGGCGAGTACACGAGGGGAAGGAGGAGCGCATTCCCATTCGCGCTCTGCTGGAGTTTCCTCCCGCGGTGGCGCGGCGCGTCCTGAGGCAGATGGTGCAAATCGTACGCGGGTCGTCAGTGGGCCTCGCACACGAGCATGTGGAATCCTTGCGCCGCTTTGCCGCCGAGTCGCAGAGCGGCAAGGTCCAAACCCTGCCCGGTGGCGTGATGGCGCGCAAAGAGTTCTCCTGGCTAGTGATCAGCCCTGCGGCTGGTGCTCCGGTGGGAGGGGAGTTCTCCTACCCTGTAACGCTCCCGGGGGCGTTGGCGGTTCGAGAGTTGGGGCTTACATTTAGGTTCAAAATAACTCCCCGCGGCGAGCCCGCCAAGGCGTATAATCAAACTAAGCTCTTGGGCCTGGACCCGCAGAAGTTGCACGGAGACTTGACGCTGCGCAACTGGCGGCCGGGAGACAGTTTCTGTCCGTTGGGAAGCAGAGGCGTTCGCAAACTGAAGGAGCTACTCCGCGAGGGAAAGATCCCGGAGACTCGACGTAAGGGCTGGCCGGTCCTACTTTGCGCGGGCCAAGTGGTTTGGGTCCGAGGATTTCCGCCGGAAAAGAGCGCTGCTGCAACTGACCACACCGAGCGGGTGCTTATGGTAGAAGAGGAACCGCTACGGCCATCCCCGGTCGCCGGGGAAAAGCCCATATGAAACGCGCCGCAGCCAAATTGAAGAAGCGCGCCAAACCAGTTCGTGCCGTCGGCTCCAACGGGCTGCCCAAAGTCATTGTCAGCGAAAAGGACCTGCGCAAGCGGGTACGCGAGCTGGCCAGGCAGATCAATCGAGATTACGCCGGCAAGACGCTTCAGGTCGTGGGTGTTCTGGAGGATAGCTTCATCTTCATGGCCGATCTGGTGCGCGCCCTGAAGATGCCGGTGGTCTGCCGGTTTGTGCGGTTGCGGATGCGCGACAGTAATTCCGGCGCGGTGGCCGTGCGGGAGATTATGTACATTCCGCCTGTGGATTCGGAGGGAAGGGACGTTCTGCTGGTGGAGGGTGTCGTGCACTCGGGACTTACCCTCGACCACCTGTGCCGAACTCTGCTGGCTCATCAGCCCGCGTCCCTTCGCACGGCGGTTTTGATCGACAAGATCGATGACCGGAAAGTCGACGTGAGGGTCGATTATTCGGGCTTCCAACTTTCCGGCCACTTTCTGGTGGGGTATGGACTCGGGGGTCAGCAACTCTATCGCAACTTGCCTTTCATTGGGTCGATCGCAGCCTAAGGTGAATGGTTGAAGCTGCATGGGGTTGGTCTGCATCTAACTTAAGGGGCAGGAAATCGCCCAACGGTCGATTCGGGGATTCGAGGAGGACGGCACGTGAACTCGGCGGTCAAGAACATAATCTTTTGGGTGGTGATGGCAGTCACGGCTCTGCTGATTTGGGCAGTGGTGAAGTCGAGTACCGGTGAACACGTTGCCGATTTGACCTTCACGCAGTTCACGGCGGATGTGAATAAAGACTTAATCCGCGACGTGACCATTACGGGCACCGACGTCACGGGCACCTTCAACAAAGACGGTTCTCATTTCCGGACGACGATTCCTGCAAACTATCCCGACCTCTACAAGACCCTTCAGGACAAGAACGTCAACACGATCATCAAGGACAACTCCGGCGGCAACTGGATGACGTGGCTGGCAAACGGTCTGCCCCTGATCTTGATTTTGGGGCTCTGGATTTTCATCATGCGGCAGATGCAATCCGGCGGGAACAAAGCGCTGTCCTTTGGCAAGAGCCGGGCCCGCCTGCTCTCCAGCCAGCAGAAGAAAGTCACCTTCAAGGACGTGGCGGGTGTGGAAGAGGCCAAGGAGGAGTTGGGCGAAATTATTGAATTCTTGCGCGAGCCGCAGAAATTCCAGAAGCTCGGCGGACGTATTCCCAAAGGTGTGCTGCTGGTGGGCCCTCCGGGAACGGGCAAGACCTTGCTGGCCCGGGCCATTGCCGGCGAAGCCAACGTCCCCTTCTTTTCCATCTCTGGTTCCGACTTTGTGGAGATGTTCGTTGGCGTGGGCGCCTCGCGTGTGCGCGACCTGTTTGAGCAGGGCAAGAAAAACGCTCCCTGCATTATTTTCATCGATGAGATCGATGCTGTGGGACGCCATCGCGGCGCGGGCTTGGGCGGCGGCCACGACGAGCGCGAGCAAACGCTGAATCAATTGCTGGTGGAAATGGACGGCTTCGAATCGAACGAAGGTGTCATTCTGATTGCCGCCACCAACCGCCCCGACGTTCTCGACCCGGCGTTGCTGCGGCCCGGCCGCTTCGATCGTCGCGTCGTGGTGCCTCGACCCGATGTCGGTGGTCGCGAAGCGATTTTGAAAGTTCACACCAAGAAGATTCCTCTGGCTGAGGACGTTGATATCCCTGTCCTCGCCCGCGGCACACCGGGCTTTTCCGGCGCTGATCTGGCCAATCTCGTGAACGAGGGGGCCCTGCTGGCGGCGCGGCAGAATCGCAAAACCGTAACCCAGATGGACTTTGAAACCTCCAAGGACAAAGTCCTGATGGGGCCCGAACGCAAGTCGATGATCCTCTCGGAGAGCGAAAAGAAGAACACGGCTTATCACGAGGCCGGACACGCTCTGGTGGCTGCCAATATCCCTGAATCCGATCCCTTGCACAAGGTCACCATCATTCCGCGT
Organism: uncultured Acidobacteriota bacterium; assembly: GCA_963808085.1. Lineage (GTDB taxonomy): Bacteria > Acidobacteriota > Terriglobia > UBA7540 > UBA7540 > Bog-366. The sequence continues at coordinate 48,079 of CAWEFC010000035.1, forward strand.
GGTTGGGCGCTGGGGCTGACGCAGCAACTTCCCCTCGACGACAAGCACACCTATACCCGCGAGTATCTGGAGGCCCAGCTTGCCGTGTTGATGGGCGGACGCGTGGCCGAAGAACTCTTTCTGCACCACATGACCACCGGCGCGGGAAACGATATCGAGCGTGCTACTCACATCGCCCGCGATATGGTGTGCGAATTCGGCATGTCGAACCTCGGTCCGCTGGCGTTTGGCAAGAACCAGCAGGAAATTTTCCTGGGACGCGACATCGCCACCCAGCGTGACTTTAGTGAAGACACAGCAATCAAAATCGACCAGGAAGTTAAAACCTTTGTAACTACGGGTTACGAGCGGGCCAAAAATATTCTGACCGGCAACCGCGACGTTCTTGTCCGCATTGCCGAAGCCTTGCTCGAGCGCGAGGTTCTGGACGCCGGCGAAATGAAACTCCTGATCGAAGGTAAGCCCCTGCCGGAATTCGTGCGCGTGAAGCCCTTGCCTCCTGCTCCCGAAACCGTGCAGGTGCTCAAGCCGCAGCCCACGTCGCCTTCGATGCCGCGCCCCCAACCGGCCTGAGGGCGGGAAGATCAGAAGCTGGAAACTCGAAATTAGAAACTGGAAACTGGAAAATCGAAAATCGGCATGAGTTTCGAATTTCGATTTTCCAGTTTCTAGTTTCCGACTCTCCCGTTTCGAGTTTCGAGCTCCCAGTTTCTACTGCCCCTTCCCTTCTTTTCCTACGCAAATCTCTGCCCGCCGCACTATACTCTTGGGAATCTTGCCGGCTGTTGAAAACGATTGCGGAGGCTCAGGATGAGTACGTTCATGGCGGAGCTTGTGGGCACGATGCTGTTGATCGTTCTGGGTGATGGAGTTGTCGCCGCGGTGGTCCTGAATAAAACCAAAGCCCAGAACTCCGGCTGGATGGTCATCACCACGGGCTGGGCGCTGGCGGTAGCGATGCCAGTCTATGCGGTAGGCCGCATCAGCGGCGCGCACCTGAATCCTGCCATCACCCTGGGTTTGGCGATCACCGGCAAGTTCGCGTGGGGCTCCGTTCCCAGCTATCTGGCGGCGCAATTCCTGGGAGCTTTCTTGGGAGCGATTGTCGTATGGCTCGCCTATCTTGCGCATTGGCCCGTGACGGAGGATCGCAGCGCGAAGCTCATCGTTTTCTCCACCGCCCCGGCCATTCGCAACTTGCCACTGAATCTGGTCACCGAAATCATTGGAACGTTCGTCCTGATGTTTGGCGTGCTCGCGATCGGCGCGAACTCTGCCCCCACGCAGAGTGGTCTCGCTCCGCTGCTCGTGGGCTTTCTCGTTTGGTCGATCGGATTGTCGCTGGGGGCCCCAACCGGTTACGCCATCAATCCCGCGCGCGACCTGGGACCGCGCATCGCCCATGCGCTGTTGCCCATTTCCGGCAAGGGGGGCTCCGACTGGAGCTACTCCTGGGTGCCGATCGTGGGCCCAGTCATCGGCGGCCTTCTCGGGGCGGTCGCCTACGTACGGATCTTCGGTTCCTGAGTCATGAGCTTCCGTCCTCAATTTCGAATCGAGATCGGCGGCCGCAAGGTTACGATAGGCGCCCGCACCCTCGTGATGGGCGTGCTCAATGTCACCCCCGATTCCTTCTCTGACGGCGGGCGTTACTACGTCCCGGATCGCGCGATCCAGCATGGTGTGGACCTCGCCGGCCAGGGAGCTGACTGGATTGACGTAGGCGGCGAGTCCACACGGCCGGGTGCGCAGCCGGTGACTGCCGACGAAGAGCTTCGCCGCGTCCTGCCCGTCATCCGCGCGCTGCGGAGCAAACTGCCTCGAGTCCCGATCTCCATTGACACCACCAAAGCGCAGGTAGCCGAACGGGCCCTCGGCGCCGGTGCGAGCATTTTGAACGATGTCAGTGGACTGCGGTTTGATCTCCGACTTGCCGAACTTGCGTGCCGGTACCGCGTGCCGCTCGTCCTGATGCACTCGCGCCACAATCCCGAAACAATGCAGCGCAAGCCTTTCGTGCGCGACATCTGGCGCTCGCTCACGAGCGGACTTGAAGCATCGATTCGGCGGGCGCTCGCGGCCGGAGTTGCGAGCACGCAGCTTATTCTCGATCCCGGCCTGGGCTTCGGGAAGTCGCGCCGCCAAAACTTCGAAATCCTCGCCAGCCTTCGGAAACTTCAGCGCTTCCACCTTCCCCTTCTCATTGGCGCCTCGCGCAAATCGTTCGTGCAAGCCGTCGTTTCGGGCGAAGGGCTCGATCCTTCGCGAGCGCCTCGTCCCGGCCTTCGCTATTGGCCGATCGCGAGGTCCCATGGCAATCTTTCAAAATCCCGCCGCGAAGCGAACCAAGAGAGCATTGCGCTCCTCCCGATGGGCGACGCAGCCGCGGTGGTCGCTGCAATTCTGAATGGAGCGCACATCGTTCGCGTGCATGACCCGGGCGCGACCCTCCCTGCGGTCCGCGTTGCCGACGCCTTGCTCGTCGCCATTAATCGTCATCCATAGCTCAACTTTCCGTCCGTGCCGATGGTCGAGTATCATTCCGATATGCGCCTGGCGCGATGCTCTCGACTGCTGTCTATTTTCTTCCTGGCCGCCTTGCTGGTTTGGCCGACGCGAGTGGCAGCGGCGAGCCCGCAGCGAATGGCTTCGGGAACCGGAGGACCTCCGCCGGTTATCCTCATTTCCGTCGACACCCTGCGCGCCGACCATCTGAGTTGCTACGGTTACTCGCGCCTTGAAACCCCGCACATCGACTCGCTCGTGCACGGTGGCACGCTTTTCGAAGAGATCAGCAGTCAAGTGCCTATCACCTTGCCCTCGCACGTATCGCTCTTTACCTCCACCTACGCCTTTGCGAATGGCGTTCGCGAGAATGCCGAAGTCCTGGTGCCTGGAGCCGCGACGCTCGCGACAGTTCTCGCCGCCCATGGCTACAGCACGGCGGCTTTCATTGGAGGATTTTCTCTCGATCGCCGCTACGGTTTGGCACAGGGGTTTGGAACCTACGACAGTCCGTTCGACTCGCGCGTTATCAAGGGCGCTCTCGATCTGAAGCGGCCCGCACCCCAAGTGCTGAATGCCGCGGAAGGTTGGCTTGAGAAGAATTCCGGCCACCCCTTTCTGCTCTTCGTCCATCTATTTGATCTTCACCAGCCCTACGACCCACCCGCCGCCTACAGCACCCGCGCCCCGCAGAGCGAGTACGACCAGGAACTGGCTTACGTGGACGACTCGCTGGGGGGCTTGTTCGATTTCCTCGCGAAGTTGGGATTGGACCGCCGCGCACTTGTCGTGCTCTTTTCCGATCACGGTGAAAGCCTGGGGGAGCACGGCGAAAACACGCACGGGTATTTCATTTATCGCAGCACGGTGCACGTACCGCTCATCTTCCATTGGCCGCGGGCGGAGGAAAGCGGAAGTTCGAAGCTCGAAACTCGAAACTCGACACGAGCTTCGAGTTTCCAGTTTCGCGTTTCGGCCCCCGCCGGGCTGATCGATGTTGCTCCGACGATCTTGAGCTTTCTAGGAATTCCAGCTCCCGCGAGCTTTTGTGGTCACAGCCTTTTGGACCTCGCCAAGGGCGGAGATTCCCCGCCGCGCGACGTTTACAGCGAAAGCTCCTACGCGCACGACAAGTTTGGGTGGGCTGCGCTGAGCAGCCTGCGGCAGGGAAACTACCAATACATCGACGCTCCGCGCCCCGAGCTTTATGACTTGAAGCGTGATCCCGCTGAACTACACAATCTCTTGCCGGCTCAAACGGCCCTGGCCGCATCTTTCCGTGAGCGATTGGCGGCGTTTGTGGCGACTTTTCATTCCGCACCAGGCTTGCGCCGTCAAAAGTCTGCTCCCGTCGCTAAGGAATCTGCCGAGAGTTTGCGCTCGCTCGGATACCTGGAGGTCACCTCGCCCAAAGCCGCTCTCGACAATTCCGGCGTTGATCCGAAGGACCGTATTTTTGAGTACAAACGTTATCTGCTCGCGGAGCATCTTGGCCGCACCGGTAAGGCGGATGAGGCGATCGCGGAATATCGGGCCATCCTTGCCGACGATCCGCGCAATCTTCCGGCCTCTATCGATCTGGCCCGCTTGGATGCCGAGTTGCATCGCTACATGGACGGCGCGAATCAACTCGAGGCAGCGCTTGGCCTCGATCCGCACAATATCGAGGCTGCGGAAATGCTCGGTGACATCTGGCTGACCGTTGGCGATTCCGGGCGCGCCGCAGCGGAGTTTCAACACCTTCTCACCTTCGCGCCAGATGCCTACGAGGCGCATTTCGGATTGGGGCTCCTCGCCGCCCGCCGGCACGACGCTGCCAAAGCCTCGGAGCACTTTCGCGCCGCGCTCGCCGCGAACCCGCTTTCCGCCGAGGCGCATTACCAACTGGGCTTGATCCTGGAAGGGCAACATCAGAAGGATGCTGCGGTGCGCGAGTTCAAAGCGGCACTCCAAAACGATCCCCAGTTCCAAGATGCGCGGCGTGAGCTTTCCCGGCTGACCTCGCCCGTGCAGTGATCTTCGCCCCGACGCCAGCACGGAACAATCCCCAGCCCGGGATGTCATCCCGACTTTCGGTTACCGCCACTCGGGAACCCCCGGGCGATTAGAGGGCTAGGCGCCACGCTTCCCTTGTTCGCTCAACTTCTTCTCGGAAACCAGACGGTAACTGCCGTCGAGAAGGTCGCGAACTTCCTCCCAGTTGAGCGGCGCCGCGTGCGCGCGTAAGGTCACCCACCCATGCTTGCCCGCGTAAGGCGTCATGAAAAAGCGAGGATCCTTTAGGAATACACCCTGCATAAGCTTTCCCACCTTCAGCGCGATTCCAAGCTCCCCCTTTAACTCCTCAAGTGCGCCGAAGGTTTTGCCGGCGACCTGGAAGGTGGGATGGCCGAACGTTACCGTCTCGGTTGCTCCCGGAAATTGCCGGCAGATTTTCCGCAGCTTCCCCAGGATCGTATTCGCGGATTGTTTGCGCATAAGAGTTCACTGTTATTCCACCAGCTTACCAAGTCGGAGAGATATCGTGCGGGAATTGAACAAACAAAAACGCGCGCGGTGAACCCTGAGGTACGCCGCGCGCGAGCCATGGCGTTCAGCCTACCTTACCCTCAAACCAGCCGTGTGCCCAGCGGCGTGGCGGGTTCTCGAAACACCATGGTCGGCTGGGCACCGTCGCGACCAACCTCCGGGGGCCTGCCGGTGCCTCCGAAAGTGGAGGCGACGGTCCCAGCCGAAACTCGAATTTCCTTAAACCAACATGCGGGCGGCCTCATCCTCCTGAGGTGTTTCGGGCGCCAAATAAGCCATCCAGGGTTCCTCGTAAACCACCTGGTATCCTCGAACGCGCGCCTCCATATCGTGGTAGTAATGAACGTGAAGAATGCTGGCAGGCTTCGTTTCTTCCGCCCAATCGTTGAATGCTGCCTCTAAAACGAGCCGGTTGGATACGTCCGGGGTGACGATCGTTGTGGCCTTAAACGACTTATCTCGCATCGATCAAGCTCCTTGACCCAAGTGTTTCTCTCGCGCCTTTGGGGGATGCTGACGACCGCCTACCCCGTCCCCCATTGCATACACACTCGGCCTTTGCTGTCCATACCCTCTATCGGCGGATAGGAAAGGAACTTGAGTTAAATGTTTCTCATTGAGTGTCGGCGCACGGAGAAAGGCAAAATTCAAAATTCAAGATTCAAAAGCCAATAGGCAAAAGTCAAAACGCAATTCGCAAAAGGCAATAGTTAAAAGGCAGGATTCAAAATTCAAAATGCAAGATTCAAAAGACGAAATACGAAAGACGAAATACGAAAGACGAATGAACGAATGACGAAAGACGAGTGACAAATGACAAAAGGCGGAAGACAGAAGGCAGAAGCCAACTGCGCACACAACTACACTCTTTGCATTTTGCCTTTTGACTTTCCTTTATTCTTGCTGCTTCATAGGTGATGCCATGAGAAGTTTCCATACTACTTGCTGCTTCATAGGTGTTGCCACAAGAAGTTTCCATGCCACTTGTTGCTTCGTTGGTAGCGCCACGACGAGTTTCCTTACGACTGTTCTGATTTTTGTCGCACCTTTCGCGGCGACGGTTGCTTTTCCGCTTCCGACCACCTGTGCCGACATACAGAAAGTTCGTCCAGCGGGGGTGGCGGGTGGTTTCTACCCTTCCGATCCCAAAGAGCTCGCTCGGACGATGGATGACCTTCTGGCGCGCAACCCCGTGCCGCAGGTTCCCGAGCCTCCGGTGGCGCTCGTTTGCCCACACGCCGCGTATATGTTCACGGGTCCGGTGGCGGCCGCGTGCTTTGCCCAGATCAAGGGGCGGAAATACACCCGCGTGGTGGTGATTGCGCCGTCGCACTACGAGAATTTCCGTTTTTCATCCATCTATGATGGCGACGCCTACGCGACTCCACTGGGCGATGTTCCAATTGACCGCGACTTCCGGGCCAGACTGACGAAGCTGAGCTCGGACATCAGGATCTCGGATCGCGGCCACGCGCAGGTGGGCGAGCATGCCGAGCACTCCGTTGAAGTCCAACTGCCCTGGCTCCAACACTCGTTGGGCGAATTCAAGCTGGTGCCCATCATCATGGGCGATCAGAACTACGGCATGGAGCGGGGATTGGGACGGGCGCTGGCGAAGGCGCTGCTGGCGGAGCCGCCCGAGGAGCGGTCCCAGACGCTCATTCTCGTGAGCTCAGACCTCTCGCACTACCACCCATATGATTACGCGACCAAAGTCGACCACCAGACGCTTCAGGCCATAGTGGATTGGGACTATCTCAGCCTGTCGCGCAATTTCACTCTGTGGGAGCGCGGCGTCCAGACCTGGGAAGCGTGCGGTGGAGGCCCCATCGTCGCTGCCATGATCGCCGCCGAAGGCTTGGGTGCAACACACGTGCAAATCCTGAAGTACGCAAACTCCGGCGATACCACGGCGAAAAAGACACGGGTGGTGGGTTATGGCGCCGTGGCGATTTTGCGCGAAGCTTCCGCGGATGCGAGCAAGAGCACCGAGTTCGCCTTGACTAGCCATGAAAAGGATGCACTGCTGAAGATCGCGCAAGCGTCCGTGGAAAGTGCGGTGCGTGATCGCAAAAGGTACGTCGTTGATTCGACCGGCTTCCCGCGGCTGGAGGAAGCGCGCGGCGCGTTCGTCACCCTTTCGGAGCACGGCGAGCTGCGCGGATGCGTTGGCTATATCACGCCAACGAAATCGCTGGCGGAAACGGTGCGAGACGTGGCGGTCTATGCGGCGATGCAAGATACGCGCTTCAAGCCTGTCACCGTCAAGGAACTGCCGTTCCTCGCGTATGAGATTTCCGTCATGTCGCCGCTTCGCCGGGTTTTGGATACGAAGGAGATCAAGGTGGGCAAGCATGGGCTGATTATGAAGCAGGGAGAGATTGAAGGCGTTTTGCTGCCGCAAGTCCCCACGGAGGAGCATTGGGACCGCGACACTTTCCTGGAGGAAACCTGCATCAAGGCGGGCCTGCCACGGCGAGCCTGGAAGGACGATGACACCGATATCTTTATGTTCACCGCCCTGGTTTTTGGCGAGCACGTACCGGATGAGAACGCCATCCCCAACCCCCCAACTATTCCCGAGCCGAGGTAGTGAATCCGTTGGGCACCGTTGCAGGCATTGAAACCCCTGCACGGGCGAGTACAATGACAGGTGTCCTGAGGTCTGCGCTTGAAGACGAGTTATTTGCCACCGCCATGGAAGGTGATCCGCATTCTGGTTGCGCTGGGGATCGTTGGCGGAGTCACCTTTATCGACTACCGCATTTTCCGGGTCAATCTTGTAACCGTGGCCCTTTCATTTCTGTTGGTGGTAATGGCGATTGCCACGCGGTGGGGTCTCGCGGAAGCTCTCGCAGCGTCGGTGGCCAGCATGCTTTGCTTCAATTTTTTCTTTCTTCCTCCCGTTGGCACACTTAACATCGCGGACCCGCAGAACTGGGTGGCTTTCTCCGCCTTCGTGGTCACAGCGGTGACTACCAGCCATCTTTCCGCGAATGCAAGAAAGCAGGCGATGGAATCAACACACCGCCAGCGAGAGGTGGAGCGTCTTTACACCTTGAGCCGCAATTTGCTGCTTCTCGAGGTGCCAGGACCGGTTGCGCAGGAGATTACGAATTCCATCGCCCAGGTTTTCGAATTGGCGGGGCTGGCGTTCTATGACCGCAGCAGCGATCGGGTTCACCGGTCCGGTCCCCGGGACATTCCCGTGGACGCGGGTAAACTTCGGGACACCGCCTTACACGGCACGGAGTTTCACGATGCCACAACGAAGACCACGATTATCCCCATCAGCCTGGGAGGACAGCCGATTGGCAGCTTGGGCATTCAAGGCTCGCAGGTCTCGGAAACGGCATTGCACGCCATCGGCAATCTGGCGGCCATCACGCTTGAGCGCGCCCACGCTCAAGATGCTGCCACCCGCGCCGAGGCCGCCCGGCAAAGCGAGGAGCTGAAATCGACCATGCTCGATGCTTTGGCGCATGAGTTCAAAACTCCCCTGACGCCGATCAAGGCCGCGGTGACCTCGATGTTGTCCGACACCGACGTGAGTCCGACGCACCAGGAACTGCTGCGGATTGTTGACGAGGAAACGGACCGATTGAACTCTATGCTGACCGAGGCCATCCAAATGTCGCGGATCGAAGCCGCCGAACTCCAATTGCACCGGAGTCCCCAGTCCATCGGCAAGATCTTGCAGTCACAATTGGACAAGCTCGGCGAAAGCCTGGAAGGCCGTAAGGTTACTTTGGAGGTCCCTGAAAAGCTGCCGCGGGTGAGCGTCGATCCGGAATTCATCGGAACCGTGATCTGGCAGTTGGTCACCAATGCTTTGCGGTACACGCCGCCGAACAGCCCCTTGACACTTCGCGCCAGCGCGGAAGCGACAGAAGTCATTGTGAGCGTCGAGGATTGCGGGCCGGGTATTTCCGAACAAGAACAGAGGAAGGTATTCGAAAAGTTTTACCGAGGGAAAGATCAGCGGGAGAGGATACCGGGAACGGGGATGGGCCTTACAATTGCAAGAGAGATTGTGCGCGCCCACCACGGCCGGATCTGGGTGGAGAGCGAACCGGGGAAAGGGGCCAGGTTTTCCTTCTCGGTGCCGCGCGCTCTTAGGGAGCCTTTACTGTGACCAGCGCCAGGATATTAGTGGTTGATGATGAGCCGCAGATTCGCCGCGTCATGCGCACGACACTGGTAGCCCGCGGGTATGTGGTCTCCACCGCGCGCAGCGGCGAGGAAGCGCTGGAGAAAGTTCGCGAAGAGCGCTTCGACCTGGTGCTCCTCGACATGAATATGCCGGGAATCGGAGGTATGGAAGCCTGCCGCATTCTTCGCTCCCACAGCGACATTCCCATCGTTATTCTTTCGATTCGAAATGCGGAAAAGGAAAAGGTTGATGCCCTGGATGCCGGCGCGGACGACTATGTGACCAAACCCTTCAGCATGCCGGAACTCTTAGCGCGCATCCGGGCGGCCCTTCGACGGGCGCCCCTGTTGAGCACCGGCACGCCCGATGTGGTGAACTTGGGCGCAACTGAAATCAATTTCGTCGCTCGCCGGGTCACCGTGAACGATACGGAGGTGCGCCTGACGCCGAAAGAGTTTGATCTTCTCCGCTACCTCGCCAGCAATCCCGATGAGGTCATCCCGCACGCCAAGCTCCTTCAGGCGGTATGGGGGCCGGATTATGGGGAAGAAGTGGAGTACCTTCGCGTATTCATCAACCAGCTTCGCAAGAAGATCGAGCCGGATCCCTCGCACCCCTCTTACCTCCTGACGGAACCATGGGTTGGCTACCGATTTAGTCCCCCCAAGAAGGCCTAACGAAATTTTGACCAAGTCCTTATGATTTCTTTACGCGCGCGGAACGACAATCGTTTTGGTACTTTCCATGGGGACCAATTCAGGGGACAACTCCGGCCTGCCATCCCAGGCGCAACCTCGCGAATTCGATTGCCACTGCCCGGTTGATCAGCATGATGAGCAGGGGCTGGAAGTCTCCGTGGTCTTCACCGATCCGCCGGGAACATTGGCGGCATTGCAATTGGCTGAAAAGCATGCACAAAAGTTGAACGCGCATATTGAACTGCTCATGCCTTACGAAGTGCCTTATACTTTACCCTTGACCAAGCCTGCAGTACCGGTGGGATTCCTGGAGGGCCAAGTCCGCAATTTGGCGAGCAGCATCGGCCTGGACGTCGTCGTTCATATCTATCTGTGCCGCGACAAGAAGCGGACATTGGACCTCATCATGAGGGGACATTCCCTTGCCGTCGTGGGCGGCAAGAAACGCTGGTGGCCAACCTCTGCGCAAAAACTTGCGCAGGATCTCCAAAAGGCCGGACACCACGTGATCTTCGCGGAGCTGAGGTGATATCGCCGTGTTGGATCTTGTTTACGTTTTAATCGCCGTTTTGTTCTTTGTCGCTTGCTGGATTTTCACCAGCGCGTGTGACCGGCTCTAGGAGGCCACTCGATGGACTACATCATTGCTGGCATTACCGCCTTGTTGCTTTTTGCTTATCTCGTGTATGCGCTGCTGCGGCCGGAACGGTTCTGAGAGGACACCATGACCCCGATTGGCACTTTGAATCTTGTGATTTATTCGGCCCTGATTTTGCTGGTTACGAAACCGCTGGGCGTCTTCATGACCAAGCTCTTCGCCGGCGAGCGGACCTTTCTCCATCCGGTGCTGCGCCCGCTGGAGAAGCTGACCTACCGGCTCTGCCGCATCCATGAGAGTTCCGAGCAGCGCTGGACCCAGTATGCCGCGTCGCTCATCGCCTTCAGCGTGATGGGATTCATCTTCGCTTATGTGATTCAGCGCCTCCAGGGTTTGCTGCCCCTGAATATGCTGCACTTCGGGACGTCGAAGGCGCCCGGCGGCGCAACGCCTGTGACCCCGGACCTTGCCTTCAACACAGCAGTTAGTTTCGTCAGCAACACCAACTGGCAGAACTATGGGGGTGAGACAACCTATAGCCATTTCGTACAGATGACCGCTCTCACCGTGCAGAATTTTCTCTCCGCCGCAGCCGGGGTGGCCGTTTCTATCGCCCTGATCCGCGGCTTTGCGCGCAAGCAAGTCAACAACATCGGAAACTTCTGGGTAGACGTGGTGCGAGCAACACTCTATATCTTTCTGCCCCTCTCGCTGCTCGGCGCCCTCTTCCTTTGCTCGCAGGGGGTGATTCAAAATTTCAAGGGAAATACGAGCGTCCAAACGGTGGAAGGCGCCACGCAGACCATCGCCCAGGGCCCGGTGGCTTCCCAAGAGGCCATCAAAATGGTGGGAACCAACGGGGGTGGATTCTTTAACACCAACTCCGCACATCCTTTTGAGAACCCCACTCCGCTGACCAATTTCATTGAGATCTTCATGATCTTCGCCATCCCGGCCGGCCTCACTTACACCTTCGGAATGATGGTAGGTGACAAGCGCCAGGGCTGGGCGTTGTTTGGGGCAATGGGCGTTCTGTTTCTGGCCGGCGTGCTCGTCTGCAATCCGGCGGAGCAGAAAGGTAACCCGCAACTCGCCATGCTCGGCCTCGAGACCAAAGCCGGCCACCTGCAAACGGGCGGGAACATGGAAGGAAAAGAAGTGCGCTTCGGCATCGCCAGCTCCGCCCTGTTTGCCGTGATCACCACCGACGCAAGCTGCGGCGCTGTCGACAGCATGCACGATAGCTACACTCCGCTTGGGGGCCTTGTTCCACTGTTTAACATTCAGCTTGGAGAAGTGGTGTTCGGGGGGGTCGGCGCGGGCATCAAAGGCATGTTGCTTTTCGCCATTCTGGCGGTCTTCATTGCCGGACTTATGGTTGGCCGCACACCGGAATACCTTGGAAAGAAAATCGAGCAAAAGGAAGTGAAGATGGCGATGCTCGCGCTGATCATCATGGCCGCCAACATCCTCGTCTTCACAGGAATCAGCTCGGTGGCCAAATTCAAAGCGAATGGCTACTGGAATCCTCCCGGCGCCGCCACCGCCAACGTCACCAACAATGGCCCGCACGGTTTTAGCGAGATCCTTTACGCTTACACCAGCACCAATGGAAACAACGGCAGCGCCTTTGCGGGCTTGAGCGGCAACACTCCCTGGTACAACTTCAGCCTCGGCTTGGCCATGCTGATCGGTCGCTTTCTCTTCATCATTCCCATGCTGGCCGTGGCGGGAAGCCTGGCGGCGAAGAGGAAGATTCCCGTCACGGATGGAACGTTGCCCACGCATGGCCCCCTGTTCGTTGGCTTGCTGATTGGCACGGTGATTATCGTCGGAGCGCTGACCTACTTCCCGGCCTTGTCGCTTGGCCCCATCGTTGAGCACTTCCTGATGCAGCAAGGAAAACTCTTTTCGATGGTCTCGTTCACGATTTGGAGCTGAATTTATGGGAACTGTAGTAGCCCCGCCGGTTATTGACGACACCGAGCTTCTTCCGAAGAGGCTGGCGCACTCGCGCCCGCTCTTCGACCCCCCCATTGTCAGGAGGGCGACGCGTGATTCACTCCGGAAGTTGAATCCCGTCACCCTCGCCGCGAATCCGGTCATGTTCGTGGTGGAAGTGGGAGCGGCGCTGACCACGGTCTTCATGGTGCGCGACATTTTTGTTCACGCCTCCGGAATCGGTTTTTCATTACAGATCACCCTATGGCTGTGGTTCACCGTGCTCTTCGCCAACTTTGCCGAGGCGATGGCGGAAGCGCGGGGCAAGGCCCAGGCCGACACTTTACGCAAGACCAAAACCGATTCCATGGCCCGGCGGATCCTTTCTTCCGGCACAACGGAAACCGTTCCCGCCTCCAAACTGCGCTCCCAGGATATTGTGATGTGCCAAGTGGGAGACATCATTCCCGGGGACGGTGAAGTGATCGATGGCATCGCCACCGTGGATGAATCGGTCATCACCGGCGAGAGCGCGCCGGTTATCCGCGAATCGGGCGGGGACCGCAGCGCAGTGACGGGGGGAACCCGCGTCCTTTCCGATCAGGTCAAAATTCGAATTACTTCGAATCCCGGCGAAACCTTTTTGGACCGCATGATTGCTCTGGTTGAGGGCGCCGAGCGGCAGAAAACGCCCAACGAAATTGCGCTCAACATCCTGATTGCCGGCTTGACGCTGATCTTTCTTCTGGCGGTCGTGACCCTGCAGCCTTTTTCCGCGTACGCCGTAAGCTCGGCCGGCGCTGGGGAGATTCCGAGCGTGGCCGTATTGGTATCACTTTTGGTTTGCCTGATTCCCACTACCATTGGCGGCTTGCTCTCGGCCATCGGCATCGCCGGCATGGACCGCGTGATCCAACACAATGTGCTGGCGATGAGCGGCAAAGCGGTGGAAGCGGCCGGCGACGTGAATACCTTACTCTTGGACAAGACCGGTACGATCACTTTGGGCAACCGCCAAGCGGTGGAATTCTCGCCGGTCGAGGGAGTGACCGGCGCAGAGCTCGCGGATGCGGCGCAGCTCGCGAGTCTGGCGGACGAAACCCCCGAGGGCCGCTCCATAGTCGTGCTCGCCAAGCAAGCATACAGCCTGCGCGGCCGCGACGTTTCTGAGCACGAGGCTCACTTCATCCCCTTTTCCGCCTACACGCGCATGAGTGGCGTCGATATTGACGGCCGCCGCCTGCGCAAGGGAGCGACCGACGCCATCGTCCAGTTCGTCACGGACAAGGGAGGCCCTATCCCGCCGAACTTCGTCGAAATGTCGGATCGCATTTCCCGCACGGGCGGTACGCCACTCGCCGTGGCCGATGGTGGTCGTCTGCTCGGAATCGTTCACCTGAAAGATATCGTCAAGGGGGGCATGCGCGAGCGCCTGCAACAATTGCGGGCCATGGGAATTCGCTCCGTCATGATCACCGGGGATAATCCCCTGACGGCGGCGGCCATTGCCAACGAGGCCGGCGTGGATGACTTCCTGGCACAAGCGACGCCTAAAGATAAGATGGAGTACATCAAGAAGGAACAATCGCAGGGTCGGCTTGTGGCCATGACCGGTGACGGCACCAACGACGCCCCGGCCCTGGCTCAGGCCGACGTGGGTGTGGCCATGAACACAGGCACGATGGCCGCCAAGGAAGCCGGAAACATGGTGGACTTGGACAGCAACCCTACAAAGCTGATCGAGATTGTGGCCATCGGGAAGCAACTCCTGATCACCCGCGGCGCGCTCACCACCTTTTCCATTGCCAATGATGTGGCGAAATACTTCGCCATCATTCCGGCGATGTTCATGGCCACGTACCCGGCGCTGAATGCATTGAACATCATGCATTTGCATTCGCCCCGGAGCGCTGTGCTGGCGGCAGTTATTTTCAACGCGCTGATCATCATCGCGCTGGTGCCATTGGCGCTGCGCGGCGTCAAGTATCGGCCCGAGAGCGCCGCCAATATGCTGCGCCGAAACCTGCTGATCTACGGGATCGGGGGGATCATTGCGCCGTTCCCGGGGATCTGGTTGATCGATCGGTTGCTCGGCTTGTTGCACCTCGCGTAGCCGCGGGCGGTGTTTGGAGTGGCCATACTAAGGAGTTCACTATGCGTTACCAAATCGGTCCAGCATTCCGCATCACGCTCTTCATGACCATCCTCACCGGTTTAATCTATCCCGGCATTGTCACGGGCTTCTGCCAACTCCTGTTCTCCCATCGCGCCAACGGCAGCTTGGTGGAGGTTGGTGGGAAGGTCGCGGGCTCAGCCTTGATCGGTCAGAATTTCACTAAGCCGGAATACTTCCACCCTCGGCCCTCGGCGGCCGGCAACGACGGGTACGACGCTAGCGCTTCCAATGCCTTCAACTACGGACCTACCAATCAGAAGTTGATCGATCGAGTCAAGGGCGACATTGCGAAGTTCCGCCGCGAGAATCCTGGGTACGAAGGCCCCATACCGGCGGACCTTCTCACCGCCTCCGCCAGCGGTTTGGATCCCGACATTAGCCCTGCCTCTGCCTTGGTCCAGGTCCCGCGCGTCGCCCAGGCCCGCGCCATCACCGTCGATCAACTCCAGCAGCTCATCGAGGCCCACACTGAGGGGCGGCAATGGGGTTTTCTGGGTGAGCCCCGCGTCAACGTGCTTCTCCTGAACCTTGACTTAAACCAGAAATTTCCACTCGCCAAACCCTAAGCACATTCTTTGAGAAGAGGCCAGGGAAGAGGGTTTGTTCGGACCTCCCGAAGATGCCTGTTTTAGGCTTGCTCGGTGATAAATCAGCCCAGACCGTTCTGATATTCAAGCCGTCCCTTCGCAATTGAGTGTGGTAAATTGGACTAGCGCACCCCAATGCTTCGGGGTGTCCGTCTTGTCGCCAGAACGCTCCGATAGTAAACTTCGAGCCGGGAGATATCCGCCTGTATGCCCACCGAGTTTGACCGCCGACCTGATCCAGACCTGCTCCTGAAGCAGTTGGACGCGCAGGACGAGCAGCTCCAGCACGAGCGGCTAAAGGTCTTTCTTGGCTATGCCTCGGGAGTCGGAAAGTCTTTTCGAATGCTGGATGAGGGGCGCCGGCGCCGGGCGCGCGGCCAGGATGTGGTCATCGGGGCGATTCAGAAGGACCTGCCTGCCGAGCTCGCTCATCTGCTGGAAACCATGGAGGTCATTCCGCTCAAGAAAATCGGCGATGGCGAGGCAATGGATGTGGAGGCAATTTTGCGCCGGCGCCCACAAGTCTGCCTGGTAGACGGGGTCGCTTATAACAATCCGCCCGGCGCCAAGAACGCCCAGCGCTGGCAGGATGTGGAAGAACTTCTGGCCGCCGGAATCATCGTAATAACTTCCCTCAACCTCCAGCACATCGAGGAGCGGCGTAAAGCGGTGGAGCGGATTACGGGAAAGCGTGCTACGGATACCGTTCCTGAGCGTTTCCTTTACAATGCCAACGAAATTGTCATCGTAGACGTTCCCCCGGAGCTACTTCTGGAACGCGCCGGGCAGCCGTCCTCGACGCCGACGGCTGCGGCGGATACACCGCGTCGGCTTTCCGCGTTGCGGGAGATCGCCTTGCTTCTTGCCGCGGAGGTGGTTGACCGGCAGCTTGAGGACTACCTTCTCGCTCACGGCATCGAACAACTTTGGGGGACGCAGGAACGCATCCTTGTTTACATGACGCGAGGGGCCAACGCCCATGCCATGATCGCCAGCGGAAGACGAAATGTTGACCGCTTCCACGGAGAGCTTTTCGCCGTGTACATCCGCGATGACCGGCATTCTGAGAAAGATGAAGGGAGGCTTCAGGAACTGCTCAAGGAGGCCGAGCAGATCGGGGCGCAGACAGCAGCTCTCGATGGGTATGACCCGATTGAAGCTTTGATGGATTTTGCCCGTACGCATCGCATTACCCAGATCTTTGTCGGCCATCCCAGCCGCGTTCATTGGTGGGATCGCTTTCTGGGTGGTCCGTTGGATCGGCTGATCCGCGCGGCGGAAGGAATCGACGTGCGGGTGTTTCCGCATTGAAGCTAGGGGTTGGGAATTAGGGGCTGGGGATTGGGGGGCCGTGGGCGATCGCTTCAGCACAAAACTCGAAGTTGGTAATATCGCGCACGCGTCCCTGGCTGCGCATGTTCCCGAGAGGCCTGCCCCCAATCCCCAGTACCCAGAACCCAGAACCAAATGACGATGGACTCCACATCTCACAATCGCGGCAGGCTCAAGATGTACTTGGGGTTTGCCGCGGGCGTCGGCAAAACCTACCAAATGCTGACGGATGCCCACGAGTTGGTAAAGCGGGGCGTCGACGTCGTGATCGGTTACATCGAGCCTCATGGCCGTAAGGATACGATCGCCCAGGCGCAGGGGTTGGACCTGATCCCGCGATGCAGAATGGAATATCGGGGAGCGATTTTCGAGGAGATGGATTTGCAAGCCATCCTCAATCGCCACCCCGAGGTGTGCGTCGTGGATGAACTGGCGCATACCAACGTTCCGGGCTGCAACCACCTAAAACGCTGGGAGTGCGTTTTGGAGTTGCTAGAGGCTGGAATCGATGTCATGACCACCGTAAACATCCAGCACCTCGAGAGCCTGAACGATCAGATCAAGGACATGACCGGGGTGCAGGTCCGCGAGACGATCCCGGATTGGGTCATGAAACAAGCTGACGAAGTCGTTATGGTGGATTTGACCCCGCGCGCGCTCATTAATCGGTTGGAGCGTGGAGTGGTTTATCCGCCGGAAAAAGCCCAGCGCGCGCTGCAAAATTTCTTCAAAGAATCCACGCTTGTCGCTTTGCGGGAAATCGCCTTGCGGCAGACCGCGCACGAAGTGGAAATCCGGCAGGTGACATTACCCGAATCCAACAATGAAGCCCAGGCTACGTTGGAGGAAAATGCGAATTCGGAAGGCCAGGATGACTACAGCCCAACCGACCGCATTCTCGTTTATGTCACGGAGCACCCCTCTACCGCCATGCTCATCCGGCGCGGCCGGAGAGTGGCGGATTATCTCCAGGCCGACTGCTTCGCGGTGTTCGTCCATGCTGAACTGGATTTCAATGCCCTGCCCACAAACAAGCGCGAAGCCGTTGAGCGCCATCTCAATTTTGCGCGCAACCTTCACATCGAAACACGGGTCCTGCAGGGCGAGGATATTGCCATAACGTTGCTCGATTTCGCCCGGCTCCGCAACATTACGCAGGTTTTCATGGTGCGCCCGCAGTATTCCCCTTGGGAGGGTTTCATTGGACGAAACCTCATCCACCGAATCGTCCGCCATGCCCGCGATATGCAAGTGACGATCGTCGCCGAACGCCACCCCAACCGCCGGGAGTAACGGAACTCGACTACCAGTCCTTACTTGCGCCGGCCTTGGCAACTCGCTTTGAATCGGGCGCAAGGCATCAAACTCTCAAGCGGTTCGTCTCCTCAAGAATGGTGATGCCTTCCCGAATCTATCCAGCGCGAATTAAATTGTAGCGTCGGTCTCCGACCGACGCTACGTCCGGATGCGCAAACACTTATATCGCTCTGTATAAAAAACCATTCACGCCGTACGATTTTTATTTTTGTTCAATAACCTATGCTACAATAGCCGCCCTTATAGGACTTGCCGATCAGTGGGCGCGCGCGGGATTGCGTCCCGGCCTTCTTACCTCGCACCAATTCCCGCAGTGAGTTGCCCTCATGCTCTTTAAGACTCTTAGCGCCTCCGTCTTCGGGATTGATGCTTACCCGGTCGAGGTGGAAGTTGATATCACGGCTGGAAAGTCTTTTTTCCTAACCGTCGGACTGCCAGATGCCGCGGTTCGCGAAAGCAGCGAGCGGATCAGATCAGCCATCAAAAACTGCGGCTTGGCGTTCCCGTGGCAGACCATCACCGTGAACCTTGCGCCCGCCGACGTAAAGAAGGAAGGCTCGGGATTTGATCTGCCCATCGCGCTCGGGATCCTGGGAACAACCGGTGTGCTGCTGAAGACGGAATTGAAGGATACCCTTTTCCTCGGCGAACTGTCGCTCGATGGCAGCCTCCGGCCCATCAAGGGCGCGCTCTCCATCGCCACGATGGCGCGGCAAAAAGGTTTGCACAAACTCGTGCTTCCGCTCGAAAATGCGGCGGAAGCGGCCGTGGTGCACGACGTGCAGGTCTACGGTCTGCGCTCGTTACCGGAGGCCTTGGACCTGATCAATGAAACGCGCGAGTTCACCCCTGTCCAAGTCAATACCGCCGCGATGCTGGCGCAGGCCAGCCAGTACACCGTCGACTTTCGGGATGTCAAAGGACAACTTCACGCCAAGCGCGCCATCGAGGTGGCCACTGCCGGCGGGCACAACATCCTGATGATCGGCCCGCCGGGTGCGGGCAAGACCATGCTGGCCAAACGCATCCCTACCATCCTGCCGCCGCTAACTTTCGATGAAGCGATTCAGACCACCAAGATTCATAGCGTCGCCGGCGTGCTGGAAGCGGGCGCGGGGCTGATGGGCGTCCGGCCCTACCGCTCTCCCCATCACACCATTTCGGATGCTGGACTGATTGGCGGCGGCGTCATTCCCCGGCCCGGCGAGGTCAGCCTGGCGCACAACGGCCTGCTATTCCTCGACGAGCTTCCGGAATTCCAACGCAACGTTTTGGAAGTTCTTCGACAACCTCTCGAAGATGGGATGGTCACGATCGCTCGCGCCGCCATGACCTTGACCTTCCCCGCGCGTTTCATGCTGGCCGCGGCGATGAATCCTTGTCCTTGCGGATTCTTCAACGACCCCTCGCGCGAATGCACGTGTACGCCGCCGCTGATTCAACGCTATGTTTCCAAGATTTCCGGCCCGCTGCTCGACCGCATCGATATTCACATCGACATGCCCGCGGTGCGATTCCAGGAGTTGCGCCAGGAAGCAGGCGGTGAATCTTCCGACGTCATCCGCGCTCGCGTCATCAAAGCGCGCGAACGCCAATTGGAGCGATTCCAAGGCGAGAAGATTTACTGCAACGCGCAGATGAGTTCGCGGCAAATTCGCAAGTACTGCGACATCGCGCCGGACAGCGAGCGGATGCTGGAAAGCGCCATGAACCGCCTCGGCCTTTCCGCGCGCGCTCACGATCGAATTCTGAAAGTGGCGCGGACCATCGCGGACCTCGAGGCGACAGAAAACATCAGCAGCGACCACCTTTCCGAAGCCATCCAGTACCGCTCGCTCGACCGCAGCTACTGGACGTAACTCGGCGTGCCCGTGTCTGCCGCGGGCGTGACCGGACTACACGGGCGAAGCGCCGGGGGACCTCATGCGGGCGCCCCCCCCCAGGCTCAAAAAAATGCAATGTCACCGCCAATAAGTCCGAAGCCATTAACGATTGTGCTTGACAAACGGCAGTCTGGTAGTCTACTATACTTACATGAGAGTTGTACGCTTAATTGGGGTGCAAGGCCAGGACGCTCGCCTCTTGCGCGAGTGCGCCTTTTTGCCCTTTGCGCCGCGGCCGTTTGGCCAGGTCAATTTGACCGTTTGCAGCTCGGTTCAAGCAAATAACGCAACATGAAAAATGAAGGTTGCTCCTGAGATGTTGATGAAAACAAAGGACAGTGCTCTGACAATTTGTCGCCTACCCTGAGAAGTTGTTGATTTTTAATGGGTTATCAAAAACCCTGAGATGTTATTGGAAACAATCAACTTAAGAGCGAGATAACGGCAGCGTGAGCATCGCGACCGGCTGAATGCCCTCCCCTCCTGAGATGTGATAGCAAACACACGTACTTCTCCCCCGCAGATTTCCCCACGTGATTTCCGATCACTTTTTCATATATTCTTACCGGATTGAAAGAGAGGAAAAACAAAAATATGTCTGAGCGCTGGGTGGTCTTTACGGAAAGGGATGGAGGTCCGGTAGCGGGTCTGGACGAGGAGTTGATTCGGCAAAGTGGGGGGAGTGTTAAATATGCGCGGGTGGCGGATGAGCGCGGGCGCGTTCAAATGGCCGCGCACGCAGACGTCCTTGTATTGGGCGGCGCGCGACTGACGCGCGAATTTTTTTCCTCGGTGCCGAGTTTGAAAGGCGTCGTGCGCCTTGGCATCGGCTACGACAACGTCGATCTGGATGCCGCAACTGACAATGGAATTGTGGTGGCAAACATTCCGGACTTCTGTTCGGATGAGGTGGCGGAGCATGCCCTTGGACTTATCCTGGCGGTGCTGCGCAAGATCGTTCTCGCCGACCGCAAAGCGCGGCAGGGACAATGGGTGCCCGGAATGGACGCGCTGATGCTGCCCATGCGGCGCCTCAGCGGCCAGACTCTGGGGCTGATTGGCTTCGGGAAGATCGGACAATGCCTGGCTCGCAAGGCTCGGGGGTTAGGGGTGAAGGTCATCGCCTACGATCCCTATGCCAGTGCCGAGGTGGCGCAAGCGGCCGGCGTCCCGTTGATGAGCCTGGAAGAGCTGCTGCCCCAAACGGATATCCTTTCCCTGCACGTGCCGGGGACCCCCGAGACTCGAAACCTCGTGAACGCCCACACGCTGGCGTTGCTCAAGCCGCGAGCCATTGTCATCAACGTGGCGCGCGGTCCGGTGGTGGACGAAGCCGCTCTCTGCGCCGCGCTCGCTTCCGGCCGGCTGGCAGGCGCCGGGCTGGATGTGCTGCAACAGGAACCGATCCGCCTGCCCCACCCGCTGACGGAATTTGAAAACGTTGTGATCACCTGCCATTACGCGTCGTTAAGTGAGGAAGCCTATGCCAGCCTCCGGAGGCAGGTGTCCGAACAGGCGGCGCAAATCCTGCGGGGGGAATTTCCGCGGAACCTTGTCAATGTCCAGGTGAAGGATTTGCCGCAGTGCCGACTGCGGCGAGACCACAGCGCGTAAGAATGGCTGCTCCGCGGCCCAGTCGGGACTAGGGCCGAACGCAGTTCGACCGTCCAGAGGTCGTGGCCTGTGCTAGAATCGCGACGCGTCGGCAAGCTCATCGCTCTCGTGCGCGACGACGGCGCGATTGTCTCCAATTCCGGTCATGAGTTGCGGAAAGAAGGGCCGATGAAGTTAATCGCGGCGTCAAGCGTTCTCCGCGCGGTGACGAATCCAATGGGTGACTTTAATGTTGACGTCTAGAGATCGATGGCTGGCCCTACTCAAGGGAGGGGTTGCCGATCGAATTCCCTGCGACTACTGGGCTACCGCCGAGGTCACAGACCGGCTGCATAAAGAGCTGGGTTGTGCATCGGAGCGAGCCCTCTGGGAGAGGTTGGGAATCGACAAGCTGGTGCCGGTCCATTCGGTACATCCCTTGGCCATAGAAGACACTTGGCATACACAATCGCTTTGGAGCATCTGGCACATCGAAGTCACGAAAGTACCCTATGGGGATGGCCTGGGGTCGTATGAAGAGGCCGTGAACAATCCGCTGGCATATGCCGAGGCCGCGGCGGATGTGGAGCGCTTCGACTGGCCCGATCCGGCGATGTGGGACGCGACGCGTGTGCGCTCGCAATGCGAATCATGGCAAGGGTATCCCATTCTGGGTGGCTGCTATGAGCCGTTCTACCTTTATTGCCGCCTGCGGGGGATGGAGCAGGCTCTTGCCGACCTCGGCGTAAATCCCGCCGTGGCGGAGGCCGCCCTGGAGCGAATCTACTACATCCACGAGGTAATCATTCGTCGCACTTTGGAGGCAGCAGGTGGGCTGGTGGACTTCGTTTACGTCGCCGAAGACCTTGGTACGCAGGACACGCTGCTGATGAGCCCCGCATCATTCCGCCGCTTTCTGAAGCCCTGGATGCAGAAGATGATCGATCTCATTCACTCCTTCGGCGTCAAGGTGATGCACCATGATGACGGCGCTATTCGGCCCCTGCTGCCGGAACTGATCGAAATTGGCGTCGACGTCCTCAATCCGATCCAATGGCGCTGCAAGGGAATGGAACGCGAAGGGCTGACGCGGGATTTCGGGAAGTCGCTGGTCTTCCACGGCGGCGTGGACAATCAGCAGACTTTGCCGTTTGGCACTCCCGACGACGTGAAGCGTGAGGTCGCGGAAAACATCCGCATCTTCAGCAAGGGTAAAGGGTACATCGTGGGCCCTTGCCACAATCTCCAGCCCAATACGCCCACTGCCAATATCCTGGCGATGTATGAAGCTGTCCACGAATACGCCGCCTGAGCCTAGGGTGCGGTCTGCGGCATCATGCTTCCGGAGGCCATCCCCTGCTGGTTGGCGCGTTGCTTCGTCCGGGCCAAGGCTTGGCGTTCCGCATTGGCTTTGTCCTTCTCACCCAGGGCTTCATAAGCAAGCGCGAGCTGGAAATGAGCCTTGCTGTCCTCCGGGTTTCGCTTGGCTGCTAGCTCGAGTTCCGGTACCGATTCCTTGATGCGGTTCATCTTCATCAGGGCTTTGCCGATCAGATAGTGGGCGTCACCGGAATCGGGCTGCATCTTGGCTCCGCGCTGTGCCAGCTTCAGGGCCTCTTCGATCTTGGCGGGGTCATGGCCTAACAAGAGAATGAAGGCTAAATCCAGATAGGGTCCGGAATCCTGCGGCGCGGAATTGTCGAGGACTTCGATGGCCTTGCGGTAGTATGACTCCGCCAGCCCATAATTGCCGAGATGGACTTGCGTCATGCCCAGAGCACGATAAGCGGAGGCGTTGCGAGGATTCAACTCCACCGCCTTATAAAGGTAGCGGAGTGCCGCCTCGAACTTCATGTCGAGCAGGAGTTGCTGGCCGGCAAAGTATGCATTCACGTCGCTTCGGGGATTCTGCGCCGCCGCCTTTATGAGTTCCTGTTCGGCGCGCTCCGGCTCGCTCGTGGCGCGGTCAACCAACCCCAGAAGCAGATGGGCCTGGTCATTTTCATCCCGCTCGGCAACCGACTTCTCAAAATAATGCCCGGCTCGCGCCCATTCATCCGCGTCGAAATAGAGCTTACCCATCCGGAAGTAAGCCTGTGCGGGTGAAGGGTTGCCGGGAATCGAAGCCTCGAGCAATGACTCCGCCTGCTGATAATCCTTGGAACGGACAAGTTCCCTAATCCTGTTAAAGGTCTTTTCGTCGGGGGAAGCTGACGAGGTGTTGGAAGAGTTCGGAGCAGTCTGGGGCGATGCAGCGCATACGCGTGAGGTCGGCAACGCAATCCAAAACCAAACAGCCAAACAAAGCGGCTTCCACGGGCTGGGCAACGAGGTCACTCTTTCGCGAGGCGGGCTCCCGTCCGTCTCTTGTGATCTTAGCACAGTTCAACCCGGAGGGAATCAGAGGCCCGCGGGAGGAGTATAATACGGTCACCGAAGGATTGTACCAGGAGGTGCGCTGTGGCTCTGTCACGGTTTTGGTCCGCGGCCCTGTTACTTGCCCTGCTGCAAAACCCAGGGGGACAGCCTCCTTGGACGCCCGGCCCTCCGCAACAAGTAGCGCCGAAACCGTCGGAGAGCCGTTTTCCCGTTGATGATCCGCAAGCGGTGCAGCCGGCGAAGCCGAAGATCGATGTCGCGCAGGCAAAACGGGACGCCGAGGAATTAGCCAAACTGGCCGATCAGATTCCCCCGGGCGTCGAAGAAGCCAATAAGGGTGTAATATCCAAAGATCTGAATGATCGACTGAAACGAATCGAGAAGCTGTCGAAACAGCTCCGTCGGGAACTCTTCCAGTAAGAGGAACGACCCAGGCAAGCCGCTGGTCATGCCTACCGGCCGTAACCTGTGCGAGCCCAATTTCCCTTCGGATATAAATTACCGAACGTGCGTATGCACAAGGTTCTACTCATCTGCACCGTAAGTTGCGCCTTGCTGCTGGCGGCGGCAGCCCTGCGCTCCCAAAGCGGCCAGGGCGCCGCCGGACATGCGCGGTTCGAAGACGCTGCGGCGCGCGCCGGGCTAACCGTACGGATGGTAAACGGCGGGGAGAAAGTCAAGAAGTACATCTGGGAAAGCACCGGCAGCGGGATAGCGGCGATCGACTACGACCGTGATGGTTATCCCGATCTTTATATTGTCAATGGCACTACGCTGGAAGGCTTTCCCCAAGGGTCCGAACCGACCAATCACCTCTACCACAACAACCGCGACGGCACTTTTACCGATGTGACCCGCCGGGCCGGCCTTGAGCACTCCGGGTGGGGGCACGGTGTTTGCGCCGGCGATTACGACAACGACGGATTTGACGATCTTTTTGTAACCTATTACGGCCAGCCGAATATCCTCTACCATAATAATGGCGATGGAACATTCACCGATGTCACCAAGGCGGCGGGCCTCTACAATCCCAATCCCAACTGGGGCTCGGGGTGCTCGTTCGTTGATTACAACCGCGACGGGAAGCTTGATCTTTTCGTGGCCGGGTACGTGGAAATCCAGGATGAGAAGAAGACCCCCCTGCCTGGTTCCGGTACCAACTGCATTTTTAAGGGAGTGCCTGTCTATTGCGGGCCGCGCGGGCTTCAGCCGTTCGGCAAGAGCTATCTCTATCGCAACCGCGGTGATGGAACATTTACGGACGTCTCCGCGGCGGCGGGTATCCGCAAAGCAGCGGGATGCTACGGCCTGGGCGTGCTGACTGCCGATTTCGGAAATCGCGGCTGGCCAGACATCTATGAGGCATGCGACTCAGTGGCCAGTCTCTTCTACCAGAATAATCGCGATGGAACCTTCACGGAGCGTGGTGTAGAGGCCGGCGTTGCTTATACGGAAGACGGCCTGGAGCAGGCGGGGATGGGCGTCTCAGCGGGGGACTACGATGGCGACGGTTTTCTCGACATCTTCAAGACCAATTTTGATGACGACGTTCCCGATCTCTATCATAACGAAGGCGACGGCCACTTCACCCTTCGGACCTTTGATGCCAAATTGGGCTCGGACCTCAAGAAGCTGCGCTGGGGTGGCGGCTTCTTCGATTTCGATAACGATGGGTGCCCGGACCTGTTCATCGCCAATGGCCATGTTTATCCGGAGCTCGAAGATCAGGGCCATCCCGAGTCGCCCTACCGCCAGCGGAACATGCTCTACCACAACCTGTGCAACGGGACCTTCGAGGATGTGACCGACTCTGCGGGTCCGGGGCTCGAACTCCGGCGCTCGGGCCGCGGCGTAGCGTTTCTCGACTATGACAACGACGGGGCGCTCGACATTGCCATCAACAACCAGAATGATCCCCCCACACTTCTCCACAATCTCGGGGTCAGGACGAACCACTGGGTCACGATTCGAACTGTTGGGACGCGCTCAAATCGCGATGGCATTGGGGCACGGATAAGCGTTGTCGCCGGAGGCCGCCGCGAAATCGACGAGGTTCGCAGCGGCGGCAGCTATATTTCCCAAAGCGATTTGCGCGTTCATTTCGGATTGGGACTTGCGTCCAAGGTTGACCAGCTCGAAATCCGCTGGCCGAGCGGCGCGGTCGACAAACTGGAAAATCTCCCTGCCGATAGGTTTCTGACCGTTCAGGAAGGGAATGGGATCATCGAATCAAAATAGCCGTCAGACTTATCTTCCTTTCGGCGGCTTGGTGGGTCGCGGATGTTGCGGGGTGTATTCCTTGGCGAATTCCCTCACCTCGAGGTATTGGTTCAGCCGTACGTCATGGAAGGTTTGACGAGTCTTGCTGGTCGGCCACCAAATCTCGAGGGTTTCAATACGCTTGGCATTTCCCACGCCGATGAGCTGCTCGATCGGCGACGCCCCGAACGAGCCGCCGGAACAAACGTGGCGGTGAATGTCGCGCCGCTGGTGGGCCGCGTCCTCCACGGTCAACTTGATGCGCGCCCCAATGGCAGCCCGGTTCGTCTTCACGCCCGTCAGTTTAATATTAATCCAACTGTTGCTATTGCCTGGGCTCTTAAAGAGCGCGCTGTAATACCGGTCACCCGGCACCATGCCTCCAAGTTGAGCGTACATGGCAGGCTGCCCATCGTGGAAAAGGTTGCCGATCGCCACCCCGTGGCCTTTTTGCAAAGACCCCGTGCCGGAGGAGGCGGTAATATCCACGAAGTGGTCCCCGCCCACATTGTGGAACAGCATGTTCGGAATTAACGCTCCGTACGATGGCGCGCCGGTGCCCAGGTAGAAATCGAGCCAGCCGTCGTTGTCAATATCGCCGAAGTTTGCTCCCATCGGCATGCTCACCATGTCGAGCCCCACGTGCCGGGTCACGTTCTCGAAAGCCTTGCCCTTCTGATTCCGGTAAAGGGCGTGCGTCTCGGTCGAGGAGGGCCGGTGCAAGTAACCGCGCATGACGTGCGACACCGATTCATAGTGGCTGGAAACATAGAGGTCGAGCCAGCCATCGTTGTCATAATCCCAGAACCACACCGGGAAGCTCCAGATGGGCGTCTCCACGCGCATCTGGCGGGAGATTTCCGTGAACGTGCCGTTTCCGTTGTAGTGGTAAAGCCAGTTTGCCTCCCCCTCGTTGGAAACGTACAATTCCGGGTAGCCATCGTTATCATAATCGCCCCAAACGGCGCTTTTGGTGAACGCTATGCGGTCGACTCCCGCCTGGTGGGAGACGTCGGTGAAGGTGCCGTCGCCGTTGTTGTGAAATAGGTGCCCCGGCCCGTGCTCGGCCCCCACGAAGAGGTCGACATTCCCATCGTTGTCGTAATCGGCCCACGCCGCCGCCTGGCTGGCGACGGCGGGGAGAATGTTGACTCCGGCCTCGACGGTGACATCGGTGAAGCTGCCGTCGCCGTTGTTCCGCAGCAGAGAATGGCGCACCGGCGTTTCCCATGCCCCTCTGACGACGTACAGGTCCATCCAGCCATCATTGTTGTAGTCGGCCTGAAAGATGCTGAATCCACCGAGAAGTTTGGAGAGCCCCGCCTGCTCTGTCCGGTCTTCAAACGTTCCGTCACCCAGGTTATGGAAATAACGCAGCGATTCGCAGTGGTCTCCCGTGGAAACCATCAGGTCGAGAAAACCATCGTTGTTGAAATCATCCATGATGACGCTTCCCGCCATGGAGAAAACGGCAACGCCGAGGTCTGGCGCAACGTCCACGAAGCGCCCGATGTCTTCCTTCGATTCGAATGCCGCCAGCGGTATCCGATGTTCCGCGGGCACACCCTCGGGATATTTCCCCATGGACATGCAGGTGAGGTTCAGGAACCATTTTTCTTCAAGGTCGTTGGGCGCATGACCAAGATAATTTATGAAATTCTTGATGGCTTCCTCGGCGTGCGTGGTTTGAGTAAATAGGCCCTTCGGCCCGATGGGGAATATCGAACTCTGCGCATCGTGGTGCGCCACCCAGTTCTCCACCTGTCCTTGACGGAATCGGGTGATGCCGAGAATTTTCTCCAGCGCGACCACCTGGTCCTTGTAGCCCAGAGCGAGCGCGAGTTCCTGGTCCGCCACAAAATGTTCGACGGCCTTATCCAAATTTCCCAGAAAGGCATGAATTTGGCCCAGAATGTACCGGGCGTGGTGCAGTTTTTCCTGCACCTCCCTCCGGGCGGAGTGCGGCTGCGCGGCGGTGATGAACCCTTCAAGTTCCTGTATGGCGCCGTATGGCGTCCGCGCGCGCAGTTGGCAATTGGCGGCGAGGTCCTGCTCGTACCCCGTGGGTTTCTCCGCGCTGCGGAAGTAATTCTCCACCTCGCCACGACCGCATACGTAGGTAGCCTGCTCGAGCAGCGCACTGGGACTGGTTTTGCCAGTAGGAAGTGGAGCGATGAGGGGCACCTCCTGGCCCCCAGAACGAGGCGGTCCCTGAAGCTCATTACCTTCCGCGGCGAGGAAGGGCGCCAGGGATGTTGCAACGAGCGATGTCGCCCCCCTCTTCAGGAACGAGCGGCGATTAACCGAACGGGTCATTCGAACCAAAACCTCCGGCGGTCCTCCGCTCGAATTTTGAGGTGAGGATGGGGCTTGCGCTTGAGCGCGCATTATATCGCCAAATTCAGTAGCACAGGCACTCCTGACTGTGCCGGGTTGAGAGCTCGTGCAGGCACGGGCGCCAGCAAGGGATCTCGCACCAGGCAGGCACAGGCAAGAGTGCCTGCGCTACTTGAACCGTGGGGCAATCTCCTGGCACAGGGAAGAATCGATCTGGCAAGCCTGATGGAAATACTCCTGCGCCTTGGCGTTTTGTCCGGCCCGCAGGTAGAAGAGCGCGAGGTTCCCATAGGGTGCGGCGTACTTGGGGTCCAGGCGAATCGCTTCCTGGTAGGCACGCACGGCCTCATCCGCGTGCCCTGCCG
This sequence comes from uncultured Acidobacteriota bacterium, assembly GCA_963808085.1. Taxonomy (GTDB): domain Bacteria; phylum Acidobacteriota; class Terriglobia; order UBA7540; family UBA7540; genus Bog-366. The sequence continues at coordinate 76,731 of CAWEFC010000035.1, forward strand.
CCAGCCTGGCGGTCCCCAGAAAGTTGTAGGTTATGGCAGCGCGAAAACCCAGCCCCACGGCTTTCTCAAGGGCGGCGAGGCCCTCAGGGTATTGATGTATGCGCACCAGGGTTACCCCGTAGTCGGAGTTCACCCTGCCGTCCTCGGGATGAGACGCCAAGACCTCCTTTTGCAGGTTTGCCGCGTCCACCAAGCGGTTAAGCTTTTGGTCGGCATCGGCCATCGCCAGTTTCACCACAAAATTACGCGGGTTGAGTTCCAGCGCCCACTGGAACGCCTTTAGCGCGGCCGCCGGGTCGCCACCCTCGAGTTCGGCACGGCCCATTCCCATGGCCGCAAGATCGTAGCGAGGATTAATCTCCAGCGCCCGACGGTAATCGTCTACGGCCTCGTGGTATCGCTTTTGAGCTATGGCATTCTCGCCCATCAGGAAAGGCGGCAAGTACGCCTTGGGATCCTCCGCGGCGGCCTCGGCGAGCAATTCATTCGACTCACGGAACCGGCCATCCTCCGCAAGGTCTGTGGCACGAATGATGCGCGTGTAGACCGCCAACCGATCCTTCGGGTCGGCGCTTCCCGCGGCATCCGCCTGAAGTGGTTCGGGCGCGGATCCACCCACGTATCCCAGCGCCCGCAACTCGCGCAACTTCTCCATATCAATGGAAGGGGCGGCAGGCGCGGACCCCGCAGGCCGCGCATAACGTGCTTCCAGCGTGTGCAAATTTTCGCGCAGGGTCGCAGCGATACTTGGCTTCTCGTCCGCCAGATTGTGGGTTTCGCCCGGGTCGAGAGTAAGGTCGTACAGTTCCTGGTGCGGAGCTTCGATGTAGTGGTATCGCTCCGTCTCGATTCCGTGGAGGGAATGCCACCCGAACGACGTGCGGGGGTAGAGTGATTCGGTATAGCCTTCGCGGGCGACGCTGTCTTCGGCGGAACGGAGAAGCGGCAACAGGCTGCGCCCCTGAAAGCTGGCGGAATCGGCGGAAGGGAATCCGCAGGCCTGGGCGAGGGTGGGAGCAATATCCACCGTATTCACAACCCCGTTAATAGAACGCTCGGCGGGATTGCTCTGCGCCGGTAGTTTTAGAATCAACGGCACGCGCGCAGTTGAATTGTAAATGAACAACCCGTGCACCTGCTCGCCGTGTTCCCCTAATCCCTCACCATGATCGCCCGCCAGCAAGATCACGCTTGGATCGTAGAGCTTGTGGACTTGAAGGAACGAAACCAGTCGTCCCAATTGCTGATCCACGTAAGCGACCTCCCCATCATACGGGTGCGCGTGAAACCGGGTTTTAAACGGTTCCGGCGGATCGTAAGGGGTGTGGACATCGTAGAGGTGCAGCCACAAGAAGAAAGGGTGGGAATTCTGCATCGCGATCCAGCGTAGGGCATGATCAACCGTCGCGGAGGCGCGCCGCTCCAGGCGGGGATGATCCGGGGATTTCTCGTCCTCAGGGTTAATCGCATCATCATAGGTATCGAAACCGCGTTTGAGCCCCCACATGGAATTCAGGACAAACGCGCTCACAAAGGCGGCGGTTGAATAGCCGCGTTTCTTGAACACGTCGCCGAGGGTTGGAATTCCTGGACTGAGGCCATCCGTGGTCAGATCTTCCACCCCATTCCACATGGGGTACGTGCCGGTCAGGATGGCGACGTGCGATGGCAACGTGAGCGGGACTTGGGCGATGGCGCGGCGAAAAATCACTCCATCCCTCCCCAATTTGTCGATCGTGGGAGTGGGGACGGTCCGATTTCCGTAACACCCCAGGTGATCGGGCCGCAGCGTGTCAATGGTAATAAGAATAACGCTGGCGGGCGGGGGTTCCGCCTCCAATGGCCGATTTGCTAGCAAGAATATGACGCAAGTCAGGCCAGCACTCACGAGACGCATCCGCGTTCCATTGGGTCGAAAAGCACGCATCATCCTGGGCGTGTGCCCATTGGCGATGACGACCTCGCGGTTAGTTATTGCATGTATGCGAATTAGGTTTTTGGAATACAATCTGCCAACTTCACTATTACTTCGCGGCGTGTGGTTCCCGCGAGCCAATGGCCACGGATTAATAACCATTATCCGCAGTAGAAGTTTCTTGAATGAACTTGACTGGTCTGCATAGCCTTATTTGCAAAACCAGTAAAAAGTGCGCAAGAGATTCGACTGTAACACCCAAAATATCCCTTGACACTCACGAAACTCTTGGGCAAAATGTCGATCATAAAACACTGATTACTTCACCGGGCTTTATGTTTCCCCCGGTATTGCAATTGCGTCAAGACGGGTCGCGGTTGATACTAGCACAAGGGCTGAGCTTCAGGGCTCTTTGAGCCAAAGGTCTCCTTTGTTCCAACCTTTCGGAGGTGAATAATGCCATACCGAGGCAACATCGGTAGAAGTCCACTCTGGACCTGTCTTTCGCTTGTTGTATTGGCTGTTTTCTTGTGTCCGCAATTTAGCCTTGGCCAGATGGTCAACGCCACCCTGACGGGCAAAGTAACTGACCCATCCGGCGCAGCCATTCCTGGCGCCACCGTCACGGCAACTGACGTGGCGACTGGTCAGTCTTCCAAGAATGTGACTGACCCGACCGGTGGTTATAACTTCGTTTCTCTGGTCCCTGCCGCATACTCCGTGACCGTGGAGAAGGAGGGATTCAAGACCTCCGTGCAGACGGGTATCACCCTGCAGGTGGATCAGAAGGCCTCGCTCGATATTCAGCTACAGGTCGGTAGTGTCGCGACACGCGTGGAAGTGAGCGGCGCCGCGCCGTTGGTTGAAACCAACTCGGCGAGTGTCGGGACGACCATCGGCGAACGCGATGTGGTTGACCTGCCCTTGAACCTTCGGCGGTTTGGGGCGCTGGCGACGTTGGTCCCCGGCACCACCCCGGATAACGGCGGCTTCGCCAACAACCAGTTTGGATCGCCCTTCAGCGAAGAGTCTTACTCCGCCAATGGCGCTCGTTCCGCCAGCAACAACTCGATTATCGATGGCGTGGACTCCCGCAACATGACTTTTGGTGGCTTCTCTGTTTCTCCTCCGCCGGATGCCGTGCAGGAGTTCAAAGTCCAGACGAATATTTACGATGCGGCCTTCGGGAAGACCGCCGGTTCCACCATCAACCTTGTCACCAAGGGTGGCTCCAATGAATTCCACGGGGGCCTTTACGAGTTTGTGCGCAACGACTTATTTGACTCCGCCCCCTACTTCCAAAAAACTCTGCCGGAGTATCGCCGCAACCAATACGGCGGGGAAATTGGCGGGCCGATCGTGAAGAACAAGGCGTTCTTCTTTGTGAATTACGAGGAGTTGCGCCAGATTGAGGGCGGGGATCAGAACACGCTGGTTCCCACCGCCGCGCAGCTTCAGGGCAACCTCAGTGGTTCGCTGACGGGGACGACCGAAAATCTCTGCGGGACGGGCGGACCCTCCAACCTCAATTACGATACCGGCCAACTCTTTGACCCCAGTACTGCCACACTTTTCAACTGTCCCAATGCCGCGGCGGGTGCGCCCCCCATCGTGGTTGCCAATCCCATCTCGGGAAACATTCTCTTCGGGACCGGCATCGCGAGAACCCTCGACCCCGTGGCGGCGCATGCTCTTTCCTTCAACCCCTTCCCCACACCCAATTTAACCGGCGTGGCGGGTGCGAACTTCGTGCAGAATGCCCCTTTGCCCCTCACCCAGCACCAGGGTGATGTGCGCATCGACTACAACATCGGCCCGCGGGACCAACTCACGGGCCATTATATCATTGGCAATTCGTTTGCCACTAACCCGTATTCAGGCTACAACATCCTGCCGGGCTTCGGCGATACCATTTACTTCCGCGGCCAGAACGTGGCTTTGGGCTGGACCCACACCTTCGGCGGACACCTGCTGAACGAAGCGCATTTTGGCTTTCAACGCGACTATGACATTGCCAACTGCGCCAGTTGCCCGCGTGCGGCAGGCTTCCAGGAAGGGTTCGGCATTCAGAATTTCACCTCCGTGTCGCCGAGCTTCGAAGGGTTCCCGATTTTTAGTTTCCAAAATTTCTCCGGGATCGGGGATTCCAACTATCGTCCGGTGATCAGTCCCGACATGGTCGAAAAATACCAGGATAACCTTACCTGGACTCACGGCCGCCACACAGTGGTGGTGGGCGCCGATATGCAGTTTTACCAGATTCTTCGGGAAGCCGCATCGTTTGCCCCCCACGGCCAGTTCTATTTCACCGGCGGGTACTCGGACCTGTTTGGATCTTCCTCCGCCGCAAAGAACAGTAATGCCGATCTGGCGGATTTCCTGTTGGGCTATCCCAACAACGCCGCTGCCACCATCAAGTATGCGGACACCAACCAGGTGGGCGGCGGATTTTGGAACTATTACGGACAGGATAACATCAAGGTCACCAACAACCTCTCGGTTAACGTTGGGCTTCGGTATGAGTACCGCCGCTGGGCCACCGACAAGCGCGACAACTACCTGACCCTTCAGCCTACCGCGCTTGCCTTCTCGGGATCTGGTGACGCCTTGCTGGTCTCGGCGCTTCCCGATGCACAGAACGACGCGCTATGCACCAACCCGGCAGATTCCTACCTTCACCTCAATGGCCTGATGGGGGATCCCTGTCTGATTGCCACCAGTGCTCAACGTGCTGCGCACGGGTTCACGGGCCGCACGGCACAGACGCTGATCCACCCCCAGGATACACAGTTTGCCCCCCGCGTCGGCATCTCGTGGAGACCCACTGGTTCGGATAAGATGGTCATCCGCACCGGCTATGGGATCTTTTACGATACGCCGAACATGAACAACCAGCATTTTGTCAACAACAACCCGGTGTTCTCTCCCTCGAGGTACTTCTTCACCTCGAGCGAGGCGCTGCCTACCGCTACTACCGCCAATATGTTCGCGGGCTCTGGCGGAATTCCGACCCTCGACAACCAGTTTGTCTCCCTGTACGTGGCTCCCGACTACCGGGCTCCTTACGTGAACGAGTGGAGCTTTGATGTTGAGTCACAGCTCAGCCCGAACTGGGCGATCGACCTCGGTTACGTGGGCACCAAGGGAGTTCACTTGGGTGATCTCCACCTGCCTGCCAACCAACCCGAGCCTGGACCGGGTGCTTTTAACCCTCGCCGTCCTTACCCCGACTTCGGTGAAATGCTCTATACCGATCCTTCGGCAAGCTCGGATTACAACTCCTTACAGTTTAAACTTACCCGCCGATTCTCCAACGGCCTGAGCTTCCTCGCCGCTTACACCTACTCGAAATCACTGGACGACAACGAGGGCGATGAAGGCTTCGGCGGCGGAGTCGGTAACGGCGACGCTCAAGACGACAATCGCCCATGGCTCGATTGGTCGCGCTCCCTCACCGATCTCCGCAACCGGCTGGTGTTCAGCTACGTCTATCAACTACCCGTCGGCAAAGGCAAGCACTTCATGAATACCGGCGGCGCCGCCAATGCCATCCTGGGTGGCTGGGAAGTGTCCGGGGTCACCCAAATCCAGGGCGGATTCCCCTTCACTGTTACCGGGACGGACTACTCCAACACCGGGTCCGCCACTCCACGGCCCGATCGGACTTGCTTCGGCAACGGCGCGAAGACGCTCGCAGCATGGTTTGATACAAGCTGCTTTACCGAAGCGCCGCTTGCTGCGGCCCAACTGAACGGTGTCTTCGAATTCGGAAACTCCGGCCGCAACATCCTGAGCGGCCCGGGCTTGAACGATTTCGACTTCCTGACGATGAAACGCTTCAATATCGGGGAGCGCGTCAAGATAGAGTTCCGCGCTGAGTTCTACAACTTGTTTAACACCGCGAACTTCGCCTATCCCCACACGAACGTAACCACATCGTCGTTTGGGGTTATCAACAACACCAACGGTCCCGCGCGCCAAATCCAGTTCGGGTTGAAGCTTAACTTCTAACTGGGTTGGACGATAGGATCGAATGCCTCACTTGCCCTCTTGCTCGGCTGGCAATCCGGCCGGGCAAGAGGGTTTTTCTTTTGGGAATGACCTCACGCCGCGGGCTGCACTCCTTTCGCGTGTCAGTTTTGACCTTCATGTCGTCCTTGTTTAGAATGACCCCATGTCTGGCCGCAGGACGATCGCGCGTGTCATCGGTGCAGTTTGTATTGCAGGAACTGTCTGGGCGGTTGAGCCGCTGCGCGATCTCCCTCTTCTCTCGCTCGATGATTTCCCCCGTGAGGTTCGGCAACAGGTACAAGAAGCTTACACATCTGCTCGCGCCCACCCTAAAGATCCTGAGGCGTCTGGCAACCTCGCCATGCTTCTGGACCTTTACAATCGGCCCGATGACGCTGCCCGCTGTTACCAACGAGCGCAACAGCTTGGTCCTCAAGCCTTCAAATGGTTCTATTACGAAGGCGTCCTTCGTGCGCGCCAAAAGAAGCAGTCGGAGGCCGCCACCTTGTTTCTCCAGGCTTTGAAGCTCGACCCTACGTATTTGCCCGCAAGACTGAAGTTCGCGGCGAGCCTCCTGGAAAGTGCCAACCTCGACGAAAGCGCGAGGACCTTTGCCGCGATCATGAAGGACTACCCGGATGAGGCGGAGGCCCACTACGGACTGGGGCGTATTTCCAGCCTGCGCGGCGACGCGGCAGGTGCCGTCAAATCGCTTCAGCGGGCTGTCGAGTTGTTTCCGCCTTATGGCGCCGCCCATTATGCTCTAGCGCAGGCTTACCGGAAGCTCGGCGACGGGGCCGCGGCCGAGGCGCAGTTGAAGCTTTACGAAGCTAGCCGCGACCTGGTGCCTCCCCTTGAAGATCCGTTAAGAGATGCGATGCGGAGTGTTGACATGGCTGCCGCCGCCCATTTGGAGTGGGGCGTGGAACTCCAGCAGGTCGGGCGCGTGCAGGATGCCATTGCTGAAACGGAGCGGGCCGCCGAACTCGATCCGCACCTGGTTCAAGCGCAGGTCAACCTCATCATCCTCTATGGGAGGTTGGGCGACGTCGACAAGGCAAAAGAGCACTACCAAAAAGCTGTAGCCCTCAATCCTCATCAATTCCCGGACGCCTATTACGACTACGGTGTGGTCTTGATGAACGCCAAGCGGTTTCCGGAAGCAGCGCAGGCATTTCGGCAGGCTATTGAGATCAACTCCGCTTATGCGGAAGCCCACAACAATCTCGGATATCTGCTGGAACTTGAGGGAAGGCTGGATGATGCGGCAGGTGAATACCGCAGGGCCATCGAAGCAAAGCCTGATTTTCGCCAAGCCCACTTCAATTTGGGACGAATCTTGATCAATAAGAAGAGCTATCAGGAAGGCATCGGCCAGCTTCACCAGACGCTTTCACCCGTTGATGAGGGCACGCCATCTTACCTCTACGCCCTGGGAGCGGCATACGGCAGGGCCGGGAACCAGCAGCAGGCCTTGGAGTACTTGAACCGAGCCCGTGTCCAGGCAGATTCGTATGGCCAGAAGCAGTTGCTTACCGAAATCGACGGAGACATTCGGAAAATCTCTCAAGCGGCTCAGCCTTGAGTAACTGCTCGCGCCACGGCAGTGAGGCCTCTGAAATTATCGCCGTTGCCAATTCCCAATCCTTCCGCCTCGGCAAACCTGTGTTTGGTTACCTATTGATTATCCTGCCTGCTCGAGATCTGCCGTAAAGCAAGTGGAGTTTTGGGATGTGGCATCTTCACGCCGCAATTTCAGTATTCCACATTGTTCAAAAATGCAACGCGAAATCCCGAAGCTGAGTTAGTACTAGTTATTACCAAAACTTCGTCAGAAATTCGATACATTTTGCCTTACTTATATGTGAATTACAAATATATATTGGGCTTTGTCCACGTTAAATCGACTACGTAACGCCTAAATTATATTTATTTTTGAACAATAATTGTTGCCGACTCCCAAGAAGTTGCTTGACAGGGATCGTTAAGGAAGCTTAAGCTACGCCCAGCATTAACTGTGTCACTTCTTGAATTTCTACTCTTACGAGGTCATCTGATCGTCTTGCGTCGGGTCGGGTTAGAAAAAATGGAGGCATCATTATGACTAAGAAGGCAACACGCCTTCTCCTGCTTATTTTGGCAGGAGCGGGTCTGATGTGTACGCTCTTCCTTCAAGAGGCCAGAGCTCAAGTGCTCTATGGTTCCGTCACCGGAACGGTGAGCGACCAGAGCGGGGCTGTGGTCCCTGAAGCAAAAGTATCGATAGCGAACGACCAGACAGAGCTCACTCGGTCGGCCACAACCGATACGGCGGGGCAATACCGTATTCTCGACTTGCCCGAGGGCAATTACACCCTGAGTGTGACAGCCAAAGGGTTCGAGACAGTCAAGAAGACCAGCATCATAGTGGCGATTGGACAAGTGAATGTGCAGGACCTGCAACTGACCGTGGGATCTCAAACGCAGGAAGTTACCGTGCAGGGGTCTGCGGCGGTCATGCAGACGCAAAAAGCAGACGTGCACACCGAAATCAGTAGCTACGTGGTGCAGAACATGCCGTTGAGCACATACCGGAATTTCCAGGCGGCTGAACTGCTCGCACCGGGCGTGTTTTCGACCTCGGGGATATCCAACAGCTATCCGAATTCCGTCGCCGATACGCCGGAGCGGTCGTTCGAGATCTACTCCGACGGCCTGCCGGCGCATGACAACACCACGCGGGTGGATGGCGCCACCAACATCTTCATCTGGCTGCCTGACCACATGCTGGTTGTCCCGCCACAGGAATCGATCGAGGAGGTGAACGTCCAGACCTCGAATTACGACGTGGAGAAAGGACTAACGTCCGGGGCCGCCATGGACGTGGTGACCAAGTCCGGCAGCAATCAGATCCACGGATCGTTCTATGGGTTCCATACCGACGACGCTTTAAATGCCACCAATTGGTATAACCATGCGACGAACACGGGAATCCTCAACAATGATGGCATTGCCATCGGCGGACCGATTAAGAAGGACAAACTCTTCTACTTTGTGAATTGGGACGGTACCTGGCAGCATGAGGCAGAAGGTTACACCGACCTCATTCCCACGGATGATCTGAAGAATGGGAACTTCAACGCGTATTTGGGCGCTGTCGTTCCGGGCGTCAACGTAACGACCACCGAAGGGTTGACAGTCCCCCTGCAACAGGGCATGGTGTTTGATCCGACCACTGGCAATTCCGACGGAACAGGGCGTGAGGTGTTCTCCTCCGGGGGGACTCTCAACGTTATACCCGCGGACCGTTTGAATACAGGCGCCATGGCTTTCAATAGTCTGATCCCGGAACCCAACACCAATACAGGTGCCATTACGACCGGCACTCCGTACAACATCATCGGAACCAAGGCCGCCCGGCCAGTGTCTCGCAACATCGCGACCGGCCGAGTCGATTGGAACCGAACCCAGACCCACACCCTCTGGGCAAAATGGTCAGTTCAGCAGAATCGATTCAACGAGCCTTTCGATCTCGGCTCGGCAGGCGGGAACGGTACGGGCTACGCCTTCGAATTCGCCCAGATCGGAACGGTTGGGCATACTTGGGCACTTTCTCCCAACCTCGTTCTGACCGGCCATGTCGGCTTTGACCGGATGCGCGAGTATTCCGAGCCTCCCGGCTATGGCCAGCCTCTCGGCGAATCCGTACTCGGCATCGCGGGCACGAACACTCCTGCCGGGGATGTCCGCTATACCGGTCTCCCTGGAGTTAGCGTCCAGGGTTTCAGTGGTATGGGTAGTTTGAACTCTTGGGAGCCCGACAACCGGAACGATTGGACGTTCACGACTTCTCACAACTTGTCGTGGATCAAGGGAGCCAATGAGTTCCGGATGGGCGTGGACATCTCTCACAATCACCTGAATGCCTTCCAGCCGGAAATCTTCTGCTGCCCGCGTGGCAATATTATTGAAGATTACGGCGGGACTGCACTCAACACGTCCAACCTGGGAACTGCCGCCCTTCCTGTAACCTTGACGCCATTTGTGCAGAACTCTTATGCCATGTGGGACCTGGGCTTGATCTCCGAAGCAGAGAACGATGCCCAGTTCATCAAGTCCACTGGCAAGGACAGCCAGATTGCTACCTATTTTGGCGATCGCTGGAAGATCACCTCGAAGTTTACCGCCGACCTGGGAGTGCGCTGGGAATACTTCCCTCTGATCACTCGGGACGGCCAAGATAAGCTCGAGCAGTTTGACACGTCTTCCGGACTGCTGCTTCTCGGCGGGATCGGCAACAATCCGGAGCACCTGGGAGTAACCACGAGTAAGACCCTGTTTATGCCTCGCATCGGCTTGGCGTACCAAATCGATTCCAAGACCGTGGTCCGTGGGGGATTCGGAATGTCCAATGACACGGTACCCATGGAAAGACCGCTGCGAGGATTTTACCCGCTCGCCATCGGAGCGGATCACTACGACACTTCCAGCACGGCTGAGGCCTCGGCATGCAACGCCCAGGCGTCGGGATCAACCTGCTATAACCCTGTCTCCACGTTTGCGCAAGGTATCCCGATAATCCAGGTGCCCAACATTTCCAGTGGGAGCGTTCAGGTTCCCTCCTCCGACACCATCGGAACGCTGGGACCGGGAGAATATCACCGCGGTTATGTGGAATCCTGGAATGTGTTCGTTGAACGTAAGCTGCCCAACGACTTCCTGTTTAGCGTCGGCTATGTGGGTAATCACTTTGTTCACGAATTCAATGGCCGGGACCTTGCCGCAGCGCCTCTGGGCGGTGTCGAGCCATCCTACGGCGGGGTTCAATACAACGGCGGGCTCTACCAATTCCAGGGATATCTGGACTCGCATTACAACTCCCTCCAGGTCACGTTAAACCACAGAAGCTCCCATGGACTTTTCGTTCAGGCTGCCTACACTTACTCCCGGGCCATGGGGTATGTGAGTGACGACACATGGGAAAACGGCTTGGAGTTTAACTGCACGCCTTCGGCGGCCATGCCCAAGGGGTGCCAGCCGCTCAACTACGGTCCGTTGAGCTTCGATTACGCTCAGAACTTGAAGCTGGCCTTTGTTTATGACCTGCCCTTTGGAGAAGGCAAGAAATTCTCGAGTTCCAAGGGTGCCAATGCGATCATCGGAGGCTGGAAGTTAAACGGCGTTTTCACCGCTTTCACGGGTGCGCCGCTGCAACTCAGCCAGGATGTGAGCAATATCAACACGTTTGATACCAGCGCGGTTCCGAATCACGTCGCGGGGCTACAGTACCTGGGCGCCGCCAATAACTCCCTCGGCTATCCGCAGTGGTTCAACCCTAGTGCCTTTGCCCCGAACCTCTCTTCCACCATTATCGGCAACATGGGCCGGACGGAATCGTGGCTTAGGTCGCCAGGCCTGTGGCAGTTGGACGCCAGCTTGGCTCGAACTTTCAAGCTCACTGAGCGCTTCAACTTGCAGGTTCGAGCGGAAGCTGAAAACCTGTTCAATACGCCTCACTTCAGCGGCATCAACACCGGATGTACGACTACTGCTGTGAATGGGACGGACACTTGCGGCTCGACCATGGGTGAGATTGGTTCTTCCTATGGTGAACGGGTTGTGCAACTCGGTGCGTTCCTGCGGTTCTAGCGTCGTGGTCTGAGTTATTTCGGACCAGATGAAAATCTCGGCCGGAAGCAGTTAACTCCGAACAACGGCTACCCTATGGCGGGCGCTGCGCAAGCAGCGCCCGCATTTTTGTTTCCTAACTTGGCGTTGTCAGCTTGCTACGGGCATGTAGCATGTAGAATGTTGGACGAAAGGAAAGTGGATGAAAGTCTTTCTGGCCTTCGCCTTCGCCGCGGTAATTTCTCTGACCGGAAGCACTGCCCACGCGCAATCGCCGGCTCTGGCGGAAAAAGCTCAACACGCCAAAGAACTCATGGCTGCCGGACGCGCGGGAGAGGCCGTCCCCATCTACGCCGAATTGGTGAAGGCAGTACCTAACAACCCGGGACTGATTCTTAACCTTGGGCTGGCTCTCGACCTGTCCGGAAAGAAACGCGACGCCATCAAGCAGTACGAAGCTGTCCTGAAGATCGATGCACATTCGTTTCCGGCGCTGTTCCTGATGGGGACGGCTTACATGGACCTTGGCGAGCCTGCCAAAGCTATAGAGCCCCTTCAAAAGGCGTCGGAAATTCAACCGGAGAATCTCGCGGCCCGCGCCACACTGGCTGAGGCGGAGCTGGGATTGTCGCGGTTTGAGGAAGCAGCGAGGACTTTCCAGGCTCTCTCTGAGCAGGAGCCCGCCAACGCCAAGGTATGGTACGGGTTGGGTTCCAGCTATGAAGGCTTGGCGCAGAGAAACTTCGATGCGTTGGCGGAAATGGCCCCCGGCTCCGCCTACTGGCTTGATTTGGTGGCCGAGTCTCGCCAGGAAACCATGCAGACTTATAGCGCCTTCTACTTTTACCGGCAGGCGCTCGCGAAAATGCCCTCGTTGCGTGGCGCCCATGCAGCAATCGCAGAGATCTACCAACAGACGGGGCACGCTGATTGGGCTGCGACGGAACAGGCTAACGAGGCTCAGCTTCCCGCTCCCGACTGTACCGTGGAGAAGCTGGAGTGCGCATTCCGAGCCGGGGAGTTCCTGGCGATCGTCGCGGAGGACGCCAAGTCGCCCGAGGCCCTTTATTGGAAGACGCGGGCCTGCAACCATTTGGCGCTCGATGCTTACTCACACCTGGCCCAGTTGCCGCCCTCGGAGGAAAGTTACGAATTGAAGGCCAGAGTCGATTCCAAGCGCCGCCAGTATGCCGAAGCGGCCAAGGAATTGCGCGAGGCGCTCAAGCTCTCCCCAGGCAATCCCCAGACGAAACGTGAACTGGCCATTGCTTTATATCAGTCGGGAAGCCTGGAAGAGGCGAAGGTGCTGTTCCAAGAACTACTGCAGTTCGACCGTGATTCTGTGTCGCTCAACTACTTTCTCGGTGATACGCTTTTGAATGCCCAGAAGCCGCGCGAAGCCCTTGTGTATCTCCAAAAAGCGATCACACGTGAAGCGCAGTTCTTGCCCGCACAGAAATCTTTGGGTCTGGCTTATCTGCAACTAGGGCAGGCGGATAAGGCCATCCCTCACTTGCGGTTGGCTTTGCCCGCCGATCAGGACGGAACCCTGCACTATCAGTTGGGACGGGCTTACCAGTCGCATGGAGACAGTGAGTTGGCGCAGGAAATGTTCAAGCAATACCAGGAGGCCCAGAAAAAGAACCAGGAAGAGAATCAAACGGTCGAAAAAGAAGTCAGTATCACGCCCCCTTGACGCTCCGCCTTCGAAACCTATTTAGCCGGCTCGCGAATTTCCAGGCGTTGATCGGGGGCCACGTTCCGGAGAGTCTGCACAATTCCACTCGGCCAGCGAATTTCGATCTCCTCGATTCTCGCCGTTTTCCCCAATCCGAAGTGAACGCCATAATGACTGGAGGACGCATAAGCCACGGCGGTCGTCATGTGGTTGTGTTGCTTCCCGATGCGCACGCGCGCCCCAATGCCATCACGGTTGCTTTTTGTTCCGACCAACTTAAGAATAATCCAGTGGTTGTCGTCAGGACTGACGTTTTGCCAAAGTTCGGCCGGGTCCTGGAGTGACGAGACCACCATGTCGAGTTTGCCGTCGTTGTTGAAGTCGGCAAATGCGCATCCCCGGTGAGCGCGTGGTACCTGAAAGTCCTGACCCACATCCGCCGTTACATCCCAGAAAGTTCCGTCGCCGAGATTAACAAAGATGCTGTTCGGCTGTCGGTACTGGTAGGCGGAAAACTGCTCGACGTTGTCGTCCGCGTGCGAATTCGTGCTCACGAGATCCTTCCAGCCATCATTGTTCAAATCGGCAATTCCGGCGCTCCATCCTCCTCGTGAGGCGGAGAAAACGGCCAGCCGGCTGGAGAATGAGGCATCTTCAAACATCCCGCCCCCTAGGTTGTGAAACAGTGGGAAGGTCTCGTTGTTGAGGTCGGTGACGAAAATATCGGGGAGCCCATCGTTGTCATAGTCGCGGAAGTCGACGCCCATGCCGGATACGGTCCGGCCGGTGTTCATCAAGGCGACTCCGGCGCTGAGGGCAACCTCTTCAAACGTGCCATTGCCGCGGTTGTGAAAGAGGAAGTTGGCTTGATTATCGTTGCTCACAAACACGTCCATGAACCCGTCCCCATCATAGTCCGCGATGGCAACCCCCATGCCTCGTCCCTGGTGTTTTCCGATCCCGGCCTGCTCGGTCACATCCTCGAACGTGCCATCCCCGCGGTTGCGGTAAAGCGTATTGGAGAGACCTTCAAAATACATGGGGTGGCAGTAAACGCGGACGTTTCGCGAGGCATCGCCGCAAAAACGGTTTTCCGCGATTGACCAGTGCGCATAATTCACCACGAAAAGATCGAGCAGGCCGTCGTTGTTATAGTCAAACCAAGCGCCTGCTACCCCCCATTTGCCGCTCTTGATCCCGGCTTTTTCCGTGACGTCCTCGAAACGGCCATTGCCCGTATTGTGGTAGAGGATGTTGCGGTTCACTCCTGCCACGAAGAGGTCCACATGCCCGTCGTTGTCGTAGTCCGCCGCTGCGGCGCCGATTGAGTATCCCTCTCCTGCCACCCCCGCCTGTTCCGTCACATCCTTGAAGCGCATCCCTCCTTCGTTTCGAAAAAGACGATTCCAATATTTGGGCGTTTCCTTCTGTAGAGAGGGAAGCGCCGCGCCGTTAGTAAAGAAGATGTCTGTCATGCCGTCGCCGTCGTAGTCGAAGGCAGCCACGCCGCCCGCCATGGTCTCAATGAGATGCTTCAACGGCGTCGGGCAGTTCTCAAGTTGAAATTTCAATCCCGCGGATTCGGCGGCATTTATAAAACGGATAGGCGCCATGGACCGGGCTCGGGCCATGCCGGGAACCTGGGTCCGGTTCTGGGAAAGGAGGTTTACGCCTGCACCCGCCGCAGGCAGGCCGAGAAGCAGTTGGAGGATTGCGGATCGGCGCGTCAGCATTTCTTTCATCGTTGGCTCCCGGGATGGGGAGGTCAAATGCCCCAACTTGGCGGACTGTCAGAACCTCAGCAGATATGAAAGCTTTACAAAAAACTGGTGTCCATCCTGGTAGAGCCCCGGCGTTCGCAGGATCTGGTTGCCGCCGATCGATTGCATCAACTGAATGTTATCCATGTTTCCATTGTAGCCCGCATACAGCGCCGTGAACGCATTCAACTGGTAAGTAAAGAGGAAATCGCCGTTGAAATTCTTGGTGGTGGTCAAAGAGGTAAAAGATGGATTGGCGAGCACCGTCGTGTACTGAGGGATGATGCGGAGCGAAAATCTCTGGTTGAACTGGTACAACCACTCGGAATAGATGATGTGGTTGTTGAATACGCTCGCGCCCGTCGCGCGGTCGGTCAGGCGATCGAGCAGGTAGGTATTCTGAATGCGCAGGTGTTTTTCCGGCCGCAGTACCAAACCGACACTCGCCACGTTCACATTGGACAGTAAGGGTAATTGGCCGCTGGGAGGGTCAATGTTGATCTGTGCCCCTTGCGAATAATCCGCCTTGAAGGACACCTGACTGATCAGACTGGTCTCAAAATAGAGGCCCTGGCGATGGTGCGAGTAAACGGCATTTTCCGTGAGTCCGTGGAAGTCCTGTGGCCGCAGCATCTCCTGGTCCTGCTGCCAATACATTTCGAATGCGGTTTGCCCGGTGAATTCCCAGGTCATCGTATAATCCTGATACATGTCCAAGCGGTTGCCCTGATGGTCCCAGAGGGGATTGACGAAGACCGTGGGACCCCAGGAAACCAGGTATTTGTGCTCGGGGCGGAAGCGGTACATGGCCACTTCACTCACGCCGCGCATGTCAATGCGGAGCGGCGGCTGCGAGATGGTACGCCCGACATAGACGGGCCGGTCCACCGCGTCGGTTTCGATATAGCCAGTGAGTGTGTTGAAGCCCGGGCTGAGGTCGTTGAATTGGGTGTTGGAGAAGAACTGCCTCCCGTCGTAACGCAATTGGGCGTTGTAGGCGGGTCCGGCGGTGCGGGGACCACCGGGCAGCGAGGTCTCGCTCGTAACCGCTTCCCCCGTCAGCCACCAGTTCTTTCGCAGCTTGAGCCGCGTGTCGAATCCTCCCACACGATTATACGTTCCGGCAAACTCCCGGTCAGTGTAGATCATGCCGATGGAAGATTGCCGGAAGATATCCCGATTCACGCGCAGCACGCCAAAGCCCGCACGGTCGCCGTAAAGCGGATTGCCGGGTTCCACCGCCTCGCCCGGTGAGCGGTCGTCCACAACCAATGCCCCGACGGCGTAAGGACCCTCTTTGCCGGTCAACCGCAGCCCGAACTGTGGATCGGCGATATTTCGGGTAAATAACAGATTCATGGGGGTGGCGAAATAGTTCGAGTTCTCGAGGAAAAACGGCCGCTTTTCCGGGTAGTACACCGTGAATCGCCGGTTCACCGTGATCTGCGGCTGGTCCGACTCGACTTGGGAGAAATCGGGATTGGCGGTCATGTCGACGGCGAACGAGTCCTTAAACACCACCCGCCCGTCCATGCCCACTTTGGGATCCACCATCTTGCTTTGATATTGCGGATTGGCCGGATCACTTTGGTCGAGACTGCGGTACGAGCGAGCATAAGCGTATGGGGTTAGCACGCCGCGCTTCTCCGGAGCGATTCCTTCCAGGCCAGCGAGCGTGGCTTCCTGACTGATCCGGCCCTCGATGCGCGTCGAGACCCAGGGCCAACAGTTGGATTCGTTATGCCGCGGAATCCAGCGCACGAAGACGATTCCCCACGTTTGTTTTTCGGTTTTCGGAAAGCGCAAGGTTTTGAACGGAACCGCCACCCAGACGACGTATCCCTGGCTGGTGACCTTTCCGCGCGAGTCCCATACCCCGTCCCAGGTGCCGTCAAATTGGCTCTTGGGGCCCTCCGTCCAGAGACCATCCAACTGATGGCCGTAAGGGTTAACACTGAAAACGTAGGCCCGCCGGTGATCGTGGAATGTGTCCAGGAAAAGATCGATTTTATCTTCCATATAGAAACTGTCGCGGGCGACACGGTGGGCGCGGATGCGTCCCGGTTCCGAGTCGAATGCCACGTAAATACAATAGAAATTGTTGGAATCGTAGCCGAGGTAGGCGACGGTCCTTTGGCTGGCGGGTTGGCCGTCGCTCGGCAGGCGCTGCGTAAATCCCTCAACCTTGGCTAGCTTGCCCTCCCACTCGGAATCGGGCTTCATTCCCAGAAAGTCTTCCAAGGCGGGGGCGTTTGAAACGCGCGGAATGACCAGCGTGGTGTCGGCGCCCAAGGGTCTGGAATCGGCAACGGCCACGCCGGGCGGAATCAATACCAAGAGGAAAAGAAGAAATGAACCGGAATGCTTCATAAGGCATGCGTGATGCGTTCCCGCCGCGCGATTCACTTGAGCGCAACGTGGACCGACAAGGAAGACTGCAAGCTTGAATCCGCCGGTGACGTGGTGGTGAAACCCGCACCGGCCCCAGGGAAAGAAGTCGATGGGGCTACCTGCGGCACAAAAACATCACATAGTAATCGAACCGCGCGCCAGTGCCAAGCATTCCTTTTGGACAGCATTCCTTTTGGCGGCTGATGTGGATGTCGCGACGGGTAGTTCCCTGGGAGGGCCAAAAGTCCGGGTAGCGGGCGGGGCATTTTATCCGTTTTGCAGGTATCTTCATCTAGCCTCAGATAGAGCTTGACAAAGCATATGTCTAGAGATATAATTACCTTGTGTCTAGTAAACAAGGGATTCCAGGGAGGAGATCTGTCTCGCGAAAGCAAACCGGAATTATCGGATGCGCACGAGCAAGTAGCGTAGCGCGGCGGAGCCGCGATCACACAGGATCACCACAGAGGCCACAGAGACCACGGAGGCAGAACACCCGCGTGTTTTTCTCCGTGGGCTCCGTGCCCTCTCTGTTGAATCTTCCCTTACTCCGCGGTCACCTGGGATGTCGATGTGTCCAGCGCCAATACCAATGCCCCTGCCGCGTATTAGCACGAAAAATTCTTGCCAAAAAAACAAGAATTTACGAGTTTGCAATGCAGATCTGTTTTGTAGGTCGCGGCTTCTTCGCTACGGGCCGGGAAAACCTGTGGAGCACCAAAATCGGTCCACTCCACGGACGATGCCCGGCGAAAGCGAGCGGGAATGGCCGAGTCCATTTTGCAGAAAAATGTCGCTTGGCGACGGCCAGTTGTCAGATCCATGGAGTTTTTCACGGGTTCCTTCGTGCTTTATGCCGAAAGGGTACAGAGCGCGTTCGAGAGTCATTGCTGTTCGGCGCCTCGCTCCAGCGCCGAACCCCCAGAATTATACTAGCCTCGATGTGGAGCCCTGTGGGTACTTCCACGGGAAAATATCTCTTCCGAACCTTGAATGTTTATGAAAGCAAATGGACTTAGCGTGGAATCGAGAAGCGAGTGCGGGCTGGCGCTTCCGAGCGAAGTGTATGAAATCAGGTCGTTTAAAAAACACCGTGAGCCGGGGACAATCGGCCGCCGGGAACCTTGAATGTTTTAGAAAACACAGCGGGTTAGCACGGAAAACGACAAAATAGCGCTGGCTGTAACATTTTGAAACTGGGGGAGTTATGGGAAGCACCGGGGTGGAGGCGTCAAAAAAAGGGTAACAATTTTTTGGGGGGTATCCTAGAATGTTACAGAAAACAAAAGAGATATAAATTGACATTGCGCAAATTCGCTCGGAACCTTGAATGTTCATGAAAAATAAACCACTTATCGCCGCGAACCTTGAATGTCATAGAAAAGAAAATGGGTTAACTGTTTTCAAGGGATCGGGGTGGCTAGGAGGGAGAAATCGGGGTAGAGGGATCGGCGCGGGAGGCCGAAGCCGCGCCAAAAGTGCACGACTAGGGAAATTAGCTGATGCGGTATCTCTCCAAAGCGCTCAGATCCAGGTCAACGCCCAGGCCGGGACCTTGCGGCACGGTGGCTCGGCCGTCCTTGATGGGAATGGGATCGAGGATCAAGTCATCTTCCCGAACCAGTTCGCTGAAGATGTCGCTGCGCAGGGTGCAGTTGCGCGCCGCGGCGCAGGCATGAAGGTAGGCGGCCTCGAGGATGCCCAAGTCCACTTCGCTGCCGTGCCAACAGGGAATTCCCGCGGCGTCGGAAATGTCGGCCATCCGCACGAAGTTGGCGATGCCGCAGTTGAAGTTGAAGTAATCCACGGCCTCAAGTTGAATCGCTTTGACGGTATCCTGCAACATCTGGCCGAGTTCCAGGTACGGCAGTGCGACGTGCAACGCAATGGGCAGGGAAGTCTTCTCCCGAAGCAACCGATACCACTCGAGATTCCACCGCGGGACCGGATCCTCCAAACACTGGATATTCCCCACTGCTTCAAGCTGCCGGGCGAATCGCAGAACCTCCGCCGGCCTCTCGAATCGCGTGTTGGGGTCGAGCACGATGCGGAAGCCGGCGCCACACACGTCCCGCACGCCCTCCGCCCAGGTAACGAGATCATCCTGCAAGTTGCACTTGAACTTGATGCCGTGAAAGCCCGCCTGACAGCCTTCGCGGGCTTTACGGATGGCGTCTGCAGTGGTTCGGCGGCCCGTCCAGTAATCCACCTCGATGGCCTCACGATACGCGCCGCCCAGCAGGCGGTACGCAGGTACGCCGAGCTTCTTTCCCACGAGGTCGAACATCGCGCACTCAAAACCGTCATATTCGCGCGACCAAGCAATCGGCAGGTCACGCAGGTTCATCTTCATGGGATCGGCGCCGACCAGGCTCGAGATAATTCCATCGACTACCTGCGGATTTACGCCGCGGTAACTTTCCCCAAGACCTTCGATGCCCTCGTCGGTCTGGACGCGATAGATGTACTTCCCAATCTGGTCGAATTGGATTTGCCATGCCGGTTTGCCGTCGAGCACCAGCATGTGCATGGGGTCGCGGACCTCGGGGCTGTTCACCGTGTCCGGTTTCGTCGGCACGATGATCTTGATTTTCTCAATCGCCGTAATGCGCATGGTTCCTCACTCCCGGCTCGTCAGTTGAGCCCACGTGCCCGCGTCGATGGGAATCTCCGCGCCGGTGATGTAGCGCGCCTCATCGCTGGCGAGAAAGGCCACGAGGTGCCCGATGTCTTCCGGCTGGATCAGCTCGGGGATGGTCTGGTGGCGGCGGACGAAGTCATCCAACCAGCCATCGACGTCGGTGGAAAGCTTGGCCACGATCTCGCGCGTCTGGATGCCGTCCACGAGGCCCGGGCAAATCGCATTGGCGCGGATTCTGTCAGGGCCGTACTGTACCGCAATGCCCCGAGTCAGGCCCACCACGCCGGCCTTCATGGCGGCGTAAATGCCGAACATGGGCATCGTCGCGCGGCTATGCACAGAAGCAATGTTGACGATTGCTCCGCCCTTTGGCTTTTGCAGATGGGGAATTGCGAACTTGCAGCACAACCACATGCCGCGCAGGTCGATGGAGGCGACGCGGTCGAACTCTTCCACTGTCGCGTCGGCAACGGGGCGGATCATGCCGATGCCCGCGCTGTTCACCAGCACATCCAGGTGGCCGTGCGCCTCGACGACATGCTCGACCGCGGAGCGAACGTCGCTGGCCTCGCTGACATCGCAGCGAAGGACCATGGCGTGGCCACCGGCCTTTTCAATCCGCTTGCGGACGATGTCGGCGGACTCGAGATCGATTTCCAGAATCGCGACGAAGGCGCCCTCGCGAGCCAGGACTGTCGAGATTCCGTGGCCGATGCCCGGCCCCGCGCCTCCAGTGACAATGGCGATTTTTCCTTCCAACCTGCCCATGGTTACTCCGTTCCGTCCCGTTTTGCCCCACTGCCCGTCGAACCCACGAACTCTTCCCAGACCGGCATAAAATTCCCGCTAGGGCTTCGACTGGCTTTCGAGCAAGGTCTTGAAAAGCTTATCGGCCGGCATCCCTTTGGCATCGGCCACCGCCGGCGCGGCATAAAGATCGAGCGTGCCGCCTGGGAGTGGCTGGCCCAACTCGCCGAGCCAAACAACGCCATCGATATCCGGCCGCACGGCGGAGCGATGGCCCGGGAGGTCAGTCCACACCACGGCTTTCGAGCCCGTGGTGCCTGCCAGGATGTATCCCGAGACGCCGTTCATCAGTTGTTCTTCCATGGTGTCTGTTCCGAAGCCAAAGATGTTCACTCCCACCACGCTGGCAGGAGCATTGGTGATGGCTTTTGCCAATTCCGCCGCCCGTGCATCGAGTTGATGTGGGTCGGGGATCAGCGGATTCGCCTTCATTCCCGAGGTGGCGACGAACTTCTTCTGACTTTCCCACGTGTGCCGAGCCAGCGCCAGTTCGGTCAGGGCATTGAGTCCCGCATCCTGGTCGTGCTGGATTTTCCAGATTCGGTAAAGCCGTTCGCCCTTGAGGAGATGATAGAAGAGTTTCGCCTGACGCAGGGTGAAGTTCATAGAGACTTCCTCGCCCTTCAAGCGCTCGACCCTCCGCGCATCCGTTGTGTGGCGCAAGCTTTGATCGAGAATCGAAGCCGCGTTGGCCAGCGGTCCGGCGATGGCGGTTTCCAAGCTATGTACGTGGTATTCCAGTGCCTCATCGGTTTCATCATCGGCTCGAACGTTGTCCCAAGCATCGCCCGGATGCTGGTAATGGCACACCTTCAGCACG
The DNA here is from genome assembly GCA_963808085.1 of uncultured Acidobacteriota bacterium. GTDB lineage: Bacteria > Acidobacteriota > Terriglobia > UBA7540 > UBA7540 > Bog-366. The sequence goes on from CAWEFC010000035.1 coordinate 98,361, forward strand.
TCCTTCCATCCCTCCGAAAGCTTTCGGAAATACTCGGTCAGGCCGGGGTCGCCAAAGTAGAGCGTGGCATATTCCTTGAGCGATTGGTTCAAATCGCGATGGGTATCCCACAACGCCTGTGGGTAGAGGAACATGTTCACCATCGGCGTCACAAAATTGCTCGTGTTGGTCATCAGCGCCCCCACCGCGGGTATCCCCAACTGGTGGTAGTACTGCAAGTCCGCGCTCAAGATTTCCGGAATGGGCGGGTTGGTCATATTCTCGTAAAGGATTTGGTCCGCATAGTATTCGAACACTTCCGCGTGGACGCTGCCAAAGGCTGGCAAGCCGCTCTCGAGGGCCTGAGCATATTTGCGGTTCAGATCGCACGAGGGATCGTTCAGCGCGTGGCCGTAGCAACGCTCGCGTGGGGCATATAGGTAAACGAGGCCCGCCTCCGGCTTCACGACGCGAGGCGGATAAACCGTGTCGTGGTAGGCGAGATAAGCCAGGTCGGCATGGGGAAGATTCTCGCGTAACTTCTTCACGAGGTAATTCGAAACCAGTAGCGACTGATCGGATGGAGTGTAATCGTCCTTGCCCGGCTCGTGGCTCCAGCCTCCGCCTTCGATGTCATCAGCCCACAGATGAAACAGGCTCGCCTCCGGCATCTGTCGAAGGTATTCGATTGCCCCGTTGGCCAGATAATCCAGTGCCTCCTGGTTAAACGGATTCAGGTTGAAATCGTTCGCGCGCTTTCCCTGCTCGTTCATTCGGAACCAATCGGGATGTTGGGTGAACAGCGTGCGCGGCATGAATGTGGAGAGGAAATGCCCTCCCACTTCAATTTCCATGCCGCGTTTTCGGAGTTCGGGCAGGAGCTTCGACTGCAGCACAATGTACCAATCGCGAGCTGGCCACGTGTAATGGAACGCCACACGATTCAATCGGACCTTGGCGGAAAAGTCGATCCAATCCGCCACGGAAGAGTAGTTATTCGGCCAATAGAAGAGAATGCGCTTGGGGAAGGTTGGCGATTCGGAGATGTTTAATGGCGCCGACCAATCCACGGCGTGGTGCGGAACGACCTCGTATTGTTTCCCGGGGAAAAACCAGCGCACACCCTGACGCTCGAGGAAAGCGTAGCAGCCATAGAGGTTGCCTCTGCTGCCTTTCCCCATAATAACGACGTCAGGCCCCACGGAGCGAATGATGAACCCATCTTCCTGAAGCTTCTCGACGGCGCCGAGTAGGTCCGCGGCCTCTGCCGCTGGCGTGCTCGCGGGCAATTCACCCAAATAGATGTGGTGCTGTGCATCGGGGTTCTGCGTGGCGACCGGTTCGCCCGTGAGTTCCTTGAGATAATTACCCAGGTCCTGGGCGGCAAACTTCAAGACGGGATCCGCGGTCGCCGGGACCATGATGGAAGCGTGAACGGGTTCGGCGCTCCAGGAAATGAGCGGGTTAAGTAAGCAGAACCCTCCGATGAGAATTACTGCGCCTAAAACTCCAACTTTGGTCATACGGCGCGACGCGGCCGGCGCGATATAAGCTTGCATAGAATTGCCTCTCCATGAAAACCACATTCCAATTCCATTGTGACAAAGAAAAGTGAAGTCGTCAGTGCGAGGGCGGAGGGACAATTCCCAAACCCTGTCCGGGGTCTCCGCGAGCGCCGCTCGCGCCCACCAGGCTGTCCTCTTCTGCACGTTTCGCGGATTGCACCTTTTCCGACAGTGCGAGCTCCCGGCGGAAATCATCCATCCGCTTCAGCTTCTGGTAGGTCCGCGCCAATTGATAGTGAGGCTCGGACCTTGTTGGATCCAGACGAATGGCTTCCTGGAATTGTGGGATGGCTTCTTCGTATCGACCCAGCTTATCCAGAGCTTTGGCAAGATCCACCCGCGAGCGGTAATCCTCGGGAGATACCTTCACCAGATCCTGCAAAATCGGCAGAGCCAACTCCGGCTTCAGATCGGTCAAGTAGGTGTCGGCAAGGTAATATTTGGCCTGCGTAAATCCGGGATCGAGCCGCAAGGTCTCCTGCAGTTCGCTTACGGCCTCATCGTAATGCCGAAGCTTCCAGCACATGAATCCGAGCGAGAACCGCACCGTGGGATCGTTGGGCAGCTGTTTCTTGGCCTCCTCGAATTCCGCCAGCGCTTTCTCGTAGGAACCTTCACCGTCGTAAGCCTGCCCGCGCAGAATGCGCACCCACGGGGAGCCGGGGTCGAGTGCTTCCAGGCGGTCGAATCCCTGAAGTGCCTTATCATATTGCTTGGTCTCAATGTAGGACCGGACCAGCAGGTAGTTCGAACCGGGGTCATCAGGCTGGAGCGCCTTAGCCCTTTCCAGCGGCGGGATGGCCTGCGAGAACTTTTCCTGGCCGATCAGCGTCACTCCCAACAGTTCCTGTGCCTGGAAGTTTGCCGGATTAAGCTGGACCGCCTTCTCCAGTGGCGCGGTTGCGGAGGCGTAATCCTGCATCTTAATGTAGGCGATGCCGAGGTTCAGGTTGGTTCCAAATTCCTGAGCATTGATTTTCAGCGCTTGCTGGTAATAGGAAATCCCATCCTTAAACTTTCCCTGCCTCACACTCAAGGCTCCCAGAGCATTCAAGGCCGGAACGGACCGGGCATCAATCTTCAGTATCTTCTGGTACTCCGCCGCGGCGTCATCCGAGCGGCCTTGGGCCTCGAATTGTTCGGCCTGCCTCGCGAGATCCATGATGGCTGCTTGGCGTGTCGCCTGCTGGGCCGCAGTAGGCACAGCCACGCAGAGGCAAAGCAAAAACGTAAGTCGCCCAGCCCGCTGTAAGTGATATGAATCTCCCAGCCAGTCCATGCTTCTCCGCAGAGTCATGCCATCTCGCGAAACAAATCTTATCACTCTTTCCGGTTGGTGCCTCACCGGTAGATGCGATAAACGCACGGAGTGTTTATTCGATCGGTAGGCTCATCCGCAATTGAATTGGCTGCGCGCTGCGTTGCCCGGAAGGCAGAGTGCTGTATTCCTGATCCGGCCCAGGCGACGACAGTTCACTTCCATCCGTCAGGCTGAACACCACCCTGATCTTTCGGAGGCGGTAGGCATCAGTCGCGTCGGAGGGTAAGAAACTAACCTGAATGTCCTTCCCCAGTTCGAGCAACCGGTTTTGCGGGATGGCCACCGCCATTTCCCGCCAGCGCATTTGGTTCAAGCTGGGCAGGTAGCCAATCGATTGTCCATCGATCAAAACCTTCCGAGGTTTGATTGCCGGCGGCTTTTGAAGGTTGGAACCGAATCCCGGAACCGGGAAGGGAGCGAAGATGTCCTCTCCACCGTGGAGGAGATCCGGCATCCCATCTGGAACGAGCTCTTCGAACTCAAGACTTCCGCTCACCACCGCGGCCTGGGGATCGATGCGCGTTTGCCAGACAGGGAACTTGACGATCAGTTGGGATTCTCCCGCGGCTGTATTGGCGTGCAAATGAACTTCCGCCTGACCGGCGCTCGCAGGCTTGATGTTCGCCTTTACGGTCACCCGTCCTCCGACGGGAACGCGGAGACTGGCGGGAAGTCCCGTGACCTGCAACCTCTCGCCTTCCGCTTGGAGGTTCACCGCGAGCGCCGTCGCGCCGTGATTCTGAAAGCTAAATTCCGCTGCGCCGGTTACGCCGGAATACCCTCGGAGTGTCCCTGTCCAATCCGTCTCCAGAACTGGAACCTTTACAAATTCCTGTTGGAAAAACAGGGTGGCATGCGTGCCGCTGAAAGTAACTCGAATGGGAACTCCGACCCTGCCTTCACTGGTGGCCTGTAAGCTCGCGAGCGGAACGGACACCTGCTGCGACGCGCCCGGAGCAACGCTGAAGGATACGGTTGAGTCTCCAAGGTGAATCTCGCCGCTGACCTCTTTGGCATTCCAGTTGTCCAGAACCAGCGAGGGTTTTGCCTCTTGCCCTTCCACCAAAGCGCCGTCGCCCCGGAAAGCCGCGAAAAATCCGGTCTTAGCCAGCAAAATCAATGAAGCGCGATGGTGCCGGGGAATTTGAATCGCCAGTGCGCGTCCGTCACGCTTCCAGAACGCGCGAACCCAACCCGGCAAGTCCGCGCTCAAAACATAGACCCCGCGAATGGCTTCGGGGTCGGGGACATGTACGGTTACCCGCAGGTCGTGCCAGATTCCCGTGGAGGCGGTTCCCCACGTGGTCACAACCGGTACGGCGTAATTCCCGTCGGGCTTGCGGAAGATGTTCGCTTCGATCCCCTCGGGCACGCGAACGGCCTGTGATGTAAGCACCCACTCGCGCTGCCGGATCTGATCAAACAGGGGAGCGTATCGCGCGAAGTCCCGCAATTGTTCCGGCGGGATCTTGGCGTCAGCGGGAATCTCGTGAGCATACCGGTAGGGAAACGATACCGGCGTCAAGGAGGGCGCACCCGGCTGGCTCCCCATCAGGAGAGCCCGATCATACAATTCCGGATACCATGCGCCACTCGTGATCGGAACGTTGCCGATGCCGAGCCACTGGATCTGCTCATCGGAGCCTTCCGCGAGATGACCGTCGCCAATAGCACCCAGCTCAATTTGATACGGCCCATTCCACCAAATCGTCTTCCCTTGCGCGTGGGCATAAGCGCTGAGTTTAGAAGTTAGCAGGCAGATGTTGTAACCCATGCGGTCAGCGGTTCTCCCGTGTTCAATTGAGAACCCATCGTCGTGGGCATAATCCAGGATGTCGTAGTGTGATTGATCCTCGAAAATCCCATCCGCCTCAGGATAGAAGGCCAATAGTTGTTTGAATTGTTGCTCCAGGTAGAGTGACCACTCGCTGCCGGGGCGAGGGTTCAGAACCGTGTCTTCGTACCACGCGGGAACTAGGGCGCCTTCGGAATCGCGAACGGCATCGGGCATGAAATGGTCGGCTGCGTAACGATCCCAACACTCGCTGGGCTGAAAATACATCAGGGCCTTGATGTTGTATTGGTGCAAAAGCCGAATGAAGGCGCGCACTTTCTCCCCTGTCTCCCAGGGAGGCGACACCTTTTCAAGGTATCGGCGAATCAGGCCAAAAGGAGCGTCCATCGCCGGCACGTCGGGCGCCTGCCGGGTTTTCTCGAAGGCCCAGATATCATCCATGGCGGGAATCCAGCTTGGAGTTTCAGGAAAGTACTTGCCCAGGAACGGATAGGTAAAATGCACCTCCACCCAGCGTACTCCTTGCTCGTGCCATTGGTGCACCTGTTCTTCCGGCGCCGTGGGGCTCCAAAGAAAAGGTCCGTTGATTTCCACAGCGGTGGGATTGTGCGCGTGAAAGTGCTCCGGGTACTTGTCGCGGATAAAAGCCAACCCGGCCCGCCAATCCGGTTCGTGAAGGCCCAGGATGACCTCGGTACTCACCTTTCCGTGGGGTTCGATTCGCAAGTCTGTCCTGCCCACCTTGGGCGCAGCGGGGGAGGGAAGACGCACCTGGAAACCTTGGATGGGGATCTCGAGCGGGCTCAGAATCGTCAAACCCGTTTCCGCGGTGTTACTGAAAAAGGTAACGGCGGGTATAACCAGCGGCAGGCCGCTCGAACGATATCCGTAAAGAAATTCGCGCTTGCTATCGTGAGGGGGATGGGGAAAAACTCCTGGCAGAAACGCGCGGCAGTCCGGCGGTAGGCCGTCGAAATCAAACCACAAGCTGATGTCCCGGCGCTGGGGCAACTTGTTGTGCAGCTCGACCGCGATTCTCAGGTCGTGCCCTGCGATGAAACGAACATCGACATCCAGGTCCGGGGTGCTCTGCGAGAATGAGGCTTCATTTGGTGTTCGCTTGAGGTCCTTGATGTTCATATCAAGGACTTGAACCTTGCCACTTGCCTCATCACGAATCGAGATAGCAACCGGCTGGGCCAGGAGATTCTTCCGGCCTTCCCGCGCAATTGACATCAGTTCGCCCGTTTCGGGAGAAAGCATCGCCTGGAAGTGCTCTCCGGCGATACGCACTTGCGCCAAGGCGGGAACGGTGCACGCCAACACCACAGCGTAATTCAGCAGCTTTAAAGCCACCCCATGACTTTTCATAATCAGACCTTTTCTGCGGCGGCAAACTTCCCGAGGGAGGTGTGAAGAGTTCGTATGACCTCCTGGGGATTGGGTTGCCGCTCGACGAGGGGGAAGCCTCCATCCACCCATTTCCGTTCGATGGCATCGTACAACCGATCGAGTTCGACTGAGTTGTACACCATGCGTTGATCCAGGCTGAGAGCCTCGCGAAGGGCTTGGATAAAGGTTGTCACGCGTGGGCGGTAATATCCCTGTACAAGCTCATAGAAATCGCGCGAAGCGTAATCGCGTATCACGTCAGCCCAAAGGGTGTAGATGTCGCGCACCCGCAAATCCACATCCGGAGGCGCGCCAGGAAGCTTCTTCGCTTTCTGGATCAACGGACTGAGCCAGTAGTAAGAGTCACACCCAAGGAGGGTTTCAACAGATTCCATGAGCGACTCCAGCAGGCTCGCCTCCCTTTCGAATGTGGTTTTATCCAATGCGGCCTCTACGTCTTTGATCTTCATCACGTGGGCATTAAAAAGCTCGGCCAGATATTGCCGGCCGACGTCGTTCAGATCATGAAGATAGAGCGGATTGGCGGTGAGGGCCGGCGCGACGGACAGCATGAGTTCCAGCGCCTTCCGCAAGTGCGGGATGAAAGCCCGCCGGTCCGTCACCTGGAGGCGGAAGTACTCCCTCCCCGTTCCCAGGCGATGCCAGTAGTAGGGTTGAGTCAGGTCATCCGACCCATAGACGCTCCCGAGGAGTTCTCCCAATGCCGCCGTCATCGCTGGCGCGGCGGTCACCCCGTAACGCTCGCGGGCATAATCGCGCGTGAAGGAGCGCAAGTCTACTTCCTGCGGATTCCAGCCCAGCCGGCAGAGGAATTCGTAATAGAAGTAATTGTGATGAATGGTCTCTTCGTTCGGGTAAAAACCAACGCACTGTGTGGCGCGAGGATCGTCGAGAACGCTGTGGAATTGCTTTTCGATGAATGGCATGCTGCCGTGCAGGTTGGTGTTGCCGCCAAAGGAATACACCATGCCGAAATGCCACGGCCGCTCGTTGAAGTAATCGGCACGCTTGTGTTCCGGCACCATTTCCGCCCATTGGTCAAGAACCCGAACCCGCTCGGCGGGCATGCGTTCCAAACTTTCTTTGATGAGCTGAGGCGTCCAATATTGCGACTTGAAGAGAAAGGTCCAAGCGGAATAGATCCCCACACCTTGTGGGTCCACCTCATTCAGGGCCTTGAAGTTCGCTCCGGCAATCTCCCTGCGCACGTCGCTTTGAACCTCGTCATTGCCAACGATGTCGCACTCCAAATAGTTTTCCAACCAATAGAGGTGGTCGTTGCCGTAGAGTGAAATGTACTCCTCAAGGAATGCTTTTCCCACATCGTGGTACTCGGGGCTTAGCGGGTGGAGGTATTTCTGATTGGGTAAGCCGGCCCATGAGAGTTCGAACGTTCGCGCCTCCGGATGAGCCGCGGCATACTCCGGGGGAATAATCCCCGGTACCGCGGGCGCGAGCGACCGCATGCCCCGCTCGCGAGCATACCGGGTGATTTGCTTGTTCAGGTCCGACTGGCCTTCTCTCCACGCCTCGGTGAGGGGCCCTCGAACTCCGTACTTGATGGGAGCAAAGATTTCGTAGGGCGGGCCGGAGTAGGAGTTGTCAGAGACCTCCACCCCCATCCGCTTCCAGGCCCGCTTCCATGCCACATCCTCGCCGGGAGTGTCCCACAGGCTCAGGATATTGAACCGCGCCTTGAGCGTCCAATCGATGTATGCTTTCCAATCTTCCCATTCCCACCAGGGAACGGAATACCAATAGAGAGTCAGGTTCATGCACATGCGCTCGCGGAAGTGCGGTTGCGCCGAGATGTGGACGTCCTCAACCGGCAGGCTTTCGCGATGCGGCACATGATCGCCATCCCAATAGAATCCGCAGCCGCATAACTTTTCCAGGTAATGATAAACTGCATAGAGGGAGCCGATTCCTGTCCCCCCCAGAAACACCAATTGCGGTTTTCCTGTTCCCATCACTGACTGCACCACGTAGGCCTCGGGGTTCATCTTTGCTGGGTCCGCAAGCCTCCCCGAAGAGATGAGTTCCTCGGTGGACGGCGTGCGCCCCACCAGGAATCGAGTCGCGGAGGGTCCGCTGATTTCCGGAGATGTCTCCGTCGCCAACCGCGGTTGAACCTTGGTCATCCGCCCGATGAAACTTTGCAATTCCCGAGCGGCTGCAGTTTCTGCCGAATCATTCGAGTCATAAAGGATGATGATATCCTGTGCCCGCACGCCGCCTTCCGAACCCTCCGCTGGGGCGCCGGAATCAAGCGTCCAAGCCGGAACCGCGTGAGGCATCATGGTAGATAGAGTTGCAGCAAGAAAGTTTCTTCTTCGCATCGCACGCTCCTCGCAAATCATTGCCTGCTTATTGGTCTCACCCAAATATTGTTGTTCATGAAAACGACCACGCCGAAGGCGTTTTGGACTGCGGTAGCAGCAGCTACCGCTTTCAGACTTCGGCTCAAGCCGAGTATCCGCGCCACAAGGAAAAGCGGTAGCTGCCGCTACCGCAGTCCAAAGAGCTACACGCATTTTCGGTGGTGCGCCGCGGGCACATGGGAGTGTCGATAAAGCAGATCCACTCAGGGCCAGTTTTAGCCTGTGGTTACCACGCGCTCTGTTGCCACCCGCTCTTGGCGCCTGCTATGATTCGGGGTGAGACTACAGGGCCGCCCTTTTGAATGCAAGCTGAAAATGATCGTCCGGAGGGCGAAGTTAGAACGATTTCGGCACTGTCCGCGCGAGGGTCAAGGTTCTGAACGACGATCAGTATCCCCGTAAGATCTATTGCGATTCCCACCGTCACTCCGAATCCCGGCGAGGGCTTCAGCCTGTGCGCGAACGAGTCCCGCGCGCCGGGCGAAATACGATGAAGGCCTTGAGGTTGCTCGCAGCGGTTGCCGTGGCCGCCGCCTTCGCCTCGCTGCTAGCGGGAGCAGGAGTCCCTCCTCCGGAGAAGGCGCCGTCAATCGTTTTGATCTCGATTGATACGCTGCGCGCCGACCGCCTCGGTTGCTATGGATCCCATCGCACTCCTACCCCGCATATTGACGCGATTGCGCAAGGAGGCACGCTCTTCTCTGCCATTGCTTCGCAGGTTCCTCTGACCTTCCCTTCGCATGTTTCACTGTTTACCTCCACTTATCCCTTTTTCAATGGAATTGAGGACAACACGGAAGTTCTCCGGCCGGGCGCCGTGACTCTTGCCACAGTTTTGAAATCTCGCGGCTACCGCACCGGCGCATTCGTGGGCGGTTTCGCGCTCGACCGTCGGTTCGGATTGAACCAGGGATTTGACGAATATGACAGCACGTTCAATCTGCATCGGGAAAAGGAATCCGACTCGGGTAACGTCAAGCGTTTGGGGGCCGAGGTTGTCGCGGACGCTATCCAATGGCTTCCGCCTGATTCCGCCCAACCCTTCTTCCTTTTTCTGCACCTGTATGACCTCCACACTCCTTACAACCTTCCCGCCAATTTTCGCGCGCGCTACGGCACTGGTTATGACGCTGAACTCCGCTACGTTGATGAGCAAGTGGGAGTCTTCTGGGACGCGCTCCGCCAGCGCCATTTGCTGGATAAGACGCTTGTCGTTTTCGTCTCCGATCATGGCGAGAGCCTGGGAGACCACGGGGAGAAGACGCACGGCTACTTCATCTACCAGAGCACGGTTTGGGTGCCGCTGATCATTCATTGGCCACGCGGAAGCGGAGAGTTTCCCGCGAAAGTGAGTGAATCTGCCAGCTTGATGGACGTGGCGCCGACCCTCATTCAGTTTGTCGGCGCGTCCATCCCTCGAGAGTTTCAAGGCCGCAGCCTGCTCGAGACGCTGCGCCCGGGTTCGCCAAAAACCACGCGCGATGTTTATAGCGAAAGCATTTACCCCCACAATCACTTCGGATGCGCCTCGCTTCGCAGCTTGCGCACGGGAAATTACAAGTACATCCAAGCGCCCAAGCCGGAGCTTTACGACCTGGCTGCTGACCCTGGCGAAACCCGGAATCTTGATGAACAGAAGCACTCATTAGCACTGGCAGCGCGGGAGAAATTGGACTCTCTTCGCGCCCGGTTTCGAAGTGATCACCCGCTTGGCGGGAAGGCGCTCGACCCTGAGGCCGTGGCTCGCCTTAGTTCGCTGGGATACGTTGCCGTGAGCACACCCCACTCCGAGACTCCTGACGCGGGCGCCGATCCCAAGGACCGCATCGCGGAATTCGAAGAGTATGGACGGGCAATCGTCCTCGCCTCCGCAGGCCACATCGAGGAATCGAGCGCGGACCTGGAGCGGCTCCTGGCCCAGCATCCGGAGCTTCTGGATTTGCGCATGAGCCTGGGGCTTAACGATCAGGCATTGCGACGGTACGACGACGCGGCTCGCGAATTTCGGCAAGTCCTGAAAACCGATCCCGTCAACGTTCAGGCGCATTTCGACCTGGGACTCAGCCTATTCGAACTCCACCAAGCGGATGACGCGGCAAAGGAACTCCAGGCGACTCTCGCCATCGCGCCCTACTACACCCGTGCGGAGGAACTGCTGGGCTCAATCTCACTTCAAAAGGGCGATTACCCTGGCGCGCAAGAACATTTCCGCCACATCCTCAGCATCGACCCGAACGACTTTGGCGCTCACTATAATCTGGGGGCACTGGCAACACTCCAGGGGCAGTGGGAGGAAGGCGAAGATCAATTGCATGCGGCTCTCACTGCCGATCCCACGGATCCGGATGCGCACAATGTGTTGGGAAGCCTCTATCTCAGAAAGGGTGACCTGGACAAGGCGGTTGCGGAGTTTCAGGAAGCGATTCGTCTCCGCCCGCAGTTTTCTTCGGCGCACTATAATTTAGGGTTGGTCTTCCGCAAGCAAAACCACGAGAATGATGCCGTCAACGAGTTCCGCCGGGCACTCGCCATTGACCCGGAGTTTCGACCGGCGCGCGAGGCGCTGGGCGACCACGCAAACTCCCAGAATTAAGGTTAAGTTATGGGCTTCTGGTATTACTTTTGGACCGCGAACTTCATCGTGTCCGGATCGGCCTTCCTGATCATCACGTTGATCGTCATGGTGCCCGGGACTCAAGATCTGAAGGATATGTTGGCAGGCTTGAAAGCTAGCGAAGATCGTCGCTAGGCGATCGGTAGTTTGATGGCGCTTTGTAGCGCCGCGGCCTTTCGTTGCAGCCTCTCCAGGCGGTGGGTGAACCGAGCGGAGCGAGACACGGGTGGACGTAGCGCAGGGCCCGCAGTTCGGCCCTGCGGCTCTTCCGCGGCCAGCCGTTCGAGAGCAGCCTGTGTAAACTCCATCGCGCTTTGGGGATTGCGCTCGCGGTGCTCGAAATGAATGGCCAACTCCTCGAAGGCCTCTATCGCCAGCGGTGACGGGCGCCGCGTGAGTTCGAGCCATTTCGCGATGGCCAATTCGTACTGCCGCAGCCGCTTGTGTTGAGAGGCCAATTGGTGGAGAGCCCGCGCCTCAATCTCTTCCGGTAGTCCGCCGGAAAGCGCAAGCTGGCACGTCGTGACGGACCGCTCCCTTGAACCTGCGACTTCCAACATCCGGCTGAGGCTGAAGAGGTCCACCGGAGAATCGAGCGTGCCGGCGTCGCCGATTGCCCGCGCCAACTCCACCGTCACCGCGGCGAGTGTCATGATGTCGAGGGCGTTGTGGTAGAACACCGGTTGCAATCCGCGTGCATCGCCGGTGCGCAGGTAATCGAAATAAATGCCGGGGATTTCCGAGCCGGCCACGTCGCCCTCGCGCTCGATCCCTAACACCGCGCTCTCGATGTCGGTGAGCTTGCAGCTTTCCAGGCGCAATCTCCACAGCCTCCGCGAAGGGTGCAGCGCATCGAGGTGGGTTAATCGCCCAAACGGAGATTTCAGCCGTGCCAACGCATACCGTGTTTCGAGCAAGGGCACATCAAAGGTCTTGCCGTTGTAGGTGACAAGGCCGTCGAATGAGTCCAGGATTCCTGCCAGGGCGTGCAGAACGGCTTTCTCTTCTGGATAATCGCGCAAAAAGAATTGCCTGACGACGAATTGCGTTCCTTCCAGCGTGCCGACGCCGATGAGAAATGCGCAGGTGCCGGTGCCCCCAGCGAGGCCGGTGGTTTCCGTGTCGAGGTAAACCAGCCGCTCGGGCGCGGGCAAGGCGGCTTGGGGGAAGAGCAGGTTCAGTGGGCTCAGGTCGGCGACGGAGATGTCGCCAATCCGCAGTTTGCCATAAGGTCGGCCGAATGGAAACGCCTGCCGGGCGATAAAGTATTCGCCCAATTCATTTTTCTCGAGCACGCCTTCCACATATTCTTCGATGCCCTTGGCCGCTCGCTGCGCCGGGAGTTGGCGCGGCTCCGGCGGCTTATCCATGCGGCGCAGATATTCCAAAGTCTGCTCAAGCTCGCGAGCCGGGTCGCGAGGTGCCGAGGCTTTCTTAAGATGGCGGAGTTTTTGGTCGAGGTTCACAGGTACATCAACCGAATCGAGAAGAGTTTCCCACAGAGCACGCGGAGGTAGAGACTCAACACAGAAATCGCAGAGTTGTTGTTGCCTCCTCCGTGTTCTCTGTGCCGGCTCTCCGTGACCTCTGTGTTAAGCCGATCTTTTCCGTGCATGTTCCAAAGCTCATCACGTCTTATGCTAACTTACAAACCGCTCCCAGCACTCCCTCAATTTGCAAGAATCATCTGACGCAATATTTCCAATGCCACTTCCTTCCCTCGTTCCCCGATCTCCCCGGCCGGGCCTACGCACGATGGACAACCCGTAGGGCAGGGACACTCTGAAATCAGCTTGTGCGTTTTCGCGAGCAACGAGTCGCTCATGCGGAACAGCGGCTCGCTCAACCCCACTCCTCCGGGATAGGAGTCGTAGAGATAGACGTTGGGCTCGAAGATCTTCCGCACCACGGTTCGCTTGCCCGGCTGCAAATTGGGCGATTCGGGCGGCTGAGTAGCAGTGTCGGGCTCCGAAGCGCCGAGTGCTGGGCCGAAGCCCGGCTCTACATCTGACGTTACCTCGAGTTCAGCATTCTCGCCCACCGAGGTTCCCATATCGCGTGCGTCGCACATGACGAGCAGCGTGGCAATCGCGCCCAGGGCGTTCGCCAAGCCATTCACTCCGTCAAGCCGCTCGGTGGAACTGTAAGGCAGCGCGTCCATCATAGGCCGCGGCAGTGTCAGCCAAAACGCCGTGGTGTGCATTTCCTGCTCGGGCAGGGTGAGTTCACCGGCGCCGATATTCTCCATGGTGTAGAACTTGATCTTCTTGAACCCGACCACTTGCGTGTTCACCTGAACTTCCCCATGACACTTGCACGCCGCACCCGCCGTCGCAGAATCAAAGGTCTCGAGGATTTTGATCTTGGTGTAGGAGATCGCGTCGGTGAAGTACTCGGATTCAACCTGGTGGACGTAGGCCTTGCGGTCGTCATAGTCAAGGCGCTCGACGTGGTACTGCACGCCATCCTGAATATAAATAGCCTTCTCGTGCAGCGTGGTGAGGGCGCTCGTGAAGTCCGTCTCGCCGATCACGCGCGGGTCGTGAGTGTTGTCAACAATCACAAAGTTGTCGGAGGAAACCGACCGCAGGCTAAGCGCGTCGGCGGGATAGCTCTCCGACACCCAATGCCAGCCGTCCTGGGTATGGTGCAAGAATCCTGTCTCCTCCAAATGTTTGCAGAGTCGCTTGAGGTCGAGCGCGCCGAACTTCTCGTCGTCCCGAAGCGGCAGCTCAAAGGCGGCGCATTTCAGGTGATTCAGCAGGATCAAAAGATTGTCGGGGTTCACGTAGCCATGCTCGGGCGAGCGGCCGAAGAAGTACTCCGGGTTCTGCACCATGAACTGATCCAGAGGCGCGCTCGAAGCGACGAGCACCGCCGCCGAGGTCCCCTGCCGCCGCCCAGCCCGGCCCGCGCGCTGCCAGGTCGAAGCAATCGTCCCAGGGTAGGCGGCGAGCAGCGCCACATCGAGGCTGCCCACATCAATCCCGAGTTCGAGGGCGTTCGTGGCCACCACTCCGCGCAATCGGCCGCTCCGCAGGTCGCGTTCGATCTCCCGGCGCTCCAGCGGCAGATAACCGCCACGATATCCTCTGACCGCCTGAGGCATCGCGGGTCCCACGGAGAAATCTTCCTGAAGATAGGTCACCAGAATTTCTGTCGCCAGGCGGCTGTTCGCAAAGATGATCGTCTGAAGTCCGCGCGAAAGAAAGGTCTTGGCCAGCCGGCGCGTTTCATTCAAATAGGACCGCCGAATTCCGAGCTGCGGATTGACCACCGGAGGGTTGTAGCAGACGAAGTACTTCTCCGCCGCGGGCGCGCCGTTGTCGTCAATCAGGGTTACGTCTTCTTCCAGAATGCGCGCGGCGAGTTCTTGCGGATTCGCAATGGTGGCCGAGGTGCAAATGAACTGCGGAGTGCTTCCATAAAAACGCGCGATGCGCTTGAGGCGGCGCAACACGTTGGCTAGATGACTGCCCAGGACCCCGCGGTAGTAGTGCAGTTCGTCGATCACCACGTAGCGAAGGTTCTCAAAGAGGCGCTGCCACTTGGTGTGATGCGGCATGATGCCCGCGTGCAGCATGTCGGGGTTGGTGATCACCAGATTGCCGCGCGAGCGGATGGCCTTGCGCGCGTCCTGCGGGGTGTCACCGTCGTAGGTGAAGGTGCGCACCTCGTCGCCAAGTTGCTCGGTCCAGCGATTGAGTTCCACCAGTTGGTCCTGCGAAAGGGCCTTGGTGGGGAAGAGATAAAGTGCTCGGGCTTCCGGGTTCGCGATGAGCTCACTCAGGATGGGCAGGTTATAGCACAGCGTCTTTCCCGATGCCGTGGGCGTGACCACCACCAGGTTCTTGCCCTCGCGCGCGAGCGTAAATGACTGCGCTTGGTGCGTGTAGAGCGAAGAGAATCCCCGAGCTTTCAGAACCTCTGCGAGCCGGGAAGGGAGAGACGCGGGGAAAGGTGCCACGCGTGCCTCGCGGGCAGGGAAGTGGCGAATGGCGGTCACTCCCCCTTGGGCGCGCGAAGCGCGGAACTTCTCCGCGATTTCCTTCAGTGCGCTTTCCACCGGGGCAAGGTCGTGCGTCTCGAAGCTTGCCAAGGCGTCGGGTTTAGGTTCCATTCCGTGTTCCTTCAATCGCGTAATCGGGTGATCGGATGATCGTGAGATCGGGCGACCCGAAACCAGCCCATCCTGAGCAGTTCTTTACTCACCCCGATCGTCCGATCCGAGACAGGGCTTCGCCTTTTATTCGCTGACTTTACCACAACGAGACGCCGCTTCCAAGCCATGATCGCATACAGATCGAGGGCTCAGGGTGCCGACGAGGAGGATGGAGCCGTTGCGGGCAAAGAGTCGATTGACTTTGTCTTTTCATAATATGATAATTTCCGTGTAAGCGCCAAAGTCTGCTTGGCGAAACACAGTTCCTGGTATCCTGTAGCCTTCTGCGAGGGTCTATGGCCACCACCGCGAATCACGTCCTGAAAGCCGAAGCGCTTTCCCGGGAGTTGCTTCTCGGGGCGTACCGAACGATGTTCACGTCGCGCCGCGTGGATGACAAAGAGATCCAGCTCAAACGCCAAAATCGGGCTTTTTTTCAGATTAACGGGGTCGGGCACGAGTGTATAGGTGTGGCCGCGGCCCTCCACATGATGCCGGGTTACGACTGGTTTTTCCCTTACTACCGCGACCGGGCATTCTGCTTGCAAATGGGTAGCACGCCCTATGAGCTGTTTCTAGCCTCCGTGGGCGCCAAGGATGACCCCGCTTGTGGCGGACGGCAGATGCCCTCGCATTGGGGTTCGAAAAGACTGCACATTGTGACCGGTTCCAGCCCCACGGGAACGCGTGTCCTTCATGCCGTGGGAGCGGCGGAGGCGAGCTGGTATTTTTCGCACATCCAGGAGGCCGCCGAACTCTCCTCCAGCTTCCACAAGGACGAGATCGCCTACGTTTCCTTGGGCGATGGCGCCACAAGCGAAGGGGAATTCTGGGAGTCGTTGAATTACGCTTGCGGCCGTAAGCTTCCTGTGCTCTATGTCGTACAAGACAACGGCTACGCTATTTCCGTGCCTGTTGATGTGCAGACTGCCGGGGGCAAGATATCCGGCCTGGTCAAGAGCTTCCCTCATCTTCTAACGCTCGAATGCGACGGCACGGATTTCCCCGAAAGCTACGAGGCGGCCGGCAAGGCGGCGGAGTATGTTCGTCGCCGCAAAGGGCCGGCGCTGGTTCACGCCCACGTGGTGCGCCCCTACTCCCACTCCCTCTCCGACGACGAGCGGAGTTATAAGCCCGAGGAAGTGCGCCAGCAGGAGGCGAAGCGCGACCCCTTGACCCGCCTCGCCCAGCTCCTGGTCGAGGAAAAGGGAGTCACGGAAAAAGAAATCAAGGAAATCGAGGCGGCAGCCGAGCATGAAATTCGCGAAGCCGCCGACCGGGCCCTCGCGGCCGAGGTGGTCACGGCGAAAACCGTTCTACAATACATGTACTCCCCCAGCGTGGACCCCACTTCCGAGCACTTTGATCATCCTCCGAAGTTTCACGGCGAGCCCAAGACCATGGTGGATCTCATCAATGCCTGCCTCAAGGACGAGATGGCTCGCGATCCGCGGGTCCTGGTCTTCGGCGAGGATGTGGCCGATTGCAGCCATGAGAGCGATTTGGCCAAGGTGAAAGGCAAGGGCGGAGTCTTCAAGGTCACTCATGACTTGCAGAGGCAATTCGGCAGCACGCGCTGCTTCAACTCGACGCTGGCGGAGGCAAGTATTGTAGGCCGAGCAATCGGCATGGCCATCCGGGGATTGAAGCCGGTGGTGGAAATTCAGTTTTTCGACTACATCTGGCCGGCCATGATGCAGATCCGGGATGAGCTGACCATGCTGCGCTGGCGCTCGAACAACGCCTTCGCCTGCCCCGTGGTCATCCGCGTGCCGATTGGCGGGTACCTCGCCGGAGGGGCGGTCTACCATAGCCAATCCGGCGAATCGATTTTTACCCATCTGCCGGGTCTGCGCGTGGTGATGCCGTCCACCGGGCTGGATGCCAACGGCCTGCTGCGCACGGCGATCCGCTGCGACGATCCCGTGTTGTTTCTCGAACCCAAGCACCTCTACCGCCAGACCCATAACCGCTCGCCTTACCCGGGCCCGGACTACATGATTCCCTTCGGCAAAGCCAAGCTCGTGCGCGAGGGTACGACGCTGACCATCGTGACTTACGGTTCGCTGGTTATTCGCGCCGTGCAGGCGGCCAAAACCCTAGAGCAGGATGGAATCAAGCCGGAGATTCTGGATCTGCGCTCGTTGAATCCCTACGATTGGGAGCTGATCGCCGCGTCAGTGAAGAAGACCAATCGCGTGCTGGTTCTTCACGAAGATCAGATTTCCTGGGGTTATGGCGCCGAAATCGCGGCCCGCATCGCCGATGAACTCTTCACGTTTCTCGATGCCCCAGTCCGAAGGCTCGCGGGCAAGGATGTTTTCATTCCTTACCATCCTTCCCAGGAAGACGCCGTGCTTCCGCAGCCCGCTGACATTGTAGAGGCGGCAAGAGCGCTCGCGGTGTATTGAAGAGGGATTAGGGGATGGGGGTTAGGGATTAGGGCCCGAGCCAAACCGCGGAACGCGATTCCCTAACACCTAACCCCTAACGTCAAACCCCAAATCTTATCCAATTCCCAGCTCATCAATCTTCTCGAGCGGCGTTCCACATTTGCGGCAGATGATTGCGCCGCAGTCCCCGCAAACCAGAGGTTCTGAAACTTCGGCCTCGCAAGTAGGACAGTAGAGAGGTTCGCGCTCGCCTTTCTGCAATTCGCCCATTCGTTCCCCTGAAGAAACCCCATCGCCGCGCCAGCTAGTCGGCTGGCCGAAAGCCCATGTAGCGCCGGGCTTTAGCCCGGCATGTGCCGCCCTAAAGGACGGCGCTACGAACAGCAGGTGCTGAGGCCCTTATTATACAAAATGGAGTTTCTCTATGACAACCTTACCCATAGCTAATCTCCTTTAACGTCTCAATTCTGCTCTTCGTGGACACAATGTCCGACTCGCAAAAATCAGCGCTTTACCGCATTTTCCTCTTGTAGTAGATGATCTATGGGAGTATAACGGCAACATGCCAAAGAAAGGTGCACCTCCGCTGGAAGGCGAGCTGCTCCAGGGCACGCTCGACCTATTGATTCTGCAAACGCTGGTGCTGGGTCCCGGGCACGGGCACACCATCGCCTACGCCATCGAACATCGCTCCGAAAATGTTCTGCAAGTCGAGCACGGCTCGCTCTATCCCGCTCTGCACCGCCTGGAGGACCGCGGGTGGATCGCCTCGTTTTGGGGCACTTCGGAAAACAACCGCCGGGCGCGCTATTACCGCCTGACCCCTGCCGGCCGCAAGCAATTGGCCCATCAAACCAGCCGATGGGACGAGATCGTGCGCGCCATTAACCGCGTGCTGCGGCCGGAGGAAAGCAGTGGCTAGTGGTGGCACAGGCACTCCTGCCTGTGCGGCAGTTGATGCAATCCTGTGCATAGGGCACAGGCAGGAGTGCCCGTGCCACCTACGACGTAGCCTGAGTACAAAGGACGCACATGAGCTGGACACGATTCCTTCGACGCAAGCATTGGGATGAAGAGCGGGCGCGCGAACTCGAAGCCTACCTCGAAGCCGAGACGGACGACAACATTGCGCGCGGCATGTCGTCGGAAGAGGCGCGCTACTCCGCGCACCGCAAGCTCGGTAACACCACCTTGATCCGAGAGGAGATCTATCACATGAACAGCCTTGGCTGGCTCGAAACGCTTTGGCAGGACCTGCGTTTCGCGCTGCGGATGTTGCGGAAGAATCTTGGTTTTACGGCCGTGGCCGTAGTTTCTTTAGCGCTGGGCATCAGTGCTAATTCCGCGATTTTCAGCATCGTGGATACCCAACTTCTGCGGCCGTGGCCGGTGAGAGATCCTGCGCGCTTGGCCGTGATTACCACCGATTTTGGCAATATTTCTTATCCCGATTATCTTGACATTCGCCAGCAAGCGGACGCTTTTTCCGACGTGGTGGCGTATGGCGACCGCGGAGGGTTCATCAGCGGCGGGCCTCAGCGAGCGGGTCTAGAGTTCACCGTCGAAGTGGTCTCGCAGAACTATTTCGAGGCACTGGGCGTGAAGGCCCTACGGGGCCGAACTTTTTCACCGCAGCCCGACCAGGCTGCCGCCGAGGGCCACTTCGTTGTAGTCAGCGACCATCTCTGGCAGCACTATTTTGACGGCGATCCCTCTCTGCCCGGCAAAATCGTCCTCCTCGACGGGAGGGAATTCACGGTGATCGGTATCGCACCCCCGGACTTTTGCGGGTTGCGGCACGAAGGTGCTCCCGACATGTGGCTCACTAAGGAGGGTTGGGAGACGATGGTTCCGGGTGAGGACAGTGGGGATGCTGCCCGCGACAACCGCTGGTTTGAGGTAGCCGGGCATCTTCGCTCCAAGACGCAAATCAGTGAGGCACGCGCGCAGCTTCAGACGCTCGCGCAACGCCTGGCCATAGCTTTTCCTGCTTCGAACCACAACGTCAAATTCCTCGCCCACCCTGCTTCCGAGTGGATGTACCACGGAATGCAAACGGGAATCTACATGATGGCGATGGTGGGCTTGGTTCTCCTGATCTGCTGCGCGAATGTCGCCAATCTGCTTTTAGCGCAAACCGAGCGGAGACAGCGCGAAATCGCCATGCGCCGGGCGTTAGGAGCGGGACGGCGCCGGCTGGTCGGCCAACTTTTCACCGAAGGGCTTCTCCTGTCCGTGGCGGGAGGCGCCGTGGGGGTCGTGCTAGCAGCCTGGCTTCTAAGGCTGGGGCCCGCGCTCGTACCGGGCCTCGCGGATATGAACCTCAAGCTCGATGGCCGGGTGCTGCTGTTCACCTCGGCTATTTCTCTGCTCTCGGCACTAATCTTCGGACTCGCGCCGGCGTTTCATGCCGTGAAGGGCGATTTGAGTGCTGCCCTCAAAGGTGAAAAAGGGGAACACGCGACGGGGCGGCTGCCACTTCAGAGCTTGTTTGTGTGCGGTGAAATTGCGCTCTCCGTGGTCCTCCTCGCCGGCTCGGCACTGCTGTTACGCAGCTTGCTGTACAGCCAAAGCATCAATCCCGGATTTGACCCGAAGGGAAATGTGGTGATGCTTTCCGTAGCCCCGCCCATGCTGTATGGCTACAAGCAAGCTCAAGCCGCCGCTCTTTATCCTGCCTTGGCGGCACGAGTGGAATCCGTGCCCGGGGTCGTGCGTGCCAGCTATGCCCGGCGGGCCCCCATGACGGAAGCCGAAGGAGGAGAAACACAGGCGGTGGTCATTCCCGGAGTGCAGCCGCCTCCGGGGACCGATCATTTCGAGATTCGTTATAACATTGTTGCCCCGAAGTTCTTCGCCACAGTGGGCGCGCGGATCGAAAAGGGGCGGGAATTCAACCAATTCGATTTGCCCTCCACCGCCCCGGTCGTCATCGTCAACGACGTCATGGCACAACGATTCTGGCCCGGACAGAACCCCCTGGGAAGATCGCTCCAGATTGGCAAAAAGGACTATCAGATTGTCGGGGTTGTCGAGGCGGGAAGATACGTCAGGCTTCACGAAACAATCCAACCCTACCTCTACCTCCCTTTCACGCAGGTGTTTTCGTTCGAGTGCGTGCTGTTTGTGCAGACAGCCGGCGATCCGCGGTCCTTCCTCCCTGCGATTCTGAAAGAAACGGCGGCGGTCGACAAAAATCTTCCCATCGTCGATGCGGTGACCTTCAAAGACTACATGCAGGAGGTCTTGTCGGAGGAGCGCTCAAGGACAGAACTGCTTGCGAGCCTCGGCATCCTGGGAATCTTCCTAGCCGCCGTGGGGCTGTATGCGACGGTGGCTTACCACGTCAGCCGCCGCTCACATGAGATTGGGATTCGAATGGCGCTTGGGGCTCGGCGCAACGATGTCCTGAACCTTGTCCTGCAACAGGGTCTGCGCTTTGGTGGAGTAGGCGCGGTCATTGGACTGATTGGCGCTTTGGCGGCGTCCCGGCTAATGTCCGAAGTCATTTACGGCGTACCGCTATTAGACCCCCTGAGTTACTTGGCCGCAATCCTCACGGCCGTCAGCGTGGCCCTATTGGCGTCGTATCTTCCCGCACGCCGGGCGACCAAGGTCGATCCCATGGTGGCATTGAGGCATGAGTAGTGCAGCGCGGCGGAATCGCAATCATTTCGTTTCGTCGGGGCAGGGCTTGCCCTGCCCAGGTTCCACACCCCGACAAATTGCCAGGGCAGGGCAAGCCCTGCCCCGACGAAACGCGCAAATTGTTTGCGAAGGAAACAAGAGCACAGGCAGGAGTGCCTGTGCCACTCACATCAGCGATTGCATCACCTGGTCCAGCACTTCCTTGGGCGGGCGCACTTTGGATTCCGGCAGAGTAGCCAACGGCTCGTCCAGCACATTCAACTGGTCGATGAAAGTGGCCCGCTTGGGGTCCACGTAGAAGAGTCCCGTCACGATTTCGCCCTTGTCGTGGGATTCGGTGAGCATCTGCAAGGCCGCACCCTTGTTGGTGGGATCGAAATCGGCGGTAATTTTGCGCAGCAGCACTTGCGAACCATCGTGCAGCGTGATGCTCGTGGTGGTTCCCGGGTCGTAGTCCACGGAAATGTCTTCGAAGAAGGGGATGAAGCTCACGTCGGCAATTGGCTCGTCGTGGTCCTTGACGTAGCTGTAGGACTTCGTCGAGCCTTCGTGGTCATTGAAGGTCACGCAGGGCGAAATGACGTCGAGCATCGAGGTGCCATTGTGAGCGATGGCGCCTTTGATGAGCGCGAGCAACTGCCGCTTGTCGCCGGAGAACGATCGGGCGACGTACGTCGCGCCGAGTTGAATGGCCAGCGCGCAAGTGTCGATGGGCGGCAGGTCGTTAATGACGCCGGTCTTGAGCTTCGAACCGACGTCGGCGGTGGCGGAGAATTGGCCCTTGGTCAGGCCGTAGCAACCGTTATCCTCAATAATGTAAACGAGGGGAAGGTTGCGGCGCATCAGGTGCACGAACTGCCCAACGCCAATCGAAGCAGTGTCGCCATCGCCGCTCACTCCCAAGGCGACGAGGTGACGGTTGGCCAGCAAGGCGCCCGTGGCCACGCTGGGCATGCGCCCATGGACCGCGTTCACACCGTAAGCGCTATTCAGGAAGTAGGCGGGACTCTTGGACGAGCAGCCGATGCCGGAAAGCTTGGCGACGCGATGGGGTTCAACGCCCAATTCGTAGCAAGCTTCAATGATGCGCTCGGAAATCGCGTTGTGGCCGCAGCCCGCGCACAGAGTGCTTTTGTTACCCTTGTACTGAGCCATCTCCAACCCGATGCGGTTGGTTTTGGCGGAGGGTGAAGAAGGTACGGTAGTGGTTGCCATGTTAGTTTGCCGCCTCCTGGGAAGCAATTTCGTCGGTTACAGAGCGCGCGTCGAGGGGTAAGCCGTCATAGTGGCGCACGCTGCGGAGTTTCGCGATTTCCTCGGCGGGCGATTCCAGCCGCAGCAAGCCCAGCATCTGACCGTCGCGGTTTTGATCCACAACGTACACGCGCTCGTAGCGGTTAATAAAGTCATGAACTTCTGGAGTGAAAGGGTACGCCCGCAAACGGCAATAGCCGGCGTCGAGATCGTGCTCACGCCGCAACTGGTCGAGGCTTTCTTCGATGGCCCAGTGGCTGGTGCCGTAAGCAATAATTCCCACTTCGGGTTTCGCCGCGTCCACGATCACCGGGCCGGGGACCTTCAGGCGCGCGGTTTCAAATTTGTGCGATAGGCGGTCCACGTTGTTCACGTAAACGTCGGGCCTCTCGCTGTAGATGGCCTTCTCGTTGTGGCCGCTGCCGCGGGCAAACCAGCCGCACATGCGTTCCGGCGTTCCGGGCAAAGTCCGGTAGCCGACGCCGTCGCCATCCACGTCCTTGTAGCGCTCGAAGCCACCCATGCGGCGAACATCCTCGGCGCTCAGCACCTTGCCGCGGGAAATGGGCTTGGTGGGATAATCGAACGGTTCGGACATCCAGGTATTCATGCCCAAGTCGAGGTCGCTCATGACGAAGACCGGCGTCTGGAGGTACTCAGCAAGATCGAAGGCCTCAATCGCCATGGAGAAACATTCGCTCATCGAGCAAGGCAGCAGCATGGGGTGCGCGGTGTCGCCGTGGGAAAGCAGGGCGGTGGAGATGATGTCTCCCTGCGCCGTCCGCGTGGGCAGGCCCGTGGAGGGGCCGACACGCTGGATATCGAAGATGACCGCGGGGATTTCCACGTAGTATCCGAAGCCGGCGAACTCCGACATCAGCGAAATGCCCGGCCCGGCCGTGGCGGTCATCGAGCGCGCTCCCGCCCAGCCCGCGCCTAGAGCCATGCCCAGGGCGGCGAGTTCATCCTCCGCCTGCACAATGGCGAAGGTGGCCTTCCCGGTTTCCTTGTCGATGCGATAGCGCTTCATGTATTCGGTGAGCGTCTCGCAAACGGACGACGAGGGAGTGATCGGGTACCACGTTACCACCGTAACGCCGGCAAACATCGCGCCCAGGGCCGTGGCGGCGTTGCCTTCTATCAGAATCTTGCCGGCCGTCTCGTTCATGCGCTGCAAGATGTGAGGGTCCGATTTCACCAGGTTCTTCTCGGCGAATTCATAGCCGGCGCGCGCGGCGTTCCAGTTCAATTCCGCCGCCTTGGCCTTCTTGCGGAATTGCTTCTGCAGCGCCCGGTGGATTTCTTCCATTTCGATGCCCAGGAGCCTTGCCAGCACGCCGTCGTAAAGCATGTTGCGGACGAGCTTGCGCAAGCGCGCGTCGGGGCATACGGGCGCCACCAACTGGTCAAACGGCACCGGGTAGAAGATCACATCGTCGCGCAGACGCTTCAGGTTCAGGCGCTCGTCGTAGACGCAGGCCGCACCCGGCTTGAGGCTCAAGACATCTTCTTCCGCCGTCTCCGGGTTCATCGCCACCATATATTCGCTGTCCCGGCGGCGAGCGATGTAGCCGTGCTTCGATGCCCGGATGGTGAACCAGGTAGGGAGGCCGGCGATGTTGGAGGGAAACAGATTCTTTCCGGAAACCGGAATGCCCATCTGAAAGATTGCGCGGAGCAAAACGAGATTGGCAGTTTGACTGCCCGAGCCATTTACGGTCGCCACCTGGATGCTGAGGTCGTTGATGACCTGGGCTTGTCCTGTGGGTGCCGCATCTTCTTTCGGCTCAACGTGAGTGGTTGCCATCGGATTCCCCTTGAATTCCCTTGAAGGATGAGAAGTAAATTGGGATCTACTTCCTGCCGCGCGTGCGAAGCAAACCACGGGCCAAGTGCCACGAAGCGCCCCCACTGCGGTGATGTTGCTGGGGAGAAAGGCAGAACAACGATTGCCTGTCCAACGTATTCAGAACCCTACCCCTGGACCCACTTGCATCTTACGAGCGACTCGAAGGACGGCCCACCCCCAACAACGATTTCATTATATCAAACCTAACGTGCGACTTGGCCGACAAGATGCAATTGTAAGTCCCCAATCGTACTGGTACGAATTGGTTAGGTGGGCGGAGCGATTCGGTCGATGTAAAACGGGATGTGAAAGCCTACCGACTGGAGCATGTGACTATTTTCCGCCGACCGGCTCCGGAGGTTTCGGGGCGGCACCCTCCGTGGGCAACTGGCTGCGCAGCCGGGCGCGCATGGCCTCTTCCGTGGAGCGAACCATTTGCGCCCCGCGGGCCGCCATCTGCTCCATCAGATCGGACCGCAGACTAATCAAGGAGGCCACCGACTTTTCATACGTTTGCTGGAGGCCCTGCCGCAGCCGGCTTTCGGAATCCACGACCATGGCGTCCATTTGCTGGCGGAATTCCTCCAGGCTGATGCGCGTCAGCTCCTCCGCCTGCCCTCGCAGGATATCCAGAACCGCCTCCATCAATTGGGTGGCGCGCCGCTCGAGGTCGGCGAGCCGCGGATCGAGAGGAGCGCTGGCAGCAGGGGCGGGCCGCGAAGGCGCTGCCACGGGTGGCGGCGGAGGCGCGACGACGGGAGGAATTGCGCGAGACGGAGGACGGGCAGGAGTCACAACGGGCGCCGGCGGAGTGAGTGCCGGGGAAATGGGCGCTGCGAGGGCTGGAGCCTCCGCCGCGGGTTCTTGATGGGGAATGCGGCCCTGCACCATGGTCTTGACCGCAAGTTCCCAGTCCGCGGGCGGGTTAGGCACCCCCCAAAGGTTCTGCGGCCTTACGAGCTGCACGGCAATTTCGTATGCGGTAGCCCCCGATTTGGTATCCCAGACCCTGACGCAAACGCCTTTTCCCGCCATCCCGGCCTTGGGGCACTCGATGGAGACCAGCATGCCGACGGTGATCCTGTACGAAGTTCGCAGCCTGCACCCGTGCAGATTCACAACGGAAGTCTGGGTAAACTCGCGAAAGGGCGCGCCCCCGGCATCCTTTCCGGACAGCAGCACCGTGGTGACGAAATCGATCCGGGTGCTCCTCCTCCGGCTGATGAGAGAGTCCGGGTCGTTCGCTGGTTGAGAGGATGGGTTGTTATCCATATTCGCCTGGCCCTACGTCAGGCTGTCGCAATCTGCACTGTCGGCCGGAATTAGGGAGCTTGGCAACCAAGGTTCCTTTCCCCGTGATACACCAAGTCGTGACCCAAGTTCCCCAATCTGAGGTACGGGTCGTATTCTACCGATTGTCAATCCACCAAGCAATTACTCCATTGATTCGTTGAGGTGTGCCCGTGGAGTGACACTTAAGGGCTGCGGCAAAAGTCACTTTTGTGACCAGTCGCAACCCTTAAAGCCATTGGGATAATCGCTAGCAGACCCATTTTCATTGGTTTCGGACAAAGCGCAGAGATCACCACGAAATCCGGAAGTATGGCCATTTATCTGCTTGAATAGATGGCCGGGGAGACTAGCGGAGCAACTCCGAGCGGGCTTCCAGTCTCTAAGTGAACGACTGGGGCAGTGGTGTTAGGAGGAATCTGATGAAGGTCAAAACATTGATTTGCAACTGCAAAGGCCTCGATCCCTTCCGTTACGCCGATATGAACTCACTGGCGTTCGAAGTTGAATCCGAATTCGACGTTTCTTACGCCGCCGTCCACCCCCAACTCTGCGCCGAGGGCGGCAACGAAATCCTCGAAGATGTGCTCCGCGCCGCTGAGGATGATCCTGACACTTACGTTATGGTGTGCGCCTGCCAGGAAGAGACGCAGATGAAGCTTTTCAAGAAGGCGTTGCGCAACACCGAGTTTAATGCCGAACATTTTGTGCCCCTAGACATCCGCAGCGCGACCAATGATGGCATCCTGGACCGGATCCGCGAGCGGCTCAACGACCTCGCGGACCCCAATAAACCGCGCCATTGAGGGCCGTTGGGGAATAACCGGTCCGGTTATTCTTGCGATGCATGAAGGATGGAAGCATGCCCTTGATGAACGATCTTCGGGAGAAATTCCCGTGGTTTCCTACCATTGACGTCGATCTGTGCCGCGAGGACCTTCAGTGCCTCAATTTCTGCCCGAACGACGTCTTTGAATGGAACCCCAAAACCGGCCAGCCTTTCGTGGCGCATCCTTTCCGTTGCCTTCCCGGGTGCGAAATCTGCCTTGAGGGTTGCGATACCGCCGCCATCTCTCTGCCCACCAAACTCGAGTTTCAGCTCTCGTTTAAAAAATTCCGCCGGACGGGAAATCAGCCCCACCTCTTAAGCCCGTTATAAACCTTCAGACTTGTTACTCCCCCAAGGTCACAGGGCAAACACCGGTTTCCGGGTCTGCCACTTGCCCCGGGTGAAGTCCGGGCAGTCCACCATCGCGCCCTCGCTGATGGATTTTTCCGACAGTGGATTGATGACGCTCAGCACGACCGAGTCATAGACATCGAGCGGTGTTTGCGTCTTGGTGCGCACGGCTTTAAGGAACTGGCGCAGCTCCAGGTAGTCGGTGCCTCCGTGCCCGAGCAAGAGCTGGTCGCCCACATCATTGCGGGCGGAGCCATGCTCGCTCGACTGGCGCGCCACGGACTTCCACCAGTCGTGATCGTATTTGCCCTGGTACGGATCGAAAGATTCCCATTCTTCGTACTTGGGGCTGCGTCCGCTCAGGTAAACCGCGTTGCGCTGCTCGTTGTAGAGGCCCTCGGTACCCTGAATCTCCCAGCGATTATCGTAGGGGCGGGGCAATTGCATATCATAGTTGATAACGATGGTATTGCCCTTCTTTGTCTTAACCATCGTGGTGACAATGTCGCCCTGCGCGAATTTCCGCTTGGCATTGGGATGGTTCGCACCAAATTTGCCGGCGAAGTAATGATTGATCCCGAGCGAACGGTTGGCGAAGGACACGACCTTGTCGAAATAATCGCCGCACCCGATGTCCATCCAGCCGAATACTGGTCCCAGCGCGTGGGTGGTGTACTGGCTGGCGTTGTGCTGCACCAGAAATTCTCCGCCCCAGCGCATGTTGCCTTTCGGGTCGAAGAACCAGTGGTCGATGCAGTTGTGCGAATGGGCGCAGTGGCAATGGACAACCTCGCCCAGCAGGCCTGCGCGGATCATGTTGAGCACCGCCAGGTTGTCGCGGCGGAAGCTCCAGTTTTCGAGCATCATGCACGGCACCCCGGTCTCCTCGTAGGTGTTCACGAGGTTCCAGCATTCTTCCACGGTCAACGCTACCGGCACTTCCACCGCCGCGTACTTGCCCGACCTCATTGCGCACAAGGCCATGGGGGTGTGATATTGCCAGTAGGTGGCGATCAGCACGGCGTCCAGGTCGTCGCGGACCATCAAGCGCTGGTAATCCTCGGTGTCGCGGCCGTAGCCTTCCGGCCGCTTTTGCCCGGCTTTCTCCACCAGCGACTGCGCCCGTTCCAGATGCGACTGGTTGATGTCGCAGACGGCGGGGATTTGCACGCCCATCGCCAGCAGCGTCTGTACATGACTGGTGCCGCGATCGCCCACTCCGATCATGCCGACCCGGAGAGGCTTTGCGGTCTCCGCCGCCTCGCCCAGAGTAAACGCGCTCGTCATTGCGCCCGCGCCGAGTGTTGTCGCCGAACTGACTTTCAGGAATTCTCTCCGATTGAGTTTGGTCTCCATATCTTCCTTCCGTGTCCCAGAAACTTGATAGCATGCCCCCGCGCATCGGTCCCCGATTACGCGCTGCGCTTGGCCGAGCGTCCTGGCGCGGGATGTCACAGGGAAGCTACTCCAATTCGGCGGGCGCCGCAAGCGCTACTGCGATCCAATTTCCGTAACTTCCGGAGTCACGACACATATCGTGACGAACGGTTTTCGTGGCGCGGGCAGCCTGCCCCCGCGCTGGCGGGAGCGCGACGCTCCCGCGACAGCGGGCAAGATGCCCGCGCTACGAAAACGGTGCGGAGCTTTGTCTTGCAATCTTTAAGTAGGGTTGCGCGCTGAGAAACGGGACGAACCGGGTCGAGTGCGAGTCACACCGCACGGGCTAAGGTTCGGAGACCACCAGCTTGCCCTTCATTTTGTGGTGGCCCTTGCCGCAATACATGCCGGAGGTGAAATCGAAGGCTCCTGCCTTGCTGGCGGTGAACTCGATGATGGTGGGGTCGCCTTTCTTCAGTTCTTGGTTGACGTCGAAGGCGTTCAGCTTGAATTCGTGGTCGCAATCCGTGGCGGTGATGACCAGCCGCAACTTCTCGCCTTTCTTCACGTTAACTGCGGCGGGTTCAAACCCAAGGTCCGTCGCAGTCATGGTGATTTCGTGGTAGGAGGAGGGTGTTGCCTGGCCGGCAATGCGCACCGCACCCGCCAGGTACATCGCGAACGCACCCAGCGCGAGAATCGAACCGCAACGCCGCAACACAATGATCGCTCCTCGGCTCATGAAGGGATGCCCAGGAACCCGCGGACTTCCTTTTCCAGGGCAGGGGTGGTGATGACGCAATTGCCGCCGGAAATGCTCGACTTTCCATCGAGGTTAAAGAAGGCCGCGCCGGCTTCCTCACCGATGATCTTGAGCGGCGCCAAGTCCCACGCTTTGGCCTGGAGGTTGATCCACGCCTCGGCGCGTCCGCCGGCCACGCACATCGCGTCCAGGCAGCCGCCCATGCTGCGCACGGACCAGAATTGGGTGATCCAAGGGAGCAGGCGCGCGCCCCAAGGCCACTTCGCGACGTGGTCGAAGCCTGTCAGGCACAGCATGGCCTCGTTCAAAGTCTTTCGCGGCGAACAGTGAATTGGCGCGCCATTTCGATATGCGCCAAACCCTTTCGCGGCGGAATAGAGTTCGCCCAGCGGCGCCAAATTAACCGCGCCCACTACCACTTCGCCCTCGGCCTCGAGCGCCAGCATGACACTCCATGTGGGAATGCCGCGCACAAAGCTGCGTGTGCCATCGATGGGGTCGATGATCCAGCATCGGCCGCTGCGCGCTTCGCGTGATGCGCCCTCTTCGCCCAGCAGACCATCGTCGGGAAAAGCCTTCCCCAGAAGTTCGGCGATCAGCACCTCATTGGCGCGGTCCGCAGAGGTTACGGGGGAATTGTCGGACTTGGTCTCCGTCTCGAATCCCCGCGCGTGGTTTTCCAGAGCTAGCCGCCCGGCCTGCTCAGCGACGCCGCGTGCAACTTCCAGTTCTTTTTCAAATGTCATGCGAACAATTGTAACCGCAATTGCGATTTTTGACCGTGTTCGAATTTTCGAGGGGATGTCGGCAGATCGTTGCGTGCGGCTACGGAGAGGGGGCCAAAGACTTGTTCCGGTCCAAGAGGACGACTGTTTCGCAAACTTCGGTGCCAGGCTGTGTTATCTTCGTCCGGCCCAATATGTTTGCCTCCAATCCGGGAGAGCGGGCCGGATCGGGGAGCTTTTCAACCGGAGGAACCAATGGCCAATTTGACGCGACGAGGATTTCTCGGATCGCTTTCTGCAGTCGCAGCCGCAACGTCGTCGTCGGCGCGAGCGGGCGGCTTTGCGTCGCTCCCGCAAACGCGCACGGGGCACGTCTCCATCAAGATCACCGACTTGAAGTGCGCCATCATCGGGCAGAACCCGGTAGTTCGAGTAGTGACCGACCAGGGCATTTCCGGCTATGGTGAGGCGGAAGGCGTCAAGAACTATCTCAAACCGATGGTGCTGTTCTACAAGCAGTATCTTCTGGGCGAGGACCCGACCGACGTCCAGCGTGTGATGCTCAAGATCCGCCGCATGGGCGCCTCCAAGCCCTGGGGCGCGGCGGTGAGCGCCATCGAGATCGCTCTGTGGGACATCGCCGGGCAGGCAGCCGGGGTGCCGGTTTATAAGTTGCTGGGCGGAAAGATTCGCGACCGCGTTCGTGCCTACGATGGAGCCGTGCGTTTCCCCATGCACGGCCAAACGCCCTCTGACTATGCCGAGACCATCCAGAAGATCAAGGAATCGAAGGAAGGTTTCACCCTGATCAAACAGGCAGTGGGGTTTCACAATCCGCCCATGATCGAAGCTGTGCCCGACGGCTGGTACGATTCGCCGGGGCGGCCAGGACCCGCGCACCCGAATCGGGGGATGCTGACTGAGCGCGGCATGGAGCAAATCGTCGCCTGCGCTGAAGCCATGAAGAAGGTCCTGGGCGATGAGGTGGGTCTGGCCCTTGATTGCGGACCCGGCTGGTTCCTCAAGGACGCCATCACTTTTGCCCGCGCCATGGAGCCCCTCCACCTGGCCTGGATCGAGGACACGCTCACCGGCGACTACTCGCCTTACCCCAACGCCCAATTGTTCAAGGAACTCACCGAGGCAACTTCCACCCCCATTCACACCGGGGAAGAGATTTACCTCCGCGAGAACTTCAAGGATCTCATCGAAAACCAGGCGGTCAATGTCATCGGCCCCGACCCGGAAGATGTGGGCGGAATTGCGGAGCTGAAGTGGATCGCGGAATACGCCGATCTACACGGTATCCTCGTCGCTCCCCACGGGGTTTTCGACGGGCTGATCGGCCTCGCCGCGATGGTCCAGATGGCCGCCGCCCTGCCGCAAAACTATATCGCCTTCGAGTATCCGATCGCCCAGCCGGAATGGTGGAGTGACATTGTCGAGGGTTTGCCCGATCCCATCATGAAGAAAGGTTTCATCGACGTTTGGGACGCGCCGGGTCTGGGTGTCCGATTTAATGTCCAAAAGGCTAAAGCGCGCCTGCGTGATGAGGATCGAGACTTTTTTGACTGAGGCGAAATGATGGCATGCCTGCGAAGCTTTAGAGTGCGGCAGCTCGCTGCCGCTTTCTCACCAGCCAGCTTGCTGGCGACCCCTTTAGAAACATGGTGACAGAAACATGGTGGCAGAGGTTATACCAGTTAATTTGTCCGACGCTGCGCAAGCTCAAACGCAAGAGGCGAGGCCAACGCAGGAGTTTCGCCGCTCAACGCGGTTTCCGGACAAAACAAACCTGTAAACGTCTCGTCTGTCACCATGTTTCTCTGTCTCGCTCCTTTTTCGTTTTCTCCGGCAAAATGCTCCGGTGTGCGACCCTACCGGACGGTCATCGCGGTCCCGTGAGCGGAGTTCCAAATCGACCGAAGCCCCGTCGCTGCAGAAGCAGCTTTTGAACGTTTTCTGGGAGGACTACCCTCGGCCCTTCCGTGGTCTCATCTGCTGCTGCGGCGACGCCCTCTTGTGAAGCGTCTGGATCGTCGCCATCATGAATCGCGATCTTAAACACCACTCCGCAGCCGTACGTGGGACTGCATGACGACGTGTCACCGCCGCCTATTGTCGTGCTGTAGAGGTTGCCCTCCTCGTCCTGGAGCAGACTTGCGCCCGGATTCACTCCGTCCGCACCCCCGGTGAAGCTGTAGAGGACGGTCTCTTTGCCCGTTGGACTCAGCTTGAACGCCACCCCGCAGCCGGTGCCGGCGCAAAGGGACCCGGTGAAGTCGCCGCCGTAGGCTGTAGTGCCGTAGAGGTTGCCCGCCGCGTCCCGGACCACGCCAGCGAACGTCTCTGCTCCGTCTGCGCCTCCCGTGAAGCGGTACAGCACGGTATCTTTGCCTGTCCTATCCACCTTGAAGACCACCCCGCACCCCAAGCCGGAGCATCCGCTTAAGTCGCCACCGTTGCCGGTCATGCCGTAAAGATTGCCCGCGTTATCCTGAACCAGCCATCCGTCAGGAAACGCCCCGTCCGCCCCGTTGAAGGTGTGCAGCACGGTGAGCTTTCCGGTCCGGTCCAGCTTAAACACCGTTCCGCAGCCGAGGAAGCCGGTCGCGGGCTCAAGTACGTCGCTGCAGAATTCGCTTGAGCCGCCCCCGTTCGCTGCGGCGCCGTAGAGGTCGCCCGCCGCGTCCAGAAGCAGGTCTCCGTATGGACCGTACCCGTCCGCGGCCCCGGTGAAGGCGTGGAGGACGGTCTCTTTGCCCTTTGTATCCAGCTTGAACACCACTCCGCACCCGGGGAGGGGTAGGCCGGGGCAGACTCCGCTGAAGCCGCCGCCGACGGTGACGCCGTAAAGGTTGCCCGCTTCGTCTCGAACCAGACCCGAGGAACCACCTAATCCGTCCGCACCCCCGGTGAAGGCGTGGAGGACGGTCTGTTTGCCGGTTGGATCCAGCTTGAACACCACCCCGCATCCGGGGAATCCCTCGAATTCGGCGCAACTTGCGTCGCCGTTTAGGTCGCCGCCGCCTTCGGTGGTGCCGTAAAGGTTGCCCGCATCGTCCGGAACTAGACCCGCGACAGGATAAGCTCCGTCCGTTCCTCCCTTGAAGCTGTAAAGGACGGTCTCCTTGCCCCACTTATCCACCTTGAACACCGCTCCGCAGCCGGAGCCGAAGCATTCGCTGAGGTTGCCGCCGTTGAAGGTGGTACCGTAGAGGTTGCCCGCTTGGTCGCGAATTAACTTCGCTCGGGGGTATTCCCCGTCTGCGCCGATACCGGCAAACGTGTTGATTACGGTGTAATTCGGCGCTTCCTGCGCTCGGACCGCAATGGCCGCCGAGAGAAGCACTGCCCCCACCACCAGCGCGCCGCTCACGGCTCGCCAGCCCCTGACAGAAATCCGGCCGTGATATCCCATTCTGCTCGTCATAAGGTTCTCCTTTTCGACCCGCGAAGATATTGTTTCCCCAGCACTGCACCGGCTTCGATTGCCTGTCCCGTCGTGGCCGGCCCACTGATAGCTGATCGTGCCCTCGGTTCTGGAAGTCCCGGGCGGGCTCAAGCTCCCGTCGCCTGGTTTGCTCGCGTGGGGTGGACAATGCGCCGGTTAAGAAGGCGCTTCAATGGACAGCAAGTCCTCTACAGCGGAATTGAAAGTCCCCGCGCAATTTCCTCTAATCAGGTGAGTTAGGGCCAAGTATCCCCCACAGGATATCGGATTGATTCTGAAATCAAGGGGTGTTAGATTTAAGTCGAATGGGTGGTGGCCCCTCCGTGAAACAAGTGAAAAGCTCAGCCGAGGTTATCCGGTTCGGTGTCTTTGAGTTGGATACTGCCACGGGGGAGCTGCGCAAGCATGGGCTCCGA
The DNA here is from genome assembly GCA_963808085.1 of uncultured Acidobacteriota bacterium. Taxonomy (GTDB): domain Bacteria; phylum Acidobacteriota; class Terriglobia; order UBA7540; family UBA7540; genus Bog-366. The sequence goes on from CAWEFC010000035.1 coordinate 131,940, forward strand.
ATCAAGCTTCAGGAACAGCCGTTTCAGGTTCTGTCCCTGCTGCTCGCGCGGCCGGGCGAGTTGGTCACGCGCGAGGACTTGCGTCTGAAGCTCTGGCCCGCAGACACCTTCGTGGACTTCGAGCACGGCCTGAACAAAACCATCAATAAATTGCGGGAAGCCCTGAGCGACGACAGGGAGACGCCGCGCTATATCGAAACCTTGCCGCGACGTGGCTATCGCTTCGTCGCTACGGCTAGTAGCGCCCAGCCGCCTTCGGAGCCCAGTGGAACTCCAGTGGTGTTGGGGGCTCAGCCTGATCCCGTTGTTGCCGCCAACCCACGGCGGGCCGGGTGGATAACGCCCGCCGTGATCCTTTCGCTGGGGGTGCTCGCCCTCCTGGCTTCGGCACTTTGGCAGAGGTTGGCCCGCAGGCAAATTCCTACGCCATCGGCTGCGGTCTCGGCGGCGCCGATCCGCTCGCTGGCAGTCCTGCCACTCCAGAATCTTTCCGGCGATGATGACCAGGAGTACTTCGCTGACGGGATGACCGATGAACTGATCACCCACCTTGGGCAGATGAGCGCCTTGCGGGTGATCTCTCGCACCTCCGTCATGCAGTACAAGCGAACCGCCAAGACGCTGCCGCAAATCGGGCGGGAGTTGGGCGCCGACGCCATCGTGGAGGGCGCCGTTTTCCGCTCGGGCGGCCGGGTGCGCATCACCGCCCAACTGATCGATGCCCGAACTGACCACCACCTCTGGGCGCATGCCTACGAGCGTGACCTCAAGGATGTGCTGGTTTTGCAGGACGAAGTGGCGCGCGATATTGCGAATGGGATCAGGCTCGAGCTGACGCCTCAGGAGCGTGCCCGGCTGACCGGTTCTCACTCGGTCGACCCGGAGGCGCACGAAGCATATCTCAAGGGCCGCTATTACTGGGATCAGTTCAGCGAGGCAGATGGGAGGAAGAGTCTCGGATTCTTCCAGCAAGCGATCGGAAAGGACCCGAACTATGCCCTGGGCTATTCCGGCTTGGCCGATTACTACCTCATGATGTACGCCGGCATAGGCGCTTTGCCGCGTAGTGAAACCTGTCCGCAAGCGGAGCCTGCCGCGCTCAAAGCCGTGGAGCTTGACGATTCGCTTGCCGAAACTCACCTCTCGCATGGTGCCATCCGATTCTTCTGCGACTGGGACTGGCAGGGCGCCGAGAGCGAATTCAAACGGGCGATCCAGCTCAATCCGAGCTATTCCTTTGCGCACCGCGTTTACGCCGACCTTTTGACGTTTAGCGGAGGAGGAGGGAAAGCTGTGGCCGAAATGCGGCGGGCGGTGGAAAACGATCCGATGTCGGCCGACCTTAACTATATGCTTGGAGTTACCTATTACGAGACACGGCAATACGACCAAGCCCTCCAGCAATTCCGGAAGGCGCTCGAAATGGACTCGGAGCGGGCTGGTCCGCACAACGGTTTGGGCGATGTCTACGCACGGCAGGGGCGGTATGACCTGGCGATCGGCGAGTATCGGAAGGGTTTCGATCTTTCCGGAGGGCAGGCCGAAGAGTTATCCGATCTGGGCTGTGTGTATGCCCTCGCCGGAAGGCGGCCGGAGGCGCTGGAGATCTTAAAGCGATTGAACGAGAGGTCTAAACATCGACCGGCCTCGGCACTCGAGAAGGCGGTTGTTTACATCGCTCTGGGCAATAAAGAGCAGGCCCTCGCGTTGCTCGACGAGGCGTATGAGCAGCACGAGTGGGGGATGCTCCTGCTGAAGGCGGAGCCGCTCTACGATCCCCTCCGCTCCGACCCGCGCTTCCAGGACATCCTGCGCCGCATGAATTTCCCGCCGTGAGGTCTTCCGCGGCCTTTGGCTCCCCCGTTTCTTATGTCCGCCTCCGCTGCGATCCCGTTCCGCATGAACCCGGGGACGGTCACCACGTTAGACTGATTTTCGCGCGGGTGGCGGCTGGAACCGTCGCGGTGAAAATCCGTATAACGAGGTGACCGTCCCCACCAGCCACCCATCAAAGCAGCGCAAATTAATCCCGATGTCCTCGCTGCGCCCTTGGCGAGCGCGTGCATCGGGTGTTGTGCTTCACGGAACCGGAACTGGAACGGCGGATGAGCTGACGCGCGTCAATAACCACCGCCCGTCGATCTTTTTGGCTTCACCGTCAAGGTCGACGTGGCTTTTGGCTGTCCAAAACGGCTGGCCGGTGGCTGGATTCACTGACACGTCGAAGTAGTGGCATTCGAAGTACACCGATGATTTCCATTGGCCGTCACGATCCTCTACAGGGACAAACTTCGTTTTGTACGCCGGGGAAAGCGACACGAATTTATTGGTTGGCTGCAACCCGCCGGAAACGTACTTGAAGAACGTGCACAGCGTGCCCTGTTGACCGGTGGCAGACGTGTCACCCGAGGGTTCAGGGCAACTCGCGGGATCATCCGGATCGCCGTTGCCGACATAATTTCCTGCTGTGGCAGTAGTGTTGACAACCGTGAGTTCGGCGTCTTTACTCCAGATCGAGAGTGCCTCGCGGATTCGCTGAGTTATCACTGTGGGCGAATCGCCATTCACTGGATCGTGCACGCTGACTGCCGCGTGGAAGGTTGCGTGAAGCTGTTCCAGTTCAGACCATTGGGCCAGTTGCTCGTCATCGTCCCGCCCGCCACCTGCACGGGCGGCTCCTATCGCCGCGATAATTCCCACAGCGAGCAGCGCCACAAAACGTATGTACCTCTTCTTGAATGTCAATTTCATGTCCGTCTCCTTTTTTGTTGGCATGGGATTTCCCCCGTCAGCCCTTCAACGTGAACTGGGGCTGGCTCGCGCGGGTCCGGTTTTGTCTCATGCCCTGATAAAATTCGCGGCAACCACTCCCTCGGGCATGCCGTACGCCCGGTGATTGGTTCGCTCGCGTGGGGGACTGTGGACCGGTCACAATGTCGCTTCAATGGACAGCAAGTCCTCTATAGGTGAATTGAACGTCCCCGCCCAATTTCCTCTAAATAGGTGAGTTAGGTCCGGGTACCCCAGCCGGATTGGGTGTTGATTCCCAGGTTAAGGACTGTTACATTTAGTCCGAATGGGTGGTCGCCCTCCGTGAAACAAGCCAGCAGATCGGCCGAGGTCATCCGGTTCCATGTCTTTGAGGTGGATACTGTCACGGGTGAGCTGCGCAAGCACGGCCTGCGAATCAAGCTTCAGGAACAGCCGTTTCAGGTACTCTCCCTGCTGCTCGCGCGACCGGGCGAGTTGGTCACGCGCGAGGAGTTGCGGAAGATGCTCTGGCCAGCCGACACCTTCGTGGACTTTGAGCACGGGCTGAACAAAACCATCAATAAATTGCGGGAAGCCCTCAGCGACGACAAGGAGAGACCGCGCTATATCGAAACCTTGCCGCGACGCGGCTATCGCTTCGTCGCCACGGTTAGTAGTGCCCAGCCGCCTTCGGAGCCCAGTGGACCCAATGGACCGCCGGCGGTGTTGGTGCCCCAGCCTGCTCCGGCGGTAACTGCCAACCCACGGAGGCTCCACTGGATGACCCCCGCTCTGGTGCTTTTGCTGGGGGGGCTTGCCCTCCTGGCTTCAGCGCTCTGGTATAGATTGGCCCGCAGGCAAGCTCATCCGGCGGTTACGACCTCCGCTGAGCCGATCCGCTCGCTGGCAGTCCTGCCACTCCAGAATCTTTCCGGCGAGAATGACCAGGAGTACTTCGCTGACGGGATGACCGATGAACTGATCACCCACCTTGGGCAGATGCGCGCCTTGCGGGTAATCTCCCGCACCTCCGTCGTGCTGTACAAGGGAACCGCCAAGACGCTACCGCAAATCGGACGTGAGTTGGGCGCCGACGCCATCGTGGAGGGCGCCGTTTTCCGCTCGGGCAGCCGGGTGCGCATCACCGCCCAACTGATCGATGCCCGAACTGACCACCACCTGTGGTCGCATGCTTACGAGCGCGACTTGCGGGATGTGCTGGTTTTGCAGGACGAAGTGGCGCGCGATATCGCGAATGGAATCCGAGTCGAGCTGACGCTTCAGGAGGGAGCGCGCCTGGCCGGCTCTCACCCGGTCAACCCGGAGGCGCACGAAGCCTACCTCAAGGGCCTCTTTTACTTTAATCAGTTCACCGAGCCAGATGTGAGGAAGAGTCTCGGATTCTTCCAGCAAGCGATCGAGAAGGACCCAAACTATGCCCTGGGTTATGCCGGCTTGGCGGGTTACTACGGCGAGATGTCCTTCGGCTTTGGCGCTACTGGTAATAAGGGGTGTCCGGAGGCGGAGGCTGCCGCGCTCAAAGCCGTCGAGCTTGACGATTCGCTGGCCGAAACTCACCAATGGCTGGGCGCCATCCGATTGTATTGCGACTGGGACTGGCAGGGCGCCGAGAGCGAGCTACAACGGGCCATCCAGCTCAATCCGAGCTATTCTTTGGCACACCGCCTTTACTCCACTCTTTTGGTGATGAGTGGCCGGGTAGGAGAAGCCATGAGCGAAATGGAGCGGGCGGTGGAAAACGATCCGATGTCGGCCGACCTTTGCCGAGCGCGCGGAGGGCGCTATTACGAGGCGCGGCAATACGACCAAGCCCTCAAGCAATACCGCAAGGCGCTCGAAATGGACCCGAAGCGGGCTGATCCGCACTACGGCCTTGGCGATGTATACGCGCGGCAGGGGCGGTATGACCTTGCGATCAGCGAATATCGGAAGGGCCTCGAGCTTTCCGGAGGGCAGCCCGCGGCGTCACCCGAACTGGGCTATGTGTATGCCCTTGAGGGGAGGCGACCCGAGGCGCTCGAGATCTTGAAGCAATTGAACGAGACGCCCCAACATCGGCCGGTCTCGGAACTCGATCGGGCGTTTGTTTACATAGGTCTGGGCAATAAAGAGCAAGCCCTCGCGTCCATCGACGAGGCATATAAACAGCACGAGTGGGGGATGCTCCTTTTGAAAGCGGACCCGCGATTGGACCCCCTGCGCTCGGATCCGCACTTCCAGGATCTCCTACGCCGCATGAATTTCCCACCGTAAGGTCTTCCGCGGCCTTTGGCTCCCCCGTTTCTTATGTCCGCCTCCGCTGCGATTCCGTTCCGCAAATACGCAGGGAACCCGGAGACAGGTAACTCGTTACGCGGGTTTCCGTACGGGCCGACTGGAACCCGGGTACGGTCACCGAAAACCGGGACAGTCACCACGTTACCCTGGTTTTCGCGCTGGTGGCGGCTCTCGGCCACTCGAAAACTGGTATAACGAGGTGACTGTCCCCACCCCCCGGTTCATCGCCAAGATTCAGCGGTACTTCGGGAAGTGTCGCATACATACCAAACGATGTATGCGCCACCCCGAGCGCCCGTGAGCGCGGTATGAGTTTTCAGGCAGCCTCGGCCCGCGGGTTTGCCCCGCCCTGCCCATCGGCCCGGGCTTGGGCTGGCGCCGAGGGACGGATTGTCGATACCTACGCGCGGCTGCTCGCTTGTGTTTTCTTCAACATAGCCGGATGCACCTGCATTTTCGTGTGCGTCGTGGCCGGCATTGGCCGCTGCTGTAGCGGCGGTCTCCGACCGCCGCCGCGTCGATCGGAGATCGGCGCCACAGTCCGCGGGCAAAACGCCCTCTCCCGCGTCCTCCGCTTCAGACTGCGCCTGCGACCGTTGTCCGGACGTTTGGCCTGCGCTTGCGGCTCCGCGGCTTCCTTTTGCAGCTTCCGCAGCTCATTCCCCAGCCGCGAAAACTCGCGTACACACGAGCGTTCCTCGCGCCGCAGCAATTCCAGATCCTTGTCGATCTCCGTCACCAGCAGGTCGCGTGCCCGCGCCGAGAGCGGAGCCTCCTTCGCGGCGATGGCTTCTTGCCACGACTCCGCCGCCTCGCGCAGTTCGGCGTCGGCCAGGTTCCACAATTCTTCCCGCAGCGGATCGCGGTTACTGCCCTCGGCTACTGGAATCTGCGGACTCGGCTCCGGCGACTCTTCGTCCGTGTCTTCCTCGATCGTCTCGTTCCATTCCTCGTCGCTCATGGCGCCGGGAAGGGCGGGCGGAGCCGGGGTGCTGAAACTCGCGGGGAAGCGCAAGTGCCACAGTAAATCGTGGATCTCGTCCATGTTGGTGCTGGGGTTCTGTTCCTTCACCTCCCGGCAAAGGTCGATGCATCCGCCGGGCGTATAGAAATCCGGACGCGCCGCGGCGCGCCGCAGGGATTCGAGAAAGTCCTGCACGCCGGCATAGCCCTCGTGCAGTTCCTCGGCGGCTTCGCGGCGCTTCTCCTCCGCCCGCCGGATGTGCGCGGCCGCCTTGCTTTCCTGCAGGCGCTCGGAGCGCTGGATGCGCCATTGCAGGCTGGCGATGCGGCCGGTGATCCACTCCTGGTAAGCATTGGCGGGGCGAAACTGCTGGCGCGCGCCCTCCGCCAGGGCGGCAAGACCCTCGGGGTCTTCGCCCAGCGCCACCAGCGCCTGGTCGCGCATTGCGGAATAGTAGCCGTGGCGCAGGTTGGCGGCGCGAGCGCGCTCCTTGCCTTCCGGCGTCGCGGCGCCGTGCGATTGCTGCGCATTGCGCTGGTGCGCCGCCAGGTTTCTTTCGGTCATGGTTTGCTCAATGAGGGCCATTGAAAGTCCTTTCTTGGGGTTAGGGGTTGGGGGTTAGGGATTAGGAAAATGGGGTTCGGGATACGGGATACGGGACAGGCGATGCTGGGCGTGGGAATTGGAAATTCGGAAGCCGGGATTCGGAATGCACGATAGGGGCCGCGGGGGGCGCGATTGGGGAAACGTCCAGTGGGCACAAAGCAGGCGGTGGAATGGATATACCCGGGCGCGGAGAGCGAGTGAAGATGACTGCGCTCATGGCACAATTGTAGCTCAGGCGAGTATCAGTTGTCAAGTGATTTAATTGACCAAATTCCTACCGGCAGGAAGAAAAATTCTGACAAATCGCAGAATTGAAGCCAAAAGTGATATTTTGTCCACCCGCGCGCCCACGGGCGCAAATCGCTCCGCACTTTCTCGCCGCGAGGTAGCGCAAGGCCCGCTCTCCGGCCTTGCGGTTCTTTCAGCATGTGCAGGTGAGTCCGGCGCAGCCGCGGACAACTTAGCGCAGGGCCAGAGAGCGGGCCCTGCGCTGAAAACCGGAAAACCGCGGACAGAAGGGACGTTATACTCGTTTCTTAACTTTTGGGGCCCACCGCCGGGTCGCCCTCGACCCGCTCCGCATGGCGCAGCAAGTCCAGACAAACCATCCGCTCGGAATCGGTCGCCAGAAGGAACTGCCGCGCATTCTCACGCTGCGTCACATGGTGCGCCACCTCCGCCACCACCACCCGCGGCAATCTCGCCATGGCCGAAAGAATACTAGAAAGCCTCTCGCGCTTCTATCTTTCCGTTCCTAAAACTAGTATTACGTCCCGTCTGTTTGTCCCCGGTTTTCCAGGGCGTTATAGACCATATTCGCCGTCGTTCCGCCATCCATGGTGAGAAGCCGTCCTTCGGTATCCCAGGTATAGCTGTGCGTGCCGTCGCTAGTCAGATCGCCCGCCGCTGTTTGGCTTCGTCTGCGGCGTTTCCCTTGGACATTACCCGATACATGTATGTCCGAGAACGTTGTTTCCATGTTAAGAACCGCGGAGGAAGCTGAACTACGCCGCCTCCGCGCTACCCGCTCTAATCGCTAGATGCCGCCCCTCTTTTGTCCAGAAATGTCTCTGAATTCGAGGATATAGGAATTCGGCGGCACGTCCGCCGAGTCCGACAGCGCCTCATTTTGCCCCCTCTTCGCCTTGTCCCGCGGGACGCGTTGCGCGGAGTACCAATTCGACGTGCCAGACGTGGCCTTGGGAATGCCTTGTGTGCCCGGTCCGCACTCCCAGCCGTCGAGGATGTGCCATGAATCATCGCTGTCGGGTCCGACAACGTAAATGCTAGTGCAGCGAACCCCCTCCCACATCGATGTCGTGGTCAGCTCGGCACACCCCGGCCTACGCTCATGCCAATGCGCCCAGATGAAGCCTCGGAGCTTGGTGGCCATTTCGTCAAGATTTCCCCCAAGAGGGAGCGTATAGGGTCCAAACACGTCGTAGCCCGTCGGGCATTCATGCGCTGGAGTGCAGGCTAGCGGAATGTAGATCGCCGCAAAGCAAAGGAGCACCCGAAAGGATTTGGTAACCAAGTGTCCGGACATTACGTTCCTCCCTCCCCTGACCATTTCCTCCCTCTGGCACCACTTTCTTCCCTCGCGGAACAGCTCTACCCGCTTGGGTCGCGAGGTTTGCTGACGGTCACATAACCTTCTGCCCAGCCGTCCTGGTCCAGCCAGTAGAGGTCAATCGTGAAGCCCTCGGGCGCATCCCGAAAACCGGGCTGCAGCCGTAATCGTTCAACTGCATGCGCGGCGGCTTCTCTGGTGGAGTAAATGCCGATTACCTTGACGTCTTCCTCTCCGTCATCCAGAGTGTGGACGTGTTCGACCAAAAATACTTCTGTATGTGCATCCATAAGAAACCTAGAGTCCTCCGCGTTCGCAGGCCTTCTTAATCTTGCTATATTCGGAAACCCGGGACGGGACGTTATACACGTTTATTTTGTCCACATTCACGTTAGAAACCGCGAACCCGGGCAAAGAATGTTTGCCACCAGTGCTTCCTTTGGTGCAGGGAAAAGCCGCGGACCCACGGAACAACTCTGCACTCCCTCCCTCTGGGGCCGCCGCAGGCTTCCAACACGGATGTACTACGCCTCGCCGTGCCTGAGGTCAAGCGAAATGGAGGTAGAAGGGTCAAAGTGCCCGAGAAGAAATAGGATGTGTCCGCCCCCGCTTTCCGGTCGGCATACAGAAAGGGTTTTGCCCGCGACGCCCATGCCGTTCTTGCGAACCGTCGGGAGTTCCGTCGTGGCACAGGCACTCCTGCCTGTGCGCGATGCAGGGAATGCGTCAGTTCGGGGCACAGCCAAGAGTGGCTGTGCCACTCACTGGAAACGTAGCGCCGCGCGGCGCAGCCGCAACTGATTCGGTAGGGCCGAACTGCGTTCGGCCGAGGCCGGAGCGGCGCTCGGGCCTACGCCGCGACGTACGGGCGCGCCACGGGTTGCCCCCACAACCGGGATCTTCCCCGGCCCGGAGGCGGTCATTACGCAATGTACAAATTCATGAGGCGCGAGCGAAACGCTCGCGCGATGGCGGGCAGGATGCCCGCGGTCCCAGCGGCGTAGGGGCAGGCCTCGTGCCTGCCCACCCGGGGCCGATTCGGCCGCCGACCGGCGGGCACCCACGAGGGGTGCCCCTACGAGATTCGGCGTAAACTCAAAATAAATCCTCTCCCCTCGGAAAATTTGTCATCATTCCCCTAGCCTCTGGCCGCCAACGTGCTGCATATCTACTGGAGTATTGTCGCGTGGGGGAAATAACACATCACCATTGCCTATGTGGTACTGGATGCGGCAGCGCCGGGTGGAAGAGGCCAACACGCGGGAGGTGCGGCGGCTCACCAACTTGCTGCTGAAAATCCAGCGCCGGAAGGGGCAACTGCCGCAAACGGGCGAGGTAGGCCACGATGTCTTAGAAAAAGAAGGTAGTTAGGCGCTGAACCGAAGAAATTCCAAAAAATGTATGTAAATGATAAAGAATAACTTAATTGGATTCGGAGTCGCGAGCGGAGAGAAAAAAGGGAATTAAAAAATGAGGCTACTCCCACGATGTTGTTGAAAACACATGTAGAAAAAATGTCAGTTTTGGCTACTCCCACGATATTCATGAAAACAAGAGACTTAAGTCGGTATAGCCACGATATTCATGAAAATAAAGGTAGTTATGCGCCGGGGTCAACCGCCCCTGGCCCTTGAGGGCGCGATGCTGGGGGCAGGAGTGAACCTCGCCGCGGCCCATTTACGGCAACGGGAGCAAAAAAGAATTCTTAATTATACGTTCGAAGCCGGAATGTGTATGAAAACAAAGGATCGCAAGACACAATGCCCGAATAGAAACAGACTTATAGTTCCTCGTTTTCGACATTTACGTCGAATCGAGCGCTATTTTGCAGAGAATTGCTGCTTTTGCACGACAGCTTGTCAGGTCCATGCGGATTTTCGCGGGTTTCCTCGTGTACCACGCAGCGAGCGTAGCGCGCCCTCCCGGTTTTCGCGCAGGTGCCGGATGGGAACGTCGTGGTGGGCGGCGGCATCTCGCTCGGGCGAGGCAAGGAAAAGCCGCAAGGCTGCAGAGCGAGCCTTGCGCTACCTTTCAAAAACGATCGAAAAGCCGCAAGGCTGGAGAGCGAGCCTTGCGCTACGTTTCAAAAATGATCGAAGGGCCGCAAGGCTGGAGAGCGAGCCTTGCGCTACGCTCAAAAGGCCAGGTAGACGGGGTTCTCGATGATCTGCTTGAGGCTTTGCAGGAACTTCGCTCCGGTTGCCCCGTCGACGACCCGATGGTCGCACGACAGTGTGAGCCTGCAGCGCAGGCCGACCTCGACGCGTCCATCCACCGCGACGGGCTTTTCCGCCACGGCTCCCACGGCGAGGATGGCGCCTTCGGGTGGGTTGATGATGGCGGAGAACTCGTCGATTCCCATCATTCCCAGGTTGGAAATGGAGAACGTCGAGCCCGCGTATTCCTCGGGAAGGAGCTTGCGCGTCCGCGCACGTGCGGCCAGCTCTTTAGTTTCGCTGGAAATTTCCGCCAGGCTCTTCGAGTCGGCGTTGCGAAGGACCGGGGTGATGAGCCCGCCGCCTTCGGTGGCCACCGCCATCCCCAGGTGGACGCGATTGTGGAACCGGATCGACTCGCCCTGGAACGACGCGTTCACCTCCGGGTTCTGGCGCAGCGCCGCAGCACAGGCCTTCAAGATAATGTCGTTGTAGCTGAGCTTCAACTCGGCGTCGAGCAGGTTGGCGGACTCGCGCAATTCCTTCGCGCGCTGCATGTTCACTTCGATGGCGAGGTAGAAATGCGGGACAGGTCCTTTGCTCTGCACCAAGCGCGTGGCGATGACTTTGCGCATGGAGCTGAGTGGCTCGTCCGAGTATTCCGGACCCGTGGGCGACAGCGCTGGGCGACGCGGGAGAACTGGGGCGGTTGGGCGGGAAGGCATCGGGGTACCCACCGCCGCGGCTCCCGCTTGGGTCACGGGAACATGCGCGGCGCGGCGCTCGACGTCTTGCCGAATGATCCTGCCATTAGGGCCGGTTCCGGTGATGTCGGCAAGCTCCAGGCCCATTTCCTTTGCCATGCGCTTGGCCAGTGGCGAAGCCAACAAGCGGCCACCCACGGCAGGACTGGGGGTGGGTGCGGGGGCCTGGGTGCTGGGGGCAAATCCTCCCGCGGCTGGCGAGGGAGCATGGGAACTGGCTGTCGGCGCGTGGCTGCCGGCTCCGGCACTGGAAGCGCCGTTGGGTTTGATCAACGCGGAGATGTCCTCGTCGGTCTTGGCAATCACCGCCAGCAATTCGCCAACGGGAACCACCTTGTCGACCGCCACCAGGATCTTGCGGAGAACGCCACTCCCCATGGCTTCGACTTCCATATTCACTTTGTCGGTTTCGATTTCGACGACGGTGTCGCCGGTGGAAATGGCGTCTCCTTCTTTCTTCAGCCACTTCAGAACCTTGCCCTCCGTCATCGTATCGCTGCCCTTGGGCATCATTACCTTAACGGCCATGGGGAACCCCTCGATTCGAAACTGGAAACTGGAAAATCGAAACTCGAAAATCGAAACTAGAAACTCGAAAACCGAAGCTGGAAATTGGAAACTCGAAACTAGAAACTCGAAATCAGAAACTCGAAAATCGAAACTGGAAATTGGAAGCTCGCGATTCGGCATTGGAATCTGGAAATTGGAAATGCCGACAACGCGGGGAGGTACGCCAAACTTCGGATTTCAATTTTCTAGATTCGATTTTCCAGTTTCGATTTCCCGCCTTTCTTCACTGCCGGTACAGCACGCGGTGGACGGCGTCCTTCACTCTTTGCTTGTCGGGGACAACCAAATGTTCCAGGTTCTTGGCGTACGGCATGGGCACGTCGACCGCCGTCACTCGCAGGATGGGGGCGTCGAGATAATCGAACGCGGCGCGCTGGATGACGTCCACGAACTGGGCGCCCACGCCGCAGTACTCCCATCCTTCTTCGACAATCACCACCCGATTGGTCTTCTTCACCGAGTTCACGATGGCTTCCGTGTCGAGGGGGCGCAGCGTGCGCGGGTCCACCACCTCGGCCTCGATTCCATCGTTGGCCAAGTCTGCCGCCGCGTCCAGAGCCACCAGCACCATCTTCGAGTGCGCAACAATCGTTACGTCACGGCCCGGCCGCTTGATTTCCGCCACGCCCAGGGGAATAAGGTGCTCGCCGTCCGGAACTTCGCCGCGTGTGCCGTAGAGAACCTCCGACTCGATGAAAACCACCGGGTTATTGTCGCGGATGGAAGTTTTCAGCAAGCCCTTGGCGTCGCCAGGAGTTGCGGGGGCCACCACTTTCAGCCCCGGCACGTGGCAGAACCAAGCTTCCAGCGCTTGCGAGTGCTGCGCGCCCAGTTGGTGGCCTGCGCCTCCCGGGCCGCGAATCACGATCGGAATGTTGAATTGCCCGCCCGACATGTAAAGCATCTTGGCGGCGCTGTTCACAATCTGATCGAGGGCCAGCATGGAAAAGTTGAAGGTCATCATCTCCACAATCGGCCGCAGCCCGGACATGGCCGCGCCGACGCCAAGCCCCGTAAAGCCCAGCTCCGTGATGGGGGTGTCCAGCACCCGCATCGGCCCAAACGCTTCCAACATGCCTTTGCTGACTTTGTAAGCGCCGTTGTAAAAGCCCACTTCCTCGCCCATCAGGACGATGTTCTCGTCGCGATGCATTTCCTCGCTCATGGCTTGGTTCAAGGCTTCCCGATAGGTCAATATCGACATTTAGTGGCTCCACGAACTCCGGGTTCGAATCGCTTGTTTTCGAGCAGTGTCGGGCCTTTGCGGAATATCCACAATGGGTCTGCGCCAATGCCCTCAAATCTTTCACTCGCAAAAAATCAAAATCGCCTAATCGACGTACACGTCCGTGTAGAGTTCCTTGTCGTCCGGCTGCGGACTTCGCTCCGCAAACGCCACGGCTTCTTCCACCGTGTCGCGAACCTTCTGCTCGATTTCATCGAGGAATGCCTGGTCGACGATTCCGTCCGCTTCCAGGGCCGCGCTGAACTGTTTGATGGGATCGTGCCGGCGCTGCTCTTCCACTTCCACCTTGGTGCGGTAATGCCCGTGCGAAGGGTCGGACATCGAGTGGCCCATGAAGCGGTACGTGCGCGCCTCGATGAGCGTGGGGGCGTTGTTCTTGCGCGCCCGATCCACGGCCTCCTTCAGCGTTTCGCGCACGGCAAGGACGTCCATGCCGTCCACCCAGGTGCGCGCCATGTTGTACGCACAGGCCTTCTGCGAAAGCTCGTAGAGCGACGACGCGCGCTCGATGGGCGTCCCCATGCCGAAGCGGTTGTTCTCACAGATAAAGATGACGGGAAGCTTCCACAGCGCGGCGAGGTTCAACGACTCATGGAACGACCCGATGTTGACCGCCGCCTCCCCGAAAAAGCAAAGTGTCACGCGCGGCTGCTTCAGGTACTTGGCGGCAAAGGCCGTGCCCGCCGCGAGGGGAATCTGTCCACCGACAATTCCATGGCCGCCCATGAAGCTGCGCCGCTTGTCAAACAGGTGCATCGACCCGCCCTTGCCTTTGGAGACGCCGCTTTGCTTGCCACAGAGCTCCGCCATAACTTCGCCAGGGTCCATGCCGCGAACCAACGCGTGGCCATGTTCGCGGTAGGAGGTGAAGATGTAATCGTCGGGTTGGGTTGCGGAGAGAGCGCCTACGGCGACTGCTTCCTGCCCGATATAGAGGTGACAGAAACCGCCGATTTTCCCCAGGGTATAGAGTTCGGCAGATTTTTCCTCGAAACGGCGGACCAGGAGCATCTGCTCAAGCATCGTCTTCAGCAGTGCGGGGTCCTCGGAACGCGCGCGCTCTTCCATCGTGCCCGCAGCCGATCGGCCCACCCCGCACAAAAGCTCTGTAAAGTTGGCCGAATCCGTTGCGGTGTTGGTCGAACTCATCTCTACCCTCCTGAGTTTCCCTTGAACCTCTTGGACACCAGACCCTACCCTGCCGGGGACGAACGCGGCATTTAGAACCGGGAGTGTGATCCTGTCTCTTATCAATCTTAATCAGTTTTTCGAATTTGGGAAACCCCAAAGATGTGGCGCCCGGTTCCCATTGGCTTCCTTATGATCGTTATAAATAAACTGTAAAGATCGAATGGTCGGGTTCATCGGGCTCCGCCACTCGCTGCGTAACCTGCCGGTGGCGCAAGTGTAGGGCACATCCCGAGCGGGCTTCATTATAAGATCAGTACCAATCGGGTGTATGCTAGCCGCTGTTGTGAGGCAATCATAGATATCGTCAAACGGGGAGCATTCATATGAGTATCAATCCGATGCTGGAGTTGGGCTGGATTAATTTAGATACAGATTATAAGTTGGTCGGCCAACTAGCGGCAAAGGCGGAAAATTACAAGAAAGGAATCCAGAGCGAGGCCGACACTAAAGCCATATTTGTTGAGCCCATCCTCAGAGGTCTCGGTTGGGACACTCTGACAGTGACGGAAGTGAGCAGGGAAAGTCCACGTAGGTACCCGCTGAGCGACCTCTGGCTGCTCGCCGAAAACGGAACCAAAATAGCCGTGTTAATCGAAGTCAAGCCCATCACTTTCCGTAGCTTTCGCGACAGAGATCGCAGGCAGCTTGACGTGAACGCGCGGAACTTGATTGAAACCGAGGAAGGAGAGCTCGACAACGATGAGAAACTGTACCTCGATAACCGCGACGGCCGGGTTTTTCTGTACGGCGTTCTCACCAGCGGGGAAAGGTGGGAGGTCTACGACTATGGAATGCAGAAGGCCGACAAGCATGTCTCTCCGTTTTCGCCCAAGCTACTCTATAAACTTGACCTCACGACCGGCAAAGAGGGACTGAGGGAACTGGTTCCGATTCTTGGGAAGGAACCCATCATGTCGAAAGTCAGGGAGATCCTCGGAAGGGATGCGAATGGGCGGTGAGTAGCTAGCGGAGGCTTGAGGATTTGATATGTTCGTTCCCCAGGCAAGGGGTGGCCGGGGTCGCATTACTTTACTCCCAGCACCTCGCGGCGGCCGGAGCGGGTAAGGAAAGTTTTGACGTTGCCGCCGGGAAAGAGGTTTTCCATCTCGCGGTTCGTGATGGCGGGATAGGGGAAAGGTTGTTGGGTCTTATCGCTTGAACCGAGGACTGTGAGGGTTTCGAACCACCAGCGAGTTTCAGCGCCCGTCGTCATTTTCGGTTCGCGCAGTATGGAAAACATCACGCCATTCGGCTGCAGATAGGAATGGAAGCGCTCAACCAGTCGGGGCAGCGCCTCGCGCGGAAGTGCGTCCAGCAATCCCCAGCAGCAGATCGCCGAAAGTGATCCAGGAGGAATCGGAGGGATCTGGGCCAGGAAATCGTCGATCAGGTAAACCGGAGCCTTTCCTTCTTCGCGTGACCAGAAAGGCGAGTTGCTTTGCTGGGCGGGAGTGATCAAGTCCGCGAGGTAGAGCTTGGCGCCTCGCAACAGCAGAACGTCCAGAGTCGATTGACGGATCGGGCCGCACTCAAAAAAGTGGGGATGGCGCACGTTGGAGAGATACTGCCAGAGCCACTGGAGACCTTGGCTGGCGGTCGGCGCGCCGGTCGCCGTTCGGCCTACTTCCTGGCTTTTGATGAGCGCCATGTCAGACTGTACGTTTCCAGGTGTCCTGCTGGTTGCGAGGTTTGCGCGGCGAAGCGTAGCACCGGAGGTGGCTGCCTGTGCCACTTCCAGCCGGCCGCAGAAGCTCACGTCAGGCGCTAGTCCTCAAGGAATTCGGGGCCGCTGCATCGTGCGCATCTCCCCGGGCGATATCAACACTTCCCTTAAAGTAAGCGCCGTCTTCAATGGCCACGGTGGCTGCGACCAGATCGCCAACCACATGTCCAGTGCGCCGAAGGTCAATCTTCTCGCGGGCCGTAAGGTTGCCGGTGACCGACCCCAGAATGACGATTTGCCGGGCGCGGATCTCCGCCTTGACATGGCCTTCCGTCCCCACCGTCAAACAATGGTCGGCGAGAGTGATAATCCCTTCGAATTGCCCATCGATCAGCAGATCCTCTCCTCCGGAGAGTTGCCCTTGCACCACCACTGTGCGCCCCAATATGGTGTGCGGGGCTGCTGCCGCGGACCCACTGGAGGACTTCGATGTCGGTTCGCTCATAACTGCCTTCACTTCCCGAGGCGCCGGCGGGGCCTCCACTGAAGGGATGCTCGGAGGTTCGGCCTCCGGCGGATTTTTCTTCTCCCACCACATATCGGATTCAAGGGGTTGCTGCCGGCCGAATGAGGTCCTCTCTGCGGCCAGCCACCCATACGATGGTTCAAATCTTACACTGGCTGCGTGCGGAGTTCAACGGCTGTGTAAAACAGCGCCGAGGGACGAGTGGCAGGCGACCAAGAACGGAACTTCAAAAATCGAAACTAGAAACTCGAAAAAACAGACCGTTTTCGAATTTCGAGTTTCCAGTTTCGCTTTTCGTCTTAAGGCTGCCTGTCACTCGTCACTCGCAACCCGTCACTGCCTTACCGCACGTTTCCCTCTCCCTCCAGGCGAACTGTGACGATCTGAAACGGCTTGACGGGAAAGCGAAAGCCGTGTGCAGAGGTTTCAAGGGCAGCTTTCTTCCTTTCCAGGGCGTCGCTGCTCCAGGCTGACTTCACATCTACGCGGGGAGTTTGAACCTCCACCGTGTTCGACTGGCCGCCGACTTCCAGAAAACGCAGGATCGTTCCATGGCCGTCCTCGGCCATTTTCCAAGTGACCAGCACCACGTTGGGTTGGTCCACCTTCACAAAGCTGCCTTGGGCCGCATCCAGAGGCCGCGGAGTATCCAAGGCTTTGTCCTGTGAGGTAATCTGGTCCACCTCCGCGGGCGTCATCTCTTCCCACCCGAGGCGGCTCAGGTCGGCAGTCTGCAAGTGATCGCCACTGGTCAGCACGTAGCGGAAGGTGAAATTGCCTCCTTGCCCCGCGGCATAGTTAGTGTCCCAGTAGTTGTTCATCACGTAGGAGAAAATCGTCCCCGAACGCTGGCCGAATTGCTTCGGCCAGATGCCGCGAAAAATATCTCCGAGGCAGACTAAGGAAGCATCCACCGGCACCAACGCCACCGACACTCCGCCCTCATCTGCTGCCACCCAATGCTGTACGGAAAACCATTCCTTTGCCGCGCCTGGCAATTGGTCGCGCCTTGGATCTACGACCCCGTTTTGAATCTCGTAACGGAATTGCGGACGATCCATGGCGAAGGGGAAGGCGAAGTAAACACCTTCCTTCGTGTACACCTCTCGCTTGTGCACGCGGTTGATGAACTCGATTTTCTTTTGGCCGTTGAACAGAACCACCTCGGTTTCGATCTTGGGAGTGTTCACCCCCTGACTTTCCATGTGGGCAACCGTGCCAAATGGCTGCCGGTTTACGGAGACCAATCGCCCACTGTTCGCTCCATGGATGGTGAGTTCGGGCACGGGCACGGCGGGACTGTATGCCATCGCCCGGTTGGGAAGTTGGTCCGCCCCCGTGACGTAGAGATACTGATTGAACCGATAGGGGCTGGAGGCGTTGACTAGTTCTTTGTTCAGTCCCTTATCGAAGATGCTGTTCACCGCGCCACTCGTGGCGTCCAGAACCACCCGGTAGAAGTTGTTCTCCAATATCCCCTGCGACGATGCCGGTGGAGTTATGGGTGGCTGCTCACTTGGTTTCATTGCATAGGCCTTGTAACCCACGGAGGGCACATCCAGCGCCATGAAACGGACATGGCGATAATCCGGCCCGGTGGAGAGAATCTCGTACGGAACGGTTTGACGGGTCGAGAGGTCGACAAGATCCAACCCCTTATCCAAGTCGAGCTCGACTAGGCTGGACCGCTGCCAGCTTAGGGGATTGAAAACCAAGAGCGTGTTCGGCGGATCGGAGATGGAATCCGCTAAAGCTGCCAAACTGCGCCAGAGCAGATCGTCAACGCGCTTTTTCGCATCGCTGGCGAAGCCCTCTTTGATGGCCAACTGCCTCATCGCCTCCTGGGACTGCGGATCCGAGACGCTGTTGTGATCTCCCCAAGTGTGCTCGTCATAGAGAACCATGGTGTTCCAGAGCTGTTTGAACGCTTGGGCGTCAGGCCGCAGGCGCGGATTCACCAGGCTGCTCAGCGTGGAAAACTTCTCCGCCGCGAGTGCGCGCTGCTCATTCGTCCGTTCGAGCGCCGCCGAACGAGCCGTGGAAGCGATGCCATCCTCCCAGTAGGGGCCGCCATCGCCCCGCACAACGGGCAGCGTGTCGCCAAATTGCCCCGCAATGTAACCCATCGCCTCGGCAAAGCCCGAGTATCGCAGATCGGGGTAGGCATAAATCTTGTTCCATTCATCCGCCAGCGTCGCTTGTTGCGGGAAGAGGTCAGTGTTCTCAACCTGCGTGCCATAGATGATGGTGGCGTCCGATTTGTAATCGGGGCGCGAATAAATCTGGAGATAAAGGGGCAAGGAATCGCGCCCGCCCGCGATCGTGGGCGGCAGCCCAAAGAGACTCCGCATTTGGTGATAGTGCCGCGAGTACCACATCAGAATTCGGCCACCGTCAGGCCCTTCCCACCAGAAAGGGGCTTTCTCATGCAGGCGGCCTTGCAGCAGGACCGGCGCGCGATAGTTATCGCTGCCGGCGGCGAAGTATTCGAGGCCCGCTGCGGCCAGCACCGACGCGTACGACCAGGAGTAGGAGGGGACGTCCGTGATATCCACGTAGTTCGGGTCTCCGCCGTGTTCCCGATGGAACTCGAAAGCCGGATACAGCGAACGAATCAGCGTCTCGAGGGCAGGAAAACCCGTGAGCAAACTCGCTTCCACCGTCGGCACAAAAATCTTCTTGTCCTTCACCGCCTGGTAGAGAAGCTGTTTCTGTTCCTCGGTGCGCTCCGCCAGAAACTGCCGCACGCACCAAAACCCATCCGGACTGAATCGAAAATCCGGATGGTCGTGAATCAGTTGCATCGCCTCATCGAGGCTGCGGCTCTGTGCTTCCGCCACCTTGGCTTGGTAATCCGTGTATCCCACATCCAGGTGCGTATGCGGCACGAGGAAGAAATTCCATTTCTTGGCCGGATCGAGCGTCACGGGGAAGCGTCGCGAGTGACCGCCCAGGCGGATGGCTACTTCACCCTGCGTGCCCTTGGGGAATTCCGGGACGGCGAACTCCACTCGTTGCTCGCCAAAATCCCAACCGGGATCGAGCTTAGAGGTGTATTTCGCGCCGCCCAGTGTCAGAACCGCCTGCCCGCCCGCGGACGGAGAATTGTGCCGAACGTCAACATCCACCAACTCTGCCAACCCGCTTTCCTTCTGGGTATAGAAAATTGTGGGCAAAGCCTCGACCGCGATGTCCGCGGGTGAAAACTTGGCGTCCGCATTTTGCTCGAGCTCCAGGGCGTCGTAATAAAGCCCAGAGCCCGTCGAGTCGTCGCGCGTCGTGGGATCGTCATTCGCCGTCAATACCAGCTCGTTCGTTCCTTGGCGCAAGAAACTCGTGGGCAGGTCGGCAGTGATCGTGTCGGCGGAGTAGTTCGGCAGAAAGACGCTGCTGCCGTCGCCCCCCGTGTAGTCCAACACCGGATGCTGGAAGTACAACGCGCGATGACCGTTGATGGACAACTCGAGGCGGGGCACCCGAGGGCTCTCCACGAGCAACGCCACCTTCAGTGTGTACAGTCCCCTCGGGGCGGAGGGCAGTTCGAATTGGATGGCGTAGGGGTGCGGCCGGTAGCCTGCCACCCCGTTTGACGAGCCCGGTTGGAAGGCGGGCCAGTCGGTTTCCGCCTTGCTCTTGCCGATGACGTAAACCGAGTCGGTTTGAGCTTGTCCCGCGCCGGGCTTCGGCGCCGGCGCTTCGTGCAGCTTGAATTCCATCGACGACTTGTCAAACGTGCCGATCTGCCACACCACGGTCGCGGCAGCCTGGGCGTACTGGCAGAATCCCGTCATGATCACGACAAGTAGAAGCCTCTGAAGTACCCTTCCGCGTGCGGATTGTTCCATGGTTTTACCTCAGTCGAATGGGTTAGCTCACTCAAGGTTGGCGGGCGTGGGGGGAAGCTTTCCGCTAAATCTGGGAGGAACACTTCGTTAAAGTGACATTCCGACCGCGTCAGACGCGGCGCCTCGCTGGGAATCCCCTCGCGGCCTCATGGCGGCGAGAATATCCACACCCCTGGCTCTCTTCCGCTTCGTTGCCAGCACACCGACGACCAGAGCGGTCCGGAATCTCGAGTGAGGTCTGGAAAGTAATGGCGTCCGTAGCGCGGGCATCTTGCCCGCTGTCGCAGGAGCGTCCCGCTCCCGCCAAGAATGCGCGGGCAGGATGCCCACGTGCCAGCGGGCGAGACGCCCGCGCCACTGAAAGATCTCGTCACTACGTTTTGCAATCCTCGGCAATATAACGGGTTCGTGTCATTCGCGTGCGTATACGATCCTCCCTCCCACAATGGTCATGACCGCGCGAGCGTCCTTGATTTTGGCGGGCGGGATGGTGAACAGGTCGTCGGAAAGCACTACGACGTCGCCCAGTTTCCCCGGCCTGATGCTCCCTTTTTCATTTTCCTGAAAAGCTGCGTAAGCTGAGCCTTGCGTGTAGGCGCGCAAAGCCTCTTCCACCGTAAGCCGCTGCTCGGGAAACCAGCCGTCGGGATGTTTGCCGTCGAGTGTGGCGCGCGTGACCGCGGCATAGATGCCCAAAATCGGGCTGAGCGGAGCTACCGGCCAGTCGGAACCGAAAGCGAGGCGCGCCCCGGCGTCCAGCATGGAGCGCCATGCGTAACTCCAGCGCGCGCGTTCGTGGCCCAAACGCTTTTCCGCCCAGCGGCCGTCGTCGATGGCGTGATAAGGCTGCATGCTGGCGATGATTCCCATCTTGCCGAAGCGAGCAAAGTCCTGCGGCCGCACGTGCTGGGCGTGCTCGACGCGAAAGCGGTGTGCGGCCGGGTTGGCGCCGCCCAGGCGCTCGTACATATCGAGGATTTCCGCGACGGCTCGGTCGCCGATAGCGTGAATGCAAATTTGGAGCTGCGCTTGATCGGCTCCACTTGCGAGCGCTTCCATCTTCGTGGGCGGGTTCATTAGCGGCAGGGGAATGCCGCGATTCGCCGGATCGTCGGCGAAAGGCTCATACATCCACGCGGTGGCCGAGCCCAGTGATCCATCGGCGAATCCTTTTACCGCGCCGAGCTTGATGAAGCTGTCGCCCATGTTGCGTTCAATGCCCGCGTCGCGCAGCTTTTCCCAGTGCACGATGGGAATGACTTCATACACGCGGCAGGTGAGCCAGCCATCCAGTTCGGCGCGGCGCAAGAGCTGGATTTCGCCGGTAAAGCTGCCGTTCCAAGAACCCGTGTCGACAGTGATCGAGCCGACGGAGGTCAGCCCGACGCGCGCCGCCTCTGCCAGAGCCGCGCGCAAGGCTTCCGTCATTTCCGCTTCTGTGGGTGGGGGAATGACCTTGGCGATTAAGTCCTGCGCGGCGTCCTTAAAAACTCCCGTGGGCTCGCCCGTCGAATCGCGCACAATGACGCCGCCCACTGGGTTCGGCGTCGCACGCGTCAGACCGGCGAGTTTGATGGCCAGCGAATTCGCCAGAATGGCGTGCCCATCGTAGCGGCTGAGAAAGGCGGGATGACTCCCACTCACGGCGTCGATCATCTGGCGCGTGGGCAGGTTGGCCGAGGGCCATGCCTGCTCATCCCAATCGCCCCCCATCAGCCAGCGTCCGGGCGCTAGCGTTCCTGCCTTTTCGCCGATGCGCCGCGTGAACTCTTCCTCGCTGCGCGCATCCTTCAGATCGACGGAAAGAAGTTGGAATCCTCCGGCAATGAAGTGTGTGTGGCTGTCGATCAATCCCGGCACAGCGAGGCGGCCCTTCAGGTGAACCACCCTCGTGTTCGGTCCGGCATAGGCTTGGATCTCCGCGTTGCCACCCACCGCTAGAAAACGCCCATTGGCAATAGCCACTGCCTCGACAAACTTCGCAGCGTTATTGGTGGTCCCCGCGGGTTCGCCCGTCCAAATCTTTCCGTGCAACAGCACTAGGTCCGCGCCGGGCAAAAGCCCCAGGCTTGGTTGCGAGGAGGCGACGCCCCCGCCACTTGTCGGCATTGACATGAATATCCCCACAGCAAAAATGAAGGGTGCGATCCGCGAGACCAATTTCGCTCCTGTCGACGGGCTCAGAAAGCGGTAGTTAGAGGCCCGCCATTCGCTGGGATTATTTCGAACTTAGTGGGCAAAGGCAACTGGGAAGATGGGAGCGCGGGCATCGTCCCCGCTTTTGCATGGGCATCCTGCCCAACTCGCCGATTTCACTACCCGCTGACAAGTGCCTGCGAAGCTTTGGAGTGCGGCAGCTTGCTGCCGCTTTCCTCCGCGCAACCTTGCTCGCGGGATTTCGCAACCGCGCCCGTTTCCCAGTTGCCACGAGGGAATAGAGCCCCCAGCCAGCGAGCTGGCCCGTGGGAAAGCAGCAGCAAGCTGGCGCCAACTTAACCAGGACGCGATCACTGCCGGGGCTCAGGCGCGCATGTCGACGGCCGGAAAGCAATTGAACGGTTCCTGATCCACCTGCCAATAAGGCATGAACTCGATTCCGGGACTATTCTCGACCAAAAAGTGAAGGGGCTTGCCGGGTTTGGGTTTTAGGTGTTGCAACAAATCTTCCGGCTGATTGAAATTCTCGATGCGCAACCTGATTTCCGGCGCCCCGACGGCGGCCAACAGGATTGGGCCGAAGCTCACGGCGAAGCGCGCGTGATCGGGGATTTGATTAACTCCCGTATATTGCTCCACCCTGAGCGCCGCGGGAAGGGTGAAGGTTGCGTTGTCTCCATCCGCCCAAGTGCGGTCGAGCACCAAATAGCTTGCGGGTTTGCCTGTGGCCGCAGGCTTGCCATTGACGGATACAGCCATTTCTTGGGTGGCCCATGAGGGCACTCGGACGCGGATCTTCGCCTGCGTCGGGCGGGGCGCGGAGAACTGCAATTGGACGCCGGAATCAAAAGGAAATCTAGTCACCATTTTCATTCGGAGGGAAGCGCCGCCCACTGTCCAATGGATCGAGGAAGGTTCAAACAGGTTTACATAGTAGCCGTCGGAGGCGAGCGAGTAAATGTGCTCCGGCAGCGAACCGACGAGGCGCGTTCCTTGCCCTTCGCAGCAGGTGTTCATATGGGTGGGCTTCTCCTTGCGATGCGCCAGCAAGGCGTGGTAACGAAATCCTTGTGAACCGGCCTGGTTGGCCAGCCCCACGTTGTAAATGGACTTTTCAATTTCCGTCGCATACTTCTCGTTTTCAGGATCGAGCATCTGAAAACGCTGGCTTAGAAAAGCCCAGAAGGCATTTCCGCAAAGCTCTTCCAATTCGGCGTCCAGCATGTAGGACTTGGGAGGCGACACGACGTACTCAATAATGGAAATCGAACCGCCGGGGTTCTCCCACTTGTCGTGATAGAGGTCCCAGGCGCCTTCCGCCGCGTCGCGGTATCGCCGATCGCCCGTGGCGCGATAGAGGTCCATGTAGGCTTCCACGTTGGTGAGCAAATAACAGTGAGGACGATCGTAAGGATATTGCCAGATGGCGCGATCCTCGCGCGCGGCCAACTGCTCCATCCAATAGTTCTCCTGAAAGTATCGCTGGATCACCTGGATGTCGGCGGGCTTGCCCACGGGCGTGAAGTACATGCGCGTGTTGGCGATCATGCCCTGTCCTCCCTGGACGGCGAAGCGTAGCAATTGCGGCAAATAGGAACATTGGTTAAACCAGTCCGAGTAGCTTCGCAGCAGTTCAAACGCCTTGGGATTTCCCGCATAGCCCGCCTCGATCAGGCCGTGCACCAGCCAGGCGCGGGTGTAGGCACCGCGCTCGGAATAGAAAATCGTGTCCTCGGGATAAGCCATAATGTAACCGTTCGGCTGCCGGCATTGCGCGATGCCCTCCACCACGGCGTCAAGGCGCTGGCGAAGCTCCGAGTGATCGATCCAGCGCAGGGTGTTCCCTGCCGCCATCAGGAAGCGGCCGGCGTTCGAACCAGCAAGGTCCTCTTCCCAGAACTTTGAGTCACCGGGGGGATTTTGAGGAGGCTTGACCGCGCCTACCCGCTCGCGGAACTGCCGCAGGAGGTCGTCCACGGAATAGGAGTTCAAGAGATAGGCGATGTTATTCTCCATGGCCGTCTGAAAGACCCCACCTTCGAGCCGGACGCCCGCGCGCGGCACCTGGGCCTTCGGGACAGGCGGCTGCCAGGTGCTCGAGGCCGTGACATTTTCCAGGTTGTCGACGCGGGTAGTTTCGCCGCCCGGGCGCGCGGGCCGAGTCACCTGGGCAAGGTCATTGTCGTTCCCGTAGGTGGGATCTCCGGTGACAGGGCATAAGGTCGCTATTTCCTTCCTATCGGAATACACCTCCAGCTTTCCCAGAGCCAAGTAGTACCCCCCGGCGACGCCGGTGAAGCCGCCTCCAGCAACCTCCATCAGACGGGTAGCCAGCAGTCGCACATAGCGCCCGGCGACACCTTGCGCAGCGTACTTTTCAATGTGACCCTTCGGGTTGGGGCAGTCGGCATCGGTGTGGTCGACGATGATTGTGGAGTGATGAAAGTCGCGATCGTCCGAGCATTCGATCTTGAAGCGGAGCGGAAAACCCTCACCCGCGTATTGCTCATCCCGGCCGGGAACGTCTTTTTCATTGGCCGGGTAAACTTTTACGAAATCAATCGGGCGGGTTTCGCCGAGGTCGATTTGGACCCAGGTCATCGCGTCCGCAGACTTCGCGGGTTTGGATCGGTAGGCCCGGTATGCACTGGCAGGCGTGTTCGCCATCCACTCGCCCGTCGGGGCGGGAATGATCCGCTCATCCGACGGTGAAGCCATGCCAGCGTCGGCTTTCAGGATGCGCGACGCCGCGATACCTGCGCCCGTGCCGACTGAAGTTTCCAAGAACCTGCGCCTCGTGAGACCCATTTGCGTACCTCCTCCACAGAATCGAAAGAGCGCGGACGGTTAGTGACAGCATGCCGCAGCGAAAAATTACTGCTTTTCGGAAGGAAAAGGAAGCGTTATTCGGGTAAGTGAAAGCCCTCCGTCCGTGATGGGGCCTGGGTGTGCAAAGCCAGCCGCTCGCGTCAATGCCAGCGGGTTCCAATCAAAACGGGTGCGGACCGAGGATGCAAACGGAGGGCTAGCGTTTCTTGGAGTTGGCCGATTTTAGAATTTTCTGCGTGGTTTCGGCGATGAGGTCGCCCATGCGCGTGGTGGACGTGGGACGAGCCTTGCCGGGAAGTTCTGCGGTGCGCACGCCGCGCTTCAGGATGCGCTCGATGGCCAATTCGATGGCCGCCGCCGCGGTTTCCATATGCAGAGAGTACCGCAACATCAGCGCAGCGGAGGCAATCGCGGCGAGAGGATTAGCTTTGTTGCGTCCGGCGATGTCCGGCGCCGATCCATGAATAGGTTCATAGAGGGCAGAGTGTTCGCCCAAGCTTGCGGAGGGAAGCAGGCCGATCGACCCGGTCAGCATGGCGGCTTCGTCGCTCAGGATGTCGCCGAACATGTTGTTGGTCAGAACCACATCGAAGCTAGTGGGCTTGTCGATCAACTGCATGGCGCAGTTATCAACATAAAGATGATTCAATTCGACGTCGGTATAAGAACGGCCAATGCGCGTGACCACCTCGCGCCACAATCGGGAAGACTCCAGCACGTTCGCCTTATCGACCGAGGTTACTTTCTTCCGGCGAAGCCGGGCCAACTGAAAGGCCCTGTGGGCAACCCGTTCTACTTCATGCTCGCGATAGATTTCCGTATTGACGCCAAAACGTTCGCCATTTTTGGCAAAAATGCCGCGTGGGTTGCCAAAATAGATCCCACCCATCAATTCGCGTACGATGACAAGGTCGGTTCCACGTACCCGGTCAGGCTTCAGGGCCGACATATTCACAAGCGCGTCGAGGACTCTCGCGGGCCGGAGATTCACGTAAAGTCCCAGGCGCTGCCGGATTTGCAGCAATCCCTGCTCCGGACGCAACTCGGGGCGCCGCGTGTCCCATTGCGGACCGCCGACGGCGCCTAACAGTACCGCATGGGCATTGTTGCAAATGGAAATGGTCTCAGCAGGAAGGGGGGAAGCAGTCTGGTCGAGGGCGCAGCCGCCAATTAGCCCGCTATTGAAGCGAAACAACGGACCATTGATTTCCTCAATAGCCTTGAGGACTTTCACGGCTTCCGCCGTGACCTCGGGCCCGATCCCGTCTCCCGCCAGCACCGCAATCCGATACAAGCTCTGCATATCGTTAATTATCTATATCTTACAGGATTAGGATACGAAATTGCAACATTTAATTGAAGGCGCCAATAGAGCGGGTGATCGCAAAATAACCGGCAGCGTCCGAGGCTAACGGTTCTGTTTTCTGTAAGTTAAGGCCGGGCTGTTGGCTGCGGAAGTGGTCGATTCTCACCCGGGGCGCGGAGGATTCCGTCAGCAAACCTCATCCTGGTTGACTTCTTTCTCAGTAGCCTCCCGGAAATAATCGGTCCACCGCTTCGTTCTTGTGAATCGAGGCTGTGCCCACCGCGGCGGAATCCTCCAGACGTTTCATCTCATATGCGGCTTTGTTGGCGGCCTGCAAGTACGAGCGCGCCGCGGCCTCGACCACGCTGTGGCTGGTGCATTTTCCGGAGAACTCACGGCCTTCGAAGCGCGCGCGAATGCGCACCTCCGCCACGCCGTCGGTGCCCGGGCCTATGGTGTGCACGGAGAAGTCGGAAATGGTGCCCGGCAGGCCGGTAATGCGGTCGATCGAGCGAAAGGCCGCATCGCACGGACCTTCTCCAGTGGCCGAATCGTGAAATGTTTCACCATCCTTTTCGAGCTCAACGGTGGCGGTAGAACGTCCATCGTTGGACGAGACGCTTTGGAAAAGTTTAAGCGCGAACATCTCCGGAATATGCTGGAATCCCTCGTTCACGATGGCCAACAAATCTTCGTCGTAAATGTTTTTCTTGCGGTCCGCCAGTTGCGTGAACAGGACGTAGGCGCGCTCAAGTTCAGGCTTTGCCAGTTGGAATCCCAGTTCCTCATACCGTTTGGCCAGGGCGTGCCGGCCGGAATGTTTCCCCAGCACGATCGAGTTTGACGGCATGCCCACTGTCTGTGGCGTAATGATCTCGTAGGTGATGGCGTTCTTGAGCATGCCGTCCTGGTGGATTCCCGCTTCGTGGGCGAAGGCGTTGCGGCCCACGATGGCCTTATTGCGTTGCACGGCCATGCCGGTCAGCCGGGTGAGCATCCGGCTGGAAGCGTAGATTTCCTCGGTGTGAATATCGGTGAAGACAGGCAGCGCGTCGCGCCGAACGTAGAGGGTCATCGCCACTTCTTCCAGCGCCGCATTGCCCGCGCGCTCGCCAATGCCGTTGATCGTGACTTCCACCTGGCGTGCGCCGCCGCGGATTCCCGCCAGGGTATTGGCCACCGCCATTCCCAAATCGTCGTGCGTGTGGGTGCTCAGCGTGACGTGGTCCATGCCCGGCACGCGCGTTTTCACGTCGCGGAACATTTGCTCGTAGTCCGGCTCGAGGCAGAACCCCACCGTGTCGGGAAGATTGAGCACAGTGGCGCCGGCCTCGACGGCCGCGTGGCAGCACTCGATCAAGTAGCTGCGATCGGTGCGCCCCGCGTCCTCGGGAGAGAACTCCACGTCCTGGCACTTGGACTTGGCGTGGCCCACAGCCCAACTGATCATCCTCAGGATTTCCTCGCGCGTCTTGTGCAGCTTGTATTGAAGATGAATGTCGGAGGTGGCGAGAAAGGTGTGGATGCGCGGCCGCGCGGCGCCTTGCAGTGCTTCCCAGGCGCGGTCGATGTCAAGCTGATTGGCCCGCGCCAGCGCTGCGATGATGGGTCGCCGGATTTCCGCCGAGATGGCGGTCACCGCTTCAAAGTCGCCGTGTGATGCGATGGGGAATCCCGCTTCCAGAATGTCTACGCCCAAGCGGTCGAGTTGGCGCGCCATTTCGATTTTCTCCGGCAGGTTCATGCTGCACCCGGGAGATTGCTCGCCGTCTCGCAATGTGGTGTCAAAGATGAAGACTTTTTCCGGCATTCTTCCTCCTATAACGCAGGGGGGCGACGGTAAGGAGCATCGTGGATAAACCGCAAATGCCCACTACAACCCACAAAATGGCGAACCAGCTCCGGACCTTCGATTCGAACCTGATTGTCCGACCGGTCGGATGGCCGCGTCAAGTTTATAATTTTTCTGATATCATAAGGAATTATTATAGGAGCCGCCCTTGGAAATAACTCAGCTTGAGGCTTTTGTCGCCGTGGCAGAGGAGAAGAGCTTTTCGCGCGCCGCCCTACGCATGTTACGCACCCAGCCGGCCGTGAGTCAGGCGATCCATCGCCTGGAGGAATGGGCGGGCGAGCCGCTGCTTGACCGCTCGACTAAGAGTGGTGTGCTGACCGCCTCCGGCCGGCTCTTTTACGACTACGCGAAAAAGGTCCTGAACCTCCGCGAGGAAGCGCGCTCGGCGCTGGCGGAGCTGCGGGCGCTCGAGAGCGGCAAGGTCACCATTGGGGCCAACGAGAGCACCGCGCTTTACCTACTTCCCGTTCTCAAGCGATTCCGCGATCGCCACCCGCGCGTGCAAGTGGCCGTGAAGCGCAGCCTTTCGCGCGAAATTCCCAGCGCGCTGTTGCGCTATGAAATCGACCTGGGCGTCCTGTCGTATAACCCGCAGAATCCGGACCTGGAATCGGCGGTGGTGAGCGTGGATGAACTTTGCCTGATCGTGCCGCGCGCCCACGGCTTGGCCGGCTCAGCGGGCGTCAGCATTCGCGAACTCGGGCGGGAGCAGTTCATCGCGCACAACATTTCATCGCCCTACCGCCAGCGCGTTGTTGAAGCCTTCGCCCGGCACCACACGCCGCTCCAGATCGCCGCGGAGCTGCCCACCATCGAGACGATCAAGAAGTTCGTGGCGATGGGGATGGGCGTAGCGTTCGTGCCGCGCATGTGCGTCCAGGAAGAGTTGGCCCGGCAGGAATTCGTCGCCGTGCCCGTTACCGATTTGCGCATCCAGCGCAAGCTGCGGTTGACCTATCGCCGCCACGCCGCGCTATCCGCCGCCGCCCAAGGCTTTCTGGAAATTGCCCGCGAACTGGCCGAGGACCAGCCGGCAGGCTGAGCGTGTGAAGCCAGCGAGGTAGCGCCTGTTCGATAGGTCCGCAGTGGTCTACCGCGCCTGGCACCTCGGTGCAACGGCATTCGGCCAGTGATATGATTTAGAGGGCAGGACGGGCGGCAACCAATTTGAGACGTCGGCTGGATCAAATCAGCCGATGAACCGGCGGTCCACGGATACGGACCGAAGCAAAGACCGCGAGTTTCGCCCCGATCGAATACAAGGAGCACACGGACATGAAGCCAAAGAATACGATCTGCCTCTGGTTTGACAAAGACGCGCATGAGGCGGCGCAGTTCTACGCCGCCACCTTTCCGGACAGTAAAGTAGCCGCTGTTTACAAGTCTCCCAGTGACTATCCAGGCGGCAAGAAGGGCGATGTGCTGACGGTCGAGTTCACCGTCCTGGGCATTCCCTGTCTCGGTCTCAACGGCGGTCCGGCGTTCAAGCACACCGAGGCCTTTTCCTTCCAGATTGCGACGGACAACCAGGAAGAGACGGACCGTTACTGGAACGCGATCGTTGGCAGTGGCGGGACGGAAAGCCAATGCGGTTGGTGCAGGGACCGCTGGGGCCTCTCCTGGCAGATCACCCCGCGCACGCTAATGGATGCGCTCGCCGCGGGTGGCAGTGAGGCAAAGCGAGCCTTCGAGGCGATGATGCCGATGAAGAAGATCGACATCGCCGCCATCGATGCAGCGCGGCGAGGCTGACCTGAATACGCCGACACTGTCTTATTCATCCTGGATCACGGAAACCGGAAGTTGGCCGACTCCAGTCCCCCGCCGCAATGTCCAGTTTGACAACGTTTGAATCAGCGGTGGGGGCATCCGGGCCAACAACAGGGGCGTCGTTTCCCATCCCTAAGGCTCGCACAGCCCCACTCGATCCGGCGGCTTCTGGTTTCCGCCTTTTTAGCTGACTCAATCCAACATATCCACTCGTTGCGTGCGAGCGGAGTAATATCCTTCCATGCTGTTAACGCTCGCGCGTCGGACGTGAGTGCCCTTTTCAAATCTGCGGGCAGTTCGTGCACCACACCGCCGGAAATCTTATTTTGCGACATCGTTCAGCTCTCCTTTCGCGGCTGGCGCAGACTTCGGCCCGTTGAAGTCTGCGATCTCCCGAAGGGACATCCTCAGTGTGGCGTCACGCGAACGGCTGAAACATCCTGGTAATGACCACCAAACTCTTGTTTAGCAACCGACTGGTTCGTCGATCGATCACGTCAGTAGCTTGCCGGCGAGCCAGTGATCGACACTGAACTTTCCCGGACCAGAGCAGATCAGCCAGATAAAGAAGAGCACGTACAGGACTTCCGGAAGGTAGAGGAAATCGTCGAGCCAGTTAAAGGGTGAAAGCCCTTTAGGCATGGCGGAAAGATTGGTGGTCAGGATGGCGACAATCATATCGACCAATAAAGCCATGCAGGTCAGGCTCGAAAGAAACCCCGCGGTCAGCAAGGCTCCGCCAGCGAATTCGACACCCGACACGAAATAGGTCATCAGGCGGGGAAATGGGACTTTGGCCTCAACGAGCGTTTTGTACATCGTTTGCGTTCTTCCGGCGACAAACAATTTGTTTGCCCCGGAGATGGCGAAGAACAGCCCGAGCGAAACGCGTACCAGCAGGACGGCAGTTTGTTCCAAATCACCGCTACCCAGCAGCGCAAACTGGACCAACCGATTCCAATCCACCTGTTTTCCCCCATCGGAGGATGTACGGTAACGCTATCCCCTAGCGTAGAGTTCGACTTCTCCGGCAACCGCGTTCATCAGAACTTAGCGGGTCTCGGGCGTTAATCTCCGATCTCTACAATGTTGCTGCAAACCGCAAACGATGGCGTCGTTAGCGAATGCCCTCGCCTCGAGATTACGTGTCCATCCGTTCAACCCATTGAGCGCGCGATGCAGGAGCCACGAATGGATCGGCAAAGTATTGTGTTTCCCGCGCAACCTTCTCGCCCCTGAACTCCATGATGCTCACGGTGTAGGACGGTTTGCCGTCATAGGTCAGGATGAATTCGGTGATCCAAAGATCACCACCGCCAATGATTCGTCGGACGGCAAACCGCTTTTTGCTCGGCTGACTAGCGCGTAAGTTCTGTATGTTGCGCCGACCGCGGGTCCGCTCGCCTGATTGCGGGTATTCCAGCACCGCGTCCTCGTGATAGATGCGGTGCTCCGTTTCAAAATCGTTGGCGTCGGACGCCGCCCAGTGCCGATCCAGCGCCGCACGGATCTCTTGATCTCGCACCCCAGAATACTGCTCTTTCTTCTGTTGATCGTTCATCTTGAGCCTTCAATTTGACAAGAGTAAGTATCGTGTTCCGCGTTTGCATCGCCCGCTGCCGAGGCGTGCCAGTGCGCGTCGAGGACCGTACGGATTTGTTCTTCTTGCACGGACTGCTTGAGCTGAAGTGTTATTTCCAACTTCCTCTACTTTCGTGGAATGAAGCCCGGGCTGCCGGTTTTCACCACCTCATTCAGCCTCTGCCTGGTCTGAATTCGATTGATTTCATCAAGCGCGTCTTGCGGAAGGGGTGAGATATCGAAATTCTGCCTCGCGCGGGCCGCGTTCTTAGACGTGGTCAGTACAGCGGTGCCGCGCTGCACCGCCCAAGCCAGCAGTACCTGTGCCGGGGTCTTTCCAATTCGCGCGGCGATAGCCGAAATGATTGGATCATCGAGCGGCCCCGGCTTCATCCCGTGACCCAAGGGGGCAAAAGCCAAAAACAAGATGCCTTTCCCCTTGCAGAATCCTAGTAGCTCTGTTTCCGGCAGATACGGATGTGCTTCTACTTGGACCACGGCGGGCTTGATTCTCGCTGATTCATAGAGAGGCTTCAGTTCGTTTAAACCGATGTCCGAAATTCCGATGGCCCGGCACTTACCATGGTCCACGAGACTTTCCATCGCTTTCCAGGTGTCGAGCAAAGTCACGTCGTGGTCGTAAAGGACATTACCGGTTTGATCCCGCGGGTCCTGGTCGTCGCCGGGCTTAAATGCAAAGGGAGTATGAATGAGGTAGAGATCGAGATACTTGAGCCCGAGTCTCGCGAGACTCGCTTCGAAAGCCGGTTCGACGCGCTCGGGCCGGTGGTTGGTGTTCCACAGCTTGGTGGTAACAAAAATGTCTTCGCGCGCGATCGCTCCCGCGGCAAGCCCTGCTCCGAGCGCCCTGCCTACCTCGCGCTCATTCCCGTAACGTTCCGCGCAATCGAAATGTCGAAATCCGGCTTCCAGTGCGTCTCTGGTCGCAGTTATCGTCACGGCCGGGTCGGGAATTAAGGTGCCAAAGCCGAGTGCGGGCATCTGGCCAGTTCCGTGGTTCAGTGGAATTCTCGCCATCCGCAAATCCGAAGATTCAATCATGATTACACCTCGGAGCGATTTCGCGTCCGGCATCACCGCCCGGAAAAATTAGATACCCGTACCGCAGGGCGGGTGCGACTCCCGTTTAGCAAAACACAGAGTATCGGCGCGAACATCGTTGCTCCCGGTCGGCAGATCTCGTGTGGGAGCTAGGAGTGTTTAGTTGCCCTTCGCGGAACAGCCGCGGACCCACCGAACAGGTCCGCGCTGCGTCACTCGTTCTTTGATCCGTCCGGCACGGTCACCGGGATCGAAAAATCGTGGGTCGGCGTACGGACTTGAATGCTTGTCTTTCCGGGTCCGACCGCCGTTACCAAGCCATCGGCACTCACGGTCGCGACGTTCGGATCTGCGGATGTGTACGTGGTCTTCGTGGACTTCGTCAGCGTTTCCTGTGAGCCGTCGCCAAATGCGCCGAGCACGCGCACCGGAATTCGCTCTCCCGCGGCCGAGAAGAGAATCGTTGACGGCTTGGCCCAAATCCGCGTGGGTTCTTCTGCCTTCTCCACGTTCAGCACCAGCGACTCCGATACCGGTTCGCCTCCAGCGAGTGACCCGATCGCCGTCACGCGGTAGGGGCCGGGCCGGATGTCCGAGGGAATCTTGAGCTGAAATTCGAACGGTTGTGCGACACCCAAGCCGGGCGCGACAACCTGGCTAACAGGCAGTGGATGCTGCCCGAGCAGAGCGAGCTTTGCTACGGATGAATCCGCCGAGACTGCAATCGTGACCGTCTGCCCGGGATGGACGATCGTGCCCGCCGCGGGCGACACAAAGTGAACCCGGGTTTGCTGCGCGCGGGCAGAAGCCGCGACCATTACCGCCGCGAGAATCAAACTGCCTGCGACTCTCCACCTGTATTGCATGATGCTCATGCCGTCCTCCCTTCGCTCATCGCGCGTTGCTTGAAATTTTGCAAGACCATCGCCGCCCCAACTGCCTGCAAAAGCTCGCCTCGTAACAGTCGTGGCGCCGTTTGACGTTGTAGCGGCGAGTTTACCTCGCCATTTGGCGGCGAAAAGTGGCGGCATAAAGCCGCCTCTACGTCAAATTGCACCATGACCCTCGTAACTCCACAAATTCGCGCAAAGCCCTCTAGTGAAAATCGCTGCCCGTTGGCTGCTCGTTCAGCAGGTTGATGACCTCCGTCGAAATTTTCGATGCGGCATCGAGCACCGACGGCCCCTTGAAATCCAGGGTCTCCAGCGCCGCGGTATGAATGACCCCGGAGAATTGCTGCCCCGTGAGGTTGTTCAGCGCGCTATCGATCGGCACGATGGTGTCATTGCTCTGCCCATAAATCGTGGTCCACTTCGCCGCCGTCAGGTCCCCCGCGAGCGGATTGCCCGAGCACAGGGCTCTCACCAGTTCGGCGGTGCAGAAGATGCAACTCAGGCCGTTCAGGTTTGTGGAGGTTGCAATTCCGGCAATATAGGCCGTTTTGAAAGGTTGACTGGGCTTCAAATTGGAAAGCGCAGTGCTCAAGCTGCTGCCGAACCCATTGCCTTCCAGGTCTCCTACCGCGCCATCCGCCGTTTGCCCGGAGAAGGTGATGGACGCAAGCGCATAGTCCGAGTCCGACGCCAGAACATTGCGTACACAGGCGTTGTTGCTGGCCAGCAAGTCGGCAGCGACCGGCGTGCCGAGATGCGGCGTGGCGACCGTAATCAGCTTGTTGATGGGCCCGGCGCCATACGTCGGAAACGTCGTATTGGTCAGGAAGTTCGACAGCAGATACATCGTGCGTGAGACGTCACCGCCCATGCTGTGCGCGACGATGTCGGCCTTTACCGAGGCCACGTTCGCGCTCGCGCGGTACCCCGCAATAAAATTGTTGATCTGCGCCAGCACCGAAGGGGCGTTATAGGCAAACCCCAGGGAATTTGCCTCAATTCCCGAAGTACTCGAAAGCGAAGGTGTCGTACTCGTAATTCCAGTGATGGCGTTGTTGTAAGTCGCGTAGTTGATATCAAAAAGCTTGTCGGTGGTCAGAGGCGTGAAGTTATTGAAGCTCGCCGCGCTTCCCCAAAGACCGTGGACGAGCACCACCGGAGGCCGCGCCACCGTAACGCCGGCCGTGCCGGTTACGACCGACGCCGACGACACCCGCAAAGTCACGCTCCGCGTCGTCAAAGCGTTGTCCGCCGAGGAACGCGAGAAATTCACCGGCGCAAGATAAATCGCGAAGGCTTCCGCTCCCGCGGTCGTCGTGACAGCGGTCACAACGAGTGAACTCGCAGCCGAACTGGGGGTGCCCCCCAACGCGAACACTCCGCCATCATTCGGTACCGAGGTGCTGGGAGAGTTCGCATCATTGATGACGGTCACGGTGAACTGTTGGCCCGCGTTCGAAGCGGGAACGCGCAGGATGACCTGGGTTGTGCCGTCGGCAGCCGCTCCCTTGACCACTCCCGTCGTGGCTGCGGCAATGGTGTTGGTGTTCGTTGTGACTGATGAGCTGCTGACCAACCCCGCCACTACCGGGTCGATCAAGTTGTAGGTCGCAGCCTGTCCGGTGGCAGCGACGGAAACGGCGAGAATCAGCGCAAAAGCGAGGTGCTTCCCCATTGATCCCCCTTCTCAATTGTTGTTGATTGACGTTCTACCCGAAACCCACGATACACAGAGTCGCCGCCGAATGCAAGGGGGCAATGACGAGTTACTGGAGCTGCGTTCCAACGTCAGGAGATAAATGCCCTGCTACTCCGATAGAACATTTATATCGATCAGGAAACCGCTCATTGAAAATCAACCGGGCGGGGGAAGTCTTTAGATCGCTCGAGGTCAAGATTGGCCCCGGCAAAGGGGGAGTTGAGTAATAAGTCGGAAAGATTGTCAAACCGCCTAGGAGTCGCGCAAGGAACTGCTGCGACGGACAAAGCCGCCTCTTTGGCCACAAGTTCTTGGATGTAGTCATCCAGCGACATACCCAGCGCACGCGC
This sequence comes from uncultured Acidobacteriota bacterium, assembly GCA_963808085.1. Taxonomy (GTDB): domain Bacteria; phylum Acidobacteriota; class Terriglobia; order UBA7540; family UBA7540; genus Bog-366. Next base: position 167,592 of record CAWEFC010000035.1, read on the forward strand.
TCGCGCCGTCAGCCCTTTTTCCACTTCGGGATTAAGATGTAAAGTAACGGTCACAGCAGCGGCTCCTTCTTCTTCGACACTACCGTATGCCGGGGCCGTCTGTCACGAAGCAAGTCGCGCGGACCTTTTCTGTAGGTCCGGGGGTTTTCGTTGGCCTGGATGGAAGAGCCGCGGAGCTAAAGAACGGGTCGCGCTACGCTTGGTGAAGGCGGCGTTTCCGACCGTGGCCACCGGCCAGCCAGTGTATAATGAGGGCATGGGAAATCGCGTAATCCACATTTCGGCCAAGGAAGCGGAAAGCGATTTTGGCGCATTACTGGATCACATACGCGCCGGCGACGAGGTTGTGATCGAGCACGATGCCCAGCCGATAGCGGTTTTACGCGCCCCAACCCCTGCGTCCTCCCTTGATAAGGCCTTCGCCGCCATCGCCCAGGACGTTCCAGATGAGGAATGGGAGCGCGTCCCGACGGACCTCGCGAGGGACCTCGATCATTACCTTTACGGCACATTAAAAGTAACTCCATGAAGAGCATCTTCGCGGACACCAGTTACTGGATCGCCCTTTTCAATCCTCGCGACGAACTTCACGGCCGAGCCGTAGCCGCTGCCCACCGCCGGTTTCCAAGCGCTGATGCGCTGAGTGCGCCCGAAGTTATCTCGATCTATGCCTTCGTCTTATTCGGCTGTTGCCTCGAGCAGCAGGTGTTTCTGAAATTGGGCAGTCCATGTGGCCGTGGGGCCTTGCACCGTCCCCAACTCTTCTCCCGTCTCATAGTTCGTCAGGCGATAGGCTCGCTTCTCCAATCCGCGCAATTCCAGCTTGCCGTTCCACTGGGGTGCGTAGAAGGCGTAGAACATATTCTGATTCTTGCGGATGGCGTGTGCTTCCGGCCGATCAAAGCCGATGTCATACAACGTTCCCAGATATTCGCCCCGGGGGAGCATTTCGGCCTTATAGATTTTGATCCATTTGTCCCAGATTTCTTCTTTCTGAGGGGTCAAATCCAGCTTTGTCCGCCGGGCAGACCCGACGGGCCAGGTGAAATTGGTGCCCACCACGCCGCCCACCCCAATCGTCGAGGCGAAGTCGTCGCCCCCGTCGCTCATGTCCACGTGGTCTCCGAAGTAGGCGATGGAATCACCCATCAAGGCCTTGAGGGTTTTTCCCTTCAGACGGACCTGCCAGGAACTCTCGGGGTCGGAGGCAACTGACATGTTCATGAAGGGCATGGTGAAGAACGAGTACGCCGTCCCGCACGGGCAGAACTCCACCAGCGCGTCGGGCTTGATGCTGAGCGCCGTGTCGTAGATCGCTTTGAAGAATTGGGGCAGCGCCTCGACCGCATCCTCGGGCGTCGCGTGATGGTGGGCGGGGTTGTAACACGGGGGCACACCGTTCATGAATTGTCCGTCGAGCTTCAAGCCGTCAAAACCCCAATCCCGCAGCGCTTTGACGACAATGGCCTTGTGGTACTCCACCACGGCGGGATCGGCGGGACAGAGATACCACGCGTTCCAGTAGGAAATTTTCTGCTTCGATCCGTCGGCATTGAGCAGCAGATACTCCGGGTGCTCCTTCATCAATTGCGTGTCCGGCTTAACCGACAAAGGCGCCCACCAGAGCTGAGCTTTGAATCCTTCGGCGTGAATCCGGTCCACCATCGCTTTCATGTCACGGTCGCCGCCGGGAAATTTCTCGGGATTCAGGAACCAATCCCCTTCGGAGGTCTGCCATCCGTCATCCAGGGTGACCCACCGGAAGCCCAGCTTTTTCACGATAGGCAAGGCGTTGTAAACCTGCGTGGGAGTGCATTTCCTGCCGAAGCCCCAGGCGCACCAGATGGGTCCAAAGGCGTCGTCCGGCGAAGGCTTGAACACCACACCTTGTTTGACCATTACCTGCCGATACTCCACCAGACTGCGGAAGTAATCACCCTGATGAACCATGACGAACGTCCGAAACGTCTTGATCGTTTCTCCCGCCTTCAATTCCCGATTCAGCTTGAAATGCACGGCCACGGTGGCGTGCTGCTGGTCCGGCATGGCGACGGGAAGCGAGACGAGCTTGGGGCTCATCTCCAGGTGACCCACGGCGATACCCACGTCTCTCCGCCAGACGTCCACGACGGGCGTTCCCCCTCCGTAATCGGTGGCGTTCATCCCCAGATAGTTTTCCTGATGGAAACCTGGTTTCAACGGCAGCACCCAGTCCGGCCTCTTCTCGTAAGATCCACTCTGGTACGACCAGAACGCAGGCTCGCCGGTACCCTGGCCGGCCGAGATGGAGTAGCGCTGATTGGTCCAGCCGTCCACGGCCAGACTGGAGCTTCCGGTGTTGGTGTATTGCACTTCGAAAATGGCCATCTGCGGAAACTCGGCGCAGGTGGTCACGGCAATGGTCTTCCTCAGGGACGCCGCAATACCGGTGAGAGTGACCCGCTGCCCGGTACACATCGCATCATGGACGCTCTCGTGATTCACCTCGTGCAGAGTGAAATCTTGAATTTCCTTTCCCCCGACCGTGATGGACTCCGAAGGCGCGAAGTCGCCAATCGGAATTTCCTTGCCGTCGAATTTGGCCACCACGCGACTGTGCAGCACGTCGTTGAACTCGATGCGGACGTTCGCGCCGTCCGCTTGGGCCCTTTGCGCTGCCGCGGCGTTAGACCAACTCGCGAGGCACGCCGCAAGCCCGATAACAGTCACTTTCCAAGATTTCATTGGCATGATGACCCTCTCTCCCCTAAGCGAACACGACGCGCGGACTCCATCTGCGGTCGATTGCGGGCAAGGTCTCGTCCCAACCTGGCGGATTGATCTGACGTGATCCTCATAAACTGAGGCAGCCCGTCAAAACGCCCATTTCCCCGCGATCAGCAGGCCATTATATGGCAAAACCTTGCGCGGTTCCCGCAAGTCGTCCGCGCTGCGGCCGCTCCGCGGCGGACGACATCCCACACGGAGCGGCCGAATCCGCATATAATGTCCGGCTCGGATTTTGGCACGGACGATCATTAAAGGAGACGCATTCATGTTTAAGCTTGTTCTGCTGCGGCACGGAGAGAGTGTTTGGAACAAGGAAAATCTTTTTACCGGATGGACGGATGTGGGGCTCAGCGAAAAGGGTCTTCAGGAGGCCATCGACGGAGGCCGCCAGCTTCGCAAAGACGGTTTTGTCTTCGATGTGGCCTATACCTCGGTGCTGAAGCGCGCCATCAAGACGCTGTGGGTGGCGCTGGAAGAAATGGACCAGATGTATATTCCGATCCACAACACCTGGCGGTTGAACGAGCGCCACTACGGCGCGCTGCAGGGATTGAATAAGGCGCAAACCTCGGAGAAATACGGCGAGGCGCAGGTGAAGATCTGGCGGCGCAGTTACGATATTCAACCGCCGCCGCTGACGCTAGACGACGATCGCTACCCGGGCAAGGATCCCCGCTACGCGGGCTTGAGCGCCGCGGATTTGCCGCTTCATGAGTGCCTTAAAGACACGATCGCGCGCACGCTGCCCTACTGGCATGAAACCATCGCTCCGGTGGTGCGATCGGGCGAGCGGGTGATCATTGCCGCCCATGGCAACAGCCTGCGCGGGCTCGTGAAGTACCTGGATAACGTTGCGGAAGCCGAAATTGTGGGATTGAATATTCCGACAGGAATTCCGCTCGTCTACGAGCTCGATGAAAATCTGAAGCCCCTGCGCCACTACTACCTGGGCGACCCCGACGCCGTGGCTCGCGCGGCGCAGGCGGTTGCCGATCAGGCGAAGCGCAAGGGATGAAGCATTCGCATTCCCGCGACGTTCCGTTGACTTCTGATTAATACACCGCCCGATTCTGGAGGGTCGCCTTGGTGGCGAGAGAAAAGCGCGCGTCGACCGGGTCGCCCTCCAAGATGCGGGCCGTCACATACCCACCCAGCGCCGGGCCGTGCTTAAATCCATGCCCGGACCCTCCTCCGACCAACCACACGTTGGAGAAATCCGGGTGGCGGTCGATCAGGAAGTCGCCATTCGAAGTGTTTTCATACTGACACACGCGCGACTCGACCAGCGGCGCATTGCGCAGGGCAGGGAAGCGGCGTCCAAGGTAGGCGCGCATCTCCGCCAGAGACTCCGCGCCAGGCGTGCGTTCGGCATTGTCTGGATCTATGGCCGGACCATGGCGGTCGCAGGCGATTTTTGCGCCGCGGTTTTCCAGATCAGGCAGCCCGTAGACTTCACCCATGGTCATCCAGACAGGAAAGGCGGGAGGCCGGAAGGACGCGACTCCGGCTGGGACACCGAAGTAGAAAACTTCCTGCCGAGTCGGAAAGATGCGCGGTCCTAGCAAGTCCGGAAAAACCTTGGGCAGCCACGCTCCGCAAGCGAACACAAATATCCCGGCCTGAATCGTCTCGCCGGTCGACGTGGTTACGGAGCGAATTTGGCCATTGCCTGTGGGTGCCTGAACCGCGCCTTGAACGTAATCGGCACCCAACTTGGCCGCCTCACACACGACGGCCTGCACCGCACGCCGAGCCATTAATACGCCGCTGTCAGGTTCATAAAGCCCCCAGGCGAGGTCATCCACCGCGATTTGAGGAAACCGCTTTTCCATGTCCTGGAGCGAGAGCTTCTCCGCCTTCACACCGGCTTTAGATAACGTCTCCAGGCTTGCGGCGACGTTCCGATCGCCGTCTTTGGCCAGCCAAAGCACACCCGTGGGATGGAACAGTTGCTCACCGGCCGATTGAAAAAACTCTTTCCACTGCACCAGGGAGCGGATGGACCATTGGGTGTAGATTTCGTCGCTGCCGTAGCCCATGCGGATGACGCGAGACTCTCCGCCGGAACTGGCGCGGCTATTCGATGGGCCGTAGGAATCAACCAGAATAGTTTTGCTTCCGCGGCGTTGCAGGTGGTACGCCGACCACGCGCCGAAGACTCCCGCCCCGATCACTGCCACGTCGTATGTTCTGGCGAAACTCAAAGTTTAATCCTCCATTCCCCTTTTGCAAGCACGGCGCCCCGAGGTTTCAGGGTACCCGAGTAAGTTGGATTTCTATTGGGGATTATTCTTAGCGCTCGAAAACTGGCCCAGCTTGATGTGGACGGCCAGCCATCAATTCATCTTAACGCGTTTAGCGCTGGAGGGAGCATCCAATTCAAAGGTGGAGCCGGGGAGAGGCCAATTCACCTTTACGCCGGAATAGTGAGCGATGAGGTAATCGCCGCCTGGCTGAAAGAATTCTTGCTGCGCAGGCAGCCAGGATTCCTCATTAACCCAGAGTTGGAGCTTAGTAATCTGCGCGGCGCCGGAGTCCTTGCGGGGCACGAGTTCCAGCAGCACGGTGGTGTCGCCTTCCAAGTCTTCTTCCTTCACGTACGTTATGTTATAGGCCTTCTTCAATTCATTGGTATCGGTGCCGAACCCCAGAAGCAAGAATTGCTGCACCAGATCGCTCTTTTGCGTCAGGTCAAACTCTTGAATCTGGTTGATCTTGGGAAAATACATCTCACCTTTGTTCTTCTCGAGGAGAAGCACTTTGGTATCCGGCTTCTGGATGTTTACGCGAATTTCCGTCGTCTTTCCCTTGCGGTAAAAAAACTGGCCGGATTCGGTTGACTTGTCATCGACTAGGACGGTGACCTTGGTATATTCCAGATTGGCCGCAACGGTTCTCAGCCGTTTGGACGCCTCATTCATATTGAAAAGGATTTCCGCGAGGTCGGTGGGGTGCCTGCCCTTTCGAGCACCGGCGCGTGGGGCGAGCGCCAAGGCCATGGCGCCGGCCAGCAGCATGCACATCCAGGTTTTGAAACTAGCTTGCATAAAATAGGAAACCCGTCCGGCCGATGCGACCTGGGAGGCCAAATCCCGCCGACGGCTAAGTTATTCCTCCACCATCACAGTATAGCCCAGAATAACCTGATGGCGGTCCCGAACCGGGTCAATGGATTTTACCGTGAAGGACTTTTGCAGATGTTGCTGGAGAATCATGGGGATGGAGTCTTCAGGTTTCTGCCCGAGGGAATCCACCAATCGAGCATCCACCAGATAGCGCACGTCGTTATTGACGCGGCCCATTTCCACGATGCCCTGTTGATGGCGCAAGTCGGTCAATTGCAACGTGGGGCGATCGTTGAACCAGGCGCGCGGGGAAAGAAATATGAAGGCCAGAATCGCCAGCACGATCACGTCGTACTGCCAGCTCCCGCGCTCGTAAGACCAGAAAATGCTGCGGGTGATCACGAGCTTGATTTTAGACCACACCTTATACAAGGAGGACTCACCTTCCCGAGTTGCCGTGTGTGGGAGAGCATGTTCGTGAATGTTGGTGCGTGAGGACATAACTCGTACCCTGGAAAAATAGCCAGAAACGCGGCAAGAATCAATCGGAAATAATTCGCCCGTCCCGCATGCGGATGATCCGGTCGGCGACGCCGGCAGCCTCAGGGTTATGAGTGATCATCAAGATGGTCTGGCGGAAGGTGCGGTTGAGCTCGCGCAGCATGTCGAGCACCGCTTGGGAGTTCTCCGTGTCCAGGTTGCCGGTGGGCTCGTCGGCCAACAGGATTTTGGGTTCGCAAATCACCGCTCGGGCAATCGCCACACGCTGCTGCTCGCCCCCGGAAAGTGCGAAGGGGCGGTGACTCAGTTTGCCCTCGATTCCCAATAATCGGGTGACGGTTTCGAAACGATGCGGGTTGAATCCATTGCCTTGAATGTGCTGGGCAATGGCAATGTTGTCGCGCGCCGAAAGGGTGGGCAAAAGGTTGAACCGTTGGAAGACGAACCCAATCTTGTGGCGGCGAAAGCGCGTGCGGTCGGAGTCAGACATCTTTCTAAAGTCGTTGCCGTCGACACACATTTGGCCGTCCGTGGGACCGGTCAGCCCGCCCAAGACATGCAGAAGGGTTGACTTGCCGCACCCCGAAGGCCCGACCACCGCGACGAACTCCCCCTCCTGAACCACCAAGTCCACGCCCCGGAGCGCGGGCACATCGACCTTGCCGATGCGATAGGTCTTCGTCAGGCCGGTGGTGTAAATAATGGGTTCCACGTGATCCTTACGTTTTCCCTCGGCTGGTTGCGGCGCAAGGTGAAGTATCGGGGCTACGGGCACTCTCGGCCTATAATCGCAGACGTACCGCGGGCCGGGCGGGTTACTCGTACGCGAGGGCATCCACCGGGTCAAGTCGGGCCGCCCGCAAAGCAGGGTAGAAAGCTCCAACGATACTTCCCACGAGCGCCAGACCGGCCGCGTAGAGGCGCCAGTCCCAAGTGAGTTGAATGGCCAGCGTCGGGAAGAGTGCCAGGAACGCTTTGCGCATAATCAACGATCCGACACACCCGGCAATAATGCCCACCCCAGTCAACAGCCCCGCTTCTCTTAGTATGACCGAGATAATATACGTCTTTGACGCTCCTAGCGATTTCAAAATGCCGATCTCGCGGGTACGCTCGGTAATGGTCGTATACATCGAAAGAAAGATGACGAGAAACCCGATCCCGACCGCGATTAGAATCATGGCGGTAATGAAATAATTCAGGCCGGGGAGATTATTCGAAGTCATCAATTGCATGTATTCCTGGATCCGGGTGACGGAGTAATTAGACGGCAAGAGTGTGCGAATGGCCTCGGCAGTTTGTTCCCTGAAAGCGGGGTCGGTGCATTTGACGAAGAATATGGAGGCTTTGTTTTCCGATCCCATCATGTCCTGGGCGGTGGTCAGGGGGATGTACATGCGCGCGCCCTTGCCGTGTTCCACAATTCCCACGACGCGGAAATCATGGTTCAATAAGTTGATAGTCTGCCCTACTTTAGTGTGGTGAGACTTGGCATAAATATCGTCTACCAGGATGTCGTACGGCGCCTGAAAGGGTCCACCTTCATGATAAACAAAGCCGCCCGAGACCCGATCGAAACTGGCCAAGTCAATACCGTAGACGATGCTGAGGGACTGCACGGAGTTGACGAGAAAGAACACAGGCGCCACGGCCAGCACGCGTGGCAATTCTGCCAACCGGTCGCCAAGCCTGATGGGCATGGGAGCTTGCGACATGCCCATGAGGAAAGACGCGCCGGGGGGTTGCACCAAGATGTCAGCGCCCACGCCCTCCACCCGATGGGCGCTATCGTTTACGAGTCCATGACAAAGGCCGACGACCATGACGACCATTGCTACTTCAATGGCGACCGCCAGTACACTGACCGCTGTCCGGATGGGCCGATGCAGGATGTTGGAAACGATCAGTTTATTTACCAAGAGGGTTTCCCTCCGGTTTCTCGGCGTCCAGATTTATCAATTCCGAGCCCGCGGGCTGCTTCAGGTCAAATTTCTCCGCGGGGATGGGGAGGTTGAAAGTCGCCTTTTCAATCGTGATGGTGACCTCGTAATCGTCCTCCGGCCGGTTTAATTCGATTCGCGTCGGATAGTGGATGCCCTGAAAATCCTGATAGTTGGAATATTGGACATCTTCCGTGCAAGTGCCATCCGGCTCATAAAACTGAACCCGCGCCAACTCCATGTCAGCTCGGTCGAACCAAACTTTGCGTCGCAGGATCACGTGCCGCACTGTTTGGGGTTCAATAATATTTACCACGAAGTAGTGCTTGTTGGGTTGACTGCGGGGAGAGAGCTTTTCCCGATAGGGCGTCTCGTGGTCGGCATCAATGGAGGGAACAATCAGCGCCTGGAGAATATGCTGGGGACGAAGGTTCTCCAGCGCGTTCTTGGCGGGATGTTCGACGGTGGTCTTTCCGATTATGAATTTTTGCTTGCTGGGAATGTACAAGCGGAATTCGTCCCCGGTCGCAACCATATCAAAGATGTTGGTCCGAACCACCGGCGCTTGGCCCAGCATGCGGAGGGTGGAGGGTCTTCGCAGCAAAATGAAGCCCTTTACATCGTGATACTCTTTGATGACGCCGGAGTAAACCGATCCCGTAGTGGGTTCAAGGTCGACCGTGGCAGTCATGGTGTGGATTTCGCTGCTCCAGCCGTCGATCTTGGCGACAAGTTCGGCCAAACTCGCATCGCGCGCTGGAGCGGTTTGACCCGGCGCGTGAACGTGCGTCACCTTCCGCACCAAGCATCCTGGCGTAGCCAGAAGGAGGGAGGCAAGGACTATTCCGTAGAAGACTTCGGCTTTCTCAATAAGTGCGATTCGCAAGATAGTAATCCTTAAATCTAACAGACCCCCTAACATGTGTCAAACTTCGATCGACGGCTAATTCCTTGTTTCGATATGGACTTGCCGCCGGTTGAGGGGAGCGCGGCGTCTGTCGGGGGTGTAGAGCGATTCAGCCGTGGATGCGGATTTAGCACTGCGCTTTGACGATTCCGAGCACCGCCTGCGTCGATGATCTCTAGTCTCCATATCCCCGCGTCTCCACTTTGATGCGAATTTCCCAAATATGTTGGGGAAAAAATGGCGCCAAACTCGATGCCCGTTGCTAAGAAGTGAACCATTTGGATGCCGGTATCCAACGTCATGAGGGCTCGGATCATGTTCGAGGGAAGGCCGGCATTAACGAGTGGGCGGGTAGATTTACGTAGCTTTGGAAGTTCAAGCGGGAAGTTTGAGCCCCAAAAATAAAATGAGGGGGAAGCTCTCTCCCCCCTCCAAGCGTCGGGTCTTGGGTCTAAACTCCGAGCCGTCGCTGGCTACCCTCTAGGTTTGTCCGACGTCGGCTCGCCTACGTGATAGAGCAAGCCGGATTCCAATTGAATCTCTATTTCGATTGAGTGTGCGACGATTGTAACTTGCTAAGAGCAATTAACTTAACCTAAGGTTCGTTCCAGGAGAACACGGGGCGGACGATGTTGATATCGATTTCTTCTATATTTGAAATCCCAAATTCAGGATTCTGCAAACGCGCTCGGTCAATTTGTATGCTGTGGCCGTTTTGCCGCAGGCTAATCTTGTTGACGAACGCGTCGGCTGGCATGCTATCCTGAATTACTAATTGTCCGACTGTTCTGGGGCTAAGAGACTGTGGTCGGACTCGCGGACTTTTCGGACTGGGCGTCCGCGTTATAAGTCGCCACGAAGGAAGGTGACTGCGCCCTGTCGATCCGGAAGTTCAAGGCGATCCCAGTACCATTTCCCGAGCCTCGATATGATTGACATTCACTCCCATCCTTTGCCCGGTGTTGACGATGGGGCAAAATCAATGGATGTGGCCGTCGAGATGTGCCGCCTGGCGGCAGAGGATGGAACGACGCATCTCGTCGCGACGCCGCACAGCAATTATGTTTTTACTTTCGATCCGGACCTCAACCGGCAACTGCTCCGCGACCTGCAAGAGAAGGTGGGGGAGAAGCCTAAGCTCATGTTAGGCTGTGACTTTCATCTTTCCTACGACAACATCCAGAACTGCGCGCAGAATTCCAAAAAGTTCACCATTAACCAGACTTCCTACCTTCTGGTGGAACTCCCCGATCAGTTCATTCCTGAACACCTCAGCCGCGTCTATTACGACATCCAGGTGTCGGGGATTCACCCCATTATTACGCACCCGGAGAGGAACCTCCTCCTGCAACGCAAACCGCAACTGCTTGAGCACTGGGTTTCAATGGGATGTCTGGTGCAGGTTACAGCACAATCTTACACGGGAGGATTTGGTACCAAGGCGCGAAAGTATGCTGAAAAATTGCTCAACTCCGGCTTCGTTCACTTCTTTGCCAGCGATGCCCACGATACCGTACGGCGCCCCCCGCTTCTCTCCCCCTGCTACCGCAAGTTAGTGGAAGAGAAGGGAGAAGACATCGCCGACCTCATCATGAACAAGAATCCGGAAGCCGTCATTAACGGACAACCCTTACCTCCCCAACCGGATTGGTTCGATGATCAAGACGACGGTCGAAAGCGCGGTTGGTTCTCCTCCCTCTTCCGCCGGTAAGGGTCGAGAAACGCGGCTCGACTCCTGATTTACATTCACGTCACAACGTCTTACGGTGAGTTAATCCACCTCATTAAGCCAATGTCGAGGCGGCTGCGACGAACTTTTTAAGAACGCGTCGAGCTTCCCGACACTGTAGGCCCTACCGTGTTCAAAGCGGTGGGTGGGTTGCGATCGCAGCAAGGCGCCCTTGGAGTCCAGAACGAAGAAATGGGGGTAATCGGGAATTGGCGGAAATTTCGAGAGGAATTTGTCGTTCGGGTTTTCCTTGCTGAAATTTACTTTTAGGGTCACGTAATAGTCGTCTCGGACCTTCCTAAGGCCGGGGTGACTCTCAAAGGTCGTGTCCATGATGTTGCAATAGACACACCAGTCGCCCCCAACCTCGAGCAAAATTCGTTTGTTCGTTCGTGTGGCTTCGGCAATGGCATCCTGAAGATCTTTGGCCGGATCTCGCGTCACGTCGTACACGGTGACCGGTTTGTACCCTGAGGTCGACGCCGTCGGCGGCGGGGTTGATTTGTGGCCCAACTTCGCACTCACCGAGTCCACCGCCAACAGGCACATCGCCAAAACCAGAATTGATGTCGCTGCTACTCTTGGTTTAGGCACCAAAATCCTCCTCGGGCTCAGAGCCTTTGGCCCTTCCGCCCTGGGCAAATCGTACCAATCCCGCGGGGTGAGAGGCAAGGGGTTTGAGTCGTTACGGCGCGGGGGTCTGGAAGAAGAGATCTGCTTTCCGGCTGGAGCGGGCATAAACAATCGAAGAGAGGTCGCGCGCGAAGTCGTACGTATTGCCTGGGTAAAACATCCCGAAGGGAAAAGGGAGATCCAGAGCAGGCGCGGGTTCGCCCACCAGTTTTCCCTCGGACCACCCTTGGCGGTAAAAGGTCACATCGCTGTGAGTGGCAAGCGGGTAGAGGAAGGATCCTCCATCCACGGCAAACCGGGCGGAGAGGGTTGAGATCCCCGGCCGCAAGAGGGCGCACTGCCTCGCGATGACAGAGATTTGGTAGATGCCCATGTTGTCGCCGGCGGTTACCGCACTGAGGAGGTGTTTCCCGTCCGGTGCTGCGTCCAACGCAATACCGCAGCCGTCCATGAGTTTTTGCGCCTCCGAACCGTCGGCCGGTGCCTTCCACAGACTCGCTTGCATACCCCCATGGTCACCACTGACGTAGAGTGATTGGTCATCCGCCGACCATACCGCCGTCAAGAGGCTCTCCCCCACTGCGGCGATGGGGCGAAGGCCGCGGCCGTCAGCCCCCACGACGAAACCCTTCCTCACTCCACTGGTGGAATCCAGATAGAAAATCTGAGTGCTATCATGCGACCAACTGCCGGTGTCCAGGCTCCCGGCAGAGGCCACCTTGTGGGCGCCTGAACCGTCGAGTTCCGACACCCATAGTTCGCTTTGTCCGGGCGCAGGGTACCAGATGTACGCCACACGCTTTCCGTTTGGTGAAATAACCGGCTGCGATATGTTCTGCAAGGCAATATCCACAGATTCTTTCGTCGATACATGATAGACCGTCAAACTGCCGGGGGTGCTGCCCCCTACATAATAAATGCCCTTTCCGGTCGGGTCAGGCATGGGGGAAGAGTCCGGGCCGGGGCCAAAGGAAACCTGCGTCCAGCTATGGCCATCCAAATCGTACTTCCACAGATGGGTGAAGCCACGCACGGAGCGGCTAAACAACAGGCTATTCCCTGGATCGGCCCACACTCCGCCGGTGGGAGACCCAGAAACAACTCCTCGATCAGCCACATCGTGGGTAGGCACATTCACTTGGTAGAGATGAATTTGGCTATCGCCCGGCCGCTCGACCGCGGTCACCAGCAGATTGTGGCCATCGGGAAAAGGCAATATGGACCACGGCACCAGCGGCGGGTCCCGAAAAAAGTGGACCATCTCTTCGCCCGGCGCCGATTTCGAGGAACGAATCAGCGCCCGGCTGTCGGGCTCGAGAAAGAAAAGTGAATCGCCATCGGGCGAGGCAGCCAGCCAGCGGCCGGACGCAACTCGATGGGGTGCGCCGCCAAAAGTGGGGACTGCCCACTCCTCGTCCCGGCCGCGCGTTCCACCGTAGTAGATTTCCCGGCTGTCCGGCGCGAAGCCATCAACGTACTTTTCACCAGGGTCCCCGGTCAATTGCATGGGCTCTCCGCCGGACGCGAGCATCATGAAAACCTGGTCAACCCCACTCACCGGCGAAGTGAACGCCACGGTGTTTCCGTCGGGGGAGAGTCGGGCTGCATTCATGGGCTTGTTCCAGTGGCTGACCTGCGTACGCTTGATGGGTATCGCCGCGGGGCGGCGAAGCCGGATCTGGCGCGCTACAAATATGACCGCCATTAACGCGGCAACGCCCGCCAGCGCCGTGGCCCCTATCTTCATCCTACGGAGAACGTGCCTTCTGGCGCGCCGCTGGGACCGGGCTGCCCGGCGGCTGGGAACCGCGTCTGTCCGCGCGTGGCGAGCGGAACGGGCGCCCGCGACATCGGTTTCGAGCTTTAGCCGCTTCAGGTCGCCGCGTGCCTCCATAGCGCTCGGGTAGCGCAGCTCGCGGTCCCTCTCCATGAGCTTACCGATGATTGCTGAGAGCCGCTGCGGCAAGCGCCGGTCCACGTCGCCAACCGGAGCTGGGGTGCTCTGCAAAATGGCCTTTCTGATCAGCTCTGGGCTTTTCCCGCTGAAGACCTGCCGGCCCGTGGCCATTTCGTAAAGGACCGTTCCGAAAGAGAAAAGGTCGGAGCGAGCGTCCAACTCCTCTTCCCGTACTTGCTCCGGCGACAGATAGGCGAACGCGCTCGTCTCCGCAGCGGGACTGGTCAGGGAGTCAGCGTCGGCAGACGGCGGAGATTGGATGTCCAAAGCCACGCCCGCACTCTTGGCTTCGATCCCGCCATTTCCCCCTGTGGGGAGGGTTGGCGCTCCCCGCAGATTTCCGGTTGCAGGTTGCCGCGCGCCGAGTACCGTGATTCGGGCCAGGCCGAAATCCATGATCTTTGCCTGTCCATCTTTGGTAATAAAAATATTCGAGGGCTTGATGTCTCTGTGCAGAATACCTCTGAAGTGCGCGGCGTCGAGCGCATCGGCAATCTGCATGCCCAATTCCAGCACCATATCCACAGGAAGCCTGGCCGGCCCTGGGGGCCTCGAAGGCGCCGTACGAGATTCCGCGCTCGACTCGGTGTTGGCGGTTTTCGCATCGTGCTCGACGCGCTTGCTGATCTGCCAAGCCAGAAGTTGGCGCAGCGTTTCCCCCTCCAAAAGCTCCGTTACGATGAAGTGCTGTCCGTCGTATTCATCAAAGGCTTGAACGTTGCAGATGTGGGGATGATTGAACGCCGAGGCTGCCAGGGCATCACGCTTACAGTTTTCAAACGCCACAGGGTCCTGGACCGCTGCCTCCGGAAAGAAGCGGAGAGACACCTTGCGGCCAAGCTTTGTGTCCTCGGCAGCATAGACGTCGCCCATCCTTCCGCCGCCCAGCTTTTCCAGGATCTGATAATGCAAAATGGTTTTTCCGGTCATCATCGTGGAAGAAGGTTCCAACAGGCTATGGTAGGTGACGAGCATTCCAGTGTCAATTTTGGCATGGAGTTGAGGCTTTGTAACGGGAGACTATTGAACAAAACGGCTGGGCGTTTCGGCTCCGCCGCGCCGCTCTGCGGAAGGGCTTTGCCCTTTCGGGCCAAAATGGCCCTATGCTCTCATCCTCACCGCGCCGGAGGCTCAGCCCCAGGAGCCTCGAGTTTGTAGTCTTTGAGGCGATGAGTTCATTCCCCACCGCTCGAAAATTGACAGAAAAGCCGACGAATTCTGCAAAATGCCGATACGCTGGCTTTCAATGTCCGAAAGTTGTGCAAAAATGTCGCTTTTTTATCGGGCAAATGGTCACATGTGCGTTTGTTTTCATACACATTCCGGCTTCGAACGTCAAAAAAAGAGAATTCTTTATTTCTATTTCATCCCCTCTGCTCGTCTCCATATCCCTTCGTTGCCGATGTTTATCTTTACGTAGACCTCTTGGTCAGCGTTCAGCGTTCAGCGTTCAGCGTTCAGCGTTCAGCGTTCAGCGTTCAGCGTTCAGCGTTCAGCGTTCAGCGTTCAGCGTTCAGCGTTCAGCGTTCAGCGTTCAGCGTTCAGCGTTCAGCGTTCAGCGTTCAGCGTTCAGCGTTCAGCCTAACATTGTATACCATATCGACACGTTTGTCAAGAAAAATAAATAAGCAAAGGAGGCTACAAAATGTCGCTGCGCGGCCGTGAGCGCACGGGAACCTGGCGACGTTCCCGGCCTTGGCCCCGTATCCGCTTTTGGGGATTCGCTGTAAGCCTTAGCTCAGTTGTACATCGCCCGAATCCGGTGGATCATGGTCCGCACATCGCGAATTTGCGGGTCGTCAGGAGGGGAACCCTTAATGAAGGCCTGAAGATCGGCCAGCGCTTTCCCGTATTGCCGAATGAGAAAGTGAATCATGCCGCGATCGTGAATCTCCTGCCGCGACGCGGGGTCAACTGCCAGGGACATTTCAATCATCATGAGGACTTTGGCGAAATCCTTGCGGCGGAAGTAGGTGCCCTTCAGATTATTCAACATACGGGTCAGGATCTGTTTGGTGGACGAGACGTCGATGAATGACGGCCGAAACTCTGCTTCCTGTCCGAACTGCGCTTTCAGTTTCTCCTCGCAATCCTGAAGGCTCAGGATGGCGCCGCGTTGGTAAGGGTCCAGAAGGATTTCTCCCGATGGGGCGAGGTACTTGGCAAGGAAATGTCCGGGAAATCCCACGCCGACCACCGGCAAGCCGCATCGCCGCGCGACTTCCTGGTACACCAGCGACAGAGTGATGGGAATCCCCGTCTTGCGATCCAACACCTCGTTCAGATAACTGTTGCGAGGGTCATCCTCCTCGGTGCCCGCGAATTTTTCCTCCTCGAATAGGAGCCGATTCAAGCTGGCAATATTGGATTGCGGCGGCTGGGCGGGATCGCAATGCGCCCGTTCCGCCAAAGCGTCCAAGCGCGCCAATTGTGCGGAAAGATCGAGGTCAGGATACTCGGTGCGTGCCAGCAGCAGAGCCGCCCGATCCAAACGGATCTCTTCCGCCGGAAGCGCCAGGTAACGAGCGAATTCATGTACAGACTCAGATCGTTCCATAAATTCAGCGGCAAGTGACAAATGACCAGTGACCAGTGACGAGTGATAAGCGGGTGTCTACTTTAAGCTACAATCCGAGTTTGCACCTCAAGGCTGCTTTAGCTGCTTTGAGGCCTGCTCGTCACTTGCCACTCGTCACTGTCTTACCAGATTCCGCATCAGGAAGAACAAATTGGCGGGCCGTTCCGCGAGCCGGCGCATGAAGTAAGCATACCACTCCCGCCCGTAGGGAACGTACAGGCGCACGCGCCACCCTTGCTGGATGAGCGCCCGCTGGAGATGCCGCCGAATACCGTAGAGCAATTGGAATTCGAAATTCTCGGGCCGGATGCCGCGCGCCCGGGCAAAGCTCTCCGTGGCCACGATCAGGCGCTCGTCGTGGGTCGCGATAGCATGGTAGATCTCGCTGGAAAGGAGCTTTTCCGCAAGCTTTTTGTACTGCTCATCCACTTCGCTCTTTTTGGGGAAAGCGACATCAGCAGGTTCCTTGTAGGCGCCTTTCACTAGCCGGATGCGCACTCCGCGCTGCAAGAGTTCCGCAACGTCTGATTGCGTGCGTCGGAGGTATGCCTGAATGGCGATTCCCACCACATCGCGAGGCGCGCCCACGGAGCAAAATACTCGCAAGGTGGCGTCGGTGAATGCCGAGCCTTCCATATCGACCCGCACAAAGTTGTGGTGGCGTGCGGCGCTTTCGGCCAACCGCGCTAAATTCCGGCGCGTCAGGCCCTCATCAATCGCCAGGCCCAATTGCGTGAGCTTCACTGAGACATGTGAGTCGAGCTTCTCCGCCGCGAGCCGGTCGAGAAGCTGAAGATAAGTATCGCAGGCGGCCTCAGCGGCAGCGGCCTCGTGGACGCTTTCACCAAGGCAATCGAGCGTCACCATGAAACCTTCAGCGTTCAGCCGGCGGATCACGCGCAGGGCGTCGTCAAGTTCCTCTCCGGCAATAAATCGGGAGGCCAAGCGGCGTCCGAGAGAACTGGCCATGAGGAGTTTCTTGGAACTTTCGCGCTCGGAAAGATAGAGGAGGAGGGAACGAAGCATAAGTAGGTGCCAGGTTTCAGGTGTCAGGTGCCAGGATTCAGGTCTCCGGTTTTGCCGAGGCCCCCGAAGCTTGAGCGGCGCCGCGCCGTGGGATGCTGCGGTCAATCCAATATCCAAAATCGCAAATCCAAAATCAGATCAGTGCTCGGCTTCCAGAAATTTCTCCGCGTCCATTGCGGCCATGCACCCTGACCCCGCCGCGGTGATGGCTTGCCGGTAAACGCGGTCTTTGACGTCCCCCGCGGCGAACACCCCGGGAATCTTCGTTTTCGATCCTTCGCGGGTGATAAGATATCCCAGGTCGTCAACGTCAAGTTGCCCGCGGAACAAGCTGGTGTTCGGCTCATGCCCAATCCCGATAAAGACCCCGGCCACGGGTTTGAGGGTCACATCATCCGTCTCCAGATGACGAAGCATAATTCCCGAGACCTCGAGCTGGTCGGGGTCCAAAATATCCTCGACCTTGGAATTCCAAATGAACTTGATCTTGGGGTTTCGGTGAAGCCTGTCCTGCATGATTTTGGACGCGCGCAACTGGTCGCGGCGATGGATGATGCTGACCTCTTTGGCGTGGCGTGTGAGAAAAAGCGCATCTTCCGCGGCTGTGTCGCCCCCGCCCACCACGGCCACTTCCTTCCCCCGGAAAAATGAACCGTCGCATGTGGCGCAGGTGGAAACTCCATGGCCAAGCAGCTTGCGCTCTGATTCCAGGCCCAGCATTTTCGCCGAAGCTCCGGAGGCAATAATGAGCGTGCTTGTTTCCAGACGCTCATGACCCAACTCCAGCACGAAGGGCCGCTTCGAAAGGTCCACCTTCGTCACGTTTCCTTCCAGGAAATCCGCCCCGAATTCGGTGGCCTGCTTTTGCATCAGGTCGATCAATTCCGGTCCTTGGACGCCCTTGGGAAACCCGGGATAGTTCTCCACCAGCGTGGTCAAGGTCAACTGGCCGCCGGCATGCACGCCGCGGATCACCATGGGCTGCAGATTCGCGCGTGCGGCATAAATGGCGGCGGTTAACCCTGCACACCCTGATCCAATAATGACCACGTTACGCATGTGAGCTTATGTCTCCAAACGAAATTTGGATGCCTATCTTACCCGATACCTTTTGTTCCGTACAGTTAGTTCTCCCGACGGTTTTTCGTAAGTAGCGCGGGCATCTTGCCCGCTGGGGCGTGGGCATCCTGCCCGCGCATTCCTGCGGGAGCGGGACGCTCCCGCGCCAGCGGGCAAGATGCCCGCGCTACTTCCGTCGGGCACGGCCTACTCCGTCACGTCACTAATCCAACCCCGGCATCGAATTGCTTTCTCCCTCCATTTGATGCTACAAATACCGTTTTGCCTCCAACTCATCACCTTAGCTACCACAATGTAGCGGAAAGACTCGCCGATGGAAGCCATTGCCGTCGAACACGTCACCAAGCGTTTTGACACGGTCGTGGCGGTGTCCGACCTCAGCCTGCACATTGAGCAGGGGGCAGTTTATGGATTGCTGGGCCCCAATGGCGCCGGCAAGACGACTTCTCTCCGCATGATCATGAACATCCTCGCCCCCGATGAGGGCACCGTGCAGGTTTTTGGGCAGCCTGCCAGCCCACGTACTCAGGACATGACCGGCTATCTTCCCGAAGAGCGGGGCCTCTACAACCGGATGAAGGTCCGCGAGGTTCTGATATTTCTCGCGGCGCTGAAAGGGTTGAGCGAAGCGGAAGCCTCCGCGCGCGTCCACGAGTGGTTGGAGCGGCTGGGCCTTGCTGCCTGGTCGGAAAAGAAGATCAACGATCTGTCCAAAGGCATGCAGCAGAAGGCGCAATTCATCGCCGCGGTCGTTCACCGGCCTCCGCTTTTGATTCTCGACGAACCTTTTACCGGCCTCGACCCGGTAAACGCCACGCAGATCAAAGACATTATGCTGGACCTCCGCGAAAAGGGCGCCACCATCATTCTCTCCACTCATCGCATGGAGCAGGTGGAGATGATGTGCGATGCGATTTGCCTGATTAACCACGGGCGCAGCGTGCTGGCCGGGGATTTGCGCGCCATCAAGAAGTCGTATGGGAAGAACACCGTCCGCATCGAGTACACGGGCGACGATAATTTTCTCGACCTGCCGGATTTAGTCGAGAAACTCAACCGCTTTGGCGCAATGGTGGAGGCGAAGCTCCGCCCGAACGCGGACCCGCAAGAGATTCTCAAGGCTGCCGTCGAGCGGGGCGTGCGCCTCTCCCGCTTTGAACTGGTCGAGCCGCCGCTGCACGACATCTTCATTGAGAAGGTCTCGGAGGCGCATGCGTAAAATCTGGCTGATCGTCAAACGTGAATACCTGACGCGCGTCCGCACCAAGGGATTCGTCCTGAGCACAGTGGGACTGCCGCTCTTCAGCGTTGGGATTTTTGCCCTCGCCGTAGGCCTGGCAACCCACAAGTCCGATCGTCCGCTCAAGATTTCCATTCTGGATAATCTTGGAGGTCTAGCGCCACAGATCGCCTCATTGCTTAACGAGAAACTACCGGATGGGCGGCCGCGCTACCAAGTGGTAGGCAGTTGGGATCGGCCGGACTCCACGCAAGTGGCTTACCAGGAATTAACCCGGCAGGTTCGCGATGGCCAACTGGACGCTTTCGTGGAGGTGCCGCGGGACATCCTGAGCGGCAAGAAAGCCACCTTGCACTCCCTCAATGGGAGTGATTATCTCGCCGATCGCTCCATCGCCCACGCCGTCAATAACGCGGTGATCGCGCGCCGGCTGAGTGATCGCGGCGTTCACATTGATGATGTGAGCGAGTTGATGAACGCGGTGGACCTCACCCTCGTGAAGGTCACAAAGTCGGGCGAGTCCGAGGAGAACGGGCAGAGCGAGTTGGTCCAGCTCTCCATTGTGATGATCCTTTACATCACCCTCCTGGTTTATGGCGTCATGACGATGCGCTCGGTGCTGGAGGAGAAAACCTCCCGGATTGTCGAGATTCTGGCTTCCTCGGTCAAACCATCCTATCTCTTAACCGGGAAAATCCTGGGCGTGGCCGGGGTGGCGCTGACGCAATACCTCATCTGGGCGTGTACGGCGGGGCTCATTTCCGCTTATGGCGCCGCCATCAGTTCAGCAGTTTTACCCGGGGCGACGCCGCCGAAGATCCACCTGCCCATCGCGTACCTGGTCTACCCGCTCGTTTTCTTTTTGGCGGGATATTTTCTCTATGCGTCAATCTATGCGGCTTTGGGTTCCATGGCGTCCAGCGATGAGGACTTGCAGCAGGTGCAGATGCCCGTAACCCTGATCCTCGTCGCTTGCTTTATCGTCTTTCCCGTCATTCAGCGCTCGCCCAACTCACCGCTGGCGGTGGCTCTGACCCTATTTCCTCTTTCCAGCCCTATCTTGATGGTCATGCGGATCACGGTGCAGACTCCCCCTTTCTGGCAAATCGCCCTCTCCCTGGCTCTTTGCATTTTGGCCACATTGGGCATGATTCAGTTGTCAGCAAGAATCTATCGCGTTGGGATCCTGATGTACGGGAAACGGCCCTCGCTGGTGGAGTTACTGCGCTGGCTGCGGTATACGTAGCGCGGCAGAGCAGCAACTATTCTGGTCTCGTAGGGGCACCCCATGTGGGTGCCCGCCGGTGGGCACCCACATGGGGTGCCCCTACGCCTTCTATGAGGCGCCCTCCGGCCTAATCCGAGTCAATAAGCGTGACGGTGCAGTCGCGAAAAGGCACATCCTGTTCCTGCCCGCATTCGGTATTCTCGCAAGTCAGCTCAAACTTGTTCGGCCAGCCGTCGTCTTCATTGACGCTCTGCCGGAATGACTGGCTCTCTCCGCAACTTCCGCACTCCCATTCCACCAGATAAGTTTGCATGGCTTCTCCCGTTGTCGTCGCGCGGGCAGCCTGCCCCGGTGAATCGGGGTTCCGGCCGCTGGACCGTGGGCATCCTGCCCGCGCTCCGTTCGCATTTTACGCCGCGTGGTATTGCCACAGGGCGCGGTAGTAGTGCATGAACCGGATGGGCTCGCAGCTCTCCGGAACCTCCGCATAGGTGTAGCGGTCAAACCCGATGCTGCGCAATAAGGTGAAGAGTTCGCGCCAGGGATACGGTTTCTCCCAGTGGGGGAAGCCCGGCCGGTTCGTTGCCGGCATCGGGATTCCGCTGCCCCAGGGCGAGAGCGTTCTGGACAGTTCGTTGATGTGGCAACTCCGAATCCACGGTTTTAGCAGGTCGAAGGATGCCTTCACGGAGCCGTCTACCACGTCGGTGTCGTTGGAATTCCAACACGCCCCCACCGCGGGGTGATTCGCCACGCTCAGAATGTGGTGGATGTTGGACGGAAGCTGCGTGCCCGGGCCGTGCACCTCCAACCAGATTTCCACGCCGTGATCGCGGGCGATGTCGCCGCACCGTGCGAGCGCGTGGCCGATTTGGTCGAGAGTCTTATCCTCGGGGACATCTTTGGGGAATCCATTGGGGCGCACCTTTACGCCTACGCAGCCCAGGTCCTGCGCCAGCTCGCACCAGCGCCGAGTCTCCTCGATGTTTTTCTCCACTGTTGCCGGGTCAGGCGACTCGTATTCGCAGGTGGTGCCCAGGCTCATCAAGCGCACCTTGGACGCGGCAAAGCGTTGCTTCACTTGCGCGCGTTGCTCTTTGCTGAGGGAAATCTCCACACCGTGTTTATGCGTTGTGCGCAGCTCGACGCCCTCAAACCCCGTTGCCTCGCAGTTCTTGATGATGGTCTCGATGTCCCAATCGTGCGCCAGGTTGTAAGTCACGAGGCCCAGTTTGAAAGGCGGAGGCGAAGGCGCGGAGTTAGGCGGCGCGGCCATCTCCCCCTTGGCCAGGAGAACGGGCTCCTCCGCGCTCGCCAGAGTGCCGAGGCTGGCGGCAGAGAATACCCCAGTTTTCAGAAAAGCCCTTCGTCCAGATTTCAGCATATCGGCTCCTTGCGGACGCGGCCCAAGTTAACCCGCCAACGCGCGCATAAACGCAATCGGGCCGCGGCACATTTTACTCCGTTCGAATCTCGCGAAGATAGGGGAAGAAATGCATTTGGGGAAATCGAGTGGCTTGGTTGGGTCGGTTCAGTGTCGAGGGGAGACGGAGGAGGGGCGGGGCACTTCGGCCCTTGATGCCGCCCTATTCTTGGGCTGGACAAAGTGGGGCATCACCAGCGCAGACAGAATCATCAGAACGGCCAAGCCCACCAGGACATCAAAAATGGACAGACGCCATTTCCACTTGGGCAGGTTCATTAGGACTTACCTTTCTCACAACTCACCTCGGAGCAATTTAATCTCCAGTCTGGTGGCGGCACAGCCCTTAAGGACTCTCAGAATTTCTTAAGAATCAATTTGTTGAGAGGCTTCAAAGCGCGGTCGGCCGGCGGAACTGGATCCCGGGAGCAAAGTGACGGAATTCGGCGATCTTTGGGTGACATTCTACGGCTATGAATGCCAATTCGCGTCGCCGATCTTCCAGAATACGACCTGGCGCAGAAAGGAAAATCCATGATCTTCCCCATCAAGCCTGTCACATGCATTTCACGGACTCGGGATTTATCGATATAATGGAATTTCGTTCGAAGGGCGACCTCATGCTATTGGTTATTGATAATTATGATTCCTTTACCTACAACCTCGTTCAATATCTGGGAGAGCTGGGTGCGGATCCTCAGGTTGTCCGGAATGACCAGACCACCATCGAGGCGATTGAAAAGCAGGCGCCGGACCGAATCGTGATTTCGCCAGGCCCGAAGACTCCTTCCGAAGCGGGAATCTGCCTCGATGTCATCACCGCCTTCGCGGGAAAGATACCGATCCTGGGGGTATGTCTCGGTCATCAGGCGATTGGGCAGGCGTTCGGTGGAGACGTGGTTCGCGCGCCGCAATTGATGCACGGCAAGACCAGCGCCATCGAGCACGACGGCAGGACGATTTTCGCGGGATTGCCCAATCCTTTTCCTGCCACGCGCTACCACTCGCTTATCGTCAAGCGCGAGACCCTGCCTGATTGCCTGGAAGTTTCCGCCTGCACTTACGACGGCCTCATCATGGGTCTCCGGCACAAGAAAATGAAGGTAGAAGGCGTGCAGTTTCACCCCGAGTCAGTTCTGACCAACGCGGGCAAACAACTCCTCGCCAATTTCCTGCAACTGTGAAGCGCGGTGCAGGTATACATGGAATCCCAACTGGAGGGTCGGTGGGTTCACAACCTAACTATGATGTGATTGTGGTCGGCTCGGGAGCGGCCGGCGGCATTGCCTCTTATGTCCTGGCGACCAAGGGCCTGAACGTGCTGTGCCTGGAGGCTGGCCGCATGATCGACCCGGGAGAGGATTTTCATCCCCACAAGATGCCGTTCGAGTGGCCCTACCGCGGTCATGGCAAGCCGGGGCAATATGGCAAACTCCCTCAGGGTATGGCGTGGAAGATCACCGAGTGGACGGATCACCTCTATACCATCCCGCAGGAAGATCCTTACGCGCTCGCGCCGGGTTCAAAGTTCACCTGGACGCGCCTCCGCGCCGTCGGCGGACGCACGAACGTGTGGGGACGATCCTGCGACCGCTTTGGGCCGCTCGACTTCAAACCCAAAAGCCTTCAGGACGGCTGGGGCGACGACTGGCCCGTGACCTACGACGACGTCGCTCCCTACTACGACCATATCGAGAAGCTCATCGGGGTGTCAGGGCTTTCTGAGGGAGTTTATAACACTCCCTGCGGCCAGAACCTGCTACCCGGATTCCACCCTCGCTGCGGTGAGTGGCTCATCAAGCACGGCGCGGAAAAGCTCGGCATCAAGGTCCTGCCCCTACAACTGGCCGTGCTGAGCCAGAATTACGATGGCCGCCCGGAGTGCCACTACTGTGGCGCGTGCAACAATGGATGCGATACGGCTTCACGCTTCAGCTCACTCGATGTACTGGTGCCCAAGCTCGAGAAGCTCAAGAATTTCACGCTTCGGACGAACGCCGTGGTCCACACGGTGCTGCTCGATAAGGACACGGGAAAAGCCCGCGGCGTGACCTACCTTGACGCCCACAACGGGCAGGAATACGAGGCCAGCGCGAAAGCCGTGGTGCTGGGAGCGTCCATGGTCGAGTCCATCCGCATCCTCTTTAATTCGAAGGATCGAAATTCGCCCCAAGGGCTCGCCAACTCCAGCGGAGTGCTGGGCAAGTACCTGATGGAACATGTGGCGTTCAATGATATTCCTGGCTTCTTTCCGCAACTTGCGGGCCGGCCCACCACCAATGACGACGGCCCTGGAGAAGCGAGTCTCTATATCCCGCGCTACTACTACAACAAGGATCAGAAGAAGTTTCAGCGGGGTTTCCGCCTGCAATTTTGGACGGGATGCGGCGAGGGGCCTGGTCACGGCGCCTCGCTCCCTGGATTCGGAGCTGCATACAAGAAACGCATCAAGGAAATCTACCCGGCGAATGTGTCGATCGGCGGCTATGGAGAGGGGTTGGCGTTTCCGTGGAACTACGTTGAAATCGATCCCGGCGGGCTCAAGGACCGTTACGGCATTCCCCAAGTGCGTTTCCACACCACCGGTGAATATGACCACGCCTTTGCCATCCGCGATTATATGTACGACGAGATGGAGAGAATTCTGAAGGCGTCGGGAGCCGAGATTCTGCCGTATCAAAAAGTGAGCCCCTCTCCGCTGGGGGCGGTCACCCATGAAGCCGGTGGCGCCCGCATGGGCGACGACCCGAAAACCTCCGTGCTTGACGCTTGGAATCGTTGCCACGACGTGAAGAATTTGCTCGTTGTGGATGCGGCGTCTTTCGTGTCGCACCCGGAAAAACACACGACACTGACGATCATGGCGCTCGCATACCGCGCCGCCGATCGACTGGCGGAGGATCTCGGAACGGGTAACGTTTAGGCGCTGTGTTCAGCGGCTATTACGCCGAGCTTAAGAATCGCGGGGCTGGAGTTAACATGACGGACGAAATCATCGCGCGAAGAAAAGTCCTTAAATACTTGAGTGTGCTCGCGGCCAGCGCCGCCGGACAGGAATTCCTGGCGGCCTGGCTACCGGCGGCGGAGGGCGGCCTTCCCGCGCACGCGCTTCATGCCGCGATCCAGGCGCCCGATCCCAACGCCGCACCCTTCGCGCCGAAGTTTTTCTCCCCGCAGCAATACTCCACGGTCGAGATTCTCACGGAGCTGATCATTCCCACCGACGATCAGCCGGGAGCCAAGGAAGGGCAAGTCGCGCGATTTATCGACTTCGTCGTCTACTCCGCCGCCGAACATCAGCCGCACTTGCAGGAAGAATGGACCGAAGGACTCGCCCTGTTGGACAAATTGAGCCGCGAAAAGCACGGCCACGATTTCGGTGATCTGGGGAAATCCGAGCAGGAATTGTTGCTGACCGAAATGAGCCTGCCGGAGCACGACCCAAAGGCAAGTCATCCGGGCTTCGCGTTTTATCGGCTCGTTAAGGAAATGACCGTGGAGGGCTTTTACACTTCAAAGGTTGGGCTGGTCGACGTGCTGGGATTTCAGGGTCGCACTTACCTTTCGGAGTTTCTAGGTTGCACGCACCCCGAACATCAATCGTGACGCGGCTGGCGTCTTCAAGGCGGCGGACCAGGTCAGGAGCGACGCCGCTGGGTGAATTCCACCAGCGCTCGCAGCTTCGCGCGCGCGGCGCCGGAATCGATGGCCTCTGCCGCTCGCTTCGTTCCTTCCATAAAGTTTTGCGCCTTTCCTGCCAAGGTGAGCGCCGCCGCCGCGTTTGCGAGCACCACATCGCGATAGGGGCTGCGTTCACCTTCTAAGACACTCAGGAGCAGGCGCGCGTTGGTCGCGGTGTCGCCGCCGCGCAATTGTTCGAGCGATGCCCGAGGCAAACCGAAGTCTTCCGGTTGCACCTCGCGCGTCTTGACTCCGTTCGCGGTGATTGCGGAAAGCCGTGTCGGGCCGGTAATGGTAATTTCATCGATGCCGTCCGATCCCGCCACCACATAGGCGCTTTGGGTTCCGACCGCTCGGAGTGTCTCCGCCATCATTTCCGTCCGCGCGGCATCAAAAACCCCGACTAACTGGATCGTCGCGGCGAGAGGGTTGGTTAGCGGGCCGAGAAGATTGAAAACCGATTTAGTCTTGAGCGCCCGTCGCGCATTCATCACGTGCTTCATGGCAAGGTGCAGGCGAGGGGCCAAGAGGAAGACCATCCCGACTTCCTCGAGGCATCGGGGAATTCGCTCCAGGGGCAAATCCATTGCCACTCCCAAATGTTCGAGCACGTCGGCGCTTCCGCATCGGCTTGAAATCGAGCGATTGCCGTGCTTGGCCACCCGCACTCCCACCGCGGCCGCAATCAGTGCAGCCGCGGTCGAAACGTTAAACGTACCTTGGCCGTCGCCGCCGGTGCCACAAGTGTCAAGCAAGGGCTCCTGGTGCGAAATGTTTTCCACTCGCACTCCGGCGGCACGCAAGGTTTCCGCGGCGTGGGCGCGCATGACTTCCGCAAATCCGACGACCTCGTCAGCGTGTTCACCCTTGTCGCGGAGCGCGGCGAGAAACGCCACGATCTCCTCATCCGCGACAGAGCCGGACAAGAGGAGTTGCATGATCTGCCGCGCTTCCGCGCGCGTAAGGTGGGTTTGGGCATTGACTGTTTCGATGGACTTCCGGATCGTCATGGTAAATTTCCACTATCTCGCTTTAGCATCCCCACATGTGGCATATTAGATCCAGTCTTGTGAGGTGCCTCATGATCGAACAGCACAAGGTCAATAAAGTGAGAACTTGGGGTTATGCGATCGGAATAATTGTTTTCGTCGCAGTGGTAATTTGGAAATTCGTGGCGCGCTGAGAAAAATACCCACACCGGCGTTTCCCCGGCGACGTGCGGGGCCGTTCGCGTGACGCCACCCGTGGCATTCCAAACGCACACAGACTCTGTGTTTCCCTTCATTGCAAATCTCGCGCAGATTCCCTATACTTCTTGGTTTCGAGGTGAGCGACCTGAACTTTCTAGTGTAAGCTGCTTCATCAGCTTTGCCAAAACTTGATTTCAAATCCAGTCGTTACTCGCTAGTCCCACTTCAGCATTTTGCCACTGACGACGGACAACTGACGACGGACAGCGAACAGCCTTTAAAATGAAAATTCACGAATATCAAGCAAAACAGATCCTCGCCAAGTTTGGAGTGACCGTGCCGCGGGGCGAGATCATCGCCAAGCCCGAGGACGCTCGCGGCGTGGCGAAAACACTCGGCGGCGGCACCGTGGTGGTGAAGGCGCAGATTCACGCGGGCGGTCGCGGCAAAGGCGGCGGGGTGAAACTTGCCCACAATCCCGAAGACGCAGAAATCCTAGCGGGCAAAATCCTGGGCATGACACTTGTCACGCACCAGACGGGGCCCGAGGGCAAGGTCGTCAAGCGCGCGCTGATTGAGGAGGGCTTGCAGATTGCCCGTGAACTCTACCTTGGGATTGTCATCGATCGCGCCTCTGGCAGGCCCGTCTTCATGGCCTCGAGCGAAGGCGGCGTGGAGATCGAAGTGGTGGCTGCCGAGCATCCGGAAAAAATCCTGAAGGAATTTATCGATACCAGTGTCGGGTTCCAACCGTTCCAGGCGCGCAAACTGGCTTTTGGTTTGGGGCTCGAAGGCAAAGTGGTGAACGAAGCGACACGCTTGTTCTTGAACCTGTATCGTGCCTTTGAGGCCACGGACGCGTCGCTGGTAGAAATCAATCCCTTCGTCATTACGCGGGACGGCCGCGCTATCGCGCTCGACGCCAAGATGAATTTTGACGACAACGCCCTCGCCCGTCACCCGGACATCCGCGAATTGCGCGACCTCGACGAAGAAGACCCGCTGGAAGTGAAGGCATCAAACTACGGTCTGAATTACATCCGTTTGGACGGCAACGTGGGATGCATGGTGAACGGCGCGGGGCTGGCGATGGCGACAATGGACATCATCCAGTACGCGGGCAGCCGCCCCGCCAACTTTCTTGATGTCGGCGGCGGCGCCAACGAGGAGCAGGTGCGCCACGGATTTGAGATCATCCTGAGCGACGCCAACGTCCGCGCCGTCTTGATCAACATTTTCGGCGGGATCATGCGTTGCGATATCGTCGCCAACGGCGTGGTGGCGGCGGCGAAAACGCTCGGCATTAAAGTTCCTATTGTCGTGCGGCTGAAAGGGACCAACGTAGACCTCGGCCAGAAAATCCTGAAGGAGTCTGGCCTGAACTTCGAGGTTGCCAACGATATGAAAGAAGCGGCGGAGAAAGTCGTGGCCGCGGCGGGTATTTGATCCATTTTAGATAACTCCTCTGCGCAAATGGTGGTAGGGGGAAACGTGATCGTTGCTCGGATGAATCGTGACAAATTGCGGCACTTGGCGGACGACAGGCTGAAAGAAGCCGCAGTTTTGCTTGATCAAGCATGCTGGACTGGCGCGTATTACATGACCGGCCTGGCTGTTGAGTGTGCACTTAAAGCGTATCTGGCCAGCGCGGTTCAGCAGTACGATTTTCCAGATAAAAATTTCGTTATCCGCGCTTACACCCACAAGCTGCGGGAACTGGTGCAACTTGATGGAGTGCTCTGGGGAGAACTGCAAAAGGAAGTCGGTGGCGACGTTAAACTGCGAAGCAACTGGGACACGGTGCTCGGGTGGAATGACGAAAATCGTTATGAAACCGTCGAAGAGCGGCAAGCGAAGTCTCTTTACGCCGCCACTACGGAACCAAGCTCCGGTGTGATGGAGTGGATACGGCGGAGGTGGTAATGAGCTATGTTGAAACACTCGATGGTCTGGACATTGAGTTTGGGAGAAAACTGTGGCAGTCATTGCGGAACAATACAGAATTCCCTATTCAAGGAACCTTCTGGTTGTTGGAGCCGGAGGCCGGAGAGTGGCTTTTGGTTATAGCCAGTCCGAAAGTTGATGCCCTTGGGCCGCGGGACGCCTACAGAGAGTTAGCTGCACTCACGGAAAACATTCCAGCAAACTCCCGTCAACTCTTGAAGATTAAGTTGATTAGCCCAAGAGATCCGATGTACGAAGCATTGCGCTCGTTTTTTGCTCAGACCGCATCCGTGGAAGGGGCGCGACTGGGCAACACCATGGTGGGTGGCATGCTGATTGGTGAAGCTTATCTCTACGAGATCCGTTGAGCCCAAAGCCCTATGTCTATACTTGTTGACGAAAACACTCGCTTACTGGTCCAAGGCCTAACCGGCCGTGAAGGGATGTTCCACACGCAACAGGCCGTCGCTTATGGCACCAAAGTGGTCGCGGGCGTGACCCCCGGAAAAGGCGGGACCACCGTTGACGGCATTTCCGTGTTCAACACCGTGCAAGAGGCCGTTGACCGGACCGGCGCGAACGCGTCCGTTATCTTTGTTCCGCCCCCATTCGCCGCCGACGCCATCATGGAAGCCGCGGACGCCGGGATTCCCCTTGTGGTTGCCATCACCGAAGGCATCCCCACGCTCGACATGGTGCGTGCCGCGCGATTCCTGGCCGGGAAGCCAACGCGCCTGATTGGCCCCAACTGCCCCGGGATTATTTCTCCAGGTAAATGCAAGATTGGCATCATGCCTGGCCAAATTCACCTTCAGGGACACGTAGGTGTGGTTTCGCGGAGTGGCACGTTGACCTACGAAGCCGTGGGCCAACTGACGGCGCTGGGCATTGGCCAGTCGACCTGCATCGGGATCGGCGGAGACCCTATCATTGGCACAACCTTCGTGGACTCGTTGCGGCTGTTTAACGACGACCCCGACACGCACGGCATCGTGATGATCGGGGAAATCGGCGGGATGGCGGAAGAAGAGGCCGCGGCCTTCATCCAGGCACACGTCAAGAAACCCGTGGTGGGATTCATTGCGGGCCGCACCGCGCCCCCCGGCCGGCGCATGGGCCATGCCGGAGCGATCATTTCCGGCGGCAAAGGCACGGCGGCCGACAAAATTGCTGCGCTCCGGGCTGCGGGGATTGCTGTTGCAGAGAGCCCGGCGCTCATCGGCGAAGCCATGGCGAAAGCAATTGGGTGAATTGTGATTGGTGATTTGCGATTGGTGCGACCCCCACGAGTCAGCTTCCCGAAGGTCTCAATCACCGATCAGCAATCGCCAATCACCAATAAAGGAGTTTTATGTCAATCGAACGCACGCTTACGATTATCAAACCCGACGCCGTCGCTGCGGGGCATATCGGGGACATCATCAAGATCTTCGAGGCGAACCAACTCAAGATTGTGGCCGCTCGGCTCGTGAACCTCAGCAAAAAGGAAGCTGAGGGCTTCTATGCTGTTCACCGGACCAAGGGTTTCTTTGAAAGCCTGACGAGCTTCATGAGTCAAGGCAGCGCACTGGTGATGGTTCTGGAAGGTGAGAACGCCATCCTCTGCCTGCGTGAAGTGATGGGCGCGACAAATCCCGCCAATGCCGCACCGGGTACGATCCGCAAGCTCTATGCTTCAAGTATTGAGCACAACGCGGTCCACGGCTCCGACGCCCCCGAAACGGCTGCCTACGAAATGGGATATTTCTTTCCCGGAATTGACTTGGTTTAAGGTGAGTTCGAGATTCGACGCACGTTAGCACACACGCCTGGCCAGTGGTTTATACTAAAAAATAACTTGACAACAGGATAAACATCGAGTATAATGGGTTTTATGAATGGCCTGTTGTGCTGCATCGACCCTATTTTCTTCCATAATTTCGCAGAGTGGCGCTTGACCTGTGGAAAACTATGAAAAATGAAGGTTGCTCCTGAGATGTTATTGAAAACAAAGGATCGATGAACGACAAATTGTCATCCACCCTGAGATGTTAATGAAAACAAAGCGGTTAGTGTAAATGCTGAGATGTGATTGAAAATGAAGTAGATATAACGAATTTGACCCGCTCAAACCACCCGGATTCTTCCTGTTTTCGGGCTTAGTAGCTATCTTATAGAAATCACAACAAGTTACGGATGCTCCGCTGACGCCGTTCCTGCTTCACCCTGAGATATTCCTGAAAATAAATGGCTTAGCCAGCCTCCCCGACTCTGGTCTGCAGACCACTGATGAAGCCGACGTGCGGTCTTGACAACCGCCTCGCCGGAAGCGAGGATGAATGAGGGACACCGTGAGCGGCGCAGCTTCATTCCAATTGGGACGGTTTCTGGTCATCGCAGGCATCATCCTGGTGGCGCTTGGACTCGTCTTCATGGCCGGTTCGAGATTCTCTTTCCTGGGCCTCGGCCGCCTTCCCGGCGACATTTCTTTCAGGGGCAAGAGCTTTCAATTCTATTTCCCGATTGTGACTTGCCTGGTGTTGAGCATCGCCGCAACGATGATCATGTGGGTGGTTTCGCTTCTGACTCGGAAATAGGACGTCCGTAGTCCGTTTGCAGTTTCCATTCGCGTCGCGAAGCGAATGACCACGGACCACGGACGAATGACGGTCTCTTCTTGACTCAACCCTCCCTCAATTTCGGGCCGGTGCGAAAGATCTACAGCGTGGCGGAGCTGAGCCTGGAGATTCGCAATCTGTTCGAACGCCAGTTCCCCGACGTTTGGGTGACGGGGGAAGTCTCCAACCTTCGCGCCGCCGGCTCCGGTCATCTCTATTTCACCCTGAAGGATCAAACGGCGCAGCTTCGCGCTGTATGTTTTCGGAACCAGGCGCGCTACCTGAAATTCAAGCCGCAGGATGGGCTGGCAGTGATTGCCCGCGGCCGCCTGAGCGTCTATGAAGCGCGGGGGGAATATCAACTCTACGTGGAGTTCCTCGAACCTGCGGGACTGGGTGCCCTCCAACTCGCGTCCGAGCAACTGAAGCAGAAGCTCGCCGCTGAAGGCCTGTTCGACCCGGCGCGCAAGAAGCCGCTGCCAATGCTCCCCCGCAACATCGGAGTGGTGACTTCACCCACGGGCGCAGTGGTCCGCGACATCCTCAGAGTGCTCCATCGTCGTTTTCGCAACATCAACGTACTACTCTACCCAGTAAAGGTTCAGGGAGAGGGTGCGGCGCAGGAGATTGCTCAAGGCGTCGAATACTTCAATCGCCACACGCCCGTCGACGTGATGATTGTGGCGAGGGGAGGTGGGTCCCTGGAAGACCTGTGGGCATTCAACGAGGAGGTGGTAGCGCGGGCCATCGCCGCGTCGAAGATCGCGGTCATCTCCGCCGTCGGCCACGAAACGGATTTCACCATTGCCGATTTTGTTGCTGACCTGCGCGCGCCAACGCCCTCGGCCGCGGCGGAAGTCGTGGTGCGCCGCAAACAGGATTTGGCGTCCGAACTGCAAGACCGCGCGCGGCACATGGGGCAGATGATCCGCCTGAAGATCTCCGCAGCCCGGCACGCCCTGATGGGGCTTCGCACGCACCAGGTTTTCCAAACGCTCTCGATGCGCCTCGCGGAACGCGCCCAGCGCGTGGACGAATGCGTCGGCGCGCTCGAGCGGTCGATTCGCACTCGCTTGTATACGGCGCGGCAGGACTGGCTGCGCGCCTCGGCAGGGGTGGTGCGATACGATTTCACTCGCCACGTTCGACTGAAGCGCGCCGGCTTGGAAGAGCGTGAGCAAAGGTTTCAGAATGATTTCCGGCGCCTTCTGACGGAGCGGCGCAATCGCCTCACGCAACTGGAGGCAGTGCTCAAAGAGCGCAGCCCACGAACCATCCTGGAACGCGGCTACTCCATAACCCGGGATGCGGAGGGAAGGATCGTGCGCGATGCTGCGCAGGTGGCAATGGGGGACGCGTTATCCGTTCACCTGGCGCGGGGAGAACTCGTAGCGGTTGTCAAGGAACGTAAATCCTGAGCTGGTTTGTGGTGTGGTGAAATTTAGGGTCATCAATTGGCGATTGGTGATTAGCGATTACCTAGCGTGACCCGGCCATAGTTGGATTAATTGGGAAGACTTGCGTGAAGCGCAGGCGTCTCGTGCTCAATCACAAATCACCAATCGTAAGTCACCAATACCTCAGCGAATCGCTTCACCGCCTACTTCTTCTGCAGGACTGCCAACTGCACAAGGAAACGGCGCGCGTCGGCAAAGCGTGTTAGCTTTCCATCGGCGTCGAGGAAAACCATGATCAGCGACCGGCCCTGCGCCTTCACCTTCATGACCACACAACGGCCCGCTTCGTTGGTAAATCCGGTCTTCTGCACTTCGATGTCCCAGTCGGGCCGGCCCACCAAGCGGTTGGTGTTGTTGTACATCAGAATGTATCGGCCGATGTGCACGTTATAGTGGGGGTCCGTCGTGAACTCCCGAATCAGTGGATACCGATCCGCGGCGCGGACGAGTTTCGCCAGGTCGATGGCGGTTGAGACGTTTTCGTTCGTCAAGCCATTGGGATTGACGAAGTGCGTCTGGGTCATCCCCAGTTCCCTCGCCTTAGCGTTCATAACCTCAATAAAGGCGGGGCGCCCGCCGGGGTAATACCGGCTGAGAGCAGCAGCGGCGCGGTTTTCCGATGACATCAACGCGAGGTGCAACATATCCTCCCGGCTCAGGGTAAACCCGACTCGTAGCCGGGAAGTCGTTCCCATTACCAGGTCCCGATCGTCATCGCTGATCTTGAGCTTTTCCACCAGAGGAAGCTTGGCATCAAGAACCACCATGGCGGTCATCAATTTGGTGATGGAGGCGATGGGCACCACCCGGTCCGCATTCTTCGCGAGCAATTCTTCGTCCGTGACGCCGTCGACCACCAAGGCGATCCTCGATCTGATATTCGACCGGGATAGGGGGGCGTGCGTCGGGGAAGTCTTCCTTGGCGCTGCAATTGAGTGAGGGGCAAGAGGGGGAGGGGACGTGCGGGTGGTTGCAAGCGCTGCATCGCCACCTTGCGCAGCGAAAACCATGGCCGTGGCGCCCTCTCGGCTGGAGAAGATAGGAAGAGTGAAGGTTGCCAGAACAAGCGCAGCCGTGGCGATGCCCCTATTCATCCGGAAGACCCCATGCGTGTCTGGTGAAGAAAAAGTCATTCTCCTCCGCGAAGCTTCTTGCCGTTTGCGAAACCGGAACGATCGCCCCTGATTCGAAGGTTTCGATCCTGAAAACCCACTGTTTATAATTTGTAGCCGATTTTTCTTAGAAAGTCTCTGCGGATTTGAATGTCGGCGCCGCTCTCGATGCCGCGCGTCTTGACGCCGTCAATCACTCCAAGAATGCCACGGCCTTGTTCGGATTCGGCCACGATCACTTCCACGGCGTTTGCCGTGGCGCAGAAAACCTGGCAAACCTCGGGGACGCTCTTCACGGTGTTCAGAATATTGATGGGGAATCCGCCTTCTATAAAGATGATGAAGGCATGGCCACACGACAGAGCAAGGGCGTTCTTCTGCGCGAGATCGATAAGTTTGGGATCATTGCCGGCAAAGCGGACCAGCGCCGGACCGGACGATTCACAGAAACCGATGCCGAATTTCATCTGCGGCGCCGTCTGTACAATAGCTTCGTAAAGGTCCTCGACCGTCTTGATAAAGTGCGACTGGCCGAGGATGAAGTTCATGTCGGCGGGTTTTTCGATGCTGACGGTTTTGAGTTCCATAACTGGCTCTCCGGATAAGATCGCGAAGATTGTACCGTGAGTACTTCACGGGCGGTAGTAGTTCGCGGGCGACCCTCTTCTTTACTCGTCTGAAACCTTGAGAATGGCCAGGAACGCTTCCTGAGGGATGTCTACGCGGCCGACGCGCTTCATGCGCTTTTTGCCTTCCTTCTGTTTTTCCAGCAGTTTGCGTTTGCGCGAGATGTCGCCGCCGTAGCACTTGGCGATGACATTCTTGCGAATGGCCGCGACATTTTCCCGGGCGATGACGCGGGAGCCGATCGAGGCTTGGAGGGCGACCTCGAACATTTGGCGGGGAATCAATTTGCGCATGCGAGTGCAGAGAGAACGCCCCCGCGCGAACGCGGCGTCGCGATGGCAGATGAAGCTGAGCGCGTCCACAGGTTCACCGGCGACAAGGAAGTCGACCTTGACCAAGTCCGAGGCCCGGTAGCCCGCGAAGTGATAATCGAGCGATGCGTAACCGCGAGAGACCGATTTGAGCCGGTCGTAGAAGTCCAGCACAATCTCGTTCAGCGGCAACTCATAGGTCAGCAGCACGCGCTTTCCGGAGACATATTCGAACCCTTTCTGCACGCCGCGCTTCTCCTCGAGCAACGCCAGGATTCCACCCAGGAACTCATCCTGCGTGAAGATCTGAGCA
The DNA here is from genome assembly GCA_963808085.1 of uncultured Acidobacteriota bacterium. Classification (GTDB taxonomy): domain Bacteria; phylum Acidobacteriota; class Terriglobia; order UBA7540; family UBA7540; genus Bog-366. Next base: position 202,900 of record CAWEFC010000035.1, read on the forward strand.
CGAATGATGGGTTCCTCGACCTTCTCAATATCACCCGCGACCGGAAACTTGGCAGGCGTGTGAACCTCCAGTACCTCTCCCGCCTTAGTGTTGATGCGGTAGCGCACGCTGGGCGCGGTAGTGATGAGGTCGATGTTGAATTCGCGCTCCAGCCTCTCCTGGACGATTTCCAAGTGGAGCAGGCCGAGGAAGCCGCAGCGGAAACCGAAGCCCAGAGCCTCGGAATTCTCCGGCTCGTGGACGAGCGAAGCGTCATTGAGGCTGAGCTTGTCGATGGCGTCACGCAGATTCTCGTAGGCGCTGGAGTCCACCGGGTAGAGGCCCGCGAAAACCATGGACTTGATCTCTTCAAAGCCTGGCAACGGACCGGGAGCGGGTCGCGCGTCATCGGTGATGGTGTCGCCGATGCGCGATTCCGAGATGCGCTTGATGTTGGCGACAACAAAGCCGACCTCGCCAGCGGCCAGTTGTTCCACGCGAAGGGGTTTGGGAGTGAGCACCCCTAAATCCTCGACGTTGTACACCTGGTTGTTCGACCAAAGCTTGATGCGCATTCCCACGGAAAGCGTACCTTGCACAACGCGCGCCAGAACCACGACGCCGCGGTAGGGATCGAACCAGGAGTCGAAGATCAGAGCCTGGAGCGGCGCCTCAGGAGTTCCCGCGGGTGGGGGAATACGCGCCACAATTGCTTCCAGGACGTCCTCAACGCCAGTGCCAGCCTTTGCGCTAATCCGTAGCGCTTCTTTGGGATCGAGAGCCAGCGCGTGCTCGATCTGCTGCTCGGTGGCTTCAATGTCCGCGCCCGGCAGATCGATTTTGTTGATCACGGGCACAATCGTGAGGTGATTGTTCATTGCCAGTTGCGCGTTGGCGAGTGTTTGGGCTTCCACTCCTTGCGAAGCGTCAATCACCAGCACGGCACCCTCGCAAGCGGAGAGGCTGCGGGAGACTTCGTAGGAAAAGTCCACATGCCCCGGAGTGTCAATGATATTGAGCTGGTATTCGCTGCCGTCGCGGGCTACATAGCGCAAGCGAACGGCGTGGGCCTTGATGGTGATGCCGCGCTCGCGCTCGAGATCCATGGAGTCGAGCACCTGCTCCGACATCTCGCGCTTGGACAGCGCGCCGGTGATTTCAAGAAGACGGTCGGCCAGCGTAGACTTGCCGTGATCGATGTGGGCGACAATCGAAAAATTGCGAATGAAGCGAGCTTCGGTCATGAAACCATCGATCCGCCGGTTCCGCGCAAACTGCGAACCAAGGGGAGTTTCAACGCGTGGTGCGAGTGGTGGGAGCAGGCCCTTGCCAACCGCGTGACTATTTTCTAACCCTTTGAAAATCTAGCAAAAGGGAGCTATCCTGTCAAACCAGGAGTCGGCCTGGAGTTCCGCCGTGGGCGCCAAGTCCTTTACATGAGACGATGCCAGATTTAGACAAATTATTCGAGAAAGCTGATAAGTATCTCCAGCGGCAGAAGTTTGAAGCTGCAATCGAGACCTATCAGGAAATACTTCGTTACGACCCCACCGCCGAGGAAGCGCTGATTAACCTGGGCGACCTGAGCGCCAAACTAAACCGCCACGCGGAGGCGATGCGCTACCAGGTTCAACTCGCGGATTTCTACATCAAGCGGAGCGACTTGCCGAAGGCCATCGCCACCTGCCGGCGAGTGCTGAAGCTATCGCCGCAGGATGTTGCGACTTTGATGAAGCTGGCAGGCCTTCTGGAGAAGAGCCAGAAAACCTCCGAGGCGCTCGAAGCGTATCGGGAGTCCCTGGGATATTACCGCATCGCCGGTTCCAACGCGCAGATGGTCGAATGCCTTAGCCGCATCGTCAAGCTCGACCCTAACATTCTGGAGGAGCACGTGGAGTTGGCCGAGCTGGCTAGCCGCTCGCGCCAAACCAAGGTGGCGATGCCGGCGCTCCTCCGGGGGGCACAACTCGCCCATCGGGCTGGGGATGAAGCACGATGGGAAATACTTGTCGAACAGGCGCACAAGCTCGATCCCACCAATGAAATCGCCTCCACCGCCGCCGCTCAGCTCAATTTGAAGCGCGGGAACTTTGTGGAAGCGGCAAAATTGATCGAGCCGGTGCGGGCGAAGTATTCCGACGATCTGGAATTGTTGGAGCTGGGTTGCCGGGCTTACCTCGGAGCCGGCAATTACTCCCAGGCGCAGCCGTTATGCTGGAAGCTCTACGGCGCTAAGCCCGAACGCGTGGATCTTGTACTTAAGCTCATGCAAGGCCTGGTCCAGAGCGGTGCGGTCCAGGAAGTGCTTGGAACGGTGATCAAGCTTAAAGAGCGCCTGCGCAATCCGCAAGAGCGAAACGAATTCCTGAACATCATCGAGAAGCTGTACGAGATGGATGAGTCTAACCTCGAAGTTCTGGAAGTCCTCTCCGGCCTTTACAACGAGCTGAACCGGGAGGACGGCCTGCGCCGATCGCTCTCGCGCTTGTTCAACCTTTACCTGGCGAGCGAGAAGTATCAGAAGGCTGCGGACACCTTGGAGCGGATGCTGGACGTCGATCCTTACGGTGAAGGGCACTACGATAGGCTTCTCAATCTGGAAGGGCACATCGACTCGGTTTGGTATAAGAATATCCAGGTTCGCACCGAACCCCCCTCCTCTGCGCGAACACCTCCCCCTGTGACCTCGGCGGCGACCGCGGCAGAAGAAGCCGAATCCTTGGACGACCTCCTGGTTGAGGGAGAGATGTACCACCAATATCAGCTCGCCGCGAAATTGGCAGAGACGCTGGCGAAAATCGATGGCCTCTTCCCAGGAGTTGGGGATAGGAATCAAAGGGTCCGCGACCTTTACGAAGCTGCGGGATACACTCCCAAGTTCAAGGCGCCCGATGCCGCCGCGCCGCCGGGTCTGGTAGATGCGAATCCTCAGCGCGTTCCGGAATCCCAGTCTCTTGACGACCTCCGAAAAATCTCCGAGATTACCGCCAACATTTATCGCGAGTCGACCCCACAAGGAGTGCTTCAGGTCGCTGTCAATGAGCTTGGGCGCGCCATGAATGTCAGCCGCTGCTGGGGAGCGGTAGGTGTGCCCGACCGGCCTCCCGTGCTTACGGCGGAATACTGTTCGCCTCCGGCGCCGCCGTCTGACCCCGCCGCCGCAATGAACCTCTTCCGCTTCCTTTTGGGGCCAGCTCTCTCCAATCCTGACGGATGGTCGATCGATAACATTGCACAAACTTCGTTCTTCAATGCCGTCAAACCTGGAATTCAGAAACTGGCAATCCGCTCGTTACAGGCGCTGCCTCTGATGGACAAGGACATGGCCGCGGGATTATTGCTGCTCGAGCAATGCGATTCACCGCGCAAGTGGTCGCCTGGCGAAACATTGCTTCTCCGAGCCGTCGCGACCCAAGTGGTGATCGCGATCAACAACACCAAATTGCGCCGTCTCGTGCGCTCGTTGGCCGGGACCGATCCCGAGACTGGTCTGCTTCCGCGAAGCGCCTACCTGGAATGTTTGCTTTCCGAAGCGAGTCGCTCCAAGGATCAATCGCAACCCCTTTCGGTTTGCCTGATGGAGCCGGAGAACCCCCACGTGTTGATGAAACTACTGGGCGACGCGGGTGTCCAACGGTTTGTCCTCCAGGTAGGGAAGACCCTCGCTCCCGCATTGCGTCAGAACGATATTCCCATTCGCTACAGTCCGCTTTCTATTGTCGTAGTATTTCCAGACACGGCATTGTCGCAGGCGGCGTTGGCCGTGGAAAAAGCACGCCGGGCGTTGGCGCAAATCCGAGTGAATGGTGCGGGGCCGAGCAATTTTTGTGCAGCAGTTTGCGATGTCCCACTGGGACCGAACTTTGACGCCGTTGATGGAGTCACCGAGGTGATCAATCGGCTGGAAGCTTCGCTGGGCCGGTCGCACAAAGACGGCGGGAAACGAATTCTGATTTCCAAGTTTGCCGGTTGATCGCTCATGCGCGTCCCATGGCCAGGCGCGAGCGGCGCTTCGCCCCGCCGTCGTTAATGAAGCGGATGGTGCTCGCGGGATGGTACGGGCGCAAGACGGGGAAGGGTTTTTACGATTACAGCGATCCCAAGCATCCTCACGTAAATCGAATGTTGGAAGCGTAGAGGCAAATGTATGGCCTACGAAACATTGTTGTGCGAGCGGCGAGATACCGTCGGCTACGTTAAGATTAATCGCCCGGAAAAGCTGAACGCTATGAACGCGAAGGTAATGGCGGAGTTGTATGCATGCTTCCAGGCTTTTCAGGTGGATGAAGCAATCCGTGTGGTGATTCTCACCGGCAGCGGCGAGAAGGCCTTTGTGGCCGGAGCCGATATTAACGAACTGGCTTTGCAGGGCCCGGTGGAGGCTAAGGAAATCTCGCAGTTCGGGCAACGGGTCTTTAACCTGATTGAAAACCTCGGCAAGCCCGTGATCGCGGCCATTAACGGCTTGGCGCTGGGTGGGGGTTGCGAATTGGCGATGGCCTGTACGTTGCGCGTCGCTGCGGAAAACGCCCGCTTGGGCCAGCCCGAGGTTAAGATTGGAATCATTCCCGGTTATGCTGGATCGCAGCGGTTGCCGCGCCTGGTGGGGAAGAGCCGGGCCCTCGAGCTGATACTCACCGGTGAGGCGATCACTGCGGCGGAAGCCCATCGCATCGGACTGGTGAACGAGGTTGTGCCAGCACCAGAATTGCTGCCCACGGCAGAGAAGCTGGCGAGGAAGATCATCGCCAACGCGCCGCTCGCCGTAACGTTCGCGCTGGAAGCGGTCAACCACGGAATGGAAATGTCCGCAGCGGAAGGACAGTTTCTGGAGTCGTCGCTCTTTGGGCTAAGTTGCACCACCGCGGATATGAAAGAGGGAATGCGCGCGTTCCTGGAGAAACGGCCCGCGAAGTTCACTGGAAAATAATCCGCTGACCACCGACAACTGATAAAGGACAAATGGCCTCAAGACGCAAATCTCGCGAATTCGCAATGCAAATGCTCTACCAATGGGAACTCGGTGGCAACACGCCGGAACAGGTTGGCGCCACATTCTTTGACGAGCGCAAGCCTGACGCCGAGGTTGAAAGTTTCGCCCGGGAGCTCTTCCGGGGAGCAGTGGACAACATCGAGCGGCTTGACCCGTTGATCCGCCAGCACGCGGAAAATTGGCGGCTGGAACGCATGGCTGCAGTGGATCGAAGCATCCTTCGGGTGGCTGTCTACGAAATGCTTCACTGCCCGGAAACCCCGCCCCATGCCGTGATCAACGAGGCTCTCGAAATCGCGCGACGCTTTTCCGGCGAAGGTTCGGTTGAGTTCGTCAATGGAATCCTGGATGCCATCTTGAAAACACTCCCCGCCCGCGAAACCAAGCCCTGAATCCGATCCAGTGTTGCTTCGTGCCTACGGCCCACTGCCTTCCGCCTGCTGCGCATCCTCATCCGGCACGCCCAGCTTCGCCAAACGATAGCGCAGGGCGTTGCGTGACAGGCCAAGAAGCCGGGCTGCCTGGCTTTTATTGCCGTCGGCGCGGCGCAGGGCCTCGCGAATAATTTCATCTTCGAACTTTTCCAGAGTCATTCCGGGAGGCGGAAATGGCGTTAAATTGGTGACCGGAGAGGCGGCGGAAGTCACGGGTGAAATATCCAGGCGGATATCGGCAACGTCGAGCACCGCGTCCGACGAAAGCGCCACGGCTCGCTCGATGATGTTCTCGAGCTCACGGACGTTGCCGGGCCAATGAAAGTCCATCAGCAGTTTAAGCGCCTGCGGGGTGATGCTGGAGATGGATTTTCCCGACTCGCGCGAGAAGCGGTCGATGAAATAGTCGACGAGGTAGGGGATTTCCTCTTTGCGTTCACGCAGCGGCGGGATACTGATGGGCACGACGTTCAGCCGGTAATAGAGGTCCTGGCGAAAGGTTCCCTGCTCGAGCGCCGCACGCAGATCCTGGTTGGTGGCAGCGAGGACGCGCACGTCAACCTTCAGAGTCTTGGTTCCTCCCAAGCGTTCGAACTGGCGATCCTGCAAGACGTGTAACAACTTCACCTGGATAGTGCCCGGCACATCACCAATCTCATCGAGAAAGATCGTGCCTTTATCCGCCAGTTCGAACCTGCCCGGCTTGGTCATATTGGCGCCGGTAAAGGCGCCCTTTTCGTACCCGAACAGTTCGCTTTCAAGCAGGTTTTCCGGAATCGCGGTGCAGTTGACTTTGATGAAGGCCTCGGCCGAGCGGCGCGAGTGCTCATGGATGGCGCGCGCGATCAGATCCTTGCCCACGCCGCTTTCCCCGCCCAGCAGCACGGTGGAATTGGTGGGGGCGACCCGCTCGACTGTCGCCAGGACTTCCTGCATCTTCGGGCTGTAGGCAATGATGTTGCGAAACTGGTAGCGCTGGCCCAGCGCTTCGCGCAGCGAGCGATTCTCCTCACGCAGGCGATGAACGTCCAGTTCCTTGCGGAGGATGAGCTTGATCTCCTCCATGCCAAAGGGTTTCAGAACGTAATCGCTGGCCCCCGCTTTCATGGCCTCGACGGCAGTCTCGACGGTGCCATACGCCGTCATGACCACGACGGGCAGAGTCGAGTTCGTGCGCTTTACGGCTTGCAAAAACTCCAGGCCATTCATCCCCGGCAGCTTGAGGTCAGTCACAACGACGTCGACCTTTTCCTGGCGCAGGATGTTCAAACCGGCTTCGGCATCGGGGGCCGTGAGGACGGTAAAGCCCTCCTCCGCAAGGTTCAACTCGAGCAGACGCCGCATTTTTGCTTCGTCTTCAACAATGAGGAGGGTGGGCATATTTTAGGGGTTAGGGATTAGGGGTTAGGGATTAGGGTTAAGCATCGGCACGAGCAATCATCGCCCATCCCACTTGCCAGCCCCTAAACCCTAATCCCTAACCCCGAGACTTAGGCTAATTCACCGCCGTAAATCTTCATGATCGTTTCCAGGAACTTTAGAGCATGTTCCTTCGGGCGCTGGAAGGAGTTGCGGCCGATGATGGAGCCGAACCCGCCGCCGTCGCGAATGGCGCGGGCTTCATCAAACACCGCATCGTCACTGTCCTTTTTGGGACCGCCGGAAAAGATTACGATGCGATGGCCGTCGAAGGTGGCTTGCACCACGTGCCGGACGCGTTCGGCCAGCGTGGCGCGCGGGACGTTGGCCTTCTCGTAGGCTTTCTTCGCCTCCGCCTGCTCGATGTAATCCGTAGGCAGTTTCACCTTGATCACGTGCGCGCCCAGTTGGGCGGCAATGTGAGCGGCATAGGCGGCCACATCCAGCGCCGTCTCGCCCTCCTTGGACAGGCTCGAACCCCGCGGGTACGACCACACCACTACGGCTAACCCGCAGGCCTTGGCTTCTTCCGCGGCCTCGCGCACTTGCTCGTACATCGTCTGGGCGTGCGCCGAGCCCGGATAGATAGTGAAGCCGATGGCCACGCAGCCCAGGCGCAAGGCATCAGAAACGCTGGCAGTCACCGCGGGAAGCGGATCCTTCTCGTCGTGCAAAACGTCGTGGTTGTTCATCTTCAGAATCAGAGGGATCTCGCCGGCATGCCGGGCAGCGGCGGCCTCAATGAAACCCAGCGGTGCCGCATAGGCATTGCACCCCGCTGCCAGCGCCAGCTCAAAATGGTAGTTGGGATCATACGCGGGAGGGTTCACGGCAAAGCTTCGCGCCGGCCCGTGCTCAAAGCCTTGGTCCACAGGCAGAATCACGAACTTTCCGGTGCCTGCCAGCCTGCCAGCATTGAGTAGTCGCGCCAGGTTAGTTTTGACGCCGGGATTATCACTTTCGTACCAGCTCAGAATTTCGCGCACCCGGCTGGTGTTACCCGCTGTATACCCACCCTGAGTCCTGACAGTTGTCCCTGAAGCCATATCCGGTTCCTCCAATACTGATAACTGACGTGAGCGTTTCACCTTTGATTATGTGTTCGGGGCGGAGACCGCGCAAGCAGAAATTTGGGCCGGCGAGGATAGCATTCGCGAAAACAGACCTCGGCGAGAAGCCCTTGGGAGAACATTCCCCGCCAATATTATATGGCGTATACTCTGGTTTGTTCAGGAATAGGGAATAGAAGACATCTGTTCTGGTCTAAGAAGGCTTATGGCGGAGACGCGGGAACTCGAGAGGCTGATGTCGGACTTGGAGTCGGATCGAGTCGAGCGCAAGGAATCGATTTCTGACCGCGACAAGATAAGGCAGGCGATCTGCGCGTTCGCCAACGATCTGCCCGACCATAGAGCACCAGGATACATCTTCATCGGGGTCGACAACGCAGGCAGTTCAGTCTCTTTGCCTATAACAGACCAATTGCTGCTGACTCTGTCGGACATGCGATCCGACGGGAACATACTTCCGTTGCCGTACATGACTGTCGAAAACGTATCCCTTCAGGGAGTTCCGGTCGCAGTCGTTGAGGTTCACCCGTCGGACATGCCTCCTGTGAGGCTGCGAGGTCAAGTCTGGATACGCGTCGGCCCCCGCCGAGCGATTGCGACCCGTCAAGAGGAAAGGGTGCTGACGGAGCGTCATGTGGCGGGCTCGCGCACCTTTGACCACCGTCCGTGCCTCGACGCTACGCTTGACGACCTTCTCGTCGAATCGTTTCGCTCGGAGTATCTTCCGAGAGTCGTCGACGCAAGTGTTATCGCCCAGAACAATCGGTCTGTGCCTGAACAGTTGGCCTCACTGCGATTCTTCGACCTTCGAAAGCACACACCCACTTACGCTGGGGTGTTGGTGTTCGGCAAGGACCCGCTTAACTTCATGCCCGGCGCTTTTATCCAATTTGTGCGGTTTGATGGAATGACGCTCGCCGATACGGTGCAGGATGAGAAGCTGATTTCTGGTAACCTACTTACGCAATTGCTTCAGATTGACAACCTTCTGCCCCTTCAAGTCCGTACCGCCCGCGTTTCAGCTCGGGGGTTACGGCACGAGGAGGTCGCCGACTACCCTTTCGTAGCCGTCCGCGAACTAACTCTCAATGCCGTCATGCATCGAGCGTACGAAGCCACCAACGCTCCAGTGCGTATTAACTGGTTTGAGGACCGAATTGAAATTCAGAATCCCGGCGGATTATACGGTCAGGTTACACCCGAAAACTACGAGCGCGTTAGCGACTACCGGAATCCGGTTATCGCTGAGGTTATGAAGGCGCTGGGTTATGTAGAGCGGTTTGGGACAGGCATTACACGGGCAAATGCCGCACTTAAGGTAAACGGCAACCCTCCGGCAGAATTCACCTTCGAAGCAACTCACGTCCTGGTCACGGTGCGGAGGCCTGCTTGAAGACCATCGCTTTTTTCAACAACAAAGGTGGGGTTGGGAAAACTACGCTGGCGTACCACGTGGCGCACATGCTCTCGCGCCTTGGCTACCCGACCCTGGCCGTCGACCTGGATCCGCAAGCTAACTTGACTTCCGCGTTCTTTGACGAGAACACGCTGGAGGCACTCTGGGACGTAGAAGAATCGACGGTTCTAGCCTGCGTAAACCCGATTCTGCAGGGGGTTGGTGACATTCAGCCCCCAGTTCCGTTACCCGTAGTTGGCGTCCAGCCGGCACTTCCCCTCCTAACTGGCGAAGGCTTGTGGCTCATCGCAGGAGACCTCGGGTTGTCACGCTTCGAGGATAAACTTTCAGATAGCTGGCCCCGCGGCTACGGCAAGGATCCCGCAGCCTTACGTGCCACATCCGCGTTCTATCGAATCATGCAAGCGGCTGGAAACCAGGTCGGAGCGGTCGCTGCCTTGATTGACGTCGGACCCAATCTTGGCGCTATTAACCGCGCGGCGCTGCTCGCCGCCGACTACCTCGTAATACCGTTGGCCGCGGATCTATTCTCCTTACAAGGTCTTCGGAACCTTGGCCCGACCGTCAGGGAATGGCGGCGGCAGTGGAAACAGATTCAAGGCCTGGCCTCGGTGAGCTTCAATCTCCCCGCCGGACTGATGACCCCTGCCGGTTACGTCGTGCTCCAGCACGCTGTTCGTCTCGACAGGCCAGTCCGTGCTTACGCCAAATGGCTTGATCGCATCCCGACCGTTTACAGAGAAGCAGTTCTTGGCGAAAATTCTTCCCCCCAGTCAACCCGGGAGATGATCCGCACTGCCTGGCGACGTTGAGGAATTACCGAAGCCTCATGCCCATGTCACAAGACGCACGAAAGCCCATGTTTGACCTGACTTACGCCGACGGTGCCATAGGAAGTCACGCGCAGCTTGTACAAACGTGTGCCACCGAGTTCAAGAGTTTGGCAGAGATCATTGCCAAGGCTGCGTCGCTCGAACTCCCCCGGTCGGCTTCATGCTAGCATTTACGGACCGAACGGGATACTTCCTTTGGCCTTTAGGCCGTAGCAAAGGTATAATCGCCGCGCAAACTTTGAGAGGAGTTCCTTTATGCCCAAGGATACTGAAATCAATCGCCGGGATTTTATAAAGACTACGGCGCGCACTGGAGCCGGTCTCGCCGCCTTCGGGGGGATCAGTTTTTTCACTAAGCCGGAACGGATTTTCGGGGCGAACGACCGCGTGCGTGTCGCCGTCGTAGGGTCTGCACGGGCAGGGCTGGTCGCACGTCGAAGAATATTCAAAGATGCCGGACGTTGAAATCGCCGCCGTCTGCGATGTGGATGAAAACGTCACCAATCAACGCCTGGGCCAGATGGAAAAGATGGGGATCAGGAAACCCGCCACCTTCATCGACCTGCGCAAGCTTCTGGAAGACAAATCGATTGACGCAATCTCCATTGCCACACCCAATTTCTGGCACTCCTTGCAGGCCATCTGGGGTTGCCAGGCGGGCAAGGATGTTTACTGCGAAAAGCCCATGTGCCATAACGTCTGGGAGGGCCAGCAATTATTGCGCGCGGTGGAGAAATACAATCGCATTGCGCAGCACGGCACCAACAGCCGCTCGGGCCAGGGTGTCATCGAAGGCGTGCAGAAGATGCGAGACGGGCTGATCGGTGAGGTCTATCTTTCGCGCGGCCTCTGCTACAAGTGGCGAAACACCATCGGCCACGCTCCGGAAGAACCCGTGCCTGCGGGCGTTCACTACGACCTTTGGACAGGTCCCGCGCCCCTCAAGCCCTTTACCCGGAATCGATTTCACTACAATTGGCATTGGGTCTGGGACACCGGCAACGGCGATTTTGGCAACCAGGGAATCCACGAACTGGATCTCGCGCGATGGGGATTAGGCGTGAAGTATCCCACCCGGGTTGCGGCCATCGGCGCCCATGTCATGTTTGAGGACGACCAGACGACTCCCAACGTCTTGAACGTCTCGTATGAATTCACCATGCCGGACGGAAAAAAGCGTCTTTTGGAATTTGAGGTTCGCCACTGGATGACGAACCACGAAGCCGAAATCGGCACTCCCGCTTTCGGCGGAGGCGATGTACCCGCAGCGCTCGGCAACGCGGCGGAGGCCAGGAAGAAGGGACCGCAAAACACCATCGGCAACATCTTCTACGGGTCCAAGGGTTATGTGGCCATGAACGGCTACGACAGCTACAAGTCGTGGATGGGGGAAGAACAGGAGCCCGGGCCCCATGCCAGCGCGGGCGGCAACAACTGGGCGAATTTTATTGCCTGCGTGCGCAGCCGAAAGAAAGAAGAATTAAACGCACCTATCGAGGAGGGCCTCATGTCCTGTACCCTCTTGCACCTGGGCAATGCATCCTACCGTGTGGGCCGCGCCTTGCAGTTCGATCCAGAGAAAAGGGAAGTGATCGGCGACGAAGAGGCTTCGCTCCTGCTTCGCGACGGCGACCGCGGTTACCGCAAACCGTACGTGGTGCCGGAACAGGTGTAAGCAACTCTTACGCGGCATTGTCCTTCATCCCCGGCGGAACATATCCGCCGCGGGGTGGAGGGCCTATCGGATAGGTATTTGCAAGGGCCGGCGTCCAAGTGTTAAAACGCAGAATTCCTGCTCTGCACTGCCCCCAATCGTGTATCATCCTGCTGTGATGAAGCGGCTATACGTTCATAATTTTCGGTGCTTCGAGAACTTCGAGTTGCCCATCTCGGGGCTGTCCTCCGCATTGCTCATCGGCAAGAACGGCTCAGGCAAAACGGCGGTTGGACTTGCGTTGAGGGTTCTGCAGAGGATCGGGCGGGGTATCAACCAGGTAAGCGCACTTGTGAAAGAAAAAGAGTTCTTCCGCGGACGCACCGACGTGCCCATGCGATTCGAGATTGAAGCCGATTTGGAAGCCAAAACATACGGCTATGTTATCGCTTTTTATTTTTCGAAGGAGTTCAAAGAACTTCGCGTGCTGGAAGAGAAGCTCACGGTTGACGGTAAGCCCGTGTACACCCGAGAGGTGGCGCGAGTGTATCTTGAGAAAAGTCGCGAGGCAAAACAGGCGCAATTCCCCACCGATTCGCAGTCCGTGGCTGTGCCGATAGAGGGGCAATTCCCAATTGACTCGCGGTTGGTGGCCTTGCCCATAGTTCAACGACAGTCGACGACAGACCCTTTATCTGTGTTCAAGCAATGGCTCTCAAGCATCGTCATCCTTCGTCCGATACCCAGCTTGATCCGCGGAGACTCCGAAAAAGAGACGCTGCGACCGCTACCTAACCTCACCAACTTTGGCGCTTGGTTTTCGGGAATTCTGGCCCACGCGCCATCCGCATATGCCAAGATTGACGAGTATCTCAAGCACATGATGCCCGACGTGAAGGATATCAAGAATCCCGTGGTCGGCAGAGACTCTCGGAGCATGGTCGTCCAGTTTTCCAATGACCAAGGAAATGTAAACATTCCGTTCGAGGATCTTTCCGATGGCGAAAAGTGCTTCATGGTCTGCGCGCTAGTGCTTGCCGCGAACCATGCCTATGGCCCGCTGCTTTGTTTCTGGGACGAACCCGACAACTATTTGGCATTGTCCGAGGTGGGGCACTTTGTATTGGCTCTTCGTACAGCCTTCCAGTCTGGCGGTCAATTCATCGCGACGTCGCACAACCCCGAGGCGATCAGCCGCTTTTCCGAAGACAATACACTATACCTCTTTCGTAAAAGCCACCTCGAGCCCACCATCGTGCGTCGACTCGTTGAACTTCAAGTAAATGGGGATCTTGTCGACGCGCTGGTGCGTGGCGACGTTGAGCCATGAGCGTCAACCACTATAAGCCGCATGTCTTCGTGCTTCCCGAGGATGATGCCAACCGGCAAATGGCGAACGGGTTTCACCTGCAAGTTGCCCCGAATCGGCAGCGGCGGATGCAGGTGCTTCCGGTGGCGGGCGGATGGGTTAAGGTCTTGGAACAGTTCCAATCAAACCACGTGGATAATATTGTGAGTAATACCAACCGATTTATGGTTTTGTTGATCGATTTGGATGGTTTCGCTGGCAGGCTGGCCGATGCCAAGGCCATGATCCCGGCAGATTTGACTGACAGAGTGTTTATTCTTGGCGCGTTTACGACGCCGGAGGCCCTTAAGCAAGCGAAGCTCGGTTCATACGAAGAAATCGGTGCGGCCATGGCCAAGGATTGCCGCGGAGACACCGAAGGGATTTGGGGCCACGAACTCCTCCGGCACAACGCGAATGAGCTTGGCCGTTTACGCGAGCATGTACGTCCAATCCTGTTCCAGCCCAGGTGAAGCGAATGGGAAGTCCCAGCCGCAGACGACGGCGTTTCCAGGTCGGTCAAGTACCGAAGAGACGCTGAGCACACGGTATTTCTGCTCCACCTATTATCCTTGGTGCAGGCCGAAGAACTTCAAGCTGGCTAAGAGCGTAAAGGTTAATCCCACCGCTATCGGTATAAGCCAATTGGGAATTCCAATCATCTGCATCACGGGAGGATTGTACGCCTCTGCCCGTCGACTGCCATATTCCTTTAAGCGGCTCGGACTGACCAAGGTCAGCCAGGGGCGAGCCGGAGACGTGCTGTGCCGCTGGCAGGTGTTTCCTCTGCGAACGGGAACTTTACCTGCTCGCTCGGTGTCTAAAGGTCAGGAGTGCAGGCAAGTCAACCTCGGCGGGGATGGCGGCATCCGACTACGGAAGGAGGGGTTCCGTGCGCTGGGCCAAGGCAATTCTCGCGCTAGCGGTTCTCGCTTCCTCCGCTGCAGGTGCAGGGCAGGAATCGGTTGCGCCGACGCCGTTAACCAAGCCGAATCTGAACGAGCCGTGTACCTTGGAGGGCGCGGTCGTCAAGTCTACCACCGGCGAAGGGCTCAAGAAAATTGCGGTCAACCTCATGTCCTTGCAGGGGGAGCATAATTTCTTCACCTCCATCACGGACGGCAACGGACGATTCACGTTTAACGGAGTAGCGCCGGGCCGGTACGCCCTGGCAGCGGGAGGCAACGGATACTCCCAACAGGATTTTGGAAGCAGGCGGGGGCGCTCCGTCGGGAAGATCCTCACCCTTACTCCGGGTTGCGACGGAAAGGACCTGGTCTTCCGCCTGACACCTCCGGGTGTTATCACGGGTACGATCCGTGATGAAGACGGCGATCCGGTGACTGGGGGGCAGGTGCAGGCTTTGCGGCTTGTCCGCGTTGGGGGCCGTCAGCAAGCCTCTCCGGGTGGTTTCGCCCAAACGAACGACCTCGGCCAATACCGCATCTATGGCCTCGAACCGGGCCAGTACCTTATTGGCGCCAGCTATCAACGTCAGGAAGCAGGAAACGTTCCGAGCCCGGACGTTTACCTTCCGACATACTACCCCTCGACATCGGATACGGGCCAGGCGATGCCCATTCAAGTTTCTCCCGGCGACGAGGTTTCGGGAATCGACGTGGATCTGACGTATGCGCACAGCGTCACCGTTCGCGGCCGCGTCGTGAGTGAGATTCCGGTCAAGGCCTTGCGGGGCAGCTATGTTTCCCTCTTGCCACGCGACTCGTTTCAGGGGGGAGTCGTGGGTGGCAACTACGGGGCATCGGTCCAGGATGATCTGGGAAACTTTGAAATCCGGGGAGTTCCGCCGGGGTCTTACGTCGCCTTTGCCAACCTGAGTGACGGGGCCCGCAACTATTCCGGCCACGCACTCGTGGATACCGCGAGCAGCAACGTTGAGGGCGTGACCGTTGCGGTGGGCCCTGGCCTTACGCTGCGCGGGCGTGTCCACCTTTCACCAGGAGCGGGGCTTGATCTTAATCACCTCGGCGTTTCCTTGCAACCGGCGGAAAATTACATGGGCGGTTCGGGCGCGCAGGTCTCGCCGGATGGGACGTTCGCCCTGGAAAATGTCACGGACGGAACGTACCGTCTGAACGTGGGCGGGTTTCCAGAGGAGTTCTATGTGCAATCGGCGCGGGTTGGCGGCGTAGATATCCTGGGACCGGGCCTGATCGTAAGCCACAACGACCTACCGGGCCGCCTCGATATTATGCTTTCAGCCGACGGCGGGCGGGTGGACGGAGTGGTGCTCAATAACCAACAACCAGACGGCGACGCCATCGTGGTCCTCATTCCCGACCCGCCCAACCGCAGCCGCAATGAACTTTATAGCTTCAAGAAAACCGATGTTTTGGGAAGGTTCTCACTGTTGGGGCTGCCGCCGGGGGACTTTAAGCTTTTTGCGTGGGAGCAGCGGGACGGTCTGCCCTATACCGACCCGGATTTCATAAAGGACTACGAAGACCGTGGGACGCGCGTCCATATCGAGGACAAAGCCCAACAGTCCGTTCAACTTCAGGTTATCCCCGAGGATGAGCCATAGCCTTGCGCAGCCTACCGCATTGGGGATGTAGACGCTCGGCCGTCGGCCCCGGTTTCCGCAGGCACGGCCTATCCGCGCGTGTAACCGCTCCAGCCGCAAATTGCGTTAAGAGGGTTCCTTACTTCGTCAAGTTGTAAATCAATCCAAAGGGGTCTTTGACGTAGGTTCTGGGAAAATCAGGCTCGTCCTTGACGATCTCGCAGCCATTCTTCACCAGCCGCTTTTTGGCCTCTTCGACGTCCGCGACGGTAACCTCCAACACGGGGCCGAGCGCCGGACCCCGCTCGATGAATAAATTGATGTGTTTCCCATGGAGGCTGATCATGTTCGCCGTCTCTCCCGTGACCTCAAATCCGAGCTGTTTGACATAAAACGAAACGGCGTTTTTCGGATCTTCCGCCTGGATCAGGATATCAGGCCCAAACCTGTTTGCCATAGGCGTCTCCTTGGCTGGTCGCGATTCTAATAGGCCTCGACCAATAGCCACGTCAGCGCACTGTTGACAGTTCATCAACCACAGTCCTTGACATCTGTCTGCAGCCGACTTAATCTTTGGTTTTCAGGGTCGCTCAATAGCCGATTAGTTTCATTTTAAAATCCTTTTTGACTCGAGGCCGCGATGAGTCTCCTCAAGATTGCCAGTGTTCCTCCTGCTGCCATCGCGCCTAGCGCGACAGTGCTGGAAGCCGTAGAATTGATGGCTGAGCACGCCGTGGGCGCCGTCGCCGTGGTCGATGAGGGCCAGTTGGTCGGCATCTTCACCGAACGTGATGTGATGCTGCGCGTTGTTCTACGCCATCGCCATCCCAAGGACACGCGGGTGGGGGATGTTATGACTTCTCCCGCCGAGACCATCACCGACGAAAGCCACGAAGAGGATGCCCTCGTCCACATGGTGGAGCGTCACGTACGCCACCTGCCCATCGTCAACGCCAAAGGTCAACTTTCGGGCATGCTTTCGATTCGCAATTTGCTCGAGCACCGGGTCGACGAACTCGCGCGCGAACTCCACTCCCTCGATCAATATCTTTCCAACGACGGCCCGGGCGGTTGATCTTCACCGGCGGCGCGATAGGCTGCCAGGATTTCCGGAAGGCCCACCGCACCTTCCAATCGATGAAAGTTTGCCCGGTTAACTACCGGTAAGAGGGGCCAATCAGCCAACCGCCGGAGAGCTTCTTGCAAGTCATGGTCGGGATGAAGATGAGGCAGGGGCTCAGGCGGAAGCAGGTTGCGCAAGCCCATTCCCGGCCGAATGGGCGTGGCCAAGCGGCGCAGTTCCTCCTTTTTCATCCCAAACCATCTTCCTCCGCCATCCTCGACGAACACAAAGCCCTCTGGTGAAGCCTCGGCGCGCTCAAGGGCCCACCGGAGAGGATCTTCGATATCGAACACCGTACCTTGATACGGCCGCATGGCGTCCTCAACGTGCACGGTTACTTCCTCGCGCCGTTCCTCCATCGACGGCAAGTCCATGCCGTCCTGCCGCGAGAGCAAATCAAACAACGAGGTGTGCTGATACTGCCGGGAAATCAGGTAGGCAATGGTATTGGAAATGATCACGGGGAGAATGATCGAGTAATTCCCGCTCACTTCCAGCACCATGAACACTGAGGTCATGGGTACGCGTAGGAATCCCGCAAACAGGGTCCCCATGCCCACCAAGGCGTAAGCGCCGACCCCACCCGTGAGCCAGGGGAAGAAATGGTGCTCGACGCTTCCCACGGCACCCCCGATCATGGCGCCGATGAAGATCGCCGGCGCAAACATGCCGCCCGGAGTACCGCTGACAAAAGAAAGGCTGGTGGAAACAATTTTAAATGCCGCCAGCAGCGCCAACATTCGCCAAGTAAAGTCGTCATGCATCGCTTGGTCGATGAAGTCGTACCCGGCGCCCATGACCTGTGGAAGCCCCAAACCGATCACTCCAATCAACAAGCCAGCCACCGCAGGCTGAAGGTACTGGCTCCAGCGCGGAAGAGCTTTGAGCCGCGGGCGCACAGAAGCGATGACCTTCATCAGGACCAGCGAGGAAATGCCTCCGATGACTCCCAAAATCGCGTATGCCAGCAGCTCGGCCGGGTGAACAAGGTGGTATTCGGGAATTCTGAACATCGGCTGTTCGCCTAAAAACAGGCGCAACACCACCACACTCGAAACCGCCGCAAGCACGATCGCTCCCAACACGCCAGCTGTCCATTGCCCAATGACTTCCTCGATGACGAACAGGACCGCGGAAATGGGTGCGTTAAAGGCCGCGGCCAAGCCCGCGGCTGCCCCCACCGGCGCGATTAAACGGACCTTATCGCGAGACAGCCGCAACCGCCGCCCCAGCGCTGAGGCGATCCCGGCGCCCATTTGTAGCGAAGGGTCCTCAGGTCCCAGTGACTGGCCCGTCCCGATGGCGAGTGCACAGCAGATGAATTTTCCGATCACGGTGTTGAAGGGAATGAAGCCGTCGTAAATGTACACTGCGGCCTTGGTCTGGTTCACACCGCTGCCTCTGGCGCGGGGAAAGAATTTGATCACGAGAAAAGCGACAATCAACCCACCGACGGTTGGAACCAATAAGGTGCGGGCGGGGGAAGGTGTGAGAGAGGAACCGAAAACGGTGAGGCGAGTCCAATCGATGGCGATCCGAAACAATACGACCGCCGAGCCCGAGATGAGGCCGATAATCACCGACAGAATGAAGAAAAGCTGCGGCTCGCGCAGCCGCTCGCGGTCAGGCAGCCAACCGATTCGCTTGCGCAAATTGGCCCAGGCAGCCCGGGCCCCAGAGGGCGTGGCGGCCGTGGCTGTCGCGGATGCGTCGCTCACGGTCGAGTCCCTTCCTGCGCTTGCCCAATTAACAGCAGCGCCAAGTCCGGGCCATGGGGCTCGCCACACTCACGAGCGGCGGCCTTTTCAATTTCGAAAAGCAAATCCATCGTGTTCGAAACCCATTCCGTGTCGCGGTTAAAGATGTGTTGCTGAATACTGGGCTGGATTGCGATGGCCCGAGCGTAAAGGGTTTGTAGCGGAGAGCTGGGCGCGGCACTTAAATCGATCCCCCGCTGCGCGGCGCATCCTTCGAGACGCGTCATTGCCAGGTCGAAGGCCCGCCGCTCGCGCTTCGCCCGCTCTTGTTCCCCCAGCCGCCGGATGAAGGGATCCAGGTCCAGCACGTTGCGAGCTGTGTCCCGCATCGCGGCTGCCTGCGTTAATCTCGGATCCTGCAATAGAGCCCGATCCAGGTAGGACTCGGCCTTCGCGTATTCCCCGGTATAAAAGTAACACTCGCCGGCCCCGACCAGCGCCGCGGGCGAGTACGGTTCCGTGGCAAGCGCATCGCGAAGGAGTCTCAGGGCATCGTCATACCCGCCCGCCTTCGTGAGAAGGGTCCCGACTTGAATTTGCAGCCCCGGATCGGGAGGCAGGTTGGCAGCCACGGAGATCAGCTCCGCGCGCGCCGCATCCTTTTGATCTGAGTCCAGAAGAAACCGCGCCAGCTCCAGCCTCACTCTCCGACGCTCGACCACCGGATCGCCGCTCCACTCGCTATAAACCGCGTCATGATAATACTGCACGGCTTCCGGAAGATCATGTTCGCCCGCCGCGAGCCTCGCCAACTCCAAATTCACAGCGCCGTTGCCGGAATCACGTTCCCGGAGGCTCATCAGATATGTACGTGCTTCCTCCACTCGTCCCGTGGCCGCGAGCGCCTGGGCCAGCCGCAATTGATAAAAGGCGTTGTCGCGTGAATAAGCCAATGCGTTGCGGAAGTCTACCAGGGCAGTCCTCGCGTCCCCGGTCCGGAGAGCCGGCTCGCCCCGGCTGAACCAATCCTCCCCCAGCCGGCGTTCCACGCGATGGTAGCGTCTGACGATAAATCCCGTGAAGATGAACAGTACGATGAGACACGCAATGACTATGGCCAGAAAAGTGTCGCGCCGGAGCGACCAGAAATGTCCGCCGTTGCCGGGGCAGAAAGGGCACGTGACTTGCCCCCAAGGTATCTTGCGGCCGCACTGCGGACATAATCGCTCTGGTTCCATACGATGCTGACCTTATGATCCTGGCCAATCCCTAATCTTATAAAGAATAGCGCAACTCATTCGCCTTTAGGGTGCAATTCGGGGCTAGAGTCGAGCCTTTGATATCAAATATCACAATACGAGCTAATCGGACAGCGATCGATGAACCGCAAGACTGCCTCTGAATGGGCGTGCTGGCAGGAGAAGGTTGAATTGCTGCGAAATGATTCCCTCCGGCCCATAGAAGCCGCGGACGCATGTCCCCATAATCTGCCGCCGATTGGGCGTTTTCGGGTTTCCCCGCATGGGTAGCATGGTCAGATGTTCACATGGTCAAACTCATTGGGTTTCGCAATCGCACTTTTTTTCTATTTTAATCAATTGGGTATGGGACTATTTTTTCTTTGACCGGATGGTGCGATTAATCATCCCCGCCGCCTCTGGTCGCGAACGTGTTTCTGCGCAGGCCTCGCGACTCTCAGAATAAAGACGACTCCTTCACGTTGCGTTAGATGGTGGTGGGGCCTCCCCGTCCGAAGCCACCGCAATTCTTGTCAAAAAGCCTCGCGGCACGGCCTCTCAGGTCGGGCTCAAAATCGGGAGTAAGTTCCTAGAAATCTGACACTTGTCAATTTTGTCCGAATACCGCTTTTTCGCCTTTTTGTTATAGCGCGCAATAAAAAAAGGTGGTATGGTCACCCCGCAGTTTGTTGGTCGTAATTTCCGGCCGATCGCAAACGTGAGCAGCGCACAGATTACGACTTCGGAATTTGCGAGACGAGGTGTTACAGAAGCCGACGGGAACTCCCTTCGATGCCTATTCGACAAATTGCCAAAATCACAATAATCAGGTGCAGTCAGTATGAAGGAACAAGGAACGGTAAAGTGGTTCAACGCCGCCAAAGGGTACGGATTCATTCAACGAGAAAGCGGCGAAGATGTATTTGTACACTTCTCAGCAATCCAGGGCGATGGATACCGCACGCTCGAAGAGGGTGCCCGGGTGTCCTTTGAAGTCAAGAAGGGCCCTAAGGGTTTGCAAGCGGCAAACGTCGAACGCGCGTAATACCCGCGAGGCGACGACTCTTAACTGCTAGCGGGCCATAGTCTTCGCATCGTATGGACGATGTCGAATTATGTGCAGGCTTGCCCGCATACAGGTATAATATTCCCTGATGCCAAGCGGATCGCTTCGCATAAGGGCGTAGGGTAGGTTTCCGTTAGCCCTCCCTCCTTAGTGTTTGAATCCACCAGGGCACTCGAACAACGTATAAAATACCGCCAGCTTGGGGCTCTTACCTGGGCAGGCGCTTGAGGTAATAGTATGGCTCAAATTAGTGTGGCGCTGCCGCCCACTCCAGCCGTCCCGGTTCGCGACCAGTTCAAACCGATCAAGGCAGCTTTTATTATCGCCATGCATCTGGGCGTCATCGCCGTTTTTTGGCAGACCACCTGGGCGGCCGTCGGCGTCTGCATCCTCTTGCACGCGGTATTTGGAGGGTTGGGAATCTGCGTTGGTTATCATCGTCTGCTCACTCATCGCTCCTTCAAATGTTCTAAATTCGTAGAGTACACGCTTGCCTTCCTGGGGACCTTGACCTTGGAAGGCGGCCCCATCGACTGGGTCGCCCACCATCGACAGCACCATCAGTACTCCGACGAAGCTGGTGACCCTCATAGCGCGCGCGAAGGGTTCTTTTGGAGCCATGTACTTTGGATGTTTTGGACTGCCAATGATAAGGATTTCAAAGAGCTCACCGAGCGTTACACGCCGGACCTACTTCGCCAGCCCTTTTATCGCTTTTTGGGCCGCTTTTACCTGGAACTCTCCGCGGCCTTGGCCGTCGTGCTCTATCTTGTGGGTGGCTGGCCTTTTGTCGTGTGGGGAATGTGCGTCCGGCTCGTCATCACCTACCACAGCACTTGGTTTGTGAACTCCGCCAGCCACACATTCGGATACCGCAACTTCGATGTCCCCGACCTTTCCACCAATTGTTGGTGGGTAGCTCTCATGACTTACGGTGAGGGCTGGCACAACAATCATCACGCCTTCCCCACCTCGGCACGCCATGGACTCCGCGGCTGGGAAGTGGACCTCTCCTATGGGTTTATCCGCCTGCTGAAATCAGTGGGCCTCGCCTGGGATGTTCGCACACCACCTGCCGAAAAACTTAAGTTCGAGCAGCCTCGCGCGGCGTGAGTGCCGCCCTCTCTAAATCGAGCCTTTCAGGCGGGAACGCTTGGTCTCGCATGTTGCGGGTAGGCTTACCACTGAGAAAAATCGTCGGTGTGGGTCATGAATTCCGGATAAGCCCCAGCGCCGAGTTCGTACAGGTCGGCACCGTGTCGCTCCTCTTCCGGAGGGATGCGCTGAGGGATGATGTGATTGAGGAGCCAATTCAGGGAGTAGGTGAAAGGAAGAACGAAACCTACCAAGGTGGCCACACCCACAATTTGGGCGAGCATTTGCCCGCCTTGGACTGCCCCAGGTACCGCTGGAAATTGGACTACAGCCATCGCCGTCCGCGGGAAAAGGCCCACCGCCAGGATTCCCCAAATCCCCCCGATGGCGTGAACGGAAACTGATCCCGCAGGGTCGTCCAACCCAAGGTTTGCTTCCATCCATGCAACCGTGGTAGTTACCAATGCCCCGGCGACGAGCCCGATCAAAAGGGCCGCTGCGGGCGGAACGAACGCACAACCGGCGCTAGAAGCCGCCAAGCCGCACATCCAGCCGTTGGCGCTCAGCGAGGCGTCGGGCTTTCCAAATCGATAACGAGTAACCGCGGCAGCGGCAAGCACCCCACCGCCAGCCGACAGCAGCGTATTAATCGCCACCAAGACGGTTTGCCCCAATGGTATCCCGGCAAACAGAATTGAACCTGCGGCATTCAATCCCATCCAACCCACTAAGGCGAGAATGCAGCCGAAAAGCACATATACCGTATTGTGGCCAGGCAGTGCGGCTGGGTTGCCTTCCAGGTTGTATTTCCCTCGGCGTGGGCCCAGCAGCCACACCAAGCCAAGGGCAGTCAGTCCCCCCAGTGTTTGAATGGCTGCGCTGCCACCTGCATCTAAGAAACCTAGGCCAAGCCGGTAGTTCGGGCCGAGTTGCTCAAGCCAGCCTCCTCCCCAAACCCAATGAGCAAATAGGGGATATGTGATCCCGGCAAGGAGTGCGCTGGAAACGCAGCACGCGCGCAGACGCCAGCGCTCGGCGGCAGCACCGAGGGGAATTAGCGCCGCCAGTGCGACACTCACAAACTGTAAAAGGGCCGCGAGTGAGTCACGGGAGCCGTTCAGCGGCACTCCACGCATGAAAAAGTGTCCCGCTCCCAGCCAACCCCATTGCTTTCCGAAAATGCTCCATGCGTGGGAAGGCAGATCGGGACAACCTTCCCAAGCGAATCCGGTAACAAAGTAAGCGGCTACTGCTACGCCGATGACGCACAAGGTCGCCATCATGGAGTGTGCGGCGCTGCGAGAGCGACTGAGCCCGGTATTGACGAGTGCGAGGCCTGCCAACGCTAACGGAACGAGAAGGATAAAGAGAATACAGAAGGCCTGTGAAAGATCTGGCAGTCCCGACGGGGTCAGGGGACTCACTCATTCCCTCTCTTGGTCATCAGATGTGAGCGGGTAAAGAGCACCAGTCCGAGAATCTCGACTCCAATGCCGGCCGCGACAAACAAGTTTTGCGCCAGGGATAATCGAAGCAGCACTATAGCCGCGAGAATAATGAACAATCCCGCTGGCATCATGAGGAGTCCGGAAATTTTCATCTTCGCACCCACTTTAGTTTATCAGAACAATTGCGATGAAGTCGGAATGCAGAATGTTGGGCGAGTGACGAGTTCGATAGATTATTTTTATTGCCGGTAGAATTAATTCGGCCAATCTATTCTTATAGCCGTTACAAAATCTATTACTTTGACCTCAACATCAGGCATTGCATAAGGTAAATGTTCAGGCCGCCGAGCGCGAGGCTCAGACACACAAACTGAGAGGGACCCCGCCAGCTTCGAACCATCTGCCTCAGGCCGTTCCAGGCGATCGCAGGTGTCAGAAAGCACTGGACCATCTCACTCAAGAGGTATTTCCGACCGCTCGATGTCCGGAGTATTCAACATACTTCGGTGAATGGATTGAGGAGGATTTAAGATGGCGGAGAGCACCGCACCTGAAATGAAACCCACATTGGGCTTGACCGGCCTGACGATGAATGCCATGGCGCTCATCGCTCCGGGGGCATTTCTGTGGCTGACATTTCTCATCCAAGCCACCACCGGGGTCACCGCGCCAGCGATGTGGATCGGCATTATCATTGCGCTCGTGCTTTGCCTCGCAACCGCCGTCTGTTATGCCGAGATGGCTAAGCTTTACCCTGGGACGGGAAGCTCCTACTATTTCGCAGAGCAATCGTTCCTGAATCATGACAGGGCTTGGCGCTATGCGCGGATTTCCAAGTTTATCGTGGGCTGGGGCTCGCACCTCTATTACTGGATATATCCGGGCGTAATGGTGGCAGAGATGGGAATTTTTTGCGGTTACCTGGTGGGGACACTGTGGCCAAACTTCATGAGCGCGTCGAATCCCGGACCTATGTTCATGATGCTTGTGGCCATTGTCTTTTCCTTTGCCGTTGCCTACATCGCCCATCGCGGCGTCACAGGATCGACCGCCGTCAACATCGCGATCAACATCATTCAGATTACCGCGCTGGTGGTGTTCTCAGTAATGGCGCTCGGCTATCGCATGAATCATCCTCCCGGAACCCAGGCTTTCCAATTCGATCCAACCTCGGGGGAAGCGTATACGTACCAATTTGCCACCACCAAAAGTGTAGTAAACGGGCAGGAGACAGAGTCCATTGTCCGTGATGGGAACAATGTTCCGCAGCCAAAGTTGGATGCCGCTGGAAAGCCTGTCCCTTACCTTATCTCCTATCCCACGAGTGACGCCACCGGCAGTTTCCTGTCGCACGACAAGGCCTCCTCGGTGGTGGGGATCCACAAGATTGGATGGGCCTTCATTCAGGCAACTGTGGCCATCTTGATCCTGGTGGGCTTTGAATCGGTGACCTCATTGGGAGGTGAAGCCAGAAATGCCAAACGCGACATTCCGATCGCGGTCATCGTTTCCCTCCTTGTGCAAGGCGTGTTTTGCTATTTGTTCGAGTACTTCGCCGCGAACTATTTCCTCAATAGCGGGTATACGATGCAAAATGCAGTGGGCTCAGCGGCGCCCATCGGCGACATGATGGTCGTTGTAGGTGATGCCCTTTTCGGCCAAGGGCATGGCCGAACGTTCATGCTGTTCGAGGCCTTCACGGTTTTCCTGGCCATTATCGGAACCACGCTTTCCTGCATGAATACCGGCGCCCGCGTAACCTATGCCATGGGAAAGGATGAAGAAGTTCCCGAACACTTCGGACTTCTGCACGACAAGAACCTCTCTCCGCACCGGGCGATTTGGACTCTCGCGGCTATTTCCGCAGTCTTCGGTTGTGTCGCCTTAACGACGGTGTTTGGCGATGCCGGCGCCCCCGCCGACGCCGTCATCCAGGCCTTGCCGCATGGATTTTTCTCCAGCTTTGGATACTTCTCGCACGATAAACTCGCGGCCCTTCCCAACAGTTTGCTTACGATAACGCTCGCGTCGAACTTCGGCACTTTCCTCCTTTATGGACTGAGCTGCATCATCTGCATTGTGGCGTACCACAACCATCCCAAGTTTGAAGTGGTGAGGCACCTGCTTATTCCCGTCTTTGGTGTGGTAGCAAATCTGGCCTGCATGGTCTTCTACCTGGTCGGCCCTTTCATGGGCTACGGCACCAAGATGGAGCCGCTCAGCGCCCTGGGAATTGCCCTCGTTTGGGCCATATTTGGTGGCATCTACTTCATCCGCTCGGGGAAACGCACGAAGCGAACGACCTTTATTGAAAGTAGGGTGGTCGCGTCTTAGCCGAGGATGGAGAGGGTATGTTTGAGAATACCGCAGGAATTTCTCCGCCTCGGGCGGTATCTTTAACGCCGGGAGATCGAACTGATCAGGCCTCCATGCTAGACGTGGATTTTGGCGAGCACAGCGACATCGGCAAAGTCCGCAAACGGAACGAGGATTCCCACGGACACGTGGTTCCAGCCGACTCCGCCCAAGCGCGATCTCATGGTTGGTTGTTCGTTTTGGCGGATGGCGTGGGCGGGCATGAGCGGGGCGAGGTTGCTTCCCGCGTTGCCGTGGATTGCCTGCTTGAGGGGTTTCGCGAATCCCGCGCCGCCGAACCCCACACCACGCTACTGCCGAGGCTGGCGGAGAAAGCTAACCTGCGGGTTTATGAAGCAGGCCGCGCCGCCGCCACCGGCGGGGCACGCATGGCCACCACCCTGGTGGCTTGCGCGTTGCGTTACGATCGTGCCGTCATTGCCCACGTGGGCGATTCACGCTGCTACCTCATCCGTCGGGGCCACGCCACCCAACTCACTCGCGATCACACCGTGGCCAATGAGCAATTGCGCTTGGGCCTAATATCCTCGGGCGAGTCCTCGCAATCCTCCGGCCGCCATCTGCTGCTCCGCTCGTTGGGGACGGACCTATTTGTGAAGGTCGACGCGAGCGAGACTCAGGTTCTACCGGGCGATGTCTTGTTGCTGTGCTGCGACGGTTTGCACGGCGCCCTGGAAGCGGCCGAGATGGCACGCGTCGTCACTGAAAATCCTGACTGCCGCGAGGCCGCGCAAAAGTTAGTGGAGCTTGCCAATGAACGCGATGGCAGCGATAATATCACCGTCCAGGTGGTGCGCATCAAGGGCGTCGAACGCGTCGGAATGTATCGCGGAAGGCCTTACAAGCTGCGCTAAGAGGTCGCACTTCTGAACGTGCCCTCTTACACCCGACCCCTCCATGAGATCTATCCACGCCGGCGATCAACTCGATCACTACCAGATCGAGCAGCTCGTGGCTCGCAGCGGCATGGCCTCCATCTATAAGGGCATCGACACCCGCACGGGACGCCCTGTCGCGATCAAAATCCCCCACCCCGAAATGGAATGCGATCCCGTTTTCTTCGAGCGTTTCCATCGCGAATCGGACATCGGCGCCAAGTTGGACCACCCCGGTGTGATGAAGGTGTTCGCCGACGACGACCGTGAACGGGTCTACATGGTGATGGAGTGGGTAGACGGCCAGTTGCTGCGCCGCATCATGGGCGCACAGAAGTTTCCTCGCGAGCGCGCAGTAAAGGTTGCCCTGCGTATCCTCGATGCGTTGGGCTATATCCACAATCAAGGCGTCGTGCACCGCGATTTGAAGCCTGAGAACATTATGATCGATGCCGACGACAATGTGAAATTGATCGACTTCGGCATCGCGACCAATTCTGGGGCCCGTCGCATTACCTTCGCCAAGCTCAGCAACACGATGGGCACACCCGATTATATTTCCCCTGAACAGGTCAAAGGGAAGCGCGGAGACGCCCGGAGCGACCTTTATGCTTTGGGGGTCATGCTCTACGAAATGCTCACGGGCAAGGTTCCGTTTCAGGGGGAGAATCCCTTCGCGGTCATGAACGACCGCTTGCTGAACAGCCCCATTCCGCCCCGCGAGGTCGATCCGTCCCTCAGCCCGCAACTTCAGGAGATCATCTATCGCGCTCTGGAGCGTGATCCCGCCAAGCGGTACCAGACCGCCGCGGAATTTGCCCACGACCTTCACCATCAGGATGAGGTGGGGGTTGCTGACCGTGCGGAACTCCGCGACTGGAAAGAACGCCGCTCACCGCTCATCCGGCGAGTCCTCTTTTACATCATGCTGGCATTGATCCCCATCGTGATCTTCAGTTTGCTCCTCTATATTGCTAAACATACATAAAGACAGGTGTCAGGTAACGGGTGCCAGGGCTGCCTCAATCCAGATGCGGGCGCTCTTCGCGCCAGTTGCCCTTGATATGGATGGGCCGAGTTCGTCGGTTGCGTACGCACTCTCGGCGGGAGGACACATCCCGGTGTAGAATGGAAACTATGGCTACACGACTCAAGCTTCTGGCTGAGACCACGGCGCCCGTAGACGAGATCGAGCAAATCTTGCGCGCCGAGCATGGCGACCCCTTCCACATTTTGGGGATACACCTCGTCGAGGTGGGGGGAAAAACCGCGGTGGCGATTCGCGCTTTCCTACCGCGCGCGCATGAGGCTTGGGTGGTGCGCGGCCCGGATAGGGGCAGTGTCATTCCCCTTCAGCGCGTTCATGCGGACGGGTTCTTCGAAGCAGTCTTCCCGGGCGAGCAGGCGATGTTCCCCTACCGCTTGCGCACGGATTATGCCGGGCAGCATGAGTTCGAAGATCCCTACCGATTTCCCCCGGTGCTTTCCGATTTCGATCTTCACCTTTTGGCGGAGGGCACTCACCACAAGACCTATGAGAAGTTGGGCGCGCATGTGATGGAAGTCGCCGGAGCGCGTGGCGTGACGTTTGCCGTATGGGCGCCCAATGCCCAGCGCGTTAGCGTGGTCGGCAACTTCAACCACTGGGACGGACGGCAGCATCCCCTGCGCGTCCGGGGTTCGACGGGCATTTGGGAAATCTTTATTCCCGGCTTGCGCGAGGGGGAGTTTTACAAATATGAAATCAAGGGCCGATACAAAAACTACTTGGGGTTGAAGAGTGACCCCTACGGTTTCTACTCGGAGCTGCGCCCCAAAACAGCTTCAATCGTTTACGAATTGAACCGCTACAATTGGAACGACCAAACATGGATGGCGGAGCGGGAGGGGCGTCAGGGGTTCCGCGCGCCACTCGCGATTTATGAAGTTCACCTCGGCTCCTGGCGGCGTAAGCCGGAAGAAGGCAATCGCGTGCTCACCTATCGCGAACTCGCCGAGCAGTTGGCCGAGTATGTCACGCAGCAGGGTTTTACGCACGTGGAATTGCTCCCGGTCATGGAGCATCCGCTGGATGAATCGTGGGGCTACCAGACCACGGGCTACTTCGCGCCGACCAGTCGCCATGGTACTCCTGAGGATTTCATGTACTTCGTCGATTACCTGCACCAGCGCGGCATCGGCGTGATTTTGGACTGGGTTCCGGCGCATTTTCCTTCTGACGCCCACGGCTTGGCGTTCTTTGACGGCACTCACTTGTACGAGCACGAGGATCCGCGTATGCGCGAGCATCCGGACTGGCACACGCGCATCTTTAATTACGGCCGCACCGAGGTACGCAGCTTCCTGTGGTCAAGCGGACTGTTTTGGCTGGAAAGATATCATATCGACGGACTGCGCGTGGACGCGGTTGCCTCCATGCTCTACCTCGATTACTCTCGCAAGCCCGGTGAATGGGTCCCCAACGCCTACGGTGGCAACGAAAACCTTGAGGCCATCAGTTTTATTAAGGGCTTCAACGAACTCACCCACCAGCACCACCCCGGCACCCTAACCATCGCGGAGGAATCCACCTCGTGGCCCATGGTTTCGCGCCCGCCCTACGTCGGCGGCTTGGGATTCAGCCTGAAATGGAACATGGGCTGGATGCACGACATGCTGCAATATTTCTCCGTGGACCCCGTCTTTCGCCGCTATCACCACTCCGATCTGACGTTTTCGCTGCTCTACGCCTTCAATGAAAACTTTGTGCTCGTGCTCTCGCACGATGAGGTGGTGCACGGTAAGCGCTCGCTCCTCTCCAAGATGCCGGGGGATTACTGGCAACAATTCGCCAACCTGCGCTCTCTCTACGCCTTTCTCTACGCGCATCCAGGGAAGAAAATGCTCTTTATGGGCGCGGAGTTGGGGCAGTGGATTGAATGGAACGCCGCCAAGAGCCTGGATTGGAATTTGCTCGACTACGAACCCCACCGCAAGCTTCAGGGCTTGGTAGGTTCGCTGAATCATCTGTGCCGGACGGAACCAGCGCTGCACCAAATCGATTTTGAGTACACCGGCTTCGATTGGATCGACTTCCACGACGCCGACAATTCCGTCATTGCCTTCCTGCGCAAAGGCCAGTCGTCGGGCGACCACTTGGTGGTCGTATGCAACTTCACTCCCGTGCCGCACCAGGGTTATCGCGTCGGTGTGCCGGACTGTTGCTACTATCGCGAGATTCTGAACACCGACGACACACACTTTGGCGGGAGCGGCGTAACGAATGCGCCAGGCCGCCAAGCCATTCCCATGCCCTGGCAAAACCAGCCTTGCCACGTGGAGTTGACCCTGCCGCCTCTTGGTGTCATCTACTTAAAGCCGGCGAGGTAACATCGTGTCCGCCCTCGCGTCACCCTCCGTCAAGTTCAAGCGTGAGATTTGGTCGGAGGTGATAACACCACGATAGTTATGACGGGATATTGCACAAGGAGATAATCTAAAAGGCATACCCTTCCAAGAACGAGTTGTTCTTCCGCAGTTACTTCACTATAATCGCGGGCGAGAAGCTTATCAGGACACCTTGCATGGATCACGAAACAGCAGCGACAGTGGCCAGCCGCCGAAGTACCAGGATCTACCTCTCTCTTCCCATCGTGATTCGGGGTAAGGACGCTCAACAAAAAGCCTTCCGCGAAGACACTCGGACGCTGATCGTTAACAGGCACGGTGCGAGGCTTATAACGTCGCAGCAATTGGTGGTCGGCGCGGAGATTCTCGTTGAAAATCCGGCGCTGCGCAGCATGGTTAAGGCGAATGTGGTCTGGGTCAGTGCCAGGCAAGATACAACCGGCCGGCGTGAAGCGGGAATACAATTAGCGGAGTCACGGAATATCTGGGGTATCGAATTCCCGTCCGACGATTGGAGTACTGATGTAAACGTTGCGGACAGTCCGGCGTCGAAAGGAGCTTCTATCCCGCGCCCCGCTTCTGCAGAAAGTGCCTCAGTCCGGTCCTCTCCTTCCCCGTTGAGCAGTGAACAGATCGCGACTCAAATCCTTCAGGATTTGCACGAAATCGCCGATGCACACGCGCGGCAATTCCGCGAGAGGCTGGACCAGGTCGTACAGCGGATCGGCCTGGAAGCGGAAATAGACTTGCGTGCGCGCGCCGCTGCGGCGAAAGAAGGAGAGTTGGCGGCCATCGAGCGTCAAATTTCGTCGTCCAGTACGCGCTTGTCAGGGTTAAAAGCGGAATTGGACGAGCTGGATGCAAGACTCGTCGAGACCCGCCAAAGCCTGACCGCAACTCTGGACAGCATTCCTCCGCCGCTGACAATCGAGCAGACCCACGCGAAGATCGGAGCGGAAGCGCTGCTCGGGATAATTGAAAGCGGAGACGGCACCCCAAGGGAAAACAGTCACCCGCAAGCGGATGCCGAAGTTGGCGCCGCGCTAGCCACCTCGATGTCGAGCCTCCATGCGGGGAGAGACTCAATAATAGAGGAGGCTCGGCGCCAAATCACCAAGGCGTTGGACTCTGCTCTCGAAACCTTGCACCGGGAGCGCGACGCGGGCATCGAGGAGCTGAAACGGCGCATCCAGGAGGATATCCTGGCAAACAAGGAAAGCTTGGCTTCCGACGCCCTGGAGGAACTGAACCTTCTGCGGCCGAAGTTAGTGGAAATGCAGGCACGTGCGGTAAACGAAGCCTTGGACGCCTTCCGGGGACAAGTCTCCCACCTTCTTGGCGAGCTTCCGCCTGGCCGGAATCTGTAATCCCAATTCCTTCTGCCCCATGCCTCTTTGCCGCGGGCCACAGAATTTGCCGAATTCCGTGGCCCGGGAAAAGGGGTGAAGTGTTTTAAGTTAAGCTGTGCAGGTACTCGTAACTCATTCTCACAGCTTCCAGCGGCGGCTCCTCACACCAATCCTGCTCGATGAAATAGTGCTTCATTCCCGCGGTGGGTGCGGCCGCGAAGATGCGCTTCCAATTAATGGTGCCGTGGCCCACGGGCGCGAACATGCCCATCTTATCGTCTTTCTCCTGCGTGGCGGGAGGATGGTCCTTCATGTCTTTGATGTGCAGAAGCGGGAAACGGCCGGGATATCTCTTGAAGTAAGCCACCGGATCCTGGCCGGCATGCGTCACCCAGAAACAATCCATTTCGAACTTTACCAGCTTCGGATCTAGGGTTTTGAGAAGGTAATCATACGCAGTCGTGTCGCCGTATTTTTGGAATTCGAAGTTGTGATTATGATAGCAGTATTGAATACCCGCCTTCTGGGTTTGCTCGCCGGCCTTGTTGAAGAGCTCGGCCAGGTGTTTCCAGTCATCAAAGGTTTTTCGCTCCTCGGGGTCGAGGATGGCGTTGACCATGTATTTCATTCCGATAATTTTGGCGTTATCGATTTCCTGCTGCCAGTTTCCGCGCAAGTGGCGGGTCATGTAATGCCCGCTGGGTGCGGTGAGGCCGTCATCTTTAAGGATCTTGGAAAACTCCGCCGCGGTCTTCCCGTATAGATCGTAGAGTTCCACCTCTTTGATGCCAATAGCCGCGACTTGTTTGAGCGTGCCCGGCATGTCTTGCTGGAGCTGATCGCGGAGGGTAAAAAGCTGGAGGCCAACGGGCTTGCCGTAGGGGTTGGCGAATAGCCCCCGCGGCGCCTGCGTGGCGGCCAGTGCGGTAACTCCCAAAGCGCTGCTACGTAAGAAATTCCGTCGGTTCATCATTGCTGTCCTCTCTCCCGTGATCCAAAATGAGCAAGCAATTTCTACACCACTCGGCGAAGAGGTGCAATAGAAAACGTTAGCCGACAAGAATTCGGCGGGCGCGGCTACCGATGTGGAAATGGGACACGGCTTCCGGACATGCTACGATGACTCCATGCGAAACGATGAGGCGGGCCGACGGGCGCCTTCGGTTGATGAACGATTTATGCGCTTCGCGCTGCGCGAGGCGGAACGGGGCGCCCGCGAAGATGAAGTCCCGGTCGGAGCGATCGTGGTGCAGGAGGGCCGCGTCCTGGCCCGCGCGCACAATCGCCCTATCCATTTGCACGATCCTTCCGCCCATGCCGAAGTTCTGGCCCTGCGTAGGGCCGCGCGAAAGTTGCGAAACTACCGTCTGGAGGGCTGCGAGCTCTATGTTACAATTGAACCTTGCGCGATGTGCGTCGGGGCCATCGTGCAGGCGCGATTGCGGCGCATTGTGTTCGGCGCGCGTGACCTCAAAGCGGGCGCCTGCGGCTCCGCGCTCCGGGTGCTGAATCACCGCAAGCTGAATCACCGGGTTGATGTGGCGCGCGGAATTCTCGCTGCTGATTGCGCTCTGGTTATTCAGGAGTTCTTCCGCAAGCGGAGGTCTTTGGAACGAGGTGTGAGGCAAAAGGCGCCAGGTGTCGGGGAACAGCTCAACGTTGATGTCTGACCTCTGGCGCCCAGGACCTGACGCCTAACACCCGATACCTGAGACCTACTTTACCGCGGAGAGGTACCGAAGCGGTCATAACGGGGGCGCCTCGAAAGCGTCTTGCCTGCCAAAAGCGGGCACGTGGGTTCGAATCCCACCCTCTCCGCCAGCCTATATCATTGTTGCTCAGTCGGCGAGCGGTCTCCGGCTCTTCAAGGCGCTGGCGTTCTCTGATATCCATGGAGGTAACGGCATGGGCGTGACCCACGTAAAAGGAAAGCTCACCGGTGTGGCCGGCAGGGAAGCGATCGTGGAGTTCTTGGTCGATAGCGGAGCAACGTATACGCTCGTGCCGGATGGCGTTTGGCAAGAATTGGGATTGACCCCCAAGCGCCGGATGAGTTTTACCCTCGCCGATGGAACCCACGTAGAACGCGCTGTTTCCGAATGCCACTTGGCGTTACCCGAAGGGGACGGCTACACCCCTGTCATTCTGGGCGATTCAGGCGACGAACCGCTCCTCGGCGTCGTGACTCTGGAAATACTTGGGCTCGTCCTGAACCCCTTCAAGCGCACGCTAGAACCTATGCGGATGCTGTTGGCGTGAGGCCCACGCTGGGCGCCCCATCCCCACAACCTCCCAAATCCAACAAGACCACGGCTGCAGTCGCACGGATGGCCCTTCTACAATTGAAGATGTATCACTCCCATGGCAAGTAGCGCCTGGGCTGCGGTTCCGACCCCAAGGCACGTAATAGCGGCGGCTGAGGCCGCCGGCAGCCACCGGTTGATAAGGGGCCCATCAGTCGGCAGCCGGGCGAGCAGCCGAGTTCCATGGCCTCGCGAACGCGGTCGGCCAGTTCGTTCGCTGCCGCTGCGCTCTCGATGTCGGGTCCTGAAGTGTGCAAGGTTGAAGTAATCTCTTCCACCGCCCCAGGCACCCGGCGGCGCAGTCGGTCAATCGAGCGGTTGCGGGCCATCACCAGCAGCCAACTACCGAGGGCCCCGTGCGCGGAATCGAGGCTCGCGGCGTTGCGCCAGAGCTGGTGGAAGATGTTCTGGAGGATCTCCTCCGCCGCTCCGTCGTCTTGCGGGATGCGCTTGGCCACGGCATACACGCGTCCGCCATATCGATCGTAGAGGACCCCGAGCGCCGCTTCCTCGCCGCTCAGGATGCGTCGAATCAGCCCCTCGTCAGAGTCCCGGCGAACAGGATCGTGGCCGGTCATCGGCTCCACTCCGCGCTCCTTCTAATACTACGAACAGGGAGTTTATACGGATTCTTT
The DNA here is from genome assembly GCA_963808085.1 of uncultured Acidobacteriota bacterium. Lineage (GTDB taxonomy): Bacteria > Acidobacteriota > Terriglobia > UBA7540 > UBA7540 > Bog-366. The sequence continues at coordinate 237,163 of CAWEFC010000035.1, forward strand.
TTGGCGGGCAACGCGTTTAACGGGTTTGGCTCGAAACCGCGTGAGGCCCGCCCTTGTGAGACTGTTTCGGACACCGACCGCCTTGTCACGAAGTCGGGCGCCGACTGGCCGCTCACGAAATCGGACGTCCGCCCGATGGCGCTCTCCCCTGGGCACGGATGCCACAACTGAGAGGAGAAATGAAAAACATCATCAGAACGGCATCCTTTTTCCTTATGCTTCCGAGCATTGTTCCATTATTTGCTCAGGCAACAAAGCCATGCACGGCTTCATATCGATTGTCAGATGATGAAGCTCAAATCCTGCTTTATGTTACGCCTGAAGCCCGCCTTCCGTGCAATTCTGGGGGGAATGGGTGCGAGGTACCCTTGCACGAACCTGGCGTCAACCGCTCAACCGCGGCGTAGGGGAAGGCCTCGTGCCTGCCCACCCCAGGGGCCGATTCGGCCCCGCTTGGGCACCCACGAGGGGTGCCCCTACAAAAATATTTCAACAGAAATTCCCCCCGCCGGAAACTTTGTCCCTATTCACCAGCCTCTGGTCGCCAAGTTGCTTGATATCTATAGGAGTATTGTCGTGTAGGTAAAATAGCGCACCTTCGAATGGGTCTTGGATTACGCGGCCGGCTATCCAGGAAGACTCGGCAAGTCCGCGCCTAGCCCCTCCCAGCATCTAGCCCCCGGCGCCCAGCACCTCTCGGGAACCTTGAATGTTTAGTGCGCCCCAAGAGCGCAGATCGCCCGTGGGTGGAAGTCCCACGCAGATAGTTGTCGGTAAGTCTGGTAGCTGACAAGCGGCTTGATTGGGTAACGGATCAAGTCGAAGCCTTGTGACAAAGGCCACTTCAGGTGGCTGAGCAACCCAGCAGGCCGTAACGCGAGTGAAGCCTGAGCAGGCCTCGAAAGTGAAGACGTGGACGCCGACCCGGCTAGACATCGGGGAAGGCAGCATCGACCGGGAAGCAACCGACGCGCGCACCGGTTCGAGTCCACCGGGGTAAGGGGCACAGCATGCTGGGAAGGTGGTCTGGGCGAGTGGGGGAAACCCTGTGCGAGTGGAGGTGAACTCTAACGCTCTCACTTAGGAGGGTGGCTCGGCGGGGCGGCGGAGAGGGTCATAGTACCGAGGAAGCCGGGTAATGCCGGGGGAGGGAAGGACCCTCACTTCAGGAACGCTTGGGAAGAAGCCAAGGTAAGGTGATTGGCGATGAGCCTGGGAACACCGAACAGAATCCGGAGGCTTCAGAGGAAGCTTTATCGCAAGGCGAAGGACGAACCGGCCTATCGCTTTTACCTGCTCTACGACAAGATCTACCGCGAGGACATCCTATACTGCGCCTACGAACGGGTGAAGTATAACCGGGGAGGACCGGGCGTGGATGGGCAGACCTTTGCGGAGATCGAGACGGTAGGGTTGGGGAAGTGGTTGGCGGGAATCAGGGAGGAACTCCGCACCAGGAAGTATCGCGCGCAACCCGTGCGACGGGCGATGAGGCCCAAGCCGGGGGGTGGCGAACGGCCACTGGGTATTCCCACGATTCGGGACCGGGTGGTACAGGCTGCGGCCAAACTGGTGTTGGAGCCGATCTTCGAGGCAGATTTGGAACCCTGTGCTTATGGCTACCGGCCGAAGCGCAGCGCGCAGGACGCGATACGGAAAGTGCACGAACTTCTCTGTGCAGGCTACACCGAGGTGGTGGACGCCGATCTGTCCAAATACTT
>CAWEFC010000036.1:0-79740 GCA_963808085.1 uncultured Acidobacteriota bacterium
GGGACGGGGGACAGAGCCCTATTTTCCTATTTTTTCTCAGGCATATCGACGCTCTCGACGGAGTCTATTGTTGCTTGGTAGCTAGACACAGTGTACCACTGCCTCGTCGTTTTTCATCACATTTGCGCGGCTGGTGCTGGCAGGAGGATCGCGAATGGAGATTCTGCTCACTGGGGAGAGGCGGGAACAAGGACGGAGCAGTTCCCCGCGGCCCGCGACGCTGCCAAGCTGACTTCAATCCGTCAAGAAAATAGGAAAATAGGTCTCTGTCCCGGTTTTCTTCCGCCCCAATGAAGGTGCCGCAGTTTGGTGTCGCAGCAGCGAGTGCACGTCGCCATAGGGCTGGTGGGGACATTGACCGCCCCCGGGTTCCTGGCTTGCGTTTGGAGGACGGGTCTTGACAAGGCACAGAAGGCGGACCAAAATCGAACCCATGGAAGTACGCATTGTCGCGACCCCAGAACAAGAAGCCTTCATCCGCGAGGGGATTGCCAGTGGCCGCTTTGCGACCGCCGATGACGCCGCCCGCGAAGCACTCCACCTGTGGGAGGAGCGCCAACGACGCCGCACCGAGTTGCTGATTGAACTCGACGCGGCCGAGGCTTCTTTCGCGCGCGGTGAAGGCCGTCGCGTTGGCCCCGAATCTATTACGGGGTTTATCGCGGGCGTGAAGCGACGCGGAAGAACTCGCCTCAATAATCCGCGTTGACCGGCACCCTCTCATGGCCGACCTGCACATTTCCTCAGAAGCCGAGGCTGACCTCGACGATATCTGGCTTTACGTCGCTAAGGAAAGCCAAAGCATCGACCACGCCGAGCTGTTGCTCGATCACTTTGGCGTTTTCTTTTCCCGCCTTGCCAAGAACCCTTATCTAGGCCGGCAGCGCGATGAAATCCGGCCGGGTTACCGCAGCTTTCCCCTGGGCTCGTATGTCGTTTTCTATCGCCTCGTGACAGCCGAAGAAGTACTGGTGCTGCGGATTATCCACGGCAAACGCGACGTGGAGAAAATCTTTCCCTAGCGTTGTGCCGCGTTGTAGCACAACCTGGTAGCGCCAAGGCAGGGGGAAAGGCCTCGGAGATGCGAGAGTCGGCGCTACCCGAACCCGGGAACCCGGGGACGCTCTGGAGTGAACCCCATGGGTGAGACACAGTAATTGGGGATACTCTGTCCCGGTTTTCCCTGGCGGCCGCACTCTAAAGCTTCGCAGGCACTTCTTATCGAGCTCGTAGCCACGGTCACCGCATTTGTGACCCTGGGCTCTTCCTTCGATGCCGAGCGACGCTCGGATTGTCTCCGCGACGGCGGCCAGTATCGATGCTGACACCGGGCCCGCGAAACGCTCCCCCCCATCGCCGCGAGATCTGCGATGATGCTCGCTAGGGAATGGCTTTGACAAGCCCACGGTAGTTGCCATATGCTTCGGCATATGCCGAAGAGAACTACGCCCGTGGTGGAACGGCACGTCAGGGTCTTTAAGAACGGCCGGAATCAGGCGGTGCGGATACCGCGTGAGTTCGCCCTACCGGGCGAAGATGCCATCATGCGCAAAGAAGGTAGCCGCCTCATCATTGAGCCTGCGCCTCCCCTGTCGCTGCTGGCGCTGCTGGCGACCCTGGCGCCGCTCAGCGAAGATTTTCCGCCCATTGACGACCTGCCTCCCGATCCGGTCGATCTCTGATGCGCTACCTGCTCGACACGAACGTCGTTTCCGATCTCGTCCGTAATCCTCAGGGAACGGCAGCCCAGCGCATTCGCAGGGTGGGGGAAGATCGAGTTTGCACCAGCATCATTGTTGCCGCAGAATTGCGTTACGGTGCCGCAAAGAAGGGCTCCGCGCGGCTCTCGGAGCAGCTTAAAGCGGTGCTCAGCGCCCTTGACGTTTTGCCCTTTGAGCCCCCGGCGGACGCCATCTATGCATCCTTACGCACCAGTCTGGAGCAGAGGGGCACGCCTATTGGCGCCCATGACATGCTGATCGCGGCTCACGCGCTGGCGCTTGGTTGTACGATTGTTACCGACAACGAAAAGGAATTCGCCCGCGTTCGCGGCCTTGCGGGTGAGAATTGGCTGCGCTAGCCGTTCCCCCCCTTTTCTCCCTCTACGGCACCCCCCCTGACGTCCACGGGTTAATGACGGGAACGCCGGCGGCATGAAACGGCGCTTCGTCGCGGGTCGCCACGCTGAACCGGCGAGCTGGGGGGACGGTCCCCACCAGCGACTCGCAAGGGCCGTCAGAGTGGCTGGGGGAGGCGGCATGAGGATGGATTACTGAACCCTTGGCGACAAGTCATCGCAGGTTACGGAATGTAGTGCCCCTTTTAGCGGCTCTACGCAGCGTTGGGTGACAAAACGTTCCCCGCGGAACTTTCACCCGACATCGTGCGTAATCATCGGCATGGGACAAGATATTCGATATGCAATTCGCACTCTTCTAAAGTCTCCCGGCTTCACGCTGGTGGCGGTCTTCGCCCTGGCGCTGGGGATAGGGGCCAACACGGCAATTTTCACGGTGGTTGACCGCGTCCTTCTGCGGCCATTGCCTTACCGGGACGCCGATCGTCTGGTCAACGTCGTCCGGAAGTCCCGTTACGGGACCAGCTCTTCGATGTCGATCCCGAAGTTCGTTGCCATTCGCCAGGCCAGTTTACTCAACGCGACCGCGCTATACGATTTCATGGGGCCGGGCATGAACCTTAGCGGAGGCGGTGCTCCCGAGCAGGTGAGGGGCGTGCACGTCTCGGAAGCGTACTTCCGGCTGTTCGCCGTTTCGCCGGTGTTGGGACGCACCTTCGCGCCGGAAGAGGACCGGCCAAGCGGCCCGCACGTCGCGGTGATCACTTACGGACTCTGGACGCGGCGCTTTGGCAATGATCGCGGCATTATTGGCCGCACGATCAGGCTGAACTCCGAACCCTTCACGGTCATCGGCGTCATGGGCCGGGACTTCACCGGCGAGCCCGAAACCGACCTCTTTGTGCCCGAGCAGGCTGACCCCAACAGCACCAACCAGGGCCACTTTCTCCTGCTCGGCGCGCGCCTGAAGCCCGGCGTGACGATGGCGCAGGCCAATGCCGAGTTGCACGTCATCACCGACAGGTTCCGCAAACTCTACCCCGGCGTCATTTCCGCCGATGAGAGCTTTACCGCCCAGCCCATGGCTGCGGCATTTTCCGGCGATTTGCGCACGCCTCTGCTTATCCTTCTCGGAGCGGTTGCATTCGTCCTGCTGATTGCTTGCGCCAACGTCGCTAATCTCCTGTTAGTTCGTGCCTCCGGCCGTAGCAAGGAGATCTCCATTCGCATCGCGATTGGCGCCGGGCGCAGTGCAATTGTGCGGCAACTGCTGACAGAGAGCATGCTCCTCGCTCTCCCCGGTGGGCTGATTGGCGTGCTTCTCGGCGCTTTCGGTCTCCGCGTCCTGTTGTCGCTGGCGCCCGCCGATTTACCCCGGCTCCCGGCAGCCGAGCAGCTCAATGTCTTCTCCCTCTTGGACGGCCGTATCCTGGTGTTTGCTTTAGGCCTGTCCATTCTCACGGGTATCCTGTTCGGACTCGTGCCGGCCCTGCAAATCTCCCGCCCCGATCTGAACGCCTCACTCCGCGAAGGAGGCACGCGCACCACCGCCGGTTCCCTTCTCCAGCGCACGCGCAACATCCTGGTTATCGCCGAGGTTGCTCTCTCGTTGGTTCTTCTGGTCGGAGCGGCCTTGATGACCCGAACTTTCCTCGCGCTGCGCAACGTGCAACCCGGGTTCGACGCGGCTTCCGTACTCACGATGAGCAGTTCTCTTGCCGGGGGAAAATATGAAACGGCCGTGGAAGTCGAGCGCCTCGCCACGGAGTTTACGCGTCGCCTCGAGTCGCTTCCGGGGGTCCAAGCCGCTACCTACGCCCTCGCTCTGCCGCTCCAGATGGGACCCGATCTTCCCTTCTCCATTGCCGGGAAAGCTCCGGCCGACGGCGGATCTTCGAATGGCGACGAGTTTTATCGCCCGGTTGGAGTGCACTACTTCCAGACGCTCGGCATTCCGCTGCGCCGCGGTCGGGCGTTCGATGAGCGCGATAGCAGCGCGGGCCCGTGGACGCTGATCATCAATGAAGCCATGGCGAAAAAGTACTGGCCCAAAGAAGACCCCGTGGGCGCGGTGGTGACTATCGGGAAAGGGCTCGGCCCGGACTTTGAAGACCGCCCCCGCGAAGTTGTCGGCGTCGCCGCCGATGTGCGCGAAGGCGGCATCGACCAGGATCCGCCGCCCGTGATGTACGTTCCCATCGGGCAGGAGCCCAACGGCATGGTCGCGCTCGGAAACCGCGTGCTTCCGTCCTCGTGGGCTGTCCGCTCGGCGGGCGACCCGGCCATGCAGGCACGTGCGGTACAGCGAGAATTGCTGCAAGTCGATCCTGACCTGCCCATGGCCAGAGTGATGTCCATGAACCGCATCATCGCCCGGTCAGTCGCGCGCCACGATTTCAATATGATCCTGCTGAGCATCTTTGGCTGCGTGGCCCTGGTGCTGGCGGCCATGGGTATTTACGGCGTCATGTCGCATACCGTGCAGCAGCGCACCCATGAAATCGGTATCCGCATCGCTCTGGGAGCGGGAGCGGGCGAAGTGCTGCGCCTCGTTGTCGGCCGCGGTTTGGCACTCGCGGGCATCGGCGTGACGATTGGGCTTGCGGCGTCTTTCGGACTGACCCGCCTCATGTCCAGCCTGCTCTACGGTGTGAAGGCCAGCGATCTCGCCTCCTTCGCCGCCGTCGCGGCAACACTTTCCGCCGTTGCGGCAGCAGCCTGCTACATCCCGGCCCGGCGCGCCACCCGCGTCGATCCCATCACGGCATTGCGCCACGAGTGAACCGAAGTCCCCCCGGAACCCACTGGGAGGGGGTGCGGCGAAATGGTGTGAGCAGAGGGCGAAATGGTGTCAGGAACATGTGAAAAAATTGGTTTTACCGATTTCAGCACTACGCATTTTCAATAAGCTTACAAGGCGGATAAAGGGTCCCAATTCAATTCTTTCACATGTTCCAGGAACCGTTTTCATCTTTAGTGTACCGTCTCATTCATGGAATCTCTTAAGTGGGTCGTGTCATCTGATGAATTGAGCCCGATATGGGAGGCACTGGGGTTCGAGCTTTCAAATCGCCGTCACTGGTGTGGCACAGGGACGGGAAGTGAATGTGGATTGGGCGTTCGAGCGCTTCTCGAGAACGGAGGTCGTGGGGTGGCAACAACTGAAGAAGGTTGAGAGTCTCGCCAAATGAAGAGAGCCCTTGTTTTTGGATCCAGCGGATTCGTAGGTTCGCATCTTCTGAGCGAACTGTTGAACGGCCCTGATTATGGACAGGTAACCGCCGTCACTCGAAAAAGCCTGAAGATCACCCACCCAAGACTCAGAACAGTGATCGCCGACTACGACTCCCTAGCGGGCGTGAAATCAGAAATCGCCGCGGATGAAGTCTTCCTTGCTCTGGGCACAACCAAGGCGAACTCGCCTAAGAAGGCCGAGTACTACCAAGTGGATCACGATTATCCGGTCCTGGCGGCACGGATCGCAAAAGAAAGTGGGGCGAAATCGGTCTTTCTGGTCACAGCAGTTGGCGCCAATCCCCATTCGAAATTCTTCTACGTACGGACCAAAGGCGAAACCGAGCGAGACGTGATCGCACTCAATTTCGAGCATACGCATATCTTTCGCCCCTCAATGATCTTAGGAAACAGGGAAAGGAAACGTTCGCTGCTGGAAGAAGCACTGATGAGGTGTTGGCCTGCTATAAATCCTCTCTTAACGTGGAAGGGCGATAAATATAAAGGCATAACGGGGGAAGATATTGCTAAAGCACTGATGAGGTCGGCGAAGAATCAAACAGAGAAGCTCAAGATTTATCACTGGCGGGAAATGCATGAGTTGCTGCAAAGGGAGTGATTAGCAGTTTCCCAACAGTGCGTAAATGCAATAGTCCATCTCCATCTCCCAATTGGTTTTCTGACGCCCGGGCTGATTGCGGTTCAGGAGCCGGCCATAAATGTCGGCGAGTTGGGCGTCGCTGCCGTTGGGAGGATCCATGGCCCGCTGCCACGTCACCACGCTGCCGTCCTGGGCGTTAACGAACAACGGAACCCACGCCGGGCCGCCCTGAATCTCGAGCACCCACGCGGGGAATTGCGGCGCCCCGGTGGCGCCTGCCATGCGCAATTCCAAAGATCCGATCGGACCCTTGAGCCCCCCTTTGCGGATGCCGGCGATGAAATCGGGCAGGTCCACATTGATGTTGGCGGGAAGAGTCTCCATCGCTGCCGCCTGGTAACCATTGATGGAACCGCAAAGCGGCGCGCCGGCACTCGGGCCGCCGGAATCGACACTGCACACAATGTGAGTCGAAGGAGAATAGACCGCAAGCTTCAGCCAGAAGGTCTTCACCGAATCGGGGACGTTTGGCGGATACCATTGCAGCCGGATGTAGTCAGGCGCGGCATCGAGCATCCCCCGCTTGCGCGACTCCGCCAAGACGCTTTTCATGGTGGCGTAGATATGAGTTGGGTAGGCGGGAGGGTCGGTGCCGATCACCCGTGGCAGCTTCTGCGGGTCGCGCTTCCATGTTACCGTCTGCCCCGCCGCGTTGGCGCAGACGATCGTGTTATCGTCCGTGAAACGGTACGTTCCGGAATTATTGGGTTTGGCAGCGGCGGCAGTGTATTTGCCGTTGGCGGCGGAAAACGTTCCATCGCCAATGGGCGCCATGCCCGTGGGCGTAGCGCCGTTGGGAACGAGGACATAATTTTTGTAGCCGCTGGCGTCATGCACCGACACCATGGTCACGTTTTGGCCATAGTAAGGAAACTCCGTCTTCCATGTCCCATAGAAGCGCGCGGTGTCATCCGCGGCAAATAAGAGGGTCGCCAGCGCGGCGAAACTGCCAGCCAGCACCGCATAGGTCAGAACCTTACTCCGCCGAGTATGCGTCATGATCGATGAGGCTCCCTTCCGCCGGCACTACTTGGCGGGTTAAACGCAGGTTCCCCCGCTGAGAGTAAATTCCGTTGCCAATTTGCGCGCGAATCTCCTTCGTAAAACCCCGATTTGGGAGGCATGGAAGCCAAAAAAGAATTCTTGGGCTCGGTGAGCAGAGGGAGCGAGTCAAGGAGGTGAGCGGCGATGGAAATCGGAATACGGAAATGTCGCATGACCGGCATTTCTGGATTCTTTCGCGGTAAAGACGAAGTTTCATCCCTGGGGTGCGCGGATCAATCCGGCGAAAACCAGAGTATCCCAAATCGCGTCTACTGCCAAGCCTCCTCTCGCTCTCTTGCTGAAAACGGTGACATGGAACTTCCCCAAACCTCTACGGCGCATCCCCTGCCGTCCACGGGTTAATGACGGGAACGCCGGCGGCATGAAAGGGCGCTTCGTCGCGGGTCCGCGGTTACGTTGTCAATCCCCTGCCCAATGAATCCCCTTGGTTCCCCGTGTAACTCACGGTAGAATCTGTGAACATTGACTGCCTTGGAATGGAACTGCATGAATACGTTGGTTTTCGCGGGGTTCTGGCCGGGTGCGAATCCGCTTCCTGACATCTGGCGGACCTTCAAGCTGACGGCTCAACACGACGACCTCTTTCTGATCTCTGTCGTCATTCTAGGAACTTCGGCGGCCTTAGCGATTCTATCGCGCCGACTGCGGGTGCATGTTCGCGTCGCGGTGATCATGTACGCTGTAGCCTTCTTCCTGATGGCGCTCTCGGCCGTTCCGGCGGAGTTCGATTTACCCACGGTGACGAAAGCCCTTCATGCCGCCGGACTCTTGCTCGTGGGCTTTGCCCTGGTGAAGCTCGCGAGCATCATCCTCTTCGACGTCATCTTATGTGTCACTCCCCTTGCCCCACCCCAGGTGTTGCGGGACGTCATGGTGGCGGCGGGATACGGCGGAGCGGCGTTGTGGCTGCTCTCGCGCTTTGGCGTGACCCTCTCGGGCATCGTCGCCACTTCCGCCGTTGTGAGCGGCGTAATCGTTTTCTCCCTGCAAGACAGCCTCTCCAATATTCTGGGCGGATTGGTCCTCCAGATTGACGAAAGCTTCTCGGTAGGCGACTGGGTGAAAATCGACCAGACCGCTGGGAAAATTAAGGAAATTACCTGGCGCCACGTCGCCATCGAGACGCGCAATTGGGATACCGTTATTATTCCCAACAGCGTGTTGATCAAGTCGCAGGTCCTGATTCAGGGCCAGCGTTCTGGCCAACCCTTGCAATCGCGGCGTTGGGTCTGGTTCAACGTCGACTTCCGCGTCCCACCGATGGAAGTGATCCGGGTGGTAACCGAGGCGCTCGTGACCGAGCCGGTGGCCGGGTGTGCCGTGGACCCCGTGCCCAACGTGGTGCTGATGGAATTCAAGGACAGCTACTGCTCGTATGCAGCCCGGTATTGGCTGACCGATCTGCTGAAAGACGACCCTACCGACTCGCTGGTACGCTGCCGGGTATACCTCGCCCTACAACGCGCCCTCATTCCACTCTCAGTTCCCGCCATGACCGCTTTTGTCGAATCACATGACCAGGAGAGGGCAAAGCTTCACCACGAGCGGGAGGTTTCGGAACGGCTGAGCGCCCTGAATCTTGCCAAGGTGGAACTCTTCCGCGAAATGAACGACGACGAGCGGCGCAAACTCGCCGAGCGCCTGCGCTACGCTCCCTTCATGAAGGGCGAAATGATGACCCGGCAAGGCGCCGAGGCCCACTGGCTCTATATCCTGACGAAGGGGTCTGGCGAGGTGATCGTCTCAACTGACGTGGGAGTGCACAAGTCGGTGGCCATCCTCAAGGCGGGAGACTTTTTCGGTGAAATGTCGCTGCTCACCGGCGAACCCCGCAGCGCTTCGCTGAAAGCGCTGGAAGACTCCGAGTGCTATCGCTTGGACCGCGACGCGTTTGAGGACATCCTGCACGGCCGTCCGGAGATCGCCCACTACCTCTCCGAATTGTTGGCGCGCAGGCAGGTGGAAATTGCGGCCGTTCGCCACGACTTGGACGCCGAGGCTCGCGCCGCCTTGATGAAAGGCCAGCAGCAGACCATCTTCGAAAAAATCGAGAAGTTGTTTTCACTCGGCCCCGAACACCAGGAACAGAAGGGGTAGTAGGCAGAAAATCCTTAGATGGAATACGGTAGACCGTAGACGGCGTCACTTGCACCGGTCGCAGAGGCCGCCTGCTTCCACGCGCACGGTGTTGATGTGGAATTGCTGCTCGCGCTCGATTTGGCCCTTCAACTTTTCAAACAGTGAACTCTCGAATTCCTGAATCCGCCCGCACTTCATGCAGGCAAGGTGGATGTGGTCGCGAGTGGTTTTGGCTTCGTAGTAGTGCTTCCCACCGTCCAGGTGCATCAGGTCGAGTTCATCCACCAAACCGTGCTTCTTCAGCATGCCCAGGGTTCGATAGACGGTGACCTTATTAATGGTGGGGTCGTGGTCTTTGGCGCGCTGCCAGAGGGCCACGGCGTCCAGGTGGCCGTCGGCGTCTTGAATAATCTGGACCAACAAGCGGCGCTGGTGCGTCATCCGCACACCGCGCGAAACCAACTCCTGTTCGAGAGGCCGACGCGTAACGCGCCCATCTGTCTCCATACCGTGCCCACCACCTTGGCGTGCCAATTTCCCTTCTCTAGTGTCGCTATGCGGTTACTGCCTGTCAACGTGTTTCCCCGTGTTGGACGCGGCGATGACCGCGGGCATCCCGATCACCGCCGTAAAGATCAACATGAAGCCGGGGAGAAAAGATGCACCACGGAGGCACGGAGATCACGGAGAGGAACGCGTTTAATAGTCTCGTTGATCACAATATCGAGCCATCCCTGCTGAAGCCTCTCTCCCTGTGACCTTCGTGCCTCGGTGGTGAACGCCATTTCTTGTACTCGTTCAACAGGGCGGCGCTGTCCCTCCGAGAGATCTCAAAGATGATCCCTGCGCTTGGGGCATCCTGCCCACGATGGTGGGAGCGGGACGCTCCCACAACAGCGGGCGGGACGCCCGCGCTACGACACCCGGCCTGAAACCGGATGCCCTTCCCAGACATCAGATGGCAGGTAGACTTACAAGGAGAGAACAAACATGCGCACCGTCATCGCATCCATCGAAGACGAGTACCAGCGTTATAAGAAATTGGCCGAGGCCTCGTTTCGACAATTATCGGAAGAGCAGCTCAGTCAAGCCGCGGGCCACACGGATAATTCCGTGGCCACCATCGCCTGGCACATTGGCGGAAACCTTAGATCGCGTTTCACCGATTTTCTCGACTCGGATGGCGAAAAGCCCTGGCGAGACCGCGACACCGAGTTTCTTCCCCGGCACATTACACACGCCGAACTGCTCACCTTTTGGGAACAGGGTTGGCAAGCGTTGCACGCTGCCCTGGCTGCGCTCACCGATAGCGACCTCTCCCGCACGGTAAAGATCCGCAACCAGCCGCTATCGGTCCTGGAGGCGCTCCACCGGTCCCTCGCCCACACCAGCTATCACGTCGGCCAAATCGTTTTCGTTGCCAAAATGTTGCGGGGCCCCAACTGGCAGTCACTGAGTATTCCACCAGGCAAGTCGGCCGAATACGCCAAAAGGCCTACGCTCGAACGCCCGGCGAAAGCTACCACGTAGGGGCGCCCCTCGTGGGTGCCCGCCGGGGCCAATTCGTCCCCATGATGAACAGGCACAAGGCCTGCCCCTACGAGGGATTCCGCCCGGTGGCCGACGTCGTATTGCGGCGGCCGATCCTTTTCATTTATGATTCCACAACCAGGGGGTCGCACGCATGGATGCTGCGAAAGTTCGTGCTTGGCGGTCGCATCGTCAGGCGCTGGATGGCCGGTTGGTGGGCTCACCGCCGGCGGTGGTGCTGGAACAAACCGGCTGGGCGCGATCGGTGGGTGGCACGGGGCCGTACCTCGGCCTTTACGCTCGCTGCGGCGCGGGGCGCGAAGCCGTCGACCAAGCCATCGCAAATCTTGAAATCCACGAACTGCCCGCCGCGCGCGGGTGCACCTATGTCCTGCCGAGCAGTACCTTCGCGCTGGGTTTGAAGTTGGGCGAGAGCGCTCCCGAAGCTGAGATGAAAGTCGGACGGAAACTTGGCGTGACGGACGCGGAAGTCGCCAAACTCTGCAAAGCGGTCATTGAGGCGTTGAAGAAAGGTCCGCTCGACCCCGACGAATTGCGCGAAGCCACCGGCAAGGCCTCGCGTAGTCTCGGCGAAGAGGGAAAGAAGAAAGGACTCACCACAACGCTTCCGCTCGCACTCGGGGAACTCCAGGCGCAAGGTGAAATCCGGCGCATCCCCACAAACGGTCGACTGGATCAACAGCGCTACAGATATACACTTTGGCGCCCCAACCCGCTCGCCGCCTTCAAGCTTTCTTCCGATGAGGCTTACACGCAATTGGCGCGATTATATTTCGACTGGATCGGCCCCGCGACCGTCGCGGATTTCCAGGCGTTTGCGGCCCTGGGTGTCAAAGCCGGCCGAGCTGCCATCGAACCTCTCAAGCTTCGGCCACTCGAGAACGGCGACACGCGCTTGATGCTGCCGGAGCGCTACGAAGAGTTTCAAGCGTTCAAGGCGCCGAAAGAGCCACAGTATGTCCTGGTGAGCAACCTGGACGGAATTCTGCTGCTGCGGCGTGACGTTAAGAGTCTGCTGGCTGCCGAAGACCTGAAAACATCGGTCTTCGACGCCAAGGCAAAAAAAGTGGAGGTTGGCGGCCTGATGGATTTGCCGAGCCCCGCCATTCTCGATCGCGGGCGGTTGGTGGGACTGTGGGAGTACGATCCCGAAAGCGAATCGATTGCCTGGACGTCGTTCATTCGTTCGAACGCGGATCTGGAAGAGGCTGTTCACCGCACGGCAGAATATGTGCGCACGCAATTAGGCGATGCGCGCTCGTTCAGCCTCGACAGCCCCAAAAGCCGGATTCCCCGCATTCAGGCCCTGCGAAAATCCGGGCACTAAGGAACCAACCGCCTCCTCGAAGGGGAGGGATGTCATTAGCCGTAGGCGAAGCCTACGGGAAGTAACGCCGGCAGAAGGATTCCAACCCCGAAGGGGTTGAATATTCGACCCCTCGGGGGTCGGCAGAGTTTATTTGGTGGCGGTCTCAATCCGTAGGTTTCACCTACGGCTACTGATATTGTTCCCCTTCGGGGAACATGGCGGAGCAATTTCGCAAATCCTAAATCTTCAAGAACAGTTTCCTTCGGTACATCCAGAACAGCACCAACCAGTAGCAGAACAGTACGGCGGCGCCTTCGAAGAACGGCTCAAGGCCGCTTCCGAGGAACGCGAAGAAATGCGGGCCGAGGTTGGTGTGAAACGTACTCATGAGAAATTCTTCCATGAAGTGGGCGATGCAGTAGGCGGCGATGGAATTCATGCCGATGACCACCAGCGGGAACGCCCAACCCTTGGTCTTCTTAACCTCGATGACCCAGCAGAACGCTGCGAGGAAAAGGAAAGCCACGCCGCCGCTGAAGAGCGTCCAACTCGGCGTCCAGATGCGCTTCACGATCGGGCAAATATGCGTAAAGTGGAAGAAGAGCCCCGCGGCGATTCCTACGACCCCGGCCACCAGCAGCTTCTTCATGGGAATCGCGGGAGCGGATTCGCGCAGCCAGCGCCCCGCGATGAGGCCAAGAATCATGGTGCCCAGAGTGGGAATGAAACTCAGCGTCAGGTAGCCGCCATCGTTATAAACCCACCGCGTCGGGCGCGGGAAAAGGTTCAAGAACCACTGATCGAATGTCGTCCCCAAGTTGAAGTTCTTGTTCCAGTGCGCGGCAAATCCCGTGTAGGCATGCTGCGCGTTCCATGCCGCCGTCACTCCCACGGATTGCCAGTCGAAGTTCGGACCGGCCACCGGATAGAGCGCCCACGCCAGCCAATAGCCCGTCAGGATCACACCCAACGCGGCCCAAGCCCAGCGCGGCGGACGGAAGCCCAATAGGAAGAGGAACGGATAACCGAAGCCGATCTGCGTGAGTGTGTCTTCCATGGTGAAGTTGGTCTGCGAGTGGCCCATGGAACGAAGGAAGACTCCCAACGCCGCCAGCAGAAAAGCTCGCCAAATCGCATGAGCAAACAACTTCCAGAAGGTCCCGCCCTTGGCGATGCGGCTGGCAATCGAGTATGGCAACGCGACGCCGACAAGAAACGAAAACGAAGGTTGAATCATGTCGTGAAGCGAGCACCCTGCCCATTCCACGTGGGTCTGGTTGTAAGCGAGGATGTGCCAAAACCAGTTTCCCGGAAACGCCTGCGACACCGCCGCCAACCGCAGCACCTCCGCCATCATCAAAAACATGACAAGCCCGCGGTAGGCGTCCACGGCGACGTTGCGCGCTACCGCCGCGCGGACAGGAATCTGGACGGGGGGTAGAGTTACGACCTCCGAAACAGTGCTCATGCGCACCTCCTCGTACGGGAAACATTACCACATGAAAGGGCAAAGAACATAAGTGAAATGTTTACGGAAGAATCGGGAGCTTAAACCCCGCTCGGCTACGCTTGGCCTACCCTACCCGTCTTGTGATTGGCCACACGACACGGAAGTGAATTTCGGGAGATGGCGCGGGCGTCCCCGCCCGCTGGGGCGTGGGCATCCTGCGCGCGCAGTGGCGGGAGCGGGACGCTCCCGTGACAGCGGGCAAGATGCCCGCGCTACGTCAGAAGGTTCTGCTTTAGAAGCGTCCGCGAAAATCGAACAGGTCGTCGAGGGAAAGCTGCCAGCCAGGAAAGAGTTTGGAGGTGAGAACGAGATGGCCCGCGTACGTTGCTTCAACAAAATACGTCGCGCCTTGAAGGGTCAAGACCTCGACCGTCTTGGCCTTGGGATCAATGAACCACACCTCGGGCACCCGCGCTTCGGCATATATCGGCAGCTTGGTGGCGCGGTCGTGCCCCGCCGTCGATGGCGAAAGGACCTCCACCGCAAGGTCCGGAGAACCCGCAATCCAATTCTCCTGGATGATTTCGGCGCGGGCGTTGGCGACGAAAATAAGGTCCGGCTGCAATACCGTTTCTTCCCTCAACCGCACGTCCAGACGCCTGACAGACTTCTCCCAATTGATTCTTGTGGACGTATGGCCCCAAGGTTTCCGAAAGATTCTGTAGAGTGAGTTGGTGCCGGGTGGTCGGCGTCGGCATTAAATACACTTTTCCGTACAAAAGTTCGTAGCGCTTCCCGTCACCCGGAAGCTCGCGGAATTGCTCAAAGGTCAACTTGGGAATGACATCTGTACCCATAAGCGCATCATACCCCGATGCGGGTGGCGCAGACATTACATCTCCCCCTTTCGGGATAGTGGATGAGCTCTATTTCGTAGCGGCGAGTTTACCTCGCAATAGGGCGGCATAAAGCCGCCTCTACGGTAAGTAAGAGTGACCCACTAGCCGTTTTAGCGCCCTGTGGTTTGCGTCGGATATTCGGTGTAAACTCATTTTGCCCAAGGATCCAGAATCACCAGGGATGAAAAGCCGAAGCCCGGAAACTCCAGTTAAGCGAAGCGTGAACGTGAGCGGAGGAAGCAGCAGAGAAAACTTCGCATCGTGCCGCCGCGGGGCGAACCTGCACCGCATGGGTGCGATTTCCCTCTTCGCGGGCCTGCTCCTCGCTGCTTCCTTTGCGGCTTATCCGGCACCAGAGAACAAATCTGCGAATGCTGTCCCGAAAACGTCTTCACCCGAGGCCGAAGGCCGACACAGCTTCGACTCGCATTGTGCCGCGTGTCATGGACTCGACGGACGAGGCGGCGAGCATGCTCACGCCATCGCCACCCCTGACGCGGCTGGGGCGCTCGATGATGCGTCGCTGTTCCAGATCGTTCACAATGGAATTGGTTCGAAAGGGATGCCATCTTTTAGCTCTCTGCCTGCACCCGAAATTAGCGCCCTCATCGCCTACCTTCGAGTCTTAACCAGTAAGAACCCGGACCACCGCGAAAAAGAGCCCGTTTCGATCCAGATCGACGTACTTCCTCAGCAACTCTTGGTGACGCCACCGGGCCAGGACTGGCCTTCGTACAACGGAGATTACACCGGGCGGCGCTACAGTGCTCTCGATCAGATCAATCCCGAAAATGTGCGCCGGCTGCGCGCGCAATGGGTGTTCCACTCAACCAGCTCCGACGCACTCGAGGTAACGCCCGTAGTCGTAGGCGGGGTGATGTACGTCACTTCCGCTAACGACGCGTTCGCGCTCGATGCCCGCACCGGTCACGTGCTTTGGCGCCACACCCGCCCTCCCAGCAAGGGCTTAATAGACGATGCCTCCGCCCACCACAATCGCGGCGTCGCCGTGTGGCACTCCCGCGTGTTCATGGAGACGGACAATGCCCACTTGCTGTGTCTGGACGTGCCCTCCGGACGCTTGCTCTGGGACGTCGCCTACGCCGACACCCGCAAGAATTACGGCGCCACCAGCGCTCCCCTGATCGTGAAGGACAAGGTATTGGTCGGTACATCAGGAGGCGACGATGGAGTTCGCGGCTTTCTGGCGGCGCTCGATCCGGAAACCGGGAAAGAGGTCTGGCGCTTCTGGACCATCCCCGCGCCCGGCGAACCGGGGTCGGAAAGCTGGCCCGGCGAAACTTATCTCCACGGCGGCGGGACGACATGGATGCCCGGGACTTACGATGCCGAGACCGACACGCTTTTTTGGGGAACCAGCAATCCCGCCCCGGATTACGCCGGGGAAACCCGCCCCGGCGACGACCTTTACACCGATTGCGTGCTGGCCCTCGACCCCTCGACCGGAGAGCTAAAATGGCACTTCCAATTTACCCCGCATGACCTGTTTGACTACGACGCGACGGAAACCGCCGTGCTCGTCGACGTGGCCATCGATGGCCAAATGCGAAAGTTGCTGGTCGAAGCCAACCGCAACGGGTTCCTCTACTTTCTCGATCGCACCACGGGCAAGTTTCTTAATGCCACGCGATTTGCCGAGAAAATGAACTGGGCGAGCGGAATTGACGACCGCGGCAGGCCGATTCGCACGGGTCTGCAGCCGGGGCCGCAGGGCGTAGAAATCTGCCCATCGCTCGATGGCGCAACGAACTGGATGGCTCCCTCGTACAACCCTTCGACGCACCTCTTTTATTTCATGGGTCTCGAAGACTGCGACATCTACTTCGCCAGCAAGAGCAAACAAATCTTCAAACCCGGAGACACCTACTACAACAGTGGTACCAAGCGGCCGCCACGAGAGTCTGCGCAGAAGATCCTTCGCGCCTTCGATGTGGTGACGGGCAAGCTGGCGTGGCGCTACCCGCAGGTGGGAAGGGGTGATTCCTGGGCGGGGACTATGACTACGGCTTCGGGCCTCGTCTTCTTTGGCGATGATGAAGGTGAATTCGAAGCCGTGGATGCGAAAACGGGAAAGCCCCTTTGGCGCTTCAACACCGGTCAGACCTTCCACGCCTCGCCGATAAGCTATGGCGTTCGCGGGGTGCAGTACGTGGCAATCGCCTCCGGGAGCGACGTGTTCAGCTTCGCCTTACCGCCAGAATAGATCCAAACATAGCCAGGTCTACTCGGCCAGGGCGCGCTCCAAATCCGGGATCAGGTCGCTCGTATCCTCCAGGCCGACGGAAATTCGAATGAGGTCTGGGGTAATTCCCATCCGCAACTGCACCTCGCGCGACAGCGAGGCATGAGTCATGGTGGTGGGGTGCTCGATCAGCGATTCCACCCCGCCCAGCGACTCGGCCAAAGTGAAAAGCCGACAGTTGGCCAGCAAACGATTCACCGCGGATTCCCCGTCGCGCAGGCGGAAAGAAAATGTCCCGCCGAATCCGCTCGCCTGCCGCAGCGCCAATTCATGCTGAGGATGGCTTTCGAGCCCCGGGTGCAAAACGGCGGAGACCTTGGGATGCTTTTCCAGCCAACGCGCAATGGCGAGGGCGTTGCGATTGTGCTCCTCCATACGCAGTGCCAGCGTTTTAACTCCGCGCAGAACCAGGAAGCAGTCCTGCGGGCCGGCGCAGGTGCCCATTGCGTTCTGAAGATAGCCGATCTTCTCCGCCAAAGCCGCGTCTTTCACCACGAGCGCGCCGCCCACGACATCGGAATGGCCGTTGATGTACTTGGTGGTCGAGTGCGAAACGATGTCCGCGCCCAATTCAAGCGGCCGCTGGAAATACGGCGAAAGGAAAGTGTTGTCGCAGATGACCAGCGCCCCGTGCTCGTGCGCTAAATCGGAGACCGCGCGAATGTCCACCAGATTCATCAAGGGATTGGTCGGCGACTCGATCCAGACCGCCTTGGGCTTGCCCTCGAGCGCCGCCTTCAGTTTTGTGGTGTTGCGCAGATCCACATAATGGGCGCGAATCTGCTTCGAGGCAAAGACCGTCTCGAACAGGCGATAGGTTCCTCCATAAAGATCGTCGTGGACCACGATGTTGTCGCCCGAAGAAAACATCATGAGCACGGTGGCCTCTGCGGCCATGCCGGTGGCGAACACGAACCCCGCCGTACCGCCCTCCAACTTGGCCAGGCACGTTTCCAACGCCTTTCGCGTGGGATTGCCGCTACGAGAGTAATCGAAGGGCCCGGGCTTCCCTACCCCGCGGAAAGCGAAGGTGGAGGTCTGGTAAATGGGCGGCATCACCGCGCCCCAATGCTCCTGGGGGTCATGCCCGGCATGGATGGCTAACGTTTTGAAATTCATGAGTCCTCACATGAAACAGAAATGCCCTCCAGGGAAGTGGGACTCGGCGCGACAGCGTCCGCCTCGACGGGTCAAGGGCTTTATGGGTTCGGTAATTCTGACCGAAAAGCGATATGACATCTCAGCATAGGTACGTGCATCCAGGCTGTCAAATGCAAATCCCGCTCGCACAGGTCTCGAACCGGTCAAATGGCGAATCCGGAATGGCCCCGCGTGAGGGGTTTCTGTGGGTAACGTAATGCATATCACTTCTCCAACAACCCCAGACCACGCAGCCAGTTGAGCAGCAGCTTGGGCCATTCGCCCAGGGCGGGATCGCGCAAGTCCAACCCAACGCCGTGAGGGCCTTTTTGAAAGATATGAAGTTCCGCAGGCACCCGCGCTTTATGCAGCGCCAGATAGAAGGCCACGCTGTTTTCCGCCGGCACCACCGTGTCCTCGCTGGTGCTGAATAGAAAGGTCGGTGGGGTTTGGGGCGTAACGCGGAGGTCGTTGGAAAGGTCTTCGAGCAGCTTGGGATCGGGTGAATCACCTAGCAAGGCCTCGCTGGAGCCTCGATGGCTATAAGGCGCGATAAACGAAACTACCGGATAACAAAGCACAGCGAAATCTGGCCGCGAGCTGGCGCGGTCGATGGGATCAGCAGCGTCGGGATTTCCAACATCGAAATGGGTTTCGACGGTAGAAGTCAGATGGCCCCCCGCCGAGAAGCCCATCATCCCGACATGGTCAGGTCTCACGCCGTATTCTGCTGCACGAGTTCGCACCAGGCGGATGGCGCGTTGGGCGTCGCCCAGTTCTATGGGGTGATGGTAGCGCGGCCCCAGCCGGTACTTCAACACGAAAGCCGATATCCCCACGGCATTGAGCCAGTTGGCAATCTGGCGGCCCTCGTGATTCATGGCCAAATTGGTATAGCCACCGCCCGGCGCAACGACGACCGCCGTGGGCACTCCACCCTGAGCGGCGTAGTAGGTCAGGGTGGGAATATCGCTGTCGTCATGCCCCAAGGCTCCCGGCGCGCCGTTCTCCCAAAGGGGAAAAGTTTGGGGTTCGGATGGCGGCAAAGTCTTTGCGGCCCCGGCGCTGGGAGTTTGGAAATAAACGATGGCTGTGGCGAGTAAAGTCAGCCCCACCGAAATTGTGACGCGCATGAACCTCTTCATTGAGTCTCCTTGAAGTCTGCCGATTGGGGAAAAGGCTGCCGGACCAACCATCGATGGCGGTGCAAGACGCGGAGGCGTCATTATGCTGCCGGCGGCGAGGTAAACTCGCCGCTAGGGACTGTGTTTAGACCCGCCCTCCGCTTACCGCTCTGCCGCCGGGGGAGCAACTTGCAACACTTTTTCCGTGGTTACCTCGGCTGGCGAAGCGATCAAGGCCAGCCGGTCAACATCAAACTTTTTGTACAGGTCCAAGCAGAAGAGTTCGGGTGCATCTTCGAAAGCTACGGGCTTTTCCAGCAGAAAGCCCAAGCTGGGGATCCCCTCGTGAACGACGACCTTGCCGAACAGGTGGGGCTCCAGGGCGGCGGCAACGAGGCCAGCCACCTGGTTGCGCATGCCGGTAATTTCCAATCGGACAGTTTCAACGCCGCCACGCTGCCGGGCCCAGCGTGAGATCTCGATCAACTGGGCTGCCTGCAGTCCTAAGGGCCGATCGCCGACCCCGTGCAAAATCTCCGTGTAGTCGTCAGGTCCCGGATCTTTCCCCCAGGCATCGCCCATGAAGAGCAGGTCGAGAGCAAGAACCCGGTCACCCCGATTGACCCGGTCCGCGACGTCTTTTCCCGCGGCTTTTTTCCCGCCATCGTTGAGGATCACGGTGACAGGTGCGTGGTCGCCCACCCCGATGGCGCGCAGCCAAACGCCGTTGGCGGCAAGCCCGTTGCTCAGCAGGAAAAGGAACGACTTCGTCTCCACTCCCAGGTGTTTGGAAATTCCGATCGTTTGCGCCTCATTGAGCTTGACGGGTTTGTAGCGAACGACTTCAGCCAGTTCTTTCCTCTGCGCGGAGGCCCAGGCTGCCCGCTCTCCGGAAGCGGAGGGAACCGGCGGGCGAGAGATTTCACCGCCGAACTTACGCGCCAAACCGAGAATCGTCAGGTTATCGGCGGGTAGGCCGACCACCAACTCGTCGTACGATTTCAATTCCGCCCCGACCGGGATTTCCTGGTCGGAGGGCGGGAGCCCGAACACTTTGGTAAAGAACCGATAAGATGTCTCGCGATTATCCTGTTGATAGTTGTGCGTGCCCGGGTCGCGGTTCTCATGCCATGCCAGCGCGTCCTCTTTCCCATAGAGCTTGTAAATCGGAAGGGTCCCATCATAGATCAGTGGCTTCACCGCCCCCGCGCGGAAGCAGCAACTGTCCTCGCCATTGTAGGCGAGTTGCACCGGCCGGGGCGCCATCATGGCAATGAAGTGAGTGTAGTCCTGGCCATCGAGCAAATCCGTGGCCGACTGTTCCGTATCACCCAGGTCCCCATACTCTTTCACCTCAACCCGCGTGCGGTTGGATGAAAAGCCCGCGACTGGCATGGCCATCCTCACGCGCTCGTCCATCGAGCTCAGGATGATCGTCTGCCACCCGCCGCCTGAAAGCCCTGTCATCGCCAGCCGGTTGCGATCGACATTGGGGTGGTTGTAAAGAAAATCCAAACCCCGCCGCATTTCCAGGTAGAAGAGACCTAGCGCATTGGAACCCACCAAGTCCAGATGCGCCCCGTTGAAATGACTATTTTCGGGCCGGTGCAGTTCCCCACACCAGAGCCACTCGATATTCAACGCCAAGATCCCGCGTTTCGCGTAATTGATGCACCGCTTCTGCTTGTACTCGGCTGCCTTTCCCAGCAGCGGTTCATGGCCATTTACATTGAGAATGGCGGGAACCTTGCCTTGCAGGTGGTCCGGCTCGTACAGGATGGCCACCGAGTAGAACCCGGGTACGATTTCGTAGCGCAGTTTGCGCAGCTTGTAGCCGTCACCGGTCTCGATCACTCCAACCTCTTCGAACTTGGGAGGGGAGTTCACCCAATCCGCGGGCCAACCGTGGAAAGCAACATCGCGAA
The DNA here is from genome assembly GCA_963808085.1 of uncultured Acidobacteriota bacterium. Lineage (GTDB taxonomy): Bacteria > Acidobacteriota > Terriglobia > UBA7540 > UBA7540 > Bog-366. The sequence goes on from CAWEFC010000036.1 coordinate 20,778, forward strand.
GCGTATGCTGGCGAATCCGGCTGGCCTCCGCCGTCCAAGCCTCACTGCTTTGAGGGCTGGGGGGCGGAGCGGTTCGGCTCAAAATGTATTGGCGAACCTGAAAAGCGGAAACCGCCGGCGACAAGTTGAGGCCGCCGAGTATGGAGTCGAGCGTTTCCGGGGTGGACTGAGCGAAGACCGCGCCCGCGACCGTAAGAACTGCTAACGCCGGGTAGAAATACCTGGCCATGCGACCTGATACCATATGGACCTCTTTCGCCGTGAATTCCGATAGTGGAACCGGTGCGCCGCAGACTAACACTTTTCTGCCTTTTCCCGCAAAGTGTAAAAAGCTTACACCCAAGAAGGTGTAGCAGGGACCTGTTCTGTAGGGCCGCGTATTGTCCCGAATGCGAACAGAAAGACAGCGGAGATACAGAACAGGCCCCCGATACGCCTCGCCAACTGCTTTCGGATTTCGTCTTCCTTGACGCTCCCCTTGCGAAGCGATAACGTGAATCTTTACTATGCCCACTCTTCAAGCTTCCCTTCTCGGTGTTTTGCGAATCCTGGAAAGAATGGCCCCTAGCGCTCCCGGCATTGCTGACTTGCCTCAGGAACTAACCCGCGCCCTGGACGGACTGGCGTTGCCAACCGGCACTCTGCGCGGGAAGCGCGTTGCCGTAGGAATCGGCAGCCGGGGCATTGCCAGCATCGATATCCTCGCCCGGGAACTCTGCCGCTGGCTGAAGAATCAAGGCGCTCAGCCGTTCGTTTTCCCCGCCATGGGCAGCCACGGCGGCGCAACCGCCGATGGCCAGAGAGCAGTCCTGGAACATTACGGCGTCACTCCGGACTTCCTCGGCGCCGACGTGCTTTCATCGATGGACACGGTTTCCTTGGGGCCGACGCCCGAGGGTTTTCAGGTTTTCATGGACCGCACCGCATTTGAATCCGATGGCGTGGTCTTGCTGAACCGGGTGAAGCCGCATACGGATTTCTCCGGCAAGATTGAGAGTGGACTGCTCAAGATGACGGCAGTCGGCATGGGGAAAGCCGACGGCGCCCTCGAATGTCACCATTGGAGTTGGAAATTCGGATTCGAACCGGTCATTCGCGCGATTGCGGGGAAGGTGCTGGCCACGGGAAAGATTCTGGCGGGCGTGGCCGTGGTGGAAAACGAGTTCCATCAAGTGGCGGCGGTGCGCGCCGCTCCGGCTTCAGGCATTGTCGCCATGGAAGAAGATTGTCTCCAAACCGCTCGCGGCCTGGTGGCGCGGCTTCCCTTCTCCGAGATCGATCTTCTGATCGTCAATGAATTAGGGAAGAACATCAGCGGCACCGGATTGGACACGAAAATCGTCGGCCGTGGCGTCGAACTTCAGCCCGGCGACGCTCCGCAGATTCGCCTGATCTATGTCCGCGATCTGACTCCTGAAAGTTCCGGCAACGCCCTGGGCGTGGGACTGGCGGACGCGATCCACGAGCGGCTATATCATAAAATCGATTTGCAGAAGATGTACGCCAACGCGCGGACCTCGATGAATCCTCCCATGCCGCGCGTCCCCATTTTCTGGCCCTCCGATGAGCAGGCGATTGGGTGGCTTCTGGGCGCGCTGGGCAGTCCCGAACCCGCGGAGCAGCGCGTGGCGTGGGTCCGCAACACCTTGAACCTCAACCGCATTGCCATTTCCGAATTACTGGCTCGCGACGCTGCGAACCTTCCCGGTTGGCGGTTGCTACCCGAACCCTTCTCGCCAAGCTTCGGCGACACTGGCGATTTCAGTTTGTCACCGCTATAGGCGCGTTCGCGGCGCAGGTCGCGCGGGCTTGCGAAGCTTTAGAGTGCGGCAGCTTGCTGCCGCTATCCTCCCCGCGAGCTTGCTGGCGCGGATTTCAAACGTGCACACGATTCTCGTTCCGTAACCAAGTTGACGTGTCGCAGCCATAGCGCCGACCTTTATGGCTGCCACGTGCTGGGGCAAGGTCCGGCGCGGCAGCCCAGCCAGCAAGCTGGCTGGAGGAAAAGCGGCAGCAAGCTGCCGCACTCTAAAGCTTCGCACTACACGCCCTCAAAACCGCCCTAGGTCGAATTGCAGCTTGCCGCGTCGCGTGCTATCGTCTCGCCCTTGATGTTGGCGGGAGAACTCGTCCGAATGTCGCTTTAATAATGTCTGGAGGTTTTCATGAAAGCCAAGTACGCACTTACAGCAGTTTTCGCAATTCTTCTCTCAGTCGCCGCCGGAGCGTCCGCACGCGGCGCTAACGTTGTTAAGCCCACCGTCGATCTTTCCATTTACGGACATGTGAATTCGGTAATTTGGGTCGCGAAGGATCTCGACCCGGTACTGAATTACTGGGAGAAGCTGGGGCTGAAGAACATTGAACGGACGAAGGTCACGGAATTTACCGGCCTGATTTACCGCGGGAAGCCGGCTCCGACGACCGCCAAATCCGCCTTCGGCCAGGTCGGCGGAGTCATGATTGAGTGGATCCAGCCCGTAACCGGCACCAACGTCTACACGGAGTTCCTGAGGCGGCATGGCGACGGCATCCTCGCGCTGGGCTTTGCCGTGAAGAGCGACCAGGAACTCGAACACCAGATTCAATATTTCCAATCGAAGGGTGTGGAGGTGGCAGAGCGCACCCAGTGGAAGGCAGCGAAGGGAATGGGCCACGGCGCGTACCTCGATACCGCGGCGAAGGGCGGCGGGGTTGATATCGCGATTTACTATGATCCCGACGGTTCCGCGCCGGCAGCCGCGGCGGCCAAGGAAAACGACTACCCTCTCAATAAACTCAACCACTATGCCTTTGTGGTCCGCGACGACCGGAAGGTAGGAGCGTACTGGCAAAGCCTCGGCTTCGGTGGCATGGATGTAGAGCACAACGTCAGCGTCGACCGCCACTATCGCGGCCAGCTGGGAAAATTCGAAATGGATCTCGGCTGGCAGCGCTTTGGAGATTTGCCGTTTGAGTGGATACAGTCCACCGAAGGCCCCAATGTTTACGAGGAGTATCTCAAAAGGCACGGCGAAGGGGTCCACCACGTGGGAGTCGACGTCAAGGACATGGACGCCGCCGCGAAAATGTTCGCCGGCAAAGGCGCGCCCCGCACCCAGTGGGGTGGTTGGGATACCCCTACGTCCAAAGGATGGTTCGCCTACCTCGATACCGACCCGCACGGCGGCGTCACCCTTGAAATCCTTGCGGACGCGGCGAATTCCAAGTGATGGCCGGTTGCCGCTGGGCGATGGCCGATTGCAACGTTGTGTCATGCCGCGATTGCAATCGACAATCGGCAATCGACAATCGACAATTTATTTACCTAATACGGGAGCCCAGCGTGCTCCACTCTTGACTCCCGCCCGGCGTGGCGTCAGAATGAAAATGTTGTTTGGGGCGACTCTCGATTCATAGGGCTGCGAAGGAATGATCCGAAAGACCACTATTCTGGGCCTCCGGCGGTGGATCGGCATAAGCCTCACGATAATGACCGGCGTTTTTTTCGCCGCGCCGGTTCCGGCCCAAACTCCCTCCGCTCACGTCTCTTGCGAATCCATTTCCAGCACCATCCTCGGACGCTCGGTGGATTACTGCGTCGCGCTCCCCCCCGGCTACGATGCCGGAACCGACCGTTACCCGGTGCTTTATTACCTCCACGGCCTTTTCGAACATGCCCAAAGTTGGAGCGAACACAGTGGGCAGCAAACCTGGGAAAGCCTGATGAGCGAGGGAAAGATCGTTAAGTTCATCGTGGTGATGCCGGAAGGCGGCAAGAGTTTCTACGTAAACTCATTTGACGGCCATGAGCGCTACGAAGACTTCTTCATCCAAGAGTTCGTACCTGCGATCGATCACAAGTATCGTACTATTGCCAGTCGCGAGACCCGGGGAATCACGGGCGTCTCCATGGGAGGATACGGCGCACTGCATCTCGGCATGGAGCATCCCGACGTTTTCGGATCCGCCAGCGCCCACAGCGCGGCTCTGATTGCGAAATTCCCCGATCCCCTCCCTTCGGAGGGGCGCTGGGGATTCTACGCGAAAGTGCTCCAAGAACCCTTCGGCTCTCCCCTAAACGAGTCGTACTTCGACGCTAATAATCCGCTGACCCTCGCCGAGCATCCGGAGCGGTTCGCCAACTTGAAGCTTTACTTCGATTGTGGCGATCAGGACCGCTACGGCTTCGACGCGGGCGCCAAAGAGCTGGACAGGATTTTAACTTCCAAGGGATTCCCCCATCAGTTCTTCCTGCGGCCGGGCAACCACGGCTGGAGCTATTTGGACCAATACTTGCATTTCTCCCTCGAGTTCCACTCGCAGATCTTCCGCCAGGCCGAGGGCGCGCGCGCGGACGGGAAGAGAGATTCCCAGTGAGAACGACCCTTTGCAGCGCCCTGTTGCTCGCATCTCTGGTTGCGGGAAGCGCCGCGGCGCGGCCCTCTTCCGACGCGGAGGCGCGCGTGCTCGATTACATTCGCACACACCTCCAACCCGGCCGGCCCTTGGTAGTCACTGACCTTTATAACCGGGTCTTCACCCAACCGGACGAACGCCAGGCCCTTAACAAGCTCTATAATGCTTTCTTTCGTATTCCGCTTTTTGTGGCCAACTACCAGGAAAAATATAAATCGCCTCCGACACTCGCAACCATCGCCGAGCAGTTTGACCTTCCCTCCCCGGCCGCTGCCGATATCCTGTTGCGGGTGATGGAATCGGATCCCCGCGTTCCCCGATTTCTCACTCGCGATCCCAAGAGCGGCGAAATCACTCACGTTGACGTGGAGAAGATCAAGGCTGATCCGAGATTCGGCCAGGTATTCGCGCGGCAGATCGGCGGATGGGAAGGCAAACCGGCCGCAAACGTCACGCTCTCGCGCCTTGGCGGCGGTGAGATTCGTATCGGGGACCTCCAGGGCAAGGCGGTGCTGCTGGAGGTTTGGTTCACCGGCTGCCCACCGTGCATGCAGGAAGCGCCCGCGCTCGTTTCGCTTGACCGCGAGCTATCCGGCCGAGGCTTGGTGATCGTCGGCGCCAACGACGACCGCACTCTGGGCCTCGATTACGACGACTCCGTACGCGAGCGATATGTTCAAGACCATCACATTTCCTATCCCATTGTGAATTGGACGAAAGAGAGCGATCAGGCTTATGGCGGCATCGCGATATTTCCGACCCTTTTCCTGATCGATCGAAAAGGCGTGGTGCGGGACCACTGGATCGGCTACGTCCAGCTCGATACTCTTCAGAAAGCAATCCATGGGGTCCTAAGCGAGAATTGACTGATGCCCTCATCAATCCGAGTATTAGCGCTCTTCGCGCACCCTGACGACGCGGAGTTCCTCTGTGCGGGGACGTTGGCTCACCTGGTTGACCGCGGCGCTTCTCTCCACATTGCCACCATGACCGCGGGCGATTGCGGCAGCGCCATACTTTCTTCCGCGAAAATATCGCGCATCCGCCGCGCCGAAGCCGAACGCGGCGCGGCCTTATTGAACGCGCCCTACACCTGCCTGGAAGAGCTTGATCTGCTGGTTTGCTACGATCGTCATACTCTCCGCAAGGTGATGGAGGTTGTACGGCGCGTTGATCCCGCCTTGGTCATCACCCACTCTCCTCAGGATTACATGGTCGATCACGAAACTACGAGCCGCCTCTGCCAATCGGCCTGCTTCGGCGCTTCGGCGAAAAACTTCCGCACCGGAGCGCGCCGCCCCGCTCCGCCGCCACGAACCATCCCGCACCTGTACTACACTCAGCCGTTCAGCAATCGCGACATCCTGGGAAACGAGATTCTGCCTCGCATGGTCGTGGATATCGGCGCCACGCTGGAGCGGAAAGAAAAGATGTTGGCTTGCCACGAAAGCCAGCGCGCGTGGCTCCAGTTTCAGCAGGCCCTGCGGAAAATCGACGATCCCCTGCGGCAAATGGCCGCGCGCGCCGGTGAACTCGGAGGCTGCCAGTGGGGAGAGGGATTCCGCCAGCACCTGGGTCAGGGATTCCCCCAGGAAAACTTGCTGGCTTCATTGCTTGGTGAGTTGGTGCGCCCGGCTGCGATTCATATCGATTGACGGGTCGATTAGGCCAAAGGGACGGACGAAAAACGTCAACCGCAGGAGAAGTGCCGCGCATTAATGCAACTCTGGATGTAACCGCGAACCTGACAGCTCGTTGAAACCGATTGCCGCCGTGGTCCGACTCGCCAGACAAGAGGTCCCGCCTATCCTGATGTTCTCTATAATTTCGCTGCTTTTCTTTACCTCTGGGCGAGGGCTGGGGGAAGTATAATCATGCTTGGTCGCTGCAATAACTTGGATGTCGGGTTGGCGGGTAAACTCCAGGGTGCGTGGCTACAACCGAATTTTCAGAGCGCTGTCCGCAACTGGTCCGCGCCGTTCGATGATGCGTAGTGCCTCTGCACTTTATGGGGGCAGAGCTGCCCAGAACCTTATCATTTTCGCCCTCCTACTGAACTATTGCTGCGCCGAAGGTGGCGCTCAAAGCTCACCTACCCTTTGGGGACGGACGGTTACTCATCTACGACTCGACTGCGACTGTAATCTAAAACTCCAAGGCTTTCCCGGCGCCGTGACTCAGCAGATCGGCGAACCGCTTGACTCCGCGAAAGTCTCCGAAAGTCTGAAGCGCCTTTATGCCACAGGACGCTTCGCGGAGCTACGCGCGAAAGGCGTTCCGGAGGGCAATGGGGCATCTCTCACCTTTGTGGCCCGCGCGCAATATTTCATCGGAATCGTCACCGCCGAGGGCAATCCCGGCCCGATTGAATCCCGAGCGCTGGTCACCGCCTCACGATTGCGCTTGGGCCAACCCCTCACTGACGAAGTCCTCAGCGCTGCGCACAAACGCCTAAACGACCTGCTGGCTGCGAACGGCTATTACCAGTCTCGCATCACCCGCGCAATTTCTCGTAACCGCGACACGCTGGAAGCCAACGTGAGCTATACCATCAAAGCCGGTCCTTCCGCGCGGGTGAGCGGGGTGGAATTCAAAGACGACGCGGGCTTCCCCGCCGCGCGCTTAATGAAAGTTGCGGGCTGGCGCCCGAACATGTACCTGACAGCGGCGCGGGCTGAGCGCGGCCTGTACCGCCTGCACCAATTCTATGTCGCCCAAGGACGAATTCAGGCGAACGTCAGCATTCAGCAGAGGGTCTACGACGCCAAAACCAACACTGAGAAAGTGATCGTGAAGGCAGACGGCGGGCCACTGGTCCGCGTTCGCGTGCAGGGTGCATCGATTTCATTTTCGGAACTTCAAAACCTGCTGCCTCTCTATCACGACGGAGCGACTGATGATGAAGCCTTGGCCCGAAGTGAGAAGCAGTTGACCGACCATTTCGAGCGCCAGGGAAATTTTTCCGCCTCGGTGAAGACCACACGTTCCGAGGCGAAGGAACCTCAACCCCACATTGAGGTCATCTTCCGCGTTATTCTCGGCCAGCGGGGAAGTTTCGCCGGCTATGGAGTACGGGGAAATAGCGCTATTCCGACGGCTGAGTTGTTGGCTGCGATCACTCCGTCGGCACAGGGATTGCTTCCGCCTTCGCCCACTTTTAGCCAGGCCTTAATGGATGAAAAGATCGCGACGCTCCTGGCGCTGTACCAGTCAAGGGGATTCCTCGACGCTCGCATTACTCCCACAATAAGTGACAAATTCGGAGATGTCCCTGGCCGGCGCTATGTGACGTTCGCCGTCCAGGAAGGGGTACGGACGACGGTTTGCAAGCTCTCCCTGGTGGGGATCAGTCCCGCCGACGAAAGGAAGCTGTGGCCGTCGCTCGCGAGCAAACCGACGCGCCCGTTCTCACAGGATCGCGCGCGCGTTGATCGCGACCACATCCTGGATTATCTGGCTGACCACGGTTACGCCCATGCCGCAGCAAGCTGGCTCACCACGCCCGCGAAAGCCGCGCATCAAGTGAATTTGGAGTTCCGGATCGTTCCAGGAGCGCAGGATCGCATCCAACACCTCGTGGTTTTGGGAGACGAACATGTACGCCGCGGCTTGGTGAATCGGGAACTGCTGATTCACGAGGGGCAACCGCTGGGTCAGAGCGCCGTGGTCGATTCCCAGCGGCGCCTCTACGAACTGGGAATCTTCAACCAAGTCCAGATCACGCCGCAAGACGAGCCGAACTCCGACACGGACAAAACCTTGCTAGTGGGGCTGGAGGAATCCCGCCGCTGGATTTTGGGTTACGGGGGCGGATTCGAAGTGCAAAAACTGGGTAGCAATGAGCCTCAGGGGCAATACAAGGAGAGCCCTCGACTATCGCTCAGCTTGACGCGTTTGGACGTCGGCGGGCGAGGGCAGACCTTCAGCATGAGTGGGCGGCTTTCCAACATCGATACGGGAGCGAACGTTGGTTATCTGATCCCGCGCCTGCTCAATCGCGACGACCTGAGCTTGCGGATTAATGGCCTGGTGGACCGCTCGCGCGACGTGCTGACGTTCACGGCGGACCGCAAGGAAGCTTCCATCAGTGTGGAGAAGCGTTTTAGCGCTTCCACGCTGCTGATCGGGCAATACAGCTTCCGCCGCGTAGAGGCCCTCGATATCTCCAGCAAAATCTCCGCACAAGAGATTCCTCTTCTCAGCCAGCCGGCGCTGGTGGGCATGTTCGGAGGGAGTTTCGTGGAGGATCACCGCGACGATCCGTCGGACGCGACCCGGGGCATTTATACTCTCGTGAATGCAGGTGTGTCCTGGCGGGATTTCGGATCCCAGTCGAACTTCCTGCGTTTCACCGGCCAGAACTCCACCTACTATGCCATGGGCTCCCATTTAGTTTTCGCGCGAAAAACGCAATTTGGCGTCGTGTCTCCCTATGGCAGCCTGTATAAAATCACCGTACCCGCCAGCAACGGCCAGCCCGCCGAGGTCATTCTTACGGATTCGATACCCTTGCCCGAACGCTTTTTCATGGGCGGCAGCGAATCCATCCGCGGTTTTTCCATCAATCAGGCCGGGCCTCGCGACCCCGACACCGGTTATCCCATCGGCGGGAACGCCCTTTTTCTGAACTCGGTCGAACTGCGATCGTCGTTCGCGCAACGGCGTTTGGGCTTGGTGGTTTTCGAAGACATGGGCAATGTTTACGACAGCATCCGCAGAATGCGACTGTTTAAGTTCACCCAATCTTCACCATCCGACTTCGATTACACGTGCCAGGCGGTGGGGATGGGCTTTCGCTACAAGACCCCTGTCGGACCGATCCGTTTCGACGTGGGTTACAATTTGAACCCTCCACGGTACAACGTGATCACAATGACGAATGGCGTGGAGAACACCGAGGTGGAACGATTATCGCACGCACAGTATTTCTTCAGCATCGGCCAAAGCTTCTGATCCTTGTGGCATGGTTAGCGGGCATCGCGGCCGGCGGCAATGTTTCGATCGCGGCGGAAACCCTGGATCGCGTGGTCGCCTCCATCGGCCACCAAGCCATCACCGCGACCGACGTGGAGCAGGAGTACCGCTTCGAGAGTTTTCTCGATGCTCAGTGGCCTCCGCCGCCCCCCGATGCGGCCCAGCTTGCCGAGGCCCGCGGGCGCCTGACTGACCAGATCGTATTGACGCTGGAGGAGAATCCCGGACCTGCAGATCGCGCCCAGAGTGAGAAGTCTGCGGCGTTGCGCCTGGACGCTCTTCGCAGACAATATGGTCACCCTGAGGATTATGAGCGGGCGATCGGGGACCTGGGTATGACTGAGGCAGAAGTGGCAACCCGCCTCGCGCAAGAGGAACTCATCTTGCGGCTGATCGATCAACGCCTACGCCCCGCGGCCACGCCCGGTGATGATGCGATCGCGGATTACTATCGTTCAACCTTTCTCCCGGAACTTCAGAAGAAAAACGGGGGTGCGGCGGCGCCGCCTCTTTCTGAGGTGGTGGACCAAATCCGCGAAATCCTCACGCAGAAGCGCATCAACGAATTGCTCGATCAGTGGATCGAGGAGCTGAAACCCACAACCAATGTGCGGCTTCACACGTTTTAGATCCGAGGTGCCAGAACCGAGACCCGAAATTCGACAAGGGCTACGTGACGCCAGCGAAGGCGCGGCCTATGGATTTCCGCTCTGAAGGGAATAGCCGCTTGCGCGAGTTGCGAGTTTCGAATTTCGATTTTCGAGTTCCATGTTAGGAAAGGTTGCCTACGCGCTGGAAAGTCTCCAAACCGGTTCGCCTCTCGCTCTATCTGTTGGAATGCCTGATAGTGCTGGCGCTCGCTACTCTCATCGTCATGAGCAGTTCGTGGTTCCATCAATTCTTGGAGGGCCAGGTGATCGCCAGCCTGGAGAGCCTCACCGGCGGCCGCGTGGAAATCGGGCAATTCCGCTTTCGCCCGTGGCTTCTCCAAATCAGGTTGGAGGGATTGGTAATCCATGGCGCAGAGGCCGCCGGCGAGGCCCCCCTGATGAGCGCGCGCGAAGTGGAAGCTGGGATCAGTCCCCCGCAACTCTTGCGCCGGCGGCTCCGCCTCCGCCACTTGGACATCGATGGGCTGGAAATGCACCTCCGCACAAACTCCCAAGGCATTTCCAATCTACCCAGTCCGCCGGAACAAACCTCCCAGCAACGAAATCTTACGAGTTTAATGGCGTTGTCCATCGCGCGGCTCACGGTTTCCCACTCTGCTTTCTTTTGGAATGATCAGCGGAAACCATTGGAAATAGACGCGAAGGAGTTGGCAGTACTTGTGAGTATGTCTCATGGGCGCTACAGCGGGACGCTTTCTTCTTCCGCCGCCAGGATCCGGTCGCCAAGTTGGTCGAGTCCACCCATCACTTTTAATAGCCGCTTCGAGCTCTCGCGCGCGAGTTTGGTTTTCACTTCGTTCGCATGGCAGGCGCCGGGGACGTCCGGCGGTGCGGCGTTCACAATCCTCCCCCGCCCTACCCTTGAAGGTTCCGGTTCGTTCCACGCTTCGACGGAGATTCCTACCCTGGCTAGGATTCTACACGTGCCGGAATTACGCGGTGGAACGGTGCAAATCGAGGGACTGGCCGTTTATCAAGCAGGAGGGTTCTCAGCGCAAGGCCGCGCGCAAACCCACCAGCTCACCCTCTTCACACCCGCATTCCCTTCCCTTCGCCTGGACGCCACGACAAACTACGCACTCGAAGGCCGCAAGGTCAATCTTACAAATCTCCTCGTCTCCGTTTGGGGAGGGGCAGCAGTGGGAACGTTTCAGGCTAATTTCGAAGACTCAACGCCAACTTTTCGCCTAAACACGCAGATCCACAAGATTCGCCTCGAAAACGTGTTGGCCTCCGCAAGCACCCCGCCCCTCCTTGTCGCGCAGTTACATCCAGCCACGTTGGCCGATGGCACCCTTGGCGCAACCTGGTCGGGACGGTGGCAAGGGCTGAAAGCAGATTTCGATTTCGCCTTACGAGCACCGGAGGCCTCGACTCCCCACACGCTTCCCGTCAGCGGCACCGCGCGTGGGACACTCGAAGACGCGAACGGCATCATTATCCACGTTGCCGATTCGGAATTACGCACGCCACATTCTACGGTTATAGCGCGGGGGACGCTGACGCAGAAAAGTGCGTCCCCCACGGCAGGGGAACCGCTGGCGCTCACCGTCTCGACAGACGACTTCGAAGAATCGCGGCCCTTCTTTGAGGCCTTGGTTGCCTCCCCCTCCGGCATCCCTCTGGAGCTCGCATCGCGGGCGGAGTTTTCCGGACAATTAAGCGGAAGCTCCGAAGCACCCTACATTCGGGGGCGCGTGACGATGGGCCAGTTCCGCTATCACGGATGGGCTTGGGACCGGCTTGCCGCCGTCGTTGCCCTAAATCCAGGACTGATGCAGATTACCGAGGGGCGCGTTGATCACGGTAAGACCTCTTTTGAGCTGAACGGCGCCGCGCACCTCGATCACTGGCGATTCACCCCAACCTGCGAGCTGCGCTTTTCTGCTCAAGCGCAGCACACCTCCATCGAGGGCCTCAAGGCCGTCATCAACTCCGACCTTCCGGTTCGCGGCTCCGTCACCGGCCGCGTGGACGTTGAAGGAACCTCATCGACCCTGCAAGGCTCCGGCGTTTTGAGGATTGATGCCGGAGCCATAGCAGACGAGCCATTCGATACGTTCTCCGCCCGCTTGCAGGTTGCGAGGTCCATCTGGAAGGTGCAAGAGATCCACTTAACCAAGAATCATGGGCAACTGTCCGGTGACCTTGTTCTCGAGCCCGGGCGGCAGTACGCTTCCGGGCAGTTAGTGGGAGCGGATTTGCGGCTGGAGGACATTCACCGGCTGTCGATGGCCACTTCCGCCTCCCTTCCCCAGGGAGGCTTGGCGGGAAGCCTGAGTTTTGAGGCGAGTGGACAGGGAACTCCTCAAGATTTCCACCTGCAAACTTCATGGCGCTTCCGCGACTTGCGGCTGGCGGGCACAACCCTGGGCGAGTTCCACGGCACGCTTGCGGGAGACGGAAAACAGCTCGTCCTGAAGGGCGAGAACCACACCTCAGGAGGAGATTTGCACGTCAGCGCGAAGACGACCGCCGAAGGTAATTGGCCCATGGAAGCGGACGGCGAATACTCCAGCCTGCGCGCCGATCCGTGGATTGCCGCCTTGTTGCAGCGCGAATTCGGCGCGAAAGTGACTTTGGGTGGTTCCTTCCATGCCGTCGGGCCCCTGCGCACTCCCGAGAAAATCGATTTTCAATCCCATATCCAGGACATGGCGGTGGACTTCCCCGACATCCAATGGCATAACGCCCAGCCCGTCGATCTGCATTTCTCCAGCGGGCGACTGGCTTTCAGCCGGTTCGTTGTACGCGGGCCCTCCACGGAACTTAGCGTGGGAGGGTCGGTACGCCTCCAGGGCGGAGTCACGCTCGACGTTGATGCCGAGGGCGCCGCCAACGCCACGTTGCTGACCATTTTCGATCCCCGCCTCCAGGCGGCGGGCCGCTCCACCCTGCGCATGCATCTCGCCGGCACCCCGGACCACCCCGCCCTGAGCGGCGCCCTGGATATTCAAGACATGAGCTTGGGGTATAACGAACTGCCTTTCCGTTTTAGTAACCTGCAAGGAAGCATTTCCCTCGAAGGCGAGCGCGCCGTCATTCGTTCCCTGCGCGGAACGAGCGGCGGCGGAACCGTGAAGCTCAGCGGCTTCGTAACCCTGGTGGAAAGCCCTCGTTTTGAAGTCCGCGCCGAGCTCAGCCAAGCCCGCATGCGCTATCCGCCCAGCTTCACATCGGTGTTCGATGGCAATCTGCGCCTGAGTGGCGGCGTCGAGCAGTCGCAAATAACGGGTGATCTTGTCGTTCACCAGATGGTTCTGAATGAAAATATCAATTTCATAACCAAGCTGATGAAGTCTTCAAACCCCCTGCCGGATCAGGCGGTCAGCGTCAACTCACCCGTTGCCTCGAAGATTCGGCTGAACGTTCGCGTCACGTCCGCGCCACCGGTGCAGTTGCAGACCCCCAATTTCCGGCTGACGGGGGATATCGACCTCCGGCTGCAGGGTACCGTGGCCGATCCCGTACAAGTGGGAAGCATCCATTTTCTCAGCGGCGAATCCATTTTCCGCGGCAACCGCTACACGCTCGTGCGGGGTGACATCAACTTCACCAACCCCTTCCGCACTCAGGCCTATCTCGACTTGGAGGCTGCGACCCAGGTGCAGAGCTATGACCTTACGCTCGATATCTCCGGCCCCTTCGACCGGCTGAAGTTTTCCTATCGCTCCGACCCGCCCTTGGCTAATACGGATATCCTCTCGCTCCTGGCACTCGGCTACGTCAAGCAGGAAGGAGCCTATTCGACCGCGGCGGGCAACCCCAGCGCCAGCATTGGGGCCTCCGCGATTCTCTCCGAAGCCCTCTCCAGCCAGACGACTAGCCGCATTCAGCACTTGTTCGGGGTGAGCAGGATCAAAATCGACCCCAACGTGGGCATTCCCGGATTCGGCGCCGGCGCCCTGGTCACCGTCGAGCAACAGGTCACGCACGATCTTACCCTCACCTACGTCACCGACACTTCCTATTCGCAGTACCGCATTATCCAGTTCGAGTGGAATATCAGCGACAAGGTTTCAGTGCTGGGAATTCGCGACCAGAACGGAGTTTTCGGGATCGAATTCCGTTTTCGGCGACGGTTCAAGTGACCCGCAGTTCTTCGATAGCCCGTCTGCTCTCGCGATGATATACTGGTTAACTTGCCGCGAATTTGCGAGGCGGTCCGGTGGCGCGGCTTCCGGATGCGCCCGCGGCGCAAAGCCCTGGAGAGGTGTCCGAGTGGCTGAAGGAGCACGCTTGGAAAGCGTGTTCACGAGCAATCGTGACGTGGGTTCGAATCCCACCCTCTCCGCCAGCCTATCTTTTGTAGTTTCAGCTAGTTGGGAATACTCTCTTTGTGATGTACCCGTAGCGTCCCCTTCGTTTCGGCCTCAGTGATCACCCCAATCCGGCCATGCGTGATCACCTGACATCCGGCCATATAAAAGAAGGCTTCCGGGGTCGGACCTGGCGACAGAATAAGGTTGTGGAAAAGACGGCGGCCGAGGCCGCCTTGGAAATCGCTTTGCGATTTCCACTTTCCCACAACCTCTGCTGCTGGTATCACTTAGCCCTGCGAGACATTGCTTGAGCCGAAGTTCCGATGTCGGCGAGGAGTTGACGCCGAAGCATAAGGCAGAACCACCTCGGCAGGGCGAATTCACATGGCCGGATTTTGGGTGATCATATATGGCCGGATCATGGGTGATCACTGAGGTTTCGGGAAGGGAGGGGTTTGCCACCTGCTCAAAATGTGGCGACAAACCACTTTCTTGGTTGTGCCGGGAGGCTTACAATTACGAGTGATCCACATTCGTCGTAAACTGAGCGCGGGGGGTCTTACGCTGGCTAACAAGGGCAATAATATACTTGGCGGACTAGGTTACCGGGTGGTTCCTTAGATGGCGGCTATCGGGCCGGCCTTCGTTTTTTCGATCTCCGAAAGGGTCAGTGGGATGTCACCTTTTTTTCCCGGCATGGCGTCGCCTCACGTGCCAAAGGAATGCATGGGAGCCAACAAACAAAATCCGCGCTAAGAGTACGAAGCCGAAGCCAGCAAAAATCCACCCCGCCCACTTCGCCCAGATTATGTGGAACGGCACGTCCAACGGAAGGATTACGTATTTCGCCAGGAGCGCGAAGCCAGCAAGCATCAGCGCCCCCAAACTAAAGTATATTGCGCAAGTGATGGGCCAACGAAACTTGTGCCGGAGACCGGGCCAAAGCCCGAAGGCCCCGAGCGCGAGGACGCCTACGACAAACACGATCTCAGACGTCCGTACTATCCAGTCTGGAACCAGCCAGCGCAATAGGTCAGCGATCCCAACCATCAGGAATATGAACAATGAAAACCCGGCCGCATATTTTACAACGTTGACCCAAAACCAGCGCCAAGCGGCTGCCTTGGTTAACCCAGACACATACTCGTCTGCATCTTTTCTCGATACAGTCAGAACAGTGCCCATTATCAGCGCAGAGATCGTTATTGTCGTAATACTTGCTATCCACTCTCGCGCGCTCATTGCTTTAGCTCCCCATCTTTAGTCGGTCGCGCAGAGTCTCGCTTTCCAGAGACTCGGTATTGCAAGCTCGTAAATTCTTGTTTTTTTGGCAAGAATTTTTCATGCTAGTACGCGGCAGGGGCATTGGTATTTGCGCTGGACACATCGACATTCTAGGTGACCGAGGAGTAAGGGAAGGCTCACCACAGAGGCCACAGAGCCCACGGAGAGAAACGTGCTTGGTGTCCTGCCTCCGTGGTCTCTGTGGCCTCTGTGGTGATCCCGTTTAGTTGCGGCTCCGCCGCGCTGCGCCACCTGCTTTCAAAGCACGATCCCGATAGTGGCGTTACGCTAGGTAGCCTCAGATACAAACCGCCATCAACTAAAGCAGCCAAGAAGGGCGGACACGCTAGAGCGGCCAGCTTGCCTCCGAGAAAGCGTCGCCAGATCGCAAAATTGGCAGCGAAAGCGCGATGGCATAAACATTAGTCGTGGCGGTCACGGGTCTTTATGACTTGATTTCCGCCCCTTACCTTTGATCGGCAACACAATCAATACGATGGCGACGGCGATAGCGGCGATTAAGTCTCTACGAAAACCAGAAGCCTCCCCAGGGAAGAGAAGCAATGAGCCGGCAAGGAATAAAGCGACTAGGCCGAGCCAAAGCCCAATCCGTGCCAGCCAAATCTTCATTGGTCACCCTCCAGTATTCAGCAATTCGTCAATCGTGGCCATTGGCCTTCCCTAGAGCTTCCTCGATTTGATCTTTTGTGAAGGCAGCCCCAACTGTTGCCTCAGTTATTTGCGTGTCGTGTTCTTTCGCCTGCCCAAGTTCCTGATTAGTTCTGTCCATCATACTCTTGAGTTTAGGTTGCATTAGGATTTCTAGTATTTTCTCAGACGGGGTTACAAGTGAAATGCCCATGTTTACCCGCTCGTCATTCATGTCGCTCCCTCCGGGAACGTCCCAATGTCCAATCGCACAGCCAAACAGATAGTACGGTCCAGCACCCAACATCTCCACATTCCGGTTCTCGCTAGAAGGGTTGCAAGTGGTGACCCCGGCCATCATTATCCCTGATTTGAGGATCGTGTTCTGAAGCTTCAATGTTTCACGAACAAACACAGGGGAACCACTGAGACCCCCAATGGAGCGGGATTCTATCAAGTAGGCTTCGATAAGGCTGTTTCCGTTAGGTAGTTTTTCTCCTGGAATCATCGCAACGTTTCCCATTCTGATAATTGGCAAGACCCGCGTAGTCTCCGTGACTTTAACAAATAACCCCGTGATGAATACCTCGTCACCAACCCCTATGCCCTTCTCCTCAAATGTTGCTTCTGTAATAAACATGTCAGACGGTATAGGTCGAAAGTCCGCTTCTATTTCTTCGGTCCGTGTAGGTCCCAATAGAGTCGCGGCAGCGTCCACATATTGGCGCTCTGTTGGGTGGTAGTACCATTTAGAACTGTTCGGCCTTGCGACAAGCTCCACTGTCGACCCGCTAGTGGAATTGAGCCTCAACAATCACTCTCTGGACTCTATTCGTTCGGCGATGTGCTTTGCAGTTACTAGGAAATCAAAATGGTTGCCGAATGATCCCTGAATACTGACGATAAACCCGGTTCCCAAATGCTTGAGTCCAGTGGCTTCCCGAATAGCGATGAAACCAACACACTTACGAATGGTATCTGGCACGCGCATGTTGATGCCCTCCGGTGGCCACACGTAGTAGGTCGGCGGCACACCTCCCAAGCGATTATCAGGGTGAATGAGCAGGTAGCGCGGACCTCGGATCTTGCGGTCCGCGTCTCTTCCATGCAACGGGTCATTCCGTGCCGTCGAGAAGGGCCGCAGACCGTGAACCCGGCGCTACGGGCTTCCAGGCTAACGATAGGTTTGTGTTCAATCGTCATGGTGTTATCATAGCGCAATCGGAGAAAACTGATGCCTATCTGCGAAGGTGCTCGTGTGAAAGTCAAACGGGCCGACAAGCACATCGCGGAACCTGAATCTTGCATTGACCTTGTGCTTGGCCGTCAGTTGGCAAGGAATGTGTATGCTAAGGCTCACAAGAGACAACGTTACCGAGTGGGCGGAAAGATACGATCAAGACGCGACAACGCAGGATAAAGCTGTCGAGAAGGAAATGAAAGACAAGTTGGTGACCCAACGATTTCTGACGAAAGATGACCTGGTGAAAATCGGGCTCTGGAAGTCCCGCCGCCCAAAGAAGTGGTACGAGAGCAACGATGATGAGGTGGTTCGCGAATTGACAGGATTCAGCTTTGCAGCAACCACAGAGGGGGCTCGTATTGGCGCGCTGTGTGCCCTCAATGGCGTTTCGTTCCCTGTCGCCTCCGTGGTTTTGCATTTCGCTTTTCCTGAATGCTATCCTATTCTTGATTTCCGGGCGCTGGAGTCCCTAGGCGAGCCTCAGCCGCAGAGCTACAATCTTGAAAGATGGCTGGCCTATTGCAAGCAAGTGAAGAGCATCGCTGAGAAGCTACGCCTACCCCTCCGAACAGTCGATAAGGCGCTGTGGCAGTATTCCAAAGAGAAAAAAAACGCGCCTCCCACTTCACATAGTTGATACTGTCACGGCTGCCGGGAGCGACGACCCCCACGTGCCCCGGACATCTCCCTCCAATTGCTCCTGCCGAGCTCGTACCCAAGGCGAATAGTGCCTTTCGGTGACCTTGATGCTGCTGTGGCCGAGCAAGACTGAGACCCTCTCCATCGGCACGCCAGCTTGCAAAAGGCCGACCGCGAAAGTGTCCCGGGAGCGGTGGCATTGTCCAACGAGGAATCCTGCACCCTCGGATATAGCTTCAGTGCTCGTATCCGTTTCGACGCATCTCGTTTCCGTTGGGAATTGGTGAGGCTAATGAACGGGGAGGCTTGTCCGCCAGCGGCGCCCGCTCGGGCTTTCGGGGCGACGGAATTGCTACAATTCTTAATCTACTGGAGCAGGTCCGACTGTCGCCGAACCCTGGTTTGAACGAGGGCCATCATATAGACCAGAGGGGCTGGTACCGACACCACACGGTCCAGAACGCCGGCGACCTTTGATTTGAGCGAAAGACGATTCCGGCTGAGGAGCAGCGCCATAATCGTGATGATTCCGTAGCTTAGGGTTACAACAAAGCTGAATGGAAGTTTCCTGGTGGAAATGACTTTCACCAGAATCGATGCGACGCCCAGGAACGTCAGTAAGAGACTTGCCCACCAAGCGGTGGTCCCAACGAGCTTTTTCATAAGCGGTATCCTTAAAGTCGTCTCTTTGTACCACGGATGGTGACTTGAGCACACAGTACCGAGGTACCAGGGCAGAATGACCGACCCCAGGTGCGCCAGAATGCTACAATAAGAGCCTCTCGAAAATCGCCGTTTAAGAATTGAGGTGAAGGATGCCCTGCAACCTCCAACACACCTTGTCGCTTCTCTCTCGCACCCCGGCTACCCTCGATGCCCTTCTGCGCGACCTGCCGGATGCGTGGACGTTGTGCAACGAAGGTGAGAACACCTGGAGCGCATTCGACGTGGTCGGCCATCTGATCCATGGCGAGCGCACGGACTGGATGCCGAGGGCGAGGATGGTGCTGCAATTTGGCGAAAACCGGACGTTTGAGCCCTTCGATCGCTGGGCACAAGCGCGCGCGAGTCAGGGCAAGTCGCTGGGACAGTTGTTGGATGAATTTACTCGTTTGCGGTCGGCCAACCTGGAGGAACTCCAGGCCTTGAACCTGCGCACCGAGGACTTGGCCCTCCGCGGACGACATCCTGGCCTCGGAGTTGTTACCCTGTCGGAACTGCTCGCGGCGTGGGCCGCTCATGACCTAGCTCATCTGCACCAGATTTCAAGGGTTATGGCGCACCAATACCGTGAGGCTGTGGGTCCGTGGGGCCGGTTTCTTGGAGTGCTCCAATGCACTGGCCACAGCTCTGCGTCGTAAAATCACCAGAGCTTGTGATACTTCACAATTGACCCGCGGAATAAGGATGCTGAGCAGACCAACCGCCGACTTTACAAACTTTACAGTGGGCCTTGACCTCACCATCGGGCTCGTGGTAGGAAGAGAATGCCATGAGGAAGGAACCGGACTCTTACGAATGGTGGCTGAAAAAACGGCAGGGACGCTCGCTCGCTAACACCCTGCTTCCTTACATCTCGGCGGCCATCTTGCTCGGTGGAGTAATCTACGCTGTCCTGAAGTGGCTTAAAATTCTGTAAGCTCCCAACGCAACCTCGAGTTATGCTTGCTGACTTTTTGACCCAATCCTACCGGTAGGAAATTGGAAAGAAAAATAGGTCACAATGCCTCTATCTGGTGCGGATTTCTATCGGCCCAGCCCCACTTTGGTCGCCAACGAGCAAGCCAGTACTACAGGGGGTGGCGGTGCGGTGAAATCGCGCAGGGGTAGGACCTCGTTCCGAGCGCCAAGCTCCCGGACCCAAAGCACCCAGCTCGCGGGAGCGGCCCGACTACCCGTGCATCACCGAAGAGCGACCGTGCGCGGGCTGCAAGAAAGGCGAGAGGGATCGATAGGGAACGAGTGCGAAAATGAAGGTTCATCCGGCTATGTTGATGAAAACAAAAGAAGGAAGATTTTCAGATACCAGATAGGGCGCGCTGGCGGGCGGGAAGTCGGCGCCGGACCCTAACGGGATGAAGCATCATCTCCATCTGCGAAACACGCAAATATGAAGGTTCATCCGGCTATGTTGATGAAAACAAATTAAGGAAGATTCCAAGAAACCAGACAGTGCGCGGGCAGGGTGGAAGTCCGCGCCGTATCCCAACGGGATGAAGCATCAACTGCGAAACATGCAAATATGAAGGTTCATCCGGCTATGTTGATGAAAAAAAAGAAGGAAGATTTCCAGGCACCAGATAGGGTGCGCTGGCAGGCTGGAAGTCGGCGCCGGACACCAACGGGGTAAGGCATCATCTGCGAATCATGCAAATATGAAGGTTCATCCGGCTATGTTGATGAAAACAAAAAAGGAAGATTCCCAGATACCAGGTACGGTGCGCTGGCAGGCTGGAAGTCGGTGCCGGACCCCAACGGCGTGAAGCATCATCTGCGAAACATGCAAATATGAAGGTTCATCCGGCTATATCTATGAAAATACGAGGCCGTCAACAGCGGGTCGGATCGCAACCATCTTCGCGCCGGTGAAGACTGCCGGTCGACAGGAATAAAGCCTCAATCTTTACAAGACTTCCGAGCGGAGCAGCGCACCGGGGGTGGGCAGCGAATCAAGCGTAACCCCGACTGCCAGCCGGCACCGGAGTCGCCTAGATGGTAGCGGTACGTCGGTCTTTCAGATGACAATCGCCGCCACCGGCACCGTGCCTCTTTCTCCGCTGATGACGACAACCCCAGAATCGGTCACGAACCATCCACGCGCGCGGTCGGCATCGAGGTCGTAGCCGATCTCTGCGCCTTCGGGGACCCGGACGTTCTTGTCCAGGATGGCGCGGCGCACCTTGGCATAGCGCCCGATGTCGCAGTTATCCATAATCACGCAACCTTCCACGAGCGCGCTGGTGTGGACGCGGACGCCGCGGCTGAGAATGGAGTTGCGCACGACGCCGCCCGAGAGAATACAGCCCGCGGAGACGATGCTGTCGATGGCCTCGCCGCGGCGGTGGGCCTCGTCGAAGGTGAACTTGGCGGGGGGATCGGGGTAGCTCGCGCTCCGCAGCGGCCACTGGCGATTGTAGAGGTTCAGGTCGGGCTTTACCGACCGCAAATCCATGCTGGCCTCGTAGTAGGCATCGATCGTGCCAACGTCGCGCCAGTAAGGGACGGCGCCCTCAGGCTCGCCCGGGATGCGATTGGATTGGAAGTTGTAGGCATAGATTGGGGCATTGCCGGCAAGTTTAGGAAGGATGTCTTTGCCGAAATCGTGGTGGCTGGCGGGATCATTGGCGTCGGCCAGGAGCAATTCCACCAGCGTGTGTTTGGAGAAGACGTAATTGCCCATCGAGGCATAAACCTGGCGGGGATCGCCAGGAATGGTAGGCGCATCGGCGTTCTTTTCGTGAAACGCCATAATGCGCCCGTCCGCGTCGGTCTCAATGACACCAAATTCGGCGGCGTGCTTTTGCGGGACGGGATTGGCGGCGACGGTCACCTCTGCGTGCTTGGACATGTGGAAGTCGATCATGCTCGCGATGTTCATGCGGTAGATATGATCCGCGCCGAAGACGGCAACCACATGGGGATTCGACTGCTCGATCAGGTTGATGTTCTGCGAGATGGCATCGGCGGTGCCTTGGTACCAGGTTTCATCCTCCGAACGCATCTGTGCGGGCACGGGGATGATGAAGTGGCTCTTCAGGAGTCCACTGAACTGCCATACCTCGCTCAGATGCTGAAGCAGCGATTGGCTTCGGAATTGGGTGAGCACGTAGATGGAATTGATCCCGGAGTTGATGAAATTGCTCAAAACGAAATCGACAATCCGGTATTTGCCTCCGAATGGAACCGCGGGTTTGGCCCGTTCACGAGTAAGTGGAAACAGGCGAGTTCCCTTCCCCCCAGCGAGCACGATGCCCAGTACTCGAATTTGTAGAGTTCCTTGTCCGGCGACGATGGGATCTTGTTCGGCGATATTGATCATCGGCGGTAAGCCCTCCTGGCAGAGTTCCAACTCACGATTTTAGCAGAGGCATTCCTTGCGGAGAAGAGATAGCGAGTGCAAATGGTCATGCGCGGCAGGGTGTGCCATAGAAGTTGAATGATGGGGCGTTGCCTCGAGACTCCGGAGAAAAGCTGGGAGCTCTTCACTTCGATGGGCCCAGGGATCGAAGAAAAAACGAAGGCGAACGCCTGTGCAAAACTGACGGACACAACGCAAACACCTCCTCGCAATAGGTCTGTTCTCTTGCTCGCCACGAGAGTGATGAGAACAAGGGCTCGACATAATCCTATTCTCGATGTCGTTGAATCGAAGCAGAAAGAAATCTGCGCAGAAGAAGAGACCGGTGTCCGATAGGTACTAAGGCGACTCGGCGCCCCGGGTTGAAACTTAGATATTTGTAATTAACCTTTCGCCCTTAACAGCCGAAGTGTAAGGAGAAGCGATGACTTGCCCACGGAGGGAGCCACGGTGCGTGCACTTATAGTTGACGATTCCAAGGCCATGCGGAGCATCCTGGGCAGAATGCTCCGGGCAATGGACTTTGATGTCGTTGAAGCAGCCAATGGCCGGGAAGCCCTGGAACGACTCGAAGGCCTGGGGAAGGTCGACATCGCCCTGGTCGATTGGAACATGCCGGAAATGAATGGCTTCGAATTTGTCCGGGCCGTTCGGTCCGAGCACATCTATGACGGTGTGCTTTTAATGATGGTGACGACCGAAACCGAGATGGAAAACGTAGTTCGCGCCCTCGCGGCAGGGGCCAACGAGTACGTCATGAAGCCCTTCACACCGGAAGTGATCCTGGAGAAGTTACGGATTTTCGGGATGGCAGGTTCTTAATACATGCCCAAGATCAGGATTCTGATCGTCGATGACTCGGTGGTCGTGCGGCGCATGGTCAGTGATGCGCTGGCGGCTGATCCGCATCTCGAAATCGCTGGAACTGCCGCCAACGGGAAAATTGCCCTGGCCAAACTCACCCAGGTCAATCCGGATATTGTGATCCTCGACATAGAGATGCCTGAACTCGACGGGCTGGGAACGTTGGTGGGGATCCGCAAGACGCTCCCGGCTCTGCCGGTCATCATGTACAGCACCCTCACTCAGCGCGGCGCGGAAGCCACACTCGACGCACTCTCCAAGGGTGCCACGGATTACGTCACCAAGCCCTCCAACGTGGGGAGTGTTGCCCAAGGGTTGGAATGCATTCGTACCCAGCTCATTCCGAAAATCAAAGCGATTTGTGGGCGGGCCGCGGGCATAACCAATCTTCTTCCTCCGGCCACAGCCTTAGTTCCCAAGGCGATCCCGCCGGGGTTGGCCATTCCGCGTCGAGAAGAGCGAATTGACGTCGTGGCCATAGGGATCTCGACGGGGGGGCCGAATGCCCTCGCGGTTCTCATGCCCTCCTTTCCGCGCGACTTTCCGGTGCCGATAGTCATCGTTCAGCACATGCCCCCGGTGTTTACGCGCCTCCTGGCGGAGCGTTTGGCGGCCAAGTCAAAAATCGGTGTCGAGGAGGGTCACACCGGAGCCGTTCTGAGGCCGGGCTGCGCCTGGATAGCTCCGGGCGACTACCATATGATCGTCGCATCTGACAACCGGGGGATCACGCTTCGCACTCACCAGGGCCCACAGGAAAATTCCTGCCGGCCCGCCGTGGACGTCTTATTTCGCTCGGTGGCCGATGTGTACAAACCTCATGCGCTCGCCGTGGAGATGACGGGGATGGGCCAGGACGGCCTGCGCGGGTGCGAACTCATTCGCGAGTTCGGCGGACAAATCCTTGCCCAGGATCAGGCGTCGAGCGTGGTATGGGGAATGCCCGGATTCGTTGCCAATGCGGGACTGGCCGACAAAATTCTGCCCCTGGATCAAATTGGTATGGAGATTATTCGCCGGGTTCGCAACGGCCGCGAACCGTTCAGAGAATTCAAGTCCGCCCCCCGGACGGTGGAGTCGAGTAACCCAAGATGACCCTCAGCCTACCGGAGTTCAACTACGTCCGCCACCTCGTCCTCGATCAATCGGCGATTGTGTTGGAGGAGGACAAAGGGTATCTCGTCGAATCCCGCCTGCTGCCCTTGGCCCGCCGCGAGGGATTTGCCTCGATCAACCTCCTCGTCCAAAAAATGCAAGCAGAGCCGGTGCAGGGTTTACATCGGCGGGCCGTCGAGGCCATGACCACGAATGAGACTTCTTTCTTTCGCGACTTCCATCCTTTCGAAGGGCTGAAGAAACATGTGCTGCCCGATCTCATCGCTCGGCGAGGCGCCGACAGAGCTTTGACCATTTGGTGCGCGGCCAGCTCGTCCGGCCAGGAACCGTACAGCCTCTGCATGCTGCTCCGGGATTACTTCCCCCAGTTGGCCACCTGGAAAGTGCATATTTTGGCGACCGACCTCTCCACGGAAATCCTCTCCCGTGCAAAGGAGGGACGCTACAGCCAACTAGAAGTGAACCGTGGACTTCCCGCCCCTATGCTCGTCAAGTACTTTCAAAAACGCGGATGCGATTGGTATCTGCGCGATGACATTCGCCACATGGTGGATTACCAGATCGTGAACCTGGCTAACGCCTGGCCAGTCTTGCCGCCCATGGACATAGTGATGATACGAAACGTCCTCATCTACTTTGGAATCGAGACCAAAAAGCAAATTCTCGCCAAAGTCCGCAGGGTATTGAAGCCGGATGGCTATTTCTTCCTCGGTGCGGCAGAAACAACCTTCAGCATCGACGATTCGTTTGAACGCGCTCAATTCGAACGCGCCACTTGCTATCGAGTTAAACGCACCTAGGGGGCTACCATGGTGATTGCAGAAACAAATGTTTTCGAGATCATTCAAGACACCTGGACGTCAACCCTGGGATTCCAAGTGGATTATCTCGAGTCCCAGGACTTTTCCCCGGTCGGGGCATTCACTGCCTCCGTCAAGATTGCTGGCGCCTGGGATGGAGAGGTCCGCATGCATTGCCCTCCCGCTCTGGCCCGATTGATTGCCGGTGCCATTTTCCAGGTGGAGCCCGATAAAGCCGGAAATGACGAGACCCTCGACGCCTTGGGTGAGCTCATCCACATTATTGGTGGCAACTTGAAGGCATTGTTGCCCCAACCCGTTACTGTTTCCCTTCCCTCGCTCGTCGACCCCACAGATTCTGCGCAGACCACGCCGCGAGGGCAAACTGTTTCCGAACTCACGCTTTTGAGCGAGCGGCACCCCTTCATGGTATCTATCTCGCAAGACCTGCCAACAGGGACTCCGGCCGAGTAATTGATCCGCATCGAAAACTGTTCAAACGAGCACGCCCACTTTAAGCGATTCAATCAACACGACGATTTGAAGAATTGAGAATAATAGTCGTCGCCGTATTTCAGCGGGATTCCGCCGGGAACTCGCAGCCTCACACGAGCTCCCACTGGTTCGGAAATCGTGCCGCAACCTTCGTCCCGAAGCCCATTCTCAGCAAAATTTGGTGTCGGCAGAAAAAACCTTCATGCGCCCCTACGTTACGCCGATAGAAGATGGTGCAGGCGAAAGAGTTTTCTAGATATCGATGGTTGATGCGGGATGAGCCTCGAACACGCTGTATAGCGGGAATCCTGTAAGAACGAACTCCCGTTTCGTTCCCAAGCGGGGAAGGTGCAGGCCAGCAGTTCCACCGATCCGGCGAGCGTGCAGGTAATTCCAATCAGAAAGAGAAATTCCACTATGGGCGATATGGATGACATTATTCGGGAATTCCTTGTTGAGAGCAATGAGAACCTCGACCAGCTTGACCGCGACTTGGTGACCCTGGAAAAAGATCCGACGGCCCGGGAGGTTCTTGCCAGCATCTTTCGTACGATCCATACCATCAAGGGCACTACTGGTTTCTTGGGCTTCTCCCGATTGGAGTCGGTGGCGCACGTCGGCGAAAACCTCCTTAGCAGCCTGCGCGACGGCCGCCTTCTGCTCAACGCGGAGATCACCTCAGCGCTGCTGGCCATGGTGGATGCCGTCCGCCAGATGCTGGTGAGCATTGAAACCACCGGCCAGGAGGGGGATGGCAACTACGGTTCCCTGATCGAAACATTGACCAGTCTGCAAGGGGGTGAGAAGAAAGCGCCTCCTACGGCCGAATGCGCCCCGGCCTCTCCCCCGGCGCTCGTACCGCCTGCGCCGGAATTGAACCCGGAACCAGCTAATTCGGCTCCAATTCCGCCCTTAGGAGAAATCCTGGTGAAGGCTGGCCAGGCTAATTCCGAGATGGTCGATGAGGCCCTAAAGCTCCAACACGAAGGGGATGATCGCCACCTTGGTGAGATCCTGCTAGAAAAGGGAGCTGTTAAGCCCGCCGCCGTACAGGAGGCCCTGCAGGTACAGGCGGAAGCCCGCGCGTCCGCTCTTTCCGATAGCAACATTCGTGTCGACGTCGGTTTGCTGGATAAGCTGATGAACTTAGTGGGAGAACTCGTGCTCGCCCGGAACCAGATCCTGCAGTTTTCCTCGACGCAGCAGGGTACAAGCTTCCTGAACACTTCCCAACGGTTGAACCTGATCACCACCGAGCTCCAAGAAGGCGTCATGAAGACGCGCATGCAACCCATCGGAAATATCTGGAGTAAGTTCCCTCGCGTGGTTCGCGACCTGGCAACATCGTGCGGGAAGCAAGTCAGCATCGAGATGGAGGGCAAGGAGACCGAACTCGACAAAACCATCATTGAGTCGATCAAAGATCCTCTCACTCATCTCGTCCGCAATGCCATCGACCACGGCATTGAATCACCTGAACGGCGTCAGGCCGCCGGGAAACCCTCCGAGGGCCGCCTCTTTTTGCGCGCTTTCCACGAGGGAGGGCAAGTCAACATCGAAATCTCCGATGATGGCGCAGGGATCGATCTCGATCGGGTTAAGCAGAAGGCGTTGGAAAAGGGATTGCTCGCGTCCGACCAAGCCGCCCGTCTGAGCGACCGCGAACTGTTGAACTTGCTCTTCCTGCCCGGATTCTCCACTGCCGAAAAAGTTACAAATGTTTCGGGCCGCGGCGTCGGCATGGACGTCGTAAAAACCAACATCGAGAAGATTGGGGGAACTGTCGATATCCAAAACCGCGTCGGTCACGGGACCACCGTAAAGATCAAGATTCCCTTGACCCTGGCCATTATTCCGGCGCTCGTCGTGACCAGTGGGGGGGATCGGTACGCCATTCCCCAAGTCAGCCTCTTGGAACTCGTTCGCCTCGAGGGCGACCAGGCTCGCAAGGGGATCGAAATGATCCACGGGGCGCCCGTCTATCGGTTGCGCGGAAACCTCCTTCCCTTGGTTAATCTGAACCACGAACTGGGCGTGGAAGAGACCAATGCCGGCCATCATCTGTCAGAGCAAAACTCTGTCAACATTGTCGTATTGCAGGCGGATGACCGCCATTTCGGTTTGGTGGTGGACGACATCAACGACACGGAAGAGATCGTCGTCAAGCCTCTGGGCAAGCAACTCAAGGGAATTCCCACATTCGCCGGCGCAACCATCATGGGAGACGGCGAAGTGGCGCTCATCCTGGATGTTCTGGGGGTAGCCCAACTGGCCAATGTGGTTTCCGAGGTCCGCGATCGAAGTGTGGGGGAAAAGAGCGCAGAAACAGAGGCTCGGCGCGACGATGGCGAATCGCTCCTGCTGCTACGAGGGCCGGATGATGGACGAATGGCCATGCCACTCTCTCTTGTGGCGCGCTTGGAAGAATTTGCCCGATCCGCCGTGGAGAAGGCCGGCGGAAGGCACGTCGTTCAGTATCGAGGCAAGATACTGCCGTTGATCCACCTTTCATCCGCACTCGCCGAGCGTCGCCAGGAAGCCCGAATATCCGGTTCCCCTTTGGCCGAGGCGGAAGACGAAAAAATTCGGGTCGTCGTATACACCGACCAGGGTCGGAGCGTCGGACTCGTCGTGGATCGCATCCTCGATATTGCCCACGAGGCAGTCAAAACCCAGAAAAACTCCGGCCGCCCCGGAACTTTGGGAACTCTCGTCGTCCAGGGCCGCGTTACGGAACTGCTCGACTTGAAAGGCATCATACAAACGGCTGACCCAAACTTCTTCAACGAAACCGTTTCAGCGTAAATGGGAAAGGAGCTGGGGTCATGCGGGCAGGGGCATTCCCCGGAACTCGGCGCCCAACCCCAAGACCCGAGGAGCGAACTTATGACCAGAAAGAAACAGTTTTCGACCTTTGTGGTCGATCACCTGTTGTTCGGAGTCGAAGTTGAAAAAGTCCAGGAAGTCATTCGCTATCAGGAAATGACTCGGGTGCCATTAGCGCCTTCCGTCGTTAGAGGCCTCATCAACTTACGCGGCCAGATTGTCACGGCCGTTGACCTGCGCCTCCGGCTCGGTCTGCGGGAACGCCCCCCAACCGATCTCCCTATGAACGTCGTGATCCGCCACGAGGATGGTGCCGTAAGCCTCCTCGTGGATGAAATCGGAGATGTCCTGGAGGTCGAAGAAGAAATCTTCGAGCTGCCTCCCGGAACTCTCTCGGGAGAGGCGCGGGAGCTCATTCGGGGAGTTTACAAGCTGAAAGACACGTTACTGATTGCTTTGGATACCGACAAAATGCTGAATCTGGTAACGACAACCGCAAGAGGCGCTTAGCCAGGAAAACATACTAAATGGAGGATGAAATGAAGAATGAACCGACTCTAGGCAAGAAGAGCAGAGGTCTCGATGAGTTGAGTGCCTTCGCGGCTGACATGAAAGCCATGAGCGATGCGCACAACGCCGGAGACATTGATGTAGTGATGTCGGAGGAAAAGTTCGAGGGCATCTACCGAACGATGGCCAAGAGTGTCAATGACATGGTCAATGGCCATATCACAGTGAAGAAGAAGGCGATGGCCTGCATATCCGAGTTCAGCAACGGCAATCTAGAGGCTGAACTTGAGAAGTTCCCAGGCAAGAAGGCCTTCATAAACGAGAACATTGAGCGTCTGCGGGCGGCGGTCAAAGCCTTGGTTGTGGATGCGAACCTGCTGTCGAAGGCGGCCGTGGAAGGCAAGTTAGCGACCCGCGCCGATGCCTCCAAACACCAAGGCGAGTATCGCAAAATCGTGCAGGGCGTCAATGATACCCTGGACGCGGTCATTGGGCCGCTGAACGTGGCGGCGAAGTACGTGGATCAGATCTCCAAGGGCGACATCCCGGCCAAGATTACGGACACTTACAAGGGCGACTTCAATGAGATCAAAAACAATCTCAACATGTGCATCGATGCCGTCAGCAGCCTAGTGGCCGAAGTCCGCACGCTGGTGAAGGCGTCCGCGGACGGTAAGCTGACGACCCGAGCCGAGGCCGCCAAGCACCATGGCGACTACCGCAAGATCGTCGAAGGCGTCAACGAGATGTTGGATGCCATCTTGCTGCCCATTGGTGAGGGCAACCGCATTCTGGCCCAAATCTCCAACGGTAAGATCGACGAACTAATCGCGCAGACTTACAAGGGCGACCACGAGAAGATGAAGTTGGCCGTAAACAACGTCGCCGGTGTGCTGCAAAACTTGCAGAAGGAGGTGGCGGGGCTAACGGAAGCATCACGTCAAGGACAACTCTCGGAACGGGGAAAACCCGAACACTTCCAGGGCGCATATGCGGGCATCGTGAAGGGCCTCAATGAGATGCTGGATGCCATTTTGCTGCCCATCGGCGAGGGCAACCGTATTCTCGCCCAAGTCTCCAACGGCAAGATCGACGAATTGATCGCGCAAACCTACAAAGGCGACCATGAGAAGATGAAGCTGGCCATAAACAACGTCGCCGCTGTGGTGCAAGGACTGCAAAAAGAGTTGGGACGGCTGACCGACGCTTCGCGGGAGGGGCAACTCTTGGAGCGGGGCAAACCCGAACACTTCAAGGGCGCCTACGCGGGCATCGTGAAGGGCGTCAACGAAATGCTGGATGCCATCTTGCTGCCCATCGGCGAAGCCAACCGTATTCTCGCCCAGATCTCGAGCGGCAAAATCGACGAATTGATCGCCGAAACCTACAAGGGCGACCATGAGAAGATGAAGCAGGCGGTGAACAACGCCGCCCTCGCACTCCAAGGTATGGCGGGTGACATCAATGCTCTGGCCAAGGCTTCAACGGAAGGAAGATTATCGACCCGAGCCGACATCGCCAAGCATCAAGGTGAGTTTCGTAAGATCGTGCAAGGCGTTAATGAGATCCTGGATCTGGTCATTGCGCCAGTGCAAGAGGCCGGCGGGGTGCTGCAAAAGGTGGCCGCAGGTGATCTGACGGCGCACGTTGAGGGCAGCTACCAGGGCGATCACGCACGAATTAAGGACGACATCAATGTTATGACCGATAAACTCTCGCTGAGCATGGGGGAAATTAGTCATAACGCCCAAACCCTGGCCTCTTCTTCCGAGGAGCTTTCCGCGGTCAGCGCGCAGATGAGCGCTAACGCGGAAGAAACCTCCAGCCAGGCGAACGTTGTATCGGCGGCAAGCGAACAAGTCTCGAAAAACATCCAGACGGTCGCTACGGCAACCGAAGAGATGAGTGCAAGCATCAAGGAGATCGCAAAGAGCGCCACGGAGGCAGCCAAGATAGCAACCGCTGCCGTGCGGACGGCGGAAAGCACCAACGCAACCGTCGGTAAACTCGGTGAATCGAGCGCTGAAATCGGTCAGGTTATCAAGGTCATTACTTCCATTGCCCAGCAGACGAACCTCTTGGCCCTTAATGCAACGATTGAGGCAGCGCGAGCCGGAGAGGCAGGCAAGGGCTTTGCAGTGGTTGCCAATGAGGTTAAGGAATTAGCGAAAGAGACTGCCAAGGCGACAGAGGACATTAGCCGGAAGATCGAGGCCATTCAAGGGGATACCAAAGGAGCGGTAGAGGCTATCGGTCAAATCACTACCATCATCAACCAACTTAACGATATCTCGAATACGATCGCGAGCGCGGTGGAGGAACAAACGGCGACCACTAATGAAATTACTCGCAATGTGGGTGAAGCGGCCAAGGGCAGCTCTCAGATTGTTGAGAATATTGTATCTGTAGCCACAGCCGCGAAGAGCACAACTGAAGGCGCAACCAACACTCAGACGGCCTCCCAAGAACTGGCCCGCATGGCAGCAGAACTCCAGCGACTGGTGGGGCAATTCAAGTTCGACGAGGCCGGAATCGGTGCGGGGAGTGCGCAAGTCCACTCGACTTCAAAACAGGCCCACGAAACGCAACTGGCCAGCCGCGTCAGACCTCAGCCGGGGGTAACCGCTCGACTACAATAAAAAACGACCTAGCCCAAGCGGGCAATGAGGGGTTCGAGAAGCTCGCAAGTAATCTCGATCCCCTCTTGGTTTGTGCGTGGAGCTTGCAAAGATTAGTCGTCCCTCATAAGGAGATTAGAAGTGGCTTTCACGTTTTTCTTTCGGGATCAACGCGTGCTGGATTCGATCGTGCAGCATGTGGCGCCGAGTGTCCTGGGGAACAGCATCCTTCGAGTATGGGACGCCGGTTGTGCAAGCGGCGAAGAGGCCTACTCCGTGGCCATGTTGTTATTTGAGAATTTGTTGCCCTTCGCCTGCGACAACCTGCGCATCGACGCCACGGACATCGAGGAAAACAGTCAGTTTGCGAATAAGATTGCCACGGGAATATACTCGACGGAACTCCTGAAGGGCAGCCCTCACCAAGACTTGCTGGCCAAGTATAGCCTCCCTGCCGCCCGCGAGGGGTGTGTGGAGTTCAAGGCCGAACTTCGCAATTGCATCTTGTACCAGCGCCACGATCTCCTATCGCTTCGGCCCATAGGCAACAATTTCAACGTCGTCGTATGCAAGAACGTCCTGCTGCACTTGGCCTACGCGCAGCAGGTAGAGGTCCTCAAGATGTTTCACGAGTCCCTGTCGCCCGGCGGGTATCTGGCGCTCGACGAGATCCAGGAACTCCCTGCCGAAGTAGCGCCGCTGTTTGTCCGGGCTCGGGGCGACGGAAAGTTGTGCCAAAAAGCAGAGAGTGTGTAATGAGAATCACGCTCCTCCACGGTAACCAGCAGAACTATTCCTGCAATGCCTACCTGGTGCGCGGGGACTCGAATGAGCCAGAGGATGTGAACAGCCTCGTGGATGTGGGAATTGACGGTTCGATCTGTGGCCACATTGAAAACCTCTGCACCGGGATCGGAAAGAAAAAAGTGGCGCAAGTGGTGTTATCGCACGGGCATTACGACCACGCCGCCGGCCTGGACGTGGTCGTGGCGCTTCATCACCCGCGGGTATGTGCCTTTGCCCCGGGCAAACATGTCGATGTCCTATTGCTTGACGGCCAATGTCTCCGCCTGGGCGATCGGGAATTTGAGGTCCTGCACACACCGGGACATTCGGAGGATTCGATTTGTTTGTACTGCGCCCGGGAACGAATCCTTTTCGCTGGAGACACCCCGCTCGATGTGAAGACACCAGGCGGTTCTTATCCTGGCGAACTGTTGGCTTCGCTGGAGAAAATCGCTAGTCGCGACGTGGCGATTGTTTATGCGGGGCATGCCACTCCCATGACCTCGGGGGTCCCGGAACTGCTCTGTAGGACGATCCGGAACATCCGTCAAAGCACCCTTACTTACAGTTACAAGGAGGGATGCCTCAAGATCTAAGTTGCCCCCATGTGCGGGGGGGTCGGGCCCCGGGACGCAGAAGTCCATTATCCAGTGACCTCGGTCGAGAGGGAATAACCAATCGCGAGCGGAGACGGCTCATCCGCCCGTGACCAGGTTGACGTCTTGCGAAGGCAGGAGCTCTGAACAGCGGGTTGGGTCGGCAACTTCCGGCGATTGGCGGGGCGCTAGTGTTGCATAATTAAGTTGCATTGACTTATTCAGGCAGCCAGTGGGTTGAGGTTATAAGTCCACTCAAAGGGTCGAGCGTCCTGGTTATAGGCTTCGATGAAATTCAGGAGTCGATCCACCAGTTCCTGTCGAGGTTTGAAGATGCCGCGCCGGACCACCTTGCGTGTGAGAATACCGAACCAAATCTCTGTTTGGTTGAGCCAAATGGCATGAGTGGGAGTGAAAGCATCCCGCAGGGTGAAGGGTTGCGATGTAACTCTAAAAAGTGCCTGGGTTGTGGCATATTCACCCTTATATGAGATTGAAGCGCAAAATGAATGCCGCAGACTTTCGCAGAGTTGCACTGAGTTTGGAAGGCGCCGAAGAGGGCTCACACATGGGCTCTCCCGATTTCCGTGTCGGAGGCAAGATCTTTGCCACGCTCGCCTCGCAAGCTCAGGGGTTCGGAAATCTACTGCTCACGATTGATCAGCAGGCGGCGTTTGTCGAGGAAATGCCCGAGGTTTTCCTGCCCGTTTCCGGCGGGTGGGGAAAAACGGGAGCAACCCATCTCAGGCTCGACAAGGCGACGAAGGATGTATTGGCAGGCGCACTGCACACCGCTTGGAAGCTGCGGCTCGATAAGAATGCCGCGTCACGCCGCAAGAAGCCAAGCCTAATCTAGGGCAATCTATCAGGTTAATTGGTCCAATTTGGCTCACAGACATTCAGTTAACAAGAGTCATACGTTGCGCTACAATGGCTTGCAAATCATAAAGGGAGGGTACCATGCGTGCCGATCGTGTGGAAATCTCATGGAATGCCGCGGAGTCAAAGTGGCTGGTTCGGATTGAGGCTGGAGAAGAGGTAATCCGTCGCTATTGCCAGGCGCCGAAGGATGCCGACGAAACGAGCCTTAGGTCGGCTGCCCAGAAAACCCTTAAGGACGAAGGTTACGAACCAGACCTGGCCGAAATAAGCATCCGTCGTTAACCGTGCCTCAGTTCGCACCGAGCGTTGTGATAGGGCGCATGGCGCCCGGCCTATATCGTTTCCGCGCGGGCTGAGGAGGATCGAAGATAACGGGCATCAGCGTACGATTGTAAAGGTGCGCCGTAACTGGCGACCGATTGATCCACTTACCGGCGACGAGCGGAAAGCTGCGATTGTTTCTTGACGGCAATAAAATGGCCAGCGCCAGTTCGAGGTACATGGCGGGCTCACGGACGCTTAAACTCGATGTGTTGGCAGAATAGTACACAGGAGGATTGAGAGGTCCATCCCACTCCCGCGAACATCGCCTCTTGAAGGCGCCGTTAGCCTCGCCCGGTAAACGAACTCCCTCGATACCGGGCCGATCACGCGTCCCGAGAGATGATCGGGCTCACCAGTGTGAGTCACGTTTAGGGTTTATGGTCTGACGCGCTGGGACCGACCTGGACGCAGTGGTCCCCCCTGTCGGTAACATCGCTGTTCCGACGTATTCAATCGCTGCTACTACTTGCCTGGAGGACAAAGGGGGAGGCGGCCGACAGGTCACGGGGGAGGGGCCTGGCGCCAGAGGGAGGGGGCTATCTCGCGGGTGTCTGGCTATGGGAAGGAGGGATTGCCAATCGGTTCTAGCTTCAAATTGTTGATCCAGACGGTTCCACTGATTTTGTTGCCGAATTTCAGAGACGGCTGCCGAATAACCTGGATTCGGAGCAGCCTGGTCGCTGCTAGGACCACGAAGTCTTGATCGACCGGAGACCAAGACATTGTTCCTTTGAATTGTCTGAATGTTACATCCAAACTTGTTGGCAGCTCAGCATCGGATATTCGAAATCGAATTCCCTGGTCGGTGGTCAAGCCCTCAGTTCGGATCGACGCGCGCAAACGGTAAGGACCAGGGGTTACAAAGGCCATCTGCGACGCAGCGGCGAAGTCGAGATTCTGCGTGCCTGCGAAGCTGATACGAAGCGAGCAGTCCACGGGCTTGGTTGTCGAGCAGTCACGGGCGACATCAACGCTCTGAGCGTGCGCGAAGTCCCAATCGAATGGCGATGGGCTGGGCTCGAACTCGAAGTTTCCGTTAAAGAAGGTAGTTCGATTTCCGGTAATCGCCTACTCGTGCCGCCAAGTGCTGCGTCCATGCGGACACCGCCAGGCCCGGATGGCCTTGCTGCACTAGAAACCCTGCATACTATCCCGCCAGGCTGTTGTCGGCGGAACCACGTTCATCGGCCCAGCCCCACGCGCTTTGTGCAGCATCCACGCGCCCCGCTTGCATCAGGTATTGCAGCCAGGATTTTACCGCTCGCCGACCTTCCGGAAGGCCGTATTGCAAGACTTCTTCAGGGCGATCCACTAGTGTTGCGTTCGGAAAATGCGTTTACCGTAGCGCCGCCCTTTAGGGCGGCACATGCCGGGCTAAAGCCC
The DNA here is from genome assembly GCA_963808085.1 of uncultured Acidobacteriota bacterium. Taxonomy (GTDB): domain Bacteria; phylum Acidobacteriota; class Terriglobia; order UBA7540; family UBA7540; genus Bog-366. The sequence continues at coordinate 56,175 of CAWEFC010000036.1, forward strand.
GGCGCTACAAGAGCTTGCCGATCGGCGCATAAGTAAACATATTTCGAGAACGCAACACTAGGCGCGTGTACTCGCTGAAGATGATTGAATCGTAGTCGGCAATGAGTGCGAGGATTCGCGCCGTGACGGGAAGTGCCTGATTGTTCTCACCGATCTGGAAATGGAAGTTCGCCGCTCGTAGCAGGCGGGGCGAGAGGCGAGGGTCAGCACTTGGCCGTAGCACTCGCGAGCTTGCTCCCCCTGTCCAGCAGCGAAAAACGCCTCTCCCAGATCGGCCCATCGATAGGGATTTTGCGGGTCTCGCCGGAGAAGTTCCCGGAATGTGGCGATGGCATCTTGGGCGTCCGCTTGCTCCACTCCCGTCAATTGCTGTCGTGCGCTCGACTCCAATGACGCGGTGTTGCAAATGAAGAAGCCGCACAGTACGCGCTCAATCTGCGCGTTGCTCTGCCCCAGCGTTTCCGGGAGAACGCCGGCCAATGAAAAGGCAACCAAGACTGCCCCAAAGATGAATGTCAGCGCTTTCAATTCAGCACTCTCTCCGAGCGACGGAACCCCTCCCAAGCCAATGGAATCTTGCGGAGAGTTTATCCGCCAATTGTCGGACCATCCATCAGCGCAAAGACGGCGGACATCAAAATGGGCGCACTCCCGCGAACCATGCCTTCTGCCAATCTAGCCCTAATCGCAGTGCGGATGATCCGGTGGGCAATGAGCGCTTCGCGGAGGAGGAGGAGGTGGTGGTGGTGGTGGTGGTGGTGGGCGTGGAGGTGGGGGTCGGTGTGGATCGGGCGGCCCTGGGGGTTTTACGCTGTCTTCGTGCACGGTCGTCTGACCCGAAAATTGCCCCGCGGCGGGTTTCGCCGACTCCGGCCATACCGGCGGAATCAAGCTGATGAGCGAGCCTTCCGCTACCTTCAGGTCGGCCGAGCCGGACAGAACCCGGAGCGCCACCGCAGAACTGCGAGCCTCCAGCTTGACCCGCGAGTTCGGTTCGAGCGTAGCGCGACTCCTGTCGCTGAAATAGATCATTGCCGGGAAACCTGAGGTCGTGATTTCATCGCCCGCCACCACCGGCAGGGATGAAGCGGCGGTTGCCAGCACGGCCTTGCCGTTGAGTGCGAGCGGGCCGGAACTCGTCACCCGGCCCGGCGGATCGGCGGCCATCAGGATTACGGTCGTCATCATGAGGGTAAGCAGACACAAATATTTCACGGCTACCTCCTGTGATTGCAGATTATCGATTGCTGACTGGCGATGGCCGATGGAAAAACACGCACGGCCACATTCTCTGCTGTCAATCGGCAATCGAAAACGAGCAATTCCCGTGCCCCGGCGGTCATTCCCGCGATCCACGCCAGGAGAATGGCATTGGCCGGGATATACAAATTGAAATCCGCGAGGCTGTGCACCAGAATCGCAGTGAGCGCACCCGCGCACGCCACAGCAAAATACCGCGCCCGTGGGTCACGCGACCCGACGGCGTTCCGCGCCGTCGTTCTCACCGCATCGAACGCCAGCGCGGCCCCGATGGCAAAGCCCACCAGCCCCAGTTCCGCCAGCAACTGAAGGTAATCATTGTGCGCGAAATCGTCGGTGACGAGCGTTGAGGTTGACGAATGTCCCCCAGCGAACCTGGTCCACGCCGCGGCCGAAGTTCTGGAAGAGTCCCAGCGCCGCTTCCAGTGCGCCGATGGTGACGAGGGGCCAAACCGCGAGCCATCGATTACCGGCAAAGCGCCAGGTCAGTTCCCCCATCAGCAGAAAGACAATCACGTAACCGCAGACGAGCAGGAAACTCTGAAAGGTCGCGATGGTGAAACGCTCAGGGTAACCAGGTTGGCCGAGCGTCCGATGAGGGCGGCGGGAGGCATCGACGCGGCGCGGGCGGGAGGCAGCGACGCGGCGCCCACCGGGTGCGCGGACGGGCAAGGCTCAGAGCCACCGCCAGCAGGCCCAGCACCAGCGGGTAGTGGTACTGGTCGGTTCGGAGCACTCCGCCCCACGCGAACACGGCGTAGGCGAGCACCAACCCCATTGTGGATGAAACGAAAATGTCCGCCACTCCCCGAAACTCGCGGGGAACTCCGCGCGAGTGGGACCGGAAAGGTATGGGCTGGCTTGAGAGCATCACAGGAAGGCGAGGTCTCAGGTGCGAGGGGCGGAAAGTCAGTTCACAGTTGACAGTCGAGAGCGAAGGAGAGGGGACAGAATGTCGGTTCACGGCCGACAGGTGACAGTCGACAGTCGAGAGTGAAGAACGGGTGTTTGGTGCCAGGCATCAGGTGTCAGGGGAGGAAGCTGTACGCGATCTGCGGTCTTCCTGTCGCCTATGCCCCGTTATCTTGGCTAGACTCTAGAGCCTATGCCGTGTTCCCTCGACGCGCTCGCCGGTTTTAGTTCCTGCACTCTGCAACTTATAACCTGTTGCCGGCGTTTCGGTCGCGTATTTTCGCAGGGCAAGGTTGGCGGCGCCGAGTCCGAGCGTTGCGGACAGCGCCCACCGGGTGAGCAGAATTCCCAGGAAGTACAGGCCGGCGTGGACGATCCCCGTTGCTCGCAGCAGGATGGTTCCCCAAGCCGCGCCGAAGGTGCTGCACGCCGTCACCAGGAACCACGATCCGACCCGGAAGTTGTTGGACTTCCATCCCGGCACGTAGGCGCCCAGGCGCGCGTCCTCGGACTTGTAGTCCCTGTCATCGGCGGTCGGCAGGAGTTCGATCCTCTCCCACAGGCGCAGGCACCATTGTCGATACGCGCCCGCAGCCACGGCGATGAGCAGACACAGCGCGCAGGCGAACCCGGGAGTGCGAGCGAAGGCGTAAAGCATGGAAAGACGAGTTAAGGGCAGTTGACAGTTTACAGTCGACAGTTAACAGTAAAGGGCAGGGGCCAGAAGGGCAGATCAGAGCTCACAGTCGACAGTTAACAGTAAAGAGCAGGGGTTGGAGGGCAGTTTATAGTCGACAGTTGACAGTTGACAGTAAAGGACCGCGTGCCCAACCTCAGGTATCTGTCGAGGCCTGGCGGCGGTGAACTGCCTTTCCGCCCCCCTAATCCCGAAGCCCTAATCCCTAACACCTAATCCCTAACCACGGTCCTGTGCTCTGGAGTTGACTGTCGACTGTCGGCGGTGGGCTGCCCTTCTGACAGTTGCCCTTTACTGTCGACTGTCAACTGTGAGCTGTGAGCCGTGAACTGCCCTCCTGACACCTGACACCCGGCACGTGGCACTTTTTTTATCGATCCGCCATAACCTGTAACCTATTTCTTTCATGCCACTTGGCACGGGGACTTCGCGTTCACTGTCGAGGGCAAGCGGCTCTTCCGTGTCAACTTCCGGTGACAGGGAAGCCTGTCCCCCTGATTCCCAATCCCTGTAATGGCAATCGCCCGGCCAATTCAGGACGGAACGGAGGTATTGATACGGTAGGTACCTGGAGGCAGTTCACAGTTGACAGTCGACAGTTGACAGTAAAGAGCGGGGTTAGGTGTCAGGTGCTAGGTGCCAGGTGCCAGGTGCCAGGTGTTAGCAAGAGAGGCTGCGGCTCCATGCGGCGCCGATGGGGAATCTATTCCCCAACACCTAAAACCTAACTCCTAACCCCTCCTCTTCACTGTCAACTATGGACTGCCTTTCCGCCCCTGAAACCTAACACCTGACCCCTCGCACCTTCCTTCCGCGATCATCCCTCCCCCGAATTTCCGGTCCAGATTTTCTTTCGCAGGAACTCGACGAGGACATATCCGATCAGCGCGGCGATGAGGGCGATCATGAAGTTTTCTTCGGTAAAAATGTCCTCGAGCGCCCAAACCAAGCCCTTGGCTCCTCCCATGCTTGAGCGCTCAAACTCTCCCATCAGCAGGTTGGAGTAGAAAAGGAAGACGATGAAACCGACCTCGATGATAGCTCTCCAAACCTTTTTCATTTCCGCCCCGTAGTCCTCGGTGGTCGAGTGAATTTGCCGGCTTCTGAGGGTCGTGTGGCCCGAAGCCCGGCTCGGGCAGCCGCGTGGATCTTCCTTCGACGCCCCCAACGCGGTCCGAAACTTCGGCGGACCTTGCCGGGGTCACCCGCATCGTCCCGTCAATGTTGGCGCCGTTGTAATTCATATCATAAAGGCCCAAGCCTCGGGTAACAAGCCCGATGTGTCCAAAGGGCAGTTCACAGTTTATAGCAAAGAGCAGGTGTCAGGTGCTAGGTGTTAGGTGCCAGGTGTTAGGTGTTAGGTGCCAGTACAAGAAGCCGCGCCGCCATCCGGCGCCGAATCTGGGTCTGCTCCCTAACACCTAAACCCTAACCCCTTGTTTGACGTCAGGTGCGTATAAACGATCGCTGTCCTTCTTGTAGAAAGTCCTCGCCCGTTTGAGAAACGGCATGCTATCGATCTCGAGGATGTCCGCCGAGTTATAGAGGCGGGCGAGCCGCGCGTCAAAGAGAGCCGACGCGCGACGGTCATTAATATCCACACGGTAACCAAAGGGATTATTTCTCACCTGGGGTTAAATCGTACTTGCATTTTCGGTTAAGGAGGTTTATTAATTCCTTGGCTATCTGCCAGGTTACCCACTTTTAAGAGAGCGCTCCACCCATGCCTATTTCGATCGTCGTGGCCCAACGGACCGCGTTGGCCGCCCAATTGTTATGCCGGGCCCTCAAAGGGCAGCGCAAGCACTTCGTCGTTGTGGGCGGAGTCGCCAAACCGAGTGAACTTCTAAAGCAAGTAGCTGAGCATCACCCTGATATAGCGGTCGTCAGCTCAACCCTGGACGGTGATCCCCAGGGCGGCCTCAAGCTTATTCGCGAGCTGCGCGTCGCTGCCCCCACCACTCTCCCTATCGTGTTGCTGGATTGCTCTGAATCGGAGCAGGTAATCGACGCGTTTTCCGGCGGTGCTAGAGGTGTCGTATGTCAGAGCGACCCCGTCAAGGTATTGTGCAAATGCATTCGCAATGTACACGCCGGGCAGATCTGGGCCAACGGTCGCGAACTCCAATGGATCGTCAAAACCTTAGGCGACAGGGAACCAGCGCACGTGGTGAGCGCTAAAGGACTCCCGCTGCTGACCCAACGGGAGGAACAAATTGTAAATATGGTTGTCGAAGGCCTGCCTAACCAGGACATTGCCGACAAGCTCGGCGTAAGCGCGCACACCGTGAAAAACCATTTGTTTCATGTCTACGAGAAGCTTGGTGTGTCAAACCGTATCGAGTTGGGTCTCTACGCCCAGAGCAAGCGGGATGGCAAGTCTTGATCATGATATACGCGTTCCGAGCCGTGCGGCTTCTCCCTAACAATTGCCGCCTTAGGGCTCCGAGTTCTTTTCAAATAATGTGGAACTCTCAACCACAGCCTCTCTGAGTGGCAACCGCCCACGACCTACCTTGCTGAAAAACCCAAAGTAGGTTCTCATTCACTTGAATCCTTCTGTCACCGATTCCTCCGTGTTGGACCTCCCGACGAGTGTAAAGACCGCCTCCGCGGGAAGTTCGATATCCGCCCCGCCGTTGCGGACTGGGGCCGTCATCACTTTCTGGCAATCCAATTCGGGAGTGGTTTCGTAAACGTCCCAACTCGTGATGTTCCCCGCGACCGCTGGCGGCAACTCGACGCGGAAATGGCTCGGCCCGCCTTCTTTCACTCCCACCACCACCAGCGTATCTGGTGCAGGGCCTTGGAAGGCGGAAACGGTTAGCCCGGGCGCCTCGGTGGTGGCGGCGATCCTCTGCCATCCCGGCCGCACGAAGTGGTAAAGCTGCCGGACGGCGTAGTAGCTTTTCTTCACCGAGTAAACCTGGCTCGCGCTCGTGAACAACCCGTAGTAGCACAGACGCTTCATGCACTCCTCATAGTCGTCGAAGGCGTCGAAATAGAAGAGGGCGCTTGCGCCTTGATTCAGAGCTGTCAGCGCGCGCCGGTTGGCTACCAGAGAGAACATCTTCCACTGGTTCGCAAAAGTCTTGTTCTCGTCGCTCAGGTCACCGTATTCAGTGAGCCAAACGGGGGTCTGGGGATACTTGCTGGCTTTTACGCGTTCAACTTGGGGTCCTACCGATGAGTCACTGTAACTGTGAAAGGTGAAGACCCCTACCTGTCTCATCAAATCATCGTTCTTCAAGATCGGGCCGGTGTAGTCGTTGGTGATCACGGCGTTGTCGGGCGCGGCTAAACGGACGTCCCCCAGACCCTCTTTCCTAAGCCGCCGCGCGACGGCCTCCAGGACTTTGGGAGCCTCATCGGGATCGATGCGTGGACCTTCCGGCGGGTAGCAGTCGGTTTCATTGAACGGGCTGAAGTACTCGAAGTCAATGTGCTCGTGATTGCGAGCGTACATCAGCATCGAGACCACTTCCTCGGCGAACTCGTCGTACATGGCAGGATTCAGGTGTCCTTGCTTGTCGGCGGGAACGTTGTCATGGCACACCCGGTGTTGAGGTGGAAGCACTTTGTCGTCCGTCATCCAGCCGGGCACCGGTCCCATGAGGGCGAGCATCGGGCGGATTCCCCGGGAATTCAGGTAGTGAAGCCCGTTCCAGGTGGCTTCAAAAATGGGATGCGAATAGCGGTTGTTGTAATACTCCCAGTTCATCACGTTGGGGTCGCTGTTGTCGTTGTATTCCTCCCAGTTGCTATACACCAGGTAGGGGACAACGCGAAACATCGTTATTCCCAGATCGTCAATCAGCCGGTCAAACATCGCCTTCTGATCGTTGCGAAAGTAAGGGCCCGTGTAGTTGATGCCGAATCCCTGGATGATCTGGTACTGCTGGCCGGGATTAATCTGGATGCGCGCGTTCGCTTTTTGATCCTGCGCGCGGGCCGGCGCCATGAATAAGAACACGATCACCGCTGCTGCCCATAAAACCGTCCGATTTGTCGACATGGTTCGCTCCCGGTCAGAACGTGAACTTAATAGCAACCTGTCCAATGCGCGCCGCGTTCGCGTTGGTCACAAACCCAAAATCTGAACTGAGGAAGTTTGCCTGCGGCTCCTGGAACTGCGCGTGGTTGAAGGCGTTGAAGAACTCCCCACGGAATTGGAGCTGCTTCGATTCCGTAATCTTGAGGTCTTTGACCAACGCAATGTCCCAGTTGTTGATGCCCGGCCCGTGGAAGAATCGGCGGCTGGCGGTTCCGATCCCGCCCAGTGGCTCCGCGGAGAACAGTGCCGTATTGAAATAGGGATTGGTGCCCGCCGCGGGATTGGCCTTCCGAGGGTTGGTAATCTGTAGATTTCCCGGCGTATAGTCCGGCTCATCCACCGTGTTACCGGTAGGCCCACCGTAGGCGGTCCCGAGCAGCGAGTTGTCATCAGGCTCGGTCAGGTAGACGGGCAAGCCCGTGGCCAAACGTGTGATGCCGCTAATGACCCAACCATTGGTCAGGCGGGACGGGAGGCTGAGCTTGTCAAAGGGCAGGCGATACCGGTAACTGGTTACAAAGTTGTTGGTGGCATCGAAGGCGGACAGGGCTTTGGTAAGCCGGTAGTCGAGCGGGTTAATCATGTCTCCCTGGCCCCCACCCCACCCCGAGGCGTTGTCCAGCGACTTGCTGTAAGTGTACCCCACGAGCAGTTCGAGGCGGCCGACGACGTGCCGGAGTGAGACTTCGAGGGCGTTGTAATTGGAGTTGGCCATGGTATCAAACCAGTCATCGCTGCCGAAATTCGGGCCGAACGGAGCCCGCGTCCCATTGATGACTCCACCGCCGACGGGATTATACGTTTGGTTTTCGCCAAAAGGCCCGCAAGTAGGCGTTCCCGGCATCACTTCGCTCAGTTGGCTTACGCTCAGACAGAGCGCGGGATTGCCCGGATTGGCTTCCAGTGCGGCAATCAGGCGGTGGCCTTGCGATCCCACGTAACTCAAGCTCAGCAAAGTGGCGGGACTCAACTGCCGCTGAATGGAAAAATCGTATTCCTCAGCGTAGGGGACCTGATTGTGGAGGTAGGCTGTAGGCGAACTCGAAATGGGCTCGAATATCGACCAGTTGACTGAATTGTCGGGATTCTTGGGCCCGACGTTGAGAGGGGGAAGGGGCACTGGAAACCGCTGACCCTCGTCAAATCCCGTTCCCCTGTCAATAAATGGAGTGGCGAAGAGCGGTGGTTCGGGGCTTACCCAAAAATTCCCGAACGGCGCGTCATCACTGGAGTTGATGTTGCCAACGTCCTCGAATGCAGTGTAATAAATGCCAAACGCCGCGCGGATGCTCGTCTTGCCCGGCCCGCCCCACAACTTGCCCAAGAATCCGCCGGTAGCGTTAGGAGAATATGCCAAACCAATGCGGGGGGCGAAGTTGTGGTAACGAGTGGGTGCGACCGTGGAGGGGATCCCCGGATCTCCGGGGAAGTCCCAGCCTACGGGAGCGCCGGGATAGACCACCGACTGCTGCCCGGGAACCAGCGCTTGGATTTCGTTATGAGCCTCCCACCACGGCATGCTGACTTCCCAGCGCACGCCATAATTCAAAGTCAGGCTGTGAGCCGCCCGCCAGCTATCCTGGAGATAGAGGGCCACGTAGCGGTCGCGCGTGTACATGGGCGGTTCCTGGCCCTGGACGTACGCAGTGGGCGCCCCAATCAGGAAGTCCGCAAAGTCAATACCGGTTTCCGATCCGGTAAAGGAGAAGGACCCGTTGTTGTTGATATTTTGAAAATAGGTCACCTGGTCATAATGGACGCTGCCGCCGAACTTGATCGTGTGCGTACCCTTCACCAGGGCAAAGTTGTCGATCGCCTGGTAGGTGTTTGCGGGACGCGTATTGGCGTCGTCCGCTCTCCCGATGCTGAAATTATTGAAGCCCACGGGCTCAACGCCTTGAAAAGGCGCGATCCGCACAATCCCGGGTGTGTTCACCCCTACCTGGAAACCTTGGGAACTTAGAGAAGGTCCCAGCCCACCGACGGGTGTTGAGATGACAATGAAATTTCGCAGGTATTGGACCCGCACCTCGTTGACCGAGCCAGGGCCGAACGACTTGATGAGGCCCAAATTAAACATCTGGGTTTTCCCGTCGGAACTCGCGGCGAAGCCCGGAACGTTAGCTCCGCCGTAGGGATTCAGCAGATTGAAATCGTCTAGGGAATAGTAGCCTGACAACATCCCGAAGGGGGTGCTCGCGTCCAACCGCACGCTGCCCTTATCGTCCCGCAAGGTCTGGTCGAAGGCCGAAGTGGTAAAGTAACTCCCCTGGTAGTTGGGCATTGGAATGTACTGCATCAGGGCATTAGTGGGAGAGGTAAAAGCTGCTTGCGGAATAATCGCATTGGGGAAAACGCACGCCGCTGAAGTGGTGCACGTGGGCGTGTAATACGCCTCGCCGGCGGCCACCGGATATCCCAGTTCCTGCGACAACTGCTGCGCCCAAGAGGTCCCGCTGACGGTGTTGGGGACGATTTGGTTGTTGGTTCCAATTGTATAGAACGAGCTTGACTCGTCCGCGAGGTTGCCGGTGCGGTCGGCGGCGGAGGGAACGGGGATAAGGCCGGTGTCCACGCCGGACACCAGGCGCGTGCCCTGGTAATCAGTGAAGAAGAATAGCTTATTACCCCGGATCGGTCCGCCCAGCGTGCCTCCAAACTGGTTCTGATGCAAACCAGCCCGGGCCGAGGAGTAGAAGTTCCGTGAGTCGAAATCGGGAGTGCGGACAAACTCAAAAGCGTCCCCGTGGAAATGGTTGGTGCCGGACTTAGTGATGACGTTGATCAGACCGCCGGAATAATTCCCATACTCCGCGTCGCCGTTGTTGGTCACAATCCGGAATTCGGCAATGGAATCGAGGTTGGGAATCAGTGCGGCCCCCATCTCGATTGCCGCTTCATCGTCGCCGCCGTTCACCATGAATCCATTGGCGGATTCCCGCATTCCGCTGATGGAAAGATTTCCGGGGTTGAGGCTGCCGGAAACCCCGGGGGGACTGTTATAGCCGCCGTATTCGCCCGAGGAAACAGGAACCACGCCCGGTTGCAGGGCCAGCAAGTCGGTGAAGCTGCGGCCGTTCAGCGGCAGCGCCGTCATCTTGGTGGTCCCGATGATCTCGCCCATCTGCGTATTGCTGGTCTCCACGTGTGCGGCGGTGGCTGAAACACTTACCTCCTGCGTCTCCGCGCCCACCTTAAGCGTGGCATCCACGCGCAGCGCGCTGTTAACGTCGATCACCAAGGCCGTTTGACGGTATTGCTCGAATCCCTTGGCCTTGATTTGGACCTCGTAATGGCCCGGCGGAAGCGCCGGGAAGGAATAGAACCCTTCAGCATTCGTCACGGTGGAATTCTGGACGCTGGTCTCTGTATTCGTCGCCATCACCGCCGCACCGGGAATGACCGCACCGGAAGAATCGGTCACGGTTCCGGAAATGCTCCCCGTGACACTACCCCAACTTATTCCCCCGCCAAGTAGGAAGGCTAAGATCAGGCCTCCTAGTTTACACGTGGCCCTCTCGGTCGCTGTCGTTTCGCGATTCATCGTTGCCTCCAGATTGCGTCAATGCGCGGACGATTTGCCCTGTCCAAGCTGATCTTCTCAGCCTAGCCCGAGGCGGGGAAAAGTCAAACAGAATACGGCCGGAAATGCTCTCTTTGTTCAATAGGCTGAACAAAAAGGAAGGCCCGGCCTCTGGAAGGGCCGGGCGCTAGAGGACGCCGTATTTCGCATACACCTGGCGAAGCGACTTACCTTCCATAAGCTCGCTCCGGGATAGGCTCTCTTTGTGCACTTTTTCGCGAGCCTGCACCAATACAGCTTCTTCGACCTCAGCCGGCACCACTACAATGCCGTCAAAGTCAGCGATCGTGAGGTTGCCGGGTTTTACCAGCACATCGCCACAGCGGATCGGGACGTCATAAGCCATCACTATTCCCCGCCCCATGGAATCGAGCGGCCTGATTCCCGTGTAGTACACAGGGAATCCCATATCGATGATGCGGTTGCAATCGCGAATCTGGCTATCGCACACACATCCCACCGCGCCGTTTTTCTTCGCCACCGTGCTCATGAGATCGCCCCAGGGAGCATTGCTTCCGGCGAAGTCCGTGGAATGCACCACCACGTCCCCGGGCTTTAGCGAATCCACTGCTTCGATCTCGACCCCGTAAGGGTCATCTTCCCGAACGTAGTCGGCTTCCATCCAACGGATGGTCCGGGCGCGACCCGCAAAACCGCAGTTCTTCCGATCGGGCAGCAACGGACGCAGGCGATGGTGCATTGCCTGGTGGCGATAACCGAGAGTGTCCAGGATGTCGCACACCGCGGCCGTGGAAAGGTTTTCGTGAATGAACTTCATCATCTCAGCATCACTGGAAAACATAGTGGACTCTCCCGTGCTGTCCTTCTTGCTCCGGCTCATATGACGGACTTCCCCCCCTACGCAGATCGGGCGTTCGGCGGTTTGGTCCGGGTGGACGGACTGGAGGTACTCTCGCGCGGCATTGCTACCCCCCTGTCCGGATCGCATATTTGCTCACGGTCTCCGGATTAATCTCGATTCCCAACCCCGGCTTCGTCGGAACCGCCACGCGCCCGTTCACAACTTTGAAGGGCTCGGCCAGAAGTTCACGGCGGAGCGCCGAATCCGTCACCGAAAACTCGAGGAAAGCGGAATTCGGAATCGCGGCAATCAGGTGCAGGCAGGCGGCCACGAGAACGCCGGTTCGAAACGCGTGCGGAACACAAAGCCGGTTTGCCTCGCGGGCCATATAGGCGATTCGCTTGGCTTCCGTAAGTCCGCCTACGCGAGAAATATCGGGCTGGACGACATCAAGATGCGCGTCCCAAATCAGACGGCGAAACGTCCAGCGACCCACGTCCTGCTCTCCGGCGGCGATTCGCAGCGAGGTCGAGTCGCAGAGGCGCTGATAGTCATCAAAGGCCTCGGGCGGGAAAGGCTCTTCCATCCAATAAATGCCGATGTTTTCGAATTGTTGGGCAGCCTGCATGGCCATCTTCAAAGTGTAGCCGTGGCCGATGTCGATCATCACTTCAACATCGGTCCCCGCCGCTTCTTTGGCCGCAGCCGCAAGTTCAATATCCCTCCGCACATCTTTGCCCAGCGGGCCGTATCCAAGCTTCACGGCCGTGAAGCCCTGCTCAACGTATCGGGAAACCGATTCCCGAACCTCCTGCACCGTTTCCGGCATCAACATGCTGGCGTAGGCGCGAACATCCTGGCAGAAACTTCCTCCCAGCATTTTGTGGACGGGCTTCCCCACGGCCTTGCCCAGGATGTCCCACAAGGCCATGTCCACGCCGCTCATTGCATGGACGACCACTCCCAGTCGGCCGTAATAATTCGTCTTGCGATACATCAGCTCCCAAATCTGCTCGATATCGAAGGGGTCCATCCCGATCAGAACTTCGCGCAAACCATAACATGTGCCGTGAGACATCTCCGCGTCGATGACCGCTTTGCCCACCTCGGGTGAAGTATCGACCTCGCCGTACCCCACGATTCCTTCATCCGTTTCGATACGGATCAGCAAATCGTCCTGAGTTCCGTCCGCTACCGCTTGCCGTTCAGGGAGGCGTAGGATGATTCCTTCGACTTTGGTGATTTTCATAGAGTGATATCCGCTTTATAGTCGAGCTTGCCTTGGATGTTGAGATTCAAGCAGTAGAGTTGGCCGCCAAAATTGCCGGAAGCTGGGTCATAGCCCTTCGGCATCACCGGCGAGGGCCACGATTTGCTGGCGGAGGTCACAAAAATATCCGTTAAGTCCTTCCCGCCGAACGCCACCGACGAAACCTGCTTGGCCGGAAAGCCGATTCGGCGTTCCTCCTTGCCCTCAGGGTCGTACCGCACGACGGAACCGCCGTACCACTGAGCCGACCAGAGGAACCCCTCGGCGTCGACGGTCAGGCCGTCCGGAACTCCTTCGTGATCCGCAACCTGAATCAGAATACGGCGGTTGCGCAGGCCGCCCGTGCGCCGATCATATTCGTAGGAATAGATTCGACGAGCCGCCGAGTCCGTCAAATACAAGGTCGTCTCATCCGGTGAAAAAGCCATGCCGTTGGCCAAATTGAAACCCTCGTCGGCCACATGCGCGGTACCATCGGTATCGACGCGAATGAGCTTGCCCAACTCATACTCGTGGTTTGGATCATAAAAATTGGAGCCCGCGAAGAAGCGCCCCTCCGGGTCGGCAATGGCATCGTTGATCTGGCATTTGGAGTTTTTCACTTGATCGGCGATTAATCTCAGGCTTTCAGCGCCATCCCATAACCAAATGCCGCGGCTGTTGCCGATGACAAAGCCGCCAGGCCGATTTAGGGAATAGCCCGATACCTCCAAACCTTGCTTGACGATTTCATGCTTGTTGGACGCTTGATGAAAACGGAAGAACCTTTGGCCCTCGATGTCTGTCCAATAAAGGCAGCCGCTATCCGGGTCCCACACGGGCCCCTCGCCGCAGAGGTCGCCGTATTCAGCAAGAATTTTGATTTGATCCATATCTCAATGCCTTGACCACCAGCACCCGAATCCACTTGTCAGTGACAATTGTGATGATGCAAGTATAGAATCTGCGTTGAATCAGCGAGCCTGTCAAGAACGTTTGATGCACGATTGGACGCTCGGTTCAATGGGTTGAACACTTTCAACCGGGAGTTAAATGTGGGTGGCCAAAAGGGCTATTTCCTGCCGTCCGCTGACCGGGTCATCAGTGTTCTTGAGTTTTTGGCGCAGACCAAGCGCGGTTTCTCCGTCTCGGAGATCAGCCGGAACCTCGCCCTTCCCAAGAGTTCGACCTTTCTGATCCTGGCAACTCTGGTCCATAGGGGATATCTGCAAAAGAATGCCGAATCAGGCAAGTACTACTTCGGAGTCAATCTGGTGAGGCTTAGCCGGAAGGTGCTGGAGAATCTGGATCTGCGCGATGTTGCCAAGCCTTTCCTTAACTCGCTGATGAAGAAAACCGGGCTCACGGTTCACCTCGCCGTTCTGGCGGATAATCAGGCAGTTCTTATCGACCGTGCCTGTCCCCGAGGAGGCAGTGTCGGCGCCGACTGGATTGGCCGCACACTCGATATTAATTGCACCGGTGTGGGAAAGGCTCTGGTCGCTTTTCTCTCCGAGGACCAGTTTAGCCAACTAACAAGGGCCAAGACCTTCGCCCGTCACAACGAGAACACGATCGTTACCCTGCGGGGGTTGAAGCGGGAACTCGCACGCGTCCGGGAACTTGGCTATGCGCTCGACGATGAAGAGGATGAGATTGGACTGCGGTGTATTGGAACACCCATTTTTGATGCTGAACAGATGACGGTCGGAGCCGTCAGTGTTGCCGGAACCACGGACGATATTCCCCTCGATCGAGTTCAGAATCTGGCTTCCACCCTGACGCAGACCGCTGCGGAAATATCGCTCCGGCTTCAATCCGCGCGGGTATGAAACCATATTGACGAAGCCCAGCGTCATTGCAATCTCAACTCCACAGGAAAGGCTGCCGACATGAACACCGTGCGAATCAGGGGATGGTTTCGATTCATTCCCCTGATGCTCTTAGGATTCAATTTGCTGACTCCCAACCCCGTCTATGGGCAATCTCCGGAAAGGCCGGAGCCGCCCGACTGGTTTTCGGGCGATGCCCACGTTCATCGCGGCATTGGCTGCGGCCGCGCTAACGAGAAGGAGATGCTCACGCCGCAGCAGCTTCTGGAGATGATGAAGACAAATAACCTGGCGGTCATCTCCGTGGCCGGCGACATCGGCAACGGCGAAATCAAGTACCCCGAAAAGGATATTGCCCTTACGAACGGACGCGACGATCCAGTCTCGACCCCCGAACACATCGTGCATTGGGACGCCGAATGGCACTACGATCCCGAAGGTGTCACGTTCGAGCGGAAAGTTATTGGGGGCCACCTGATCCTGCTGGGGTTGAAAGAGAGCGGGCAGCCGTTCGCCCAGTACACGTACCCGATTTTCGAGTGGGCGAAAGAGCGGGGCGCGATTGGCGGATTCGCCCACGTGCAATATCTGCCGTTTGCCTTCTATCCACCGCCCGACGGCATCCCTCACTCACTTGACTGCTGCGCGCCGCTCGAATACCCGGTGGAAACCGCGCTGGGCAGCTCATCGTTCTTGATGGAGGACGTGCATGGCAGCGACTCGGCGATTCAGGCCTATTATCGAATACTAAACTGCGGGTTCCGTCCGGGCCTGGTGGCAAGCACGGACTATTCCTGCAATTACCTCGAACCCATCGGGACGCTTCTGACCTACGTGCGAATTCCCGGCGGTGGGCTGACTTATGACAAGTGGGTGGAGGGGATCGCCAAAGGGCGAACGGTGGTTTCGCGCAACGCCCACAACGAATTCCTGGATCTGAAGGTGAACGGCACCGTACAGCCTGGCGACGAGATTCGCGAAGAAGCAGGCGGCAAAGTGCGAGTGCGGGTGGAGTGGCGCTCTCTGAAAAACGCCGTCGGCAGAATTGAAGTGGTCCAGAACGGATCGGTGGTCGCTTCCCAGACCGCCGAGGTGGCGCCCGGCTCACCCGCGGCATTCGAGACCACAGTCGAGTTCCAAAAAAGCGGGTGGCTCGCGGCCCGCCGCATGGACTGGCAGAATGGACACCAGACTCATACCGGGGCGGTTTATGTGATCGTCAAGGGGCAGCCCATCCGCGCCAGCGCTGCCGACGCGGAGTTTTATGTCAAGTGGATCGACAACCTGATTCAGCAGACGTCACCAGGCGGAGCTTGGAGTACGTTCCTCTCCCACGACCGCGAGGCGGCGCAAGCTCGCTATCGAAAAGCGCGGGCGATTTTCGAGGAAAGGGCCCGTGAAGCGGAAAAGCAGGCGGTTGAGGTGCATTGACCACGGTCGCGGCTTCCTTCCTGCGCCATTCGGCGACCGTGGGGCGGAAGCGGATTGGACGCTGTGCGGTTACAACCTGGTCACGCTGAAGCCTGGGGCAATGCTGGTTGCGAGCTAAAACGGCGATCCGCTGCTTGATTGCTGGGAATACCCGGAGGGCCGTACTGCTGTGTTCACTTCCGATTTTGCGCCTCACTGGGCCCGTACCTTCGTCCACGGGCGGCAGTACGCGTTCTGGACTCAGATGGCGGAGTGGCTGGCGAAGCGAAGGTCAACGGCGCCGTTACTGCCCAACCAGGACTAAAGCGCGAAACAGAGCGCCAGTCGTGATGGAGAGACCTCTGGGAGCTATTACGACAGTTTGTCACCCTTTCCATACCGCTTGCCATGATGTGGTCTCAGGGGCGACGGCGACTTTTCCGCCAACACGTTGGAACGAAGCGCCCTTAACTTCTGCCAGCCGGAAACGCGAGCCCAGCGTGGCGGGTAAAGTTAGGGTGCTGGGGGCGGGGCCGGAGCCGCGAGTGAATTCCAGTCGCCAGCCGGGGCGCCCACCGGTAGGCTCAAGGTTTAGGCTAACGCGACCGAAGCGGGTTGGGGATTCTGCGATTCGGTGTGGCAGGTTGTGCGCAAGCTCAAGATCGCCGATACCCTCAAGCAGTCGCAGCGAGGCGCCGTCCTCCAGCGCCAGCATGTGCCTTAAGTAAATGACGCACTCGGCGCTGGCCCAATTGTGCGGCATGTCGCCCACGTAATCGGCCACTAGCGACCCGCGCAGCGGCTGCTCCTCCCGCCAGCAGTAGAGCGGGCTGGCGTGGTTGAGGAAGCCGACAAACGTCTGCCGCGCCCAGTCCGCCAAGCCGGCCCACAGGTAGACGTGCGAGACAAAAGGTGCGTTATAGGTCCATAGCCCGCCGTGCGCGATCCATCCGGTTTCGGCGGGGACCTCTTCCTGCGTGCAGGATTGCATCAGGGCAATATGTCCCTTAACGATGGGGTCGTCCTTTTGAAACACCAAACCAGGGTAGATAGCGTGCGAGAGCGCCCACTGGGCTGCCTGCGGACGCGGACGGTCCCATTCCTCGGCTGCGGACCATTGCGCGTCAGCTTTCATCAGCATGGGCAGGTAGGAGAAGCCGTCGGCGTGCTGGCGCATCTCCTGGTGGGCGGCGGCCATGAACGCCTGGCGCAGTTCGCCGTAGAACTTCTTCGCTCCCTCGAAGCCCGTAAGTCCCTGGCGGTCAGCCGCTTCCGTCACCGCCTTGAGTCCCGCAAGCACCCAGACGGTGTTGGTGAATTCGTTGCGCAACCCGGCCAAGCCGCCGTCGCCAAAGCCCGGCGGCAGCAATCCGTAGCGACCCATCACTCCGTCGGCAGCCTTGGCTTTATCGCGCAGGTCGACCAGAAAATTGACAGCCCGCAAAACGTTCGGCTGCATGTTGCGGAAATAGGTCCAATCCTGGCTCAACTCGGCTTGCCGCACCAGACTGAACATGGCGATCCCGGTATCCTTCCAGTGCTCGAGTTGCACGGCCGCAAAGACTCCACCGTCGGCGCGCTGCCAAGCCCAAGTGGCCTCAAGTCCCTGCTGAGCCTCGGCGTCGTAACCCAGGTAGCGAGCAGCCTCCAAAAGGAAGTTGCCGTCCACCACCCACAAACCGCGATACACGGTGGGCCCCACCTGGAAATTGAAGCGGCCGTTCTTGATTTCGCGCGCCTGCAGGATGTTGCGCGCGCAGGCGGACAGGAACTCCCCGTAGCGCTCCGGCTGGCTCCACACAACCTTCCCGCCCAGTGGGTTCCACTTTTCCCAGTACTCGCGCGCCGCCGTTAGAAGCTTGTCAGGATGAGCCAGGTTGGGGGCGATTTTGTCTACATTCTGTCCCTCCTGCGGCAATCGGACAAGATATCGCAGCGGGGAGAGGGTCGTCGCCCGCCCTCCCGGCAACCGATACACTCGTTGATGGCCAAAATCTTCCATCTCCAACCGGCCACTCGCGATCAGGAACAACTGCGAGCGTTTTTGCAGAACCGAGATGCCATCACCGTTCTGCATCTCCAGCGGTCGTTCAGCACGAACTACGACTTGGGGAATGGCGTTACCTGGCTTGCAGTTACCGGGACGACCTCCAAAATGACGTTGTCCACCCGGCCCTCGTCGGGGAGGTTGGTGGCGAAGGTGGTGAGTTCCAAAAGCGCCGTGGGCCGGGAGATGCGGGTATGAATAATCGGCACGCCAGGGGATTCGAGCCGCTGGTAGTCGACGTGATCAGGCTCCATTCCAAGAAGTGAGAAACTCACCACTTCTGTGAACCAATGCAGACCTTTGCTGTCGTGGCCTGGATGCCCGCAGCGCAACTCGCCCATTTGGCCCACCAAGCTCTTGTGCGGGTCGTCGGGATAGCAGTAGGCGGATTGATACGCCAGCGGAGAATAGCGAAAGTCGATGGCCGAGTTGATGTCCTGGACGACCTCCGGCGCGACGGCCTCCGCCTGCACGGGCGCAGCGAGTGTTTCGACGTTATCCGGAATGGCCAGTGTTGTGGCGCCGGCGCCGACGCCGACCGCTTGCAAGAATTTTCTTCGAGTTGGCTTGATTTCCATATTCGTCCTTAGAATTCGAATAGTGTGATATTACGCAATTCGGGTCATGCGACATGAAACTTCAGCAACTTGCCGCCCATGGCGGTCGCATCGGGCACGAAGAGCCGCGCCGTAGCCCCGCACTCCGTGAGCACCGATCGGCGGTGTTTACCGCTGTCATGGCGGTAAATGCGTGGCGGTAGACCGGTGTCGGCGAAGAACCAACGCGAGGCGCACCGCCAGACAACGGCGCGACAAACGGGTGGACATTCCGAGGTCCTTGGGTATGGAGTGACATCAAAGTGCGAGGCGACCTGTGGGCAGGAATTCCGACGGCATGGCGGGCGACCGTCGGAGGTCAGGCAATTTCCGTGAAATGGTGGCCGGGGCGAGGATCTCTTCTCCCCGGCCCGCCGGTAGCGCTTATTGAGCAACGATCGAGCGGTCTCTCTCCACGCGGGAATAGGCCGTAAACGGTCGGTCATTCGCCGGTCGACGGATCGCTTTGCTTCTACCGTTCCGCAATAGAACGCCATACAAATCGTGCGGATCGTGGACGACGTAAACTCCGCGCGCCGAGTTAAAGTAACGTCGAGTTTTTTACCGAGAGGCTCCCGCACAGCGGCCGTTACCGCCGAGCTTTAGCACAGAGCTTGTCTTTTCGTAGCCAATAATTTAGGCTACAGGTAACGGCAGTGATTGCGGCGATGGTGGTTAGTGGTGGACCTGGAGAGGTTCGAACTCTCGACCTCATGACTGCCAGCAATCCGCCCTTTTTCCATTCCTTCCATTCATCCTTATGTTTTCTATAGCCTTACATCAATTCGGGGCTCTGCTTTCGCTCAATTGCCGAACCCCTTTTCCCTCTATTCCATACACTTTTGGCACAGTTTTCGCACAGTACCTAGTAATACTAGGTTAAGTAGTTCTTGCTCGCCAGTGCGGTGTGTGCTACATTGCCGGCATGACACCGCAGAGCCTGAAAAGCCTTGAAAGTCGCCTCATGCGTTTTCTCGAAGACTTGTTGGAACCCATGGGCCGCAGCGAGCGGCGCCATTGGGCTCGGGTTTATGTTGAGGGCTTGTTGCTGGACGGGGAACGCAAGTCGATTGAGCCTCTGGCGGCGCGCATCCCCGGCGCCGACGTGCAGGCCTTGCGACAGTTCGTGGGGCAAAGCCCCTGGGAAGTGGAACAAGTCCAGCGGCGTTTGGCCCATAAGATGGTCGACCTGCTCAGCGATGCGCAGGTCTGGATCCTCGATGAGACGGCTTTTCCCAAGGCCGGCGAGCATTCCGTAGGGGTGGCGCGGCAGTATTGTGGCACCTTGGGGAAAGTGGCCAACTGCCAAGTGGCGGTCAGCCTGCACTGGTCGAGCGAGGCGGCGAGTTGCCCGCTGTCGTGGCGGCTCTACCTGCCGCAGGAGTGGTTCGAGGATGCGGCGCGGGCGCAGGAAGTTAAGCTGCCGTCGGGAACCGTTCATCAAAGCAAGACCGAACTGGCCTTGGAGGTGATCGATGAGGCCTTGGCCTGGGAATTGCCGGTCTTGCCGGTGGTGGCCGATTCCTTCTATGGCAATGATTTTGCTTTCCGCCAGGCGCTGCGGGAGCGCCACCTTCCCTACGCGGTGCAGGTGGAGCCGAGTACGGTGGTATGGACGACGGATCCGAACCTCCCCTTGCCGCCACCGAAAAAGCACAAGATGGGGCGACCGCGGCGTTATCCTCCGCGGGAGGCGCTGCCGCGAGCAGAAAGCTTGGAGAAGGTGGCCCACCAGTTGCCCGCGTCGGCTTGGCGCACCCTGACCTGGCGGCAGGGCAGCCGGGGGGCGCAAAGCTCCCGCTTTGCCCTGCTGCCGGTTTGGGCGGCCCACGGGTGGCGGCAAGAAACCCATCCCCTGCGGGTCAAGGAATGGTTGCTGGTGGAATGGCCGAAGGATGAGAAGCAGCCCACGAAATACTGGCTGCTTCAACTCGGTTCGCAGCGGCCGGGATGGCGCCACTGCGTGCGCATCGCCAAGGCGCGCTGGCGAGTCGAACAGGATTACCGCGAATTGAAAGAAGAACTCGGATTGGACCACTACGAGGGCCGCCAATGGTGGGGATGGCACCATCATGTCTGCCTGGTCACCATGGCCTACGCCTTTCTGCGTTCCGAGCAGGCGCGCCTTAAAAAAAACTTCTGGTGCGACCTGGACACTGCCGAGAGTCCGCAAGGAACTCCTGGCGTTGCTCCTTAGGATCGTTGGCCGTTGCCCTTGGTGTCTCACGGAGTTCACTGACACATCCTAACTACTTAACCTAGTATTACTTGGGGGGCGCCGTCCGGTCCATCCCTGCCCTGACGCCAGCGAAGCGCCGTTCCCTTGCCCAATCCAATCTACCCCACCCTCCATTCAGGTTAGCGAGGCATTCTACGACGAGATCGACGCGCATCGGATCACTGTCGAGCGCGAGGTTGTGGCCGCCTTAGCCCACGCTCCGGGGATCCTGGACTTCTACATTTGGCTCGTTTGGAGGAGCTGGGCCGTGAACGGGTCTGCAGCGTACCTTCCGCTATTCACTACCTCTGGCCTTTGTTCGCAATCGGGCACTACAGAGCATTCCGCCCGGCGGTTTCGACGACGCATCGGCCAGGGGCTGCGGCGGGTCAAAACGCTGCAGCCACAATGTCCGGTTGATATCACGCCAGACGGTAACCGCCTAATCGTTAGGTCTTCGAGAGGCTGCCCGCCATTGCCACCGTGGAGAAACGCTAATCGCGACACGGCCAAGACTCGACTTAGGGGCAAGCAAACGCGACGTTTCCCGACACTGATGGCGGCCACGATCAATCGTGGTAGCGCTGTTCACCTGCAGGAATGGGCAGGGGCAGTTTCTGTGGCGGCGGCCCCCACTCTGAAACGTTCGTGTACGCCCAAAGGGGATTCTCGAGGCGGTTGAAATCGAGCCACAAATCGCCGGGCTGATCAAGACCGTTCGCGGGAAAGCTGGTGTAGAGCCATCGCCCGCCGGGATAGGTTTTGTCGCGGTTCGTGGGGTCGCTTATGGCAAAGCGTAGCTGCCCCAAAGTTTGTTGAAGGTGTCGCACCATCCCAGGGTGGAGATGCATATGAGTAAACGGGATGAAGGGGCAGACGGTGGCCTCAATCCGGAATTGTTTCCCGCCGAGAGTGAATTCCGCGACGCCGGGTGAAGGCTGTTTCACAGCGCCAGTCGATCTGCTCATCGATTTTGTTTGTGGCTTGTATGGAATCCATTTCCCGCGGACGCGGTAAGCGGGGTTGGGCGGATACCATCTCAGGCCGTGAAAATTGATGCGGGCCGGTGCGTTCGCATCCTTCATGTTTAACGCGACGCGGTTGCCGACGTGCATCTCCAGCCTGATGCGCAAACTGCCGAAGGTCAGCGTTGAAGGCGGATCCCAAGTGGGCATGCCGCAGACACGAAGCCCTTGACCGGGTCGTGGTGGCTTGCCGTCAACGAGAAGCCCCTCAGGAAATCCGCCCGACGGAGGCTCGAGACCCACTGAGGCAACGGTCATGTAGTCCGGGGGGTTATCAACGTTGACTCTCCAGCGTTCGAACTGGACGTGAAAGATGCCGACTTCCGGCGGCCCCTGCGGCAGCAGCACCTGGTTTGTCGCTGCCGAGCCGACGGAATTATTCCCCGACTGGAGCAAATCGAGCGCCGCCTGTGAAAGCAATCCATCGGGCGCGTCCAAATCGGAAGCACGTTCAGCGCGCCACGCGCTCAGCTCTTCCGCCCACGTGGCTTGACCTTGCGAATTCTGTCCGGCGGACGACGTATTTTGCGGGGCCGCCGCCTTAGGCATCGCTCTTCCCGGTTCTGCGGGCCGCATCCTGATCCAATCGAACGAGAATGACGCATTGAAGCCGGTGTTCGCCCACGCGCCAAGATAGCCGCCGCCGCAAATTGGACCAGCCGTTGTAATAACGGGCTCGTAGTTGGCGAAGACCGTGTTGCCTTGAAACCCGATCACGGCAGGCAACATCGGGTTAAGACTTGCCGTGGCGAGAACCGATGGTGTACCCGATTGGTTGTTCTCAACTTCGAGGCCGCTCCCATTCTGAAATCCTACCGAGCCGGGGACCCATGCGTCCTCCCGAGGGCTGGACGTACAGAACATCACCATGTCCTGGCCATTGTCGGTCATCTCGGAAAGCACGTGCATCTCGGCGACGTTCCCTTGCACGAACCAATCCGACCCTAGGAAAGAAGCACCGCCGCCGGTTCCGGAGTGCCAGATATGGACACCGTTGTGGATTACCACTGCTCCGCGCGAGCCTGGCGTGACGCTCCTTGACCACCCAGCGGGCAGTGACGTACCCGCAAAGTTGGCATACTGGGTAAAAACTCGAGCTCCATTGTCATACTGCGCGTATTCGGGGCTGAGACCTGGAGCCTCCCCGGTGGTCGTGCCATTGAATTGATTCTGCGTTGTTGGAGCGAATGCCATGAAGATCGTTACGGCGCCGTGAGCGGGGATACCGCCGGCAAGGCGGAGCCAGTAGACACTTCGGGTGGAAGAAGCTGAAGCTCCGGACTCGAGCCAACTCGGTATAATGCGCCCCGCTTGATCGAAGAATTGAATGTTTCGAAGGTTGTCAGCCTCGAACTGGGCATATTTTGAACTGTTGATAATCAATTGCTTTACAAACGGAACCGGAGTGTCTAAGTCTTGCTCATTCCAAATCTTTATGGGCAGCTTGTGGCCCCTCTTCAACTGTGACGCCGTGACCTCCGCAGCGCCCTCGCCGCGCGTCTGCCGGGTTGCCGTCGGCGTCGTGGCGCCGCCCGGACCCACCGAAATGTTTGCCTTCCAACTGCCTGAATTGTCGGGAAAATAGTTGTCGTTCACTCCAAGGTACAAACGGCCTGAGCTTCGGGACTTGAGGGTCGAGCCTGTTCCGATTTCAAAGATGGCGCCTTCTTCGCCGATACGGCCCAACAGGGAGTAGCACGGCAGATTGTTTGCTACAAATGCTTGAGCTCGCCAGCCACTGGGGCCATTGGCGAGAGTCATACAGTCCTGCGGATCGCCGCCCGGGCCTTCAGGTGGACTACCTGCGCTGAACGCGACGCCCCCTGATGCCGTAACGGAGAATAATTCCCCTTGCTTGAGATTGACCCCTGTGGCCGTCCA
>CAWEFC010000037.1:0-18880 GCA_963808085.1 uncultured Acidobacteriota bacterium
AGCGAAAGGTAATGGATGGGTTGTGGATGAGGTCCCTCAGCACGGCGACGATCTTCTGTGCCGCCTTGCCGTCGCCAAAAGGGCTGCGACGCCGGGCGAATCGGGCATAAGCCTTCTTGTCATCGAGGAGCTCGGTGACTGTGCGGTAAATCACCTCAGCGGATGTGCCCACCAACTTGCACACTCCGGCCTTCACCCCCTCTGGACGCTCTGTGTTCTCTCGCATCACTAGCGCGGGCCGTCCCAGCGAGGGCATTTCTTCCTGAATGCCTCCGGAGTCGCTTAGGGCAAGGTAAGCGGAATTTAGGAGCCAGACGAACTGAGGATAATCCAAGGGTTCGGTCAAGTGTATACGCGCAACACCTCCCAGCAGAGGCCGCACAATCTCCTGCACATTAGGGTTTGGATGAACGGGAAAAACAATCTCGATGTCTTCGCGCTCCGATGCTAAGCGCAGTATTCCCTGGCATATATTCGTCAGCCCTTCACCGAAATTTTCACGCCGATGCGCCGTCACCACGATCAACTTGCGGCTACCGAGCTTGAGCCCCCGAAGCTGAGGGATGAGCGGAGGACGGCGTACCACCCGGTCGCGTGTTTCGAGTAGCGCGTCGATAACAGTGTTGCCCGTCACGATAATGCGCCGTCGGGGGATCCCCTCCTTCAGCAGGTTGTTCCGTGACCACGCGGTGGGTGCGAAATGGAGGGTGGCCAGATGGGAAGCCAGCCGACGGTTAATTTCTTCGGGGAAGGGCGAGTACCGGTCAAGGGTACGCAAGCCGGCTTCTACATGGCCAACAGGCACACGGTGATAGAAAGCCGCCAAGCTCGCCACCATAACCGTCGTAGTATCTCCCTGCACCAGGACGATATCAGGCCGGTGGGTGGCCAGCACATCGTGAAATCGCTCAAGAATAAGGGCGGACAACCCGCACAACTCCTGATTGGGCCGCATCACATCGAGATCGTAATGAATGGGAATGCGAAACCAGCGCAGAATCGGTTCGAGCAGGTGGCGGTGCTGCGCCGTAATGCAGACGCGCGTCTTGAACTCGTCTCGATGCCGCCCCAATTCGCGGATGACAGGGGCGAGTTTGATGGCTTCCGGGCGCGTGCCCAAAACCGTGAGGACGTGAAGGCGTTTAGGAGACATCTTGGAGAATTTGCGGGAGGCGGTGGGATCAGGCCGTTCCCACCTGGTAGCGTTCCGTCTTCACCCACTTGATTGCCCGGCGAATGATGAAGTCGTCGTAAAAGGCCGCGGCCACCACGGGTATCCAAAGTTGGCAGTAAGTGAAGTACATCACAAAAGTCAGCAGAATATTGACCGGGGAATCTTCCCCATGCTCGCAAGAAAGGGCGATCACGAGCTGAAGAACGAACGTGGCGTAGGCGAGGATCCAGACCAGGCTGTAAGGGCCGGGCACATTGATGTTCACCAGACCGGCGAGGCAGAGAACAAGGAGGCCGTCGGAAATGACCACTGCCAAAAAGAAGAAATAATACAAGAGATGCGACGAGAGGATCTCAAAGGCGATGCGGCGGTTCTTAGCACGGAGGAGTCCGGTAGCGTGTTTTTGCAGGACGTAGTTGAAACCTCGAACCCAGCGCCGGCGCTGCTTGAACCATACCCTCAGCGATTCCGGTTCCTGCTCCCAACTTACCGACGTGGGAACCAACTGAATGTGGTAGCCGGCCTGGTAGAGCCGCACCGTCAACTCCGAGTCTTCGGTCAGAGCCTGCTCGTCCCAGCCTCCGAGTTTTTCCACGATCGACTTACGAATGATGTAGTTGGTGCCCGGCAACATGGTGAGGCGCATCAACATCCAGCGGCCGGCCTGAACCATCCACTGAAACCCTATGCCTTCGATATTAACGAATCGCGTGATGAGGGCGCGGCGCCGGTTCCAGGCACGGTACATCCCCACGGCCGCCGCGAGACTCGGATCACGCACCAGTTGCTCGGCCAGGGGGCGAAGAGCGCCGGGTTCGGGGAGATTATCCGCGTCATAAATGGCGATCAAAGGATAGCGCGCTTGCGACAACGCGAAGTTAAGAGCGCCGGATTTGCCGCGGGCACTGAGCGGAGCGGGTACCTCCAGCAACCGAACGCGAGAATCGGCAGCGAACCCGCGAATCACCTCCGCGGTGTTATCGGTGCTCCCATCGTTGATCAGCAGGAACTCGACCTTAGTCGACGGGTAGTCGAGCTTCTCTAGCGCGTTAATGGTGTGGGCGATAACGCGACCCTCGTTATGACAGGGAACCAACACCGATATGCACGGCAGATCAGATTCGGGGATCGGCGGCAAGTTCTTTGCCGCGTGACGAGTGCGTCGATAATAGATATGACCGAGGAAAAAGAGAAGGGACTGGTAACCCAACATGAACCAGATGAGGGCGACAGTGGAAACAAACAGTCCGTCGATGATCCAATGCAAATTAGACATGCAATCCTATCCGTTACGTTTTATAAGCCGGGTGAGGCGAAGTTGCAAGTAAATAACAACCATCAGCACCGTGGCGAGCACTCCAAATGCCCCAATAGCCCAGGATGAGGCCCAGCCCACGACATCGACCGCGACACCAGCCTTGGTGTTGGTGGCCACCCGCACATTGTGGTCCCCGGAAGGAAAATCGACGGCCCAATCAGGCCCGCTGCGTTCGGTGGGCAATGTCGTCGCGCTGCCATCGACGAGAATCTCATTGGGCTGCTGGTCGAATACCAAAACAGCACGCCCTGCGGATCGGTAGCGGAAGGTCAGTCCAGTGGTGTCAGCGTGCGCTTCCTCGAGATCTGCCGTGGAGTTCAGGATGCGCGCCTGAAACTGTTGGGTGTCGAGGAAATGCCACCATCCCCGCTCAGTAGAAATAGAGTGGTCTCCCGTCGGCATGATCACGCCGTCCTGCGACACCGCTGGCCACTCGCGGCCGTCCACGTAGTAGAACGGGTCGTCTGCAGGAGTAAGCACCAGGGAAGCGGTGGAGTTGACCTCCATATGCGTTTTGCCGCCATTAATCGATACGGGGTGATTCAGAACCATCTGGATGAGATCCCAATCTTGCGGAGACACGGTTTGTTCAGAGTAAATGACTGCCCGTCCGGAAGTGGACGCCGCGGCCAGCACCGTCAGTGCGAGTTCCGTGCCCGTGGCCGTCTTGGACGGAAGATTCGTACTGGTAATGTCCCGATTAGGAACAACGTTGATGTCGAACATCAAGCGGTGCGGATCGGGTACCAATTTGCGGTACGTCGCCGCAAAGCGCCGGTAGCGCTCCGGCGAGGTCATCCAAAAGCGCGCGGGGTCCTCGACTTCCAGCGTGAAGGGGAATTCACGCATCAGGGCGGTAATCCGGCGCGAGTCCACGCCCAAGGCCGGCCGTACGTAGTCATCATGCAGGCTATCGAACATCGTGACGACAACTTCCATCCCGCGCTGCTTGCACACAGGCATCAACTCCGCAAGCACTCGCCGGTGCCAATCCACCACAATGTCTTCGCGGTAACGCTGAAACTTGGCGAGCCCCGCCGGGTCTATCTTGTAATAATGGGGAGAGCTTGGACGGAATAAATCCTTGGGGTCAAAGCCACCTCTTTTCTTGAAGTCAGCGCGCACAATGTCGTTCATGGGTACAAACTTGTCCGGGCGCAGATAATCTTTGAAATCGGCGTCGAAGTTCAATTCGGCAATATCGACGCCGTCCCAGTCGGTGGAATTCAGGAGCACCTTCGCCCAATCCATGGCTGCCTGAAAACAATCAGGGTCTTGAAAATTCATCGAGAATCGCCAGCCGACATTACCGTCGGTGCCAACCGCGGTCTTCTCCCGCCATTCCGGATGCTCATCCCACATTTTCGGAGTCACCATGGGGAACACCATCCAGGCGTAGACCGCAATCCCGTTGCGGTGGCAGGCCCGCACAAATTCGTCATAGGGAAACGAATACTGACGCGTGAAATACCATGCCTTGACGTGAATTACGCTAATGCCCGCCCGATGCCAGATCAGCGCGAGCCGATTGAGGTCCGCACCCGGTCGGTCGGCGGGGTCGAAGTACACCTCGAGGTGGCGGCTCCGGAGGGCGGTCGTGGCCCCGAAGGTCGTGCTGAGGTAATCGGGGAAATACGGGAAGTGGCTGGTCCCCTCGTTGGTGTAACTATCGAGATTCGCCGCCAAATAAACGTAATGGCCTGCCCCAAAAGAGCCGGCCAGCGCCACCGATTGTCCCCCCTCGCTATCGTTTGCCAATTCGCGGACGCCTTCGGGCGCTGTAAATCGAGTAATCCGCTCCTGAGGACGCCAAGTCAGGGGGACATCCGTATGGTCGGGGTCGATGACCGAAGACACGATCAACTGAAGGTTACTGAACGCAAATCCAATCTTGGTCAGCCATGGTTGCATGCCGTCGGCAACCACATTTCCGCCAGAACCGAGATATCCCACCACCAGGCGTTGCTGTGCGTCATTGAGACGCAAGCCGGCGGCGTGGGGCACAACCAAAAGGGTGTCGTCGGTGCTGGGGGCAGCCCGGAACTTGGCAAATGGCACCGTCGTTACCTGGTACCCGAGGGCTTCCAGGACCGTCTTGTAACTCTGCTGATTATGGCTGGCAGGTGGGCGCGGATTGTCCACCCACAGAATCGAGGCGCGGGGAAATGCGGCGAATTTATCCCTTACAACGGTAGAAGGAGGGGGTGTCACCGGGTGCAGACTATTCCACCATTGACTGATTCGCTTGAACCAGGAATTCAATTGCGCGGGCGCAGCGGGTGGCCGCTTCATGACCTGGGCGGCAGCCCAACCACCGGGGGGAACATCCGCTGCGAGCTCGACGGGGCCCTTTAATCGCGTCGGCGACAAGTCGGTTTTCACCACTTGGCCCGCCGCATTGAAGAGTTGGAGTCGCCAATACTCGTCCTGGGGCGACAACTTGATGGGGCCGGAAGTGGTACGCACTGCGTACTGACCCTGGAAGTCGACCTGCCCATCGAAGTCCCGCAAGGAGGTGAAGTGGTAACCCAAATCGCTGATGCCCTGGACAACCTGCTCCAGCAGTTTCTGCTTCAGAAACGGGTGAAAGTAGAATGAGGCGATCCCGTCCCGCACTACGCGCATGCTGCGCGCGTATTGAACCAGCTTTAACGGGTCGGGATCATCCTCGGGCAAATATCCCAGGGTTTCGGGGACGATGTGACGGCCGTACTGATCCACCACTGGGTAAGGAACCATTTGGGCCGTCGTATCGTCGGGCGCGACCATGGGGCGGTCGTAGAACAAGGAGAAAGTTTTTCCCAGTGTGCGGTAGTCGATCTCCGATGCCCCGTAATGGGGGACCTCAAAGGCCACCGGGTAAATATCGTTGGCAAAACACTCGGCGAATCCCATGCGCAATCGCCGGATGACAAATTCTGCCGAGTCCCCGCCCACCGCTCGGTTTCCGAGTTCGTCCCAGAACTCGTACTCGTCTCCGCTTAGCCCGTGAACCTGATGAGTGATTCCGTGCATGATGGGCGTGCCACCCAGGGCGATCATCTTGTGGATTGCCTCAACGGTTGACTTCCTATCACCTAGCCGGATTTCCAGGGAATGAGCAGGGTCGCGAAATATGGGAATGAGAGCGATTCCGAAGGGAATGTGCCGGTCCGAGAGCCAGGCCGCGATGTTCGTAAGGTCGTCAGGATCGTCGTCAATGCTGACGTCCTCGATGCGCACCATCGCGCGCATTTCCGACGGGTGATTGATTCCCAGGATGTCATGAAGAAGATCGCAGAGAACCAGGTAGCGGGTTCCCTCGCCCATGAACGAAAGCGGCTTGTCGGCGAAGTACCAGAAGTTTCCACTCTTCACGACGTACGGGCTCGAAACTTTTTTCTGATTGATTGCCGTGGCGACGACTTCAGCCGTGTCAGGATCCTGGATCGAGACGATCGTCAGGTCCGTCTCCGGCTTGGGCAGCAGAGTCTGTTTATAGAGAACCGACCGGTAATCAAGATCGCGGCTGTACTCCACAAAGCTGAAGCCATAGTGGCGTCGGGCATCGGGAGTGGATAGAAGTTGATCGATGTGCCCGCCAAGCCAAGCGAACGGATGATCCGTGGCGCGAATGTCGGCAAGCAAGGCGGGCGGTACGGTTGTCGTTAGTCCGGACGCCACCAGGAAGCCGGCACGGTAGTCCGACAATTGTCCTCGCTTATATTCGCTCAGGGGGATCAGGTCGGCGTGTAAATTGAAGTGGGTAAGCAAGTTCGCGAGGAAAAGCGCGTGAATATACGATTCCACGCGGGGGTCTGGCGGGCTATCGTAAATCACCGCTGCCGTCGTGGAATCCGCGGCATCATCGAGCGGTGCTGCGCGTAGCAATCCCACCATCGGAGATATCGCGAGCATGGTGAGAAAGACCAGAACTGCGACCGAGGATCTGCGGAGACGGAAGTACTTCAAAAACGCAAGAAGGCGGACAAGCATATGATCCATAACTATATTATCATGTACAGACGGGATGCGGCGCACGACGTGCACGGGGGTGGCAACGATTTCAAGAGCCCATGACCTCTCGCGGCGGAATTTCTATCTAGGACGGTCTTTCGTCGGGCAGTTTTTCCACTCGTAGGCCCCCTGTTTTCCGTTAGTTTGAAAGGACGGTATGATTTCGGGAGCTTACCCAAGGCGAGGATCGCACCGGCCATGGCGGGTGCTCGCTGCAATCCTGGTTGCGGCGGCGAGCGTCGGCCGCGATCCTAAACCCCGTCCTCTCCCCCTTAAGACCTTAGTGGCGCCTCCCCCGGGGAACTACTACCTCGGGGTTTTCCCCGGCAGCAAGAACGGTATGGGTGGAGACGTCACTCTCAACGACGTCAAAGTATATCAACACGCAGTGGGCAAGTCACTCGCGTGGGTTTACTTTTGGAACAACTGGTACGAGAACCCCCACTTTCCGTACGAAACTGCCTCGTGGATCCGGGCCAATGGGAGCGTTCCCTATATTCGCATGATGCTTCTGAGCAGCCCGACCATCCCCAGGCCCGACCCGGTCTATTCTCTCAAGAACATCATCGACGGCGAATTTGATCCGCTCTTTCGGGAGTGGATGGACGACGCCCGGAGATTCGGTTCGCCGGTGATTGCCGAATACGGCGTCGAGGTGGATGGCTGGTGGTTCCCCTGGAATGGCCTCTACAACAAAGAAGGCGGCACCTACGCAGATTCCGTGGCTCGGTTCCGCGAGGCGTACCGGCACATCATCCGGATTGCGCGGGAAGAAGGCGCCTACAACATCCGCTGGGTTTTCCACGTGGACCCCTGGGATGAGCCGGACGAGGACTGGAACAAGTTCGAGAACTATTATCCCGGTGATGAATGGATCGACTGGGTAGGCGCCAGCGTCTACGGCCGCCAGTTGCCGAGCGATCCGGAAGGGGTTTCATTCCGCTACCAGATGGACTGGGTGTATGGGCGCATGCAGCGGCTAACCAATAAGCCGTTCATCGTTTGTGAATTCGGGACGATTGACGGCGCTCAACAGGCCGCATGGACAACCGCCGCCCTGACTGACCTGGTGGGCGGCCGCTGGCCGAAAGTCATTGGCTTTTCCTGGTGGAACACAACCTTCAAAAACGACCCCGTAACCGGCGGCCTTTCGGACATGCAAGTCCAGAACAACCCCGAGCTCCGGGCTATCTTCCGCAAATACGTAGGCCAGAATCGTGCGGTCCTCAGCCGACCCGCGAGCCGAGTAGTGGCTTTGGACGACCACTGAGCAGTTTGCCCCTCGCTCGAAAGATTCGCACTTTGCTAAACCGGGTCGACGCAATACTGTTGTATACTATACACATGAAACGTACAAATCTTGTGTTAGATGCAGAACTACTCGACGAAGCAACGCGAGTACTGGGTCTAAAGACCTATTCGGCCACGGTTAATCGCGCGCTGGCTGAGACGCTTCGTCTTCGAAAGATTCAGAGCCTTCCAACCTTTTTCGACAGCCAACTGTGGGAAGGTAATCTGGCGGTGCTTCGGGAAGATCGGGTCACGCCCCCGCGGCAACGCGCGCAAGGGCACCGGCGAGGACCGCGGTGATATTGGTTGACACCTCGGTATGGATTGAGCTCCTCAATGGTCGGCGCGGCCCTCGCATAACCGAATTGGAGCTGCTAAAGTTCGCCACTTGTGGACCCGTGGTACAAGAGGTCTTCGAGGGGCTGCGCGACCATCCATGGGCGGAGGCTTTCCGTAAGGCTTTTCTTGCGCTCCCTATCCTGAGCAACCCGCTGCCGGTCGAGACTTTCCTCACCGCAGCGGAGATCTACCGCCAGGGCCGCCGCAAGGGGTACACGATCCGATCATCAACCGATTGCCTCATTGCCGCTATTGCCATCGATCACAGGATTCCGGTTTGGCACAAAGACCGTGATTTTGAAACTATCTCGCTGTTAACCAGCCTCCAGACCGTGCGTTACCCTTGAGGGTCGATGAGGGACGAATACCACGTCAGCGCTCGAGCAATCCTCCCGTTCGTAAGGCTCAAACTCTTAGTTAATGGCGCTCCTTTTCGGTCTCAGCCGTGCGCGATTATGCCAGTTTCAATGCGGGTCACGAGGGCGGGGCTGCGTTCAACGTTTTGCCTGAAGGGGGGAAGCGGAAATTCCGTGCGTTTCACACCTGCACGGTGACGCTGGTTTCCGTGCGGGTCACAGGGCGGTAGAGAGTGTCGCGCTCGAAAGGCTCACAGCCCGCCTCGCGAATCAGGCGCACAAGCTGCTGGCGGGTCAAAGACTGGGGAGTCTTCGCGCCGGCGTCGTGATAGATCTTTTCTTCGACCACAGTGCCGTCCAAGTCGTCAGCGCCGAAGCGCAACGCCACCTGCGCCACGCGTGGGGTCATCATGATCCAATACGCCTTGACGTGCGGAAAGTTGTCGAGTAGCAGGCGCGCGACAGCGACGTTCTTCAGGTCCATAAAACCGCTGGTTTCATCGTGCTCAACTAATTTGCCCAGCTCGGTATTGGCCGGATGAAACGCGAGTGGGATATACGTCTGGAAACCGTGCGTTTCGTCCTGAAGCTTTCGCAGTTGCAGCAGATGGTCGACACGATCCTCGGCAGACTCGATGTGGCCGTAAAGCATCGTCGCGTTAGTGTGCATACCCAGCTCGTGCGCCAGGCGATGCACCTTCAGCCATGTGTGGGCTCCGATCTTATGGTCGCAAATGACGCGGCGCACGGCTGGCGCGAAGATTTCCGCCCCCCCGCCGGGCAGCGAATCAAGTCCTGCGCCTTTCAGGCGTTCGAGCGCCTCGCGAATCGAGAGTCGGGTAACATGCGAAAAGTAACCAATCTCGACCGCCGTGAATCCCTTAAGGTGGACGGTGGGGAAACGCTGCTTCAGGCCGCGAAGCAGGTCGAGGTAGTAGTCGAAAGTCAAGTCCGGATGGAGTCCCCCCACAATGTGGAATTCCGTGACGGCTTCCGACCAGTTCTCCCCGGCGATGCGGAAGGCTTCGTCGAGAGCCATGGTGTAAGCGCCGGGTCCATCAGGTTTGCGGCCAAAGGCGCAGAGTTTACAACTCGCCACGCACACGTTGGTAGGATTAATATGCCGGTTAACGTTGAAGTAGGTACGCATCCCATGCAGTCTCACCCGAACCTGATGGGCCAGGTAACCGACGGCGAGCAGATCGGCGGAATGGTAAAGCGCCACGCCTTCCTGAGAGTTAAGGCGTTCGCCCGCCAGCACTTTTTCGGCAATCGGCAGCAGGGCGGTGTCTTCGATTTGAAGGCTTCCCGGAATCATGGCCACCTTGTAATTCTACCGGGGCGGGACAAGATTTGCAATCGGCCGAGGCTCTGGCATTTCGATTGCGACACTAAATCTGGCACTACGATTGCTGGGAAGCGCCCAGCAAACCCGCATGAACACTGATTGGGGCTTGACAACGGGTTTATTATGGTATTTCTGCCTGGGGGCACACGGAAAGAATTTTGCTGGCGCGCCGGAATTTTTTCTGGTTAGAATTACTGTTGGCTTGCTGAGTGTATGGCAACTGCGAATCTCCAATTCGCCGAACCGCAACAAGAGGCGGCTTTCTTCTACGGCCTCTTTCTGCGCGGACACCCGCTGCAAAAGCTGCGGGAGGATATCGACGTCCCTCCCCACGTACTCGAGCGGTGGCAGCGTTTGGCGCAGCACGATCCCCTTTATCACGGCATGGTGGACCGAATGCTCAGCTACCGCAAGCACGTGCTGGCGATCTTCGAGACCCTCGTCTTCCGCGAAATGCTAGTCCCACCAAGACCGCAGTAGAACAATCGGATCATCGGGTCATCTGATCATTGAGTCATTTAGAAAAAAGACGTCAGTAGTCCGTCGTCAGTTGTCAGTGGCTCGCGCGACTCTTGATCCCCACCCGTCTTCGGCAACGGACAACTGACCACGGACAACGGACTGCTTTTCAATGATTCAATGAACCAATAGGTCGGCTCCCCACGTGAAGAAGAAGAGCAGACTGATATAGCCATTCACGTTAAAGAACGCCGCATTGAGGCGGGACAGGTCATGGGGTCGGACGATCCAATGTTCATAAGCAAGCAGTGCCGCCATCAACGCGAGCCCGGCCGTGGCGAGCCAACCCAGATTCTCCAAGCGGATCACTTCGACCAGCAGGGCCACCATGGCAACGTGACATGCGATCGAACCATAAAGCGCGGCGGCAACGCCGAAGCGCTGGGGAAAGGAATGGATGCGCATGCGGCGGTCAAAATCAATATCTTGACAGGCGTAAATCAGATCGAATCCTCCCACCCAGAAGCCCACGGCCGCGCCCAGCAAAAGCACGCTCCAACTGATGTTGTTACGAAGGGCGATCCATGCGGCAATGGGAGCAAAGCCATCCGCGATCCCCAGCACGACGTGCGAAAGCAAAGTGAAGCGTTTGGTATAAGAGTAGAAGAGCAGGACAGCAATCGCCACGGGAGACAGCTTCAATGCCAGCGGGCTAAGTTCTCCCGCCGCTAGCACCAGAAGTCCGCAAGAAATCACGGTGAAGCCGACGGCAAAGCGCAGGGTGAGCCGGCCTGCGGGCAGCGCGCGCGTCCGAGTGCGCGGATTGAGGGCGTCGATTTCGCGGTCGGCGATGCGGTTGAAGGTCATCGCGGCGCTCCGCGCGCCCACCATGGCCACGATCAGCCAGAAGACCTCGCGCCATGTCGGCCATCCGCGCACCGCAAGCATCGCTCCCACCAGCGCGAATGGAAGGGCAAAAATCGAGTGCTCGAACTTGATCATTTCGAGCGTCGTGCGCAGCTTGCCGACGAGACCCTGAGAAATGCCCGAGGGAACTGGTGGCAATGGCGCATTTTGAAGAGTTTCACCCATGAGACCAGTTCCATGATGAAGGGGAAACCCGCGCGCCGTCAACCCTTGAAGCGCGATGCCACGAGAGGCGTAGCGCGGACGTGTTTTGTAGGTCTACAGCTCGTTTATTTCTTCGGATATCCCACCGTTTGCGCGAGGAGAATTCTCTGGTCGGGGCGGAGCTTCATTACCTTGGCCAGCTTCTCTCGATCCACCCCTCCACGCACGACCACGGCCAGCCCCTCCGATGCGCAGAAGAGGTAAACGTTCTGCGCTATGAATCCTGCATCCGCGCCGGTGTAGAAATTCCTCTCGTCGGCGGTGCTCTTTCCGGTCTTGGCGAAATCAGCGACGTACACCAAACCCACAGGAGCGTCTTTCACAAACGGCTGGACGCCGGTCGCAGCGCGCACGTCTTGTGCCAGAATGGGGTCCAGCTTGTTCCCCTTGGCGTCATAGACGTAAAGCCCCTCCGCCGTGGCGACATAAATATCAACCTCCTGCCAGTTCATAGCGGAGGGCGCCGTGCGCTTTCCCTCGCCGGGCCGATTAATGCCAAAGGCAGCCCAAAGCAAATTGGCGAGCACCTGCGGGGCGAGCTTCTCGGAACTGAATTCGCGCGTCGAGTGCCGGTCTCTCAACGCCTGCATCAGCGGCTTGCCGCCATCGGTCTGTGGGGAGGGAAGAATGAGGGGCTTCAGCTCCTGCCCCAAAGCGAGCGTGGGACAAAAGAGCAATCCGAATGCAAGTGAACGAACGAAAAGAAGCAAATGATTCTTCACGGGGACCTCCCTGACGTGGTAATGGGCGCGAGGGACAGACTTTGGACCGCGGGCCTAGGTAGCGAGGACGATCAAGAGAACGAAAATAGCTACGTTGATCGCATGGGCAGTATAGCAGAGAGGGCAATCGATATGAAGCTTGCAGCGCAGAGCGTAAATCAAATAGAAGCCGACAAGAATTGTGCCTGCACCGATCAAAATCAATATCGCCATGCCAAACGGAACGAAGACTCGAGCGAAATGGAAATCGAGATTGACACCGAAGGTCCAGTTCTCCATCGCCCCAGCGATCAATAAAACGTAGTAGACGATTCCCAGCAGCGAGTTCGGCACACCGAAGAGGCGCGCATAAGGTGTTTGCACGACTGTGACGCAGGCAGACCCTTCGCGCGCGCAGAGAATCTCAGGAATCCATCGGGCTTTCCGGATGCGGCCGTAGTAGGCAAGGGTGAAATAAAGCGAATCGGCGAGGCCAACGAGCGCCAATGCGCAAATGAGGAAGCGGAGGAGCACCATGTGATTGCGTGATCGCGTCATCGAATCATTAAGTGATTTGATGACCGGGTGATTTAGCGATTTAAGGGCGCTCGAATTGGGTAGTTAACAATCGAGCAATTCTTTCGATAACTCAATGGCCCGATGGCCCGATGGCCCGATGGCCCGATGGCCCGATGGCCCGATGGCCCGATGGCCCGATGGCCCGATGGCCCGATGGCCCGATGGCCCGATGGCCCGATGATCCGATGATTCAATTCTTCGCCCGCTTCCCTTCCCCCTGCCAGCGATACTGCCCCGACTGTTCGAGTTCGAGCAGTGCGAGGACGCGGCAGCAAAACTGGGTGACGAGGTCATCGAGAGTTCTGGGCCGGTCGTAGAACGTAGGGATGATGGGAAAGATCACCGCGCCCGCGAGCTGAGCGCGCAGCATGTTCTCAAGATGGATACGATTGAAAGGCGCGTCGCGCACGGCGAGGATGAGCTTGTGGCCCTGCTTCAGACAAACGTCCGCCGCGCGCTCGATGAGCGTGTCGGAAATCCCTGACGCAATCTGGGCAAGGCAGCCGGTCGTACACGGAATCACTACCATTCCCTGCACGGCGTACGAACCGCTGGCAACGGAAGCACCGACGTCGGAATCCAGGAGGTATTCCGTCTTACGCGTTTCGTTCGCGGCCAGTGCGCGGGGAATTCCGGCGGATTTCGAAATGTCCAAATCGAGCTCATCGCGCAGCAGCTTCAGCCCGCTGCCGGATATCACCAGGTGAATCTTCTCCACTCGCGGGTCGGCCTCGAGCATTTGCAGCGCGCGCCGGGCGAACACCGCTCCGCTGGCTCCGGTGACACCCAGAATGATTCTTTTCTTGCCGCCAATCTTGGGAGTAGCCATCGCACGGGATGTTAGTTGGCGTCCCGGGGGAAGTCAAGGAACGGAGCATCGAACGTAGCGCGGGCGTCTCGCCCGCTGGCGCGGAAGCGTCCCGCTCCCGCCAAGAATGCGCGGGCAGGATGCCCACGCCCCGGCGGGCAAGATGCCCGCGCTACATCAAGGCGTCGTCGCTTCGACTTTGTGTCGCACACCCCAAGCGAAGTGGGGGCTGGTATACTGAAAAGGTGGGCCAGAACCGGCCGTCAGCACTAATCGCCCAGCCAAGCGAGTCGCAGAGGCGGTCTGAAAAGCTGTGCGCTTGGCGCTCGCCGCGTCACGCCGATGGAGGAATGATTTGAGTCCTGAAGAAATCACCAGCATGTTAAAGGATGTGCGGCGAGGGAAACTTTCCGTGGAGGATGCCGTAGAACGCCTGCGCAACCTACCCTACGAAGATCTGGGATACGCCAAGATCGATCACCACCGTTCGCTGCGGCAAGGATTTCCAGAGGTAGTGTTTGCGCGGGGTAAGGACCCGGCGCAGGTGGAAGGCATCGTTCGGCACATGCTGCGCAACAAGCACAACATTCTGGTGACGCGCGGCGATCGCAGTCTCTACGAACTGCTTCGCCCGCTCGATCCCAAGGTGGAATTCCACGCGCTTTCCGGCGCCATCAGCGTTCGCCGCGAGCGGAAGATTCGCGGCAAAGGGAAAGTTCTGGTGGTGTGCGCCGGCACGTCGGACATCCCGGTGGCGGAGGAAGCGCTGGTGACGGCGGAGATCATGGGGAATCGCATCGACTCCCTTTATGACGTAGGGGTGGCGGGCATTCATCGCCTGCTTGGTGAAAGCCAGCACTTGCGGGAAGCTCACATCATCATTTGCGTCGCAGGCATGGAAGGCGCGCTTCCGAGCGTCGTGGCCGGCATGGTCAGCGTGCCCGTGATCGCGGTACCTTCGAGCGTGGGATATGGCGCCAGCTTCCGTGGCCTCGCGGCGCTGCTCGGCATGCTCAACAGTTGCTCACCGAATGTTTGCGTCGTCAACATCGATAACGGCTTTGGGGCGGGATATCTCGCCAGCGTGATGAATCGATTGTGACGCAGAGGGCATCTGCTCGTGGCAAGGCGCGCCGTGTCCAGCAGCAGATGGGCTTCCTCACTTCCCGAAGACCCGCTCGAAGATTTCATCCACGTGGGTCAGGTAGCGCTCCACGTTGAAAACCTCGGCAATCTCACTAGGCTTGAGGTACTGGCGAATGTCGTCGTCGCGCTCGACGAGGCTGCGATAGTCCTCGCGGGTTTCCCACACTTGCATGGCATTACGCTGCACCCAACGATACGCGTCTTCCCGCCGTACTCCCTTCTCAACCAAGTCCAACAAGAGCTGCCCAGAGAAAATCAGGCCCTTTAAAAGGTCGAGATTCTCCCGCATGCGGTCCGGGTAGACGAACATGTTCTCCACCAGGTTCGCGGTCTTGGCGAGGAGGTAGTCAAGCAGAATGGTGGAATCGGCCAGGATCACGCGCTCGACGGAGGAGTGGGAGATGTCACGCTCGTGCCAGAGCGCTACGTTCTCAAGCGCGGCCTGGGCATTCGCGCGCACCACCCGTGCCAGGCCGCAGATCTGCTCGGCGGTAATGGGATTGCGTTTGTGCGGCATGGCCGAAGAGCCTTTTTGCTCCGGCGAGAAGTACTCCTCCACCTCGCGTACTTCGGTGCGCTGCAAGCCTCGCACCTCGAGCGCGATCTTCTCGAGCGATGCCGCCGCCACCGCCAGCGTCGAAAGGTAGAAAGCATGGCGGTCGCGCTGGATAACCTGGGACGACACCGGCGCGGGCTCTAGGCCCAGGCGCTTACAAATTCCCCGCTCGATCGAGGGGGGCAGATGGGTGTAAGTTCCCACGGCGCCAGAAATCTTGCCGACACGCATTTGCTCGGCCGCGTAAGCCAACCGCTCCGTATTGCGTTGGTTCTCCGCGTACCAGACGGCGAGCTTACATCCAAAAGTGATGGGCTCGGCGTGAATGCCGTGGGTCCGGCCGATCATGGGCGTATGCTGAAACTCCAAAGCGCGCCGCTTCAGCACTTCACCCAGACGGTTCATTCCCGCAAGCAGCAGAGACGAAGCTTCCTTTACCTGCAATGCCTGCGCCGTATCCACAACGTCGTTCGACGTCAGGCCGTAGTGCAGAAAGCGCCCCTCGCGGCCCACGTGCTCGGAGACATTCGTCGTAAAGGCGATGACGTCGTGCTTCACCTGGCGCTCGATCTCGAGAATGCGCTCTACCTCGAACCGCGCTTTCTTGCGGATGGCGCGCGCGGCGCTCTTGGGGATCAACCCGGCCTCAGCCTCGACCTCCGCCGTGGCGATCTCCACTTCCAGCCATTTCTGAAATTTGTTTTCGTCGGTCCAAATGCGGCCCATATCCGGGCGAGTGTAGCGGGGAATCATAAGTCATCCATAGATTGCTGAGATTACACAGACCTTGAAAAAACCAACTGGCTATACTGTATGGATTCTGCGCGCAAATTCAAGCGTAAATCACGACTTGCTAACCAACAGTATCGAGGAATCCACAGGTTCAGGAAAGGAGCTTTATCCAAATTGAAAGACTTGGGTAGGCGCGGACTGGCTAGCTACATGTAAGGCCGTGCGCTCGCCGTGGGTGCGCTCCTCCAAGGCCTGTTCGGCAGTGAGGCGGGCGATTTCCGGGTGATTATTCGTTTCACTCAGGTGGGCAAGCACCAGCACCTGGGCGGCGCCGTCGAAGTCTTCCGTAAGGAATCCCGCCGTCGCCAGATTTGACAGGTGTCCCTGGCGGCCCATCACCCGCTGCTTGACATGCCACGGATAGGGGCCGACTTTGAGCATATCCAAATCGTGGTTCGACTCGAAGATCAGACATTGGCAGCTTTTCACTCTCTGCTTAACGACTTCGTGTACGTAACCCAAATCAGTCACCACCCC
The DNA here is from genome assembly GCA_963808085.1 of uncultured Acidobacteriota bacterium. Lineage (GTDB taxonomy): Bacteria > Acidobacteriota > Terriglobia > UBA7540 > UBA7540 > Bog-366. The sequence goes on from CAWEFC010000037.1 coordinate 16,471, forward strand.
AATCTTTATTCCATCCGATTCGAGGGTGAACGCCACGGGGTCGGTGGCGTCATGCGGGATGGAAAACGGCGTGACTTCGATGTCGCCGACGATGAACTTCTGGCCAGCGGTGAAAAGCTCGAAGGCACAAAGCTTCGGGTCCCATGTAATCACCTGGTGGGTCAGGTGTGTAATGAAGATCGGTGCCTTCCAATCGATTCCCAACAACCGCAAACCATTGATGTGGTCAACGTGTTCGTGAGAGACGAGGATGGCATCAAACCCGTCGGTGCGCTCGCCCACCGCGGCAAGGCGCGCGTAGGTTTCACGGCGGTTCAGGCCCGCGTCGACCAGCAGTCGTGTCTTTTCCGTTGCCACGAAAGTCGAATTGCCCTTGCTGCCGCTCCCCAGGACGCAGACGCGCAGGCTCACGCTGCCTCCTCGCATCCGAGAGGGCAACGGCAAGTGACAAGTGACAAGTGACGAGTGACGAGCGGGAACATGCGAACTTCAACTAGCGCGGAAGCAATGAAAATCGACGCTCCGGTGCGGCCCCGTAATTCCCTGCCCCGCAGCGTTGCTTTCGGATTTCGCATATTTCGATTCCCGCCCCTGCAAATCAAGACTGATTATAGGACGGATCACACAGAATCCGAAAAGCAAAAACGGTCGCGCGTGGAAATCCGCCTGGGACTTCTGGTGCGACTGAAATGCAATCACTCGTCTTTGACCAGCACGAGATTATTGGTGACGGAGAAGAGGCCGGGATGGGCAAACCCGGTTTGGAGTTCAGCAACTGAGGTCAGCGCGCGAAAGCTTGAAGCCATTGACGGGGCCGAGGACGGTGACAGCCAGACTTTCCGGGCGTAGGAATTCTTGGGCCACACCCTGCACTTGCTCGGCGGTGACGGCATCAACGCTCCGAGCGATCTCGTCCTGGGAGATATAACGGCCAAAGTACATTTCTTGCCGAGCGACGTTCCCCATGCGACTGGGTGAGGACTCGAGACTGAGCAACAAGCTACCCTTCAAGTAATCCTTGGCGCGCTGCAGTTCTTCGTGACCGATGGGGTTGGCCTTCAATTCACAAAACTCCTTGACCACCAACTCGATGACCTGCCGCGCCTTGTCTCCGGCCGTGCCCGCGTAAACGCTCAGGCAACCGGCATCGTGAAAACTGCTGAGGCTGGAAAACACTGCGTAGGCCAATCCGCGCTTTTCACGAATGTTTTGAAACAGCCGCGAACTCATGCCGCCACCCAGTACCGAATTCAGAATGTACGCCGGAAAGCGGTTCTTATGGGGTTGGGGGTAGGAGGGCGCGCCCACGCAAAGATGGACCTGCTCCAAATCTTTCTTGTGCCGCACTTGAAGGTGGGGATGGGGCGTAGGAATGGGACCGCTCTGGAGGGCGGCCCCGCGGGCAAGTCGCCGAACTCTTGCCTGACCAGATCTACGATCTGGGAGTGCCGAAAGTGCCCCGCGGCGGCAATCAGCAGATTGTTCGGCGTATAATGGCGGCGGAAGTAGTGCGACAGCCGCTTGCGATCGAAGCTGCTCACACTGCGCCGCGTCCCCAGGATCGGCCGCCCCAAAGCGTGCCCGCGCCAATAAGTTTGCGTGAAAATCTCATGCACGAGGTCATCCGGCGTGTCCTCCACCATCTTGATTTCTTCCTGGATGACGCGGCTTTCGTTGGTGATGTCCGCGGGTTCAAAGAGAGGATTCTTCACCAGGTCGGCGAGGATGTCAAAGGCCCGGGGTAGATGCTCGTCTAGGGCCTTGATCGAAAAATTCGTGGTCTCCTTGCCGGTGAAAGCGTCCAGGTGGCCGCCAATAGAGTCTGCGGCGCGAGCAATCTGCTCCGCACTCCGGTTCTTGGTCCCTTTAAAGAGCATGTGCTCGATAAAGTGCGAGATGCCGTTTTCCTCGGTGCGCTCCTGCCGCGCGCCCGTGCGCAGCCAGATACCTACGGAAACGGAGCGGACGGACGGCATTGACTCCGTGAGAATCGTGAGCCCGTTGGGAAGAACATCTTTGCGAACATCCGCCATGCTTCGAACCCCTTGGTGTAGGAAACCCTTCCTGTTAAGACTAAAACGCCAATGCCCGCACTTGCCTCGTATTATTTGTACCACATACCCCACCAAAAGACCACGACGGCGGGCAAAACTGATCCGTCAGCGGTTTTCGGTTGGCAGTAAAAGGCGTCGCCCTGACGCTACGTTCACCGATAGCTGACGACTCACACCTGACAACGGATTCCGGCGATTCCGCTTGCGCGAATTCTGCTGCCCTACTTGTACTTCTCTGACGCAGATTTGCCGGCCCCTGGCGCGCCTCCGGCGGAGTGACGGGCCTGTAGCTCAGGTGGCTAGAGCGCACCCCTGATAAGGGTGAGGTCGGTAGTTCAACTCTACCCAGGCCCACC
>CAWEFC010000038.1:0-247941 GCA_963808085.1 uncultured Acidobacteriota bacterium
CCAGCGTCAGCTCTTCGTACTGGATGAATCGAGCCTTGCAGGCACGCGACAGGTCCATGATTTCTTCAAACGCCGAACTCCCCATGACCGCGTCCTGCTGGTCGGCGACATCCGTCAGCACCAGGCCGTGGACGCGGGCCGGCCCTTCGAGCAGATGCAAGATGCCGGCATGCGGACCGCCCGGCTGGATCAGATCGTCCGGCAGCGAGATGCCGGACTTAAACGCGCCGTCGAATCCATGGTTCAGGGCAAGACGCTCGACGCCGTGAATCAACTGGTGGAGCAACGCCGCATTCACACAATCTCCGACCCAGAAGAGCGCCTTAAGTCCGTCGCCCGCGAGTATCTCAAGTACCCTGAAACGAGTCTCGTTGTATCGCCGGACAACCCGAGCCGTCTGGAGATTAACCGTCAGGTTCACCAAAGCCTTCAGAGCCAGGGCAAGGTCGCCGGTAAGGATCAGCAGGTCAAAATCCTCGTAAACCGCCACGAATTAACCGGCGCCGACCGGCAGTGGGCCGCGAGATATGGACCTGGTGATGTCATTCGTTACACGCAAGGTAGCCGCCGGATTGGCGTAAAGGCTGGGGAGTACGCGTCGGTCACACAGATGGACAAAGACCGGAATCTGTTGACTGTCCGCCGCGCGAACGGGAAGGAGATTACCTACGATCCCAAACGGCTCCGCGGTGTGAATGTTTATCAGCAAGAGGAAAGGCAGTTTGCGAAGGGTGACCGAGTCCAGTTCACCGCGCCTTTCAAGGCGGCGAACATCGCAAATCGTGAGCTGGCTCGCATTGAAAGAATCGACTCTCAGGGGAATCTGCGGCCGCGCTTGGAGTCCGGAAGGACCGCTCAATTTAATCTCCGGGATCATCCCCATCTCGACTATGGCTATGCCATGACCAGCTATTCCAGCCAGGGACAGACCGTTGACCGCGTCATCATTCATGTACCCGATGAGGGAATGAAGAACCGAGACCTCGTCAACCAACGGTTCGCCTATGTGGCTCTCTCGCGTGCGCGCATGGATGCCCAGGTTTATACCCATGACGCGAGCACGCTTGCCGACCGGCTCAGCCGGGACGTTTCGAAGTCCGCCGCCCTCGACTCCGGGTCCTTCCGGCAATCAGGGCATTTTGCCTTCAAACAAGGCCAGCAACGAGTGCAGGAGCAGGCGCAAATATGAAGGGCTTCGAGTTGATTCTTCCGTTCTTACGGCCTATTGAGTCGCTGATTTTGGACGCGGACATCAGCGAAATCATGGTCAATGGGCATGATCGCGTTTTTGTAGAGCGCCAGGGCTATCTGGAGGCCGTTCCGGGACTTTCTCTCACGGAAAAATCCTTGATGATCGCGGTTAAGAACATTGCCCGGCGACTCGGTGACGATATTTCGGAGGCCAAGCCCATCCTCGACTCCCGCCTACCTGACGGCAGCCGCGTGGCTGCCGTCATCCCACCCTGCAGCGTCAACGGGGTCACTCTGACTATTCGCAAATTCAACGCTCGGCATTTCTCAATCGACGACCTCGTTCGAATTGGAACCCTGCCCCAAAGCTTGGCCTCCGAACTTGCCAATCAGGTCATTCAGCACCGGAACATCCTGATCAGCGGCGGGACCGGGACCGGGAAAACGACGCTGCTCAATATTCTGGCGAGCTATATCCCCGGTGACCAGCGGGTCGTCATAATTGAGGACACCTCTGAGATCCAGATCCACAAAAATGACCTCGTCCGTTTCGAGGCACGGCGCGAGCAGAATGGGCTGCCCGCCGTCTCGATCCGCGACCTTTTGAAAGCCACCCTTCGGCATCGCCCCGACCGCATCATCTTGGGCGAGATTCGAGGCGGTGAGGCTTTCGACCTTCTGCAACTGCTAAATACGGGGCATTCCGGCACCCTTTCCACCGTCCACGCTACATCGGCACAACAGGGCTTATCCCGCTTCACCAGTTGCGTCTTGCAGAGTGGCATCGACCTTCCTTATCACGCTATCAAAAGCAACATTGCCGACTCCCTAAGCGTCATCGTCCAACTGAAGCGCCGTCCCGGCCAGCGTTTCGTATCGGAGGTCCTCGAAATCAAGGGTTACGACCCGGAGGCGGATCGCTACGACTTAACCCCGCTTTACGTTCGAGAGGAGCAGACATGCCGTCACTAGGACAGAGTCCATCCGAAAGCCGTCGTCTGACGCCTGAGGAATATCTCAAGGCGAACTATGAGCCGCAGGACTACCTCGCGGTTTTGATCCATCACCGGGCGAAGAGCGATACGGTGCAGCAGGTCAACACAACGGAGGCCATCGCTTCTTCCAAATGGCAAGCGTGGCTTCGGCACGCCAACGCGAACGGGTACGATGTCTACATCTCCCAGAACACTCTCAATGGCGATTCTCCGCATCGTAGGAAGCAGGACGTGGCAGCCATTCGCCATGTCTACCTCGACCTGGACCAGGACAGCGACCGCGCCCTCAAGGCAATTGAGACGAGCGTCAGGCTTCCCAGACCCAATTTCGTGATCGACACGTCGCCAGGCAAGCACCAGGTGATTTGGAAGGTGCACGGAATGTCCCAGGCTGAAGCGGAGAATCTGATGCGGGTTATGGCGAGAGAATTTGGAGGCGATCTCGCCGCGACCGATTCAACGAGGGTTCTGCGACTGCCAGGCTTCTATAACAAGAAATATGAGGCCCCCTATCGAATCGAGGTGCGCCAGAAAAGCTCGGAGCTTTACCGCTTAGGCGATTTCAAGGTTTCGCTGGAAGAAGCTCAGGCGAACGCACCGACCACTTCCCTACGGCCTGGCGGTCACGGTTCATCCAACAAGAGGACCCATTCAGAGCGTGACTGGCACTGGGTCATGCGTCAGCTTCGGCAGGGAGAATCAGCGGAAAATCTCATTCAGAAACTGGAACAGTCCCGACACGACAAGCCAAATCCAGGCTATTACGCCCGCTTGACGGTTACTCGGGCCTATGCAAGGCACGCGCTCACCCGTGGCATCGATCCGCAAGACGTTATTCAGACGATCAGCCGCCACCCGCCGCAAGCCGCAGAGGACGGAGAGGCATACGCCCGCAAGACGGTGACCGAAACGCAAAGACTCATTACCAGCCAGCGGACGCAGGCTGCCGCGCACGCGGAGCCTCCGCAGGGAAACTCACAACGACTTGCTTTGAGGATGACACCATGACTCTTAGGATGCCCATAATTCGATGGGGTGTCGCAAACGCCCTTCTTGCGGGCATCGCCTTCCTGTGCGCCGGGAGCGTTGCCGAACCGGCATTACGGCGGTACCTATTGGTCTACGCAGTTTTGGACCTCGTGAGCACGCTGGTAATTAGTCCCGCTCTGTCCGGCGAACGGAGCCAGCCACTGGCTGAGGGTATCGACCCCGCTGTTCGCCCTTTGGGAAGCCTTCTGTTTGTGGCCACGGTTGCCTCGGGTGCCTTCGACGTGGGCAGGATTCACTGGACGTGTCCCTTTCCCAGGGGAGTGCAGGACGCGGCACTGCTCGCTCTTATTGGGGGCAATGCTCTTCAGATTTGGGCGATGGCGGTGAACGCCTTCTTTTCGACGGAACTTCGAATCCAGGCGGAGTCTGGTCATCAACTGGTGAGGCACGGCCCCTATCGCTATGTTCGACATCCCGGCTATCTCGCAATGTTGCTCATTGCCCCTTCGACGGCGCTCACACTGGGCTCAAAGCTCGCGTTGTTCCCCGCCGCAATGTACGTGGCGCTCATTCTGTTCCGGGTTGAACGCGAGGACCGCTACCTCCTCAGTAATCTGCCCGGATATGCCGATTATATAAGGGGGGCTCCCGACCGTTTAATTCCAGGAGTTTGGTGAAGGAGGAGAAAAGCTATGGAATGCTCAGTTTGTCATTCCACAAACTTCGTCAAGGTATCGCTAGCGTATGAACAGGGTCTTTCTGCCGACGAGGGTCAGTCGCGCTCGGGCGGTCTGTTGGTTGGAACCGGAGGGGTCGGACTGTGGGGCGGAAGAACGACGTCCACCGGAACGTCTCAGACCCGTCTTTCCGCGCGCCTCAGCCCTCCAACCAAGTGGTCGTATTGGACGACGCTCAAGGTGTGGTTGGCAGGGCTGCTACTCCTGTGCTTTGTGGGCGGCGCACTCACGCCGGATAATGTCCACAAGGCAAAGGAATTCATCCGGGAATTCAGTTGGGCGTTAGACGCCTACGTGGGCGCCCTGGTCTTTTTGGGGTGGCTCGTGTGGCGATACAACCGTCGCATCTTTCCGTTAAAGCGCAGAAATTGGGACCGTTCGTTCCTGTGCCGCCGGTGCGGAAACACCACTGCCGTCGGCAGCTAGACCGGCGTCGGCGAAAAATGAAATAGGCGCCCACGTTTCGAGAACACGGCTTTGAATTCAACAAGAAGTGGAAGTGAGTCTATGACCAAACTGAGGGTCCCAGAAGGCTACGAATCGTTTCTCAAAAGTCTCAAAGAACGTGTGCAGGCAGCCCAGCTCCGCGCGGCACTGTCCGTTAACCGGGAACTCGTCCTTCTGTATTGGAGTATCGGCCGGGATATCTTGTCACGACAGAAAGACCAGGGGTGGGGAGCTAAGGTCATAGACCGCCTCGCTCGGGACCTACATAGCGAGTTTCCAGAAATGAATGGACTATCCCGGACGAATCTCCTTTATATGCGCGCATTTGCGGAGGCGTGGCCAGATGAGTCAATTGTCCAACAGGTTGTTGGACAAATTCCGTGGGGCCACAACCTCCGAATCCTCGACCTCCTGAAGGATTCGGACGACCGGGAGTGGTACGCGAGGGCTGCGTTGCAGCATGGGTGGAGCCGGAATGTCCTTGTGCATCAAATCGAAACGGGTCTTCGCCATCGGGAGGGAAAAGCGCAGTCAAACTTCACGCAAACCCTTCCGCCAGGGCAATCGGACCTCGCCCAGCAGGTCCCCAAGGACCTGTACAACTTCGAATTCCTGACCCTTGCTAAAATTGCTCATGAAAGGGACCTGGAGCGGGCGCTTATAAATCACCTTCGATACTTTCTCTTGGAGCTGGGGATCGGCTTTGCGTTTGTCGGCAGTCAATATCCGATCGAGCTAGGAGGTCAGGAATTCCGCGTTGATTTGCTCTTCTACCATCTCCGATTGCGTGCCTATGTGGTCGTCGAGCTGAAGGCTCAGGACTTCAAACCGGAGTTCAGCGGAAAGATGAATTTTTACCTCTCCGCCATTGATGATTTGCTTCGCCACCCGGACGATCAGGCAAGCATCGGAATCATACTCTGCAAGTCGAAGAACAAGGTAGTAGCCGAATACGCGCTTCGAGACCTTGGTAAGCCGGTCGGAATCTCTCAGTATCGGTTTACGGAGGGGCTTCCCAAACGCTTGCAGGAGAGCTTGCCAACTGTTGAACAACTTGAAGCAGAACTTAAGGATAGGACGAAAACCTGATCCGGTGCTTTCCCACGTCTCGACGTCGCAGTGGAGTTGGGCAGGTTAGCCCATGGAAGGAGTCATCATCATGAGCACGACCCACGAAAGTCCATTCGTTCGCGAGCCAGCTCATCAGAGTGAGATCCAAGGCTTCGAAGCACCCGTCGATGTGAAGACGGCCCGGTTTCTTGGTGTCAGCCCGTCGCTGGTGTATGCTTACGTTGAGCGAAAGCAGATTCCCCATTTCCGAATGATGGGTCGCGCAATTCGGTTCAGCCTTTCTGAACTTGAAAAGTGGCGACGCCAATTCGTCGTTAATGGAGGAATCAATGAGTATTACAGGAAGACCTCGTAAGAGTTGCGGGACTGTATTCACCCGCAAGAAATCCGCATTTTGGTGGGCTCGCTACCGGGATCTAGAAGGTCACCTTGTAAAAGAGTCAACCGGGACGACGGATCGTGAAGCGGCGGACCGCTTCTTGAGGGAGCGGCTTAATGACAGAGACGACGGGATACTGCCGACGGTGCTCACTAGCAAAAACCTCACCTTCAGCGAGTGGGCGGAATGGTTTTTGGCCAATCGCTCAAAGCCCCCGTTTCGCGCGGAGAAGACACACCTTCAGAATCTCCGCATCGTTGAGCTCTTCAAACCTACGTTCGGCAACACAAGGCTTATCGATATCTCTGCCGAGGCGATCGAAAAACACCTGCGGCGGCGCCTCGAATCGGGAAGGAAGGTTCCCACGACGTTCGGCGTTCAATACCGGGATCCCATAAAACCGATTACCGTCCACCAGGAATTCAGGGTCTTACGCCGAATTCTTAACGTCGCAGTAAAGCTGAAGCGTTTGGCAGGCAATCCGTGCACCGCGGTTGAGTTCCCCGTTCCCGCGAACAAAATCACGCGGAAGCCCCATTACCTCACCGCCACGGAGCAACAGAAGATCGAATTCAACGCGCCTGAACACTTGAGAAACGTCGTTGTTATTATCACCGAGATGGGACTTCGTCCCTACAAGGAACTAATGCCCATGAAGAAAGAGCAAGTTGATCTCGAGAATTTCGTGGTTCACATCCCCGATTCTAAGACCCCGAGCGGCATTGGAGATATGCCAATGACCAAACCGGCGGCACGAGCCTTTAAGGTGCAGATGAAGGCGAGCCGAAAATCCGAATACCTCTTCCCAACCACAGACCCGACATCGACCAAACCCTATATCTCGACCTTGAAAACAACCTGGACTTCAACGCTGAAACGAGCCGGCATCCCACACTTCCCGCTCTACCACCTCCGGCATACCTTTGCCAGTCGGCTCAGCGCAGGCGGCGTTTCGGACCACTTCGTCACTCTCATGCTGCGGCAAGGAGATGCGCAAGTCTTCAAACGTTACAGCCAAGCCAAGCTGAATATGATGAGAGAGGCCCTGGCACAACTGGACCGGCGGGCCAATGAACACAAGAGGACTTTTGGAACACCGAGGCCCAACTGACGACTTTTGGAACACTTTTGGAACACTTTATGACCTTAGGCAGGCTATGAAAAACAGGAGGTATTGAAAACACACAAGTTAGATGGTGAGCCGTGAGGGAATCGAACCCCCAACCTACTGATTAAGAGTCAGTTGCTCTGCCAATTGAGCTAACGGCCCATCTGACTTCAATGCGTGAATGATTCTAGCACAGATTGCAAAATGGTTGGAAGGCTTCGCGTTTATCCGGACCGTGGTGTTATTCTACTAGATGAGCGTCCCGCAGCGCGCGGGTGCGCAGCACGTAACCGAGTGGGAGGCGCATGGTGAAACTTCTGAACCTCGATTTTACCCGCATTGCTCATGACACCTTCAAAATCAAGGGATCGCGAGTCATCTACACGGACCCCTTTCGAGTTCCCGCGCGTGACGAAGCTGACATCGTTTTGCTCAGCCACGAACACTTCGACCACCTCAGCTTGGAGGATCTCAACAAGGTGGTCTTTCCCGGGACCACCATTATCGCCAGCACGCTCTGCAAGGACGGGCTGAAGGGCTTGCAAGTAAAGCAGATTCGCTTTCTCGATCCAGGTGGGAAGTTTACCGTCGGCAAGATCGAGATCGAAGCGGTTCCCGCTTACAACGTCAACAAGTTTCGCGAGCCAGGACACGTCTTCCATCCCAAGGAAGGAAAGGGTCTGGGGTTTGTGATCACCATGGATGGCACGCGCGTGTATTACGCCGGCGACACGGACTTCATCCCGGAGATGAATGACATCGCTGTCGACATCGCTCTCTTGCCGGTGTCGGGGACGTATGTCATGACGGCGGACGAAGCCGCGGAAGCGGCACTCGCGATTCATCCCAAAATCGCCGTGCCCATGCACTACGCGGCCATCGTGGGCAGCGAAGCCGACGCCCTCAAATTCAAGAGCCTGGTTAAACACTGCCAAGTCGAAATTGTCTAAGGAATCGGGTCATTTGATCATCGGGTCAGCGGAACATTTTGTATCTGTCCGTTGCCCGTGGTCAGTCGTCAGTTGCGATAAAGCTTCGGCCGCTGCCCCGCACTTACTCTGGACTAAGGACAAGGGACAGCTTTTAAATGACCCGATGACGAGATGATCAGATCACCCGATCCTTTCATTGTCCGTTGGCCCACGCCAGCCCGTCGGCAAGCTTCCCGGCTTCGATCAACTTATCCACCTTCCAGGTTTGCAAATTAATGGCCGCCACCTTCTTGCTCTCGTGGCAGGAGACATACGCCACCTGGTCGTCGGGCCGCACCAGGACTTCCTGCGGCGACTTGGGCACGTCGATCGAGCGCACCACGCTCATTGAACTCACATCCACAACGGCCACTTTGCCGAGCGAGGGAATGGTAACGAGAAGCCATTTGCCGTCCATCGTCGCGCCCGTGCCGTAGGCGAGCCCTTCGAGAGGAATCCATTTCGTAACTTCGTTGGTCGCCGTGTCGATAACGGCAAGCTGCGGCTGGGTCTGGTCGGCGGTGAACACCCAGCGGTCGTCAGCAGAAAGCGCAATGCGCTGGGTCTCCCGCGAGACGTGGATCACTGCGAGCGTCTTGCGCGCCTCAAGGTCCAGCACGCTGACGGTCCCCACGTGAACATTGGCCGTGTAGCCGCGTTTTCCGTCGTGGCTGATGGCGAGCATGTGCGACTCCGCCTGGCCAGTGGGCACTGTTCCCAGGATTCGCAGGTTGCTTGGATCGATGATGGTGATTGAATCGCCAAGTTCCGTCGTAACGTAAAGCAAGCCATTCTGGGGTCCAAAGACCGCGCAGTGTGGGCGCAAAGGCTTCCCCAGATTAATGGTATTGACGAGCCTGCGCGTGGCCAAATCAAAGACGTCGATCGTGCGGCCGTCGGTGCCGGGCGAACCCACGCCGGAATTCCCGTAGATGGGAACAAAGGCGCGGCGGCCATCGGGCGATGCCGCCAATTCGTGACCGGTGATACCGTTTTCGTCCACGACTGCGATCTGCTTTCCCTCCGCTGGATCGATAATACCCAGCGTGTGATCACCTTTATTCGCAACCAGTAACATCCCAGTGGTTGGGATAGGACCCTTGGGCGCGGCCACGCACAAAGCCGCGATCAGGAATGCCCCGGCGGCAAGTAGTATGCGCACAGTCCAGCTCTCCATGTGACCTCCCAAGTTGTCGAAAGTCGGCGCCCTTCAAGCCTTCAGCGGGGATACATTTTATTCCATCGATCGAGCAACTTCAATCACGGGTTTATGCTGCTTAACGATTGATGGTGTGGCAACACAGAAGCCGCCAGGTGCCAGAGTAGAGGCCAGCCTTACGGCCGGCTCCACATTCTGAAGCCGGGCTAAAGCCCGGCGCAACGGGCCGTCGTACATTCGGGGCACGGGCACAGGCTGCGCAAGTACGGGAAAGAGTAAATGCCGCTCGAGTGTCCATCGCTCCAATAGATTTGCAGAGCGTAGCGCCCGACTAACTCGGCACGCTCAGGGTGCAATGGTTTCTGACCCAAAATCGGCAGTCCGCCCACGGCCTCTTCGGCCACCGGAGCCGCTTCATCGCAGGTGGCGCAGGGACACTTGCCGCGAAGGTAGCGGTAGGGGTACGCACTCTCATGGCCGTCCGACCAATGAACCGCCAGGGTGTTTCCGCCCGCAGCGAGTTTGATCTTCGTAGGAATCGGGGGCATGGGAAAACAAGTCCTCAGTCCTCGGTCATCAGTCGTCAGCAAAAGCCCAAAGCGCTGGCGGTTGGTTTCAACTGAAAACTGAGAACTGACGACCGACTACTCTATTGAAATGTCCTCCGTCGTTCGATCACTTCCAATGCTGACTTGCGACACCAATTTGCCGGCGACTTCCTGGAAAGATTTGCCGTAAATCGTCGAGTCATCGAGTGCCACAGGCTTGCCGGCATCGCTTTGCTCGCGAATCGACAGGTCGAGCGGAATCTCTCCCAGGAACGCGATGTTGAGTTTTTTCGCGGCCTCGCGCGCCCCGCCGTGACCGAAAATCTCTTCGCGATTGCCACATTTTGGGCACAGATAGTAGCTCATGTTTTCCACAATGCCGAGGATGGGCACGTTCAACTTCTGAAACATAGCGATGGCTTTGGAGGCCACGGTCAGCGCCAGATCCTGCGGCGTGGAAACAATCACCGCACCGGTGAGCGGGATGGTCTGCGAAAGGCTCAATTGGATATCGCCCGTGCCCGGTGGCATATCCATGACCAGATAGTCGAGTTCTCCCCAGCGCACATCGCCGAGAAACTGGTGGATGGTCTTGTGCAACATGGGGCCGCGCCAAATAACCGCTTCATCCTTGGGCAGGAAAAACGCCATGGACATGATCTTGACGCCGTACTCGACGGGAGGCTCGATCTTGCCCTCCACCACGTACGGCGCTTCGTTTCCCCCCATCAGAATTGGCACACTGGGGCCATATACATCGGTATCCATCAGGCCCACCTTGGCGCCGGCGCGATGGAGGGCCACGGCCAGGTTTGCCGCCACGGTGGACTTCCCCACCCCGCCCTTGCCGCTCGCCACGGCGATGGTGTACTTCACCTGCGGAATCAGTGTCCGACCGGGAGCGCGCGCCGGCGCGGGCGCCACCACTCGGACTTCCACATCCGGAACACCGAGCGCCATCACCGCCGCCCGAGCCTGCAGCACGAGCTGGTCGCGCGCCGGGCAGGCGGGCGTGGTCAGTTGCAGCCCGAAGGAGACGCGCTTGTCGCCAACTTCCAATTCCTTGATGAACCCCAGGGTGACGATGTCGCGCCCCAAATCGGGGTCCTTCACGGCGCGGAGGGCGTTCAATACATCCTGCGGGGTGATCTGATTCGACATTCTCATTCTCCAAGGCGGATTACAACAAACTCCCAGATCATGGCAAGTGAACCTAGGGAATCATCACGATTCTCGATTCTCTGCACACGTCGTGGAAATCGCCGCCGTTAAATGTGATAAAAAGATCCATCTTTAGATTGACATCGGCCAACATCAGGCGGACGACTCGATCGACAAGGCTCAAGGCTCGGTAATGAAGACGGGGCTTATCGATCTCACGCACGAAATTCTCAAAGGCCTGATCCCGGAACGGCTTGTCGTCCCAATACTCGAGCTGCCGGCGCATCTCCATGCGTTTCAGGTCTCGCTCGATCATTTCCACCGTTCTCCTATCGCGAGCAAGCCTTGTCGAAAGCGTCTCGTACATGATGGGCCAAGGCAGGGCGAACCGATTGAATGGGGGCCGGTCGAGGTTCTCTTGGAATAACCGCCGCGCTGTGGCATTGTAGGAGTCCGACGAGTCATAAAGGGCAATCAGGAAGCCGGAATCGGCACAAACGTTGTTCATCTTTCTTCTTCTGACTCAACCGAAACTCGAGAGTAGCCTTCCCAAGGCGCAGGTTTCCTTTTGCCGAGGATGAACTTCCCGCCTTCGTGCAGTGCAATGAGATAGACTCTAGCTTTTGAGTTGCCTCCTAGTATTTGCCCGATTTCATCGGCCAGCATTTCCCGCGTCTTTTCGGAAACGAAGCTGGCCACGCTGTCACCACATTCGCGAGCGTCCTGTGCGTCGAGCCATTCGTAAAGCTCTTCATAGTTCCCGTGCAAACCGAGGTCGAAGGAAAGCCAGTATCGAGTTTTCGCCATTAGCACACCCCGCATCTACTCATGTCCATTATACCCTCTTCCCGGAAGCCGACTCACTTCACGCAGCGTCTCTGTAGAGTTTCCACGGAAGCAGAGAGCATTCATTCTGGATTGCACCGGACGGTTTGTCAAACTTGGGTTGCTCGAGGGGACCAAGCCGCGAGGCTTCCCTGCCGCTTGTCGCCACTGGTATGATGGTGGTCGGTTACACAGCACTTTGCGAGCGCCCCACGGCTTTTGCAGCCGATTCGAACCCAGGAAGGATTGGCGAACGTGCGGATTTGTTCCTTACTCCCCAGCGCCACGGAAATAGTTTTCGCTCTCGGGCAAGGCAGTTCGCTCGTGGGGGTGACGCATGAGTGTGATTATCCCGCGGAGGCGGCCCAAATCCCGAAGGTGACTCGGTCGAATATTCCGGATGGCATCTCGAGCGGGGAAATCGATGCGGCGGTGAGCAAGGCATTGATCGAATCGGGAACGCTCTACGAACTTAACGTTCCGCTGCTTGAGCAGTTGCAGCCCGATCTGGTGTTAACCCAGCGGCTGTGCGATGTCTGCGCCGTTTCGTATGATCGGGTGCAAGAAGCGGCGAAAAACCTGCCGTCCCAGCCGATGGTCGTGAACCTCGAGCCGCATTCGCTGGACGACATCCTTGAAAACATTGTAACCGTCGGCTCGGCGATCGGCGCGGAGGCGAAGGCCCAAGAGGTTCGTGACAGCCTGCGGAAGAGAATCGACGCGGTCCGGCAGAAGACCGCCAGCGTCTCGCGCCGTCCGCGAGTGTTCTGCATGGAATGGGTCGACCCGCCGTTCTGCGGCGGTCATTGGATGAAGGAGTTGGTGGAAATCGCCGGCGGGCACGACGATCTCGCCATTCCCCACCGGCCGTCGCGCCGAATCGAGTGGGAAAGAGTGCGGGAGTTCGCGCCGGAGATTCTGGTCCTCACCTGCTGCGGATTCAGTCTTAGCCGCTGCGCCAAGGAAGGAGAAATCCTGGCGAAGATGGAAGGCGCGCACGATCTGCCCGCGATGAAAACGGGACGCGTTTACGCCACCGACGGCTCGGCCTACTTCAGCCGCCCCGGGCCACGCATGGTGGAAAGCCTCGAAATCCTCGCCCACCTGATTCACCCGGAACTGTTCCCTGCCCTGCCCTTGGAGGCGGCGTTCACCACGCCTAACTTCGCCGCGGAGCGCAAAGCGTAAGTGACAGAGGCACTCTTGCCTGTGTCCTCTTCATGGGAGGCCTCAGCCTCCGGCACAGGCAAGAGTGCCTGTGCCACCGCTTCTCCGATTGACCCTGTCGACGGATTCTTCTATTGTGTGGCAAGCCCAGGCCGAGCGTGGAAGCGGCCGCCTGCTCTCGGGTAGGCTTGATCTCATCCATGAGTTCTACTACAAACGGTTCGACCACGACGGTTGCCACCTCTGCGCCGCCGCAACTAGTGCGGGCGCTGGGCTTGTGGGAAGCCACGGCCATCGTCATCGGGATCATGATTGGCACGGGCATTTTCATCGTGCCGGCGGAGATGACGCGCTCGTTGGGCACCAAGAATGCGGTGCTCTGGGTTTGGGCGGTCACGGGCGTGCTGAGCCTGTTCGGCGCGCTTTCCTTTGCGGAGTTGACCGCAATGATGCCGGAGGCGGGCGGGCAGTATGTTTTTCTTCGCGAAGCCTACGGGCCCCTGACCGGTTACCTTTGCGGCTGGTCATTTTTCGTTGCCGCGCAAACGGGTGGCATCGCCGTACTGGCCGTAGGCTTTGCCGAATACACCAACGAGTTCTTACCCCTGACGCCCTGGGAGCAGAAGGCTGTGGCGGCCGCCTCGATCTTGGTATTGACTGCCATCAACTACCGCGGCGTGCGCGAGGGCGGCGCGTTGCAATCCATTTTAACGGGACTGAAGTTGGGCGCCATTGCGGTGATCATCCTGCTGGGTTACGTGCTGGTGAGGGGATTGCCGGGCGGGCCCGCAACGCTCGCGGTGCCCACGGGTCACCGGTTCGCGGCTTCTTTCGGAGTGGCGATGGTCGGGGCCTTCTGGGCTTACGAAGGCTGGAATGCCTGCACCTTCGCAGCCGGAGAAGTGAAGCGTCCGGAGCGCAATATGCCTCTCGCGCTGATCCTCGGAACCGTGGCCGTCATCGCGCTCTACATGGCGATGAATCTGGTTTACTACCACGTCTTGCCCTTGGATCAGGTGGCGCGTTCTTCGCGGGTGGGAGCGGATGCGGCGGTGCGCATGTTTGGCCACACCGGATCGTACCTTGTCTCGCTGCTGATCATCATTTCCACCCTAGGCAGTCTTAACGGAAGCATTTTGGCTGCGCCCCGGGTGTATTACGCCATGGCCAAGGATGGACTGTTCTTCCGCTGGTGCGCGCGCGTGCATCCGCGTTACCACACGCCGCACCTCGCGCTGCTGATTCAAGCCGTGTGGGCCATTATCATGGTGGCAGCGGGAACCTACGAACAGCTTTATACCTACGTCATCTTTGCCGCGTTTGTGTTCTACGCGCTGACGGCGCTGGCAGTGGTAGTGCTGCGCCGAACCCGGCCGGACGTCCCCCGGCCCTACCGAGTCTATGGGTACCCCTACGTCCCCATCATCTTCGTGCTGGGCTCAGCTTTGTTCCTCGCG
Source organism: uncultured Acidobacteriota bacterium (assembly GCA_963808085.1). Classification (GTDB taxonomy): domain Bacteria; phylum Acidobacteriota; class Terriglobia; order UBA7540; family UBA7540; genus Bog-366. The sequence continues at coordinate 14,207 of CAWEFC010000038.1, forward strand.
AATACCCTCAGGGAGGAGCCGTACGAGGCGGGATTCGGAGCGGTCATGCTGGGGTTGGGGCTTCTGGTATATTGGTTCTGGAAACGCCAAGGCAACCAGCGGCTCCGGAATGACTGAAGGCTTGCGTGGAGCCGAAGGAAGGTCGGGGATTCGACCCCAACCCTCCCAGCCCGCAGTGACTAGTCCGTGCGCTAACTACTTCCCAGCGGCCTTGACCTTCGCCAGCAGGGCCTGCGACTGGCCCTGGAAAGGTCCCGGCAAGGTTACGGCCTTGCTCAGAGCGGCAGCGGCTGCCGGGTGATTGGCGGGATACTCCTTTTCATAGGCGAAGGCCAGGTAATAGAGGGCTTGACCCTGGAGCCCAGGATTGCCGTCCAGCAGTTTGCTGGAGTTATTCAGTTCATCCGTTATCGGCCCAAACTTCGTGGCCCTTCCTGCCTTCATCAGGGCGGCGTATCCTAAAACCAAATGGGCAATGCCGACCTGGGTATCCTGTTCCTTCTTGAACGCAGTATCGTCAACCCCGTCGTGCTTCTTGAGCCCTTCGGCCGCGGCAAGACCCTTCTGAGCGTAGCCCGCGGCTTTCTCCGGGGAGGGATGAGGAAGGTAGAAGGCATTGATCAAACCCATAGTGTTGAGCACTACGACGCTGTTGGGGTCTGCGGCAATGACCTTGTCACCGTACTCCACGGTCTTGTCGAGGTTGTTCTGCATCCGATAGGCATCAAAGTAAGCATGGTTCACTTGGGCCGCGTCGTCCTTCTCCACATCGGGAAAGGCCTTAACGAAACCGTCGAGAACCTGAACCTGTTTTGGCGGATCGGTGACGCGCGGCAAGAGTTGGAAGAACGCCCACACGGACAAGTCGTGGCTATCCTTGGTAAGCTCCTGGCTCTCTTTCTGGATCTTGTCCCATTCCTCGTCAGTGGCCTTGGCCGGCCGCGAGGGAGTGCCGATCTCGGTCTTGGCCTGATCCGGCACTTTGTTGATGGCGTCGAAGGCAGCGTCGGTCACCTTGGTACTCGCGGCATAGGCGCGCATCACGGTGAACAGAAGGTTCAGATCCTGGTAGTTCGCCGCCAAATCCTTTTCACCGTACTCGATCGATTTATCGTAGTCCTTCAACTTGAAATTGACGGTCGAGTAGTACTCATTCACGCAGGGCATAAACTTGGAGTCGGCGTGATCCTTGGCGAAACTGTCGAGGGCGGCGAGTTGTTGCTGCGGATTGTCCGCGCCATTGATGGCGAGCATGAGCTTGTCTTCATCCGTGCCCACGGCAACGGAAAAACTGGGGCAGGGCTGCTGAGCCCAAAGTGGCAGGGTCGCCATCCCCATAGCGACAACCAGGAAGACGGACAGACGCTTATACATGTAATCCTCCCGTTCAGGACGAAATCCGGGTTTCGGGTGTCCGCCCGAAGTGAGGCACGAACCGTGGAACTGACTGGCGGTAGTCCGCGTATTGGAGTCCGTACTGGTCCAGGAGTTCGTGCTCCTCAAGCGGTGCGACAATTTGATACAACAGGATGGTCAGAAATGCCAGCAAAAAAATTGCCGGCGCCCCTGTTAGGAAGGCCATGCCGAAGATCATCAGCATGTAAAGCAGGTAGCGCGGATGGCGCACCCGCCCATAAATCCCCGTGCGAATCACTCCACACAAGCGGTGCTGCGGATTCAATTCGGTCAGGCCCACCAAGCGCCGCCAGCCGAAGGCGTGCCGCGTTTGCACATCCAGCCAGCTTGCGACAAAGAACAGGACACTGCCGACTGCCCAGGTTAGAGCGCTGCGATCCATCCGGCGCGAGAGAAGACTATGGCGTGAAATAATGATGCCAATGGCGAAAATCAACCAGACCGGGAACGCCACCGCAAACGCGCGATTGCCCATCCGCCGCCAGAAACGGATGGCGGCGTGAAATACGAACCAGTAGAAGGGAATCCAAAGTAGCATTGCCAGATAGACGAGCGCGAGGTAATCGATGAGGTGTAGGAATCCCGCGGTGAGTGACAAGTGAAGCGCGGCGGCTGTGAGCATAGGTGGAAGTCCGATGTCCGAAGTCCGGAGTCCAAGATGCGAATGACCGGGAGGAAAACTCCAACTTCGATTTCAACAGTGGATCGGCCGCAGCCATTTTATCGCGAAATTCGGCCCGATGCGTGTACGATACAAATGGGCTTGGGGCCAGATTTTTCGGAGCCCGAAAATGGACCGCGATTCAGGGTCCGCTGACTTCGGACTCCGGACCCCGGACTTCGGACGTTACCCTTGGGAGGCATGCGATGCAGCATTTGGCGTGGGCGAATGTTAAGAAAGAGATTCTGAATGACAAACTGTGGAGGAAGCTGATCACCGGCGAAAAGGTTATGGTGGCGAAGCTATGGCTGTTCAAGGACTGCATGGTCCCGCTCCACCACCACGAAGCTGAGCAGATCAGTATCGTCTTCGAAGGCGAACTGAAGTTTGAAATGGAAGGGCGCGAGGTGATGGTGCGCGCCGGCGAGGTGTTGGTGATCCCTTCGAGCGTTCCGCACAGCGCCATGGCGATGGAAGATACGGTCGGAATCGATGTGTTCAGCCCCATCCGCCACGACTGGCTTGATGGAACGGATACTTATTTGCGGAAATAGGATGGCGAGTCTTGCCCTCTAGCATGGGAAGTCCTGGGCTAGGTTTATGGGGGACTGGGGCAATGTGAACATCATGAAGGCGAGTTATGAGGGGAGGTTGAAACGCAGCTAAACAGCGCTCAACTTCGCGACTTTGCCGAGAGTGTCTCCGGGCCCATCGAACGTTATGAAGGGCACAAGTCCCGAACAAACCTCCCTTTGCGCAATGACAATTACTTTTCTACTCTCGCTCTGGACGCGTGCTTTGGCCCCGGCATGCAACTGGTGGGCGCGTTTCGCCGCCACCAGAATGTAACGAAACTTGCTGTCGATGCCTTGTGGAAGTTCCATGATTGTCCTCCCTCACTCACGCCGCCAGACTTGTCGACCGGGGAGCGGACTGAATTCGCGGGCGAATTCGAGGGAGCGGAGAATGACAGTTGAATGGGGCTCGCGCCCCAACTGTTGGCTCCGCCCGCCTCTTCTCATGAGTGAATCCGGGGCGAGCTTGTGCGCCTCGGGCACACCACAAGTCAATCCGTTCGCGAACTGCCGGCCCTTAGCGCGAGAATCGGTTTGCTGAAACCCGCAACCTGCCGGCGCGAGACTTTCCAGCCTTAGTAATCGCGTCTGCGGCTGAAGTTATCGCGGCCACCACCACCGCCACCACCACGGGGACGGGAAAAGTCATTGCGCGGGGGACGCGCTTCGTTAACGGTCAATGGCCGGCCATCGAGCGACTGGCCATTCAAGCCGGCGATTGCCCGCTGAACATCCTCGCCCTCGCCGAGTTCGACGAAGCCAAAGCCGCGCGGCGACCCCGTCATCTTGTCGCGAATCACCACGGCAGACGCCACTTGAAAGCCTGCGTTGGTCACAAATTCGGTCAAACCTGCATCGGTCGTGCTGTGGGGCAAATTCCCTACAAAAAGTTTTGTTGGCATGTGTTTCTCTATTCCTCTCGAATGGGGCGGCCTCGCGGGCCTACTCCCTTGTGTTGTACTTTCAGTTAAAGTTTCTCGGGACTATGCCCGAACTCCCCAGGGAGTGCCAGCCCCAGAGCCTGTTGTGCAGCGCTGGCAGGTTTAGCCAGTGCAGGCAAATCGTCAGAACCTCATTGGCCCTCCGGCTTGAGAGACACTGAGAGACGCTGTACCAAAAAGACAACCTCCATGGTTGTCGTAGTGAAAATGTCGTAAGAGATAACCAGACTTAGTTCAGGAGACTCAAGGCGTGCCTAAGAGGGGCTGTTCTCATTAATTATGATAAGTGAAGCATATTTACTTGTCAAGCGATAAATGCCCTTCGTGGTAATTGCCTTCCACCCGGCTCGTCTCAATGGCAGGCAGCGCGCATTTTGAGGAAACGCCCTCCTATTGAAGCCAAGCGGAGCGACGTCGACAGGCAAGGACTGTGAATAGGGATCGCCGCCGGCCTTCCGCCTCCAGACACTCCCGGCGTTTCTCCCTCCCGGCTTTTGGAGTATAGTGTTCGGCGAATGCTGTGAATGCGGATGAGGCCGCGCAAAACATGAAAGCACTATCGCTTGCGGACTACAATTATTTGGTTTTCGAGGAGGTGCCCGATCCGCAGATCGCCGGCCACGAGGTCTTGATCAAGGTGCGGACGTGCGGGATCTGCGGCAGCGATGTGCATGGAATGGACGGGTCGACCGGACGTCGCCGTCCCCCGATTATCATGGGCCACGAGGCTGCCGGCGTCGTGGCCGAGGTGGGGAATCAGGTCAAGGATTGGCACGCAGGCGACCGGGTAACTTTCGACTCGACTATTTCCTGTGGCGCATGCTGGTTCTGTCAGCGCGGCTTGATCAACCTGTGCGACAATCGCCGCGTGCTAGGAGTCTCTTGCGAGGACTACCGGCAGCCCGGCGCCTTCGCCGAGTATGTCGCCCTGCCCGCCCGGATTCTATATCGTCTCCCCGACGCCGTTTCCTTCGAGCAAGCTGCCATGGTTGAACCGATTTCCGTGGCGGTGCACGCGGTGAATCGCACGCCCATTTCGCTGGGCGACACCGCGGTGGTCGTCGGCGCCGGTATGGTCGGACTTCTGGTGGTGCAGGCCCTGCGCGCGGCCGGGTGCGGAAGGATCATCGCGGTGGATCTGGAGCCGCAGAAGCTCAAGCTGGCGCAGACACTGGGCGCTGACGTCAGCCTGAAGGCAGATGATTGCGACGTTCCTGCGGAGGTAAGGAGCCTTACTCAGGGGCAAGGGGCGGAGGTTGCCATCGAAGTTGTAGGGTTGAGCCCGACGATTAAAACCGCCGTCGATTGCTTACGCAAGGGCGGGTCACTGACCCTCGTGGGGAATCTCCGGCCTTCGGTGGAAATCCCGCTGCAAGCGGTGGTGTCGCGGCAATTGACTCTAGCGGGGAGTTGCGCCAGTAACGGTGAATATCCCGCCTGCCTGGATTTGCTGGCGCGCGGAGCCATCAAGACGGAAGCACTCGTCAGCGCCACGCCGCCTCTGGTCGAGGGCGCGGCATGGTTCAAACGCTTGTACGATCGTGAGCCCGGCCTGCTGAAAGTCATCCTGGAGTGTTAATGGACCCGATCAAAACCGCCCTTGTCGGATGCGGGAAAGTGGGGCACCTGCACGCCAAGGCCCTCAGCCGCGCGCCGGAATCCTGCTTTGTCGCCGTTTGCGGCAGGGACGTGGCCCGAACCGAGAAATTTGCCGCCACCTACAACGTGAAAGCCTATGTGGACGTCGAGGAGATGATTGCCCGCGAAGGCGTTCAAGCCCTTACGATCTGCACTCCCCACCCGCTGCACGCGCTTCATGCCGTCAAGGCCGCGAAGGCCGGCGTTCACGTCCTGATTGAAAAGCCTCTGGCATCGACGCTGGCGGATTGCGACGCCATCCTTAATGCGGCGAAAGAGAGCGGCGTCAAAGTGGGGATGGTTTCCCAGCGGCGCTTCTATGCCCCGTGTGTGCGCATCAAGAAGGCGATCGAAGATGGCAGGGTGGGGCGCCCGATCCTCGGCTCGGTCGCCATGTATGGCTGGCGCGACGAGGCCTACTATCGCAGCGATCCATGGCGCGGCTCGTGGCAGGGGGAAGGCGGAGGAGTCCTGGTGAACCAGGCTCCGCACCAGCTTGACCTGCTCCATTGGTACATGGGCGAGGCCGACGAGCTCTTCGGATTTTGGGCGAATCTGAATCACCCTTACATCGAGGTGGATGACACGGCGGTCGCGGCGCTCCGCTTCAAAAACGGCGCGCTGGGCAACATCGTGGTCAGCAACTCGCAAAACCCTGCGCTCTACGGGAAGGTCTACGTGCACGGCAGCAACGGCGCCTCCATCGGCGTCCAAACGGATGGCGGGGCCATGTTCATCGCGGGGATGTCGAGTATCACCGAACCTCCCCTCAACGATTTGTGGACTGTCCCAGGGGAAGAAGAGTTATTGAAAAAGTGGCAGAAGGAAGACACCGATTTTTTTCTTAGTATTAATCCTATCGAATACTATCACCAACTCCAGATTTCCGACTTTTTAAAGGCCGTCCGAGAAGGCCGTGAGTCGTCGATCCCCGGCGAGGAAGGCCGCAAAACGGTCGAGATTTTCGAGGCGCTCTACCGCTCCCAACGCGACCGGAAACCGATCAAGTTCCCGTTAGCACCGGAAGCGGAGACTTCCGGCCAGGGGCAATAAGTGTCTTTGTCTGCTAGAAGATCTCAGGGTAGTAAGCGGCAGTCGGCATCCCGCAGGTTACATGTTGGGGTTTTCCCGGTTATCTAGCGTATTTTCAATAACATCTCAGGGTTTTAGATAACCCATTTGTATTCAATCACTTCTCAGGGTAGATGACAAAATGTCAGACAGCGGTCCTTTGTTTTCATCAACATCGCAGGAGCAACCTTCATTTTTCATGTTGAAGAATCGCTCGATTCGGGCCAAAAAACGGACAAATAGACGCTGCCTAACTACCATCCCCGCGTTAGGGAAAACAACTCCCTCACAAGCTGGGGGAATTGGATCAATACCGGAAGTGCGTGATAATTTATCAACCACTTCTATATTGTAGCATCATACATTAGATCTTGTCAAGCACAATCGACAATGCTGGACCCACTCCACTTCGGGGCTCATGCTAAACTCAATAAATCTCTGGTGGCGAGGGCACAGCGTGGCTCTTTATCTGGTTACCGGCGGCGCAGGGTTCATCGGCTCGCATGTGGTTGAAGAGTTGGTGAGGCGTGGTGAATCCGTCCGCGTTTTGGATAACCTCTCCACGGGGCACGCCGAAAACCTCGCGTCGGTCGAAGGTAAAATCGACTTCCGCCAGGCTGACATTCGGGATCTGGAGTCCATCCGCCCGCATTTTGCCGGAGTTGATTACGTCATCCACCTCGCCGCGCTGGCCTCCGTGGTGCGATCCATGGAAGACCCCGTCGAGACGACCATGGTCAATCTGAACGGCGCGCTTCACGTTCTGCTGGCGGCCCGTGACGCCCGCGCCAAGCGCGTGGTGATGGCGGCAACTGCCGCCGCTTACGGCGACGATCCTGCCCTGCCCCGCGTCGAGACCCAGATGCCGCAACCCCTCTCGCCGTACGCGCTCACGAAACTGGCCGACGAGTACTATGGCCAGATCTTTAACCGCAGTTTCGGGCTGGAAGTTGTCGCCTTGCGGTATTTCAACATTTTCGGCCCCCGCCAGGACCCACAGTCTGCCTACACCGGCGTGCTATCCATATTTATTGCCGCCTACCTTCGAGGGAACACGCCCACGATTTTTGGCGACGGCGAACAGTCGCGCGATTTTACCTACGTGGCCAATGTGGTTGACGCCACGCTGCGCGCCTGCCAAGCGAAGGCTGCTCCGGGCAAAGTCATCAACGTCGGCACCGGCAAGAGCGCGACGCTGAATCAAACCATCGCCGTGCTCAATGGAATTCTCGGCCTTCAGGTTAAACCGCGATACGCTCCGCCGCGGGATGGAGACGTTCGGCACTCGACCGCAGACATCTCCCTGGCGCGCACCACGCTGGGGTACGAACCCCTCGTCTCATTTGAAGACGGTCTGCGGCGGACGGTCGACTGGCTTCGTACGACGTTAGCGGGTGCCTGACTAATCGCCGTGCCGGGTCACTTCTGGTCGAGTTGTTTCTGCAGTTTCTGCGCGCGAGCGTTCAGTTCGCTCAATTGCCGCATGTCATCCTCAGCCGAGCTGACGGCATTTTGAATCCGGCTCAGCACCGCGCCACTGCACGCATTCGAGCCCGGGTCGTGGCCTGTGTCCAGCATACCGCTCATGGCGCGGAACTCGCCGGTGATGTCCCGGTAACGGCGGAGGATGGATGTTAGGTAAACGTCGCGGCGGTGATCGAGATCCTGGAGCCCGGCAATGATGTGGCCCACGTCGGAGGCGCGAGTGGTGACGGCGGCGGCGTCCGTCTTCAGCTTGGCGTTATCCGCTTCCAAGGCGGCAGCGCGCTGGCGGGCAATCTGTGACTCCGACACCGCTGCGTCGAGCTTTTTTTGCGAGTCATCCAATTGAGCCTGGGCATCTGTCTGCTGCTTTTGCAAGCGGTCCGCGGCGCTCGCGGCGGCCTTGGCGTTTTGGTCGTTGGCGGCTGAAAGTTGGGCCTGAAGAGATGAGATGGCGCCGCGGTTCTCCGCCAATTCACGATCCAACCGTTCGATGACCGCCTCTTTCTTGGCCATTCCGGCATGATTGCCATCCGCCGGCACTTCCTCGGGCGTCACGGCAGAAAGCATTCGCAGATCCTTCTGGCGCAATGCTTCTTGGAGCAACCGCAGGGTCTGCGCATCCGTATCGAGGCGGCGCTCGTCTTCGAGCAGGCGTCGCGACTGGCGCAAGTACACGATCACGGAGGTGGCAAGAACCGCCCCCAAAACCAATTCAAAGGTAATTCGCATTCCCAAGGGTCGCATCAACCCTCCTTTGGGTGCAGGCGCGTGCGCCAGGAAAGCCGCGCGTCTTCGCCCTTGCACGGGGCGCTGAGGTGGATTTGCGCGGTGCTATGAAACTTTGGGGGCACTTCCAGGGTCAGCCTCCAGGAGTTGGAAATACGCGCGAAGGCCGCGGCGATCGCATCGGGAATTTCTCCGACGGAGCGGCAGATTTGTCCTCGACCGCCCGTGGCGTCCGCGAGGGTAATCAGTCCATTCTGGTAGGACCGGTTGAGAGTGTCCCCGCGGTTGCTGATGTGGACCACCATGAGCGGCGCCTCGAGGCCACTGAATTCTCCTACCAGCTTCGAAATTTTATCCTGGATCAGGGCGTCGGGAAAAACCCGGCTGAGGTCATGGGGATCGCTCCCGTTAATTACCGGATTGGTGTAATCCTCCCGGTAATTATAGATGCTCCCGTCAGTAATATACAAAACGGAAACGCGGACCGGCGATTTCCGCAGGATGCTGTCGGCAAGCGCGAGCGCCGAGCTAACAGTTTCAAACAAGCCCGGCTTACCCGTGGTGGGAAGGCCGTTAATCGCCACCAGGAGGGGTTCGCGAGTGGGGCTGGGGTCGGTGAGCACGTGCAAGCCGTCCTGGTCGCTCAAAAGACCCACCCAGGCATTGGGGGGCAATTTGACGACTTCCCTCGTCAGTGCTTCCTTCGCAGCGTCCACCAGGGAGGGATCGCTGGTGAAATCGAGAACGAGCAGGATCAATTGATCGCTGCCCGGGCCCTCCTGGGAGATTACTGCCGCCGGCTTGCTGTTGAATGTCGCTTCAAACTTCGGGGCGGGCCCGCAACCGTCCTCCTCCACCCAGGCAGGGATGGAGATACTGGCCGTTTGCGCCTGGGCGGTCCCGACCGTCAGAGCGAGAATCGAAAGTGCGAGAACCAGTGGGTGGTATCGGAGCATCAAAAGCTGATCTTCATTCCCAGTTGGACGACACGCCCACCGTGGGAACCAATGATTCTTCCGGCGTCGACATTGGGATCACTGACCGAACCAATCATCGTATCCGGATAGTTCCAGTTCGCGTGGTTCAGGACGTTCAGAGCCGTCGCACTAAACTCAAACACGCGCTCGCCGCCGATGGGGAGGCGTTTGCCCAAGCTGACGTCCATGGAATTGTAGCCGGGCCCCAGCAAACCCGATGTGGTACGCGACGCGTTGCCCATGGTGAAGTCCGCGGGCTGGTCGAACGCCGCGGGGTTAAACCATTCCGCCGGCCCCGGATTCGAGACGCGCGGGCTTACGCCCGGAACCACGTTGACGTTGAGGGTGGAAAGGATGTCGCCGGTATTGTTGAACTCCGGGTGCGGCGCAAGCGGCGAACCGTCGTTCCAGTAGGCGTTGCCGCTGAGCGACCATCCCCGCACGAATGCGCCCCCGATGCCGGAGAGATTCAGCAGCGGCTGGTTGGGGCCGAATGGAAAATCATACACGTAACTGAGCGAGATATACTGCGGGGTATTGTAGGCAGTCTCCGACCGGTCATCGCGCAGATTGAAAAAGTCTTGGTTTCCGTACGGGCCGGAATAGTCATCGAGCTGTTTCGAAATCTCATAATATGCCGTGAAAGTCAGCCCGAACGAGGCTCGCTTCTCGATGCGAAGGTGGCCGGCGTCCCGCTGATAACGCCCAGCGGGGAAATGCCCGTAAAGTTCGAAGCCCGTGTACTGAGGGTAGGGCTGGAGCGCCGAGCGGTACGAATAATCGTAAAGATCATCACCATAAATCATATCGGCAGGGCTGATCGCATTGGGGTTGACAGTGCCGTCGCCAACCAGGAGGTCCCGGCCGACGCTGTGACTCGCCCCGACTGAAACGGCGATGGAAAAGGGAATTTCACGCTCGACGTTCAGGGCCGCAGATTGATAGACGGGTTCCGCCTTGGCGAGACTCATGAAATCCGCCGTGGTGTTATCGGCCGCGGACGGACTGAGGTCCGGCAGGGTCACCCCGAGGGGAGGAATGCCCGCCGCCAAGTCGATCGCCGGACTCAGTTGGGTGTTGGGAGAGACGAACGTCTGGGTGGCATTGAACCCCTGTGTGGCCCATTGGCCGTTGTAGATCGGGACCTGACCATGCGAACGCGCGTAGGAAGCGGTGACAACTGATTTACTGTTGCCGCGTGGGTTCCATGTGATGCTGATTGAGGAGTCAAGATCGTAGTTCACCGGCCGCATGCCCCGCGAGATTCCATCGACACCGGCAAAGGCAATCGCGCCGGGCAGACCGTTCGAAGGGTCAATAAGCCCGGGATCGACGGTGCTTTGGCGATCGTACTTTTCCGTGCGTGGAGTCCGGCGGCTGAAGGTCAGCGTAGCGTTCAGGGTCAAATTCTTGCGCACCGCGTACCGGTCGCGTCCACTAAACCCCTGGTATGAATCGCGGAAGTAGGATGGAGCGGTGGTAATCGTGCGCACCGCCGAAGCGGGCATCCCGAGCAGGAATCCCGCGAAGGGATCGCCGGTATCGATAATGCCCGGCAGGCTGGTGATGTCGGGGGTGAATTCGAAATAGCCCGCTGGATATGCAGACTTGAACGTATTCACCTGATTGAATGCGACGTCACCGCTGAGGCGAAGGGAGTGCTTGCCCTTCTGCGTTGACCATGCGTCGGTCAGCTCCATGGTGAGGCGGGCACTCCGCGACATGGGGTAAGCCGTCCCCATCGAAACATAATTGCCGAGGGAATAGTTGGGGAACGGGCTCGGCTCCTCACTTCCCGACTGCACAATGTCGGAGTTTACCGCCAGGCTGGCTGTGTTCAAGGTGTTCGAATTGGCCGTATAAACATAGTCCAGTTCCGAGTGCACCGTGGAAAAATGCTGGTCGGGTGAGGTCGGGCTTGCGTCGTTGGGAAAGTATTTCGCCGGGCTCAAATAGCCGCTCGAAACCGTGGTGTTGGAAGTCACGCGATGCCGGTCGCGGAAAGGGTGGTCCAGCTTGGCGATAATTCCATCGGCGTCGTCGATCTGCGGCGCGTTCGAGAAGTAATTATTCTGAAAGAACGGCCCGATATCCGTGTTCGGGCTAGGGTACAGCTTGAGCGCTTGCAATGCGACCGGGGATAGACGCGACGGAGAGATGACGTTGGAGGGAAACTGCGTCCGCAAATACTGGAGGTTCGCTGTGGAAACGGGTTGGGTCGGATCGAATGCGGGATTGGGCGAAGTCTGGAGCGGATCGTAAATGGGCAGAAGATAGCCCGACGGGGCCACGGTTTGCGAAAAGTCTCCCTCTCGTTGCTCGGCGGTTGGAACCGTCAACAGGTTGGCGCGAAAAATTCGCTCGCGCACCCCTTCGTACGAGAGCATGAAGAAAGTGTTCTTGGGATTGGTGATGAGATGAGGAACGAGCACGGGGCCGGACACGTTAAATCCGAATTGATTACGGCGAAGGGGAGAGACGCTTTCCCCATTCTGCTTTACCTCGTGCGGTATTGCGTCCAAAACGTCGTTGCGGAAGTTTTCGTAAATCCTACCATGCCAGCGCATTTTAGGTCCGCGACGTTCCTGTGCGTCGCGCGGGCTCTCGGGACGCATTCCCATATCCCGAGTGAGCACCTTGAATTCGTCTGCTGCCTGGGCAAGAGGACTGGCTGGCTGAGAAGGCGCGGTCGTGCCATCCAGAGCGTACACTTCCGCCCCGACCACAAACAAAACCAGAGTAAACCCCAAGGCGACGCTAACCGAAGTCTTCATCACACAGTTCCGAGCGTCACTACTATATACTCCGCTCAAACTCGCCGCAACCTTCCGAAAGTAAGATTCTTAAATTGCTTGACAGGCCATCCGGAGCTCAATATAAGCAGTGTAGGTCTGACTGGCGCGGGTTTCGCCGTCGGTGGTAGTACTTTTTGGAAGCCGAACATCTTAGTTTTTGGGAACCAGATAGGCCGCCTATAAGCTTTGTAGTGCGGATAGGACATGCCACAGAATTTTTCTTGTAGATTACTTTTTGAGCGATTCTGGGAACGAGAGTACACCGAACCCCGCCGCACCGATGTAGTGCGACTCGGCCGAGAGGGGAGCGGTGTAAGGTGAAAATGTCAGGAGCCAGGGCAACCGTTGACGTGCGCGAAGCTGGCGGATTGAACCTCCCGCCCATCTTCCCCCCGGCGCAAGACCTGCTTATGCTGTTTCTTGGAAGCCTCCTCGCGCTTTACTTCGAGCTCGTCATTATCCGATATCTCTCAGCAGAAATCCGCGTTTTTGCCTATCTCAAGAATTTGGCTTTGATTGCCAGTTTCTTTGGAATCGGATTTGGGATGATTTTGGGGAAACCGCCCAGGGCCTTGAAACGATGGTTTCCACTCATTGCCGCCGGTATCTTGCTGCTGATCAAATTCGCGTCTCGCCTCAGGCTCACTCACCTACCCGTGCCGGGCGGGGATTACAAGATGTTTGGGGATCTCCCGCAGCCTCCCGAAGGCCGTTGGCTCGCCCTTTGGCTCATCCTGATGGTGGTAGTGTATTTTTTCGCCGTTCCCGGCATCATGTACCTTGTTGTGGCGTTCTTCACGGTGCTCGGAGGAATCGTAGGAGAGCGGCTAGCCATCCTGCCGCCTTTGCTTGGCTATGGAGTCAACCTCGCGGGGAGCCTGGCAGGCATCATGCTCTTCACCCTTCTTTCCTTCTCAGGCTCACCTCCGGCAGTCTGGGTACTTTTGGGGCTAGTGGCCGCGGTTCCGTTCTTCAGGCAGGACGGCTGGGCAATCGCCGTATTTGCCTTGATCGTGTGCGCCATGGCCATCCCGGCACCGCACACCTACTGGTCCCCATATTACAGGATAACCCTGGAGGAGGTACCACCGCCGGCGGGGTGGCCGCATCCGGCAGCCTATTGGGTAGACGTTAATCACGACTACCACCAGAAGATACTTAACCTCTCGCCGCAGTTCACCGCCCGCTTTCCGGAGGTGGAGCCCAACCGCTCCGGCCTTCCGACCTATGAACTGCCTTACCGACTCGTTCCGCACCCGGGCCAAGTGCTTGTGGTGGGTGCGGGAACGGGCAATGATGTTGCTGCGGCGCTCCGACATGGAGCGGCCCACGTTGACGCGGTGGAAATCGACCCGACCATCCTCGGCCTCGGTCGAACCTACCACCCCGAGCACCCTTACGACTCGGCACAAGTTACGGTATATGTCAATGACGCCCGCGTGTTTTTCAAGAGGACTAAACAGAGGTACAACCTCATCGTATTCGGCTATCTCGATTCTCACACCTTACTGACAAGCATGTCCTCTGTCCGGCTTGACAATTACGTGTACACGTTGGAAAGCTTCCGCGAAGCTCGGCACCTTCTTTTGGAAAACGGGACCATGCTATTGGCTTTCGGTAGCGGCCAAACTTTTCTGAGCGACCGCCTTTTTGCAACCCTTGCCCGCGCATTTGCTGCACCACCGCGCGCGTACTTCACGGGTTACGACACTTCCGGCGTTGTATTCGTGGAGGGTGGGGGCAGGGTGTCCAATGCCATCGTCGATTTTCCCGAGATCAGCAAGCAATTAGAAGCGCGTCAAGCCAGCACCCTACTTGCCACCGACAACTGGCCGTTCTTGTACCTCGAATCCCGTACTATACCCATCAGCATCCTGGGCGTTCTTGCCCTTTTTCTATACTTCGCCATTGGCCTGCTACAACGGAATTTTTCGCTTCGTCGTCTTGCTGACCGCGAGGGGCTGCATTTCTTTTTCCTCGGAGCGGGATTCATGCTATTGGAAACAAAGGGGGTTACCGAACTTTCGTTGCTATTTGGCTCGACGTGGATCGTTAACGCCGTAGTCATTGCCGCATTCCTTTTGATGGGGCTATTGGCGAACTCACTGGTCATGCTCCGGCCCATTTCGCGGCGTCTCGCGTATGCCGCGCTGATTCTTCTCCTGGGGACCGGCATGCTTCTTCCCTATTCACTTCTAGACGCTCTGCCGGGAACGGAAAGGGTTCTTGCTGCCGCCGTCCTCGTGGGCATCCCCGTTTTCTTTTCAGGCCTCGTATTTTCGCAAAGTTTCCGAGGTGCTGTTTTCCCGGTTCAGGGGCTCGGGATAAATCTCCTGGGTGCCGTTGTCGGAGGGGCGTTGGAGAATCTCGTCATGATTGGGGGCACCCCAATCCTCGGGATCCTTTCCGTGGCACTTTACGGGCTCTCTGCCACCATACTGTGTAAGTCCGCTGTCAAAGGAGAACTCACCAGCCAGTCGTGATGTCCAGCGGCGTGCACCAAACTGTTACTTCGCCCGACGGTCGGGCTGATCTCATTCGGACACAGTTGCTCCGCGGCCATGATCTGACTCCGAGGGCGGCCCGTGAACATTGATACCCTGTGGCCTCGATTGGTCCCCAGGACGTAAGCTCCGCTCTGGCGACCGAGCGGATGGCCGAAAATGATTAAAACCCAGAGGCTGATTGAAAGAATTCTCAAGCCAGGAGAACAAGCTCGACTGCCAGCGTTAAACGGCCCCAGCGCAACCGCAGTTCTCGATTCTCTCTCATAGGGATCAGGGCTGAAATCAAGAGGCGAGATCTTCAAACTTTGCCACTGCCCCGCCCTCATTTCGCGTCCAATCGCGCTGGGATGGCGTCAAGCTTGCACGATGCTAACTGAATGTGCGCCTAAGAATCCGGCCTTGCGCGCAGGGTTCCTGCAAAGCGATTTACTCGCCAGCCTGCCCGTGCCTGCCGACAACCGCCTCCAGGATCTGGCGAAACCCATTGCTGCCGCTTTGGAAACCGGAACGCCAACGGGCCTTCAGCCGGTGTGCGCCGAATTCCTACGTATCGCCGCGGATTTTTATGGGGTCGAGAAACCCGGAATCCGCGTCCTGGCCGCACGCCCGATCCGCGTGCGCGAGGGTGGTTGGGCCTCGGAGCTTTTTGGCGATTATTCTCCGGAATCCTTGCAAATCCGAGTTTGGATGCGGACGGCTGTGCGCAAGGAAGTGACTTCAATCGGCACTTTCTTGAGCACTTTGTGCCACGAGTTCTGCCACCATCTGGATTATCAGCGGTTCAAGTTCAACGACTCATGGCACACTCGCGGGTTCTATGAGCGCACCGCCGTGCTTTACCACCATGCGCGCGGGACCCCAGCCAAACGCCTGTTCTGGATGCGAATGCGGGGCGGCCAATGGAGAATCGACTGGCCGCGGACCCGGCGCGGCGTGTGAGGTATCCAACCGGAGCCGCTATGGAAGACGAGGAGCCCATCCGCATTCCTATCACCGACGTTTTCGACCTGCACACCGTTCACCCCAAGGAAGTCGTCGCAGTTGTCGAAGCTTATCTCGAGGAGGCAAACCGTCTGGGGCTCAAGTCCGTGCGCATCATTCATGGCCGTGGGATTGGCGTACAGCGGCAGGCGGTACGCGCAGTGTTGGCACGGACCACGTTCGTTATCGCTTTTAGCGACGCACCTCCGGAGGCCGGGGGGTGGGGTGCAACCGTGGTTAAGTTACAGTAAACGAAAGGCTCTCCGGGTTCCAATGATGCTCGGCCAGAACAGAAGCTATGCTGCCGCGCGGAGAGAGTGCGGCGCGAGATCTGATTCGCACCTTCTACCTATTCATTCCTGCGAAGATTCTCTTCAGCGCCTCGGAGTTGGCAGCGGCAACCAGGTTCTTAGCGTCGCCGATGGCGACCTCGGCGCCACCACCCGCGAGCTCCTTCATGGCTTCCGCGATAAATGCAGGCAATGGCATAGGCTGAGGCCCTCCAGGTCCGGCGTCCTTCCGGGGCCCGCCAAGCTCCGTCGCGACGTACGGCGGAATCAACTCAACTACCTTCACGCCCGAATCGCGTAACTGGTGGCGTAGGGAAAGTGTAAAGGAATGCACTGCTGACTTGGCGGCGCAGTAGATGGGGAACCGCGCCAGGGGAACAAACGCCAAGCCGGAGGAGACATTGATCAGCACAGCATTCGATTGCCGGGTCAAATGGCGAATGAATTCATGGGCCACGCGGATAACACCCAAGATGTTGGTGTTGATCTCATCTTGGAGTCCTGCCTCATCCAGGGGTGCATCCAGTGCGAGCTCCAGCCGCCGTTGCACGCCTGCATTGTTGACGATGCAGTTGAGGGCCGGGAACTCTAAAATAACCTTTCGCGCGACGGTCCGGATGTTCTCCGGGTCGCGAACATCAAGCACAAAGTGGCGCATCCCGGGATAAGCGCCGCAGATGTCCCGAAGACGGTCCTCCCTGCGTCCGCTGATGATCACCTGGTTCCCGAGCTTGTAGAAGGCCTCCGCCAACCCTTTGCCGATCCCCGACGTCCCACCGGTAATGAAAATCGTATTCGCAGTTATCTGCATAAACGAGTCTCCGCTTCTTTGACTTCAAGAGGAACGGCCATTGTCCAAAACCTGTGGCTTCGAAAGACGTTTCCTCGTTACGGATATACCGAACGGTTTGTTTTGGGGGTAAGAGGTTAGATCGAGCAGCTCCGTGGGAAATGCCTGCGGGTATTCAAAAATGACGGTGCGATCTTAGTCGGTGGAGAAAACGTCGTGCCCCGGGCCTAGGCCGAAACCGCCTGTTCGTGAGCGCGCACGCGCGAAATCTCCATCTGGTCTCCCACCCGAGTTTCCGTGCGGAACACGGTGTGGACGGGCAGTTCCAGCACGCTATCGGCCTTGAAGCTCACTTTGGAGATGCGAAAGGGGCGGACATGCTCTTCCACGCCGACCACGGTAAGCTGACGGTCAAGAAAGATCAGATCCAGGGCGTACATCATGCCGATGGTATGAACTCCGTGCGAGGGCACAATCCAGAGCCCGTTCCCGGGGCGAGCCCAACGCCGCGTCGTGCCCAGCAATCCCACGAGGCGACTGAAGTAGCCGTCAGCCACCGTGGCGTGCGTAGCCACGAACTTCTCCCGGGTCTTATTATAAACACAAATATATTTGCCGCCGCTAGGGACTTGAACTTGCACAGATGATGCCTCGCAAATCGAGAGTTAGGGCATCCCATAATTGGCCCAAATTATTTGGATGCCTTGCTCTTTCGGCGCCAGATGATGATAGCGAGAACGATAAGGGCCCCGATTCCCGCAATAATTTGAATCTCTCCTGAAGACAAATTGCACCTCCTGCTTGGAATCCGGTCTACCATTGACCGGGGAATAACCTGCTCTCTAACCCGCGATCACAGCGTCCTCACTTTGGTTCCACGAACATGTGATACAGGCGGATGACCGCCGGGCCCATGATGACAACAAATAGGGCGGGAAAGACAAAGAAGACGAGGGGAAAGAGCATCTTAATAGTGGTCTTTGCAGCCGCTTCCTCGGCACGCTGCCGGCGTTTGGTGCGCAGATCATCAGAGTGAATTCGGAGCGATTGCGACACGCTGGTGCCGAAACGGTCAGTTTGAATCAGCGTGGCCACCAGCCCCTGAATATCTTCAACACCCGCCCTTGTAGAGAGAGAGCGGAGAGCATCCAGCCGGGTCCTTCCCATTTGCATCTCGGCATTGACAAGGTCGAACTCTTCGCACAATTCCGGGTGCGCGATCCTCAATTCCTGGCCGACATACAACAGCGCCTGGTCGAGGCCCAAACCGGCTTCCATGCAGATGACCAGAAGGTCGAGGGCGTCGGGCAATGCCAAACGCAAGGCTTGCTGGCGAGCTTTCACCTTCCGGCTCAACCACATATCCGGCAACATGAATCCCAACACAACCGCAATCAAAAAATAAATGACGGGACTGCCTCTCCACAAGCCGCTAAGAAAGACGATCGTCACAAGGGTGAGGATGGTAATGACTTTCGCGGCGCGGAATGCCGACGCAGCTTCTGGCCTGCGGAAGCCCGCCTGCACTAGCCGGGGGTCCACTTTCGTAGCTTGCTCAGGTGAAGAGGGAAAAAGCTTGCTCAGCCAATTGAGGGTCGCGGTGGCCGCCTGCTTGCGCGACTCCTTAAAGCCTCCGGTCCGGGTCTGGGAAGGCGACTGCCAGAGACGACCGAGCCGCTCGGTCATAACGACCGATCCACCGGAGAACGCGTAGATCAGAGCCATGATGACCACGAAAATCGCAACAAAGGTTACGATGCTGACAGACCCGAGCATAAAACGACAGCCTCTCCCTGAAAAGCTTTAGACCTTAATCTGAACAATCTTCCAAATGACAATTGACCCGATGACCTGCAAGATGCCGGCGATGACGAGAACGATCTGGCCGATGCGATCGACGAACAAAGTGGTCACATAATCAGCCGCGATCACGCGTAATACCACCAACATCAACACGGGGAGTGCAATCAATATGGCCGCAGTAAGGCGGCCCTGCGCGGTGCGGATGCGCACCTCTCCGGCGATCCTGAACCTCTCCCGGATGACGTGGGAGAGCTTGTCGAGAATTTCAGCGAGGTTGCCGCCAGTTTCTTTCTGCACCAGCAGCGCGATGACAAGAAGACGAATGTCAATCAGCGGGATCCGTTCGCACAGGCCAATCAGCGCGTCTCGCAATGGCAAACCGAACCGCTGTTCGTCGAACGTAGTGCGAAACTCCGTAGCAGCCGGTTCCTGAAGCTCGGTGGAAACAATCTCCAACCCCGAGGCGAAAGAGTGGCCGGCGCGCACGGAACGCGAAAGGAGGTCGATAACCTCGGGCAGTTGCTTTTCAAATGCCGCCAGGCGCCGTGCCCTTCTTATTGCCACATAGGCGAATGGCAGGGAAGCAGCCGCCACCCCCGCCGCGACCGAAAAGAAAATGCTGCCGTACTTAACTTGCATCACTTCCAAAGCCACGAGCCCGATTACCGCTGACAGCAGCACGATCCGTCCCGGTCTCACTTGCATACCGGCCTGGCCAAGGAATCTGCGCAGGCGCATCGCCCATGGCCAACGCAGCAAAATCTTATTAACCGCCGGGATGCCGCTCATCAGCTCGTCGCGAAGGACGTCCAAGTTCAGAGCATCCTTGGCGAGCGCGCCACCCTTTTCGATTGCTTCGAGGCGGGTCTGAATGATTTCCGCGTGTTTCGGCCCCCCCATCAACGCCAAAATCACCGCGGCGATCAGGAGGATGATTAAGAACACGAGGGCTGCTAACAACATCGGCATGGGGAGATCCCTTTATTAACTAATGGACCCTGGCGGATTCAAACATGGACGGGGGCAGGTTGACGCCCGACGCCGCTAGGCGCTCGGAAAGGCGCGGGCGGATTCCTGTGGCAACAAATTCACCGATGACGGCGCCGTTTTCCGCCAGACCGGTCTTTCGGAACACAAAAATGTCTTGCATGCTGATGATGTCACCCTCAATTCCGGTGATTTCGGAAATGCTCATGACTTTCCGGGTGCCATCGCTCATACGGCTCACCTGCACGACCACGTCGATGGCAGAGGCAATTTGCCGCCGGGTTGCAATCTCCGGCAAATTAAAGTTCGACATCGCGACCATCGTCTCCAAGCGTCCCAGGGCGTCGCGCGCGGAGTTCGCATGGATCGTCGTCAGCGAGCCGTCGTGACCCGTATTCATGGCCTGAAGCATATCGAGCGCTTCTTCGCCGCGGACTTCACCAACGATGATGCGGTCCGGGCGCATACGGAGGCTGTTAATCACCAACTGCCGCTGCTTCACCGCGCCCTTGCCCTCCACATTCGGGGGACGCGTTTCAAGCCGGACAACGTGATCCTGGTGAAGCTGTAATTCCGCAGCGTCCTCGATGGAAATAATGCGTTCGCGGTTGGAAATGAAAGACGAGAGGACGTTCAGCAAAGTGGTTTTGCCTGCGCCGGTACCTCCGGAAATCAGAGTATTCATGCGCGCAAAAACACACCCCCGCAACAAGGCGAGCATCCCAGAGGTCAAAGACTGGTTCCGCAGCAGGGCATCGACATTCAGAGGTTCACGCCCGAAACGCCGGATGGAAAGGCAGGATCCGTCAATCGCCAAAGGAGGAATAATCGCATTCACGCGAGAGCCGTCGGCCAAGCGCGCGTCCACCATGGGCGACGATTCATCGATGCGGCGTCCAACTGCCGAAACGATGCGGTCAATGATCGCCAGCAGGTGAGCTTCATCACGGAACTGGACATTGGTCCTTTCGAGCATACCCTTGCGCTCGATGTATACCTCTTTGTAGGTGTTTACCAGGATATCGGAGATCGTCGTATCCTTGAGCAGGGGTTCCAGAGGGCCCAAACCAAAGACCTCGTCGAGGATTTCCTGGGCGAGGCGCTCCCTCTCCTGGAGGGTCATCGGGGTGCTTTCCGCCGCAGTCATATTCTCGACGACCTGCGTGACTTCAGCACGCACAGCGTCTCGATTCATGTCCATAAGCCGATCCAGATTAAGTTTCTGAATCAGCCGGCGGTGAATTGCCGTCTTTACCCTGCCGAGATCGCTTTGACCCGTGTTGATATCTGCCATCTACCCCTCTAACTTATTGCTTCCCCGAAAACAGCCCGAGGAAAGCCCCCTTCTTTTCTGAGCTTTCCCGGCGTGTTCCACCGGTAATTTGGTCCGTCAAGCTGCGAAACTTTTGCACAAGCTGATCGTTTTGACCCCGCGCCAGCTCCGTGCCCATGTTGATCGCCCGACTGACCTGTTTGAAGTCGTTCGGCAACTTCTCGAAAATCGGCAGCTTCACTCGTTTCTCGAAAGCCGTGAGGGCCTCTTCGTCAGCCTTGTGCCAGCGGTTGACCACCAAGCGCAGACGCGCGGAATCAATGCCCAGAGCGCGCAGCAAGGTAACTTGCCGTTCCATGCTCCACAGACTGGGAACGTTGGTTTCCGTCACCAGAACGACCTGGCGAGCCAGCCGCAGGACCGGTGCCCACTCGGAAGAGCAACTGGTGCCGATGTCAGCCACGACATAATCAAAGATGCTTTGTGCGACATTAATGACGCGGGCAAGGATCACCGGAGAGATACGGTCCCACTCATCGGCTTGAGCAGCTCCCCCGAGCAATTGCAGGCCACTCTTGTGATTCGCCAGCAAACCGCTGAAAAGATGGCTATCGAGGCGCTCAAGGCTTTCCACGGCCGCGCGGAAGGAAAACCGCGTCTCCAAGTCCAGCAGCAATCCGGCGTGACCGAGGGGGCGCCCCAAGTCCATCAAAACAACACGCTTTCCCGCCCCTCGCGCCAGCTGCACGCCGACATTTACGCTGACGGTTGTAGTGCCAACACCGCCTTTAGAGCCGGCCACCACCACAAGCTTCTCCATGTCGGTGTGGGCCATGCCGCGCTGCTTGACCAGCCGCTCCAGCATCTCTCGCACTACCATCGGGTCAATCGGCTGGGAGAGGAATTCCCGCACGCCGCTGCGCATCGCTTGCATCAACAGGTCCGGGCTGGGGTCCTGATAAGCGGAGCACGCAATGATACAGGCAGCGGGATTAAGGCGGTTCAAACGGGCGGCAATTTCCAGAGGGGACTTCGCATCGCGTCCAATTTCCACCAAGACCACATCGGGCACTGCGGAACGGGAGGTCGGTCCCTCTCCCGCCATCAGATCCCATTGGGCCGTCGGCTGGACCAACCCGGTCTGTTGTAACATCGCAAGCAAGGCGGCACTATTTTTCGTGTCGAGACTAACAATACCCACCGTCAACATGCTACGGATCCTTTCGGGCCTTTCCAACCCATTCGCGCAGGCGGAATTTCGTCTATCTTATTTATTGTCGCTCGGGGACGTACCCTTCGCTGCGGGCAAGGATTTCAGAAAGGTATCCGGGAATTGCGGCCCGGGAGGTAGCTTCTCCTGCGAATCTAAGTGCACAATGTGAGGAGTTACCATAATCAGCAACTCATCCTTGCTCTTCGAGATCGATCTGCTTCTAAAGAATGCTCCCAGGATGGGTAAATCACCCAACCCGGGCATTTTTGAAAATTGCTCAACTACTTGATCGTTCACCAAGCCGGCAATAACAAAGCTCTGCCCGTCTTTCAGGAACATTTCCGACTCCACGCCGCGGGTCGCGAGGGAGGGAATGGTGAATCCTTGAAGGGTAAGCGCGTTCGTATAATCCAGCGAGCTTACTTCCGGGGCGACCTTTAAATGAATCAGGCCATCAGCGGTAATGATGGGAGTGAAGGCCAGCTTCACGCCATATTGCCGAAACTGAATCGTGACCACCGGGACGCCGCCGGTAGCACCCTGCACTACGGGAAACGGAAATTGGCCGCCATCAATGAAGGTAGCCTCTTTGCCCGTCTCGGCCATTACATTCGGTGCAGCAAGAACTTGGAGGAGGTTCTTTTGTTCCAGCGCCTGGATTGCTAAACCCAAGTTAATGTCGGACCGGTAGATGAAGATGTTCAGCAAACTGCCAAGCGTTATGGGCACTGCGCCGCCGATCGCTGCCGTCGAAGTAATCGTCGTCGATGAAGTCCCAGCAATCGTTTGACCGGATTGAACCGCGGGGGGAGAATATTCGCCGGTCGATGTGGTGAAGATGGTTTTGTTCGGCGCGGTGCTTAGAAGGTTCGCACCCAATTGGCTTGCAGTGGACCGGTTTACGTCCACGAACTTCACTTCCAAGAGGATTTCCCCGCTCTTCGGCGCGGGGACCTGCAGGAGGCTTACGACATTGTCTTTGCGGGGCGACATGGCCTGAGCAATCGCCAAGGCATGGTCCGCCACGGCCTGAGAGGAAGCATTACCGGAAAGGGTGACTACACCACCCCGCGCTTCGACCTGAATCTGTTCGCTGGGCATGACCTGGTGGATTTTCCCCGCCATCTCCGCCACGTCCATGTCCACGTACGCGTCAAATGTCTGGCTCTGGCCTGTCTCATCCCAGATGACCAGCGAAGCGACACCGGGTGATTTGCCACTGATCAGGATTTGAGTGGGACTTACAACCAGCGCGTCGACGATGGCAGGATCGGCCACGGAAATTCTGACAATGCGCGCCTGCGAGGAAATGACCAGGGAGCGCCCCACCAATAGGTGCAGCGCCTCGGCGGAAGGATTAGCGGCAGCGGTTTGGGGCTCCGCACCGGGGCCGTCAACGGCCGCGAGCGCCTTCCCTCCCCCCGTACCCAGGTTCACGAGGACAAGATATGTCGCCACAATCAGCGTGGCCGCAATCTTCAGCATATTGTGTCGCGTTTTCGAGACCTTCATGGAGCCGCCTAGTTTACTTGTCATCGGGGAAATGATTGGTTTTCGACCTTGTCGCCACGGATCACTTGCACATTGAAGGGTGGAGGTGGCGGCGGAGGAGCCGGTTTGGCCGCGACCGGATGATGAGCCGATGGCTTCACCGGCGCCACACCCGTGAATAGAGTGGAACCGAACACCGGAGCGGGCTTCGCATCGACCGTGTCCGTCATATTCCGCAAGGCCAAATGAATTTTGCCCTCTTGAGAAGCCAACGTCAGCTTTTCGCCGTCCTCGGGACTTAACAGCAATGTGACTACGGTGCCCTTTTGCGGTTTCCCGTTCTCTGATGCCACTTCTTGCCCTACCGTCAATACCTTAACGTGTTCCAGAATGGTTCGGGTTATCGACCCGCCCCCCGTCGTGCCAGTTACCAGAACATCCACAAGCGTGCCCGGAGTGACAAAGCCCGCCACGGCCACGACGTCATCCACACCGACAGACACGGCTCGCATGCCATCAGGGATGGCTACGGAAAGGCCCGCCCCCGCATCCTTCGGCGCCATTTCCTGGTCCAAGACCACCTCGCCTTGCACCAAGGGAACCTTCAAGGCGCGCCCGACGCACGCTTCCGGAGTGGAAACCGACCCTTCCGGCTGCTTCCCATCCGGCCAGTCCTGTAGCGTCAAGTCAGATAAGGCCAACGGTTGGCCCATTTTCAGCGGACCCGAGGCGACGACTACTTTCACCTGCTTCGCCACCTTCGCGGCTTCTTGCTGCGCCCGCTGGATCTGCTTGTAGACGTAGAAGCTTGCCAGGAGTGCCACGATTAGCGCCCCGCCCAACCCGAGCAACATCCTATCGCGATTCATGCTGTCATCCCAGTTTATGGAAAAACCGAAGTGCGGATATTATCACAAAAAACAAACTCGTCGATAACGCCGCCGCCACGCCGAAGGGAACCTTCAATAACCCCGGATTATCGAGCGTGAAAGTACCAGCATTATTCACATGAAAAGTGGAATATGCAACTAAAATCGTACAAATGTTGTAGAACGTTTCTCTTACCTTGCCTTGCCGGATCACTTCCACAGCCGACATCAACCCGGCAATCAGGACGGTACCAAGAAGCACAACAATTGTCCGCTCTAGTCCCAGGAACGCACCGAGCGCTCCCATGAGCTTCCAATCTCCAGCGCCTAACGCCCGCAGCATCACAAACGGCAGCAGGACGACCAAACAAACGCCCGCGCCTTCCAATGATGACTTCCACCCCGGCGCCCGCAGTGCCGCGCTCAGGATTAGCCCAACCAACAGGCCAGGTACGGTCAGCCAGTTGGGAATCTTCCGAATCCGCCAATCAAGCCAACCGGCATATACTGCCAAGCATAGTGCGCTCGCGGAAATTACAATTTCTTTCCACAAGCCTCGATCCATTTCTGCGCCGCCGAACTAGACCTCCACGGCACCCACTACAACAAAGAGGAACATGACCGGACGCACTCAGGGCTGGATCGAGAGCTTCCTGCGCCGGCAGTCAAGCCCACGTCCCGTTCGGGCCCCGAGCGCGACCGATAATGCCTCAAAAAACCATCCACCTTTGGAACTTTCAATTCTTCGGGTTATGCCATCCCTTTGGTTAATCGCGGCCTAGCTGGCAGTGGTCAGGTTCGTTGCCGCATTACTAAATACGTTCGAGATCGCCGCCGCCAGGGAGCCCATCGACGCAAGTGCGCCGAGTGCGATCAAAACGAGCAGAAGGCCGTATTCCACCAAGTCCTGGCCTTCCTCTTCCTTCCAGAGCCGGTTCAACAGGCTTTTCATTTTCGTTTCCCTCCATACAAGATTGAGTTCCGGAAAAGGCCCAAGCACTTGTTTCCAATCCTTAGCTGGCTGTGGTCAGGTTCGTCGCCGCATTGCTGAACACGTTCGAAACGGCCTTCGACAGAGCGCCCATCGACGCAATGGCGCCCAACGCGATCAAGACAAGCAGAAGGCCGTATTCCACGAGATCTTGGCCTTCTTCTTCCCTCCAAAGCCGAATCATAAAGTTCTTCATAGTTAATTCCCTCCATATCGATTGTGGCTTCGAGCCGCCACTTTGATGACCCCACTTAAGGCATTCAAATTGCCAAAGTTCGCCGACCTCGAAAATTGGCCGTATCTATTGAAAACAATTGCGTTATCTCTTGAATCTGCGAGCCCGGCGGAATCCCCAAGCGACTAGAAATCCTAAATGTCATGTTTTGGTGACGGTAAGCGAATCTGAATTCGACCTCCCGATGACTATTGAGGGGCCCAGCCATCCTACTTGCCGCACTATTTCCGGGGAAGAGTTTTCGTGCTACAGTCTGGTTTCGCTCGGAGCATCGAGTGGGTACTTTTAAAACTGATGATTCGAATTCCTAGACCCTCCGCGCCCTCGATCGCCTTGGCGTTCACCCTCGTCCTGTTTATTTTGTACCTAACATGGCTACACCCCAGTAATTGGTTCGGTCGATATGGCGACGATGCGTTGTATTTCAGTTCAGCCCAGGGACTGGCGGATGGGCGTGGCTATATCATTCCGAGCCTTCCCGGAGATCCCCCTCAAACCAAGTATCCCGTGCTTTACCCCTGGCTTCTTTCCCGGATTTGGCAATGGAACCCGTCGTTCCCTTCCAATGTTCAGCAAGGCATTTTTCTAACCGCCTTCTTCAGTTGCTGGTTTCTGGTAGCAGCATTTCAGTTGCTACGGAAACTCCACGGTGTGGGTGACTGGACGGCCCTCGTAATCGTGTTTCTATGTGCCTTCGACCCCTATTTTCTCTTCTTCGGTGGGGCCCTATTGACCGACGTGCCCTTCATGGCCCTGACACTAGCCTCCGCGCTCGTGGCGGACAACGCCATGCGGACTAGTCGGCGGCTTGCGCCCGCAGTCTTGGTTGGGGTCGTGGCCGGACTCTCGATGATGATGCGCAGCGTCGGAGTGGCGGTGATAGCTGGAATTCTTGCGGCGGCACTCTTTCGCCGAGCGTTCCGCCAAGCGGGCGCGTTCTGCCTGAGCGCAGCAATTTTTGTCGGTCCTATAGTGTGGGCTCTAGTGCGGCCCCTAACAGATAAACGCCCAGCGTCGGCTTCCGGCATCGCCAGCACACTTAGAGGCTGGCAACAGACCGATTTTTTCTTGACGAGCTATGTGAAAATGTGGATGTTCTCCGTCCCCAACAGGCAGGTTTTCTGGGTCATGTTGCGGACCAACATCGAAGGAGCTATCCTGGCGCTGGCTACCTACTGGCTATCTCCAACTCTCGACATTGGCCACGGCTTGGCGCAGAATTGCGTCGGCGTTCTGGTGGGGGCGTTATCATGCGCAGGAATACTGCGCCAGGCTCGTAGGCAAGAGTGGAAACCTCTGCATTTCATTCTAACGCTGTATCTGGCTACTATCGTATTGTGGAATTACCCCATCATGGACCGTTTCCTGAGGCTTTTTCTGCCTCTCTTCTTAGCGGGTCTTTGGGTGGAGACAAAGTTTCTTGGTGGCCTCGCACTCGCCAGGCTGAGCTCGGCAGGTCTGCCGGGAAGTCTAGTGGCCGGGCTTCGGGGGGGTTGGGCCTACTGACTGGAGTCGCGGCCTGGAACTATACAGTTGGGAATCGGCCCGTGCTCGCAGCACTCAGCCAACGGCTGCGCCTTGTGACCGGAGAAAAGGTGCAAGTTGATGATTGGATTCGTAAGAAGACTGACCCTAGCGACATCATTGTGGCTAACGGCGATGCAATGTTGTACCTCTACACTGGCCGAAAGGCAGTAATACCGATCGCCTTCTCAACTGAATATCTCTACACAAGTGACCGGCGGGTTCTGGATCTCGACTTGGCGCACATCACCGACGCGGCTTGCGCCGTCGGCGCGCGGTATTGGCTGACTTCCGAGGATGACTTTGAGATGGAGTCCCTTGGGTCGGGGCGAGGGAACGGGTTGCTCGTCTAATGTCGGGTTTGCCGGAGGTGTCGCGCAGCGCGAACGGGCGGGTGCGATTATACGACATCTGCCCCTTGTTGAAATCACTCGGTTGCACGTGCCGGCCGTGATGCCAGAAAGCCGGGAGAACGGGTTCGGCTGTCAAAAGGACCTCCCGGTCTGTGGTATTTGTACGTAGGTCAGTCAGGGAGTTAAGCGCACACTCTAACTTCTGCAATGGAAAGCATATTAAAGAATGTCAACAACCGAAGCTCCGACGCCAAGCGAAGTCCGCATTGCCCTTGGCCTCACGGCTGCGTTGCTCTTCTTTGTCGTCCTCCTTAGTTTAAAACTCGCCAACCCGCGCGGCATCGATTTCACTACTCTCTATGCGGGCGGGCTGATCATTCATCAGGGAAATGCATCGAGGCTTTATGACTTGGGAGAGCAGGCTCGTATCGAGCGGCAACTCTTGAACGGGGAGCGATTTCTGGTCAATCCGCATCCTCCTTTTGAGGCGTTGTGGTTTGCAGCGCTCGGCAGCCTGTCATATATCAAGGCGTACATTCTCTGGGGCGCGATCAACGTGGTGCTTTGGCTGGTCATTCAGCATCTTCTTCGGCCTCACGTGCCCGTCCCCAGGCACCCTTTTCACTACTTAATGCTCTGTTCGCTCTTTTTCCCGCTATGGGTCAGCTTGATGCGGGGGCAAACCGCGGTGCTTTTGCTGCTTCTGTTCTCGCTCACGTTTGTATGCCTCAAACGTGGCCAGGATTTTAGGGCAGGTATATTCCTGGGCCTGGGGCTAATCAAGTTTGCTATCGTGCTTCCGTTTGCAATTATTTGCTTGCTACGGAGCAAGTGGAGGCTGATGACCGGTTTTGCGGCTGCAGCTTCCTTATTAGGACTGCTGTCGGTAATCGCGGTGGGACCGTCTGGGGTTAGTTCCTATGTAAACTTGCTAATCGACATCGTTAGAAATCCAAACAATCCGGCCTACGGCGAGAGTTTCATAGCATGGGGCATGCCAACCATAGGTGGGTTCTTCTCCACACTCCTGAACGGTCATCTCGCCAGCGTCTATGTGAGCAGCCTGGCATCGACAATCTCAGCCTGCCTTACTCTTTTCGCGGCTTGGCAGTGGCGTCGCCAGGACCGGGACCAGGCTGATTGCTCGGCGGGCCCGATGTTTGGGGCGGCACTGACGGTGTCTCTCGTTACGGCGCCGCACCTTTATGTGCACGATCTAACTGTGATGTTACTTGCTATACTCCTCGTGATCGCTTCTTCCCAATGGACGGAAGATTGGAGAGGACGAAAGATTCTCACTGCGGCTATTGTAATTCTGTATACTCCAATTGTGTATCTCCTACTGCCGCGGTGGCACGCGGTGTACCTTCTTGCACCAGTGCTCGTGGTTTTTGCGCTGGCCGCAATGAGCCTGGTGAGAAAAGCGGAACTTCCCGGAAATTGAACCTGAGCAGGAAATCCGCGAGATAGGGTTAGATACACATGGGCCACAGATCGTTAAGAGTTAGAATCTCACTCTGTTTCCGGCATCAATCTCGCCCAATTAAACGATGAGTACGGCCAATCCTCCAACGCGCACGGCTGTTCAGTCGCCCTCGGCATGACAGCGGCCCTCCTCTTCACGGTCGTCATTCTTACAGCCGCACTCAGTGACCTGCGCGGCTACGATTTCATCACTTTCTACACGGGCGGACTGATCGTCCGCCAAGGAAACGCGTCAAGGCTTTACGACCTGGCGAACAGGCCGGTTAGAGAGGGAGCTGTTGGACCGCAGAGACTTTCTCATCGATAATCATGTCCCTTTCGAGGCGCTATTGTTTGCTGCCCTCGCCCGACTGTCGTACCTCAAGGCATACCTTTTCTGGGGCGCAATAAATGTGCTTCTCTGGCTGTTCTCCAGAATTTAATCTGGCGCTGCACAGCAATCCCCAAGGAACCTTTTCGACATATTTTGCTTTGTTTTCTATATTTCCCCCTTTGGGGGGCACTGGTAAACGGGCAAACCGCGGTGCTGCTTCTGCTCCTGCTCTCACTCACTTTTGTCTCCCTCAGACGGGGCCGGGATTTCAGGGCTGGTGTCTTCTTGGGCCTGGGTCTGTTCAAGTTTCCTGTTGTGCTTCCGTTTGCACTAATCTGTCTCCTCCGGAGAAAGTGGAGATTGATGGCCGGGTTTGGGGCAACCGCCTCGATATTGATCGTGGTTTCAGTAATTGCGTTAGGGCCAGCCGCTATTCGGTCTTACGCGAACCTTCTGATCGACATGGTTCGAAATCCTGACAATCCCGCCTATGGTAGCATGAGGTTCTGGGGAAAGATGCCTACGATCAAAGGTTTGTTTGCGACGATTCTCGCAGGTCGAATCGCCACCGTCCACATCAGCGCGCTGGCGGCGGCGGTCTCGTTGCCGCTTCTTCTGCTCGTGGCTTGGCGGTGGCGACAGGCTGACCAGGCGAGCGGCGGCAACTCACAGGCTCTGATGTTTGCAGCGGCACTCGCGATCTCACAAGTCACGGCGCCGCACCTATTCACCTACGACCTGACCCTAATGTTACTCGCTGTGCCCCTTGTCATTTGTTCTCCCCAATGGTCGCATCGATCACGACAACGGTTGGTCCTCGTGGCGGTCATTATGATTCTTTACGCTCCCCCCGTCTATATCCTGCTGGCCAGGTGGAAAGCGATGGGCATTCTCGCAACGATCCTTGTGGCCTTTGCGGTGGCGGCAATGGGCCTCGCGAGAAGAGTCGAACTCCCTGCAGGTTAATCTTAGCTGAGAATGATGAAGTGCTGCGGACAAGACAGATCATGTTAGAAATATAAGGGCTCTATTAATCAATAGGGAGTAGAATCTCCCGCTAATTCCGCCCTCGGAAAGCACGTCAAACAATGACCACAACCCAGTCTCCGACGCGTAGCGAAATCCGGATTGCCCTTGGACTCACGGCTACGTTGCTCTTCTGTGTCGTTCTCCTCAGCGCCGTTCTCAACGACCAGCGTGGCCTCGATTTCACCAACTTCTACGCGGCCGGACTCATCATCAGCAAGGGAAGCGCGGGCCAGCTTTATGATCTCGAAGAGCAGGCTCGTATCGAACGACAGATCATGAACCGGGGAAACCCACTCATCTATCTTCATCCCCCTTTTGAGGCATAATGGTTTGCCCGACTTGCAAGGTTATCGTACGTCAAGGCGTACATTCTCTGGGGCGCAATCAATGTGTTGCTCTGGGTGGTGTTTCAGGATTTTTTTCGGCGTTATGCGCCCGATCCCTGTCACCCTTTTCACTACTTCTTGCTATGTTCGTTGTTTTTCCCCCTATGGGTTGCCTTAATGCATGGGCAAACTTCGGTAGTTCTGTTGCTCCTTTTTGCTCTCACATTTGTCTGCGTCAAACGGGGCCAGGACTTTAAGGCGGGTGTATTTCTGGGTCTGGGGCTTTTCAAATTCGCTCTCGTGCTTCCCTTTGCACTCATTTACTGCGTACGGAGAAAGTGGAGGCTGATGGCCGGCTTTTCGGCAGCCGCACTCCTACTGGGGGTGCTGTCCCTAATTGCCGTGGGCCCGGCCGGCGTGCGGTCTTATATAGGTCTAATGTTTGATATAGTCAAAAACCCGGACAATCCGGCCTATGCTGACATCAGGGCCTGGGGAATGCCAACTATAAAGGGTATTTTCGTCGCGCTTCTGCAAGTCGCCACACCACCAGCCACGTCAGCGAGTTTGCAGCGGTAGTGTCAGCCTGGCTTGTCTTCTTCGTGGCTTGGCGCTGGCGCCAAGGGGACCTGGGCTGCTGGGGATACCCATCAGGCTTGATGTTCGCGGCGGCACTCGCCATTTCACAGGTAGCGGCGCCGTATCTGTATACGCACGATATGACACTGATGTTACTTGCTGTACTCCTCGTTATAGGCTCGCCTCAATGGTCGAAGGCTTCCGGGGAGCGGGTTGTCATCAAACTGATCATTGTAGTTCTATACGCTCCCCCAGTGTTCATTCTACTTGCGCGATGGAAGGCGACATATATTCTCGCACCCCTTCTGTTGGTTTTTGGATTGGCCGCAATTAGCCTCGCGAGAAAAACAGAGGTCTCGTCGGGATGATTCTGGGCCACCCTGAACACGTTTCCGATCGCCACGCAAATGGAAATCAAGAGTCAGGCTTTGATATGAAGGGATGCCAGAATGTGATAAACAATAGGGGGAGTCATCGGTGAAAGTTCGGGAGAACGCCCTGTGCTAAATGGAAAGAAGGTCTTCGTTGTAATGCCCGCGTACAATGCCGCGCGCACGATACGCCAGACGTGCGCGGAACTGCCTCGCGAGGTTGTCGATGAAGTCTTGTTGGTTGACGACCACAGCTCCGACACCACGGTGACGTTGGCGCGGGAATTGCGCTTGACGACCTTTGTGCACCACCAGAACCTGGGGTATGGCCGCAACCAGAAGACCTGCTATCGCGAAGCCTTGCGCCGCGGCGCGGACATCGTGGTGATGCTGCATCCGGATTATCAATATTCCCCCCGCCTCGTCGCGGCGATGACGAGCATGATCGCCTACGGGGAATATGACCTGGTTTTGGGATCGAGGATTCTCGGCGTGGGAGCCCTACGCGGCGGGATGCCACTCTACAAATACGTTTCCAATCGATTTTTGACCTTCACGCAAAACCTCGCCTTTGACCACAAGATCTCGGAATACCACACGGGCTATCGCGCGTTTTCGCGCGAGGTGCTCAGCACGCTGCCCATGGAAGAGAATTCTGACGATTTCATTTTCGACGCGGAGATTTTGGCGCAAGCCATTCACCTGGGCTATCGGGTTGGAGAAATCTCCTGCCCCGCCCGCTACTTTGCCGAAGCGTCGTCGCTCAATTTCTCCCGCAGCACAAAGTATGGAGTGCTCGTGCTGTGGGTCTCGCTGAAATTCTGGCTTCAGAAAAGGGGCCTCGGGCGTTTTCGCATGCTGAATCCCCAGGGGCGAAGGTTGGCCGAGGACTACTACACCGAAGTCACTGACCCCGCTCCCGGCGGAAACACCCGGTAATTCCCTACCGGGCGGCAAGCACAATACTTCCACTTCGATGCGCGATTAAATCCCTGTGACCGGGCCCGGCAACAACCGTCGAGCGAATCTACCGAGCTGATTGAGCTCCGCGACCGCTTGCATCGGTCGCGAGGGCGGCTGCGGCGGGCGCTTGCGCCGGTTCGCCCGGCTCGTATCCCCAGTTCACGCGCTCCCGCTCAACCACAAACGGCCGATGCTGCACCTGGGTCAGTACCGAACCGATGTATTCCCCGAGAATCCCAATGGAAACAAGCTGGATGGAAATAAAGAGGAACACTCCGATGACGAGCGGAGCAATGCCGACCGAGAAGCGGTTCCAGTAAAGAAGCTTGTAGATTAAGTAGAAAAGTGAGACGAGCACGCAGCAAAGGGCGCAGGCGAAACCGGTGAAGGTGACCAGTCGGAGCGGCACTCGGGTGAAGTTGGTAATGGCCAGCATCCCGAGATCATAGAGCGTGTAAAAATTGTTTTTGGTGAACCCGCGCTTTCGGCTCGCCTGATGGTAGGTAATCTCCGCGTGCGGCAGGCCGATCTCGGCAATCAGCCCCCGGAAATACGGGTACGGGTCGTCGATGGCCTTAATGATATCAATCACCTTGCGGTCGTAAAGGCCGAACCCGGTGAAGTTCTCGTAGGTTTCGGTATTGGACAGCCGGTTAACCAAACGATAGAACCGCTTGCGAATCCAGAACATCAGCGGGTTCTCGCCGCTCGACTGCTTAACCGCGACCACAATCGGGGTGCCCTTCTCCCACTCATTGAGCATCTCTGGAATCAGTTCCGGCGGGTCCTGAAGGTCGGCGACGATGCCAATGATGGCATCTCCCGATGCCTGGTAGAGGGCATGCATGGGGGAACGGATGTGGCCGAAATTACGCGCATTGGCGATAATCTTCACGTTGTGGTCGGCCGCCGCAATCTCCTTGAGAATGGGTACGGTGCGGTCGCGCGAGGCATTGTCGATGAAGATGTGCTCGTACTTGTAGCGTCCGATCGTGCACATGACTGACCGGACGCGCTCGTACAACTCCCGCACGTTGGCTTCTTCGTTGAAGCAGGGAGTTACAATGGTGATCGACTTCATCATTTCTCCTCAGCCATCGAACCGCACAAAGCGGGCCGTGATGCGCTCGATGCCCTTCGCCGGTTCACGCCGCGCGCGAGCTGCCTGGCACCCCGGAAGCCGGCCGGAACGAGAACTTCTTGTTCCCCAGAAAGTTGTAGACGACGCCGAATAACATTACCAGCGCGCCCGCGAGGTAGGGCGCCTGGCGATCGAATGACGAAGTTCGGCGTATAACCCAAACCACCACGGGTAATGCGCCGATCCCGACGATCATACCGCTGCCGTAAACGGCCAAACACCGCACCCACTCGCGCAGGTAATTCCCTTTGGTCTTAAAAACAAACCATTTGTACCCAAGGAACGCAACGGAGATGTTGAGCACACTGGAAAGCGCAGCCGCCAGGATATAGCTTTGCGGAACGTAGGGTTTGAGCAGCGCGGTCAACACCGCAAATGTCGTGTAGCCGAACAGTGTATTCCACACCCCCACCAGCAAATAACGGCCGAATTGACCGGGAGGAATGTGGGACGTGAGCTGGGAAATGAGTCTCATAAAACTATTCCGCCTGCCACGTTACAGGATGTTCCGGCGCTCTCGTCGCGACTTGAACTATTTTGAGGGGTCGGCATCAACTTGCGCTCTTAGGCCAGTCTAGCACGGTTCGGGCACGGAGGTGATAGGGCCGGGGCGCGGCGGCGCGGCTGCAACCCTAAGGCACATTGGGCCATCTAGTAGTTCACCGGGGCGGATTTACTTTGGGGTGGCCAAAAGCTACGGGCAGGGGGGCAGCCGAACCCCGGTCGTGGCGAAAAAATCCATATTCTTCAGGAGGCAGCATGGGAGGTACTCAGACCCACCGTGGAGTTTTAGAACCACCAGGGAGTTGAGATGGAGACAACGTCGGCTTCGAAAGGCGTAACTGCTGGCGTCAATTCACGGTTCTACGATCTGTGCTTCCGCTTGGGGAGCTACCTGAAGCGTCATGGACTGCGCCGGACGGTGACACAAGCCGCGACGGTGGCGCGCCGCGGACTGCTCCAGAGTCGGAAGTGTTTATTCTGCTGCGATCTCCGATCCGTTGGCGCCAGTGCACTCCTGAGCTCCCAGAGCGTCGAAAGAATCGAAGGGGCTGAACAACTCGGCGAGCAAGACTGGCAGCGAATTGGAATCGCTTGGAATCTAGAATTGGCCCGGCGGGATTTCCCGGAACGCTTCGAGCGCGGGGCAACCATGTGGATGGTCCGCGTGGGCGGGCAGTTCGCCGGCTACGCGTGGACCCTCGCCGGCGACACCATGTCGCCCTACTATTACCCTCTGGGGAATGGTGATGTTCACCTGTTTGACGTCTTCGTGTTCCCTGCCTACCGGGGCCGCCAGGCCAGCGTTTCCCTGATCAATGAAATCTTGCGTGAACTCGCCGCCGCCGGCCAGGCGCGCGCCTTCGTCGAGACCTCCGAGTGGAACCACCCCATGTTGCATTCCCTGTACAAAACAGATTTCCGCCTCTACGCCGTCGCCCGTAAACTCACCCTGTTCGGCCGCACGTTCGTCGAATGGGGAAACCGGGGAGAGATACGACGGTTTTCTTCCAGAGGGGAAAAGGAAAGACGAATTAACCCGCGGAGAGGATCGCGGGTCGTGGCCCGTTAGCTCCCTTGGACGCTCAGCACCTGATCAGCCGTGCAGACGCGGTTGCGCCCGCCCTCTTTCGCGCGGTAAAGCGCTTGATCGGCGGAGCGCAGCACGGAGATGGGAGATTGTCCATGTTCGGGATAGGCGGCAACGCCGGCCGAGAGCGTCACGGCTCCAAGCGATTGGCCGCGGTGCTCGATAAGGAGGTGGGCCACGGCTTTGTTCAAGCTGTCGGCGCGCTGCGTTGTCGTCTCCAGATTGCTGTCCGGCATCACGATCAGGAACTCCTCGCCACCGTAGCGACAGGCGATGTCGTCTCCCCGAATGAGCGTGCAGAACAGCGCCGCAGTTTCCTTCAGCACCAAGTCACCGGCTTCGTGCCCAAAGGTATCATTGTAGCGCTTGAAATGATCCAGGTCGCACAGGATCACGCCAATGGGCCGGTTGTTGCGCGCGGCCCGCTTCACTTCCCGCTCGAAAAATTCTTCCATGTACCGGCGGTTAAAGAGAGTGGTCAAGGGATCGCGGATCGACTGGATGCGCAGCGTTTCGTGCAATTGCAGGTTGGCAAGAGCCAACCCGACGTTCTCGGCGAATGCCGCCGCCAGGTTCTGGCGCGGGCTGCTGACGGTCACGGCCAGACTGCCCTCGGAAACTGGATCGCTCATGATCAGTACGCCGAGCGACTCGCCCAGAGCCATCACGGGGACACAGAAGGTGGAACAGCCTTGGTCGGGGCGGACGTGTTTGCAGGGAGGGTGGGAAAGGCCGGCAGCGAACAGGTACGGGCGGCCACTCCGCAACGCCCAGCAATCCTCCGGAAGAAAAACCTTGCCGTTCAGAGCCGGGTCGCCCCACTCCGTCAAAATCTCCACGACGTCGCGGGAAGCGCTGATAACGCCTAGAGCGCCGCCTGTTCCTGGAAAGAGCCTGCCCGCGGCACGATTGACAATCTCATAGGCTTCCTCCGGGGCGGCGCAACTCTGCAGCATTCCCACCATCTCGCTCATGAGAGCGATTTCC
This sequence comes from uncultured Acidobacteriota bacterium, assembly GCA_963808085.1. Classification (GTDB taxonomy): domain Bacteria; phylum Acidobacteriota; class Terriglobia; order UBA7540; family UBA7540; genus Bog-366. Next base: position 50,584 of record CAWEFC010000038.1, read on the forward strand.
TGGTTGCGCAATTCAAGCTGCCGGATGCCCTCGGACAGTTTCAGGTTGGCGTCGCGAACGGCTTGCTCGCCGCGCTTGCGGCTGGTGATATCCACGAACGTCACGACCGCTCCGGTGATCTCGCCCTCGCGGATGATGGGATAAGACCAAAACTCTGCCGGAAAACAAGTCCCGTCGCGCCGCCAGAAACTCTCCTTATCGCCATGCACCGGCGTGCCCGTTCTTACCACTTCGAGGATGGGACACTCTTCGACCGGGTAGGGTGTACCGTCGGGCCGGGAGTGGTGAGCGACCTTATGAATACTTTGGCCCAGGAAGCTGCTCGAATCCGTATATCCAAGGGTGGTGAGCGTCGCGCGGTTGGCGAAGGTGCAAAGGCCGGTGCGATCGACGCCGCAGATGGCCTCCGCGGCGGAATCGAGCAGCAAGCGTACACGGTCTTCGCTTTCGCGCAGCGCGGATTCGGCCCGCCGCCGTCCGCGCAAATGCCGGTCAAGAAATACGTAGGAGACGGTGAAAAAGAAAAACATCAACCCGGCCAGATAAGTGAGGGTCCAGACCGTCTTGGCCGCCGCGTCCTCGAAGGCCTGCTTGCGACGCTGCCGCAAATCCTCCTCTTCCTGGTTCATGCTGGCCAGAATAGCTCGAATGTGGTCCACCGAATCCTTGCTCAACTCCAGTTCGCCCTGGATCTGGGCGGGATCGTAATTGCCCTTTTGGCGCGCCGTGATCAACGTTGTGGTGATGGTAATCTTCTGCTCGACGGCAGTCTGCAATTCGCGGACGCGCTCCTGCTGGCTGGGATTGTCGACGGTCAACGTTTTCAGACCCGCCATCTGTGTGGCGATCCCCGCATTCGCCCGCTGACACGGTTCAAGAAAGGTGCCATTCCCGGTGAGGAGGTATCCGCGTATCGCCGTTTCAATGTCTTGCATCGACGATTGCACGGCGTTGATTTGGTCAATGACCGTGCGCGTGTGAATCGACCACGCCCGAGCGTCCTCTGCATGCCGCAGATTCAAATAGGCCGTAAGGCCAAACCACACGGATAAAACGCAGCCCAGGATAAATCCAATACGTACGGATCTTTCGACAGTATTCGTCATATGTGTTCTTCGCTTGGTATCGTACGCCGGTATCAGCGTTGGAGGAGTTGTTGACCGGTCAACGAGCCGACAATGTTGGGGTATTTCGGGTGTTGAGATTAGCGGCAGGCTGGCCCTGGTTGCCGCGCCGCGAGCCATTGGAATAGCTTATCGAAGATTAGCCCGCATCATATTAATAGAAGTATCTTGCAAATACAAATATGTTGTTAAGGATGCATGCAAAACATGGCAGGGTTCTTCCCTAGTCGGCAAAGTAATCATGATAGTGGTTCTTGCAGCCCGGGTTGAACGCTGCGTGACAAACCATACATTGAAAACCACCATCAAGGTATTGCTGAATGGTCAATTGGGCGCCGCAGGCGCCGCAGAGAATGGCCCTGTGGCCCCATTCACTCTTCGGCCAAACCTGGATTGGATGGTCGGCGAGAGCCGCGTGGCAGTCTTTGCACGCGTAAAACGCGCCGCAACACCGCATCTTGATGGCCACGATGTCGGTTGGGCCGTGATAGTGTTTGCACCGAGTCTGCGCATCGAGATCCAAGCCTCGCACTTCGACCCGATCAGGGTTCATATTCCCAACTGCGACTCAACCCGTCGCCAGCGAACCTTTGTGGAAACCGACGGGAAACTGCTAACAACTTGCGACATTTTTCCTGTCCCCCCATTTTTCGCCCGTGTGGTGTCATACACCTGGCAAATGGAATCGTCGACAGAAAAGGTTGCCACAGGGTTTCGGCGCCTGGCAAGTGCGGCACTTGATATAGTGTGACATGATTAAAACGGCGAGGAGACGCTGGAAGGAATATCATGCCTAAGAGAACCCGCGATTATCGTCCCTGGTTGCTGGGGAAACTTACCCATCCGCAGACGGCAGCAGATTATCTTAACGAGGCGATGAACGATTCCCCGGAAATGTTTCTTAAGGCTTTGAGAAACATTGCTCAGGCCCGCCAAATGGCAACTGTTGCCCGGCAGGCAGGCGTCCAAAGGGAAAGCCTCTATCGGACCCTGTCCAAGCGCGGTAACCCTCGGCTTGATACCCTGAATGCGGTGCTGCGAGTGCTCGGTCTAAGAATTGCGATTCAAGCGGACGCTTCAAGGTCAACACGACGTGCGGCTCGCGAAAATTCCCAAAGCACTCCCACCAAATTAGCACGGGAAGTTTGAATCCTCAGGGTAGCCGCCCACAACTGGCATTCTCGAAGGTTGAGTCTCACGGGCTGAGCCAGCGTAGCGCTTTTGGAGTGCGGCCGCGCAGTTGCCGCTTTTGCCCTTCAGGACTTGCCCGTGGGACCGAGGGAGGAGAGCGGCATCTGCGCGACCGCACTCACAAGCTGACGCCGTCCCGGCCTGACTGCTTTTTGCTATACATGTGCTGATCCGCTCTGTGCAAGAGGGATTCGGCTGAGTCTCCATGAACAACCATGGCAGATCCCAACGAGATGGTAACTTGGATCCGACCACTTTCCACCGGAACGGAAGATCGAGCAACCAGCGCCCTGCACCTCTCGGACGTGGACTCGAGGATGTCGTTCGTGATGCTGGGGAGAATCACCAGGAATTCGTCGCCGCCCCACCGTCCCAGCACGTCGGACGCCCGCAAACAACCGGTGAGAGTCTTGGCCACAACGACCAGCGTAGCATCTCCGGCTACGTGACCGTACGTATCGTTGATGTTCTTGAACTCGTCCAAGTCTGCCAGGAGAATCCCAAACGGAACGCCATGTTTGGAATGTCGATCGAGTTGCCGATCGAGCTCTTTGTCCAGATACCGGCGATTTGCCACTTGGGATGCCGGGTCCAGAAATGCCAGTTTGGTGAGCTCCACGGCTTTTTCGCGCACGGCCCTGTGCCGGGAGTTGTCATTGAAGATTTCCACCGCCCCGACAACTTTACCGTCTTTGTCCCGAATGGGGGAGATGCGGACCTCCGCGGGTACTCTGGCGCCGCTTTTATGGTGAAAATAGACCTCGGCCTCGTGCGCACGCCCATCTGCCAGGGTACGGCTGAGAGGGCACTCGCCTTCACAGAGCAGGTGCCCGGAGTCGTTGACGTGCATCAGGATTCTGTCGGCACACCGCTTCCCCACCACCTCTTGCGCACTGAACCCGGTAAGAGCTTCCGCTCCCTTGTTCCAGTAGGTAATCCTCCGCTCCAGATCGGTAAAATAGACACCTTCGTGAAGGTTGTCGAGGATCTGCTTGAAGAGGCCGTTCACCTCGTGCGACGACGAATCCACAGTAAAAGGAACCGGCGACTCCATTCGTTTTTCTCCCTAAATTCTTCGACTGCCCTGAGGGCTGGATTAGCCGAGGTGGCTAATATTCTAATATTATGCACGGAAGTAAGTTCGAAGTCTACAAACTTCTAGATCAGTCATTTGGTCCGACACTGGGCAAGATCAGACGCTCGAGCCAGGTTCCGCGCAGGAATCTAACCCCTCACCGAGGTATTCGGACAAATGAACGTGCAAACGTCTGCCAGCGTTGTACGGGTGCGAAGCTTTAGAGTGCGGTAGCGGCAGCTACCGCCTTCCGATCTCGGTTCATACGGCAAAATGGGCAAGGCCGAAGTCAGAAAGGCGGTAGCTGCTGCTACCGCACTCCAGGATGTTCTCGGCAACAGGGGTGGATGAGCCAAGTAAGTCATTCCCCAAATTGGGGCACCACCGAACTTCTCGTTTGATAGGGCCATGATTAAGGGTATATTGGACTTGCGCTTCTCTCGAATCATGATGGGATTGCGCGCAGATCCGCGATGGCAGCCAAGACAATCCGTTGCGGCGTCATTCAAACAGTTTAGGGCGTCGCTGACCTCTGCAATGAACAATGATGTTCTGGATTGAAATCGGGCTAGTGCTCTTGACAACGGCGCTGGCTTTCATCTTCCCCAACCTGGGCTTGCGGGGATTGCTCAAGATCGAACGCGCCGCCCATTGGCTGGCCGCGCGCCGCCGGCTGGCGGTAGTTGCCGTCGGCCTGGGGGCGCTGGCCATTCGGGCCGCCGTGCTCCCCGTCGAGCCGATCCCCCAGCCACTGGTTCATGATGAATTCAGCCAGTTGCTCCTGGCGGACACGCTGGCGCGCGGGAGGCTCTCGAACCCCACCCACCCGATGTGGGTCCATTTCGAAACCATCGCCGTTCTCTCGCGTCCCACCTACGCGTCCGTCATGTACCCAGCTCAAGCGGTGTTCCTGGCGGCGGGAAAAGTCATTGCCGGTCATCCTTTCTGGGGAGTGTGGTTGTGCGCGGGATTGATGTGCGCGGCCATCTGCTGGGCCTTACAAGGCTGGATGCCGCCGGGTTGGGCGTTGCTGGGCGGGTCGCTCGCGATTATGCGGCTCGCCGCCTTCAGCTATTGGGCCAACAGCTATTATGGTGGGGCGGTGCCGGCCATCGGTGGCGCTCTGGTGTTGGGCGCCCTACCGCGGATTCAGCGCCGCCGCCGGGTGGGTGACGCCCTCATTTTGGGTTTGGGTCTCGGGATTTTGGTTTGCATGCGGCCTTATGAGGGATTATTCCTCTCCCTACCGATTGGCGTCGCGCTTTTCGCTTGGATGCTGGGGAAAAAAGGGCCGTCCCTGGGTCTTTCGTTGCGCCGCGTTGTCGCTCCCACCACTCTGGTTCTGGCGCTGGCGCTCGGGGCGCTGGGATACTACTGCTGGCGTGTTACCGGCAGCCCTCTTCGCCTTCCCTATCAAGTCGCCTTTCAGTCCGGCGGGTCAGTGTTGTTCCCCTGGCAAAAATTCCCTGCCGCCGAGCACTACCACCACGAGGCTATCCGGGAATATGTGCAGGGCAAGGACGTTTTCGAGCAGTATGAGCGGGCTCGGCAGCACCCTATCCGGCTGGGTTTGATGGAAGCTCGTGCCGCTTTGGTTTTTCTTTGTGGGGCCGGCTTTGACCCTTCCCCTCGTAATGTTGATCCCCATGGCGCCCTATGGGTTCTCGCTCCGAAGCATCGGAAGTAAGACGCGCTTGCTTTTAGTCGTTTTTTTCTCGGTCTACTTGGGAGTCGTCTTAATCATCACTTTCCTTCCCCACTATATGGCTCCCTCGACGACCGCTCTTTATGCGCTTATTCTGCGGGCAATGCGCCACTTGCGTCTTTGGCGATGGCGCGGCAGGCCGTGCGGGGCTGTTCATGATCCGGGCGGTGCCTTCGATCTGCTTCGTAATGGTGCTGCTGCGCGCCGCTACTCTGCTTCCCGGTATTCCCGCGCCCCGACGAGGGCTTTTTTTTACTTGGTGCTCCTCACACCGCGGGAACCTCGAGCGTGCTCGGCGTCCTCGCCGAACTGGAGGCCGCTCCAGGGAACCAATTGGTCATCGTTCGCTATAATTCGCACCACCTCCTGATCAATGAATGGGTGTATAACGAGGCTGACATCGACCATGCCAAAGTCGTTTGGGCGCGTGACATGGGCCCAGCCAAGAACCAGGAACTACTAACCTACTTCAGGAACCGCCACGTCTGGGTGGTTGACGCCGACGACACACCGGCCAGGCTTCTGCCATATGGGCCCCTCCAAGGGGGACGCCCGCAAGAATAGACAAAGTGTTTCATCTCTCTCGCGGGATCCAGGCATAGTAGCGTGTTCGATCCAAGAGCTGGAATTCAAAAGTGCGGGCCAAGCGATAATTCTGGAGAACGGCCTGGCGGGAGGACTCTCCACCACAGGCTTCATCGGGGTTGTGCGCCTCAACCTCACTGACCAGATCACTGCTCAGCAGGATGACCCCAAAGTGTCGCTCGCGCAATTGAGCCACCAGCCAGTCGTTCTGCACCTTGCCTTCGCAAGCGAGCCAACTATACTGGAAAGGATCGGTGATGGGCGTTGTTAATCCGGCTCGCAACAGGTCGCCGGTGAAGTCCCCCAAAGCGAGAGTGCGGGGAGGGAAACTGCCGCGGAGATAAGCCTGGACTTCCCGATCCCGGGCGAAGTCCCGAGGAGACGGGTCGCCGCTTCCGCGCCTGGTAATCTGGCCAAGCATCAGGGCTACGCCGAGCAGATATATCAGAGGCGCCGCGTGTAGGGGACTGCGCAATCTCATCGTCACAAAACTGGCAACGAGCGGGCAGGCAATCAGCAGCAACTCGAAGCAGTAATTCATCTGCGTTCCCACCTTCGAAATCATGATCGGGAGAAGGAGAACCGCCCATCCGAAGTAGCAAGCCAATAGCCTGTCGGGGCGGAGTTGCAGAGACCGCAGAGCCAAGAGGCAGGGAATCAGGAAGACGATAGCAAGGATGGGCAACCACATAATCTCCTCCTGCCAACTTAAGGGGAGTAGGTTATAGGTTAGAAAGTGGAGCAAGAATGCCTGGCGGCGGAAAACCAGGAACTCAAAGGCGGCCAGCAAACCGAGGCCTGCCGCGCCCAATAGCGCTGTAAATTGAAGTGCCACTCGAAAGCGCTTTTCCACCACGAGAAATAGCAAGACAGCAAGCGGGGCCACGATAAATTGCTGCTTGTAGAAAGCGCCCAGGCACATGAAGGGAATCGACCAGAGGATCCTGTTGCTTCTTTGAAATCGATACGCGACCAGGAAGCCGCTGAACCATAGGAGAAGGGCCATACTATCCGACCGGGCGCACACCCCAGAAAGCGACACGAATTCGTATGCGAGGAACATTAGTGAAGCCAGGGCCGCCGCCGCATGGCTCCCGCTAATCCACCAAGCCAGCAAGCCGCAAGCGGCTGCCAAGGCCAGAGTGGCGAGCATGGCAAGCATCCGCAAGGGCAGGTAAGCTGGCTGGCGCGGATCGACAAGCCTTGACCCAACCAGGTAGAAAAGTGGGCCGTAGATCGCCGCGTGGAAGCTCCCCGGGGAAGCAGGCGCGTACACGGGTTCTCCCTTACGCAATAACGTCATTTCCGCCAGCGCCCGGCCTTCCACGCTGTCGAGTTCGCCGGGGTACCAGAGTCTGACCGGCCACGTGCCGAGATCCCTGGCCGCAAAGAACCCCGGCAGCGCCAAAGCCAGGCAGAGCAGAAATGCCTTGAAATGGGGTGCGAAGCGACCGAGGAATCTTGATTCCGGGCTTTGACCCATTAGTGCCTCAATCTAAAGACCTTCAAATCGCCCGCATCAAATGTTTTTGTTCCAACGGTGGATAACGACTCGGAGAATTGCGGAACCCTGTAAGCCCAGACATAGTCGAAATCGCTCCCGACGCGTCCCCAATCGAGTTTGGTCGACGGAGTCATGGCCGCACTGCACAGGTCGTAAAAGTTCAGTTTCAGCGCAAAGGGGTGGACGCCTGGGTCATGGAACAAGCAGGGGGAAATCCACCCGCGATCAATGACTCCATAAGCCCAGAAATGGCGCTCCGGAATTGGAGCGCCACCGGCCCAATCCACCAGGGGAAGAACACGAGAGCCGGGCGGGATGACGGAAATCGCGGCTGACAACTTCGCCAGATGTGGCTTGAGGGAAATGAAATAGCGCTCTATTGCACCCGCTCGAATTAAAAAAAGTAGAACTGCAATCATCGCCAGTTTCCGCCCCCGCCTGCCCACTTTTGCGCCCGCCAAGCTTAAGACAAAGACAAACGGCAATAGTCTCTTGTCGACGTTGGTGGCCGGGCCAATCGCGGCAGGCAGCAGCCAATAAAAGAGAAACAAAATCCAAGTGGCACGCCGCCAGGGACGGTTCCATTGGAAGTCAGGATTATCGATTTGCGCCCACGCCAGGACCCCGAGCAGCGCTGCTAAAGCCAGCAAGTCAATGATCGGGCGAACACCCAACCATTACGGCCACCAAGCTGCCAATCTTATCCGTGATGGCTCGAAACTGGACAACACCTCGCGGGCCGTTGCCCACGACGGCGTGGAGATAGAAGAGCGCTCCAGGAATATACAGCGCCCAGGCGTAAGCTACGTCTCTGAGGGGCCGGCGCGCTGACCAAGCATAGGCCGTCATCACCACGCCTGCGATCGCAAATCCCACGATATGCGTAAAGTAAAGCACCGTCGATACCAGCAGGAGCAGGCACCACTTTGCTACCTGAGGATGATCAAGATACCAGAGCCACAGGCCCAGCAGGAGAAAGCAAATCGCCATGCTGAGCTGTAAATTCAGAAAGGCGAAGCGAAAGAAATACAGATTGTTTGAGACCAGTAAAGACCAGAATACAAGATTCTCCTCACCGGGGTTCGCGCGACGGATAAAGAACCATGCCGCAGCAGGGACGCTGAGGACCGTGAGGCTAAGGAACAATCGGCCGGCCAAATCGATCGAGATGAAGCGTTGCAGCCCCACCAGGAAGAATGTCCATGGTGAGGTAGGGATAAGAGTTCCAGTTGGCGCTAAAGAATTGGCTGAAGTGATATGCCGTATCCTGGAGGTGAGCCAGGACAAAGGCACTCGCCAAGTGATTGGGATAATCCATGAGGGCCGGGAAAGGAACGGTCCAAATGGGCGCAAGTAATCCGCCGGCGAGGACCACCAGCAACACAGCCATCACCGACCCACGAAGGGCTGTCCGGGGAGCCCTGGCGGGGATTACAACAGAACTCGTCTGCCCAGAGACTGCCTTAGGAATAATCATAGTTCACCGACAGAGGGGTTCCGGTGCTCTTGCCCACGCGCACGAACAGCGCGCGTATTTTCTCCACATATAAACTAGCGATAGACACAAGACTGTCGCCATCCCCGTATGGAATAAGGCGATTCGCAAGCTTGGTTCTTCTAGAAGCATGAGGTACCCTGTTGGAGCCGAGGCAGATAGTTCTGTGGTCGAGTTGGCGCGGAATCGATCTGATCAATATGGGTATCCCGAAAGATTATTTTATCGCTTGCGCCGGATAGGGCTCCAACTTCACCGGCTCTTTATCGGGTTCAACCATCCAGACTTGCCGGCTCTTATAGTAACAGATTAACTGTTGGTTGGCGGCTGCGCCCATGTCCTGGGCCCAAACCACTTTGGCGTGATCGATGTCTGCACGGTTATGGACCCACTCCCCCAAAGTGAAGCGCAACGGTCCGGAATGCGGTGCGTATCGCACTATAATTAACTGTTCTTGAGGGTCCCTTTCCAATTGGGCCAGAATTCGAGCGCGGTCTGTATGATGATTCCCCCAATTGTACCAGGTAAGCGGCCAATCCGGAGTAAGGGGTATGTGTAACGGACCTGCGGTCGCCCGGAGCGCCAGAAGCAAAACGTACCCGATCGGCAGGGCTCGGATCAGGAATCGCCCAACGGGCTGGCCATTCGACTTGTAGATGTAGAGACGCCGCATTGCCACGAGCATTAAAGCGAGAATGAGGCACGTCATGGGCGCCGCGTAGTGCGGATAGAAAAACACCTCGCAGCAAAGGCCTACGATCGAAGCAAAGGCAGCCGCCAAAAGGAAACGGGTTTGCAGCGAAATAGACCTCCATGAGAAACCCATGGGCAAGGACCCTATTACCATGACGAAAGGGAGCGTCAGCAAGGGACCGAGATAGAACGCCCACAAATCGATGAACTTGGATGCGTTGAGTCCAATGATGCCGATCGTCGACCGATTTCGCTTGTACAATTCAGCTCATTGTGGGAATAGAAATCATGCATCGCCTGAGTGGTGATAGACTGGCTCGGGCCGGGGAGATTCCCACATAAAGTACGGAGCCATGGCGTAAGTATTGCGGTCAACTTGATAGGGCATGCGAAATGGGCTGCCGGTAACATGCCAAAAGTAGTAGCCCATAGCAAGCCCCGCCAAGACCAGGACGGCGATGATTAGGGCGCTACGACGCGCGCCGCCACGACGCGAAGCAGAGGCCGCGGCCCACGCACGATCCACACAATCATCGCTGCGGCGACTGGTATGCAGAGAATCATCCCTTCGTATGGGCGGCTGTTGGCAAGAACCGCCGCACCCAGTCCCATCATTAGGGCGTCGCCCACGCGTTGCGACCGCTTGATTCGTGGTAATGCCCCCAGGACCAGTGCCCCGCCGGCCGCGGCCACCGCCCCACCCCAGTAGCTGTCCGCCCAATAGCTGAAAACGCCGAAATGCATGACCGCCAGCAGACCTCCCACGAGCGCCCAAGGTGGCGGCAGCCAACCTTGCAGCATCCAGCAGAGGGCGGCGCACATGAGTGCAACGCTAAGCCAAACTCCCACAAACGGATGGCCGGTCATGACTTGTCCCAGCGCCAGCACCAAACCCTGCGCCGGAGGATACATTGAGCCATAAACCGGCTGCTGGATCACATGGAATGTTTCAAAGTGAATCCACATCGGATGAGGGGGATTGGCCACGCGGCCGTGGGCAAAAGTATCCGCGGCCAGAAGAAAGCTGAATTCGTCGTTAATATGGGGCTGCGGCTCAGGGAGGACCGGCAGCGCCGCCGCGCGCACAGTGAGCGCCACAAGACCCACAATGACGACAGAAAGCTTTTGCCGGTTGGCCAACGTCACCAAGCCGCGCTCGAGTGACGCCGCCCACCTAGAACCTAACCGAGGGCACGCGAAGCCCATGACGACCAAAACCAGTGTCAGCCCGAGTTCGATCCAAATCAGCATCGTGGAAGTCGCCCGCCCCCAGGGTATCTCACGGCTTGTCTTGCTTCCCTGCCGGGAGTGTTTGGGGATTCATGCCTCGGCGGACGAACAGCGCGCTCAAATCATCGCTATACACTCTCTGCCATCCGGGCATCACATCCAGCAGCGTTCGCAGCGCCTCGTCACGAGCAACCAAACACGACTGCACGCCGTACGCGTCCAACAGGCGGGGCGCGGCGACCTGCACCCGCGCGATGGCCAGGTAGTCCGCAAGTACGCCAGTCCGCTCGTAAATATCCGCCCGGCCATCGACGAAAACTTTGTTCTGACCATCCAACTGCCAGATCAGATAGCCGCCGTAACCGTAGGTATTGAACATCGGCCGGGGAACAGGGTGCAGCTTCAGGTACGCCACCGCTTTCACCGGCCACTTCTGCTCCATGATTTTCTCAAGTCTGGATTGCGATGGGAAAAACCACACGATGCCAGTGACGACAAGCACCATCAGGACGGCATTCAGGGCGTACTTGTCCTTTGCGGGCTCGTAGGGAGGAACGCCGTGGGCGACGATTTCGGCAAACAGCGGCGCGCAGAAGGGCACGAAGGCTAAAACAAAGCGGACATGCAGGCAGGCGGCCACAACACCCGCGAAGAACAGCACCAACTCTTCCAGCCGCCAAGCGGGCCGCAGCGTAACCTGCGCCAAAATAAAGCCAAGAACTAAGGCGAGGAAAAGCTTGCCGAAAAACTCGCCAAAGAGCATGGACTGCCACTCCTGAATATTGTTCACGTTGATGGGCTGCGAGAAGGCCATATTCAGCGGGTAGAGGCAGACCTCCGTGCCGTAGGGCGTTATCATGAGCGCAATGAGCGTCAGCAAGGCTGCGAACTCCAGGCGCATGCGTTCGCCGGTAGTCCAAACTCGGGAAGCAAGTTCCCCCCAGTGAATTTCCACCAGCCCGCAGGCCCAATAGACCCCCATCGCAAAAAGTCCGAGGACGAAACTGCCATGCGTATTCACCCAAATCAGGAAGATCAGCGGTAGAAACCAAAGTGTGCCGGTATGGCCCCGTCGAAAGCGTTCGAGGATGATGAGGGTGAGCACTAGAAACAAATAGCCGAGCATCTGCGGCCGTAAGCTACAGGAGGGGTAGACCAGCGGCAAAATCACGGCGCAGACCACGAACGCCGCTTTCGAATTCCCGCTGCGAAGCGTGGCGAGACCGAATAGAGCGATGAGGATTGTAGCCGAAAGGCCAATCTCGAGCGCCAACAGCCCGCGGATTCCCCAGGCATGTTGGACGGCTGCCAGCATCACTTCGCCCAGCCATTCGTAAGCGATCCAGGGGCTCCCGTGAGCGGTAAAGGAGTAGGGGTCCACAGTAGGCCAGTGGTGGGTGGAAAGAAGCGTGGCGCCCACCTTGAGGTGCCACCAAACGTCGGGGTCAACAACGAAGTCCCGCAACGGCACGAACGCCGCCGCCACCAGCAATGCTGCCAAGGCGACTGGGAAGGAAATGATCTTCTTCCACGGCGAAGGAGGGAGGGTGGTCGCCAAATTGGGGGATGCTGCCAACATCTCAGTATTCACCGATCTGCTCCTGAAGTCATTCGGCCCCAGCGCATTTATTTGCCATTCCCGGCGACGAGTTTCTGAAAGGCGGGAAGAACCGCGAACGGAGTTCTGACGCTCGCCACGGTCTCCCCAAGCTGACGGATTTTTGCCGGCTGCAAGTGCCCCAGCAACGCGCCGGCTTTGGCCAGATAATCGATTCGTTGCGGCTCGAGCCCCATCACGCGAACGCAAGTAGCGTCGACGGCCACGGGATCGTCGCCCAAGACGAGCACGCCGCTGCGCTTGGGCGTTCCCTGGATGGGACCGTTGCCCTCCATCCCCACGATGCCATCCACGATGGCGAAATCCGGCCGCACGGTGCTGTTGATGTCGAGAATCGACGAGGTGATCCCCGCCCAGTGCAGAACATTCTTCGGCCAACCGTAACAGCATCCCGGCACGATGCCAAACATGTTTTTGAGCGAAAGCGTCGCCCCCACCCAATGGTGGGTCTTGAGCTTGGGCATGGAAACGATGTAGTCCGCTTCCAGAACGGTGCGGGGAAAATACAGTTGCTTGAGCTTGGACGCCCGGGTGCGCAAGTTCACGGCCTGCACCTCATCCAGGTTCAGATCCACGAACCGCCCCGGCAGGGAGCCCAGGAAATCACGCAGCCGGATGGTTTCGACAATCCCTTCCGTATCCCGCTCATGCCCAGGACCCTCGGCTACAACGACGCTCTCCGCCCCCAGGCGCAGGAAGGCTTCGCGCACGCCGCCCACCACGGCGGGATTGGTATTGATCGTGCCCTCGGGGTCGGGCTCGACGAAATTGGGCTTCAGGAGCACTTTTTTCCCCGCCACGGGCAGATCGAACTCCCGCAAGGCTTCGAAAATCAGGGCGCCGAGGTCGTGGCCGTAGCCCTCCGAGCGAACGATCGCCACCCGCGACGGGGGTCGCGTGAACGAGGGCATCAGGCTGGGCTGGGCGTAGCTCATCTGGGTGCGCCCTCCCCGGCGGCGGGGGCGGCGCCACTTCCTTCCTCTTTCAACGCTAGCATAATCCAGGCGATTGTGAGCACATTTCCAAAGAACTGATTCTGCAAGTATAGCTCACCGAGCGCGGGCGCGAGCGGGGAAACATTCCGCCCATAGGCCGCCAGGCTACGGTGCGCGAGCGCCAGCGACGCGGGCCCGTGAATGCCGCCGTAAATCCCCTCCAGCCACGCCAGGCTCTTCTGGATTTCCGCCCGCTCCGCATGATCCCTCAGGGCCAGCAGCGCCCACGCCGTGGGGCCCGTCCGCGGCACACCGGCCACGCCATAAACCAGCGGGTTGCCGGTGTTCCATCCCCCGCCCGGGCACATGCGGTCAAAAAGCATTCCCTCGGCTAACTGCCTGCGCTTCGTTGCCTCGGCAGGAAGCAGGTGCGGGGGCAGGGCGCGCAGAAACAGGAGCGCATGGGCGGTAGGCTCAACCCAACTCGCCGTCCCGGGCGTCCAGTTCCAGCCGCGCAGCGAGGAATCCTGGCGAACCACTCCGGAAGGAAACACGCTCTGGCGCAGCCGCCACCAGAGGGACCCTTCGGCCGGCCACGCCGCGAGCAACCATTCGAGGCCCTTTTGCACGGCGCCTTCCGATCCGCCCTGAAGAAGCAGCGAGTGTGACGCCACGGAAGTAACCCAACAGCCCTGGGGCTGGCCGGGATAGGCGGGCCAGGAGCCATCGGCTCGCTGCGCCTTAAGCAGCCACTCCCGGGCCCGTGTACACGCCTCTGCCGGAGCGGGAGTATCGCGCCGGGGGAGGAGTGCGGTGAGTGCCCAGGACGTGGGCTCTACGGCGCTGAGAGAGGCGGGATGGTAGCCCCAACCTCCATCGGAGTTTTGATTGGTAATGAGAAATTCCAGGCAGTACGAATCTCGAAGTGGGCCTGAGGGCATAGGGAGTACGGGAGACGGGGTACCGACACGGGACACGGGAAACGGGATTACGGAAGCGATATAAACGTCGTGGTGCTAGAAGCTTTTCCCTTAACCCTTACGACGGGATTCAAAATTCAAGATTCAAAATTCCAAAATCCCGCGCCCCCTACAAGGTATCCCAAATCCGGAATAGCGAGCGGCGTGTCCCGTCCCCCCTCCCCCGTATCCCGCTCCGGACTCGTCCCCCGTGTCCCGTCCTCCGGGTCTCGTTTCCGTTTCCCGTTGCCCGCTTCCCGTGTCGCGTTTCCTGTTTCCCGTTTCCCGTAACGCCGTGTCCCGTATCCCCGCTCTACATCACCACATTCGATCCGGGGCTTTCAAGTGGGGGGGCTTCGAGGGCGGTCTCTTCGGACTGAATCTTGAGGTCGTGGATCAAGCGGTGCAAGTAGCCACGCGCTACACCCAGGACGCGGGCTGCTTCCGCCTTATTGCCGTCGCACTTTTGCAGGGTCCGGATCACCAAGCGGCGTTTGAAATCACGCAATTCATCTTCATACGACCGCGCCACCTGCGCTTCGTCAAGGCCCTGGCGCATTTTCGCCGGCAAATTCCAAACCTCAATCGTCTGGCCTTCCGCCAGAACCACCGCGCGCCGAATCACATTCTCTAATTCCCGAACGTTTCCTGGCCAGGCATATTCGTCGATGGCTTCAATTGCCGTGCGTGAGAAGCGCGTCACGTTCCGGTTGAATTCCCTGCAGACCTGTTGGAGCAGGTGATGGGCCAGCATAATAATCCCGCCGCTCCGTTCGCGCAGGGGTGGCATGTGGAGCTGGATCACGTTCAGGCGATAGTAGAGGTCCTCGCGGAATTCCCCGTCCTTCACCATCTGCTCGAGATTCTGATGCGTGGCGCAGAGCAAGCGAACATCCACGGTGAGCGAGGTGTTGCTGCCCAGCCGCTCGAACGTGCGGTCGTGCAGCACGCGCAGCAGCTTGGCCTGCAAACCCATGGGCAAATCCCCGATTTCATCCAGAAACAGGGTTCCGCCGTGCGCCGCCTCAAACCGGCCGTGCCGCTGCGTCAAGGCTCCGGTAAAGGCGCCCTTCTCGTGGCCAAATAGTTCGTCCTCCACCAAGTGCTCCGGCAGATTGGCGCAGGAAAAGGCCACAAACGGCCCGCCGTTGCGGGGACTGAGGCGATGCAGCGCGCGCGCCAAAATGCTCTTTCCCGTGCCCGTCTCTCCCGTAATCAACACATTCACGTCGCACGCCGCCACCTTGCGCGCCATCGCGAACACTTCCTGCATGTTTTCCGTGAAGCCGATCAGGTCGTCCAGCCGGTTCGCCAGCGATTGCGCCGAGCGCAGTTCGCGCAACTCCATCTCCACTCGGTGCAGACGATGCGCACGCCGCAACACCCAGCGCAGCTCTTGAATATCCGGAGGGCTGGCCAGAACATCGTACGCCCCCGCCTCCACCAGTTCGCGCAAGAAGGCGGAATCTTCCTCGACCGCCAGAACAACGATGGGAGGCGAAGACTCCGTGCGCCGGAATTTCGCCAAATGCCTTAGTGCAGTTTCTACCTCAGCTCCGACGGGAAGGTCGCGCAAGTCGAGCAGGACGCAATCATAGCCTTCCTGCCAGGATGGGGGGAGATCAGCGCTCTCACACGCGTCAGGGGTCACGGCAAATTCCGGCCCCAAGGCTCGGTCCAGAAGTTCGCCAAAATCCGCTTCGGGGGTACAAAAGCACACCCGAATTGTTTCTGTTTCCTTCATGGCCATGCGAGCGAGACGTGGGCAAAAGACACTTCCTCCCGCTCCGAAAACCCTTCCTGGGTAGATTTCAGGCTTTCAAATTGTCACGCGCGCGGCGTGATCATACCTTTCTCTGCGAGGAAAACTTCGAACTTCTCCGGGCCATCTCCATCCTACTGCAAACTAGGATCGAAATGGGAGGGACATCTTGCCCGCGAGCGGTCACGGCCAGGACGGCCTTGCTCCGACAAGAAGAAAACTGTTAGCTCGAAGGGATCAGGCCCCTTCACTTCGCCCCATCACTCGACGCCGCGATTGTTGTCGCTCGCGCCGGTCAAACTCTAGAGCGCGAGGACCTTCCCCGCGCCCATTCAGAGTTCCCCGCCCCCCATCCCTGGAGGGCGTCAGGAATACACTGTTGGATATCAACCTGGAGGTCGTAAACAGACTCGCGATTCTAAAGAAAACATTGTCCAGCGAAGTGTCCGCCACTGCTCCGCTGCACACAGTGCCGCCGTTGGACGACGGCACGGAAAAGAAATACCCCTGGCCGGAGGAGATGCCCTGCATCGTCGTGCAGGGGGTCAAACCACCGTCCCCAGACCCGCAGCCCGTTGACCCCGAGTTGTAGGAGACCGAGTAAATCTCGACCCCTAATGCCCTAGCGGCGTTCGCCGCAGTAACCGCCTCGGTGCACCCGGTCGAAGCTGACCACGTCGTCGCAGTCCCCGTCATGGTGGCGTTGTTGGAGTCACCATCACTGAGCAGGATCATCACGTTCTGCCCAGTATTCGCCCGAGGATTCGTCGTGGTGCTCGTGAGGTAGTTTGTTGCCTGCGTGATGACGCCCGCGTAGAAGGTCGCCTCGGTCAACGCCGTTTGTACTCCAGTGCAACTCGTTCCATTTCCCCCTGCGCCCACCGCGTCCACGATGGGTACGGAGGCCAAGGCAGTATTAATCGTCGAGTCGGAAGTACGAAAGTTGTCTTGCAACGGAAGGATCAGGTATGCCGGGTTGTTGTTGTACGCGGTGACGGGGGGTCTCGTCGGAGGGCACGAATAATCATCCGCTGCATAGCTCAGACCATTTGACGCCACTCCCGAGGTTACTTGCGGAGGGACGGTCTGCGACGTGGCGGTAGGGCACGTACCGCTACTGCTTACTGTCACGCTGCAGAGCCCTGGAAACACCATCAGACCAACCTCATCGGCCGGGGTAAAGGTTGAGCCGCAGCTTGTGTTACTCGTCGGGGTAGCCGCGCAAGGATACATATTTTGCATCAGCGTCTGGATACCGGACTGGGCGCATAGCTCCATGGAGGGGTAAGGTTGACCTTTTGTTGCGACAAAACCCGGAACCGTGCACTGCGAGTCGTAAGTGCTTGACATCGAACCAGTTGTGTCCAGGATGAGCATGATGTTGTAGGGCTTACCTTCTCCCCCCGTGGCGCTTGCCGTCGCGGTCGCGGAGATAGGGACGCTGCTCACGCCGAATAGCTTGGCGAAGAACGTCGGCACCGTCGCTGTCTCCGTCACTTGGATGGCGTTCGCGGATGGTTGGCTACCCCAAACGAAACAGGGGGGGAGCCCAACCGTGCTGGGCGTCAGGCATAACAATTTAGGAGATCCATTTGCCATGGCGACACTCTGGAGGTTGGCATGAGCGTTCGCGTCGCCCTTTAAGGCGCTGTACGACGTCGCAACAGTTACCGCGTTGCCGTTGGTGATATTCGCCCCTCCCGCTAACGCCGCCGCCTGAGTTGCGGACTGGAGCTCTTCATAGGAAAAGTAAACATCGCCCAAGTCGACGACGAGCGCCGCCATGCAAAGCAGGGCGAACATCATAACCGCGGTAAACGCCAGCGCCTGACCACGATCGCTGTGCCGTTCCCGGCGAAAGATGGACTCGTTTGGAATGTTCATTGGACAGCCTCCGCTGTTTGCGCCGTTAGATTGCAGGTGGGGGCATAATTCGTCCCGAAAACCGTGAGATTACAGCCATAACTCAGCGAAACGCTGAGCGCTTGGTTCTGCGAAAGTTGTACGGGGCATGCCCCGACGGTGGAGCCGCCAAAAGCTACCGCGACGTTCGTCGAAATCGGTTTCCCGGTGGTGGCGCTGTCAATGGCGCTACCCGCCACCAGAATCGAGAACGTGAGCGGATTGGAAGGTGTGTTGAGGGGGGAGGCGGAGCTGGCAACTGCCGCGTTGACGACATTGCACACGTCAGTGGGAGACGACTGGCGGCTGAGCCCGGCCTGCATCGCGGCATTATTCACGGCATTCGTCAGTATGATTTGCCGATTGAAAGCAATCCCGAATACGACAATGCCGACAACGAGTGGGAGCACCAAGAAGGTCGATACTAAAGCAAACTCAACAATCGACTGGCCCCGGTCGTCGCGAGCTAGGGAGCGCTTACCGTTCGCGGACCGAGGTTTAACACGAACTCGCCCTGACGCTGAATTCGGGCTCCGCCTGAGCATGCCCATCATCTTCGGCCTCCGTACTGGTTCTTTTTTTCCAGGTGTCGAAGTGGCGTCCGCAGTCTTAATCACATGTCACTTCGTCTAGCGCCAGCACCCCGGCTAAACTCCGCGCCTCGATCTTCCCTTATAACCACCGCAGCGGGAGCTGGGCCTATTAGGCCGTTCCCCCACCCTATCGCTATTCAATCGTTTGCGAGGACTCTTACCCAGGTTGCTCTACTGATCACGGCTCATAGTATAAGCGGAATCGATGTTTGTCTAGTCCCAACAAAGTTAATAATCCCGTTATGAAAGAGTATCTCCCGGCGACGCCCTGAAGACCCAGCTCTGACCGAGAGCAGTGCGCGAGACCGAGGCCGCGCCGGATTTTCCGGGTCAAATCCCGCCCTCAACTTATGTCAGTATACATAGGCCATGAAAGTACCAAGAGAGCTAGCGCTGCCATCTTGGCGGCTTCGGTGCCGGCTGGAAGCCGGCGTTACGCCTCAAATTAGGTCACCGCCGGAACCCACGTCCGGTTGACATGACTCAGACATAAGGGGTAAGTTTCAGAGTAGGCGCAGGCAGAGGTTGAATCAGCCACACGTCAAAATGCTTGCGGCGGTCCGGCCTTTGGATTAGGGTCGAGCATGGCATTGTTAATGTCATGAGGAAAGATATTCGTTCCACCCGACTTCGCTCCTCCGTCCTTATTACTCTCGCAGTTCTTGCGCCCCCGATACCGTCCGGCGCTGCACAAAGACTCTCCGCGATGGCTCCACACACGACGTTACGTGATATCGACGGACATCGGGTCAATCTCTTTGGCCAAGGGATGAGAGCGGCAGTACTGTTCTTCGTTACGAACGATTGCCCGATCACAAACAGCTACATCCCCGAGATGAACCGGATCGTCTCCGAGTATGAAGCTCGGAAAATCGCCTTCTATGCGGTCTACACCGATCCCACAGTTTCGATCGGGGCAATCCGGAATCATGCTCGCGAGTTTGACCTCCACGTTCCCTTGATTCGAGACACCGCTCACGTATTAGTTCACAGGGTCGGGGCTACGATCACCCCTGAGGTCGCGGTAACCGAACCGGGCGACAAGTTGGTTTATCTCGGCCCCATCGATGACTTGTATGTTGATTTCGGCAAACGGCGGGCGGCGCCTACCCAACGGTATCTCCGGCAAGCGCTCGACGCAGTTCTCAGTGGAAAGCCGGTTGCTATCTCCAACGTCCAACCAATCGGATGTTTTATTTCAGCGGAACCCTAAAAAGAAAGCATCTGTAATGTCTGATGGCTTACACCTCCGCATGACGGCCTTGGAGAGAGGAAGAGGTGCCGCGCACCTTGTTCTCTTGTTGTGCACCTTGTGGGCAGCTTCGCCTAACCGCATCGGACTTGCCTCGCCGCCCTCCGCTTTCGCCAGCGCCGCTTCCTCTCCGCGGGGCGCGGCGGAGCCCATTACCTACTACAACCACATCGCCCGCATCGTTTACCAATCTTGCGCGCCCTGCCACCGTCCGGGCGAGCCCGGACCCTTTCCGCTGCTCACTTACGCCGACGTCAGCAAGCATGGCCGACAGATCGTCTCGGTCATCAAGCGGCGATACATGCCACCTTGGCTGCCCGAGGCGGGCTACGGAGACTTTAGAGACGAGCGGCGCCTCACCGACGAGCAGATCCGAACCTTCGAAGAGTGGGTGGCAGAGGGCACTCCAGCCGGTTTGCCGGCCGATGCTCCTCCCCTCCCAAAGTTCGTTCCCGGCTGGCAGCTCGGCGAGCCGGACTTGGTGATCAAGGCCCCCGCCCCTTATCATCTGCCCGCCGATGGGCCGGACCAATACTGGAACTTCGTGCTGCCCCTGAAGGTGCCGAATCCGCGCTGGGTAAAGGCGATCGAAATCCGCCCAGGCAATCTCCAGGCCGTGCATCATGCAAACATGTACGTGGATTGGTATATCGATCGTGGCGGTTCAGTATCGCCGGCAAGTGAAAGCACCGAAGGCTTCCCCGGCATGGACCTCAGCTTCGGGTCAGGCAGTTATGACTCCGACAGCCATTTCCTGTTTTGGAAGCCCGGCGGGACCCCCTGGGTCGAGCCCAGCGGCATGGCTTGGCGCGCCAGCCCTGGAACCAATCTGGTCCTGAATGTCCATATGCGGACGACGGGTAAGCCTGAGCTGGTGCAGCCTTCCGTTGGGCTTTATTTCACCGATGAGCCGGCCACGAAATATCCGATGTTGCTCCCGCTCGAGCACGATGGCGCGCTCGACATCCCTCCCGGCGATGCGGACTTCGTGGTAACCGACGACTTTGTGACGCCTATGGATTTGGACGTGCTTGCCGTCTACCCGCACGCGCACTACTTGGGCCACGTATTGGAAGGTTACGCGACATTGCCGGACGGAATACGCAAATGGCTGATCCGCATTCCGGATTGGGACCAGAGCTGGCAGGCCGTCTATCGCTACAAAACACCCATATTCCTTCCCAAGGGATCGGTGGTTTCGATGCGCTACCATTATGATAATTCGGCCGCCAATGTACGCAATCCTAATCAGCCTCCCCAGCGGGTACACGACGGGAACCAGACGACCGACGAGATGGCGCACTTGTCGCTACAGGTTCTGCCACGCGGCGCGGGGGACCGCCGCACCGAGCTTCAAGAAGCCATCATGCTCCATCGTCTGGAGAAGTATCCGGGGGATTTCACATCACAGTTTAACCTCGGAGTCATTATGCTTGACCACGGCCGCAGCGCGGACGCCGTTCGTTACTTGCGGGGGGCGGTTGCGGCGTCGCCAGACCACCCGGCGGCGTTAAACTCGCTCGGGAAGGCATTGGCTTCGGACGGAAACTTGAATGAAGCCGTCGGATTCTTCCACCGAGCGCTCCAGGCAAATCCACACTTTACCGTCGCGCGGTTCAATCTGGGCAACGAGCTGGTCACAGAACATCGCTGGGAACCGGCCGCGGTCGAGTTCCGCAAAGTCCTCGCCGACCAGCCGAACCACGCCGGAGCGCGACAGCAACTGGGCGACGTGTTGCGGATTATGGGCTACCAGAGCGCCCAGAAGGGCAGTCTTGAAGAAGCTGCCGCGCAATGGCGCGAGTCGTTGCAGTTCCGGAAGGACGACGCGGCGCTGCACAGCAACCTCGGTGCGGTGTTGGCGCGTCTCGGCCGGTTCCGCGAAGCCGTGCCGGAATTCGAGGCCGCGCTGCGTATCGATCCGAAGATGGAGGCGGCCAGGCAAAACTTGAAGACAGCGCGTGCGCAGTTGGAGAAGAGTAAGGACTAAGGGTGGCGCCCTGTCGCCATCATCCGAACCACTTCACATTGGCAAAGGTCATAACGGCCAGGCCGGCGCACACGAACGCCGCGATGATTGAGGCCAAAAAGAGAGTCCCGAACAGGAGAATCATCAACGTCGCGACGGCCCCGCCGCGTCTCCGGGCCTCGCCGGAGATAGAAATGACATAGGAAACATTCGCGACGAGCGCTGCTCCCACGGAGCACAGCAGCCATTGCCACCAGAGCAGATTAGGAAGATAGAACGGGAGCATAAAGAACGGCCCGCTTCCCGGCAGTCACCTTAGGGTATACCCACGAGAATTTCGAGGGCCACTGGAGCCCCGGCGCGCAGGGCGGGCTTAAACTTCCAGCGCGCAAAGGCGGCCGATGCGGCGGCGTCGCGGATGGCCTCTACACCTTGGAGAACTTTAAGATCGCTCACCGTCCCGTCCTCACGAAGAATTCCGTGCAAAACGATCATGCCGTTGCTCGGATCCGGCGGCTCGCCCAGGCGATGAAAGTCAAATTGCTCAATCACCCCGGGAGGGGTCAAGGGCGGGGCCATGGTGACTTGCACCGTGTGCGCGCCGGGATCGGCCTTGGGAGCGCTTTGGCGGACGCAGTATTGCAGAATCCAACTTTTCCCGGGCATGGATAAGTACACGGTGTAAATCTTATCGCCGCGGAGCACACCGTAAATACTCAGCCCTCCGCCCCCTCCCGAACCGCTGCTGACCACCATATTGGGCGCGTGTACTTTGGGAGTTTCAGGCTTCACGGGGAAAACCAGGTCCGCGGGGTTGATGGGGGAAAGCGCCCCCGCCGAGCTCCCTGTTGAGTCTCCGGTGCCGGATACGCTCACCGAAGGGGTGGCGGCATCTGAACTGTCGTGCCCGCCACCACCAAGGGGACCCTTGCCATTTCCGACAGCAACACTCTTATCTCCCCCAGGGCCGTGTTGTCCCCCTTCGCCTACGTCCAGTTCTCCTCCCGGGACCCCACCCGGTGATCCCTGGTCAGTGCCGTTAGGGCTGACCGAAAACGCTCCCTCGTGCTGCCCCGCGGGGATTTGCGAGAGATCCTTGAAGGGAACGGGATCTGCACTCAGGGCCAGGATTTTTGGGCCACCGCCGGATTGCGCTTCACCCGGGGCCGCAGCGTTCGAACTACTTGCCGGCGTTGCTGGCGCTGCCGCCGTGGCTGGCTGTGGAGTTTCAGCGGTTGGAGTCGGCGCGGGAGCTGGCTGGGTAACGGGCGGCGCCGGGTCTTTTACCGGAGGCGGTGGCGGCGGAACTTCAAGCCTGGGCACGGGAATATTGGGGAGCGGCATGGCCAGAGCCACCGTTGGAGGTGGAGGCGGTGGTTGAGCGATCACGGGCGCGACATGTGGCACAACCGGCACGACGGGCGGAGGCGGAATCTTGGCTTGCACGGGTGCAGGAGGCGGGGTGGGACTCGGCGCGGGAGGCACCGGTTTTTCCACCTTGGGCGGAGCCGGAATCGGAGCTTTGGCCACTGCCGGGATCGGCGCCGGCCCTCCGGAAATGAAATCCGGTATCTTTAAGTCGTTTGGCAGCTTAAGCGTCGGTGGCGCGTTCTCCGTCTTCAGCGTGAGGCGAAAATTGTCCGGATTGGGCGGGTTCGAAACAATTGTTACCCGCGGATCGAAATGAGTATGGCCCAAGCGCGGGTGGGCGCCCGGCTTCGCCCCACGGCCGGGGGCTTTTCCGTGGCCGGGGGGATGAATCCGCGGAAGGTAATCCGCCAAATTCAAATGGTGAATATCAACCACGGTCACATCGCGATGAATCGGATTTGGAGGTTGGTACCCCGTCAACCACATGAGCAGCGCGGCAAACGGCACGCTCAAAAGGAAAAACGTTACAGCGGCATGCATCAGAGCTGATGTCAGGAAGGACGGAACGAAGCGCCGGACTTTCGGCCAGGGAGCGCCGGGGCCTAGGCGAAGAGGCTGGGCCGGGGGATCGGCTTCCCAGAGCTTGGACCATCGGGAGCGGGTCGAAGTTCCATCGCGAGGCTCCCTTTCGGAGAGGTGCGATAGCTTCCGCAAGGGGACGCCACCCGCGGTGTCGGTAGCACCTTGGCGGTCTCTTGAGGTATTTGCCTGAACCGAACTTTCGGGGGCATCTTTTTCTATTCTCTCAGTTTCAAACATGGTCAAGAGACTCGTTGACCCGGCTACCGGGGAGCGCCGCTATTTCCTCTTCCCAAAATTGAAAACGATCCCAGCGGAAAGCCGCACGTTGTCTTGATTCAAGCTGCTAAAGCGAGTCAACAGGTAATCCACCTGGATGAGCCGCAAGGCCACGCCGGGACCGATTTTGAGGTCCAGTCCCCCACCCAGATAAGCTCCAAAGCGTTCTTCCGGCTTGGAAATGCCAAGGTAGTCGGACGAACCCCGCACCGCTCCAAGCAGGCCATGGACAAAAGGCGTGACGCTCTTACTCTTCCGATAGGAAAAGACCGGGCCGTACATTGCCGATTCGGTGTTGACCTTCATACCGCTTTCGGTGCCGAAATGGCCGCTGATATCGAGCGCGCCGCCAAACCAAGAGTTCAAGTTCTCCTGGAAGGAGCCGTTAACTCCGTTCAAATCCATGCTGGAGTGATTTACGTTGGCCGCGAGATTAGAATAGCCGGCGAACACTTCAAATTTAGGTAAATCATCGGCCCAAGCCGAGACCGGCACAACCAAAAGCGGCAATAGAACCAAGAACTTTCGCATGAGGTCTCCCTCCTCTAGGGTACAAATACCTGTGAAAGGCCGGGGGTTGAATGCCTGTGAGAAAAGGCCGACCAGTTGCGGCGCCACAAGTGGGATCACAGGCATCCTGCCCGCTCTACCCCAGGCACCCTGCCCGTGTCAAGCCTTCGTCAGGAGGACCGTGCCCAACCGAGTGGCGCGGTCACCCAATCCCCGTCCAAAAAACCAAAGCTTCTAACTGCATCCCGACGGCCAAGCTTATTGAACCGTCAAGGTGAAACTGGCCGACTGAGTCAGTGACCCTGCGGTTCCCGTCACAGTGACCGTGTAAGTGCCCGCGGGAGTGCCGGTGGTGTTCACGTAGCCACTGCCGCCAGCGCCGCAAGCGGCAAAACTGGCAAGCCACAGCGCGGCAACGGCGAGTACTGCCCAGCTCCATTGCTTACGGTTCATCCGCACTGCCCATAAGCCGGAAGCCAACAGGAGCAACGCCAACATCGTCCAGAGACCCGGACGCGCCATCCAACCCGGTCCAGGCGGCCGCGGCAGGCTCCTGGGCAGGAGCGAGGTCCGCTGCGTTGTGATAATGGTCAGGGTCGAATTTACCGGCGTCGACCCAGTGGGCGTCACCGTGGCTGGGGCAGCCGAGCACGTTGTCATCGCCGGCAAGCCCGAGCATACCAGAGTAACCACGGAACTGAAGCCGGTCGCGGAAGTCACACCGACCGTAATCTTCGTGCTATTCCCCGCCACAACGGTACCAGAGGTCGGACTGATCGCGATCGCGAAGTTCGAGCCTCCGCCCGTCAGCGAGATCACCTGGGGAGTGTTGGGAGCATTGTCCATCAAAGTGACGGTGCCAAGTGCGCTACCCGCCGTGGTGGGGGTGTAAGTCACGCTGATGGTGCAAATGCCCGCCGGCGCTATCGCCGCACTGCAGGTGTTCGTTTGAGCAAAGGGGCCTGCGGCGGCAATCGAGGTAATATCCAGCGGAGCGGAACCGCTGTTGGTAACTGTCACGGTCTGTGCCGGGCTCGTGGTATTCACGGGCTGACTTCCAAAGGTCAGTGAGCTGGCCGAAAGCGAAACAATGGGCTGAGCCTCTCCCGTTCCTGTCAGCAGAATAA
Organism: uncultured Acidobacteriota bacterium; assembly: GCA_963808085.1. GTDB lineage: Bacteria > Acidobacteriota > Terriglobia > UBA7540 > UBA7540 > Bog-366. The sequence goes on from CAWEFC010000038.1 coordinate 76,042, forward strand.
CTTGGGGGCTATTGGGCGCATTGTCTGTCAGGGTCAGCGAGCCGACGCTCTGCCCTGCCGACGTGGGGGTGAAGGTAACCCCAATGGTGCAATTTGATGCCGGCGTCGTGGCCTGGAGAGCCACCGTGCAATTGTTGCTCTGCACGGCAAAGCTGCCGCTGGCTACAACCGTCGTGATGGTCAAAGCCGCCGTGCCGGTATTCGAGACGGTCAGGATCATCGGCGCGCTCGCAACTCCAACATTCTGGGGAGTTGCGAAAAGCAGACTCGACGACGAAAGAGTAACGATGGGGGCGGAGCCCGCCGTGCCACTCAAATCGACCACCTGCGTTTCCTGTGCGCCGCCGGTCTCCGTGTCCGTGAACGTGATCTTGGCGGTGCGCGCTGGTGGTGTAATTGACGTCGGCGTGAAGGTCACGCTGATCGCGCAGGTCCCCAGGGCGGGGATTGACCCCGTGCAGGTATTCGTTTGAATGGTAAAGTCGCCGCTGTCGTCACCGCTCAGTACGACGCTGCCGATGGCGAGCGCGACGTTGGCTCCGTTAGTCAAGGTTACGGTCTGCGCCGGACTCTCCTGGCCAACGTTCTCACTGGCAAAAATCAAGCCCGGCGGGTTGAGCGAGACCCCACCCGACAGGATGACCTTTGACACAAATGCGTCGCAATTGCCACCATAAGTAGGCTGCTCCGGGTTGGCAAGGGGGAAGTCGAGCGAGCAGGTCTGCCCCGTAACATACGCCGCGCCGCTGGTATCGATGGCAATCGAGCTCGCCGTGTCCGTGCTGCTGCCACCGAGGTAAGTCGAATAAATTAAAGCTGTTGTGGAAGGATTTGCGGGGTTCAGCTCGGTAACGAAAGCATCCGAGTTTCCGCCACCGTAGTTGGGCTGAAAGACCGCGCCCGCAATCGGGAAATTGGTGGAGACGGTTGACCCTGTGATGTAAACGTCATCGCCGGAACTGACGGCAACCCCCGTGCCAGAGTCCGCAAAGGAACCACCCAACCAGGAGAAGTAGAGGAGAGAGGCTGAGCCGCTGAGAGTGGGGTTTAGCTTGGCGAGAAAGGCGTCGCCTTCGCAGTTATTTGACGAATCCAGAGTACAATTTGTCTGAAAACCCCCTGCCGGGACTGTGAATCCCAGGGCGGACGCGACGGACGTCGTCCCGCCGACGACATAGGCGTTGCCAGTGGTATCCAAGGCCACAGCATTGGCTTGATCAATCCCGCTGCCACCGAGGTAAGAGGAGTAAGCCAGTGACGCCGCTCCCGTCGCGGTGGTGCCGACTTTGGTCAGGAAGGCATCACCCGCTCCAGCATAGGTGGACTGGAGCGCCGATGCGCTGAGGGGGAAACCCGTATCAGAATACGTCAGGCCCGTAACATAAGCATTTGCTGTGGTATCGACGGCGATTCCATATCCGTAGCTCGTATTGTCGCCACCAAGGTAACTTGAATACAGGACTCCGTCGCCAGGGGCGTCAATTTTGGCGATGAAAGCGTTCGTGCCGCTGCACAAATCCGTTTCACAGATGCCATAATTTCCAGTAGGTGGCGCGCCGGGAGGTGCGGGCTGAGAGTTATAGGTCGTCTCGAATCCCCCGACAATCGGAAAGGGTGGCGGAGGCACCTCGGGAGGCGCAAGTATAACCGTTTCTTCGATGTTCGGGCTTACCGTCCCAGTAATATAGGCATTCTCAGCGCTGTCGACGGTGATTGCATTGCCCTCGACGTTTTCGTAATAACCGAAGAATGTGGAATAAACCAAGCCCGACCCTGCGGCGTTCAGCTTGGTAACAAACGCGTTCGAGACAATGTAACCCTGGGGGTTCCAAGTCGCGCCGCATTGCCCGTCCGCTCCGCAAAGCGTATTGACAGCACCCGGCGTAACGGGGAAGTCCCCGGAGAAGGTTGTGCCCACCACGAAGGCCTCGCCGGCGGCATCAACGGCGATTCCATTCGCGACATCTTCTTTACTTCCACCGAGGTAGCTGGAATATACTAAAGTGGAGCCGTCCGCGCTGATCTTCGTGACAAAGGCGTCCTGCGGGAAATCAAGGGAACCACCATCGTTCGGCTGCAAGGCATGCGCGGTGGGAAAATCGGTTGAGAAAGTCCCACCGGTGATGAATGCCGTGCCATCGGGAGCGACCGCGATGCCGTTGCCAGCGTCGATGTTGCTGCCGCCCAGATAGGTGGAATAGGACAAAATCGGGTCGATCACCAAGCGCTGCCGACGTTCGTAAGCGGCCAGGCGAAATTCCACTTGGTCCTTTCCCTTCAACACGTAGCTGACGGGAACCAGTCGATTCGCGCCAGCGGTCCTCTGATAAGCCACCGGGCGGCGGAAACGCAACTCTCCGCCTTCCACTTTCACCAGCAGGTCGCCCTGGGAATTAACGCGCAAGCCCGCCGCACCTTCCAAAGCAATGCGAATTCTTCCCGGGTCGGCTTGGGGAGCCACATCGAAGTCATACTCCAGTTGGCCTTGGTTCCCGTGGTAAAGAAGGTCAACACCTGGATATACCCCCTTCTCCGCGACGTGCGAGTAGGTGGGGACATCCGCGAGCCATTTCGAAGGGTCGCTGCCAATGAAGTAGTTGCTTTTTCCGGGCAATTCGTCCGTTCCGGTCATAGTCTCGACCGGGTGAGCTCCGGAAAGTCGCATCGTGACAACCGCGCCACGATCAGCCGAGGCCGACCCGGACCGGCGGTGTCCCACCTCCAGAACGGCCCCTGTCGAAGTTAAGAAAAGCGAGTAGCCGGTCCCGCGGGAAATATATCGGACATCCCGCGCCTCCACGCCTTTGACTTGGCCGACGTTTTTCTCGAAGCTCAATGGCAAGTTTAAAGCGACTGCCTTCACACGCGCTTGCTCGACCCCGGTGGAGGGGACTAGCGCCGGAGTTGGCTCACCCTCTGCGCCCGACAAGATGCTTCCGCTGATTGCCAAAAGAAGAGTTGCCCCCGCGATCAGCGGAAGGACTCCGAAGCGAACTGTTTTTCCCATTCTTTGCATACGATCAACCCACACAGGTTTCTCTGCCCGCATCAATTTCTCGCAATCTCCCGCCTAACGAGGGCTAGAGCATAGCAACATCTTGAGAATGTTCCAAGTTATCGTTGCACACGTTGCCCAAATTCTTGGGACCAAATTCCCGATAGCCTTTCACTCCGTATGCGTCCCTTCGGCGTGACGGGAACTTGCAAGTATGGTCATTCCAGAATTTCTGCGCGAACGCCATGGCATTCCGCAAGGCGATAATAGAGTATTACCCCAAAGTACTTTTTTGTGAAGCTGGAAAGTGGGGATTGGCTATCCCACTTCATCGAATGCTTAGCCGCCGGCCCTCCATAACAAACAGGCGCAAAGACAATCTAGCAATCGTTTGGGCGCTCCGGCAAAGCTATCCTACCACACTTCCCCACTCCCATCTTTGCACATGGGCTGCCAAAAGCCCAAGAATGACTCTCGGCAACCCTTCCGGAAGCACGGTCCTTCAACCCGAGCAAGAATGTTTCCTCAATCACGTCAAAAGTGCTCGCCGATGAAGAGCAAGGCGTCGAATCGGCTAATGATAACTCACATCACCCCAGATTTGGCCAGCGAAACGAGTGGTCAGAAGAGGCGCTAGCCCCTGGAAATCGCCACGTAGATTAAGCTCTTGGTGCAGCTGTCCACTTTTGGTTACACCTCTGAATCCATTTACGGCTCGTCCCTATAACACCTACCCCAAGGTCTTGACTCAGAATCTTATCTGAATTGTGATATCGCTCACATTTCTCCGAAGTTGTTGAAAAACAGATACGGAAGGGCTGGGCGGCCAGCACGTCTTTGGGGATCCGCCAATTGTAGGCAAATCAAGTCTTGTTAGACGCGGAGCGCCAGTAGTGTAGTATGTATGTTAGTGCGTTTCCCCCGAATTCAGGCATTTGATTGACAGTCCGCCGACTCGCTTCGTATAATGGGTGTTTTGGGACACAGGAGACGAGAAATCTATGTACGCTATCTTTCGGACAGGCGGGAAACAGTACAAGGCATCACCCGGCGACATCATTCGGGTGGAACGTGTGGCGGGCGATCCGGGCTCGGTAGTCGAGTTCAACCACGTGTTTGCGGTGCGAACGGAAAAACTGACCGTGGGCGACCCGCTGGTAGAGAACGCCAAGGTCACAGGAAAAATCCTCACCAACGATCGCGCCGCCAAGGTGCGAGTATTGAAATACAAGCGCAAGAAGCAATACCGACGCACTCTGGGTCATCGACAAAATTTCAGCGAGGTCTTGATCCAAGACATCGTTACAGCTTGAGACTCGGAATCTAGACGCCAGAAACTGATACCGTGCTTTAGCAATTGCATCCACGGCCTAGGTTCGCGGCCACTAGTATCTAACTCCGATCTTTTTCAAGGGAAGGCATTATGGCACATAAGAAAGGTCAAGGGACGTCCCGCAATGGTCGCGACTCCAATGCGCAGCGGTTAGGTGTCAAGCGTTTTGACGGCCAGATGGTATCAGGCGGGTCGATTCTCGTTCGCCAGCGCGGCTCGCGCCTGAAGGCCGGTGAAAATGTCGGCCTCGGCAAAGATGATACGCTCTTCGCGAAGGTTTCAGGCGTTGTGCGGTTTGAAGACAAAGGGCGCCTGGGACGGTTCGTCAGCATACTTGTCCCATCTACGACCTGAAGACCGGGTGGTCCGGTGATTGGGTGAGCCTGGAACAAAGCAGGTCGGGGGGCTCTGTGTTCACCACATTACCGAATCATCGGGTCTCCCGACCTACTCACCCGATCACCAAGATCAGCCGGTTTCCAGCTCATCCAACAAAATGTTCATTGACGAAGCCAAAATTCACATCGCCGCCGGAGGAGGGGGGAACGGATGTGTAGCGTTTCGGCGGGAGAAGTTTGTGCCACGCGGCGGGCCCAGCGGCGGCGATGGCGGACGCGGCGGCGACATCGTCCTCGAGAGTGATGCCCACTTGAACACCTTGCTGAAGTTCCGCTTTAACCCTGAATTCCGTGCTACCCGCGGAGGCCACGGCGAGGGCTCAAATCGGCACGGCAAGGACGGCGCCGACAACATCGTAACCCTTCCCGTGGGCACCGTCGTTTACGACTTGGCGAGCGGAGAAAGACTTTGGGATTTCGACGCGCCCGGATTGCATGTGATCGCCGCGACGGGCGGACGCGGGGGGCGTGGAAATGCGCGCTTTGCTACTTCTACTCACCAAGCACCGCGCAAAGCCGAACCGGGCACCCCAGGCGTTGTACGCGACTTACGGCTGGAACTGAAGTTACTCGCCGACGTCGGGCTGGTGGGTTTTCCCAATGTTGGGAAGTCGACTTTGATCTCCCGTCTTAGCGCCGCACGCCCACGCATTGCGGATTATCCTTTTACGACTCTCGCCCCTTGCCTTGGGGTGGTAGGCTTAGACGGAGATCGCTCTTTCGTCATGGCGGACATCCCGGGGCTGATATCCGGAGCACACGAGGGCAAGGGTCTGGGCATCCGTTTCCTTCGCCACGTGGAGCGAACGCGATTACTACTCCACATGATTGACGTGGCCGAGGAGTCCGGCCGCGACCCGAGGGAAGATTACAACGTCATTCTGAACGAGCTGAAAAGTTTCAGCCCCGTGGTCGCCGCCAAGCCCTCACTTCTGGTGGCATCCCGTATCGACGCCGCGGGACAGGGCGATCGCCTGATTCGCCTCCGTGAGTTTTGCGCAGAACGTGCTCTGCCGCTGCACGAGATTTCCTCCGTAACACTTGAAGGGCTGGAAGAATTAAAAGAAGCGATATGGGCAAAGCTGGAGCGTTTGCCGAAATCAGGTGACGGGGAAGTTGGGCAATCGGTTGATCGGGAACTCGAGTGAACAAGCCAGTGCCAACGGAAGGCCAGATCCGAGAGACGGATATCGCAGGATATCGGATCCGGATTTCTGATTCCGGATTTCGTCCGTTGTCACTTTCTCGAAAGACCACCGAAACTTCCGATCACCCTATTCCCCGATTCTTATGAACATTGCAATATTTGGCGGAACTTTTGACCCCATCCATGCCGGGCACTTGGCGGCGGCGAGGGCTGCACAGCCCCGCTTTCATCTGGATCGAGTGCTTTTCATTCCCACTGGCAATCCGCCCCACAAAATACACGACCACCTGACCGACTATGCTCAGCGCTATGCAATGGTGGCTGTGGCCTGCGCCGGCGAGCGGCACTTTATTCCATCCACTATTGAAGCGCCCACAGCAGATGGGTCGCCACGCTACTCGATTGACACGGTACGTGCGTTGCGCCGGAAGTTACGCCAGCATGATCGGCTGTTCTTTCTTGTCGGAGCGGACGCTTTTCTCGACCTCCCCCACTGGAAGGAGTTCCGGCGTTTGCTCGATTTGGTGGAGTTCATCGTAGTATCGCGGCCCGGATTTGACGCGGACGCTCTTCGCCGGGTTGCACCAGCAGACCTCCTTCCTGCTCGCCGCTTTGCTCAAAGGGCAGAGACCATTCGCTTGCGCCACGGCGCTATCCACCTCTTGCCGGGTGTAGATGCCCCCGTCGCCTCACGGGAAATCCGCCAGGCAGTGAGGGCTTCAAAACCCATTACAGGCCTTGTTCCTAAGCTTGTGGAAGAATATATTCTTAAGGAAGGGCTGTACGGTTCCAGCGCCAGCGTGAAGCGTTTACACCGATGACACCACAACTACGCGAAGCGATTCAGGCCGCCCAGGACCGCAAGGCATTGGACATGCGCGTCCTGAATATGGACGCAGTGTGTTCGTTCACCAGCCACTTCCTAATTTGCAGCGGTACCTCCACGCGTCACGCCCAAGCGATTTGTGATGGAATCGTAGAAAGCTTGAAGAAATCCGGGTGCGCGCCTACGCATGTCGAGGGATACTCACAGGCGGAGTGGATCCTGGTGGATTACCTCAATTTCATAGTCCATATCTTTGTCGAGCGCGCCAGAGAGTTCTACGACTTGGAACGCCTTTGGAAAAACGCCCCACGAATTACGGTCAATGAGGGAGACAGGGTCTAGGACCGTGGCGATCGCCGTATCTACCCATCGGCGCATCATGTCATTTTGTCACCGGTCGTTCAGTGCTTTAGCGCTTTTGCGTTTTAATGACTGATTGTGCGAACAGCAGGGGCCTCTACCCTTCTCAATCACATGATCGCCGAGTTGCCAGGTTGCCCGAAGAACAGATAAGCTGGCAATTCAACTCTTGGGCCGGTGGTTAGGCAGCCCGATAGCGCGATCAGAACAGATGCGTATTCGAATTCTCATTGAGGGCAAGAACAAGAATTCCCACTTGCGGGCGATTCAGGAGGATTTAGCGGCGCGAATCGAGCACTTTACTCCTTTGATCTTGGAAGAGTTCCCCGCATTGCGAGGAGCGAGCCGAGCCCGTAAGGCAGGATTAACTTCCGCCGAGCGCGCGCTGCTGGATAAACTGCGTGGGGTAACGAAAGTCCTGCTCGACGAACGCGGGCGCGAGCGGACCTCACAAGAGTTCGCAGCGTGGCTCGGCCAGGAAGCCTTGCGAGGCTCACAAGAGTTGGCCTTTTTGATCGGCGGGCCGGACGGATTCTCCGCAGCCTTCAGGGACGAGGCGGACGTGCTGCTGGCGCTTTCACGTATGACCCTGACGCGAGATTGGGCTCGAACGCTTCTGCTCGAGCAAATCTATCGAGGCTTCACGATTTTGAGCGGGTACCCGTACTCTCGATAACGATCTTGTGCCCGGGGAAAGTGCGTAATGAGAACTCGGCGCCGACCTGTTCCGGTCTGCGAGCTTCGATACTTAAGCTTCGCGGTCAGTTTGGTTGGTAACGTAACCCAAGAGAGGGGCGCCTCTTGCCAGAAGAACGAAAAGGGTTGATTATCGTCCATACGGGACCCGGCAAGGGCAAGACCACCGCGGCGCTCGGGACGGCACTTCGGGCTGTGGGACAAGGCCTGAAGGTCTTGATGGTACAATTTATTAAGGGCTCGTGGCACTATGGCGAACTGGATGCGGCCAGGATGTTGGGCGATGAGCGCCTGAAGATCTTGCCCATGGGCCGAGGATTCGTCAAAATCGGCGCGGAAAAACCTGACCCGGAAGACGTCCGGCTGGTCGAAGAAGCATGGCAATTTGCCCGCGGGGAAATCCTGAGCGGGCGGTACGAGATGGTGATCCTCGACGAGATCAACTATGCCATCAGCTACAAAATGCTTGCACCGGAGCCCGTTGCCGAAGCCCTTATCAGCAGACCGGAAATGGTGCATGTCATTTTGACCGGGCGAAATGCTCATCCCCTGATCCTCGAGATCGCCGACCTGGTGACGGAAATGCGAGAAGTCAAACATCCCTATCAAAAGGGAATCCAGGCGCAGCGAGGAATTGAATATTGAGGGATTTAGTTACTGTGTTGTCAGACAATTTTACTCAATAATTAAATCACTCACTTAGTAGATGAAGAAGCAATCCTATGACTTGGTTCCGCAAAGAAAAGCAGCCGCTGGAGTCACCCAAGGAGAAGCGCGTCCAAACCGAGGGGCTTTGGGTGAAGTGCGACAAGTGCAAGCAAATCCTCTGGAAAAAGGACCTGGAAGCCAATGTCCAGTGCTGCCCCAAGTGCGGCCATCACTTCAAGCTGGGCTCGCACGCGCGGCTGGAGATACTGTTTGACGAAGGCCGCTACACCGAGCATGACGCGCGGCTGGCCTCGACGGACCCGCTGAAATTCAAGGACACCAAGCCCTACCGAGATCGCCTGAAACAGGCCGAGAAAGTCACCGGCATGAAAGACGCGGTGCTGACTGGCGAAGGATTAGTAGAGGGGAAACCCGCGATCATTTGCGCCATGGAGTTTCAGTTCGTGGGGGGCAGCATGGGTGCAGTGGTAGGCGAGAAGGTTACGCGCGCCATCGATCGCTGCATCGAAAAGAAGTTGCCCCTGATCATCGTCTCCTGCTCGGGCGGAGCGCGGATGATGGAAGGCGCCATCAGCCTGATGCAGATGACCAAGATCTGTTCGGCTCTGGCGCGTCTGGACGAAGCCCATAAACCCTACATCTCCGTGCTTACAGATCCCACTACCGGCGGTGTCACTGCAAGCTATGCCATGCTCGGCGATCTGAACCTCGCAGAGCCCGGCGCCCTGATCGGCTTCGCCGGCCCACGCGTCATCGAACAAACCATTCGCCAGAAACTCCCCGAAGGATTTCAGCGCGCCGAGTTCCTCCTCGAGCACGGCATGATCGACGCCATCGTCCCGCGCAAGGAATTGAAGAGTTATATCGCCCGAGCCTTTCGCCTGATGCATGCCTGGGACTCTTGCGAGATGGGGTGATCTGGTGATCGGACGATCTGGTGAACAAAGAACGGAGGAAGTTGGATTGTTTTTCGCTCATCGGATCGCCCGTTCGTCCGATTATCCTATTCCGTGTTCACCGAAACTCCCTATCGCTTGGTTTCAATGAACTACCCCGATTGTCTCAAATATCTTGCCTGCCTGGGACAGGAGTTGCACGGCCTGACGTTTGGCTTGGAGGCGATTTCCAAAATCCTGGAAGAATTGGGACGCCCGCACCTTCGCTACAACACTGCAATCGTAGCAGGGACAAATGGCAAGGGTTCCACCTGCGCCATGTTGGCCAGCATTCTTCAGCACGCCGATTACTCCACGGGATTGTTCACCTCACCCCACCTGGTGCGCGTCAATGAGCGGATCCGCTTAAACGGCCGGGAGATTTCTGACGACAATTTTGCGGCTGCGTTCACAGCCGTGGTCGAGGCCGCCGAACGCCTGGTCAATCGAAAAGACCTGGGCAAAAACCCGAGCTTTTTTGAATTCCTGACCGCTACGGCATTCCTGCACTTTGCCCAATCGGGAGCGAAGTTTGTGGTTCTGGAAGTCGGGATGGGCGGGCGCCTCGACGCTACCAACGTCACCGATCCGCGCCTGGCCTTGATCACCAACATCGACTTTGACCATATGGAATTCTTGGGCTCGACCCTGGCCGCCATTGCGGTGGAGAAGGCTGGCATCATCAAACCGCATCGCCCCGTGATTTCCGGTGTCGAAAACGAGGAAGCCGCCACCGCCATCCGCCGCCGTGCGCAAGAATGCGGCGCAGAGTTGCTCGAATTGAAAAACGTCGCGCAGGCCACCAACCTCCGCGCCCGGGAGGGCCGCTACTCTTTCGATTTGACGCTTGGCAAGGAGCGTTACTCAAGGATCCCCTGCCCATTGCTCGGGAAATTTCAAGTTAACAACACAGTGGCTGCGGTGGCCGGAGCCTGGCGCCTCGAAGCCGAGGGATTTAAGATTCCACGCCGCAGCATTGTGGAAGGACTGGGTGCCGCGATCTGGCCCGGACGTCTGGAGCCCGTGTTCCCGAAGCCCTTGGTGTTGCTTGATGGCGGGCACAACCCAGGCGCTGCTCGCGTACTCGCCGCGTTTTTACGGGAGGAGCTTCCCGGACGCCGGGTGCGTATGGTGTACGCTTCCATGCGCGACAAAGCTATCCGGGAGATCTGCGCCAGCCTCTTTCCGATGGCGGAGGAGGTTTACTTAACCCACCCAGACAATCCGCGGGCTGCTGCACCCGAGGAGATCCTGGCCGCGATTGATTTCCGGCCGGCTAAGCTGCACATTGAAGCCGAACCGGTTCACGCGTTAGAGAGGGCATGCAGTGCCAGCTCGCCCGATGACGTGGTGCTGGTGGTCGGGTCACTTTACTTGGTAGGCGCTATCAAGAAAGCCCAGCGCGAAGGGAAACTGCACTTGCCTACCTCCAGCGGACCCATTGTTCCACCGGTTTAGTGCCGCCATGCAAACCGCGCCCCCGATCGCCGCCGCCAACCCCCATCGAACCGGACGCGTCCGCTACCTGTTGAGTTATGCAAGGTCTCTGCTGTTTACCAATCCCCTCATTTATTTCTATACCGCCGTCTGCGGTACGATTTCCCTCATAGGGTCTCTTTTCGATGCGGAGGGGAGATGGCAACATGCGTGTGCCAGAACGTGGTCGTGGTTAATTTTGAAAACCAGCGGCATCCGGGTGCGTGTAGAAGGGTTGGAGCACGTCCATCATGGCGGGACGGCAATTTATTGCGTGAATCACCAGAGCGCCATGGACATTCCCATTTTGTTCGTGAAATTGCCGGTGCAGTTTCGATTCGTAGCCAAACGCTCGTTGTTTAACCTTCCTTTCATGGGCTGGCACCTGCGCCGCTCAGGCCACATCCCCGTTGACCGCGACCGCCCGCAACAAGCCATGAAAAGCATGAAGAAGGTGGCGCAGGAAATCCGAAAAGGAAAATCCGTAATGCTCTTCCCCGAAGGCCATCGCAGCCGTAACGGTCAGTTACTGCCTTTTAAGGCGGGAAGTTTCTACATCGCCATCCTATCCGGCGTGCCCATCGTACCCATCACCATCAACGGCACGCCCCGTGTTCTTAAACCTGACACCTATCACGTGCGGGCGGGCCAAACAGAAATGATTGTGCACCCGGCCGTCCCCACGCAGGGGTTGACCCTGCACGATGTGGACGCGCTCTCGCAGAGGGTAAGAAACATCATCGCCTCGCGCTTTGTGCCGGCGGAATAATCGTCTGCCCGAGAATCGGGTGAGTTACTTACCCATTTCTTGCTGCGTCGCGAATCATTGCGAAGGGAAAATGAACGAGCCGTGGTTCGAGAGATCACTTGTTAGCGTCATTGCCTCGATGTTGGATTGCCCGATAGGGGGTCGATCTGCAAACCCGAGTTCTGCCTGGGAAAGCCATGGAGATTAGTCTCAAAAACCAAGTCGCTCTTGTGACTGGCGGTTCTCGTGGAATTGGCGCGGCTACGGTGAAGTTATTCGTAGAGGCTGGCGCGCAGGTGGTCTTCAGTTATCTTCGCGCGGCGCGGGAGGCACGGAACCTTACCAAAGCATGCGGCGGCGAAGGCAAGGTCACAGCGGTGCGTGCGAATGTGGCCAAGATGGCGGACGCCAAACGGTTGGTGGACTCGGCAATTCGCCATTTTGGCAGACTGGATATCGTGGTAGCGAATGCGGGCATTTGGTATTACTCCCCGTTGCCTCTCGAGAAAATGACGGAGAGGCAGTGGGACGAGATGATGGCCGTTAATCTCAAGGGTGTTTATTCAGTGATCCACCACGCGCTCCCGGCAATGATTCGCCAGCAGGGCGGCCGCATCATCGTGGTATCGTCGACCGCCGGCCAACGCGGGGAGGCTTTTCACACCCATTACGGAGCGTCCAAAGGAGGAGTAATAAGTTTGGTGAAAGGCCTCTCTACCGAGCTTGCCTCGCATCATATTCTTGTGAACTGTGTGGCGCCGGGTTGGATTCAAACGGACATGGCGAGGCCCGTGCTAAAGAACCGCCGCTACCGTCGTCAAGCTCTCTCGACCATTCCGCTTGGCCGGTTCGGGCGCCCGGAAGAGGTGGCCATGCCCATCCTCTTTCTCGCCTCCCCTCTCTCTACGTATATGACAGGTGAGGTGGTCAACATTAACGGAGGAAACGTTCTCTGTGGTTAAATCGCTTCGCACCCAGTTGTTTCGCCTATTCGGGACATTCGCGATCATGGTCGGTGTGCTGCCGGGCAGGCTCGCGGCGCAACAGCCGGCGGCTCCTCAACTCACCCAGAACGTGGACCCAAAAGCCCGACAGATGCTGGACCGGACCATTCAGGGACTGGGGGGCCAGGCGTTTTTGACCGCCAAGTCCCTGACCACCAAGGGCCGCGTCTTTTTCTTTCAGGACGGAAACACTGCCGGCATGCAACCTTATGAGAGTTGGGTGGTCTTTCCCGACAAGCGGCGCTTTTCGTATGGAAAGACCAAGCCGGTGATCCTGATCAACGACGGCGACAAGGGTTGGGAACTCGATCGCTATGGCCTCATCTCTCAGCCCGACCAGCAGTTGCAAGGGTGGATTACCTCCAACCGTTACAGTTTAGAAAACATGTTGCGCTTGCGCATTAACGATCCCGGTGTTCTCATTCAAATTGGGAAGGTAGACTTTGTTGATAATGTGCCAACCCAGGGAATCGAAATAACTGCGCCGGGAGGGGCCAGTGTGCGTCTGGACTTGCACCGGCAAACCTTCGTGCCTTCCCGCATCTCCTACCGAATAAGGAACGTGAAGGAAGATGCCTGGGATGATTATTCGGACGCGTACTCGGACTACAAAGTCGTCGACGGCATTCAAACGCCCATGCACATCACGCGCTACTTGAACGGCGACCGCATTGGAGAAACCTTCCGGATCTCCGCCAAGTACAACGAAGATTATCCCGCCAATTACTTCACTGCGGAGTGAGCGCGAGCCATCTGCTATAATAACTTTATGGAGACAGCGTGAAGGAATCATCAAGGATTCGCAGCACTACGATCTTGTGCGTGCGCCGCGGCGGGCGACTCGCCATGGGTGGCGATGGTCAGGTCACCATGGGCGAAAGTGTAATGAAGCAAAAGGCGCGCAAGATTCGCCGCCTCTACAACGAAAAAGTCGTCGCGGGCTTTGCCGGCAGCACCGCTGACGCGCTCTCCCTGTTTGCGCGCTTCGAGCAAAAACTCGAGGAATACCACGGCAACCTGAACCGCGCTGTGGTAGAACTGGCCAAGGATTGGCGCACCGACCGCGCCTTGCGGCACCTGGAAGCATTGCTTTTGGTGGCGGACGAGAAATACACCTATCTCGTCAGCGGCAATGGTGACGTAATTGAGCCCGACGACGGCATTGTAGCGATTGGCTCGGGCGGGCCCTTTGCTCTGGCGGCCGCGCGCGCGCTCGCCAAACATACGGAAATGCCTGCCAAAGAAATCGTGCAGGAGGCAATGTTTCTGGCCAGTCAGATTTGCATTTTCACCAACGATCAGATCATTATCGAGGAGATCGAAGAGAGGAAAGGGTAAAGGATAAAGGATAAAAGGTAGGATTTCGAGTTGCGAGCGGAATCAGCTTTACCCTTTATCCCTTACGCTTTACACTTTACAAAATGGTTTTCTACTTGCCTGAAAACATCGAAACTGCCACATCACTCGACGATTTGACCCCCCGGCAGATTGTTGCAGAGTTGGATAAGTATGTGGTGGGCCAGGCCAACGCCAAGCGGTCGGTAGCGGTGGCGCTGCGCAACCGGATGCGCCGGCAAAAGCTGGCTCCCGAACTTGCTGAAGATATCCTTCCCAAAAACATCATCATGATCGGGCCGACTGGCGTGGGCAAGACAGAAATCGCCCGCCGCTTGGCGCGCCTGACAAATTCACCTTTTCTGAAAGTGGAAGCTTCACGCTTCACCGAAGTCGGATATGTCGGGCGCGATGTGGAATCGATGATCCGCGATCTGGTGGAAGTGTCCATTGACATGGTGCGTGAGGAAAAGGTGGACGAGGTTGCGGAAAAGGCCGAGCAGAATGCCGAGGAGCGACTGCTTGATCTCCTGCTGCCGCCTCCCCCCGCGGTGCGTAAGGCGGAGAAAATTCCGGGAGACTCCGACGATGGCCGTGTAGCTTCGTCGCACGAGCAGTTTCAGCGCACCCGCGAAAAACTCCGCGCCCAACTTCGCGAAGGCAAGCTGGATGAACGAGAAGTGGAAGTGGAGATGCGCGACCGCAGCATGCCTTCGTTCGAAATCGTTTCCTCGCAGGGCGTGGAAGAGATGGACATCAACATCAAGGATGTCCTTCCCGGTCTTTTCGGCCAGCGCACCAAAAAGCGGCGGATGCACGTGACCGAGGCCATGGAGTACCTGATCCAGGAAGAGGAAAACCGGCTGATAGACATGGACCAGGTGACGCGCACGGCGGTCGAGCGCGCCGAGCAGTCGGGCATCATCTTTCTGGATGAGATCGATAAGATTGCTGGACGGGAACGGGGAGGTGGCGGACCCGACGTGAGCCGCGAGGGCGTGCAGCGCGATATTCTGCCCATCGTCGAAGGCACCACGGTCAACACTCGCTACGGCATGGTCCGCACGGACCACATTCTGTTCATCGCCGCGGGCGCGTTCCACGTCTCCAAGCCCTCCGACCTGATTCCCGAATTGCAGGGCCGGTTTCCCATCCGGGTGGAATTGCATTCGCTCACCACGGAGGATTTCATCCGCATCCTCAAGGAGCCCAAGAGCGCGCTGGTGAAGCAGTATATTGCACTGCTCGATACGGAAGGCATCAAGCTGACCTTCAGCGATGAATCCCTTCAGGAAATCGCCAAGTTCGCTGCGGCCGTGAATGAAGCCACGGAAAACATCGGCGCCCGGCGCCTGCACACCATCATGGAAAAGCTGCTGGATGAGATTTCTTTTGAAGGGCCGGATCTGAAGAAGAAGATCGTGCGTATTGACGCTACCTACGTGCAGAAGCAACTGACCGACATCGTGAAGAATCAAGACCTCAGCCGATACATCCTGTGAAACCTTACTTTCGAGCGCGGCGAGCCGCCGCCCCCAACCTTTCCTTTCACCGAACCACCTTGTCGCAACGGACCCTGCAAGTATTGGTCCTTGCTTCCGCTGGCGGCTGGCTTTTCGGATGCGGCGTGCAAGGAACTCCCCATCCTCCCCGCCTCGAGAGGCCGGCAAGGATCACGAACGTTTCCGTTGTGCAAGTTGGGCAAAGCCTGGAAATCCACTTTACCCTTCCGCAACAGACGACGGAGGGCGAGCGATTGACAAAGCCGCTGGAGGTTGAGATTCTCCGCGCGGTAGCCCCCCAGGGAACAGGTCTCTCCAAGCTCCCAGAACCCGAGATCTGGACCCGCCTTATCCGCGACGAGTGGTTGCCGTACGCGAAGGGCAACGACGTTTCTTACTTGGCGCGCCTGACGGAACGGGAGTTTCAGGATTGGCGCGGGCAAACACTGGTGGTAGGAGTCCGCACGTTGACACGAGGATTCCGCCACCGGCCGATCGAGAGCGACCCCTCCAACCTCGTCGACGTGCCGATCTACGACGTCTCGGAGGCCTTAGGGGGGGTCCAATGCGTGATTACAGAAAAAGCCGTCGAGGTGCAGTTCCCTGCGCCCACCCGCGCGCTCAGCGGTGAGGCTGTCCACCATTTGGCCGGATATCGCATTTTTCGCAGCTCGACGGGCCAAGCCGGCACCTTTGAACTTCTAGGGGAGATTTCCACCCCGCCCTACTTGGACAAACACTTTGAATTCGGCAAGACCTACTACTACCAGGTAAGCGCGGTATTCGGATTGCCCGGACATCTGGCCCTAAGCGATCCTTCCCCGACACTTAAGGTCACGCCACGCGATGTATTTCCTCCCGCCCCGCCACAGGGATTGTCGAGCATCTACTCGGCCGGCGCAGTGGAACTGGTGTGGGCGGCCAATACCGAATCCGATCTGGCAGGGTACAACGTCTATCGGCTGGACGATCAGGTCCCGCAGCGGCTGAACAAGGAACTCTTGCATACACCGATCTTCCGCGATGCGACGGCCCCGACTGGAAAGGTTCTCACCTACTATGTTACAGCCGTTGACCTTTCCGGTAACGAGAGCAAAGGGTCGCAGAAAAAGACAGAGGAAACAAAGTAGAATCGTAAAGCGCGAAGAATGAACGACGAACAATGACAGGACCCAGGGGTTGGCTGCAAGCAGTGGGTGGAAACGTTTTACCCTTTATACTTTACTCTTTAACTTTTCAGAATATCATTCATATACTGAGAACTTCAAAATTGTGACGCTCTCAAAGGATTTAGGAATTGCCGTATTGGGGATGGCCGCGATCACACTCGCGGGCGTTTGGGCGTGGAAGACTGTCCGGCGCTGGCGGCGCAAGAGCCCAGACGAAATCGAACGCTTGCGTCGATTGGGAGTGAATGCTTGCGGTCGGATCATACCGGGGAGGATTGTGGAGCTGGCAGACCCGGTGGATGGGGGCCCGGTTGGGCCGATCCTTCTTTACGATTACGAGGTTGCCGGGGTCACTTACGAGGCGGCGCAGGATCTGAGCGCAATGCCGGAAATTGCCGCTGCCGCGCCGTTTTTGCCTGGCCAGACCACAAGCGTGAAATACGATCCCAAGCAGCCCACCAATTCCATCCTTGCCTGCGAAGTCTGGTGCGGCATTCCCGTCCTGGATCTCAACCGGAACGCATCGCCCGAGCGCGGCGAAGAATCCGCCGAACAATCCTCCCCAAAAAGCTCATAGTTACCGTCCCTACCGGCAGGCAAAACTTTCCGCGTGCTCAACGATGTCGAGGCCCTTTATTGCCCATCGTCGTGGAGGGCAGCCTCTCCTGTCCCAGAGGTTATACAACCAACTCTCGCTCTCCCAATGATATGCACGCATTTCGGTAAAAGGGCTGGACGGACTCCCACTTGCAGTTGACCGGAGACGAAAGCAGGGTTCGTGACGGTTGGAAGGCGAGTGGCGACGATTTTCTAAAGGAGCCCCCGAAACCTGCGAAAGTGCCGCGACCGCATGGTGCCGAACCCTTCGGCCGTTTTCGATTTACGGCTCTGGATTGAGGATCGGGCGGCCGCCCGATCATCAATTCCAAGCGGCAAATCCGGAATTCAAAATTGATTTCGAGGTGGACAATGTCCGTTCCCAGCGTCTCATCCAGCAATTCATTGAACCAGAGTATGCAAGCGTGGCAAGCAAGGACGCAGAAGATCCAAAATGAATTTCAACAACTGGGGCAGAACCTCCAGGCGGGGAGCCTTACTCAAGCCCTGTCGGATTTCAGCACCTTGAGCAAGAGTATCTCCAGCCCCATGCAAAGTAACAGCGCCCTTTCCCAGGCATTTAGCGCTTTGGGAACGGCCCTGCAGTCTGGAGGTCTGGCCGTGGCACAGAAAGCCTACACGACACTTCAGCAGGGTGTGGAGCAAGCTGGTCACGCTCATACCCGGCATCACCATACGGAGGACAGCTCGCAAACAACGAGCGCCTCCAGCGCAAGCTCCCTGTCGCAACTGTTCGCCAGTCTGGGGTCGGCCCTGCAATCCGGCAATCTGTCCGCCGCACAGACAGCCTATTCGGGCCTCGAGCAAGGCCTAACGCAACTCGATTCGAGCTCAGGTACCGGCTCGCAGTCGGTTGCGGGCGTGCTGAGTATGCTGGGATAAGCGCGTTTAATCGACGAATTGTGTGCCCGAAGACTCTCGTGCCGGGGTGCGCACCTGTTCGCATTGTGGTTCCGCGCCCTTCCTCGCGCTAAGAGTCTAGTTTCCGGCCGTCAGGCAGCACCCTGCCAACTCCGAACCTCCCAGCCATCGAAGACCGGTACGGCCGTACTATCGACACCATCTGGCGCCCGCGTTATTAACATGAGTGTTTATTAATGCTGACGGGAGGTTATATGCCCCTAACTGCCGAAGCGTGGAATCTGGTCGCTCCGATACTAACCATGGCTCAGACGTTGTTGATTCATCTCATCTATGACTACGCCCTCGTGATTATCCTGCTCTTCCTTGTCTATGAATATCTGAAAGACAGATATTCCACCAATGTGCGGCGAGATTTGGAACGCTGGCAGTCGAGGATTGATGGCATAGGTATCGCCGACTGCCACGGCGCGTATCTCACGACCGCGGCTGAAGATCGCTGGGCGTCGAGGAGTCGAACCCAGGTTCTTGCGGGATGCAAAACAATTTGCGGCGCACCCGCCCCACGTAAGACCCGCTTCCTCATGCTGAAGCCTACTTCCTAAACCGTAGGCAGGCCATCGAGGGAGTCTCTCTCGATCTACCCTCGCGCCTTGACACCCTGCGCTACTCCGCCCTACCATGACCCGCTTACAATCCAATTGACCGCAATGGAGGAGCAATGAAGACCCTTCCGCAATTTGATTTGACCGGCCAAGTAGCGCTGGTGACGGGTGCCGCGCGTGGTCTCGGACGCGCGATTTCCCTCGAACTGGCGCGGGCCGGAGCCGACGTAGCCCTGGGACTGCGCGATGTATTCACCGGCGGAGAACTTGCCTCGGAGATTACGGCGATGGGCCGCCAGACGTTGCCACTGCAAATGGACGTGACGCATCTGGATCAAATCGCAGGCGCGATCGACGCGGCGGTTGCGCGCTTTGGCCGCCTCGATATTCTCGTGAACAACGCTGGTGGGGGATGGAATAATCTTGCCGAGGATGTTAGCGAGGACGAATTCGACCGGACCGTCGCACTTAATGCCAAATCCACTTTCTTTGCCTGCCAGGCTGCTCAGCGCATCATGCGACGCAAAACGGGCGGGTGCATTATCAATATGAGCTCGCAGGCGGGATTCGCGGCCTTGCCCACGGAATCGGCCTACTGCCTGAACAAAGCCGCCATCGCCCACCTCACGAAATGCCTGGCGGTCGAATGGGGCAAATATAACATCCGAGTCAACGCTGTGGCGCCCACGTTCATCCATACACCGGGCACCGAAGAAGCACTTTCCGACCCGGCCTTCCGTGCTGACACGGTGGAACGCATCGCCGCGTTGCATCGCATCGGCGAGCCGCGAGAGGTGGCTGGAGCCGTCGTTTTCCTGGCGTCGTCCGCAGCTTCGCTCATCACCGGGCACACCTTGCTGATCGACGGTGGTTGGACCGCGCGCTAAACCCAGGGCGCGACCGGATTGCCCAGCCCTTGTGTGCTGTGATCAATCTCGACTATAGTTCGTTTCAGGTTCAGGATGACTCGTGAGCAGAAACTCGCAGAACTGCGGCGCCGCCATGCGGAAGCGGAGGCTGGTGGTGGCATGGAGCGGCGCGCTCGCGAGCACTCAGAGGGAAAACTCTCTGCGCGCGAGCGGATCGCCTTGCTTTTCGACGAGGGGAGCTTTGAGGAAATCGACAAGCTCGTCGAGCACCGTTGCCAGGACTTTGGCATGGCTGAACAGCGGATATCGGGCGATGGCGTGGTGACGGGCTTCGGGAGAATCGACGGGCGCGAGGCATTCGCCTTCGCTCAGGACTTCACTGTCTTTGGCGGATCGTTAAGCGAAGCCAATGCCGCCAAGATCTGCAAGGTGATGGACCTGGCGATGAAGGTTGGCGCGCCGGTGATCGGCTTGAACGACTCCGGCGGCGCGCGCATTCAGGAAGGAGTAGCGTCACTCGCGGGGTATGCCGATATTTTCCTGCGAAATACCCTGGCCTCCGGGGTCATCCCGCAAATCTCCGCCATCATGGGACCGTGCGCGGGGGGAGCGGTCTATTCCCCCGCCATTACCGACTTCAACGTGATGGTACAGAATTCCAGCTACATGTTCGTGACCGGACCGGACGTAATCAAGACTGTCATGCACGAGGACGTGAGCAAGGAGGATCTGGGCGGCCCCATGACCCACAACGCCATCAGCGGGGTAGCGCACTTCATCGCTCGCGACGACGCGGACTGTCTGGCCCTCATTCGCGAATTGCTCAGCTTCATGCCCCAAAACAACCAGGAGGACCCGCCGCGCGTCGAGAGCCGGGACCCCGCCGACCGGCGAGACGAGGAACTTGACTCGCTCGTCCCCGTCGAGCCGGACAAGCCTTACGACATCAAGGAAATCTTCACGCGAATCGTTGACGATGGTTATTTTGTGGAGGTCCACGAGCACTTCGCTAAGAATCTGGTAGTGGGATTTGCGCGTCTTGCCGGGCAATCGGTGGGCATCGTAGCCAACCAGCCCGCCGTCCTGGCGGGTTGTCTCGATATCAACGCTTCCGTCAAGGGCGCGCGCTTCGTTCGTTTCTGCGACGCTTTCAACATCCCGCTGATCACTTTCGAGGATGTGCCGGGGTTCCTGCCAGGAACCCAGCAGGAATATGGCGGCATCATCCGCCACGGCGCGAAGCTGCTTTTCGCCTACGCGGAAGCGACCGTGCCCAAAATCACCATCATCACCCGCAAAGCCTACGGCGGTGCGTATTGTGTGATGGCCTCCAAGCACCTCCGCACTGATATCAACCTGGCTTACCCGACGGCAGAAATCGCCGTGATGGGCCCGGAAGGCGCGGTGAATATTGTCTACCGCCGGGAACTCCAAAAAGCGGAAGACCCCGAACAATTGCGGCGCGAAAAAGTGGATGAGTTCCGAGAGCGCTTCGCCAACCCTTATACCGCCGCCGAGCGCGGCTGGGTGGACGCCATCATTGCGCCGCGCGATACCCGGCCCAAATTGATCGCCGCCCTTCGGATGCTCGATGCCAAGCGCGATACCCTGCCGCCCAAGAAGCACGGGAATATTCCACTGTGATTCCGGGCGCAGCACCGCGGTAGTGCTCGACGTCGTGTTCTTGCCGGAAAACTAATTGTCTCTTGACCAAGCGGGGCAAGAGGTATACGCTAGAGCCGCGATGGAAGACAGGCACCGTGCCACCCGCCCCGAGAGCCTCCAACATTCACAACCACACCGGGCAAATCACAAAAAGGAACACTTTTTTTGTACGTTCGAAGCCGGAATGTTATTGAAAACAAAAGGCACCAGCTTGAATGCTCCGACTATCTTATTGAAAATAATGGCGTTACTTCAATTTAACGCAGAATTCTGGTTACTTACTGAAAACAAAGACGATAGGGGTTGCGCGAACGGTTTACAACGCGGCGAAATCGCGAAAAATGGCCACGAAACGCTGTCATCGGAGCCCTTTCGAGCCCAAATAACGTGAGTTTTGCAAACCTCGGGGCCGTATAATCAGCCGGTGCTAAGAGAGGGCGCAGAACTAACGGGCAAGGAGAAGCCGTGTTCCGCAAAATCCTGATCGCCAATCGCGGAGAGATAGCCGTCCGCGTGATGCGTGCCTGCCGCGAGATGAGCATCCGCACGGTTGCGGTGTTTTCCGATGTCGACCGCAAATCGTTGCACGTCCGCTATGCTGACGAAGCCTATTCGATCGGGCCTGCGCCCTCCACGGAAAGCTACCTGCGGATTGACCGCATCATCGACGCCGCTCGCCGCAGCGACTCCGAGGCAATTCACCCTGGTTACGGGTTTGTGGCGGAAAATCCGGATTTCGCCCGCGCCTGCGAAGGTGCGGGGATGACCTTCATCGGGCCTCCGGTGAGGGCGATGGAGTTGATGGGCTCAAAGACGGCCGCTCGCCACGCTTTAATCCAGGCTGGCTTGCCTGTTGTCCCCGGCACCGATCGCATTATTGAGAGCCTCGATGAGGTCGAGCGCCTTGCGCGCCAAATCGGTTATCCGGTGATGCTCAAAGCCTCGGCGGGCGGGGGAGGCAAAGGGCTGCGAATGGTGCGAGAGGAATCCGAAATGGAATCCGCCTACCGCACGGCGCGCTCGGAGGCGCAAAACGCGTTCAATGACTCGGCGGTCTACGTGGAAAAGTACGTTGAGCACCCCCGTCATGTTGAAATCCAGATTCTTGGCGACCAGCACGGCCATTTGATCTACTTGGGCGAGCGCGAATGCTCTCTGCAGCGGCGTCATCAGAAAGTGTTGGAGGAATGCCCTTCTCCCGCCGTGAACGACGATTTGCGCCAGCGCATGGGAGACACCGCAGTGCGCATCGGCAAGCTGGCAGGCTATTGGAACGCCGGAACGGTGGAGTTCCTTCTCGACCCGCAAGACAACTTCTATTTTCTGGAAATGAATACCCGCTTGCAGGTGGAGCACCCGGTCACGGAGTTGGTGACCGGCATTGACTTGGTTAAGCAGCAGATCAGGATTGCGGCGGGCAAAGCCCTCGCGTGGAGGCAAGAGGACGTGCAGATGCGCGGCGCGGCCATCGAGTGCCGCATCTACGCCGAGGATCCGGCCAATAATTTTTTCCCCTCGCCAGGACTCATCACGCGGTTGCAGGTGCCGGCGGGACCAGGCGTCCGCCTTGACAGCGGCGTGTATGAAGGTTGGCAAGTGCCGCTGGAATACGATCCGCTGCTCTCCAAAATCGCCGTGTGGGCGGGGGACCGCAGGGAAGCCATCGCACGGATGGGGCGGGCACTACGCGAATACAAAATACAAGGCATCCGAACGAATATTCCCTTCTTCCGGCGGGTGCTGGAAGACCCTGATTTTGTTGCGGGTCGGCTAGATACCGGATTTATCGATCGCGCGTTGGAGAGGGGACTGATGCAGGAAGAACCGCCGTCGGAAGAAGAGGAGAGCGTGGCACTGCTGGCGGCAATGCTGCACGTGGAGCGGACTGGCGGTGGCGCGCCGGCGCGCGCAAGCGTCCCCGGAGGATGGAAGAGGGCCGGACGAAGTGACTTACTCCACAAGCGACCCCAGCAGGCAAGCGGGAGGTTTTGATGAAATTCCGGGCACGCCTGCACCGCGGCTCGACGGAGATCGAACACCAGGTGGAACTGGCGCCGGACGAATCCGCGAACGGCGTGCGAGAGTTCAGCGTGGGAAGCCAGACGGCGGAGGCTCACTGCGAAGAAATCACCTCAGGCGTTTATTCGGTGCTCATAAATGGCCGGGCCTACGAGGCCCATATTTCCAAGCGCCCAGTCGATCCCTCCGGTCTTGGTAGCCCCTATGCCGTGGTTGTGGGGCTCCGACGATACCTCGTGGAGTTGCACGACCCACGCCGGTGGCGACGCACGGGGTCCTCGATTGAAGCGGTGGGTCCGCTCGAGATTGTGGCGCCGATGCCAGGAAAGATCGCGCGAGTTATGGTAAAGGAAGGCGAGGAAGTGAACCGCGGACAGGGCCTTTTGGTGATTGAAGCCATGAAGATGCAAAATGAATTGCGCGCGCCCCGCGCCGGTCGCGTCGAGCGCGTCTACATGGCGGAGGGAAGAGGTGTGGAAAGCGGCGCCCGCCTGATGCGACTGGTGTGAAATGTGGCCGGCGGCCGGGGTACGCACCCCTTTAACGCCGGCACAAAACAAAGCGCATAGCTAGCCTCAACTCGATGGAACGCCGCCCGCTTTCACCACTTCTTCCGCTAGGTGATTAATCACTTTGGACCGGTTCCGCAGCATCTCGATGTAGGCAGCCTTGAGGAGTTGTTCCTTTTCGTTGCGCAGGGTTTGCCGGATGGCGCTCTGCACCCGCAAGTCGGTAAGGGTGTGCTGGCCGGCCTCCTCCATGCCCAGGAGCTTAAAGATGTGAAAACCAATATTGGATCGAATGATGGGGGAGACCTGGCCGACTTTGAGCGAGTTCACAACCTGCTTCAGCGCGGCGTTGAGCCCGGAGACGGGGATAAATCCCATGTCTCCGCCCCCGGCGGCGGTGCTGGGGTCCTCGGAGTAATTCTGCGCGACGGTGGCAAAGTCCTCGCCATGCGCCAGGCTTTCGTAGAGAGCCTGAATCTTGTGCTCCGCCGCGGCGGGAGTTTTCGCATCGTCATTTTTCAGGTTGCGGATCTCGGGATCGGGGCCGGGTGTCACTTCAATCTGCGCTATATGGTAAGTCGTTTCAGAAACATTGAAGTTTCCCTTGTTCTTGTCATAGTAGGCAGCGATCTCTGCGTCGGTAACAGTGATATGTGAGATGATATCTTTATTAATAAGTTTTGTTAAGATCAGATTCTCGCGGATCTCCTTGCGTAGACCGTCATTGTTCAAGCCCTGCTCCTGGAGTTTCTTCTGGAACTCTTCCTGGGAGTAGGGGCTTTTCAATTCTCCCACTTTGGCGTCGATCTCCGCTTCCGAAGCCGTGATCCGCGAATGGGAAGCGTGCATCACCAGAATCTGATTGTTGATGAGTTCGTTCAGGATATTGAGCTTGAAGCTTGAGGCCTCCTCGGGGGTTGCGGCCTCGGTACCCTGGGTCGTGCGGCTGTGATACAGGCGCTCCACCTGCTCGTGGTAAATCGGCTGGCCGTCGACCTCCGCCCAAACCTCCTGCCCGACCACGGGTTTGCGAGTGCCGCACGCAGGCAACAGGATGAGGCTCGCCATGAGCGCAAACATCCCCGCATGAGTCAGTTCATGAGTACGATTAAATTTGTCCATGAATTCATTGTAACCCCGTGGCCTTTTCCCCGTGGGCAAAATCATGGCTGTCTGGTAGAATGGTGGTTTGGAGTATTCAAGCTTTCGACGCGAAAAGGGGTGTGGAAATGGCTCGAACCTGCGACCTTTGCGGAAAAGGTCCCAAATATGGAAATCATATCAGTCACGCGCACAATGTGACGAAGCGCCGTTGGAATCCCAACCTCAGGCATGTGCACGCTCTCATCCAGGGTGCTCGCAAGAGGATCTACGCCTGCACAGCCTGCATTCGATCAGGCAAAGTCATCAAGGTCAGCTAAGCCAAAATCAGTCGTCAGTTGTCAGTCATCAGTTTTGAGGAAGAACCTGTAGACCGAGCAGCTGCTAGCGGTTCCGACGACTTTCGTCCTCATCCCTCGACATCGGCGATAAGGTCAATCTCTACGGACACGTTTCGCGGAAGACGCGCCACCTCTACCGTAGCGCGGGCCGGCGGGCACTCAGCAAAGAACCGGGCGTAAACCTCATTCATCATGCCAAAATCAGACAGATCCCTCAGATAAACTGTGGTCTTCAACACTTGTCCCAAGCTGGAACCCGCGGCATCGAGAATCGCCGAGAGATTTTGCAGTACGCGCGCGGTCTGAACGGCGGCGTCGCCTTCCACGATATGCCCGGTGGCGGGGTCAAGGGGAATTTGCCCGGAAACGAAGAGCAGATTGCCCGAGCGAATCGCCTGCGAGTAAGGGCCGATTGCCGCCGGCGCGAGGGGGGTAGTAACGGCATGTTTGCTCAAGTGATCCTCCGATGCAAAACTACGTCTGCGGGACGCGTTCAACGTGATAAACACCTTCGATCTTGCGCAGCGACGAGATGATTTTCTCCATGTGCTCGACATCCACGATGTCGACGGTGACGTCGATGTTGGCGCGATGATCGCCGGTGCGAGCCTCAATATTCTGGATATTCGAGTGTACTCCGGCAATGGCGGCGGTTACAGCGGCAAGCATACCCTGGCGATCTTCCGTCACCATGGCCAGCTTGACGGAATAGAGGGCATACTTAGGGCCCACCCACTCGACCTCAATGCGCCGATCCACGTCGTAGAGCAGATTCTGGACGTTCGAGCAATGCTTGGCGTGGACGGCGATGCCCTTTCCGCGAGTAATGTAGCCCAGAATTTCTTCGCCGCGCACGGGGTTACAGCATTTGGCGCGATAGACCATCAGGTCATCGTGACCATCAACCTGAATGGCCCCATCGGAAGACACCCCTAATGCGCGCTTTACCGAACTCGCGAGGCGCGAGACCTGCACCGGTTCGAGCTTGGCAGTCGGCACAAGCTTTGAGAGTACTTGCCGCGCCGCGAACTTTCCGTAGCCAATCCCCGCGTAAAGATCGTCGGCCCCCGTGCTGCCGTAGTCGCGCGCCACGCGAACATAATCCTCGCTGGTAATCTTCTTCATCGCGACGTCATACTTGCGCGCCTCCTTCTCCAATAGACGCTTGCCAATGTCCAACGCCTGCTTGCGTTGGGCAACATTGATCCAATGCTTGATCTTATTGCGCGCGCGCGACGTATTCACCAGTCCCAACCAGTCGCGGCTGGGAGCATGATTCGCCTGGGTAGTAATTTCCACGATGTCGCCGTTACGCAAGTGATACTTGAGCGGCATAATGCGGCCGTTCACCTTGGCGCCCACGCAATGATGCCCCACCTCCGTGTGGATGGCATAGGCGAAGTCGATCGGAGTAGCGTCACGCGGCAGAACAATGACTTTTCCCTTCGGGGTGAAGGTGTAAACCTCTTCCGGGTAGAGATCAACTTTCAGGGTGGAGAGGAATTCACCCGGGTCTCGCATTTCCTGCTGCCACTCGACGAGGTGCCGCAACCAGGCAAACCGCTCCTCATCCTGCTGGTTGAGCGGGCGGCCGTCCTTGTACTTCCAGTGGGCGGCAATGCCCTCCTCCGCGATGCGGTGCATTTCCTCGGTGCGAATTTGCACTTCAAAGGGCTGGCCATGGGGGCCGATGACCGACGTGTGGAGTGACTGATAGAGGTTGGGACGGGGAATGGCGATAAAATCCTTTATGCGACCGGGTACGGGCCGCCACGTGTTGTGAATAACTCCCAGGGCGCCATAACAGTTCTTCACACTGTCGGTGATGATGCGGACGGCGAGCAAGTCGTAGACCTGCTCGATGGGTATTTGCTGTCGTCGCAGCTTCTGCCAGATGCTGTAGAGGCGCTTGACGCGCCCCTCGACCCGAGCCGGAATATTGGTCTCTTTCATCTTTGCTTCGACCTGCGCCCGGACCTCCGCCAAAAACTCGTCGCTTACCTTACGCCGGCTCTCGATGGTTCGCTTCAGGTCGTCAAATGCCTCGGGCTCGAGATGGCTGAAGGCAAGGTCCTCCAGCTCACCCCGGATCTTTCCCATGCCCAGGCGGTGGGCGATGGGGGCGTAGATCTCCAAGGTCTCGCGCGCGATACGCTCGCGTCGGTCGGGGGGAAGGTATCCAAGTGTGCGCATGTTGTGCAGTCGGTCGGCGAGCTTGACCAGAACGACGCGTATGTCGTCCACCATGGCGAGCACCATTTTGCGGAAATTCTCGGCTTGCTGTTCCTCCGGGCTCAGGTATTTAATCCGGCTGATTTTAGTAACGCCCTCGACGATGCGCGCCACCTCCGCGCCAAAATCCTGTTGCACCAGCTCAGGTGTTGTGTGCGTGTCCTCGATGACGTCGTGCAACATGCCGGCCGCCAGGCAAATGGGATCCATCTTCATGCCGGCGAGGATGTGCACTACTTCCAAGGGATGGGAAATGTAGGGCTCGCCAGAAAGGCGCTTTTGGTTAGCATGTTGCAGGGCGGTGAAATCATAGGCGCGCCGGAGCAAAGAGAGATCCTCTCCCGCCCGGTAGGACTCCACTTCCTTGAGAATGTCTTCAAATTGCACCATACTCGTTAGTGACATTCTAACAGGTCGAAGGGGGAGGGTGTAGTTCCCTTCCCCGCGGGATCGCGGAGAACCAGTGTAGATGCCGTGGGATCAGATGCCCGGTGTGAGCTTGGCACCGGAATCCCACGCCTCGGCGCGGCCATTCCTGCCGAAGAGGCCCATAAGGGTGGGGAAAAACAAAAGCCGGACTTGTTGTCGACTTTGCAAGTCGAGACAAGTCCGGCCGGAGTCTTCAGCAAAAAAGCGTTCGGTCTATTGGGCTGCGGACGAGCCACCTTCGCTCGAGCCGCTGGCTCCCGCCTTGCGGGCAGCCAAGGACTTATTCACCCAGTCATCAGCCTGTTTCAGGTCCGCTGTGCGAGCGCCATTATCCGGGTCGATCTCCGCCTTTTGACGGTACATTAAGCTGAGATAGGCCATGGAGTCCGTGTCGTTAGGCTTCAGCTCGATAGCCTTGTTCAAGGCCTTGAGTCCCTCATCAACCAGCGGCCCATTCGTATCGGCGAGAGGCTTGCGAAGTTTATCCGGAATTGCTGGCAATAGATCGGGGTGCGCTGGATCCTTTGCAGTGTCAAGGCTATGATCCTTCCTCAACATCTGCGCTCCTCTCCAAGTAACCGCCCAGTCTATTACCCCAATCCAATAATAGGGCTCCGGATTATTGGGTTCGATCTTGATCCGGCGCTCGTTATAATCCTTCGCCTTGTCGAAATCCTTCATGTTGTAATAGATCTGGGCAATGCTGGCCAAAGCGGTGATGTTGCTCGGATCCATACGCAAAACATCCTGGAAGGCGTCGATGGCTTGTTGAGCGAATTGTTTATTGTCCGGGGAGTCCCCGCCCGGGACATATTGCTGCGCATACGCGGTGGCCAAATAAAGGCGCGCGTTCAGCAAGCTAGGATCAAGTCTCACGGCCTCTTTAAAGTGCATGATAGCGGGCTGAAATTGCGCGTTACGATAGTCCTGTACGCCGTGATTAAGGTGATCACGCGCCTTCAGCCGGTTGCAGCCGCTGGCAGCGACCGCCAACAGCAGCACCCCCCAGAGCGGGGTGAGTCTATAACGTTTCATCAGCGTTCCTCCCTTAACGGAAGCAAATGAGCAACTAGTTACCTTCTGCAATCGCCTTTGTAATTAACCCGATCTTGTCGATGCCTGCGCCCTTAGCGACGTCGATAACCGCGGCCACATCGCTAAAGCTCGTGTCGGGTTCGCCTTTCACGAACATAATGCGATCATTGCGCGTTTTGAAGATGTCCTCTAGCCGGGGCCCGAGGTCCGCAAGCGAAATCGGGGCCTGATTGATTTGGAGTTGCCCGCGGGTGTCGACACTCACCACAATCGTCCGGTTAATGACATCCTGATCTGGTTGGCTCTTGTCTTTACTAGGCTGAGGAACAAGCGCGTCGAGTCCTTTGGGTGTTAAGGGCGTGATCACCATAAAGATGATGAGCAGCACCAGCAACACGTCGATTAGCGGGGTAACGTTCATGTCGACCATCGGGCCCTTCTTGTCACCGCCTACGTTCATAGACATAGCACTACCCTCCTTCGGATTAGACGAGCCGAGCTCCCGGAAACGCCGGCTCGCCTATTGCGACTGAACCGGCACAGGCACGGAGCGGTTGACCCGCTTCTCTGTTTCGAGCCCCAGAGAGTCCACGCCCGCGGCGCGGACACCGTCCACCACCGCGCCGACCACGCCGAACTTCGCGCGCCCGTCGCTTCTCAGGTAGACCGTCTTATCCAGCTTGTTGGCAATCCGGTCCTTCACCTGCGGGGTGATCTGGTCCTCAGCTATCGGGTCGGATCCGAGATAAATCTTACCGTCCCGAGTGATGGCGATAACAACCGCGTCTTCTTTATCGGCATCCTGCATGTCGCGGGTGTTGGTCGCTTTCGCCATATCGACGCTAACACCCTTCTGCAACATGGGCGTAATCACCATGAAGATGATCAACAGCACCAACATCACATCCACCATGGGGGTTACGTTGATATCGGATACAGCCCCAAGCGTTGTGGTTTTTTTGGCCATTTACTTCTTCCCCCGCGATGACCGCTTTATGAAATAGTCGATCAACTCCGACGAGGAGTTGTCCATCTCGACGTCGAACGATTCGATCTTGGTGGTGAAGTAGTTGTAAATCCACACGGCGGGGATGGCAACGAAAAGGCCGATAGCCGTGGTGACGAGGGCTTCGGAAATTCCGCCGGCGACCGCTGCGAGACCGGTTGATTTGCTGCCGGCAATTCCCTGAAACGCGTGGATGATGCCGAGCACGGTGCCGAAGAGGCCGACGAAAGGAGCCGTGGAACCGATGGTGGCAAGAGTGGAAACGCCGCGCTTCAATTCGGCGTGCACGATGGCCGCAGCCCGTTCCAACGCCCGCTTGGACGCTTCGATGGTCTCTCCGGAGATTTCCGAAGACACTTGATGCGCCTGGAATTCCTGGAGACCTGCCGTGACCACTTTCGCCAGGTGGCTCCGCTTGTTTTGTTCCGCAATGGAAATTGCTTCATCGATCTTTCCATCCTTCAGAGCACCCGCCACGGCCGGGGCGAAAACCCGCGACTGCTTGCGCGCAGAACTGAAGGCGATCCAACGGTCGATCATGACGCCGATCGACCACGCCGACATAATAAAGAGCACGATCACGACCATGCGGGCGGGCCATCCCATGGAATGCCACATGGAAAGGGGGTCGAATCCGGCCGCCTCTCCGCCCTCCTGGAACAACCACACACCTAAACTCATCAGGTTTGCAGCTAACATAGTGTTGTTTTCCCTCCTCTAAAATTACCAGAATCTTCTGGTTATTCTGACAATGTAAAGTTCACATCGATTTCGGTTGCCACTTCCACAGCATCGCCGTTCAACATGGTCGGTTGATAGCGCCAGCGCTGCACGGCATCGATAGCCGATCGGACCAGCAGCGGGTGGCCGGATATCACTTTCAAGTCTTGAATGGTGCCATCCTTACTGATAAGCGCGTCCAGACGCACCGTCCCCTGAATGCGCGCCATTTTGGCGAGGGGAGGATACTCCGGCTTGGGCTGGAAAATCAACTTCGCAGATTCCACCTGGCCGCCGACCCGGATGCGTTTGGGAGCGCTGGGCTTCGGAGGCGGAGGAGGCGGAGGGGCTGCGGCAGAAAGGACGCCGCCAATCACGCCGCCCAAGACACCACCCATCTGTCCACCCGGAACACCGCCCGGAACTCCACCCACCACTCCAATCCCGGCGTTGGGAGCGGGCTCCGGCTCGTCCTTGACCTGTTGAATCGTCTTGGGAATGACAGTAGGCGCCCTCATCATATCTTCAGCACTGACCCGATGGATAATCTTAGGAACGGGGGCAGCGGCTGCTGGCGGAGGCGGGGGAGGCGGTGGAGGTGGAGGGGCCGCCAGAAAAGTCATCAACTGTGCTTTGGGCAAAGCATCGGTGTAAATCAGCGGCATCAGCACCATCACCCCGATGATGATCACTTCAAAGATGTAAGCTACGGGGAGTGTAGCCCGCTTCCAATCGCCCGTCTTTGCCGCGCTATAAATCAGGTAGATGATGAATCCCACCAGATTCAGCAAGAACACGACGGCAAACCACAGGCCGCGGCTGAAGCCGTTACGTCCGGCGTCCTCGACCACATAGCAGAGGATCGCGGCAAAGCCGGCGAGCAGCACGCCCACAATCCCGGCCTGGGTCAAAATCACGTTGGGGTCGTTGGCCGAGATCGACTTCAGTCCAAAATATGCGGCCAGGAAACCGACCGCGCCTATCACAAGCGAGATGAGCCAATGCTTGGGTCTCAAAACTGGCGCACTTTTGGTCGAGGACTCCAATAAGGTGTCGTCAAACATGGATTATCGCCTCCTCTAAAACTACGCGCGATACGTTCGAGCCCAAAGAGCAGGGTCGAACCGGCACGCGCTCAAGCTACCTTGACCCTCTGACTTACCGTGCCTTTGGCTAGACGCTGGTAAAAATACACCACGATCGGACTGGCAATGAAGATTGAAGAATAAGTGCCAATGATCACTCCCACCACCAGGCAGAAGGCAAACCCGTGGATAACCTCTCCACCGAAGAGGAAGAGGGAAAGAACCGCGAGAAAAGTTAAACCCGAAGTCAGAATGGTCCGGCTAAGAGTCTGATTAATGCTGTGATCGACGAGTTTGGTGAAATCCTCGCGTTTATTCGAATGCACGTTCTCCCGAATTCGATCAAACACCACGATCGTGTCATTCATGGAGTAGCCCACCAGGGTCAGAAGGGCCGCGATGACCGTCAGGGTAATTTCCTTGTTCAATAGGGAAAAGAATCCGAGCGTAATAATCACGTCGTGAAACGTGGCGACTACGGCAGCGACGCCATAGATTAGCTCAAAACGAAACCAAATGTAAATCATCATTGCGCCCAGGCCCGCCAGGGTCACGTAGAGCGCCTGGCGGCGCAGGTCCGAGCCCACTTTAGGTCCCACAATCTTGGTGTTGGTTATGGCGTAGCTGGCCAGGTAGAAATCCTTCGTCAAGGTGGATATGACGGCGGGTGTAACCCCCGGAACGTTGCGCAGGTCATTCAGGTCCGCCAGCAGCCCGCTGCGCGGGGGAGCATTGCGGTAAGTCGCCATGGCGTCGGCAAGGTCGCGATAGGTCTTGGTGGCGGCATCCAGACCCCTGGGCCCGACGCCCAGAGGGTCGTCCGCTGTGAGGTGGTCGGCAACTGTTTGCGCGCTGGCGTTATTGAAGTCCGTTTTTCCCTCCGGCCCCTTTCCATAAAGATCCGAAAGGCTGCTAAGGATGGCCTGCTTGCCGGTGTCCAGGGCGTTCGATGAGGCGGTGGTCTGGAGGTCTAGCCCGACGATTACAGCATGGTCGCTCGCCGGCCCATAGGGCTGAATTGTGGCATTCCGCAGATTTTGCTTGTCCAACTCGTGACGTAGGGCATCAACTTTGGGGACCTGGGCGAACTTGACGTAGACCAAGGTGCCGCCGCGGAAATCGATCCCGTAAACCAGTCCGTGGTGAACTATCATCGAAACGATACCCGTCAACGCTAGGGCCAAAGAAAGAGAGATGAAGTACCACTTGATTCCCATCCAGTCAATCTTTGGTTCGTGAAAAAACTCCATGGACCCCCTTGAAACCTCGCCACTAGAAATTGACACCGCTGGAGTGCGGCAAGTTCCACAAAATTAGCTCACAGCCTACAGCTTACAGCCGACAGTCAAAAACCAGTCGTGAATCGGAAGAACTGATCAGATCACGAGCGTTCGCTTCAGTCTGCTGCGTAAGTAACCATCCTAGAAAACAGGCGCCGACCGTTCGCTGTCGGGCCTTTGTCGTCAGCTGTCGGCTGTAAGCTGTGAGCTATTGGCTACGAGCTCAGATGCTCAGTGCCATGCCTTTTTCCCGCCTTGTCAAGAGGTAATCAAAAATCACTCTTGAAACAAAAACGGACGTGAACAGGTTGGCAATCAAGCCGATCGTCAGGGTCACGGCAAAACCGCGAATCGGCCCCGTTCCGAAAGCAAAGAGGATCGCGGCAGAAACTACGGTGGTGACGTGAGTGTCGATAATGGTTCTGAAGGCTTGTTCGAAACCCGCCGCTACCGCCGCGCCCACAGCCTTACCGAGCCGTAACTCTTCGCGAATTCTCTCGAATATTAGCACGTTAGAGTCCACACCCATGCCGACGGTCAAAATGACTCCAGCGATGCCCGGCAGGGTAAGAGTTGCGCCAAAAGACGCCAGGACAGCGACAAGAATGAGCAGATTCAGAGCCAGAGCCACGTTCGCGTTGACTCCCGAACCGCGGTAATAGACGAACATGAAACCCATTACTGCGAGTAACCCCACAATCGAGGCAACAATTCCGTGGCGAATGGAGTCTGCTCCGAGCGAAGGGCCGACCACTTCCTCAGAGAGAGGTTTGATCGAGGCCGGCAGCGCGCCGGATCGCAGCACCAACGCCAAGTCATTGGCCGACTGCGGGGTGAAATTCCCTCCGGTGATTTCACCGCGGTCAGTGATCTGGCCATTGATTACCGGAGCACTATAGACCCGATTGTCGAGCACGATGGCCAGGAGCTTGTTGATGTTCGCGCCCGTCACACGGCCAAAGCGCTGGGCACCGTCGCGGTTCAACGTGAAGTTGACGCTGGGCCGCCCGGCCTGATCGTGGGAGGGCTCTGCGCCGCTCAAATCGCGACCCGTTACCGCCGCGATGCGATTCAACACATACCAGGACTCGTTTCCGGTTTCGCCCGTGGAACCAGGGAGGAGCTGTGTATCGGGGGGCAGCACGCCGCCGTGGGCAGCGAGCGCCGCTTCACGGGTAGGATAAGGTCCGTCCTGAACCAACTTCAGTTCTAACAGGGCGGTGGATTGCATAATATCTTTGACGCGAGTGGGATCGTCCACCCCCGGCAACTGCACAACCAGCTCATAGTCTCCCTGCTGGCCGTATTCGGCAATGGTCGGTTCGGCGACACCCAACGCGTCGATGCGGCGGCGAATGGTCTCTCTCGCCTGCACCAGTGCTTGATCGCGAATCGAGGCGGCAGCGCTCACCTTCAGGACCAGCTCGCGGGCGGTGACATCGCCGGGAACCCGGACCAAATCCCAGTCGGAGAATTGGTCGGTTGCTAGGGCTTGTAAGTCCGATGACCTCTCCTGGGGAATGCCTTTGATCAGGATTCTGTGAATTGGAGGACTCTGAGTCTTGTCGTCGTCCGATTGGATGTCTGCGTAGGGGATGTTCTTCGCCTTCAATTCATCCTTCATCCGCTCGAGCGCCTCGCCAGCCGTAATGTTCACGGCGTCCTCGACCTGCACCTGCAAAATCTGGTTGGTTCCACCACTGAGATCCAGCCCCAGGTGGATGCGGCTGTGGAGATTGTCCTTAAGCTCCTGCACATTCTTGGGAAGGCCGGTGATCATCAAGATGCACGTCAAAACAACAACGAGAATGAAGATTGCCCGGCCTCGAATCTTGGTTTCCATGTATTGAACGACCTCAGCACACCTTTCTACTTCTTCCCTTTACCTCCGGATTCCTGCTTGGCCGATTCCGTTGCCTCATCGGTCGCGAGACCGGTGATGGCGGACCGCGCCAGGTCAACCTTTAATTGCGGGGCGATCTGCAACTGCACGGTCCCCTCGCGGAAGCCGACGATGGTACCGTAAATCCCTCCGCTGGTCACTACCCGATCTCCCGTCTTCAAGTTGGCGAGCATCTCCTGGAGCTTCTTACGCTGCTGCGATTGCGGCCGCAGGACCAGGAAATACCAGATGGCGAAGAGGGGGGCGAAGAAGAATAGCAACTGGGTAAGCGCACCCGTTGTGCCCGGGTCCGCCGCCAGGAGAATAGGATTTACAAATAGGCACTCAATCAATGTTGAGCCGTAGTTTCAAGGATTAGGATGAGAATCCCGCTCGCAGAGTACGGGTCTTCTCAGTTCGGGCTTTCCGGGTTCGTTTCGGATATGAGAACGTCTAAGGGCTCTTGCACACCCTACGGTGGAATTCCTCGAACTCTCCAAACAGGAGAGACTGCCTGATTCTACGCATCGTGTCAAGGTAAAAGTGGAGGTTATGATGGGTCGTCAGAATGGCTCCCAGCATTTCTCCGGTCACAAAAAGGTGGCGGAGGTAGCGACGCGAATAACGACGGCAAACGGCGCAGGCGCAGTTCGGGTCAATCGGCCCTCCGTCCCGCGCGTAGCGAGCGTTCTTGAGAATGACCTTGCCCTCGGATGTAAACGCGCAGGCGTTGCGGGCATTGCGCGTGGGCATGACGCAATCGAACATGTCGATGCCCCGCGCTACGCCTTCCAGCAGATCCTCCGGCGTGCCGACTCCCATCAGGTAGCGGGGGCGATCGCGCGGCAGAAGTTCCGCCGTGAACTCCACCGCCTCATACATTTCCGACTTGGGCTCACCTACGGCGAGCCCGCCCACAGCATAGCCCTCGAAATCCAGGTCCAACAGACCCTCGGCACTCTCGCGGCGCAGTCCCTTGTCCGTACCTCCTTGCACGATGCCGAAAAGGGTCGGGAAGGTATCAGGTGTCAGGTGCCAGGTGTCGGGCAGCTCCCCCAAGCTAGCGTCTCGTCGCGTGCCGCTGGCGTTGCCAAGTGCGGAATCATGGCCGTCACTCTCTGGCACCTTACACCTGGCACCTGACACCTTCTCTTTTGCTCTCTTCGCCCAGCGCGTCGTCAAGCCTACCGATCGTGCGAGTGCTTCGTGGCTGGCCGGATACTCGACGCATTCATCCAGGCACATCATAATGTCAGAGCCCAGGGCCAATTGGATTTCCACGGCGCGCTCGGGGGAGAGAAAATGCGAGGAGCCATCCAGGTGCGAGCGAAACTCCACTCCATCCTCAGTGACCCGGCCCAGGGACTTCAGACTCATCACTTGGAACCCGCCGCTGTCGGTGAGGATAGGGTGCGGCCACGACATGAACTGATGCAGTCCGCCCGCTTCGCGAATCAACTCATGGCCTGGACGGAGATAAAGATGATAGGTGTTGCCCAGCAGAATTTGCACACCCAGCGTTTCCAACTCATCCTGGGTCATGCCCTTCACCGTGCCGCCGGTCCCGACCGGCATGAAAATAGGGGTCTCCACCACACCATGCGGAGTGTGCAGCAATCCGGCGCGCGCACGCGTGCCTTTATCTTCTGCAAGGATTTCGAACTTGATTGGCATCCGGCTGTTTAGAAGATCGCTGAGAGCCCTACCTTGCCGATAATCCAAATCGCCCAAGCGCCGACAAAGCAG
Organism: uncultured Acidobacteriota bacterium; assembly: GCA_963808085.1. Classification (GTDB taxonomy): domain Bacteria; phylum Acidobacteriota; class Terriglobia; order UBA7540; family UBA7540; genus Bog-366. The sequence continues at coordinate 112,638 of CAWEFC010000038.1, forward strand.
AGCGTGATGGGAAGAGGCTTTACTTTTCCTCCCGTGGCTTTGCTCATACCGATTCCGATGAGGATCACCATCCAAATCACCACGATGTCCACTGACCCGGCAAGGGCAAACAGAGGCTTGGGAACCTCTTTGTAGTTCAGGAAAAAAGCGAGGTTCATGGGAACCGGGTTCTGAGGATCCAAGTTATCGGTCCCGCCAAAAAGAATGACCGCCAGTCCCAAGATATAACCTAATAGGGCGGGCAGTTGGGCATAACTGGCCACCGAGAAAAGGGTCTTGAACTTGGCCTGCCCTCCGAGGATCGCATTAACGATCATCATTCCTACTCCCGCCACGATCAGTAGGAAAACGAACGTTACGATGATAATGCTGACGTCAGTGATCACGAGCTGCCGCGTAAGGTGGCTGGCGCTATCGTGGATTGCTTTCTCCACTTGCTCCGGGGGCATCCGGGAAGTAAAGGGACTGCGCTCGAGTGTTAGCCGGGTCATGGTTTCCATGCCCAGCTTCCAGTACATCGTGTCGAACACAGCACACGCCGCCACGATGATCGCAATCACGGGTCCGAGGAACCGCGGTTTGCGCGCGATATCTTCAAAAGTTGATCCCGGAGAAATGAAAACTCCGAGTGCACGACTGAGGAACGATCCGGCTGGCTGCTCTTCCGGCATGGGAGGCGCAATCATTGTTTCGCCCATGATTCACTCCTTATGAAATTGTGTCGTTGCGGGGTCGAAAGGGCCGCGTATTTTAAAGACGCGAGGTCGTGTATGACTCCACAGCCCTTTCCTGCACCGGTGAAAATACCAACTCCTACGAGCAGATGCAAGGGCAATCCCAGAATCAGGGGATTCGATTTCCGAGAGAGAAAAGACAGGCGGCCAATTAGATGAAAGTCGCAAGCAAGCCGAAGGCATAAAGCGCCGCCCCGCCGAAGATCAACAAGGGTTCAAGATACAATCGCAGCGTCGCGAGGATGGGAAAATCAATGGTAGGCCAGGGACCATAACCTCCCCAGTAGACCTTAATCAGCAAGCCCAGGACAATCATGGTAAGGGCCTGGCTGCGAATTCCCTTGGCGCGCGCGGGGCTGATCCGGTGGGCACGAGCTTGGTAAACTGTGGCGCTCTGAACGCTAAAAGAACCGTCGCATTTGCGGCACGCGGGAGCCCCATCATAATTTGCATAACCGCAGTATGGGCACGATTTCATGAATGCGGCCCCCCGCATCGCACTAAATTCCGCTCGTAGGTCACCGCTCAACAGTGGGTCATTTTCGCGCGGAAGGGTTATTCCCGCACGGTAGCATCAAGAAACGCCCGCAATTTCCGGCTGCGCGAGGGGTGGCGCAGCTTGCGCAACGCCTTCGCCTCGATCTGGCGAATGCGTTCGCGGGTAACGGCGAAGCTCTGTCCAACTTCTTCCAGCGTGTGCTCGCTGCCATCGTCGAGGCCAAAGCGCATCTTGATGACTTTCTCCTCGCGCGGCGTCAGCGTCTTCAGCACCGACTCGGTCTGCTCTTTCAGATTGATATTGATGACCGCTTCGGCCGGCGAAATCACTCCGCGGTCTTCAATGAAGTCGCCCAGATGCGAGTCCTCCTCTTCCCCGATCGGGGTTTCGAGGGAAATAGGTTCCTGGGCAATCTTCAAAACCTTCCGCACCTTGACCACGGGGATTTCCATCCGCTTGGCAATCTCTTCCGAGGTCGGCTCGCGCCCGTACTCCTGCACGAGCTGCCGCGACGTGCGGATGAGCTTGTTAATGGTCTCAATCATGTGCACGGGGATGCGGATGGTGCGGGCCTGGTCAGCAATGGCGCGGGTGATGGCCTGCCGAATCCACCACGTGGCGTAGGTGGAAAACTTGTAACCGCGGCGGTACTCAAACTTGTCCACCGCTTTCATCAAACCAATATTGCCTTCTTGAATCAGGTCCAAAAACTGGAGGCCGCGATTGGTGTACTTCTTGGCGATCGAAACCACCAGGCGGAGGTTGGCTTCAATCAGCTCGCGCTTGGCGGCTTCCGCCTGGTCTTCCCCCATCACAATGTTCTGGTAGCTGCGCCGCAGCTCCATGGTGGTGGCCTGGATTCGGACCTCAAAATCGCCCAGGTTCACCTTCGCCTGCCGCAGCTCTTTGCGCAGATCCTTGTTGCCGTTGGTGCGCACCCCTTCCACGCGCTTTTCCAGGCGATTGGCCTCGCGCTCGAGGGGGCGCATCTCATCCATCGCCGTCCGCAGGGACCCGATCAAGGCCTTGCGTTGCGTGTGGGTGAACTGGATGGATCGCAGCAATTGTGAAATCAGGATGCGATGCTCGGCCACCGCCCAATTGTAACGGCGGAAATCGCGGGGACGCTTGCTGCGCGGTATCGCGTCGCGTTTGTTGCGCAACTGACCCAGCTTTTTGGAGAGGCGTTCCATCTCATCGATGGTTTCCACCACTTCCTTCAAGCGCGCTGCCACGCGGTCTTCTGTCAGCTCGTCGTCATCAAAGACCACCACTTCTTTGATGGATTTCTCCCCGGCCTTGACCTGCCGCGCCAGGGCAAAGAGGGACTGGATCACCACGGGAGAACGGGAAAGCGCCTTGAAAACCTTCATTTGGCCGCGCTCGATGCGCTTGGCGATTTCCACTTCGCCTTCGCGCGTCAGCAGCGGCACCGTGCCCATTTCCCGCAGGTACATTCGCACCGGGTCGTTGGTCTTATCCAGTGCCCCGGGGGTAAGGTCCAGCTCAACGTCCTCACCCGCTTCGTCCGACTTGATGTCATCGGTTTTATCCAGCGCAATTCCCTCCGCGGCCTTGGCGCGGGGGGAGTCCACCACCTCAATCCCCTCGTTATCAAACATCGACAGGAGATCGCTGAGGTCTTCCGCTGAATGGACGTCAGAAGGGAGAAGGTCATTGACCTCGTCGTAAAGGAGATACCCTTTTTCTTTACCCAGGCTGATTAGTTTATTTACTTGGTCGAACTTCTCGTCAAACGCCAAAGGAATGGCCTCCCAACGTACAGCAAACTATTATTGCCTAGAAATGGAAATGGGCGACACGCCGGACTCAGCCTCGGCAGTGCCACCACTGGCAACCGTGAAGCAATATAAGACATTGGCCGTCAATTTACTACGGCTCCACAAAATTAGATGTAATATATCCCAATTCGTTTGTTCCTTGCCGGGATTTTTTATGGCCGGGCCAGTTGTCGCAACTCCTTGTCCAGCGAAGACTTGGAGCGCTGTAACTCGGTAAGCCGGGCAGAATCTTGGGATTGCGCGGCAGCTTCGATATCCCGAAGTATTTTATCACGCTCGCGCTGGAGACGCTGGAGTTTGAACCCCCGCAAGCAACCCTGGGCCTGTTCCAGACTCAGGGGAGCTCCTGGCCAGAAGAGTGCTTCGTTTGCCAATCTGCTCTCCTCCGCGCTCAACACTCCTTCGGCCTCCGCCAGACTTAGCTTTTCGTTTCGCTTGCGAGCCTCCCACAACTGCTTGAAGATATTCTCGCCGAACAGCCCACCCACGGCGCCGCTTTCGACAATTTCCGGCAGCAGGGCGTCCGCTATTTCATCGCTCTTCAGGCATGCGCGGAGCAATTGCTTGACCCCAGGTTTGGCCTCCGGGGTACCTTCCATCGGGTGGACTTCCGCGCGCTTCTCTCCCGCCGCCCGCCGGAGTTCATCGCGCAGCAGACGCTCATCCACCCTGAGGCGCTCCGCCAAACGCCGCGCCAGTTCGTCCCGCAGGATGGGGTTCGGCACTTTGATGAGATAGGGAAGAATAGCATTGACCGCTGCCACTTTGCCTTCCGGGGTGCGCACGTCGTGGGTCTTCACGGCGCGCTCGGTCAGGTAATCAAGATAGGAGGGCGCGTGTGCCAGCAACTCGCCATACGCTTTCGCTCCCTGCTTGCGAACGTACTCATCGGGGTCGAGCCCGCCGGGGAGAGCCAACACCTTAGCTTCGAATCCCGCTTCCAGCAACAACGCCAATGACCGCTCCGTCGCCGCCATCCCCGCGGAGTCCGGGTCGTAATTCACCACCACGCGCCGCGTGTAACGGCCGAGAAGCCGAATCTGCCCCTCGGTCAGGCTGGTGCCGCATGAAGCCACAACGTTCTCGATGCCACTCGCGGCCACCGCGATGCAGTCCATGTAACCTTCCACCAGAATTACATAATCGAGCTTGCGGATCGCTTGCGCGGCGCGGTCGAGATGGTAGAGCAACCGGCTCTTGGTGTAGATCGCCGTTTCGGGAGAATTAAGGTATTTGGGCTGGTCGTCGCCCAGTGCCCGGCCCGCGAATGCCACGACCTTCCCCGAGTCATTGGCGATGGGATAGATGATGCGCCGACGAAAGCGATCGTAGGACCGCTGGCGCTCGGCATCATAGATGATGAGTCCGCTCTTTTCCAGTGCCTCCTTCTCGAAATCCGAGCCGCCTAGTTGCCGTAACAATCCCTGCCCGTCGGCGGGCGCATAGCCGATGCGAAAGCGGCCCACCACTTCGTCCGACATGCCCCGGTCGGCAAGGTAGGCGCGCGCCATGCGGCCTTCCGCCGTCGCCCCCAACTGCGAGGCGTAAAACTTCGCGGCGATTTCATGCAGCTTCGTGAGCGACGCCCGCAGCTTGGTGTTGGCGTCGTAAGTCTCGCCGCCCGCCCTCTCTTCCAGACGCACTCCCACTTTTTCTGCCACCCGCCTCAATGCCTCTGGGAATGGTAGGCTGTCCATCAACATCACGAACTTGAAGACGTCGCCCCCGACGCCACAGCCAAAACAATGAAAGATCTGCTTGATGGGATGCACCGCAAAAGAAGGACTCTTCTCCTGGTGGAACGGGCACAGCCCCATGTAATTGGCGCCCGCTTTGCGCAGCTTCACATAGTCGCCAACGATCTTGACGATGTCGGCTGCGGCGCGAACTTGATCAACGTCGGACATGGAAGTGCAGGTGTTAGGTATCAGGTGCCAGGTGTCAGCGAGTTCCTCGCTTTGGACTCGGGCTGTCCGATCCTCGTAGACGCCGGGTCGCTCAGGTACTGCGGCTGACACCTGATACCTGATACCTGACGCCTGTTCCTAATACCTGACACCTGTTCCTAAAGCAGGACGATATTCGACGCGGCCTTCTGGAATTCTTCCTTCGGGAACTGGTCGCGGATTATATCGATATAGGCTCGACCCTTGGGCCGCCCATTGGCGTGAATGGCGCACATCTGGGTGAGGAAAATCAGCGCGTCGCGAACGTCGCTATCCCGGATGGTGGTCATGCCCGCCCGCTCAGTCTCCTGTTTGCGGAAATCCGCAATGGACGCCTTCAGGTGTTCGTACAAAGCGCGTTGGGGTGCATAATCCAAAGGCTTCTCGTAAATAATTCCACTCGTCTGCGTGCGGTAGGTTTCCGCCAGCGTCTGAGTTGCCACCAGTACGTCGGTATCCACGATCTCCCGATGGTTGGCGACAAACTCGCAGACCGAGTAATCGATATCAACCAGCAAATCCCCGTGGGTTTCCGCGAAACTGCGATTGAATTTGACCTCGGCGAAAGGCACCTTTGACCAGTCGATTTCCAGGCGCGCCCGGTCGTATTCGCGGCTGGCCGTAAGGAACACGCAGTCGCTGGGGCAGTCGATAGTCACTTCGCGCTCCGTCCCGCAGCAAATCGAACAGATGCTCTCCGCGCGCGCCGGACACAGCCGCTTCGGTTTACGTCTATTGCAAATTGGACAAGCCAAGTTATTCTCCTCAAAATTCTGGCATGAGATTATGCCACACTTTGGCGGCGGGTTTATGGGGCGATGGCAATCATAACTTGGCGGTCGGTATTTCTTCCCGCCGATCCCCTCGCGGCGGCGCGACGCCGTGCCGCACGATGGGGCTTCGCTCCACCTTGAGATTCATCCTCCGCGGGACATTTGGAATCCATTGTATTCCCTTCCGTTTCAGACTAACAATTTTTATCATCAACATCACCCTGGATCGGTCAATTTCGCTAGCGAATATGTCCAACCTCGAGCACATTTGCACTCCGTTCTATCCTAAGTGATATATTTTATAATATCATTTCACTATTTACTTGACACATCAAGTAACATAGTGTACGCTAGGGTGAGGGGCCTGTGCGCGTTGGCGGGGTGGAACGGCCCTTGGAATCTGCCCGGAGTCGCGGCGGCATGTCAACTGTTGGCTGTCGAACGCACGTTGCCGCTTCCCGTCCCGGTCGGAGCGATTCCGGACAAATTGGGCGACAACGGAACATCGTAATTCATCGAAAATGAAGGTTCATCCGGGGATGTTGATGAAAACAATGAAGGGCAGGTTTCGGGTGTCAGGTACCAGGTGTCAGGCCCCAGCGCCATTGGTTGGCTGCCGAACACAGCGGGCCCCATCCCGTCTCGGCTTCGGCCATCGTGGACAAATTGCGTGAAAACTGCCGCCAGAATATATCGAAAATGAAGGTTCATCCGGGGATGTTGATGAAAACAATGAAAGGCAGGTTGCGGGTGTCAGGTACCAGGTGTCAGGTACCAGCGCCAACTGTTGGTTGCCGAACGCAGGGACCCCCTCCCGTCTTGCCTTCGGCCATCGTGGACACAAATTGAGTGAAAGCGGGCCTAGCAATATCGAAAATGAAGGTTCATCCGGGGATGTTGATGAAAACAATGAAAGGCAGGTTGCGGGTGTCAGGTACCGGGTGTCAGGCCCCAGCGCCATTGGTTGGCTGCCGAACACAGCGGGCCCCATCCCGTCTCGGTTCCGGCAATTGTGGGCAAATTGCGCGAAGACGGCGCGGCTGCAATACGTCGAAAATGAAGGTTCATCCGGGGATGTTGATGAAAACAATGACAGGCAGGTTTCCGGAGCCAAATGCCGGGCGCCAGCTACCAGCGCCAACTGTTAGTTGCCGAACGCAGGGACCCCTTCCCGCCTCAGCTTCGGCCATCGTGGACAAATTGGGTGAAAACGGACCTTGGAATATATCGAAAATGAAGGTTCATCCGGGGATGTTGATGAAAACAAAGAAGAGCAGATTTCAGGTGCCAGTGCCAAGCGTCAGGCCCTCCGAATCTGTCTTCCCGACAGGCGGGGTTCCGGCTGGAAGCAATTCCTTCCTCGCCCTCCCGTTCCAACTGAGGTATCATCCGGCGCGCCATGCCATTCATCGCCATCCTTGAGGTAACGTCATGAGAACCTGTTGTGCATTCATTCTTCTACTACTCAGCGCTCCGGCACTCAGTGCGCTTCGCGCCAGCGCCGCCACACCGGTTTCGGTGCATGAACAAGGCGCCACGCTGTCGCTCGCGAACGATTACTTGGAACGCACCGTGGAAGTCGCGGACGGCTCCGTCCACACCGTTCGGCTTGTGAACAAACTCTCGGGCCGAACCCATGAGGTGCGCGGCGACGAGTTCGAGGTAAAGCTTATCTTCGAGCGCGTTGGCTACGACTTCGGAGGTGAGAATCCTCTGGTGCTCACTTCCCGCGACCTGAAGGTAACGGGCCATGAAGTGCAGGACGCCGCCGGCGGGGGCAAGCGTGCCGTGTATCACTTGGTGCTTCCGAAAAGCCCGCAGGAGAAAACCGGTCTCGAAGCCACGCTCACTTATGAACTGAACCCGAACGATTATTTCACGCGCCAGTGGATTGAATTAAAAACCACCGGCAAGGGAACGTTCTTTATCGACTCGGTCGCGGCAGCCAAGAATGAATGGCGCGCCGATGATTTCCATCTGGGCGGGTTTGGGCAGCCTCTTTTTTCCGACGACCTTTTCATGGGGCTCGAGTATCCCACCAGCATCAACACGGCTGAGCAGTCCTCGGTCTCACTGGGCGGCATCGTCGGGCTCAATATCCCGCCTGAAGGTTACACGAGCGAACCGGCCGTCGTGGGCGTCGCGGCCAGCGGGCACGTTCATCAGGCTTTCATGGAATACGTGCGCCGCATCCGCGCCGTCCCGGTGCGCCCATTCATCACTTACAACAGTTGGTATGACCTCCAACACACGGCGATGACGAACGACCTGCTGCTCGAGCGCGTCTCCCAATTTCGCGATCTCCTCATCAAGAAATACGGCGTCCCGATGCAATCATTTCTTCTCGATGACGCCTGGGACGACGACCAGAACAACATCTGGGTTCCCGATCCCCACCGCTTTCCCACGAGCTTCCATGACCTCTCCGCCGCTCTCGGCAAAATCGACAGCCACCTGGGCCTGTGGATCGGCCCCATCGGCGGCTACGATCTCCGCCATTATCGCGTGGATGCCGGCCGCAAGATGGGCATGGAGGTCACCTCCAACGGCGAGTTCCTCTGCCTGGCCGGGCGCAACTACAGCCGCTATTTCCGCGAGACCCTGGTGGGGCTTGTGCGCGACTTCGGCGTGAACCAGTTCAAGATTGACGGCCTGCCTTTCGGCTGCAACGATCCCAACCACGGGCACCCCATCGGCATCTATTCGCGCGAAGCGGACCTGCGCTCTCTCCTCGGCACACTCGAGGCTCTGCGCGCGCAGAATCACGAAATCTTTCTCGACGTGACCACCAGCACGTGGCTCAGCCCCTGGTGGCTACGCTGGGCCGACACTATCTGGGAGGGCGGGCAGGATTACGGCTACCTCGAAACCGTCCCCACGTTTAGCGAGCGGCAAAGTTCCATGAACTATCGCGACCTTGTCCTGTACAACGATTTCGTTCGCCACCAGGCGCAGTTCCCCATGTCGTCGCTGTGGACACAGAGCATCATCAAAGGCACCTACCTCGAAATCGGCGGCAAGAATGAATCCCTGGAAGATTGGGAGGACCACCTCGTGAACTTCCTCGGCGTGGGAAGCCAGTTGAACGAACTCTACATCACTCCCACACTCTTGAAGCCCGCCGAGTGGGATGCTCTTGGTACTTCGCTCCAGTGGGCGCTTGCAAACGCACACCCGTTGCTTGACAACGCCACCTGGGTGCTGGGTGATCCCGCCAAGCGCGAGCCTTACGGCTACCTCCACTACTCGCCAGAGAAAACCATCCTGATGTTGCGGAATCCCTTCGTGCGACCTATGGTGGCGGCCGTGACGCTCAACGAAGCGGCCGGCTTCGAACCGAGCGACCGGGCGTTCCAGGCGGAGGTGACGTATCCCTACCGCGAAGTCTTTCCCGGCGTCTTTCACTACGGCGATACGCTGCACGCAAACCTGGAGGGTTACGAGCATCAGATTATCGAACTGCGTCCCCTCGCCAAGGTAGAAGCACAACTTAGCGGCATACGGTATTCCGTCGAGCCCGCCGCGCAGGGCGAAATCGCTTTCAAGGTCTACGCACCCGAGGGGGCGAACGTAGTCGCTGAGGTCGGCAAGCCCTCCGCTTACGAGGCGGCGCGCGTCGACGGTGAGAAGGTGGAACTCCGTGCAGGCGACGACGGCTCCAGGTTGGTCCTGCATTTCGGAGCGAAGAACGCCCGCGAAGCCGAGCCGATCTTTTCCGCGCCCACCCTCAGTGCTGTGGCCGACGGCACGGTGAAGATTACGATCAGCGTGCAAATTCCCGCCGACTTTCGCGAAAGCAAAGCTTCCCTACTGCTGGAATCCGCCATTGCCGCGCCGGAGGTGAAGGCCGAAGCTCTTGACAACACCAAGACCGTTTCAATCACCCCGGTGAAAAGTCCAAAAGGGACATGGCAGTGGTTCACCGTGGACCTGACGCCGGGAAGCCATGCGCTGGAATTTGACCTGCACGTTCCGGCAGCCGCGCTCGATGGTACGCAGGTCTCCGGATGGCTTCGCTCGAAGCGCACTCTGGTCTCAAAGGATTTGACGCTGAAGCTGGGACTTGGCGAGACAATGGCCGCGCCGACCAAGAACCTCCTGCCCGCGTCCTCGGAAATCGAAAAGGTAACCTACGCGCTGTTTAAAGAAACGGCGCTATAGCAAGAGGCGCTACACCGGATGGCTCTCGATCACCGAGGACCTTCCGGTCGGGATGACGCGCGTGACGGTAAAACCGGCTGCGGCGAGGAGCGAACGGAATTCTTCCGCAGTTCGCTCGCGACCGCCGATCACGAGCATCAGGAGTTCACTGAATCCGGCGGGGGATTCAGCGGAATCAACCAGCCCTTCAATCAGAAGTAAAGTGCCATCGGACCGGATCGCGCGGCGGATATTGCGGAGGATTTTGACAGCATCCTCGTCAGGCCAATCGTGAATGACGCCCTTCAGGATGTAGGCGTCGGCGCCCTCGGGGACGGATCCGAAGAAATCGCCTCCCACGACTTGGCAGCGCGCGGCGATATCACCAGTGAGGATCTCAGTGGCGCCGGAGACGACCGTTGGCAGATCGAAAAGAACACCGCGGATACCGGGTGTGGCCGTAAGAACGTCGCGAAGAAGCGCGCCTTCGCCTCCTCCCACATCCACGAGCCGAGTGAAGCGAGAGAAGTCGTAGGCCGCGAGCAGCACCGAGGTGGTCCAGGAAACACCCTGGGTCATGGCGGCGTTGAAAATCGCGGCATCATCCGGGTGGGAGGCGAGGTAGGTGAAGAAGCGCTGACCGAAGATGCGCTCAAACGCCGGCTCACCGGTACGGACCGATTCAGCCAGCTCGCCGAGCGGGCGCCATAGAAACGCCGACGTGAGGAGCTGGGCGCCTTCGCGTTGCGACTGCGGGTGATCTGCGCGCAGCATTTCGGCAAGCGGGGTGTTGCCGAAACGTCCGTCGGGTTCGTGCGTAAAGATCTCGAGTGTTGCGAGCGCGCGCATCAGACATTCGAGCGAACGTGGGTTAGTGCCGGATTCCGAGGCAAGCTCGGGAACCGTCTTCGGCCCGTTGCCAAGCGCGTCAGGAATTCGCAGCTTCACCGCAGCATGGATGGCTTGTGCAGCGATGATGCCCGGCCAGAGATACTCCATCGGATTTGTCGGCATGGCGTTTTTCTCCTGGTTGCAAGTAAGAAGCCCTGAATTCGCCGGTCGAGTTCACAATTATACCGCCAGGCGAAGCGCCGCGAAACCGGCAGAAGGAAGCGCAATCGCAGATTCAAAATTCAAGATTCAAGAGTCCAGAGCAATGACGCATGGGCACAATTCCTAAATCCCGGCTTCCAAACCGAAAGCCCAAGATTGCAAATTCAAAACTCCGAATTCAAGACCAGTAACCCATGGCGCAAATCGAATTTCGAAAATCAAAAGTCGAAAAATTCCCAGAATGCTCTTGACCGCTCGCGCTGGTTGGCGAAAACTGGAATTAGGGAGAAGAATCGCGGACCAGAAGATATGGGATCGCGCTCGATATGACGGAAGACTCTTCACACGCTGCTGATGTACTGATCATCGGTGGCGGAATCATCGGTTGCTCGATTGCCTGGCGTCTGGCGCAGGCCGGACTGCGGGTGACGGTTCTCGACCGGATTGAACCCGGGGCGGAGGCAAGTTCCGCCGCAGCGGGCATGCTGGCGCCTTTGGGCGAGATGGTCGAGCCCGCAGCGTTTTCGGCACTGTGCGTTGCCAGCCGTGGTCTTTACCCGCGCTTCGCGTCCGAGATCGAAGAGTGCAGCGGCCATGGCGTTGGATATCGCAGCGACGGGTCGCTGTTGGTGGCGCTCGACGCGAAACTCGAAGTAGAACTCGAGGAAGTGCACGACCGGCAGACGGCGCAAGGATTTGATCTCCAACCACTGACCGCGGGAGAGGTTCATGCCCGCAGCGCGGGACTTTCCCCGCAGATCCGCTGCGGCCTGTTCGTTCCTGGTGATCATTGGGTCGATAACGAGCGCTTGATGCGCGCCCTGGTGATTGCGTGCCAGCGCGCGGGCGTGCGATTCGAAGCAGGGCATGCCGTTCACAAGTTCCAAACCCAAGGCGGACACATCACCCGCGTCGTAGCAGGAAAGCAATCCACATTCACCGCGAAAACCTACGTTCTGGCGGCGGGATGTTGGTCTGGAGAAATCGCCGGTGAGCTGGGTTTCGACTTGCCCATGACGCCGTGCCGCGGGCAGATGATGGAGTTCGAGGCTCCGGTCGATTTGCCGTTCGTGGTGCGCGCCGGGATGCACTACCTGGTCCCGCGCTCGGAGCGGCGTGTACTGGTGGGAACGACCGCCGAGTATCACGGCTTCGAAAAATCGGTAACGGCCAAAGGGCTGCACTCCATCCTCGAAGGCGCAACGCGGCTCTCGTCGATGCTCAGCGAATGGCGTTTCCTGCGCGCATGGGCCGGCTTTCGGCCCGACACCGCGGACCACTTGCCGATTTTAGGATATGGGGAAATGGAAAACCTGATCTTCGCTACCGGGCACTTCCGCAACGGTATCCTGCTGGCGCCGATAACGGCGGAAATCGTTGCGGATCTGATCCTGAAGGGATCAACTCTCCAAGCGATAGAATCCTACCGCCCCACGCGGTTCAAAGAATCAGGGGATGGGATGACCATGCGGCAGAGATAAGAGAAAGCGTCAAGGTTTCCTTTTACCCACCGGATCGCCCGATCCTCGAATCACTCGATCATACATGCCCGGTTCGTCCGGGATGGGGCGCAGGCCATTCGGGACCTCCTGACATCGGGCGAATGCCTTCACAATGTCGGGATCAAACTGCGTTCCGCTGCAACGGTACAGCTCTTCCATCGCCTCATCGACAGTCCGTCCGGGCTTGTACGCTCGGGCGGTAGTCATGGTGTCAAAACAGTCCGCCACGGTGATGATTCTAGCGCCGAGCGGGATACTCTCGCCTTTGAGGCGGTCGGGATAGCCTGTCCCGTCAACCATTTCATGATGATGGCGCACCATGCGTCGAATATGCTCGATAGCCTTCACTTTAAGCGGCTCGAGAATCTTCGCTCCCAGTACAGCGTGGGTTTTCATTAAGTCGTACTCTTCGGCGGTAAGGCGGCCGGGCTTGTTCAGAACCGCTTCCGGCACGCCGATTTTACCGATGTCGTGAACAATGCCACCCAGCCGAACCTCCTCAATCAGCATTTCCGGCAAGGCCATTTCCCGCGCAATTTGTACAGCGAGGCGGGACACAGCCCGCGAATGGTCCCGCGTGTAATGGTCCTTGGCATCAATGGCGAAAGCTAGCGCGGTCACGGTATCCATTAAGGAGGGAGCGTCGCCGTTGCCCTTCAGCCTGACGGCCTGAAAGCGTTCCAGGTAGTGGTTAAATGCCTCCGGACCGGTGGAGAACATACGCTTCATGGTCACGCCCAAGTAGGCTTCGAGCAACTGGTGCTCCCAATCCTCTGGTGCGACGGCGATTCGCAAAGACGCCACGCGCACCCGATTGCCTTCCTGATGCTTGGCAAGGTACATGCCGGAATCCGCCACGCGAAGGATCTCCTCCTGAGTAAGGCCGTGAACCGGAAAGGTGGAAATTCCGAAGCTGGCCGTCACGCCGTGGGCCGCCAGATAGTGGTCAGATTCAATTTTCGCCCGCAGGCGCTCGGCCAGAATCTCCGCCTGATCGGTGCCAGCCTCCGGCATCATGATGGCAAACTCATCCCCTCCGTATCGCGCCACCACATTCGAGTGCCGCACCTGGTCGTTCAGCAAGTTGGCCACCGCCGAAAGGACCTTGTCGCCCTCCAAATGACCGTGCCGGTCGTTTACCTGTTTGAACCCGTCCAGGTCCATCATAATCACAGAAAACATATTGCGCGAGCGGGTTGAGCGCCGCCACTCGCGATCGAGAGCTTCCATGAAATAGCGATGGGTTTTCAACCCCGTCAGCCCGTCGGTGATGGCTTGCTCAAGTGCCACCTGATAGGCGCGGGCATTGTGAAGGGCGATCGCCAATTGGTCCGTCAGGGTGCGCAGGGTGAGTAAGTCCTGCTGCGAGAAGGCGTAGACCCTCCGGCTCTCCAGACTCAGAACGCCCATCATTTCCTCACGATACTTCAGGGGAAGACTAAGCGCCGAGCGAATGCCGGGGTGAAGAGCAATGTACCGCGGCTCTTTCACGACGGAGTTTGCCAGGATGGGCTCGCCCGACTCCGCCGCCGCGCCTGCCAGACCTTCACCCAGGCGAATGCGGCGCCCCATCAATTCAGGCCCATAACCCTCTTCCGCCTCCACGACCAATTCCCCGCGCCCCACGTCCAGCATCTCGATTCGCGCCAAGTCGTAACCGAAAGCCTGGCGGATTTGCCGGCAAATGGTGGGCAGCAACTCCTGCGGGTTCAAGACCGAATTGGCCTTGCGCCCCAGCTCGTTGATCAAGCCCAAGTGACTGGCGCGTCGCTGCTCCTTCTTGAAAAGCCGGGCGTTTTCCAGTGCGACCGCCCCCTCCTGCGCCAGCACCTGCACCATGTCAAACTGCGACTTGGTGACGGCGAACTCGCGATCCATATCAGCCAGCGCCAGCACGCCCATCGATCCATCGGAGAAATGCAGGGGCACCCCGCACCAGGTCTTGACGAGATGATCCAGAGGCGCCAAACCCAGCCGCCGCGTGGTGCCCTGAACGTCGCTGGCCACCAACAGAGGCAGCCGTGTCCGTTGCACAAATTGCGCCAGGGAACTCGCCGGCGCACCCACCAAACTGCCTTGCGGCCCCGCGCTTTCGAAGGGCACAACCACCTCCAGCGGCCCTTCCGTATTATCCTGCATGGCCAAGCCGAAGTTCGTTCCGCCCAATAATCCTTTCAATTCCCGTCGAAAAATTTCAACTTGGGCATTCATATCGAAAGTGGAGCGAAGAGCTTCGCCAATCCGGTGAAGGGTCTTCAACTCTTCTTCGCGCCGCTCAGCCGCCCGATTTAGCGACCAATTCTCGATCGCCACACTCACTTGATTGCCGATTGCCATCGCCACGCGCAGCTCCTGTGGTCCAAAGGTCCGGACCCGTCGGAAGCCCAGCATCAGCGCGCCATAAGATTTCTCCCGAACCTGCAACCCAACAACAATCAGCGTCCGCAGCCCTTCGCCTTTCAGAACCTCGCGGAATTCGTGAAAGGTGGGATCGCGCTGCCAAGCCGCCACCACCTCCGACCGCCGCAAGTCGGGGAAGGCCATCAGCACGCCCCAGCGCTCGGCACTGGAAAGTACAAAGCTGCGCAGCGGATCACTACTCAGCCGATCCCCCACCGGTGAAGAGATCCCGCGGATGCAGGAGTACGTCTTGCCCTCTTCACCTTCCTCACGCACAAGGAGGCAACCATCCCGCGCGTCCAGCATTTCTAGAGCGCCACGCAACGATTGATCCACCATCTGTTGGGGATCATTACACTCGGAAATTTCTTTGCTGAAAAAGTGAAGGCTGGATATCCAGAAGATTTCCGTGTTGCGGCGCAGCCGCGAGGTGCGTCCGCGCAAATAGGCAGCGAGCCCCCCCGCTAATAACAGAATCGCCAGTCCCAGGAGAAAAAGCGCGAACGCCGTACTGTTGAGATAATTCCCCATCGCAGTCACCCAGGCGAGGTGCTCTTACCAGACCCCGCATGCAGGACCTCTGCCGTATTTCATGCTTACCGTCGACTGGCGCGAACTCGAGGGGCATAGAGGGAATCTGTATCATGCCAAGACAACCGAAGGGCTCCCTCCGCCAAACGGTCGGAACGCTGCTATCTAAGGAGACAATACTCCACTTCCATTTTGGGCGTCAATCTCTCTTTGGTTACATTATGTTAGGCGATAGTTGGGATATGGCCAATATCGCCGAGCGACGTCGGCAGAGATTTGCCGCTCATGCCCAGTAAATTCCAAGTCAACAGAATCGCCTCGGCGCGATTCGCTTTCAGGTGAGCAGGCGGCACGCGGGTTCACGGTCGGCGTGGAATTCGACGAATAATCAGTTTTAGAATGCCACTTGGCGCGCTGGCTGACCAATGAATTTACTGCAATGCCTTCAAATTACATCACTTCCAAGCGGGGGAATTTCTAGGTTGCAAAGCCCTCAAGTCGTAGCCCGAAAGGCCGATGTAGAGTGTAGCGTCATAACCCGCCAGCGCTGCGATTTGACCCGCCCAAATGCGGTGCTGAGCCCTTGGCGGCGAGGCAGACGACCCCTTCGCCCCGACAAACACCCTTGCCGCCAAGGCACCCTCCTTGACCTTGCTGCTTCTACCTGCCCGACGGACTCAGCCGGGACTTTGAACCGGCGACTCACGAAGTGCGCTCGACTCAATACCGCGTGACCCCGAATGTGGTTGACTTCCCTTTGCCAAAAACCTGTTATAATCCGTTCTTCGGGCTTCCAAGTAAAGACATGCGCGTCGTTATCCGAGTTCTGGCCATTCTGAGTATGGCGGGTTTGCTCGCTCCCAGCGTGCGTTGGGCAGCGTTCCGAAGCCCTGTGGACGCGTGTGCGTGTCCGCCGTCCGCTTGTATGTGCGTTGGCCACCATGGTGCTGGAAAGATGTCCCGCTGTTGCATGGGTAAGGGTGGCCAGTGCGGACTCCATGCACCCGACAGCTACTTGAGCTCGATTCTCAGCACTCTTATTTATGTCCTGATTGAACACCAGTGGGCTGACCCGCTCGTGCCCTGGAGTTTCGGGCATGACGCGTCGGGCTTAAGCTTGCTGCCTTCCCACGTCCGAATTCCCGAACAACCACCTCGCCTCACCCTCGCTTAATTATAGATTTTGGATTGACGATTATCGATTGAAAGAATCGACCGTCGTCAACCGCCCATATTCGAGTCCAGAGCTGAGCCGGAAGTCCGCGGCTTATGGGGGCACCCTTCGCCCGTATGCGCGAAAGTCCCGCAAGTCGCGACGTTAGCGTTCAGCGATCAATCCGTGCGGCTCTCGACTCGAACAATCTCTCACTCAGCGTCGGCGGGTTGGATTCGCAATCCACCGCCGGGCTCACACCATCCATCATAGCGAGGTGATCATGAAGCAGCTTGTGAGCTTGGCAGCAGTTCTCTTACTTGTGAAGGCCATGGCCTTTGCTACCATCTTTGGGACGGTTCGCGGCATCGTGCACGATCCGCAGCATCGGCCCATTGCGGGCGCCCACGTTACCTTAAAGGCTCAAAACTCGGATTGGAGCCAATCCCAAGACTCGAACCCCAACGGTGAATTCACATTCAGCTCCGTGCCCATTGGCAGTTACACGGTGACCGTCACTGCCCAAGCGTTTGAATCGTTTCAGGAAGCGGTGGTCGTGCAGTCTGACACTAGCCCGGTGCTTCATTGCCAGTTGACGATCTCTGGGATGAAGCAAGCGGTGGAGGTTTCAGAAACGCCGGTCGAGGCGACCACTGACAGCGTGACGCCCACCACCATGCTCGACCGGGAAGACATTCGCGAAACCCCCGGAGCGGACCGCACCAACGGCATGGAGATGATTACCGACTACGTTCCGGCAGCGTATGTAACCCACGACATGCTGCATATGCGCGGAGGGCACCAAGTGGAGTTCCTGATCGACGGTGTCCCCATACCCAACACCAACATCGCCAGCAATTTGGGCCCGCAAATCGACCCCAAGGACATCGACGAGCTGGAAGTCTTCCGGGGCAGCTATGACGCCGACTATGGCGACCGCACCTACGGGATCTTCAACATCGTGCCGCGCACCGGCTTCGAGCGGAACAACGAGTGCGATCTGGTTTTGAGCTTTGGGAATTTCTACCAGACCAACGACCAGATCAGTTGCGGCGGCCATAGCGAGCGCTTTGCTTACTATGTCAGCGCCAACGGAAATCGAAGCAACTATGGCTTGCAGACCCCCATCGCCGACGTATTTCACGACGCCGACAACGGCTACGGAGGCTTCGGGTCGTTCATCTTCAACCCCAATCCCCGCAACCAATTCCGGCTGGTCACTTCTCTGCGGCAGGACTACTACCAGATTCCGATCGACCCCGACCCGAACTCATCGGGCAATCAGATTCTGGCGTCGTCGGGGAACTCGCCCAGTTATAGCCTGCGGGACGGCGAGCGCGAGCCCGACGGCTACGTAGTTTTCTCTTGGGTGCGGACCTTCAACCCCAACCTGGTGCTGACCGTCTCTCCGTTCTATCACTACAACGGCGCCGACTACAAAGGCGGGCCGAACGATTATCCCGTCATCTCGACGGTCAATCAGACCGCCAACTACGGCGGAGGGCAGGTAGAGCTGAACGCCGGCTTTTGGAAAAACGACCTCGAAGCGGGAGCGTACGGGTTTGTCCAACACCAATCCAACTACTTCAACAACCAATTCACTGATGGCAGCCAAAACTTCCCGCCTTCGTCCATTGGCGTTACGGGGGAGGTGGGCGCGCAATTCATTAATGACAAGTTCAAGGTGACGCCATGGCTGACGTTGATTGCAGGCTTGCGCGAAACCGAGTTCAACGGCTCGATTTCGGAATACGCCACCGACCCGCGCTTCGGGGTCGCGGTCAAGGTGCCGCGACTGAACTGGGTGTTTCG
The DNA here is from genome assembly GCA_963808085.1 of uncultured Acidobacteriota bacterium. Taxonomy (GTDB): domain Bacteria; phylum Acidobacteriota; class Terriglobia; order UBA7540; family UBA7540; genus Bog-366. Next base: position 130,983 of record CAWEFC010000038.1, read on the forward strand.
CGGCTTCTGGGGTGAATATTACCAGGCCCCGCCGCTGGTGACGGCGACCAGCGCGCTGGCGGGTTTGGCCGGTAGCCAGGACTTCAGTTTCGCGCCCTTGCACGGCGAGCGCGACAATGAATACCAGTTTGGCGTCTTGATTCCCGTGCATGGTTGGACCCTGGACGCTGATAACTACCGCACCAAGGCCTGGAATTGGCTGGATCACAATAACATTGGCGAATCGAATCTGTTCTGGCCGATCACCTGGGACGAGGCGGTAATTCAGGGCTGGGAACTCACCCTGCGCTCGCCCGACCTGTGGCACCGCGGCCACCTGCACCTGGCTTATGCCAATCAAATCGCCCAGGCTACTTCACCGATCACCGGCGGTTTGATCTTCGATGTCCCGCCAGGGTTCTCGCCCGTTGACCACGACCAGCGCAACACCCTAAACGTGGGATATAACACCCGCCTGCCATGGCAATCCTACGCCTCGGCAAACTTGTACTATGGCTCGGGGTTCGTCAACGGTCTGTACGGCACGCCGCAGGCCCAATATCCCGGGGTCTATCTGCCTGCCCACGCCACGGTGGATTTGGCGGTGGGCAAAACTTTCGCCGAGAAGTATTCGTTGTCGCTGACGGCGCTGAACGTCGGGGATAAACGCGTGCAACTGGATAACAGCCTGACCTTCGGCGGATTCCACTGGGACGATCCACGACAAGTCTATGTGGAGTTTCGCTACCGGTTCCACTACTGAGAAGAGAGGCGCCAGGTGTCGGGTGCCAGGTGCCAGAGGCGCGCGCACCGGCTGGATCAATCAGTAGGGAAGTTTGAACGGTAGGCGTCATCATCGTAGTGCGGTAGCTTGCTGCCGCTTTCCTCCCCGCGGGCTGGCCCGCAGGCCAATTCGAAACGGCCCATTCGAATCCTGCGGACCAACCCGTTTGTAAAGCGGCAGCAACCTGCCGCACTCGATTATAGCGTCTTGGCCGGAAAGAGTAACGCCAATGAAATCTTGGAAGCTGGGCATCGGCTCGGTGGGGCTGATCCTGGTGCTGCTGATCGCACTTGGTCCGACGATCCTTCGTCGCGGGTTCAGTGCCAGGACTCCGCCCTCAGCATTCGAGTCCATTCTCGCGCGCGAGATGCGCAGGCTTGCCGTGCCGAGCGCGGACCGGCAACGTGCGAACCCCTTTACCCCCACGCCGGAACTGCTGGCTGAGGCGCGCCACCATTTTGCCGATCACTGCGCTGTTTGCCACGCGAACGATGGCAGCGGAAATACCACTTTGGGACAGAGCCTTTTCCCCAAGGCCCCCGACATGCGCAAGCCTGAAACGCAAAACCTGACGGACGGCGAAATTTACTTTGTTATTCACAATGGCATCCGATTTACGGGAATGCCGGCGTGGGGATTGCCCGGGCCAGATGAGGATAGTTGGAAGCTGACTCTCTTTATCCGCCATTTGTCACAGTTGACCAACGCAGAGCTAAACGACATGGAGAAATACAATCCGAAGAGCGAGTCAGAGCGAGCCGAGGAACAGGCCGAGGATGATTTCTTGAATGGCAAGCCGAATAGCCCGCAACCACACCAACACTGAGGAGGAACCATGAAGTCTGTAAAGTTCACGTTTTGTGCTCTACTCATCGTGTCTGCCATGGCCGTTGCCCACGGCAACTTCGAGCACGTGCTCGGAACGGTCACCAAAATCGAAGGCAGTTCCATCTCGGTGGCGACAGTGAGCGGAGAGACAAAGACTGTCGCCATTGTCACGGCGACTAAGTTTGCAAAGAGTGGATCTCCAGCCACATTGAAGGATTTGAAGGTGGGGGACCGCGTGGTCATCCATGCCAAGCCTAACGGCAACGTGCTGGAAGCGGCGGAAGTAAAGTTTGGGGAGACCCCAAAAGTCTCCACCCCCCAACACTGACGGGTATGCGCCGCGATTTCATACCGCCGTAGGGACTTGGTATGATAGAGGGTCTCTCAGCCGGAGGTTAATGATGTGCGCGCGACAGTCGATGGCTTGGCTGGCGACCTTAGGGCTGCTCTTCGTTCTAGCAGCATGCAAAACGCAGCCCGCCTTGCCGCAGCAACGTTTTGATCTGCGTGGGAAAGTGGTTGCGGTAAACAAGAGCGAAGGCACGGTGACGCTGGCGAACGAAGCAATCCCGGGCTATATGGCGGCCATGACCATGGATTATCGCCTCAAGGATCAGTGGGCTTTTGGCGTTCTCAAGCAGGGCCAGACGGTCACGGCAACTTTGGTGGTAGCTGGCGACAAAGCCTGGCTGGAAGGGATTGTCGTCAGCGATAACGCTAAGCCGGAAACCAACTCTCTTGCCTCCCTTGGATCTGCTAGCGACCCTCTCGGAAAACAGGTAGCGGATTTCGCCCTCACTAATCAGGATGGGAAGCGGATTCACTTCCATCAGTACGACGGCAAGGTCCTGCTGCTCACCTTCATCTACACGCGCTGCCCGCTTCCCGACTATTGCCCGCTGATGAGCAAGAACTTCGCGCAAATCTTACGAGAACTTCGCAGCGATCCACTGCTCTCGCCTTCCACCCACCTGCTCAGCGTCAGCATCGACCCCCAATATGACAAGCCTGCCGTGCTACGAGCTTATGCCCTGGACGTCGCGGGCAACACTTCCCCGTTCGATCATTGGGAATTTGCATCCGGCACGCCCGAGCAGGTTCGCAAAGTTGCCGAATTCTTTGGCCTGAAATACTGGACGGACAGCGGCCAGATTGTGCACGCGCTTGTGACCGCGCTAATCGGCCCCGACGGAAAAGTCGCGCAAATCTATCGTGGGAACGATTGGCAACCTGCGCAAGTTCTCGGCGACCTCCGGGATTTGCTCCGACCTGCAAAGTGAGTCCTTCCGTAAGTCCGCTGTATCCACAACCATAGCTTTGGCGTTTAGGCAGATTATGGTTTATTCTTGTCCTCCGAAATCTCGAATGAGGACAATCGGCGCGCAGCGCCCCTCCCGACCCAAGAGTATTTCCACTATGCTTGACCAAAAGATTCCATCGACCGATTTACTGCTTCATATCGCGAAAGCGCTCGACGTTCCCCTGCACGGACTGGTGGCCGTCATCGAGCTTCTGGATGACGGCGGCACCGTGCCTTTCATCGCGCGGTATCGGAAGGAGGCCACAGGAAATCTCGATGAGGTTAAGGTCCGCGGCATCGAAGAAAAGCTCGCTTACTTTCGCGAACTGGTGGCGCGCCGTGAAACGATTCTGGCTTCCATCGCCGAACAGGGCAAGCTTACCGATGAACTCAAATCCCGCATTGAAGCAACTTTCGACAAGAGCGAATTGGAGGACCTGTACCTGCCCTACCGGCCGAAGCGGCGCACGAAGGCCACGATGGCGCGCGAAAAGGGGCTGGAACCGCTAGGTCTGTATTTGTGGGCCCAGCAGGCCACGGCCGAGCCGCTTGCAACTTTTGCCCAAAGTTTTGTGAATACGGAAAAAGGCGTGAATACGGTAGAAGAGGCGATCGAAGGCGCTCGTCACATCGTTGCCGAGATGATCAGCGAAGATGCGGATCTGCGCAAAGCTCTGCGGCAGATGATGTTTGAAGAGGGAGTGGTGGTAAGCCATAAGGTCGCCGACTCCGTGGACGAGCAGGAAAAGTTCAAGATGTACTACGAGTACCGCGAGCCGGTGAAGACGATTCCCTCGCACCGCATGTTGGCCATTCGCCGCGGTGAGAGCGAAGGCATCCTGAACTTCGCGATCGAGCTGGAGCCATTGCGCGCCGTGTCCATGCTGAAAGCCCTCGTATTGCGGGCGCCGGGTGATTGGACCCCGCAGCTCGATCTCGCCATTGAAGACTCCTGGGAACGGCTGCTTGACTCTTCAATTCAGGCGGAAATCCGCATGGACGTTAAGCAGCGCTCGGATGGCGATGCAATTCAGGTGTTTCGCGACAATCTCCACAACTTGCTCCTTGCCCCGCCGGCGGGGCCTATCTCGGTGTTAGGAATCGACCCGGGCTTGCGCACGGGATGCAAGGTTGCGGTGATCGATGAGACGGGCAAATTCCTTGGCAACGACGTCATCTACCTACATCGTTCCAAGGGCGAGGTGGAGGCGGCCGCGAAGACCCTCGAGGCATTGCTGCAGCAGCACAACGTGCGGGCAATCGCTATCGGCAACGGCACGGCTTCGCGCGAGACGGACGCCTTCGTGCGCGAGTTCCTGCACGAGCGGCAGCTTGACAACATTTTTTCCGTGACGGTCAGTGAATCCGGTGCGAGCGTCTACTCTGCCTCGGAGGTTGCGCGGCAGGAATTTCCAGATCTCGATCTCACCGTGCGCGGGGCCATTTCCATTGCCCGCCGCTTGCAGGACCCGCTCTCGGAACTCGTCAAGGTCGATCCCAAGTCCATCGGCGTGGGCCAATACCAGCACGACGTTGACCAGCGCCAGCTTCACGCGTCGCTCGAAACCGTGATCGAAAGCTGCGTCAACCGCGTCGGCGTTGACTTGAACACTTCCTCTTGGACGCTCTTGCGCTATGTCGCCGGCATCACCGAACGGACGGCTCTCAACATTGTCAATTTTAGGAATGAGAACGGGAGCTTCCGTTCGCGCACCCAACTGCGGAAAGTGCCGGGCATCGGGCCCAAGACGTTCGAACAGGCGGCTGGGTTCCTGCGCATTCGCAACGGCGACAATCTGCTCGACATGACTGCGGTCCACCCCGAGTCCTACCAAATCGTCGAGCAAATCGCGCAATCGCTGGAAGTGCCCATCGAGGAGCTCATCAAAAACCCGGCGCTTCTCGAAAAGGTGGACCGCAACCGCGTGTCGGCTGGCACGTACACGCTGAACGATATTCTGGAAGAGCTGCGCAAACCGGGCCGCGACCCGCGCGACAAGTTCGTTGCGCCCAGCTTCAACGAGCAGGTTCGCGAACTCACAGATGTGCATCCCGGCATGGTGCTGGAAGGCGTAGTCACCAATGTCACGAAGTTTGGAGCCTTCGTGGACGTGGGCGTACATCAAGACGGCCTCGTCCATATCAGCGAGCTTTCCAACCGCTACATCAAGGACGCAACCGATGTCGTGAAGGCGGGCCAAATCGTCAAGGTAAAGGTCTTGAATGCCGACGCCAAGACGAAGCGCATTTCCCTGTCCATCAAAGCCGTGCAAGATCCTCCGGCCCAGCGGCCACCCAAGCCGCAGCCGAAGGCACAGCCCAAGCCGCAAGCGAAACCGAAGCTACCGCCGAAACCGCAGCCCACGCTGGAAGAACAAATCGCGATTCTCGCCGCGAAATGGAAAACCCGCTAGGCTGCGGGCTGGCGTACTCTCGCTACTTGGTCGTGCCGAAATCCACTTTGGGCGCTTGCCGCGCGCTTTCGGTGGCGGCGAAGTAATCGTTATTCCGCTGGAATCCCGCCCACCCGGCAAAAATGCTATTGGGGAAGAGCCCGATGTAGGTGTTGTAATCCTGGATGGCCTCGTTATAACGGCGGCGTTCGACCGCGATGCGGTTTTCGCTGCCTGCCAGCTCATCTTGAAGCGCCATGAAATTTTGGTTGGATTTGAGGTCGGGGTAATTCTCGACGATCAGCAGCAGTCTGCCGAGGGCGCCATCCAACTTGCCATTGGCGGCGATCTTGTCCGCGGGTGTGCGGGCGTTCAACAAGCCGGCGCGAGCATTGGCGATGTCTCCGAACACAGTCTGCTCCTGCTTCGCATAGCCCTTCACCGTTGCTACAAGGTTCGGAATCAGGTCGGCGCGCCGTTGCAACACCACATCAACCTGCGACCATTCCTGCTTGATGGCCTCATTCTTGCGGACCATTTCGTTTTTGCTGCTGACGTACGATCCTCCCACGACGACGGCAACTATCAACAGCACGACCAGCCCGACTCCCACCACAGCCAGCAGTATCTTCATGACGTTCCTCCTCAAAATCCCGCGGTAGCGACGGCTTTACGCCGCCGCGTGGCGAGGTAAACTCGCCGCTACATTCTCCCTACCCCTTCGCCGGCGGAATCGCCAACCGGCGGTCCATCTCGTCCGCGACATGTGAAACCCTGTCGAGGTAGGCGTCGAATGTGGCCTGGACATCCACATCACGCCCGCGCTTCTGCCCTTCTCGAACGTCAAAGATCGTGTGAAAGGGAGCGGGATCAAACCCCAGCACGGCCCCCAAGCGATCCATCGTGCTTCGCTTGGTAGACGGTGGTTCCTCGCCCAGGGCAATTAAAGCATGCCGGAACAGCGCGGCAAACGTCGATATGGATTCAGTCATCAGCTCCAGGGTTTTGCGCGCGTCCGCGGGGTGCAGCAGGTAATGCTGGCGCAGGCGCAGCGTATTGTTCCGGAACTCCCTTTCCACTTGCAAGCGGTGGCGATCCATCGGAACGTGGAGCGTGGTCATCACATCCTCGCCATGCAACACGCGATGAGCCGCCTTGATATCCAGCAGCTCGATGGCGAAAATATCGGCGGAATAGTGAAGCTCATCGAGGGTAAAGAAGAGCGGCGCGGGGTGTCCCTTCTTCACCCACCGAGCGGAAGCATCGTGTAACCGACCTAAATCCGCGCGGCCCAGCGTCTGGGTGATGCAAAGTACGTTCAAGTCGGAATGCCCCTCGCGAAACTCATCCGTGGCGGCGGAACCGTAGAGGACCACCGACAGCAAGTTGCTCCCCGCATCATTTTTCAAGCGGGCCACCAGGTCTGTCAGGTCTTGTTCAGATTTCATAGTCCTCGCTTCCGGAATACTTCCCTTCGAGGTGATTCGTTACCAGCTCCCGCCTGCCCCACCACCGCCTGAGGAACCTCCGCCAAATCCGCCGAAACCGCCGCCGCCGCCGCCAAATCCGCCCCCACCCCAGCCGCTTCCTCCGCGCCCTCCACCTCCCATCAGGAGCGAGATGAAGAACCATGGGCCTAGAAACTTAAGTAAGACGGGGACAACGATGATGAGAGCGATAAGAAGAAAGAGGATCTCACCGCCGGTCAGGTGCACCTCCTGCCCGTTACCATCTTCCGCGGCAGGAGCGGCCCCCGCCAAACTATCGAGGGAAACGTGGCTGTCCTGCGCGATCACGTCGGCGATCTGGACCACCATTTGCGCCATGGCGCCGTTGTAATTGCCCTGACGCAAGAAGGGAATCATGCTGCGTCCGAACGTGCCCACCTTACCGTCGGGAAGGATGGGTTCGAGGCCGTATCCAACTTCAGTCCAGTACTTGTGGTCGTCGGTGGCAAGCAGCACCATTACGCCCCGGTCCGTCCCCTTGAACCCCACGCCCCACTTCTGGAAAAGGTGATTGGCAAAGTCTTCCGGCGTGTCGCCTTCCAAGGTCTTGACCGTTACCACCGCGATCTGCGCTTTGGCTTTTTGATCGACCTCCGTGCTCAACTGAGTGAGCTTTTGCACAGTTGTCGCATTGAGCACACCGGCAAAATCGTTGACGTATCCCTGGGGACTGAGCTTCTGCCACTGTTCCGCCCGGACCGGCGCTGCACAGATCAGCGTTAGAAGCAGGATGAAGAGGCTGCAACGAGAGAACACTTTGAAATGGTCGGACCGCATCATTGACGTGAGACTCAATCCGGAAAGGCGATTTGTCGAGGCTGCATCTTATTGCCGACGCCGCACGGTCGAAGGCGCATTGGGCTTACTCTCAATCGTACACGGCATCGACGGCGTGCGCAACCGCCGGTTTAACTGTTTGTGTATGAATGTTAGTCTCAAATCGCGCCCTTTGCTATAATGGCGGGCGCCGTCGGTAATCCGAGGATTCCCATGTCCCAACCTCTTCCGCACATCACTGTTCGCGACGCGTTCGGCAACCAGCGCGAAGTCGAGATTTCTCGCACGCCTTTCACTATGGGGCGGCAGGGCGACAACGACCTGGTGCTGCTCGATACCCGCGTTTCCCGCCGCCACGCACGCATCGAAAGGGACAACGAGGGTTATTTGCTGGAAGACGCCGGCAGCCGCCACGGCACGTTTGTGAACGGCGAGCGCATCACGGCGCCTCATCGCTTAAAATCGGGCGATCAGATCAGTTTGGGCGTGACCGATTCCTACGCTCTGGCATTTGGCGTGGAAGAGGCGGTGCTTCCCGGCCTTCTGGAGAAATTTGAGAAGGCAACGGAGCAAAGTTCCGCCCCGCAATTGCACCACCTGGGGCTGCTCCTCCAGATGGCGCAGATGATGCTGCGCGCCCCAGCGCTCGAGGAAGTGCTGGTCACCTTACTGGACTCGGCTCTTCAGCTCACCAATGCCGAGCGCGGACTGCTTTTCCTGAAGGAAGGCGATGGCGATCTGGAGCTTCGCCTGGCGCGGGGAAAAGGCGGCATCTACCTGAGCCCGGAGGTGACCGACTACTCGCGCACCGTCGTCGAACGCGTGGTGAAGACCGGCCAGGAGGAAGTGATTTTGGAAGAATTGACCTCCGGCCGCACCGCCATGGAAACCGGCATCATCCACACCAACGCACGCGGCATTGTGGCGGTCCCTTTGCAAAAGCTACACATGGCCGACGCCTTGGGCGAGACCTTTGTGGGAAGAACGCCGGAGCTGCTGGGCTTGCTCTACCTTGACACGCGCTCGCAGGCCGCCGCCGTCACCGGGCTTGACCGTCAGGTGCTGCAAACGTTGGCGGTGGAAGGCGCCACGGTCATTGAGAACGCGCGCCTGTTTCGCCTGGCGCGCGACCAGGAGCGCATCCAGCACGAAATGTTTCTCGCGCGGAGCATCCAGCGAGGCCTGTTGCCGCGGGAATTGCCTCAAAGCGATTACTTCCGGGTCGTCAGCATCACCACACCCACGGATGCCGTGGGTGGTGATTACTATGATGTGGTGGCGCTTCCCGACGGGCGCTACGGATTCGCATTGGCCGACGTTTCCGGCAAGGGCTTGCCCGCGGCGCTGATGGCGGCTACGCTCCAAGGGGCTTTCGGCGCCGTCGCCGCGGGCGCACCGGACCTCAGTGAACTCTTTCGCCGCGTCAACGAATACTTGTGTGAGCGCACCCCGCGCGAAATGTTTGCCACCCTCCTCTACGGGGTGTTGGACCGGCAGGGCGGATTTGAATTCGTCAATGCCGGGCACATCCCGCCCCTGGTGATGCGTGCCAAGGGCGGCGTCGAGCAGCTCCATTCCTCGAATTTCCCCGTGGGCCTCTTGCCCAACGTTTCTTTTGAGGTCGATCACGCCCAAATCTATCCCGGTGATTTGATTGTGACCACCTCCGACGGCGTCACGGAAGCCACCGATACCCTTGGCGGGCTTTATGGGGATGCCCGCCTGCTCTCTCTTCTCGAAGGATGCCCCGGCCTGAATTTGGACGAAGTGGTCGCGCGGATTCTGGCCAGCATTCGCGAGTTTGTGGGCACCGCTCCCCAATCGGACGACATCACGATCTCCCTCGTGCGTTTCGGCCCCAATCCAAAATAAACGTAGGGGCGCCCCCTCGTGGGTGCCCACTCTGGGCCGATTCGGCCCCGGCGTGGGCAGGCACAAGGCCCGCCCCTACGACGTGAGATGAATTCGTTTGCGTGATTAATTGTCTCGGGCTCGATCGAGGGCCGCTTGAAACTGCGGGTTGTTCGGAGCCAGCTCCACTGCCTGGCGAAACTGGTTTTTTGCTTTGCGGGGCTCGCCCTTTTTCTCCAGGATTTGTCCAATCCGGAAGTGCACGAGGGCCAGCCGGGGTCTCTCGTGCTCCAATTGCTGGAACGCGGCGAGGGCGCCGTCCAGGTCGCCCTTCCCCTCCAGCGCGTTGCCAAGATTGATACCAATAACTTCATTGCCGGGGCCCAAGCGTTGCGCCTCGCGGAACTCTGCGATGGCCCCGTCCATGTTCCCCTGCCTATCGAGCGTTAGACCAAGGTTGTTGTGGGCCATTTCGAAATCCGGATTCAGTTTCAAGGCGGCATGATACTCGGCAGCCGCGCCGGCATAGTCTTCCTGCAACCGCAGGGCGTTGGCCAGGGAGAAGTGCGCCATGTCGCTTTCCGGATTCAGTTGAATGGCCAAATGCGCTTCCTTCATCGCTTCGTCCGTCTTCTTCTGAAAGTTCAGGGCGCGTGACAGCGCCATGTGCAGGTAGGAATTCAGCGGGTCCAACTGCACCGCCGCGCGATACTCCTCCTCTGCCTTGACGTAGCGATGGTCCTGAAGGAACTCAGCACCCTGGGCTGCGTGCTGCGCCAACTCCTCTTGTCTGGCTTCCTCTTGTTTGGTATCGGGCGACTTAACATCCGGGGCGGGCTTGACACTGGTCGCCGGAGTGACGCTGGAACTGGTGGTTGTCGGGGTCGATGGAGCGCTCGGGGTGTTTGGGGGGGGCGGAGTCGTCGCGGCGGCCGGTGCGGGCGTGGCGCTCGCGGCGTTCGTCACATGGGCCGATAGGAGAGCCTTGGAGAGGTCGTCCTCACCGCCAGCCTTTTGAATCTGCGCCAGGAAAACCGCGTTGAGGGTGAAGTCGATTCCGCGCTGGCCAACGAGCATGGATACGCGGGAACTGGGAACGTCGCCGCCCAAAAGGGCAAGAATCTGCGCGCGGGTCAGGGGCTTTTCCGGCGCCTTGCTGGGCGTCTGCGCAGCGGCGGACAGGGCAGCGATGATGAGCAGGAGAATGAGCTTGATGATCCCTTGACGCTTCATGTCAGCCTCCGAAAGATTCCTGGAACGGGTAGATGGTAGACGGAATGTAAGGGAATATCACCAATCCCATAGTCCACCTGGAACCTACTACTACCTCCTACCGAGAGTTGCAAAATATGGTGATTATTACGGGCGTAGCGCGGGCATCTTGCCCGCTGTCGCGGGAGCGTCCCGCTCCCGCCGGCGCGCGGGCAGGATGCCCACGCCCCAGCGGGCGAGACGCCCGCGCTACAAACAGATCGTCACGATGTCTTGCCATCCTCGGTGAGTCGATTGCATCTACCCCACATTCGACCTGCCATCTACTACCTACCTCGACCCGCCCCCCTCACCGCCTGCGGAAGTTCGCCGGGCGGATTGTGCCGTCGGGTTGGACCACCCCGCGAATGCCGGGCGTGACGCCTGCCGGGACGCCTCCGGTAGCCTTGGAATTGGCAGTGCCGCGGCCCTGAAATTCGTCTCGGTACCAATTTTGAATTTCCGAGAGCCCATTCAGTTCGATGGGCGGAAGATTGCCCGAAGGGCTGAAGACAAAAATCGTCTCGCAAGCGTGACCGGTGAATTCGTCGTCGGCACCGTGCTGCACCATCTCGACGCCGATCGCGTTGTTCACTTCACGCTGTACGTCGTAGAACTTCGGTCCCCGGCGGGCGTTTTGTACACCCTGCACCTCGGTGACGAGGGCAACGATGGCGGACTCATGGCCGGGTATGACGACCGCCTTCAAATCATAGTCGCCGTAAATATACTTGCCATCGAGCTTGACGCACCCTCGGCGCTGGCCGGTCATCTCAATTGAGTAGTGATCCTTGCGGGGGCTGAAGGCGAGTGGGTTGTATTCACGGTCCCACTTCCCTTTCAGTTCCGAGAGCTGGTCTGGGGGAAAAGCATTTTGCGCCTCATAGGGGTTGACCACAAGGCCGGCATTGAATCCCTGCTGCCCGGTCTTGGCCTTGCAGTCGATGGGCTTGGGGGTGTAGCCGGCCTTGCCGATATAGTCGATCGACTTCTTATTCGTGCCTCGAACCAGGATCCAAACGCCAATCCGCTGAGCGGCCGCGGCAAACTTCGGCTTATCGATCTCACGAATCACGCCACCGATGGCCATAACGAAACCTCCATACGCGGGATGTTAGGGGGCTCGTTGGTGACTCTGAAGACAGCCAGCCTTCGCTTCGGCTGAGGCACTTCAACGCTAAATTTTTTTCCTGGGGTCGCCGACGAAATTCAGAGCTCACCAAGCTCAGTGGTCGGATTGTCCCACTTTCTCGTGGCCCTTGCAAGGCTACCTTGCCCGTTTGTACACGATGATCACCGCTCCCGGTTGATCCTCGATCGCTACGGGCAGGCCTTTCTCCAAAAGCTCGCGCCCGGTAAACTTCGTTTCGCCTGGCGCGTCGAGATTGGTGACGGCATACTCTGCCGCTGGGTCGAGGCCGCGAAGCTTGAACCTTACCTTTTCGATGGGACTCTGCGAACGCCGGAATGCCTGCACCGTGCCATCGCCTGATGCCGGACGATCGAACTGCCACGCCATCCACGCGCTATCCTGCGTGGTATAGGGAAACAGGGGATAGTAATCACCGTAAAAGTACGGCGCCACTTGCCGCCACTGCGCGGCCAGCCGTTCGAGCACGGGAAAATCGACGTTTTTGCTGCGAGGATCGGGGCCCGCGCCCAGGGCCATTGCCATGGTGCTGCGGAAGGAGTAGGGATTGGACGACCGGATGCCGGTGCCGAAATAGGGAACCCACAAGGCCAGCCCGTAAGTGAGATCCTGCATGGCGGGAGGATCGTCATAGCCGTAATCGCTTCGCCAGAGAGGCACGGCGCGGCGCAGGGTTTCAAGATCGTCTCTCCGGCCGCCGCTCGCGCAGGTATCGATAAGCATGTCGGGATGCCGCCGCCGCAATTCATCCCAATACGCCAGGTAGCCCGTTACATGGCGGATTTCCGTAATGCCCTGACGGTCGGGGGCGTCGTTGGCTCGCCAGATGTCCAGCGGATCGAAATTGAAATCCTGCCGATAGAGGTCAATTCCCTGCTCCGTGAGCAAATGGTCCACATGGTCGGTGAGCCACTTGAGCGCGTCGGGGTTGCCGAGATACAGCAGCTTGTTGCCGCCCGCCTTTCCCAACAGCCACTCGGGATGGTTTTCCCAAAGCCACGTGCCGGCGGTCACGCGCTCGGGCTCAAACCACACGACGGTCTTGGCGCCGTGCGCGTGAGCGAAGTCCGAAATGGGGCGGAGGCCATGGGGGAAGCGCTCGGGGTCAGGGTCCCACGTCCCGGTATTCCACCAACCATTTGTTAAGTGATACCAGCCCGCGTCCATCCACCAATAGTCAAACTTCCAGCCGTGGTCGAAATACTGCTGCATGAATTCTTTCTCGTTCTGCTCGTTCGCGCCTTGCATCTCGAGGGTGTAACTGTTGGTCCCCGACGAGAGGATCGGAGCGGGCAACTGGCCGCCGGGGCGCGGTAGGTTGTGCGCGATCATCCAACGCCGCCAAACGTTTTGACCATCGATCCAATCCCCGCGCCAAAACACTAAGGCCACCAGTGGACTGCGCACCTCCTCGCCAGGCAACAGTTTGAAGTGGGTCAACTCCTGCCCGGCGCGCACGCGAAGTCCCGTCCCTTCGTCTCGCGTAAAAGTCGCCGACCATTGGCCCGGCCACCCGAGGGCCACAATCGTGCCTTCGCCCGGCAAGGCGATATTGAAATAGCACAAGTCGGTGTTGGTGGGACGGCCGCCCGCCGCACTGATGCGCTTCTCAGCTTTGGGCTCCAAGGGATCAGCATAAGGTTCAAAATCCGTTGGCGACGCTTGCGAGCCTTTGCTGTGGTGAAGGATAAATTCACCATCCTCGCCGCGCTCGAAGTGCGTGTCGAGGGCCTGAATGTCTTCAAGAATCGGCGTCGGGTGGGCGCCTGTATTCTTGAAATAGAGCGTCCACTCGACCGCGGGGAAATCGTGATACTCCACTGCCACCGCGCGCACCACCAGTCCGCTCTTCGGATCGGCGTATGTTAGCGTATGGTTCGTCATGCCGTCGCCGAGACGGGTGGAGGTGCGAGTGAGTTCCCACATTTTCAGCAAATAGGACGAAGGCTGACAGTCGTAGCGAAACGAAAAGGGCACTTCACTCGTAATGGGAGCACGCAGCGGACCGGTGGGAAGATCTCCCAACCAAATCACCTTGCCATCCGCCAACGTCACGCGCGCGTCGGCCCAATCGGCCTGGTCAAAGTGATCGCCAAAGACCACTCCCCCGCCACCGTCCTCGACTTTCAAATCGAACTCGGTGGCGTTGGCAAGGTCAACCTTTACGGGAACTCCGGGCAAGCCTTCGTGCAAAACCTCAGTGTGAAATGGGGTTTTGCCGGCGACGTCCACCGAGGCCACCACCGCTCCCCTTCCGACATTCGAGTAGTAACCAATGTCGTTGCTATCCACGCCAACCACGGCTTCGAAACTCCTGGCCGGGGCAGCAAGCTCAACCCGCACCTTGCCGTCAGAGGAAAAATGCAGCCCGCGCGAGTAGTCGCGATCCACGATGCGGAAGCGATGACCTTCGACCTCGTTCTTCGTCACCTCGCCGGACGCGTAAACCAACAAATAGCTTTCCGCCGGAGCCGCGACGGCATCACCAAGGAACTTCGCGTTGATCCATCGGTGCGCCGCAGCCATCGCCTCCGGCGACTGCGCCGGGCACCAGGGAGCCGCCGCCAGAAGAACGGCGAATAAAGCCAGGCGATAAGCTCGCTTGATAAAGAAAGTGGACATGATCAATCGCTCCTTAAGCGTTTCGAGTCGACGGCGGGAAGAGCGGGTCCAGCCGTTTGTGGGAAGAGAAACCTAGCCGGGATTGTTCCAGAGGTCAAGCGGATCCGGTCGAAGTCAGGTCGACGCCAAACTCCACGGTGCCGCGAACCTCCAGAGTTGCGCATGCGTCATCCGCGAATAGACCCCTCACCCACCGCCTTGCGGTCCCCCCTCTCCCCCTGGAGAGGGAAAAGAATCGAAATCGTAGCCCTCTCCCTTGGGGAGAGGGGGGACCGCAAGGCGGTGGGTGAGGCGTCCCTTTCAACCCGATCGACTTTGACAGAACCCTGCCTCGAAGTTCTTGTGGAAGTTGTTTTTCACAAGGGACGACAGAGTTCTTCGTGGCGGGTCTCACGCAAGCTGGCAACTGTGTTCGGATCTCTGGCGCTGCGGGCTATGACCCGGCTCGTCTGAAAAAAGCACAATTTTCCCCTTGATTGTTCGCCTTTTATTCGCCTAAAATGCGGATTAGCTGTCAGCTTTCAGCGATCAGCTTTCAGCTTTAGGCTCCGCAGGCGGCGCTGGCTGGCAGTTGCCTTGACATCACTCTACGGTGGTAAAACGTGATGCGGATGAAAACTGGGCCGCCAGGATGCTTTAGCTGAAAGCTGATCGCTGAGAGCTGAACGCTGACCGTTTAAACGCTTGGCTTCGGGAGATTTTGTTATGGCACTGACGCGCCGGCAAAAACAGGTTTTCGATTTTCTGGTCAACTTCATCAACAACAACAGCTATTCCCCAAGCTTTGAGGAAATTGGGGCGGGGCTGGGATTATCATCGCTCGCGACCGTTCACAAGCACATGGACACCCTGGAGAAGAAAGGGTTCATCCGGCGCGGATACAACCAAAGCCGCTCGGTCGAGGTGGTGGCGTTCCCCGCCTCTGTGCCCTACCTGAAAACCGCGGTGGAGCCCATGGGCAGGCGAAAAAAGGTAGCCGACAACGGCGAGCATATCCCCGCGCTCGCCCCAGTGGCCGCACTCGTGCCGTCACAGGTGCTGGGCAATTTGGAATTCCCGCTGCTCGGCCGCATCGCCGCCGGCCAGCCGGTGGAAGCGGTACCCAATGCCGAAACTTTTTCCTTTGGCGACTTTACCGGCGGCCGCGGGAACCTCTTCGTGCTGCGCGTCAAGGGCGACTCCATGGTTGACGACCATATCTGCAACGGCGACTATATCCTGGTGGAAGGGGCGCAAACCGCCGACAACGGCGAGATCGTCGTGGCGCTGATCGAAGGCACCGACGCCACCCTCAAGCGCTTCTTCCGCGAACCCAACGGCAGAGTTAGGCTGCAACCCGCCAACGCCCAAATGGATCCCATCCTGGTGCCCGCCCGCGACGTGAAAATCCAGGGGCGCGTGGTGGGAGTGCTGCGGAAGTATTAGATTCGGGCAAATTGTCATGAACCTCAGACGCATCCTCGGCGCGCTATGGTTAGCCGTAGCCCTGTTGGTGGTGCCGTGTCCCAGCCGCTCTGAAGAGATCACCCTGAAAGATGGCCAAAAAATTGTCGGGACGATTGTCGGCTACGAAAACGATATGTTCCGGGTCGAGACCACGTTCGGCATCGCACTGATCCGCAAAGATAAAGTCGCTTCCATCGAAATGAACAAGCCCGGCGCGCCGATTCCCTCTGCCCCTGTGCCCCCCGCCACAAAGACCCTTGAGGCGAAACCCGCCTCCGCCGCACCGGGGAAAGAAGCCGAACCGTTGCCCATAATTCCCCACGTGAATGTCTTCGTACCGATCAAGCCGCAGGAGCCATCGCCCGCTCCCGTAAGTCACGTGCAAGATCCCGCGCACATTTCAAAATGGGCTCTGGCCCCAGTGCTCGGACCCGCACCAACACTGACCGCTTCCATTCCGCCTCCACCTCCGCCGGTCAGTCACCCCATCGATGTGCCCATGCCCGCGCACCTTGACGAGCACGTCGACGGCAACACTTATTTCAGCGATACCTTCAAATTCTCCATGTTTAAGCCCCCGGACTGGAAGATTTACGAGGGTGTGCCGAAGGAAACCGGCTCCGGAATTATGGCCATGGGCACCGACGATGAGCAAACCCTGTTGATCGTAGACCGACAAGTGTGGAGTGGCACGCCCAAGCTCTCAGACGACGAGGTGGACGGCAAGCTTCGCCAAACCTACCAGGAGTACCATCGGATTTCCGAGGCTGTCTTTGAGTGCGATGGCCAGACGGCGACACGCCGCACCTTTTCCGGAGTTTTGGACGGCGCCGAATGGCATGGGGTGGCCGTCCACGTCATCCGTGGCAATACGGTGTTTGGAATCTTCGGACTCACATCCGCCGAAACATTCCAGTTCCAGGAGGCCATCTTCAACAAGATCATCAAGACTTTGCATTTCTACGCGCGCATACCGAGTGCGGAAACTCCGATTGCAAATCCGTCGCCTCAAATCCTTCCTTGATTTGCGCGCGACCTCGTTTGGCCCGCAGTTATTCAAGCCAGAATTGACATCTCCTCTAAACAAATCTACGATCAAAGACGTAAGTGGTTGCGAATCTCAGGGGCGCAGGGTCTACTCTTAGTCATGTTCCAATCGCTCGTCATTACGCTGCGCGAGGGCGTGGAAGCCGCGCTGATTCTCGGCATTGTTCTGGGCTATCTGAAAAAGACGGGACGCCAGGCTTGGAGCCGTTACGCCTGGTGGGGGCTCGCCACCGCGGTTGCCGCGAGCCTCGCCGCCGCTTACCTGGTTTATCGCTTCGAGATCATTGAAGATGCCTACGAAGGATGGCTCATGCTGGCAGGCGCGGTTTTCGTCGCGTCCATGGTTTACTGGATGTGGCGAACGGGCAAACGCCTGAAGCAGGAAATCGAGTCGAAGCTTTCCGAACTTTCCACAGTGCCCAGCCGCAGCGCCGCCTCTGGCCTATTTCTTTTCGTGTTTCTGATGGTGTTTCGGGAGGGCGCGGAAACGGTGCTGTTCCTCGCGGCAGTTTCCCTGCGCACCAGCGAGCTGCTGAACTTCATGGGAGGAATATTAGGCTTGGCGCTCGCAATCGCTCTGGGCGTGGCTTTCTTCAAAGGCAGCGTGAAGGTTGATCTGCGGAAGTTTTTCGCGGTCACGACGATGGTCCTGTTCGTGGTGGCAGGACAGCTCTTTGTGTCGGGCGTGCACGAGCTTTCGGAAGCGCAGGTGTTACCCTCCGGTCCACGCGAGATGGCGCTGATCGGCCCCATCGTTAACAATGATGCCTTTTTCTTTGTCGTCATCGTAGCCCTCGCGTTGTTCCTGATTATTGCCCAGCGCATTCAGGCAGACAGCCCAAAGGCCGGTGAGATTGCACGGTTATCGCCCCCCGAGCGCCGCAAACTTTTGGCCGATCAGCATCGCGAGCGCTTCTGGAAGCTCGCCTCGACCGCCGCGAGCCTGCTCGTCATCGTGCTGATTTCGGCGCAATTCATCTACTCTCGCACCGCCCACGCCATGTCCCCGCCGGAGCGGGTGAGCCTTCAGAACGGCGAGGCGCTCATCCCTACCGGCGTTCTTTCCGACCACGACTTGCACCACTTTGTGATCGATGTGGGGGGCACGGATGTTCGTCTCATCGCCATCCTGGATTCTTCCGGCACCGTGCGCGCCGGCCTTGACGCCTGCATGATTTGCGGGCACCAGGGGTATTACCAGGACGGCCAGAACGTGATCTGCCGCAATTGTGGTGCGGTGATCTACGTTCCCACCATCGGGCAGGCAGGTGGATGCAACCCCATTCACATTGATTATGTGATTGAGGGCGACAAGCTGCACATCGGCTCGGCAGCTCTGGACGGGGCCGCGAAGACCTTTCGCTGAGCATCGCATGATCTTTCGAATCGTATGGGAATCGCTTGCTCGCCGGCGGCGCCGCAAGCTGCTGAGTGTTTTCGCTGTCTCGCTCGGTATCGCCGTCACCGCGGCGGTCGCCACGCTTGCGCTCGACGTGGGTGACAAGGTCAACCGGGAGTTGCGTTCTTTCGGGGCGAACCTGTCCGTCACCCCTGCTGCTGACGGGCTACCCGTGGCCGTTGGCGGCATCGATTACAGGCCTGCCGGAGCCGGTGCGTTCTTGCCGGAAACCGTGCTGGCAAGTCTCAAAAAGATTTTCTGGCGGAACAACATTGTGGCATTCGCGCCATTTCTCTTCGTGCCTGCGACCATCGAGGGCCATCCAGTAGTGGTGATTGGGAGTTGGTTCGAGAAAGCCATGCCGGTGGATAAATCTGAGGTGTTCGTTACGGGCCTCGAAAAACTGCACCCCGCGTGGAGGGTTTCGGGCCAGTGGCCTGCGGACGATGACGCCAAAGGAGTCTTGGTGGGCCGTCGGCTTGCCGAGCGGTTGAGCCTGCATCCTGGCCAGGTCGTGACACTCGCCGGGGCCGCCGCGGAGACACCAGGACGTTTGCCGACGCCGTCGCGTCCGGCGGAATTCGTAATTCGCGGCATTCTCGAAAGCGATGGACCCGAGGATAGCCAGATGCTGGCGCCGCTCTCTTCCGTGCAGCAATGGGTGGGCCTTGAGGGCAAAATTCGACGCATCGAAATCAGCGCACTCACCAAACCTGAGGATGCCTTCGCCCGCTCCGATGTTTCACGCCTTTCGGGCAAGGATTTCGACCGGTGGTACTGCACGCCCTACGTCAGCTCCATTGCCTACCAAATCCAGCAGGCGATTCCCGAGGCGCAGGCTCGACCTATTTATCATGTGGCAGAGACGGAAGGCCGGATTATGAACCGCGTCGGCGTTCTGATGGCACTGCTCGTGGTTGCGGCGCTGGTGGCCGCAGGATTGGCAGTGGCTTCAATAATGCTCGCCACAGTACTCGAACGCCGCGCTGAGATTGGCCTGTTTAAAGCGCTCGGCTCGACCGACGCCCGCGTGGCTGCGGTATTCCTTCTGGAAGCGTGCGCCATCGGCGTGCTGGGAGGCGTGACGGGATACTTCTTCGGCAGCCTTTTGGCTTGGCGTCTGGCCTTGGCCGTTTTCGGATCGGCGGTGGGCATTCATTGGGTGATTCTGCCCGTCTGTCTCGGGGTCGCGCTTCTGGTGACTCTCGCGGGCAGCGCCCTGCCCCTCGGTCGAGCGCTAAGAGTTTCACCTTCACTCGCGCTCCGCGACTGATCGGGAAAGTAAATCGATGGGGAGAATAACGTGGACCAGAAAGCAATGATCGCGATGGATACCACCACGATGCCGTGGGAAGAACGCCACATGGCCGCGCTCGGCAAAAGCAACTTTCGCAAGCTCCTTCTTCAAGACCCTGACACGGGCATGGAGGTCAGGCTGGTACGCTACCCCGCCGGCTTTATGACCACGTGGCACACCCACCCTTGCGCCCACGGGATGTACGTGCTTGAGGGCACACTGGTTACGCACGCAGGCAAGTATGGTCCGGGCGCCTTCGTCTGGTTTCCGGAAGGGATGCTGATGGAGCATGGTGCGACCCCCGAGGCTGAAGTGACAGTCGTATTCATCACCAACAAGAAGTTCGATATTCACTTCACGGACGGAAAAGGGTCATGACCGTGCCTGACCCGATCACCCGACCACCCGATCACCGGATACCCCGATCCCCCGATGGCTCCATGTTCTGGCGCCTATGGTGGCGCGCGCTCTCGGTCAAGCGCTCACAGGCGGCGCTCGCGTTGGGGTCTTTGGTCGTGGGAGCCACGATCACCTCGATGCTTCTAAACCTTTACGGCGATGTGCGGCGGAAGATGACGGAGGATTTCCGCGCTTACGGCGCCAACGTAGTCATCGCGCCCCGATCCTCGGCAATCGACCGGAGTGGGCAGGAGAACAGCGTGGTGGACGAAGCCGCGCTGCAGCCTCTCGGTCATTTCGTCCATCAGACGCCTGGCACGTCCTTCGCACCTGTACTTTATGGCGTGGTTCGAGTGTCGCCAGACCCCGCTGATCCCCGCTTGCCCGAATTCACCAATGTTGTGGCTACCGGCGCGAATTTCGGCGCGTTGCGGGGACTAAATCCCGGCTGGAGCGCGACGGGCCAAGCCGTACCCGAAGATTTGCCGCCCGGCACTTGCGCCTTGGGCGCAAACCTCGCGGCACGGCTCCACGTACACCCAGGCGATTCCCTTCAACTGCATCCGCTCGGCGGGACGGACGCGGGAGCCATCTCGCGATTCGCCAGCTTTCGAATTGCGAGTGTCGTCACCACGGGCGCTTCGGAAGACGACCAGGTCTTTCTTCCCCTCGGCGCATTGCAATCCTTCTTAGGATTGCATGGCAAGGTCACACTCGTGGAGATCAGCATTCCAGGCGGGACCCGTGACGTGGAAAGCGCCGTGCAGCGCCTTGCCGGGCTTCTCCCCGGCCTGGAGGTTCGCCCCATTCGACAGATTGTTTACTCCGAAGGGAAAGTCCTGGGAACCATTCGCTGGCTGTTGCTTTCCCTCACCATCCTAATTCTGGTTATCATTGCTCTTTGCGTTATGGCCACGATGACGGCCATCGTCCTCGAGCGACGCAGGGACATCGCAGTGATGAAAGCCCTCGGGGCAGCCGACGCTTTGTTGATGCGTCTCTTCATGACGGAAGGCGCGAGTCTGGGTTTGGTGGGAGGCATTTTAGGGTACGGACTAGGTGCAATTGTAGCGCGCGGATTGGCCGAGCGGCTATTCGGCGTCGCACTCAATCTGAATGCCTGGACGTTACCGGCAGTTTGTGGATTGACGGTAGCTCTCGCAGTGTTCGCCGCCCAGGTGCCCGTGCGCGTCTTGCGAGCGATTCAGCCCACGGTAGTCTTGAAGGGTGAATGAGTTTCAACGCTCAGGGCTGCGGTGAATAGCGGGTCCCAAGAATCGAGAAGAGAATTGTCCTTCATTGAAGTTGAGGGTCTAACCAAGACCTACGATACGTCGCTCGATGCACTCCACCACCTTTCCTTCGCCGTGGAGAAGGGCGAGTGGATCGCCGTGATGGGCCCGTCCGGCTCCGGCAAGAGCACGCTGCTGAATATCCTGGGGGGCCTCGATGCTCCGACTTCCGGCCGTGTCGTGCTCGATGGGCAACAAATCTCCGCGCTATCCGGCAACGCCCTGGCACGGTTTCGTGCGGAAAAAGTTGGCTTCGTGTTTCAACAATTCCACCTGGTTCCGTATTTGACCGCGGTGGAAAACGTAATGTTGGCGCAGTACTTTCACAGCCTGTCGGATGAGCGCGAAGCCGCGGAAGCATTGACTCGCGTCGGATTGGGCGACCGGCTGCGGCATTTGCCGTCCCAGCTTTCCGGGGGTGAACAGCAGCGCGTGTGCGTGGCGCGTGCCCTGATCAACCAACCCAACATCATCCTTGCCGATGAGCCCACTGGCAATCTCGATGAAGTGAATGAAACCTTGGTGATGGGCCTGCTGACGCAGTTGCACCGCGATGGTCACACCATCGTCCTGGTTACGCACGACCCGGAAATCGGCCGCATGGCCGAGCGCCGCATCGAACTTCACCACGGCCGCCTGGCGGAAGTTTCCGTCTTCCCCATTCGGGAAGAGGAATTGATCGACGATTTGCTGAAAGCCGTCTGGCACGCGCAGGAGGATACCGGCCGCAGCGTGGTCGAACCGGAGTCTCTGCCAGAATTCGCGCGCAACCGCGCCACCTTTTTGTTGATGGCGCAGGAGGGATTGCTCCAACTCGAGGGCGCGTCCCTTTCATTTGGCCCCCGCGGTGAAGCTCGCGCCCGGCACGCGCTGCGGCGCCATCGCCTTTCCGAGCGCCTATTCTTTGAGACCTTCGGAATAGACCCGGAGGTAGTAGACGAGCACGCCGCTAAAATCGAGCACTCCCTGAGCCCGGAAGTTACCGAGAAGATCTGCACTTTTCTCCATCATCCCCTGACCTGCCCTCACGGTTCGCCCATACCGCGCGGGGACTGCTGCCCGAAAGAGCAGGGTTTAGGTATTAGGAGTTAGGGGTTCAGAACTCCGCTTCGCGAGGCCGATGACAAGCGCGGTCTGGCTCTTTGGCAACGATTATTGGGCACAGCTCTTCTAACATAGTGTGGTGGTGAAAAACGCTACGCAGTCTCCGCCTTGGAAATGTGTTCGCCCGCTTCGAGAATATGGCATGATGTCCCCCGCAATGCGCTTTCCAGCCAAACACAAATGGATAAAAGTGCATTTCAACTCACCTTGGAGCGGAGGAAT
Organism: uncultured Acidobacteriota bacterium; assembly: GCA_963808085.1. Taxonomy (GTDB): domain Bacteria; phylum Acidobacteriota; class Terriglobia; order UBA7540; family UBA7540; genus Bog-366. The sequence continues at coordinate 153,632 of CAWEFC010000038.1, forward strand.
CTATGATCGGCGATAAACTTGATCGGCGAAATTTCTTGAAAGTTGGCGGCGCGTCAGCACTAGGAACTCAGTTGGCGCTTAACGGCAGCCCTGCCCTGGGACAAGACTCACCGCCTTCCAGCCACTGGCCTGAAAAGGGCTTTCCGCAGCTTTCTATTCTCACCGAGTACTCGCCACAGAAACTGGCATTTGCGGCATCGGCTGACTATCAAGGCGTATATCTTAGGGTGGATCGTTCCTTTAATCCCAAAATGTCGGACTCGCAGGTTGATCGGGTTCTCACGGTGGCGCGTGAGGCCAACATCCGCATCATCAGTCTCGAGTGCATGGACCCCAACCACATCGTCGCCGACCCTGCCAAGCGCCGTGAGGCAATTGCCGAATTCATTCAAGACCTGGAATTTGGTCACCGCCTGGGGTGCAAATTCGTGGGGACCTTCAGCGGAACCACGACTGGAGCCTCGATGGACGACCAAGCCAAGGCGTTGGCCGACGTCTTCAATGAGAACTATTTGCCTGTCTGCGAGAAGCTGGACATCAGCATGGGATGGGAAAACTATCCTTGCGATACCAACTTCGCCACGGTCCCTGGCGCCTGGGAGAAGGTATTCGATCTCGTCCCCAGCAAGCGCCTCGGACTTGAATTCGATCCCTCGCATTTGGTGCGGCAGTACGTTGACTACGTCCAGGCAGCGTGGGATTTCAAGGACAGGATTCTGTCTGTTCACGCCAAGGATACCGAGATCGTTGAACCGATCCTGCAAAAAGTGGGAATCCAAGGCAAAGGGTGGTGGCGCTACCGCATCCCCGGCCAGGGCCTGATCGATTGGCCGAAATTTCTGAATGTCCTTTTACAAGTACGCTACGCGGGAGGAATCGCGGTTGAGCATGAGGATCCTTTCTGGGACGAGCCGCCCAGCAACAACGCTCCCGAATTCCCCCAGGCCCGCAAAGACGGATTCATTCTTGCCTCCCGTTTTCTGCGTATGTATTTGCCGGGCCGTTTGACTTAGTTTCGAGAGGAGTCCTATGCCTCAAATCATCCCCAGCCCTAAAGTATACGATGCCATTATCGTTGGCTCCGGGGCGGGGGGAGGCATGGCGGCTTACGTTCTGACGCGAGCCGGCGCCAAATGCCTCATGCTGGAAGCCGGAGAATGGTGGGACACAGCGAAGCAGTCCACGATGTTCCAATGGCCTTACGAAGCGCCGCACCGTGGGGCGGCAACCCCTGAGAAGCCGAATGGCTATTTCGATCCCGGTTACGGCGGCTGGGAGTTGCCGAACGAGCCGTACACCAACGCCCCCGGAAGCCATTGGGCGTGGTGGCGAACGCGCGCCCTGGGTGGACGCACGAACCACTGGGGCCGGATCTCGCTGCGCATGGGCCCTTACGACTTCAAACCCTATTCGCGCGATGGCAAAGGGTTCGACTGGCCGATTGGCTATGACGACCTTGCGCCTTACTACGATAAAACGGAAGAATTGATAGGAGTGTTTGGCACGCCGGAGGGTCTGGAAAACACTCCCGATGGAAAGTTCCTGCCGGCCCCGAAGCCGCGTTGCCGTGAGCTGCTGATCCAGAAGGCCTGCCGCAAGCTGGGCATTCCCTGCATTCCCGCGCGGCGGTCTATTCTCACGCGTTCCATAAACGGCCGCCCTCACTGCCACTACTGCGGCCAGTGTGGACGCAGTTGTGGCACCTCCTCCAACTTTTCTTCACCCACCGTGCTCATTCCGCCCGCCCTTGCCACCGGGAACTTAGAGGTTCGCTGCAACGCCATGGCGCGTGAGGTGCTGGTTGATAAAGCTGGCTTGGCAACTGGGGTTTCCTACATCGACAAAAAAACTAACAGTGAAGTACAGGTGCGCGGAAAGATTGTGATGCTCGCCGCGAGCAATTGCGAAACCGCCCGGCTGCTGCTCAATTCCCGGAGTCCGGCCCATCCCGATGGCCTGGGCAATTCCAATGGAATGGTGGGAAAGTATCTGATGGATACGGTGGGCGCCGACGGCTCCGTGGGTTTCTTTCCCATCATGGAGGAGATGCCTCCCCATAACGAGGATGGAACGGGCGGCATGCACCTGTACATGCCTTGGTGGAATTATCAAAAGCAGCTCCGGCACGGGATGCCCTTTTCCCGGGGCTTCCACATTGAATTTGGTGGGGGCTTCCACATGCCCGGAGTCTCGACCTTCTCCCACAGCGAGCGTTTTGTGGGCGGCTACGGAGTGGAACTGAAGCGTGGACTGCGAAAGATCTATGGCGCGTTCATGGGCTTTTCCTGCCGCGGCGAGATGATCCCCAATAAGAACAGCTATTGCGAAATCGACAAGACCGTGCTGGATGCTTGGGGAATTCCCGTGCTGAAGTTTCACTTCCAGTGGAGCGATGAAGAAATTCAGATGGCGAAATATGCCCGCGAAACGTTCGACGAAATCGTTCTCGCGGCGGGGGGAGAGCCGGTTAGGAAATTCGGACCCGAGGACAATTGGGGCATTACCGCCGGAGGTCGAGTTATCCATGAGGTGGGCGCTGCCCGCATGGGCGCGGATCGCTCGACTTCTGTGTTGAACCCTTACTGCCAGGCATGGGATTGCAAGAACCTGTTTATCGCCGACGGCGCTCCGTTCGTGAGTAATGCCGACAAGAACCCGACCCTCTCGATCATGGCGCTTGCCTGGCGCACTTCCGAATACGCGGCGGAGCAGGCAAAGAAGCTGAATGTCTAAGGGACAGTGGCGAATGGCGAGCAAGAACTCCACGAGCGCGTTTTTCAATTGGTTGACGTAGCGGCGGGTTTACCCCGCCATAAGGCGGCGTAAAGCCGCCCGCACAACAAGATCTCCTTGGGAGACCCCATGAGTCAGAAACAGAAACCGGACGCCTCGGGCACCCTCAATCGCCGCGACCTTTTGAAGGCCGCGATGGTCGCGCCCACAGCAGCTCTAGTTCAGTTGACCCCGGCGCTGGCGGCAGCGCCCCCCTCCAGCGGCGCCCCATCGGCTGAATACACTCCGAAGGTTTTCAACCCGCGTCAATGGAAGACCCTGCAAGTACTCAGCGACCTTATAATCCCCGCTGACGAACGTAGCGGCAGCGCCACCGCGGCAGGGGTACCGGAATTTATCGATGATTGGCTGAGCCTCAACGGCGTCATGCAGAAAACTGAACTGCTGGGCGGGCTCACCTGGATCGATATGGAGTGCAATCGGCAATTCAGCCATGACTTCGCCGATTGCTCCGAGACCCAGCAAAAGCAGATTCTCGATCGTATTGCTTATCCGGCGAAAGCGGCGCCCGATGACTCAGGAGCGGTAGCCGCCTTCGGGCACATCCGCGACTTGGTGCTCGGTGGGTTCTATAGCAGCAAAATCGGCATCGAGGACTTGGGGTACCAGGGCAACAAGATGCTCGAAAGCTGGGACGGCTGCCCGGAAAGCGCAACCACTCGCCTGGGTGTCGACTACTCCAATTGGGAACACTGGAAGAGCTGAAGACGCGCGGGAGGCTCGCCCCGCATATTACGTACTTCAGCATCAATCTGAAAAATTCCATTCGCAATCTCTCATCTGGGTTCTGGCCAATTGACCTCGTACCGGCGAGTTTACCTCGCCAGATCTCGGCATAAGGCCGTCCCTACCGCAGGTCGCAAGGCCAGTACAACCTCGCACTCTACTCCTACATCCAACGCGGTGAATGCTGCCGAAAACGTCGCGCGGACCGCATGAATAGCGGGTCCGCAAGGAGGGGGTTGTCGTGTCACCATCCCAGCCGGAGGTGCGCCCAGATGAACCCGCCACCGCAGATTCCGAGTCTCGTGCTCGCCGCCCTTTTCAACCGACCTTGCTTGACCTGCCGACCTTACCGGTCTCGCTTGCTCGGCAGACCGGCAACTGGCTTCATGACCGGCGAACGGCAATTCGCAGCGGGGAGCTGCCGCAGGCGCGGTTGCTGCTTTCGGACGAGCGACCGTGGTTTCGCGAGTTGCCATCGCAGATCCAATCTTTGCTATCGAGCTCGAAGGGCGCGGTGACAGGCTACAACTCACGGGCTGCTGACTTCCCCGACCTTTGGAAGGACTACCTGCCCAACCCGTACTCGTGGGCAAATTCGCTGCTCGTCCACCTGCTTGCGGTCACGGCGTTGCTGTTCCCCTTGGCGATCCAGCGAGTGATGCACCCGGTGCCCATTCCAGACAAGTTATTCAACCTCACTCCGATCGTGTTCCCGTTTCAGCAGGTGCAGGGCAAGGCGGCCAAAACCAGCGGCGGGGGAGGCGGCGGAGTCCGTTCGCCGATTCCCGCCTCGCGTGGGGCGCTTCCCGCCTTTGCGCGCACGCAATTTACTCCACCCATGGTCACGATCCCCAAGGTCGCGCCCATCCTACCCATGCAACCAACGCTGGTAGGTCCTCCGGAATTGAAACTTCCGGAGATGAAGCTCGACATGGCCTGGGGCGACCCCAAGGGCGTGCCCGGACCGCCTTCGGGCGGACCCGGAACGGGTGGCGGGATTGGCGACGGTGAGGGCACAGGCGTGGGCCCGGGCAAAGGTCCCGGATTCGGTCCAGGCGAAGGCGGAGGGTGTTGCGACGGCGTCTTCAATGTCGGCGGCAGCGTCAGCGCTCCCATTGTCATTTACTCCCCTACACCGGCGTATTCGGAAGAAGCACGCAAGGCCAAATTCGCGGGAATCGTATTGTTGTGGATTGTCGTGGACGCCCAGGGAGCGGTGCGAAGTATTCGGATTGCGAAGCATCTGGGCCTGGGCCTTGACGAGGAGGCGGTGAAGACCGTGGACACCTGGAAATTCAAACCCGCCCTCCGCCAAGGCATTCCTGTGCCCGTGCAAATGGAGGTGGAAGTCAGTTTCCACCTGTTCTGAATTAAGTATCCCAACTTGAGGTCGTAGTTTCGAAAAGTAGATTCGTATTTCCCAGCCTCTAAGGGGCTTTTGCGACAACCAGGGCGCTTCCCCAATTCTTGATCTGCGGCCAGAGTTCCTTCAACGGTTCGCGTAAGCCGCGACAGTAGAAAACGTCGAAGTGCTGGTAGGGCATCGAGTAGGGGTGGTAAACGCTCGCGACTTTCTGCACGCTGCTAAACAGCCGCTCCAGTCTCTCCGGACGATCGTCCATCACGATCATGCTCTCGCCGGTGTAGTCTCGTGGTCCCCACAGGAAGTAATTCTGATGTCCGCTGATTGCCGGCGGTAGGCCGAATTTGGGACCAAAGAGGTCGATGGCGCCGGCCTGCCCGTAAGTCTGGGCGAAGATTGCGGTCTTGACGCGCACCTCCGGAGACAGGCTGTTGTAAACGCCCGCGACTGTGGCCGTCATCTCTTCCCATCCGAACTGGTCGGCGTAAATCTGCGGCAGCGGGCCCAGCTTGTGAGTTTCAATCCGGGGCGGCTGGAGATGCAGCGCCTGCGTATACCGAATGTAGGTCTCGGGCGGCAGAACCGGAATTACGAGCGGCGAGAGCACGGCGCCAGCCACAACCATCAATGCGGCATAAACGATTTTTAGCCAATGGTAACGTGCCCTCTCAAGCCATGCTTCCCACATCACGCTGCCGCCGGCAAATAATAGCGGGAAGGCGGGGAAAAGGTAGTAGATTCGCGGGCTCATCCTCACAATGACCGCCGCGGTGAAAACCCATGCCCATCCGAGCGCGCGAAACGGTTTCCCGGGTTTCGAGAAAAAGAAAAACCAAAGCCCCGCGAGCCAGATCGGCAGACTCAACGGAAGCATCGTCAGTATTTCCTGGGCGAAGAAAGCGATGGGTCCCAGAGGGACATCGCGCCCGCTGCGGCGGATGTTGGCCTGTATTTCCAGGAACGGAAAGTGATGATGAATGTTCCATAGGAGGTTCGGCAGGAAGATCAGGAAAGCGATCGCGCCGCCGACCCATATCCAGGGGCTTAAGAGCGAGCGGCGCTGCGGGGTCAGGATCAATCCGATCACAATACCCGCGCCGAAGATCAGCATGGAATATTTGTTTTCGAGGCCGACTCCCGCCAAAATACCGAACCAGACCCAGAGTTTCGGGTCGCCTGTCTTGACGATGCGGATGAACAGGTAGGCGCACCCCATCCAGAACAGTGGCTCAAACGCGTTCATGGTCAGCAGGCTGTCCCCCACTAAGACTGCCGGCGCAACCAGGGCTGCCAGCGCCGCCAAACCCTGGGCAAACCGTTTCCCACCAAGCTCGCGCGCGATCAGGGCGGTGAGGGCAACCTCGGCAGCCCCGGCAACGGCGGGGAAAAAGCGGATGGCAGGGAGCGAGTCGCCGAGCAGCGAACGCGCCAGCCAGGTGATCACCGCAATCAGCGGCGGCTGGTCCACATAACCCCACGCCAGGTGCCGGCTACAAGCGAGGTAGTAGAGTTCGTCAACGAAATATCCGTAGTACCGGCCGGCGTAAAGGTGCACCAGCAACTTGCATGCGGTGATGCACACCACCAGAGCGGTGGCGGTAAGGACAAATCCCTTCTTTGGGTTTTCGCTGGCGAGGAGTTCAGGCGGGGAGTCCATAGTGGTTCAAAGTATGAAACGCTTCCTGACCGAAGAAAGTTCCGAGCGCGGGTGCCCCAGGAACTGCACGGTGACTACGCCGGAGCAATCTCCGTGAGTGCGAGTGTGAGCAGAGCCTTGCAATCCGCGCATACAAACTGGGGCGGTGGTCCAACACCGTCAATGGCAAAAACCCGCGGTTCGTGGCACCGCGCGCAGGGGGCCGTAGGCGCAGTGGGATCGGGCTCAGGGGGAATGGCAAAATCTTCTGTGACTTCCCCCACCCTCGTTGTTTCCAACTCAAAGGTGGTGTAGCAGTTGTTGCAAACGTGGTTGTAGCAGCATTCGGGCTTGCAGGAATAGAACACGTCGCCGGAACCGCACTGCGGACAAGCCACGGAGATCGGAGCAAGAGTCATGGAGCCTCGAGTAGGTTACAGGTAACGTTTGCGGATCCGAATACCCATTTAGACCCAAAAAAGCCGCGTAATTCTGCAAATACCGTGTCAGTTCGACGTAAATGCCCGAAAGTTAGACATAAATGTCCGACCTTTTTCGGGCATTTTGTCTTCTGTCTCTTTGTTTTCATACATATTCCGGCTTAGAACGTAAAAAAATAAAATCCATTTTGTGCAAAGCGCCTGGTTTGTGACTTATTGTCTTTGGGGAAATTAAGGAGCCGCCCCTGCGGGCGGGGAGCAGATTCTTGCCAGCTCGGCATGCGCAGAGCCCTTTCGTCCGAAAGCACACTCAACCAAGTTTAGCATACCACCTGCCTAGGCTTTGTCAAGAAAATAGTGAGGCGAGGGGGGGGGACGTTCGTAATGCCCCTCTGCCTGGAAGAGCCGCGACCGATAAATCGCCCGATTCAGGACGTGGTACACCTTCTGGCCCACATCCAATCGCCGCACTCTCCCCATCCAGAAATCCTCCCGCTTCTCCCCGCAAAGGAAGAGCTGACACCATTTCCCCTCGTATGCGTCCCCCCCGAGTGGATATAACCACGCGGCTCGAGCGAAGATTGTCAAACCTTTTTCGCCGTGCGGCGCTCACGCGGCAGCCTGTGCCGAACGAGGTGGGGCGGTGGAATCTCGCACTCGTAGCTCGGCCCTGAGCACCACCACTTTCCCTTCGTCGTCCTGATCCCCTCGGTTAACGGATTCTATTTTGCGGATGAGTAGACGCACTGCCTGCTTGCCCATTTCTAAACTGGGCTGGGCGACGTTGGTCAATCGGGGGCTGAAGCTCGCAGCCCAATCGAAATCGTCAAACCCGAGGACACTGACGTGGTCAGGACAACGAACTCCCAGTTCGCTCACGGCGCGCATCAGGCCGAGGGTCATTTGGTTATTGCAGGAGAAGATCGCCGTGGGAGGCTCGGCAAGTTGTAGCAGTTTCAACCCGCACCTGTACCCACCCTCCGTCTGGAAGTCACCTGTCTGGAAGTACTCACCGCGGAGGGGAAGACCTTCCTGTTGCAAGGCCTTCATGAAGCCTTCCAGCCGGTCCAGACCACTCGAGAGGTTGAGCCGACCCGCAATGATGGCGAGACGCTCGTGGCCCAATCCAATCAGATGGCGGGTGGCATCATAAGCCGCCGTTAGGTTGTCTGTGACTACGGCGGAACCCGTGAAGTGGGCGGGCCGGCGATCGAGGACTACAAGAGGAAAGCGCCGGCGATTGAGGCGATCCTGCGCAGCATGCGGCAGGGTCGGAGCGAGCAATACACCGTCCACACGGCGCGCAAAAAGCATGTTGAGATTGGTCTGCTCCAGGACTGGGTCTTCATTGGAGTCGGTAAGGATCAGCGAGAATCCGTGGGTACGCACCTCATTCGTGACGGCCCTGATGACCTCGGCGAAGAACCCGTCGGTAACGTCAGGTACGACCATTCCGATGGTCCGGGTTTGCCGGACCTTGAGACTGCGAGCTATGTGGTTAGGGTGATAATCCAGCGACTTTATGGCGTTCAGGACGCGTTGCGTGCGATGGGGGCTGACTGTACCCTTTTCGTTGATCACGGCCGAGGTTGTAGCTACCGAAACACCTGCCAGTCGCGCGACGTCTCGAATTGTAGTCAAAGCAGATCCTCCTTGATCCTCCTGACCGCCGTGCCCCGGAAATGGTGTGGGACGCATTCAGTCGGAGAGGGCTGCGATTCTGACGAGTCGATAGGGTGGAAAGGGTTCTTAACTCCTCGACACTCTCGACCTTAACTTTCCAACGCCTGCCGGCAATACGCGTAGCACTTCTTGACTTCCGCGATGGTGTCCAAGTTCTTATCCTCGCCATATTCGTACTCGATATTGGCGGGGATTTTCCATTTGTTGTCGCGCAGCAAGCAGAGAACCTCTTTAATAGGCGTGTCACCCTGGCCGAAGGGCAGGTTGGCGCCGTGGTTCTTCTTGCGGTCTTTGATGTGCAGCGTGACGATCTTCTGATGGTGCTCGCGAATATAGGCAACGGGATCGCCGTTGGCAGCCACGAAATGGCCGATGTCCAGATTGACGCCGATGTACTGCGAGCACCCTTCATGGCGCGAGCAAAAGTCTCGGCAGTCGAGAATTCATCCGGGTCAGCGGGTATCGTCATGCCCGTGGAAGCCCACCATGATCTTGTATTTTTGGGCATACTTGTCAACTCGGGACGCAACACTCACATTGGATGAAGAGGTGATGTATTTGACGCCCAGCGCCTGCGCGGCCTTGAAGCCGGCCTCGATTTCCGGGTCCGTGATCCCTTTGCGAAAGGCATAAGTGAGAGCATAAATCCTCACGCCCCCATTATCGAACTTGGTGCGAATCTCGTGAAAATGGCTGGCAGGCGCGGAAATCCACCATTTCCCCTGTTTTGATTCCCTCAGCTTAGGTATGACGTGCCCATCAAACAGTTCGCATTCGCCCAATCCCACCGTCTTGAAAGCCTCGATGCAGCCATCCAGATCCATATCCCGAAACGAATAACTTTGCGCCCCGATCTGGACACCGCGAACCACTGAGTCAATGTAGGCGGCACTCCAACCAGTGCGGCTGACCGCCCACAAACCGGCAGAACCTGCAATCAGAAGCTTACCCGCATCCCGACGTGAAATCAAAGCCATAGAACCTCCTGGAAGTCTCTAAAGTATCGCACGATAGTATATACCTCTGAAAAGAACTATAGTCCGCGAACTGGATATTCGCAAGATAAGTTGAACCGATACGATTCCTAAAATCAGCAGGCCTGGGGCGCCGGGAATCTACTCCTGTCCATCGGATTTTTCACTTGTAAAGGCATATCTACAAGCGATGAAAGACCTAGGCAGACGTGGGAAAGACCGAAGTAGAACGATTTTCCGAGGATGAAATTATGTCATTATCTAATCGTTTCAAATTTATCTTGACAGAGCGCTTTAGGCGTTGTAGCGTGCTTGCCGCGTCGGGTATGGGTTGCCATCCGACCGCGCACTGCAACTGCAAGGTTTTGTAATATGTGGGAGGGGCAGCATCCATTGATGGGCCACTCCATGCGATTCTGGACATTTCACTGATCTTGAAGTGCCCAGACTTGGTTTGCGTCGGGACAAGATTCAACTTGGCACTATCGAGTGCCCTTATCTTGAAGTGGTGAGATGAGCGCCATTTCCACGAGGAGGCTGCCATGTGTTACCCCCGTACGAATAGACGAGCTTTGGACCTTCCGCGCCCAAATGGCGCTAAGTCCTGTTTGAGCAATAGAATAACTATTCTACTCGTAGCCATAATTATCATGCTTTTCGGCGTGCAATGGGTGGCGGCGCAAACCGCAAATGGAACCATAACCGGAACCGTTACGGATGAATCCGGGGCGGTAGTGCCGAACGCCACGGTGACGATAACCAACACTCTGACGGGCGTTGTTGCCCGGACAGATCGGACCAACTCATCGGGCGTATACGTTGCTGAAGCATTGAATGTGGGCACCTATCAGGTCGTCATCGAGGCAAGCGGTTTTCAGCGCACGATACGTTCCGGAATTATCTTAAACGTGGCGGACCGATTGGGTGTCGATTTTGCTTTGAAAGTTGGATCCGTGACTCAGTCGGTGGAAGTAAAGGCTGAAGCTGCGGCGGTGGAAACCCAGACCGGCGAGCAGAGCGCGCTGGTAACCACGCAACAACTTGCCGAGCTCCCCATGTTGGGGCGCAACTTCTTCCAATTGCAACAGGTTCTTCCCGGCGCGTCGAGCCAGGCATCGGATGAGATTGGCAAGGGCTATTACAGCACCCAGGGCTTTTCCTTCAACGGCATCCCCTGGCGTCAAGTCAACAATGAGGTTGACGGCGTGGAGAACATCGATTGGGGATCCAATGGGGGCGCAGACTTGAGTCTGGGACCCGATACCCTGGCCGAGTTCAAGGTGCTGGTGGCCAATTACAGTGCTAAATACGGGAGCGCCAGCGGGGCCGACCTCGTCTCCGTTACCAAGTCCGGAACTCAGAAATTTCATGGCACGGCTTACGACTACGTCCGGAATTCCGCGCTCGACGCTGCCGATTTCTTTCTCAACAGCGTCAACGAGAAGAAGTCTCCCCTCAATTACAATGACTATGGGTACAATATTGGTGGCCCCGTCTACATACCGGGCCATTACAATACCGATAAGTCCAAAACATTTTTCTTTTGGGATCAGGAATGGATCAAAGAAAGCACCTTAGGGGCGGTCACGGCCGCCACCCCGACGCAGGCCATGAGAACTGGCGATTTCACCGCTGAGCAGAGTCTCCTGGGCTCGGGCCCCTCACGAACCCCACCAATCCAACCACGAACCAACCCCTGACGGATTCCGTAGGCAATCCCTGCGTAACTGCTAACCAAGTCAATCCGAACTGCTTCAACAGTAACGTGGGATTGCTCTTGCAGCAGGACTTCCCCTTGCCCACATCCGGGCAGACCGGCTTCCTGAACTTTGTTCAGGGAGCGCCCACCGGCCAGAACTGGAGTGAGCAAGTCATTCGCGTCGATCAAAACATCGGCGAGAAGACCCGGGCGTTTGTCCGGTTCGCCCACGACACCTGGAAAGAGACCGACCCGGTCGCGGTGTGGTCAAACGATTCCTTTCCCACGATCCACGACGCATTCGACGTGCCGGCGCGCAATTTGGTGGTGAAGTTAACCAACGTTTTCAGCCCCACCCTGCTCAACGAGATTGCCTATGGATATAACTCCAATGACGGCGGGGAAAACACTCCTGTCCTCACGACCCTGGGTGCAATCCACTTGCCCGCCGGGTACACTGGCCAGACCGTCTTCCACGATAACGTTCAGAATCTCGTGCCCGATATGACTTTTGCCAGTGGATATGGGGGGATTGACGCCTATCATGGAGCCTGGTGGTCACACGAGAACACCAGCGAATGCATGCACGACCTTTCGGAGCAGATCGGAGAGCACAGCCTCCAATTGGGATTTGTGTCGATGTTCTCGATCGGGACCCAGGGGTGCCCCACCGATCCCTATCGACAGGGGGGATTCTATTTCGATGGCCATTTCACGGGCAATCCTATTTCCGATGCACTGCTGGGCCTTCCGGACAACTACCAGGAGCTGGAAGGGTGTATTGGGCCGGTGTTTAATCACCACCAAGATGAGGCTTACGTTCAGGACGACTGGAAAGCGACCCGGCGTTTGACACTGAACCTTGGCGTGCGCTGGTTCTATCTGCCGCATTTCTATTCGGACGGAGTCACCGGCTGGTATGCAAGCCAATACAATCCGAGCCAGGCGCCCACGGTCACCCCCGATGGAAATATCATTTCGAATTCAGGGAATTTGCTGGATGGCATCGTTTATCCGGGAAAAAATGGAGTTCCGCGCAGCTTTACCAAGACTCACTGGGACACATTTGCGCCCCGGATTGGTTTCGCTTGGGACCCGCGCGGGGACGCGAAGACCGCCATCCGTGGTGGATTCGGCATGGGGTACAACCGCGTCGAAGCTAATGACATGTACAACATGATCGGCAACCCCCCTATATCTGGGCTCCCCTTGTACTTTTCCCCTCCCTTCGACACCCCTTCGGCGGTAGCCTCAGCAAGCGTCCCGGTGTCCATCAACACGCTTGATCCGATCTATAAAGTCCCCACCGCCTATAATTGGAGCTTTGGTGTTCAGCGCGCGCTCAGTGCAAACACGTTGCTCTCGGTGGCTTACGTCGGCAGCAGGGAAATACACATGGACGCGAATGAGAACATTAATCAACCGCTGCCCGCCATGGGTTACGAATTCGATCCCCGCATTGCCTGCACTGCAACCACTCCCTACCCTTGCGCGCAACGTGTCTCCACCGACTATGTACGGCCCTATCAAGGTTGGTCGGCAATCTCCTCTGCCGATCCCATCGGCAGCTCGATGTACCATTCTCTTCAGGTTAAACTGGATAAGAGAGTGTCACCGGGCTAACGCTACGGTACCGGCCTATACTTGCTCGCGGGCCATTGGATATATGGGCGTGAGCGGGTACGAAGGGTTGCAACCCCAGAACCCGTACAACCTCAAAGCCGAGAAGGGCATTTCCGAGTTCGATCGCCCACAAATGCTGATCATCAATTACGTTTACGAATTGCCCTTTGCTCGCAGCTACAAGGGTGTGGCAGGGGCTTTGGCCAAAGGCTGGGAGACGACTGGCATCGCCATCTTCGAGTCCGGTCTGCCCGTAGATCCCGGAATCTCTACATTGACGAGCGGCCTGGCAACCCGTCCTGACGCCGTTAAGGGGCAAGGCACTTCAGGGCCGAAGACGGTTGCGGAATGGTTCAATACGGGAGCATTTACCGACCCGCCTTTTGGATATAATGGCAATGCGTCGGTGAATTCCATCCGGGGTCGCGGAATGTACGATTGGCAAATGGGTTTCTTCAAGAACTTTACGATTAGAGAAGATGTTAAATTGCAGTTCCGCGTGGAAACATTCAATACGTGGAATCACCCCAGCTTTAATAGTGTAGACGCGACCTATGGAACGGGGGGTTTTGGTCAGGTCACCAGTGTCCATACTCACCCGCGTGGACGAGCTTGCTTTGAGGCTGAATTTCTAAACGATGGTTCCATTTGCGGGGCCCGGAGTGCCCGGGCCCCGCATTTTTCTTTACTCCCACCCGAAAAAAGATTAAGAAGGGGAGAAGGCGCCGACGCTGGCTGCGAATATTCCCAGGCAACCCACACGTCTTTGTAGCCCTTGCACACGGATCATCCGCGATGAGATGCGGAATCAGGACACTTCATAAAGCGAAAGGGGGAGGCTTTAGCGGAGCTGCGAAATGGCTCATGGTCCTCGCTATCGCGACCAAATGCCTCGCTGTGAGCGCCCTCCCGGAGGATCCGCAGCGTCTCTTTGCCGAGGCTCGTCTGCTTCAGGAGAAAGGCGATCTGCAAGGCGCGGAAAATCATTATTTGCAATACCTCCAAATGGAGCCACGTTCTGCCGAGGGACATGCCAATCTTGGCATCGTGTTGGCCCACGAGAATAAGCTCCAGGCAGCGGTCGGGGAATATGAAACGGCTCTGAGACTTAATCCAGGACTCTACGGCGTCAACCTGGACCTGGGTATTGCATACTACCGGGAAACCGACTATTCGAAAGCGCTGGCTCCGCTTCAGATGTTTCTCTCCGCCGAACCCACTAATCTCCAGGCCCGCGAACTGCTTGGGCTGAGATATACGCAGTTGGACCGGTACGAAGAGGCCATCGAGAACCTGGCCCCCCTGCAACCGAAAGGGGACCGCGGCGTGCTCTATGCCCTTGCGGCCTGCTATGTGCGGGTGCGGAAAATGGATGAAGCACAGAGGGTGATTCAGAATCTCCTAATGAACGAACCGGATTCCCCTCGTGTGCGCTTTTTGATGGGTGAGACCTATGTGGGTTTGCAGCAATTTCCACAGGCATTGATAGAGTTTCAGGGGGTATATTCAGCCGATTCTCGATGGCCAGAAATCAACCTTCTTCTCGGGGGAGTCGAAGTGAGGCTGGGAAAGTACGCACAAGCCGAGGAGCATCTCCGGGCTGAGTTACACGCCAATCCCAGCAGCTTTGCGGACGAGCTATGCCGTGGGAGCACTGCTAGGCAAAGAGTCGAAGTATGATGAAGCCATTCGCCTTCTTTCGGAAGCGCATCGGTTGAATTCTCAGGACGCCGACACGCTCTATGAACTGGCTCGGGCTGAATGGAAGAAAGGATATGGGGAGGAAGCAAAGCGCAACGCGGGCCAGGCAATTACGATAGACGCCAAGAACCGGGAGGCACACTACCTGCTTGGGCAGATCGCGAAGAAAGCCGGTGACCGCAGTACAGCAAGCCGTGAATTCGCCATCGCGGAATCCCTCAGTAAATCAGAATCTGAACGCGACATTCTTCGTTTGACAGAACTCAGTCAGGAAACAAGGAAATGAGATTCTGCACGGCTATCGATGGGGAGGCGATCATCAAACCATTTCGCTCGAGTTGGGATAGCTATTCTGACGTTCGGGCAGACGTACATGCGGCCGGGCGGTGAATCGCCGTCCCACTGCATGGCGAGTGGAGAATCGACGATGGAGTCGAACCTGAGTCAAATCCAACGATCCGCCCGGAGAAACGGACGCACTTATAAAGGAGAAGGCATATGGCACGCAAAATACGCAGGAGTCCGAATTCCTCTCAAGGTGAGAGCAGTCGACGTGATTTCTTGAAGAGCGCCACAACGGTCGCCGCCGGCTTGGTGGCGCCCGCAGGCGCTCCAGGCGGAAACCGCGGACCTGCTGCCCACGGTCATGCTGGGTTCGCACCGCGTCACCCGGCTGATCGTGGGCAGCAACCCCATTTACGGCTATTCCCATTTCAACAAACAGTACGACCAGCACATGCTCGAGTGGTTCACGGATGAGCGCATCGTCAAGCTGCTGCTGGACTGCGAGAAGGCCGGGATCAACACCTGGCAGGCCAGTTTCAATTAGAACATGAAGCGGCAATTCCCCAAGATTCGCGGGGCGGGATGCAAGATCCAATTCATCTGCCTGGCCGCTTCCTGGCACTACGACGAAAAGATGGGCGCGGACGCCGGAAGACGTTCTGGATGGGACCATCAAGTGCGCGCAGGCCGCGGCAGAGTTCAAACCCATCGGTATCGCCTTCCACGGCGGGGCCACCGACATCCTCTTACCGGGCGGGCAAGATCGATCTGCTCAAGACCTATATCGACAGGGTTCACGACCTGGGAATCGCTGGCCGGGATCTCCACGCACAATCCCAAGATCCTGGACACGCTCCATGAGAAGGGATTTGCGAACGATTTTTACATGACGGGGTTGCACTATCTCACCCGGCACCCCGAGGATTGGATGAAGGAGATTGGCACGCATCCTCTGCGGATGAGCGGCTGGATCGCCTCCGACCCGCCGAAGATGGCCGAGGCCATGCGCAAGGTGGATAAGCCCGCGCTGGTTTATAAGGTCCTGGCGGCAGGCCGCAAATGCGAGTCGGAAGAACAGAAGCGCCAAGCCATCGAATGGGCTTATCAAGAACATCAAGCCGACGGACGCGACGATTATCGGTCTCTACCCGCGATATTCCGACCAGGTCACCGAAACCACGAAGATGGTGCGCGAGATTCTGGCGTGAGGCCTCCGCGCCACCCGCTGAAAGCCAAGGACCTATGGGGGATGGTGACAGACCTGTCACCTATAACCTATTCCCTCTTTTTCCCTTGTAAGCAATACCCAGAAGCTTGAGAATAGCGCGCGCATGAGTTCCTTGCGCGTTTACTGGACATTCGCTCGTCCTTTCACCCTGGTCCCGCCGATGACCGGGATTTTTTCCGGCGCTCTTTTGGGCTACGGCGCAACGGATGCCTCGGTTCATCCGGTGAGGATCGCGCTGGCGGTGCTGGCAGCCGGAGTGTTGAACGCCGCTTCCAATGCGCTGAACCAGATTTGCGACCTCACCAACGACCGTATCAACAAGCCGCACCGCCCGCTGCCTTCCGGGGAACTCACCATGCGCCGGGCGTGGGTTTTCACCGTGGCGGCTTACATTTTGGCCCTGGCGATGGTCGTGGTGGTGAATCGCGAAACGTTTGCCATCTATGTGATTGCCGCGCTGGCCACCGTCGCGTACTCGGCGCCCCCGGTGCGCCTCAAGCGGCACCCCGTAGGTTCAAATCTGATCATCGCGCTTGTTCGCGGGTGTCTGCTAAAAGTGGCGGGGTGGGCGGCGGTGGCGACGGTACTCGCCTCAATCGAGCCCTGGTACATCGGCTCCATCTATTTGGTTTTCCTGCTGGGCGCGACGACCACCAAGGATTTCGCCGATATCGACGGCGACCGAGCGGCGGGCTGCATCACCTTGCCCGTTAAATACGGAGCCGTCTGGAGCGCGCGCGCGATCACGCCATCCTTTATACTTCCCTGGCTCATGTTGCCGTTGGGCCTGGCGCTTCACGTGCTTAGCGGCGATCCGGCGGCCATCCTGGCGTTGAGCGCCATCATGCTCATCTGGGGTGCGTACGTCGCCTACTTGATTAACAAGGATCCCCACCGGCTGGTCACGGAGGGCGAAAACCATCCGTCCTGGCACCACATGTACTGGATGATGATGGTTGGCCATTTGGGCCTGGCGGGTGCATACTTGATTCATCTGGCCCGGTAGGGGCCCCTCAAGCTCCTGGGGAAACGAAATGGCAATTACCCCAGGGGCGGCTCAGATTTCTAACAAAGTTTTATTGACAATCTGTTAATAATCGCAATAATACCACAAACCCATGCTCTTGCTGACTGGTGGCACCGGTTACCTCGGTTCTGGAATTGCCCGTGAACTCATCGCACGGCGCGAACCTTTCCGCGTTTTCGTACGGGATGCCAAGCGCTTGGGGTTTGACCCAGCGGCGAACCGCTGCGAAGTAGCCCTCGGCGACTTGCGCGACGGCGAAGCATTGCGCAGCGCATTAGCAGGCGTGGACGCGGTGATTCATACGGCCGCGCTCGTCAAGATGTGGGCGCCCGACCGCCGTGATTTTTGGCGCGTCAATGTCGATGGCTTGCAGAAGTTCCTGGAAGCCGCCGATCGTGCGGGTGTGCAGCGGGTCATTTACACTTCCTCCTTCCTGGCGCTCGGGCCTTCCTGGAATGCCAGCGCCAACGAACTGCTGGGCCGCTCCGGGCCCTATTCTGATCCCTATGAGGAATCCAAGGCGCGCGCCCTCAAATGGCTGCGCAAGGACGGGATGCGCCGCTTTCCCGTTACGGTGATCTTCCCCGGGGTCCTTTACGGCCCAGGGCCGAAATCCGAAGGCAATCTGGTGGGGGGAATGATCGACCAGTTTCTGGCAGGCAAATTCCCGGGAATCCTCGGATCGGGTGATCAGCGCTGGAGCTTCACGTTCATCGTTGACGTCGTCAAGGGTCATTTGGCCGCCCTGGAGAAGGGTAAGGTCGGTGAGGAATATATCTTAGCCGGGGACAATCGCTCGCTCAACGAATTCTTCCGTATCCTGGCGAATTTCGCTCACCTCCAGGGGTCCGTTCGCCATCTTTCATTTCGCTTTGGGAGGTTGGTGGGCGCGGTGGAATTGGCGCGCGCCCGCATGTTCGGCCACTCTCCTCGACTCACCCCCGGCGTTGTGGAGATCTTCAAACACGATTGGGTCTACTCGAGCGCCAAGGCAATACGCGAGCTTGACTACTATGCTGCCCCGCTGGAGGAGGGCCTCCTGAAGACCCTCGAGGAGAGAAGGCCGCGCGTTATCCCCCGTTGAACCACATAAGGTCTACGTAGTATCGTGACACTTCTCGAGTAGCGCCGGAATCTGCGGGTTCTGGAATCTACGAATCGGACCCGAAACTGGATTTGGCGGCGCACGAAAAATCCGCCTGAAAGACGGCCCTGCAGAGCATGCCTGAAACTGCCAATGCCATAACGGCGACGCGCGCGCCGCTCTTCTCTACTCGCAAGATCGTGCACATGTCCATGCTGATCTTCGCATTCCTGCTGCCCTATCTTAACTGGCAACAGGCGGCGGGATGCGCGCTGCTGGCGTTGCTTTTCAATGTTGCGGTGCTGCCGCGCATCGGTGCAGACCTTCGCAAGAGCCCGTCCAGCACACCCGGCGCGGGCGTTTGGACCGGAATCGTTATCTACCCAATTTCAGTACTGGCGCTGATTCTGCTGTACCGCCACGACTTGCACATTGCCGCCGCCGCTTGGGCCATCGTGGCATTGGGAGATGGCACAGCGAGCGTTGCCGGCGGGGCTCTGGGCGGGCCGGCGCTCCCCTGGAATCGCGAAAAGACCTGGTCCGGGTTTCTGGGATTCATCGTGGCCGGCACGGCGGGCGCCTACGTTCTGACGCGTTGGGTGGCGGTCGGCGTGGCGCTGAGGCTCACGCACGGAGTGCCCGCTCTGACCCCCGGCGTCGCTCCGGGCGTCGTTCTGAAGATTTGCGCGGCCACAGCGCTGGCCGGTGCGCTGGTCGAGTCCGTCCCCATTCGCCTGGATGACAATGCCACGGTTCCGCTGGTGGCGGGCGGATTCATGTATTGCCTGTACTTCGTTGAACGCAGCGCCCTCGACAGCAACCTTCCCTTTTTTGGCCGCCGCATTTTGGTGGCCGCGGCGATCAATCTTGCACTGGCAGCAATAGCGCTCGGCTTGAAGATGGTCAACCGTTCCGGCGCGGTTTGCGGATTTCTACTGGGCGTGGCCGTGTATCTGGGCTGGGGCTACAAAAGCTTCCTCATGATGTTTGCCTTCTTCGCCATCGGTTCCGTAGCGACCCGCTTCGGCTACGCGCGGAAGGCGGCACGCGGCGTTGCGGAAAGACGCGGCGGCGCACGCAGTTGGCGCGAGGCCCTGGCGAATTCGCTGGCGGGGGCGTTCTTTGCTCTGCTGGTCATCACGACTCACCACCAATACGCGTTTCTGATGGCGATGATCGCGGCGTTCGCGGAAGCCACGGGCGACACCGTTTCCAGCGAAATCGGACAGTACCTCTCCGATCGCTCCTACCTAATTACTACATTTAAACGTGTGCCCGCGGGTGAAGACGGAGGCATCACGGTCGGGGGCACCCTCGCCGGCGCGTTCGCTTCCGCGCTGGTGGTGGCGCTGGGCTTCAGCCTGGGCTTGTGCGGAAAAGGCGGAGCCCTGATTGTTCTGGCCGCCGCGGTGGCCGGCAACGTTTTCGATAGCTTACTAGGAGCGACACTCGAACGCCGCGACCTGGTCACCAACGGCATCGTGAACTTCGCCGGCACCAGCTTCGCCGGCGCACTGGCTCTGGCTATAGCGCTCTGTATCGGGTATTAGCGGTTTATCCACAATCACAAGGCCTGCGTAGCGCCGACCTGTTCTGCAGGTCCGCGGCTTTCTCTTAACTGCCAATGTCGATTGCCGATTGTCGAATGAACCCACGGAGATCGACCTTCGTCTAGGGAAAAGGACCAAATCTGCAAAACAGGTTTGCATTACTTCGCCAACCAGAATCCCGTTTACAACATTCCGACTCAAACGCTAGAATGAATTGAAGGCTTGTGTGCGGTTCGGGCGCTTTCAATTCATGACTGAGATCGTTGCAATTTATCCCGGGTCCTTCGATCCGATCACGAATGGTCACCTCGATTTGATCGAGCGCGGAAGCCAGATTTTCAATCGGCTCATTGTTGCGATACTGACGAACCTCGAGAAGAACCCGCTATTTACCGTACCCGAGCGAGTGGAAATGCTCCGGGATGCGACAGGGTCCATTCCCAACGTTACGGTCGACACCTTCAGCGGACTGCTGGTGGACTATGCGCGGCAGAAGCAGGCGAAAGCGCTGTTGCGGGGCATTCGAGCGTTCACCGATTACGAATACGAACTGCAAATGGCGCTGATGAATCGCAAGCTCGCGCCTGATGTGGAGACCGTTTTCTTGATGCCGGCGCTCTCTTACACTTACGTCAGTTCGCGCCTCGTGCGGGAGGTCGTCCAACTCGGCGGCTCCGTGAGCGGGTTGGTTCCAGCGGTCGTCGAGGAACGGCTCCATCAAAAGGTCCTACAGGCCAAACCATGAAAGGAAGTCAACGTTTCCAGTCAGCAGTTCAGAGAAACTGTTGACTGTAAGCTGTCGGCTGTGAGCTGCAATGCAATTCTCCGAACGTATATCACGGATTTCAGTTTCCTCCACCGCCGCGGTGGTGCAGAAGGCGGAAAAGCTGCGCTCGACCGGCGCCAAGCTGGTTGATTTTGGCGCGGGCGAGCCCGACTTCCCCACCCCCGATCACATCAAGCAGGCGGCGGTCCGCGCGCTGGAAGAGAACTTTACCAAGTACACGCCCACGGGCGGCACACGGGAACTGAAGGAAGCGCTGGTGGACCGCCACGCCAAGGACTTCGGTTCGCACTATTCCGTCGAGGAGTGCCTGGTCACCGTGGGTGGCAAGCAGGCCATCTTTGAAGCCATGATGGCCACGCTCAACGACGGGGATGAAGTGATTTTGCCCGTCCCCTATTGGGTCTCCTATCTCGACATCATCAACTACGCCGGCGGCAAGGCGGTATTCCTGGAAACGCATGAAGCTGAGAATTTCACCATGCGCGCCGAGGCAGTGGAAAAGCTCATCACGCCGCGAACCAGGATGATCGTGGTGAATTCGCCGAACAATCCCACCGGCGCAGTGGTCCCGCGCGAGGAAATGGAGCGGCTTCTGGAGGTGGCGGCGCGCCACAAAGTCCTCCTGATGTCCGACGAGTGTTATTGCCAATTTCTGTATGACGACGCGCCGTTTTCCCTAGGAAGTTCGATGGATCGAGATCACCTGATCATCGTCGGATCGCTCTCCAAGACGTATGCCATGACGGGTTGGCGCGTGGGGTTTGCTTTGGGCTCGAACAAGCTTTTGTCAAATATGCTGAAGCTCCAAAGCCACTCGACTTCCAATCCCACTTCGATCGCGCAGAAAGCCGGGGTCGAGGCCTTGCGCGCCTCGCAGGATTCCGTGCGCGCCATGCTGGCCGAGTATCGCCGCCGCCGCGACCGCGTGGTGGAAGGCTTGCGCGCGATTCCCGGCGTCACGTGCACGCTGCCGCAAGGGGCGTTCTATGCCTATCCCAACATCTCGGCTTACTTGAATCGCGACGGCCTGGCTGACACCACGGTCCTGGCGGAAAAACTTCTTGAGGAGGCGCACGTCGCGGTGGTGCCGGGACCCGCGTTTGGAACTCAGCAACACGTTCGCCTTTCCTACGCAACTTCACTGAATAAATATTGACGAGGGGCTAAGGCGAATGGCGGCATTCTTCGGCAAGTTCTAAAATCTAGCGACGAGTGACAAGTAACGAGTGACGAGCAAACAAAAGAACATCGGTCGCGTGCGGTAACGGAAGCGCACACCCGCCGCCGTGGCTAATTCGCTTGCTTGTCACTTGTCACTCGTCACTCATCACCGCTCCTAATCATGTCCACCTTTAACAGTCCCGTTCAACTCTCGAACATCTACAAGCCAAAAATTTGGGGCCGGCAGGACTTGGCTCCACTCTTCACCATGCCCGCTCCGGACGCCGGCGGAGGCGCGAAGCCTTCGGACCAGCGCATTGGCGAGGTGTGGGTCACCGATGATGTTTCGCGCCTCATGAACGGTCCTGCATCCGGAATGACGCTCGCCGAGGCATCGGAAAAATATGGCCCTGAGCTGCACGGAAAAGCGTGGCCGGGCCGCCGCTTTCCGCTTCTCGCCAAATACATTTTTACCAGCGACTGGCTCTCTGTGCAGGTCCATCCCGACGACGCCTACGCCGCTGTCCACGACCCCGGCAACTTGGGCAAGTGCGAAATGTGGTATTTCCTGACAGCCGACGAGAACGCCGCGATTCTCCTCGGCCTCAAGCCTGGCGTCACGATGCAGCAATTGCTTCCGGCGTTCAAGAACAGCACCTCGCGTAACTCCCTGCAACGGTTTAAGCCGCAGCCCGAGGAAGCAGTGTTTCTGCCTCCCGGAATGGTTCACGCCCTTGGACCTGGCATGGTGCTGTTCGAAGTCGAGGAGAATTCCGATATCACTTACCGGCTTGATGACTTTGGCCGACCGGGCTTGGATGGCAAACCCCGCCCGCTGCACCTCGACAAGGGGCTCGAGGTAATTCGCCCGGAATTGCCCCCGTTGCGCGACTTGCCGCAAATCGAGTTCAAGGAGAAATACGGCACGCGGCGATTCGTTCTCGCCAGCCGCTACTTCGCCCTCGAGGTCTTGAGCGTTGTCCACTCAGCCACCTTCCACAGTTCGCCCGAGAAGGTGGAAGTCCTTTCAATCATGGAAGGCGAAGGGCGTCTCGAAAATGAGGCGGGCTGGTTGGGATATCGGCCCGGCGACACTTGGTTGATCCCGCCGGCCGCGAACATGTACCGCATGGTTCCGGCGATTGACACCAAGTTCTTGAAGTTCTACGTCCCCGACCTCCAGAAGGACTTCCGCGATCCGCTCCAGCAGCGAGGAATTCCCGTGGAGAAAATCCGCCAGATTGTTTTTGAGTAAGATTTCATGGCACGAAAATCGGTCTTCGATCACACCCATGCCGTCATCATGGCCGGGGGCAGCGGAACGCGGTTCTGGCCGCTGAGCCGCCGCAAGCATCCCAAGCAGTTACTCGAACTCTTTGGCCACGGCACGCTTCTGGAACAGACGGTGGAGCGGCTCGGGCCTATCATTCCCCCCGAGCGCATCTACGTTTACACCAACGAACTGGTCTGGCGGAAGGTTCGCCGGCGCCTGCCGCAAATTCCGCGCGCGCAAATCGTGGCGGAACCGGCCTCGCGAAACACCGGACCCACGCTGGGAGTGGCGGCGCACGAAATCTGCCGACGCGACCCGCAAGGGCTGATGCTGGTGCTTCCCGCTGACCACACCATTACCAAAACCGCGGAGTTCCTTCGCGTCCTGCGGGCCGGTTGCGAAACCGCGCAAACGGAAGGCAGGTCGGTGGTGATCGGCTTGAAGCCCACGCGACCCGACACGGGTTTTGGCTATGTGCGCGTGGGAGCTCACGAGGCGCGCATCGGGGGCCAAGAAATCTACCGCGTGGAAAAGTTCACGGAGAAGCCCGAACTCGAAGTCGCCCGCCGTTACGTTGCTTCCGGGAAATATCTGTGGAACGGCGGCATGTTCATCTGGCGAGCCACCACCCTCCTCGAAAACTTCGCCAAGTATCAGCCCCAAATGGCGAACCTTTTGGCGAAGCTGGCCGCGGCAGGCGGGGTGCGGTCGCCAAAAACCTTTCGCCGGCTCTTCCCGCAATTCGAGAAGATTTCCATCGACTTTGCCGTTATGGAGAAGATTCGAGACATCCACGCTGTGGCCGCCGACATTGGATGGAACGATGTTGGCAGTTGGGATGTGGTTTACGATCTCTCAGCCAAAGATGGCGAGGCCAACGTCCGGCCGGAAAGCAGCCTGTGCCTCGATTCACGAGGTAACATGATCGTTTCCAAAAAGAAGTTTGTCGTAACGGTCGACGTTCAGGACCTCGTCATCGTCGAGACGGATGACGCAATTCTTGTTACCCGGCGCGGCCGGTCGCAAGATGTCGGTAAGGCGGTTCAGGCACTGGATAAGGCGGGACTCAAAAAATTGTTGTAGCGCGTTCTCGTAGGGGCACCCCTCGTGGGCGCCCGCCGGTGGGCACCCACGAGGGGTGCCCCTACGAGTTTCGAGTTTCTAATTTCCAGTTTCCAGTTTCGGCCCTTTATTATGGATAAAATAAAATTTGGCACGGATGGCTGGCGCGGCGTCATCGCGGAGGACTTCACGTTCGCTAACGTGCGGCGGGTGGCCGCGGCCATCGCGCAATACGTTCGCGAAGAGAGCAAGCCGGCGCAGGGCTTGATCGTGGGCTACGACATGCGCTTCCTTTCCCCTGAGTTTGCACGCGCCACGGCCGAGTTACTCTCTGCCGCCGGAATTCCCGTATGGCTGGCGGACAAGGGCACGCCCACGCCTGCGGTAAGTTACGCCGTCGTCGCGCGGAAAACTGCGGGTGCGGTGATGATTACCGCCAGCCACAACCCCGCGCGATGGAATGGAGTGAAGTTCAAAGCGCCGTATGGAGGGTCGGCGGACCCCGCGATTATCCAACGCATTGAGACTCACCTGCATCGTCTCGAGAGCGCTCGCACGCAGCCGCGCAAAGCCAAGCCCGCCGCGATTGAAGTCGTTGACCTGACCACTCCCTACCTCGAACGGCTGAAGCAATTAGTCAGTCTGGGCCAAATTCGCGCCTCCGCCCAAAGGTTCGTCATCGATCCGATGTATGGAGCTGGCATCGGCTGCATTTCGCGCTTGTTCATCGAGGCGAGAATTCCCTTCCGCGAGATTCACTCGGAGCACAATCCGCTCTTTCCCGGCTTGAATCCCGAGCCCATCGAACCGCACGTGGAAGGCCTCCGCAGCGCGGTGATGGAAGGCAAGTTCGATAGCGGCTTTGCCACGGACGGCGATGCCGACCGCATCGGCGCCATCGACCGCACGGGCGAGTTCATCGACTCGCACAAGATCTTCTGCATTCTTCTCAAGCACCTGGTGGAGGATTTGGGATTGCGCGGTGAGGTGGTCAAGACCTTCTCGACTACCGAGATGGTGAGCAAGCTGGCCCGCAAGCACCAATTGCCCCTGCACGTCACTCCGATCGGCTTCAAATACGTCTGCGAGTTGATGCTCGCCCGCGACATCTTGATTGGCGGCGAGGAAAGCGGCGGCATCGGAATCAAGGGGCACCTGCCCGAGCGCGACGGCATTCTGAACTCGCTCCTGCTGGCGGAAGTGATGGCGCAAAAGCGCAAGACCTTGGGTGAACTGGTGGAAGAATTGACCCAGGAGTTCGGGCCGCACTTTTATGGCCGAATCGATTTGGAAGTGGAACTCTCGAAGGCTCAGCAGTTGGTGAAGCTAGTGGCCCAAGGCAAGTTCAAGAAAATTGCCGGGCTGAAGGTGACCGCGGTCGAAGACCTGGACGGCGCCAAGATGCGGTTCGGGGATTCCGCCTGGCTGCTGGTTCGCGCCTCGGGGACTGAAAACCTGCTGCGGCTCTACTCCGAAGCGCCCTCGCGCGAGCAAGTTAGACTGCTGCTTGAGGAAATGAAGCGCATCGCAACGGCGAAGTGATTGCCGATTTTCGATTGCCGATTGCCGAATGGTGATTGCTGATTGCCGATTTTCGATAGCCGATTGGCACCGGCCGCTGCGGAGGTGCCCGCGCCTGACCCTTCGTAAGGGTTGTTCGGGCGCGCGGAGCTTTGGAGTGCGGCAGCTTGCTGCCGCTTTCCTCCCCGCGAGCTTGCTCGCGGGATTTTGCAGCTGCGCCGATTCCCATCCGGCAAGCGGGATAAGAGAGTGGCCGCCAGCAAGCTGGCTGGTGAAAAAGCGGCAGCAAGCTGCCGCACTCTAAAGCTCCGCAGGCATGCCAACACAGAAGCCGGTGCCGCGACTCATCTGGGCAGGCGGTTTTTGGCGATTGATGAGACGTGCGGATGAGGTCCGCGGCACTTCCATTGGCGAAGGGCAGAGATCTTGGTTAGCTGATTCGACAATCGGCAATCGAAAATCGGCAATCCCGAAGGATGATCGATTGACAAAGATAAACCCATGACCGACTCGGACCGCGTAAAACGCTACCATCGAACCGGGCGCATTTTGAGCGTGACGAGCTACGTCGTTGACCTCGCCCTCATGCTGATGTTGCTGTTCACCGGGTGGACGATTGCGCTGCGGAATGTGGGCGTGCACTATAGCGCGCGCCCCTGGCTCGCCCTGCTGATCTACCTCGGTCTGTTCGGAATCATCACGCAAGTCGTAAGTCTCCCTCTCGACTTCCTGAGCGGCTATTGGCTGGAGCATCGCTACGGGCTTTCCAACCTGACGCTGGCGGGTTGGGTGAAAGATCAACTGAAGGGCCTCGCCGTGGGCGCCACGCTGGGCGTACTGGCGATGGAGTTTCTTTATGCGGGAATACGACATTGGCCCGAGCACTGGTGGATTTTGTGCGCCCTCGTTTTCATCGGGTTCTTCGTGCTGATGGCCAACCTCGCCCCGGTCCTGATTATGCCCATCTTCTTTAAGTTTAAGCCTCTCGAAAACACCTCCCTGACGGAGCGCTTGCTGGAACTCTCGCGGCGCGCGGGCACTCGGGTGAAAGGCGTGTTTGAATGGAAGCTGAGCGAGAAAAGCAAGAAGGCGAATGCTGCTCTGACCGGACTCGGCAACACGCGCCGAATCATTCTGTCGGATACGCTGCTCGAACAATTTGAAGATGAGGAAGTGGAAGCGGTGCTGGCGCATGAGTTGGGTCACCACGTCCACCACCACATTTTTCAGATGATCGCGCTTCAGGGTGCCGCGATTATTGCAGGGTTCTACCTGATCCACCGCGCCCTCGATTGGCTGGGGCCCCACTTTGGATTCCAAGGCGTAGCCGATTTCGCCAACCTGCCGCTGCTCGCCCTGGTCACAACGTTTCTTTCGCTCGTTCTTCTGCCCGCGGTGAATTCATACTCGCGCGCCATGGAGCGCCAGGCCGATGCTTACGCGTTGCGCGCCATTCCCTCGCGCGGCCCATTCATCTCCAGCATGGAAAAGCTGGCGGAATTGAACCTCGCGGAACGCCAGCCTCACCCCTGGATTGAATTCATTTTTCACAGTCATCCTTCCATCCAAAAACGCATCGATTTCGCCCAGAAATTTCCCGCGTAAGTGACCGCTGACTGCAATCTCAAGATATCCCCTGCGGGCATTACTAAGTTTTGCGGAATGGCGTGACGAACTGCTTCCGTAGCGCGGGCAGCCTGCCCCGATGAATCGGGGCCCCGCCCGCTGTGGCGTGGGCATCTTGCCCACGCTGGTCGGGAGCGGGACGCTCCCGAGACAGCGGGCAGGATGCCCGCGCTACGTCGGCATTTGTCACTACAATTTGCAATCGTCAGCAGGAGACAGACACGCACGAAAAAAAACTTGACAGAATGGTTACTCTATGGTATAGTACTTATGTGATTATCACGAACGGAGTCTTTCCTGACGCTTCTTGCCTTTTCTTTCTCCCTTCTATCGTTATCCGCTCTCGCTTGGCTCGGCGAATCGGCGCACTTGCGTTTCTACGAAGGGCAGGTTTCAGGTGCCAAGTGATGGGTGTCGGGGGCGCATCGGGCATGGGCTGTTGAGCCAGGGAGGATTGGCTGTGCCGGAAAAGTGCAAAAATGAAGGTTCATCCGGGGATGTTGATGAAAACAAAGGATGGCAGGTTTCAAGTGCCAGGCGTTAGGTGTCACGTTTCAGGGCGCGAATCGGGCATTGGCTCGTCGAACCATCGAGGGTCGGCCACAGAAAAAAGTGCAAAAATGAAGGTTCATCCGGGGATGTTGATGAAAACAATGGAGAGCAGGTTTCAGGTGTCAGGTGCCAGGTGTCAGACCGGCAATCGGGGATGGGTTGCCGGGGCCGTAGGAGGCGGCCGCACGGAAAAGTGCGAGAATGAAGGTTCATCCGGGGATGTTGATGAAAACAAAGGAGAGCAGGTTTCAGGTGTCAGGTGCCAGGTGTCAGGACGCGAATCGGGAGCGGGGTGCCGAGGCCGTGGGAGTCGGCCGCGCGGAAAAGTGTGAAAAATGAAGGTTCATCCGGAGATGTTGATGATAACAAAGGAGAGGAGGTTTCAGGTGTCAGGTGCCAGGTGTCAGACCGGCAATCAGGGGTGGGTTGCCGAGGCCGTGGGAGCCAGCCGCATGGAAAAGTGCAAAAATGAAGGTTCATCCGGGGATGTTGATGAAAACAAGGGAGAGCAGGTTTCAGGTGTCAGGTGTCAGGTGCCAGGGCGCGCATCGGGCATGGGTTGTCGAGCTACAGGGGGAATGGCCGTAGGAAAAGGTGCGAAAATGAAGGTTCATCCGGAGATGTTGATGATAACAAAGGAGAGCAGGTTTCAGGTGCGAGGTGCCAGGATCCTGGCGATCCCCGAGAATCTGAGCGGGACCGGCCGGCCCGTCGTGGTCACGGACGAAATCTGGTACAGCGAGGAACTGCACATCAATCTCGTGACCAAGCACAACGACCCGCGTACCGGCGAACTGACAATCACGGTCACCGGGATCAATCCCAGTGAGCCGGATGTAAGTCTCTTCGCCATCCCTCCGGATTATAAGCTGGTCGACATGACTCCGCCCGGCGAGGAATCGCCCTAGGCGGTCGGGGTCGAACAGTAAATAGACTACTTAAGTTGCCTACCTAGGCTTCTCCCACGGACGGCAGATGCGCTCGATGGTATCGATCATGTTCTCCACCTGTTCGGGGTCGGGAGGGCGTCCGGCGTGGACGGCGGCGTTGCGGATTCTCCAGGCTTTATCGAGTTGGGCCTTGTCTTCGAGCGAGGTGTAACCGTCCTCGGTGAGGCGATCGAAGAGGATTTCAATCGCCCCGCGGACGTTCAGGTTCATGCCACCGCAGAGTTCGCGCGCGGCGACGCGGAGCAGACGCTCATATTCCTCTCCCGCAATCTTGCCCGCCAGTTTGGGTTCCTCTTCCAGCAGAATTCGCGCCAGTTCCAGCGGCCCATAGTTGCGCAGGAAGGGCCGCAGCACCTGTGCCACGCGGCGGCGTTGAATCCACACGTCGGCGCCGAATTCCAAATGCGTGGTGGAAACTTCGCTGGTTTCACCGGAGACGAGTTCGTGGTAGGTCCACAGAGCGGTTTCGGTTTCGGCCACGGATTCAAGCCGAAAGTGTTCCTTCCAGGCGCGCAACTCATCGCAATAGGCCAGGTAGAGATCGATGGTGCGCGGCCGGTGAACCTGAAGTAGATTCATGATGGGAGTGGAGAAAACACCGTAGCGGTCGGGATGAACAAAGCGCAGGACAAGCGACACGATCCCGATGCTGTGCAGGACATCGAGGGCGCGCCGGACCAGCGCGTGCGAGTCGGCGGGCGAGGGGCCCAACACCAGCCGCGCCTTCTTCAGGACCTGGTCCAACTCCTTTTCGCTGGGCTTGGGCCAGTAGTGGCCAAAGGGCGTGGCCGCAGGATCGAAGATGTTCATGACGTCCTTCGCCGCGAGCCAGCGATTGCCTGTGCAGAGGGGCTCGAACTTCTTCTCGAGCGCGCGGAAGGAATAGGCGCGCCCGAACTTCTGCTTGCAAACCTCGGGAAAACGATCGAGGTAGAACTTCAGATCAAAACCAGGCATAGAGGCCTCAGCGTCGCGCCCGCACGGAATCACCGCCAAGCACGGATCTGCGCGCGACCTGCATTTTCCCCCAATGGCGGAGAAATGACAACTCAGGCGGGAATCGGGAGATGGGGTGATCCGGCGATCGGGAGATCGGAAGATCGGATCATTTGATCATCGGATCATTGTGCCATTTCTCTCGCTGATGATCCCGACTTCTCTCCCCGTATCCCGTTTACCGTGTCCCGTTTTCCCTTTTCCTGCCCGTGCGGGCCAAGGTGGCGTAGAATGCCTCGACCGGCCACACTCGACGCGGTTATTGCGATGTCTGAACCCATCACCATCTCGGCGAAGAATCTCGGGGGAGTTGCGATGCCGGGCTTCTGCCCGCGCTGCTTCTGGATTCAGATGCACGCGGACGGAATCCCCTATCAGATCTTTCCCGGCATCTTCAGCTCGATCGATTCCTACGGCAAGCGCCTCGTGCACGGCTGGTTCGATCGCCACCACAGCGCGCCCCCGTGGCTCGCGGGACTGGGCAACATCGTGGGATACATCAATCCGCCGCACTATACGAAGTTCAGCATTCATGACCGGGAGAGCAACGTCATCCTGCGTGGGACACCGGATGGCATTCTGGTGAGGCAGGACGGATCGCACCTGATTGTCGATTACAAGACCGCCAGATTCACCGAGCACCAAGACGAACTGTTCCCCATGTACGAGGTCCAGCTAAACGCCTACGCGGTGATCGGAGAACAGAGGGGCGTTGCTCCTGTATCGGGCTTGGCTCTAATCTACACGGAGCCGGCAACCGACGATGAGAGAGCACGGAAGGATTCTAACCAGACGGAATCAGGATTCATCATGGAGTTCAGCTCCCACCTTCGCTTCGTAGACTTGGCGACGGATAAGGTTCCCTTGCTGCTCGCCAGAGTAAGGGACATCTATGGGAAGGAGCACCCACCCGACTCAACGGACGGCTGTAAGAACTGTGCCTTGTTACAAGCCCTCGTCAAGTTAGCGGGATAACAAGGGAAGACGTCCTACCGGCCAAAATGCCCCTGCTGGCCGAAAACGGCCACCAGTAGGCTGAATTTAGGCAGGGTTCTGACGGGAACAAGTCGAGCCCCAGAACGATAGTCTCTCTTAAGCAGGTGATCTAAAGGGAGATAAATGAGATTAACGATTTCTGAGTTTGGCATCGCTCTTGCCCTATAGCGAGCGGACGTAAGCTTGGAGTGCGACCGTGAACGTGGGACCGAGGTGGGCCATGAAAAACCGATTCTTACTGATTGCACTAGTAATACTCTCAACTGGGCTGCTTCTCCCTTCCAGCGTAAGAGCTGACGACGAGGATCAGCCTCAGGCGCCACCGCAAGGTCAACCGCAAGCACCGCCGCAGGGCCAGACGGGTGCGGCCCGCATCAGTGTGATCCATGGCGACGTCACCACGATGCACGGCGATGCCGGCGAGTGGATGGTAGGCACGGTGAATACTCCAGTCGTGGTGGGTGACAAGGTGGCGACGGCAGATCAGTCGCGCGCGGAAGTCCAACTCGATTTTGCCAACGTGATGCGGCTCGCCGAGCACACGGAAGCTAAGCTGGCAGATCTCGAGCAGAACAAGATTCAAATCCAGTTGGCGTCGGGCATGATCGTGTTTAGCGCCTTCAAGAACACCCAGGCCGATGCTGAGATCGACACCCCCAATATGGGAGTGCATCCACTGTCGCCAGGCGCCTATCGCATCCTGGTGAATTCTCCTACCGAGACGCAACTGATCGTACTCCAGGGCGAAGCGGAAGTCCTGACTAATCAAGGGAGCACCAAAGTTGAGGTAGGGCAGATGATCCAGATTCACGGCTCGGACAATCCCGAGTACAAAGTCGATCCGGCGCCGGGAGGCGATGAGTTCGACAAGTGGTGCAGCGACCGCGATCGGCAGATGCAAGGCGCGCAGGCGTGGCAACATACCGACCCGCAGGAGACGGGGTCGAGCGATCTTGATGCTTACGGCCAATGGCAGCAAGTGCCGGACTACGGTTGGTGCTGGACGCCTCAGGTGGATGCTGGCTGGGTACCCTACAGTGCAGGTTCTTGGGGTTATGAACCCTATTGGGGATATACCTGGATTTCCGCCGAGCCTTGGGGCTGGGCGCCTTACCACTATGGACGTTGGTTCATGTATGGCGGCCGTTGGGCCTGGTGGCCGGCAGTAGGCGCGTTTGGTCTCCGGGCCATGTGGGCGCCCGCTTATGTCTCTTTCTTCGGATTTGGTCGCGGGGGCTTCGGAGTAGGCTTTGGTTTTGGCTCGATTGGTTGGCTGGCGCTCGGTCCACGCGACATTTTCCACCCCTGGTTTGGAGCGGGCCACGCCTTTGGCGCGATCGGCTTTAGTGGGCTCCATGGCGCAGGCTTCATCCATGCAGGAGGGCCGGCGTTTGGCTCGAACCTGGAGCGCGCGATGACCGATGCGCGCATTCGTGGAGCCATTCGAAACGTCTCCGCGACAGACTTCGCCAGTGGGCGCATGGGGCGTTCGATGCCGGTGAGTGAAAGCATGATGCACAACGCGAGCATGGTGCGAGGATCACTTCCCGCGGCACACACTCAAGCCGGTTTTGGCACTCGAGCTGGGAGCTTCGCAGGCAGCCGGGCCGGATTCGGGAGTAGCGAGCACTTCTTCTCCAGGAGCAACTCGATCGCGGCAGGGCGTGTAAGCGGAAGCACGGCGAGCTTTGCAGGACGGTCGAATTCCATGGCTCCTGGACGGACGGAGGCCGGGCAAGCCGGCGCGGGACGCCAGAACTACAACTGGCAGCGGTATGCCAGCGGGAGCGCTTCAGGACGGTCTCCAGCAAGTAATGGCGCGGGCTCGGGTTTTCAGGGAAGAGGCGCTACGGGTGGTAGTCCCAGTTGGCAGCGCTTCGCCAGCCCCAGCCCTTACGGCGGGCGTTCGGAAGCCGGACAGTCTTCGCGTGGGGGTTGGCAAGGTTATTCTGGCCAACGCGGCTACTCGGGAGGTTCCTACGGCGGTGGTTCACGCCCCTCGCTTGACCTGAATCGGCCGATCATGCGCCAACGCGCTCCCAGCAGCTATTACGGAGGGGGCCGCGGGTATTCAGCGCCTTCCGGCGGCAACCGCAGTTACTCCGCCCCCAAAGGCAATAGCGGTGGTGGCGGTCATAGCTATTCGGCGCCGAAAAGCAGTGGCGGCAGTGGTGGTGGTGGCGGCCACGCTTCCAGCGGTGGCGGACACAGACGATAAGCTCGCCTATAACAGGGGCTGGCGGCAGGCACCTCAACTCAACCAGCCGCCGCCCCTGCCTTCCTTTAAGGATCATCTCAAGCCCTCAATCAATACCTCTCATCTCACACCGGGCCTACACGTTCGCCGCTAGTTTTATCGGCCACGCGATGAATACGCAGTTGAAGCATTGCGCGCGCAGGACGTCGGCTGTATATTACCCGTAGACTCGATTACAAGAGTAAAGACTCTTGCCCAAGTTCCACATCTGAAAATGGGCCGGGTGGGAAGCCAACAGATACCCAAGACACTTGGCGAGAAGCCGGAGCGTTACAGTGGGGGGAGCGATGCCTCGTTCGCCGCAGATTCATCTCCTTGCGATCTTCGTTCTCACCGTCGCTCCATTGACCTTAGGTGCGCAGGAGAAGAAGCACGGACCGCTGACCGAAGCCGCCATCATCAGCCTCCTTCATGGGGGTGTGGCTCCGGAACGCGTTGCCTCCCTCGCCCAGAAATATGGGATTACGTTCCAGATGACCCCTGCCGTCGAGAGTGACCTGCGAACCGCGGGCGCAACCGAGCCGCTGATCCAGACCCTGCGCGGACTCGCACCCAAGGCTGTTTCCCCGCCGCCCACTAGGCAGGAGCCAACAGCCCCTAAACCCATCAAACAGGAACCCGGGCAGATATCGCAGATGTGGCACTCGGTCGGAACGCTACACGACTTCCGCGTACAAATCGCGAACGACGCTTTCCATGCGGAGTGGGTGAATATTCCTCCCGCGGATGCCAGACAGGGTGCCTACATTCGCACCGACTGCCGCCGCAAGGGAACGAAATGGGTGGGCCTGTCGAACAGCAACACCGCCTTTCCCCTCCGCAAGGCGCGCGGGGGAAGAGATACCAAGTATTGTCAGCTTTCCTTACAATTCGAGGTGGATTCGGTCACGCCGGATAAAATCACGGGCCACTCCGAGAGTCCGAAGAAGTTCGACGCCAACAAGTGCCACATGTCACAGACTACTTGGGGTGAATTCACCTGGGTTCCAATCGATTAGTCCGAAACGAACAACTCCCCCTTTCATTCGATGGACTCGCCCGATTGGCAAGAGTGACGCGCGAGATCGCTGTTCATGTCGCTGGGACCTGGCGGGCCGGCCAACTTGTTGTGGTTCGTCGTGCGCGACGAACTGGCGGTCTAAGCCGAGGCTTCTCCTCGAGCGGAGTCAGGGATCCGCCACGGGTGGAAAGCAAGGATTCTTCCGTCACTCCTTCGGCCCTCATTGCGCAAGATCGCGGACACCTTTCGCGCCGAAACCACCGCGTCCTCCCGCGTCTCACCATAGACGACCAGACCTGGAATTCGGGACATCGTTGCGACCCAGCGTCCATCAGGCGCACAGATGGCCTCGATGGGATGGTCCATGGCGTTTTCCTCTGACTTAAGTTATCGGCTGCGTTAGGGTACAACTTGAGAGTCTTTGCAACCACTTCCTGTCAAGCCGCCGCGATCAAGACTCCGCCATGACGTTGCGAATGTACGCAAGGTTCTTGCGCATGTCCGCCTCTAATCGGTCTCGGTGCGCGTCGGTCTCCAGGTTTGCGAAGCCGGAAAAGCCGATATCGTGAATGGCTCGCATGATAGGCGCAAACTGAATGTTTCCTTCACCAAGGTAGTGCGGATTGTCTTTCAGATGGAATTGGCAAATCCGGTCTTTCCCGAGCCAGCGAATCTCCTTCACCGCGTCGAACCCGGCCTGCGTCGAGTTTCCCACGTCGTAGTACACCAGCACGCTCGACGACCGCGACCGGTCCATGATGCGCACGTTGTCCTCGGCGGAGATGGTATCTTCAAGGCCCAGGATCACTCCGGCCTTGGTGGCTTCCGGTCCGAGGTCGCGCAGCAGATCGCCGACGTGGTCCATCTCCGCTTGGGTTTGAAGCGCCCAGCGCCCGAAGAACGGCAGCAGCAGCACCTTGGTCTCCAGGGCTTTCGTCAGGCGGATGGAGTCAAGCACCCACTTGGGGCCCAGCGGGTCGCTCTTCAGGCCATTGTCATGAAGCTTGTCGACGCAGGTTCCTTCGATGGGGATGTTGTACTGTTTGGATAGGCTCAGGTAACGGGCGATCACGTCGGGATTGTCGGTGGGCATCTTGCCATCGACGAGCTTTCGCCCAAACGACATCTGCACCCCATCGAATCCAAGCTTGGCCGCGAGCGGAACTGCTTCCGGGTTGGCACCCAGCTCCAGATTCCAGTCGGTCACGCCGATGCGCAGCTTCCCTTGTTGGGCGAAGCCCACGCGCGCGCACAAGCCGGCAGCAACGGCAGAACCGAGAAATCCACGACGGGTAATCTTATGCATAGGAGACCTCCGGCGCAGCAGTATACACCTCACCCGTGAATTCACTGGGGTCATTTTGCGGCTGGGACTCGTGCGGCACATCATGGCTACAGCGCATCGTGGCTCTCTCACCAGGGGCGATTATCGGACAAAAGTGCCTTTTGCCGCCTGCATGAACGCGTCCCGGCTTTTCGCGCCGTTGCCGGGAAAGTCGGCGTGCTGGACCATCCAGATGAAGACCAAGCCGTCCTTGGTATCGACGGTCATGTTCGTGGCGTACGCGCCGCCGTGGCCGAACTCGCCGTCACCCACACTCCACCCGAAGCCGTACTTGGTGTCTACGGCGTCAGAAGTCTGCTTGCTGGTCATTTGCTTGACGACGGCCTCGGAAAGGTAGCGCTTGCCGTCGAGCACGCCGCCGTTCAGGATCATCTGGCAATACCGAGCGACGTCGGAAGCGGTTGAAAACAGGCCGCCTGCGGGCATGGGCTGGCGAGTCCGGTCGCTCAGCGGGTAGCGGAGCTGGGTAATCGTGGTTTCTTCCAGCCCGTTCTTGGCCGCGTTCGCCTTGTAGGACTTGGCCAGCCGCCGCAGTTGCTTCTCGCTCGGCCAAAATGTCGTGTCCTTCATCCCCAGCGGTTCGAATAGCCGCTGGTCCATGAACTGTTCGTACGGCATCCCGCTCACCACCTCGATGATGCGCCCGGCGGTGTTGATGCCGGCGTTGGCATACGCGTACTTGCTGTCCGGTTCGAACTCGAGCGGCATCATGGCGTAGCTGCGAACGCGCGCGGCGAGGGGCAGCACATCGAGCGTCGGCGTCTCGAGCGGCGAGCTGAACGGCAGGCCGCTCGTGTGGGTGAGCACGTTCTTGACGGTGATGGGGTGCGTGGGCCGCTTCAGCAGCATGTGGTCCGGGTCCTGCTCGGCCTTCACCCACTGGCCCTTAAATTCCGGCAGGTATTTCTCCACGGGATCGTCCACGTTGACCTTGCCCTCGTCCACCAGCATCATCAGCGCGGTGGCGGTCATGGCTTTGGACTGAGAGGCGATCCAGAACAGCGCGTCGGTCTTCATCGGTTTCTTCCCGGCAATATCCATGTAGCCGACGGCCTCGAGGCTGAGCACCCGGTCGCGCGAGGCCACCAGCGTCACCGCCCCCGCCAGGGTGTGGTTGTCGAGGTACGGCTGCAAGGCGGCGGCAATGGTCTGGGGCGATTCGGCGGCGGAATGGCGCCCCGGGCCCACTAGAGCGACGGCCACGATCGTCACAAGCAGCCAACCCATGAGGTGCAGTCCCCAAGTCTTTGTTGTCCTTCCCCCTCCAACCCTCGATCGCGCCATCCGACCATTCCTACTTCGGTTCATCTCAGCCTCCGTGCTCCGTTAAATTTCAGGGTATTAGTTTAATCTCCTGCAAAGTCATTCCATAGCCGCTGCCCGGTGGAATATCGCGGTAGTGGGTATCCCAGTTGGGGATGCCATTGGAAAAGTTCGCGGCATAGCAAAGCCACGCCGTCCGGCCGTCGGCACTGATGAACTTCGAGGGAATATTTACAAAGTAGGCCTGTTCGCCGAACGCGCGCATGTAGACCACCAGCTTCCACGGGCCGGCGACGTGGTCGGACTCTAAAATGTAGGTATTGAACTTGGAAATGGTGTTGCCGCCGTCGGTCACGCACATCAGGAATTTCCTGAGTGGAGCATTATAGGTCATGGTAACGCAGCCGCAGTTGTTGTTCCAACCGACGAGAGGTCCAATTCTGGAAAAGTCCGGTGTCCAGACAGCGTTCCCCTGGCGGTCGTAACCGGCAAAGAATTCATACTTCGCGCGATTATTCATATTAGAAATACCAGGCTTGACGCGGGCGAGATAAATCTGGTCGCCGGTAATCCAACTGAGATTGGCGGGCCGGGGGTCGGGGTCGGGATCGATGGCGCCGTGGCCCACCAGGTAAGCCTTGCCGTCGGGGGAGTGCTGCATGTTTCGCCCGAAGTCGACAAAGTGCGGAGACCCCATTTTTACTTTGCCGCCGGGCGCGGCAGGCTCTCGAAACAAGGGGTCGGCGGGCGTATGCGGCGTGTCGTGCCACGTCTTACCGTAGTCCGTCGAGTAACGATACCCCACCAAGGGCCCGAGGATGTCCCAGTTCAAACCCTTTCCGGGGTCGTGATCGGAATCGAGCAAACAATAGGTGCCGTAGTACCACACGCCGTTATATACAAGGCTGCCGCAAGGGTAGCGTCCCTCGTAAGGAGCGGGATCGCCGGGATAAGTGCCGGCATCGATGATTTCCAGGTGCAGTGGGTCGTCGCCCAGGATGGTGGCGAACCCCGTGGTGGCCTTGGGGCCGGCGGAAGAGGACTCAACGCTGCCCACCTTGCCATCCG
This sequence comes from uncultured Acidobacteriota bacterium, assembly GCA_963808085.1. Taxonomy (GTDB): domain Bacteria; phylum Acidobacteriota; class Terriglobia; order UBA7540; family UBA7540; genus Bog-366. The sequence continues at coordinate 191,301 of CAWEFC010000038.1, forward strand.
TCCAAGGGGAATACATCCTCCCGTTGGCGGCCCAAGAGGGATACCACGTGTCGGCGTCGGCGTAGCGAACGTGCCGCCCGGTGAAGGCAATGCCGGTGATGTCGGTGGACTTTTGGAAAGGGCAGCTCGCAGGAGGCGCGGAGGGCCACACGGTAGCTTTGGAGGGTTGGTCCTCGGCCGCGCAAACGTGTCCCGCCCGGAGGCTCCAACCAATGAAGGTCGAACTCGCGATGACCAACACCAGCAAAGCGCGGACGCCCATCGGTATTCGCATACGATCTCGCATCATTCGACGCTCCATTCCCGTCGCCAAGAAGAGGTGGGATTGTAGTCCCACAACTCCGGGCAAGCAAACAATCTGTAGGGTCGTGGCTGGCGCATGCCTTTTAATGTCTGCGTCTCCGATGTTCCAACCTCAGGGAAGAACGGGAACTCCCGGAGGAAGGAGTCTGATTCGCTGAAAACCGAATTGATCTGACAACGTGTCGTCTCGAAACCGCAATTTTCTGCAAAATGAGCATCAGTTACATAAAAATGTCAAAAATGAAGACCAAAAAGTCTGTTTTCATTCGGGCATTATGTCTGGCGTTCCTTTGTTTTCATAGAGATTCCGGCTTCGAACGTATATTATTAATACCCTTTTTTCTTCTTCTGCCCGGAAATGAGCTACTCACCAAGCTTCTGACTTCGATATAAGCTATTTTTTTTCATAAACTTGCAAGTCTCCTGAGAGGCTCGCCTAGCCATTTTCCACCTCGGATCGGCGTCTAAGTCCGGCAGTGGTTCAAATTGACGTAGCGGCGGGTTTATCCCGCCATCGATCGGTTTATTTCGAGCGACGATGGCGGGATAAACCCGCCGCTACGTCAGGAAACTGAACCAACATCCTAGGTTCGGGAGCCGGTTGTTCATGCGCGGGACTTCCCCAAAGCTTGGGCGCCGGGGGCCAAGTACCGAGTTTACCGAGGCTTTCCTGGTAGCCTGCCGGCTGCCCCCAAACCCGCTCTGCGGTGCGCCTTTTTACCCACACGACAATGCTCCTGTAGATACGTAGCACGATGGCGACCAGAGGTTAGGAGGATAGGGACAAATGTTCCGAGGGGAGAGGACTTTTGTTGAATATATCTGGTACGGGCACCGCTCGTCGGTGCCCACAGGGGCCAATTCGGCCCGGGATGGGCAGGCATGAGGTAGCCCCTTCGTCGCCGTTGAGCGGTTGCTTCCTGATGTGGGGAACGCGAAGCATGCAACCGTCCCTCACGTTTAACGAAGGGCGGCGGAGCCTGGAGAGCAGGCTACCTGCTTGCTCTACCGTCGGCGTGGCGCCAAGTGGAGAAACCAGGAAACGTGGTGCCCCCTTCCCCCCTGACACAGCCTCGCGGTTTCAAAAATGCCCTACCCGCCGCCCGAGGGTTTAAGGATAATGTGCGACGCCATGTGATCAGGTTTGCCGGTCCAATCGGTTACATAGTTGGGTGACGCTGGAGATTCATCACGATCTTCCCCGAAGGCGAGCACATACACATGAGGGCCAAAGCTTGCGTGGACTCCCGCCTTAGCCGAGTCTAAAGTCGCCAACAGGCGAATCAGCCCCGTGGCCGTGATCGTCCTGGCGGGAAACACCACGTGTCCGGCGGCATCCGTGGGCAAATCTTGCTCGCCTCCAGCGAATTCTGCGGAGTAATTTCGATAGGCGATCCTGACCGTCATTCCCGCGAGCGGCTGTCCTTTTTCATCGACCACCCATACGTCCCATCGCGGAGTCTCGAGAGTGGTTATCGGGCAGACCGCAGCTACAATAATTGCCACCGAAAAAGCGATTGCCAGCCATAGCACAAAGAATCGTTTGCGGCGTAAATGCATATCCGAAACCCTCTACCGCTGGCAAACCGGGCCGTAGGTATCTCCAAAGGAACGCAGCGCAGAGTCAATTCGCGCTTCAGAGGTTACTCTGGCGCTCGTCCTCCCGAGTTACCGCGTGGCGGTGATCTCGTCGTCTTTCCTCATATTCGTGCAGGCGGGTCGATCTCGCGCAAGGTTCCTTTCACGCCGCGGGGATAGGTAGGGCCAATAAAGGGGAAAGATGCTGGAACTTGAACGTGCTTGAGGATACCCCGGCCGAGACGAAGGGCTGCCTGCGGGTCATCCTGGGCAATATAAGCGCAAGCCTCTTGGAGGTCGGCAATCGCCGCGTCCGACCAAATTATCTCGAAATCCATGCTGTGGCCCAGGACTCAAGCAAGTTTTCCGCTTCCTGCTGAGTCTTGGTGCGCCCCGCGGCAATGTCCGCCCGTCCGCGCCGGATGGCCGCCATGATGCGCAGTTCCTCGCTGATTTCCTCGAGCGAGGCGTCCTCCGGAAGTCGATGAAGAGCGTCGATCACCGCCTGCTTATCGGTCATGAGTTCGATACTACCGTTTCCCCAGGCCCAGTGCAACGGCGCGAACATGCTCACCGCGAACAGCCGACAGGGCGTAGCGCAGAGCCACTTCGCTCTTCAGAAATTGCTCTGCGGCTCGTCCTCCCGAGCCACCGCGTGGCGGTGATGTCGTCTTCCATCCCTTCTTCGTGTACGGGGGCCAGCGGCCAGAAACACGCAGTCCACCGATAACCCGCTCGGCGCCACAGGGCGGTCGTTCACGTTCCCCCTGTGCCGCCCCCGGTGAGCAAATGGGCATTCGCTTTCCGGCCAAGTGCCGCAGAGAAGAGCCGACAGCGCTCATCTCTGCGCTACGGCCTCGCGCATAGGAGCTATATCATACCGCATATCATCGACACATAAATATAACCGTTTTATCATAATCGAACGCTACATCATCAAATTCGGCCCGGCGGAGACCCAGAAGGAGCTGGAGAAGGCGCTGAACGAAGCCACTGACCCCGCGGCGTTATCAAAGCTCCCAAAGATGAAGGCCCGGATTGAGCTAATTGCTGACATCGAGGACATCCGCAAGCTCACTAAGACGCTCAAGGAATTATCGAAATAGCTGTGATAGAATCGGGGCCATGGTACGCGCTAGATTTGCTCGGCTCGTTTGTTGCGCCGTCCTCCTCGTCGCCTTTCCATCCATGCTTTGTCCTACAACGATTGTGGGCATCTGGACACCGAAGCGGATCACGATTGCGGCCGATTCCAGACAAACAACGATCCATGCAGGGCAAATAACGCCCGCTCCCAATCCATCTTGCAAGGTATTTCTTGCGCACCATCTTGTTTTCGGATTGGCTGGATTGGCTCAGGTTGACCAGGTGGTCGTCGCAGATGAAATCAAGAATTCAACCCCGCTTAAGGATCAGGCAACCGGAAAGGTATTACCGCTTCAGTCCGTCGTTGTACCTGCTATCGGCGCGGTAGTGAAAGTCCTTCAAGCCCACAACGCAACATATACCCCTGATGCGACGATCCAGCTTCTCATTGGTGGCATGATTGATGGGACGCTCAAAATGTGCCGGGTGGAAATGTTCGGGTTTCAGATTACCGGCCAGTTTTCGTATGCCCGCGCTTCTCGGCAATATTGCTACCCAGATGCCCTCACCGACGTTGGCCATGATCCGAACCGAGACATAGAAGTAATCGGCCTTGACCAAGCCATAAAGAGCTTTGAGAAACAATCTCCCGACTGGAATAAGGGTAAGGATGCGAAGGTCGCAAGCCGCCTAATTTCCGTAGAAGCAAACGATCCCGCCGCATCCAAATTCGTGGCACCTCCGATCACGATTGTTTCCGTAGACAAGAAGGGTGCCCATTGGGTTGAAGCTGGCCCTTGTCAGGGGGTGTTGCACTGAGGCAAGCCTGCCAATTTCCGGGTGGATGGCATAATTAACGAAACCTCCGCTTAGCGCCAAGCCGCAACTATCTCCTAAAACCAAACGGTACCACCGCGAGCGCAGGCTGGCGCACACTCCTGCCCTTGGGAGTCTGCGATCTCCCGCAGGGACTTCCTAGAACTTGAACTCAGCCCATCAAGTCCATGCGTAGAATGGACGCGCCTTGCAAATAACAAAACATCCAGCTCGACCATGGCCAATTCCCCGGGGGAACTCATCAGTCCGGGGGTCATCGGTCCTTCACTCCAATTCCTGCCGCCGTCATCGTAGCGCTACCTGTCCTGCAGATCCGCGGCCCTTCCCGATCGACGACGAAAAGCCGCGGACCTACAGGACAGGTCCGCGCTACGGTGGCGATGGCGGTCCAAAAGGAATTTGCACATGCGGCGATAGGTGCGGGTGGTGACGAATTGAAGTTCACCGGCACTGTAAACGCGGCGGTAGAAGGGCATCGCGTAAGAGAGTATATTCTCGCCGGTGCAGGCCCCCGAGAGAGGGTCCATTAGGAAGATCGCAGACGCCCAAAAAGCAGGCGTCTGCGCCAGCCGGCCCTCGCTGCAGCGTTCGATGGGAAACTGGACATTTTCCGGCGTATGGGCTACAATGTAGCTCAAGAGGAGGTTAGCGCTGTGAGTGCCAATTCCGTTGTTCGCGCCCGCATCGATGATCGCACCAAGAGAGAAGCCGCTGCGGCGCTGAAGAAAATCGGCCTTACCGTGTCGGATGCCTTTCGCCTGCTGCTGGTACGCGTTGCGGCGGAAAAGGCTCTGCCGTTCGAGCCGTTCAATCCCAACGCTGAAACCGTAGCCGCGATGAAAGCCGCGCGCCGGGGCGAGCTTGCGAGCGTCGGCAAACCGGATAAGCTGCTGCGGAGTCTGAATGAGGGAAGTTAAATACACTGCCCGCTTTAGGCGCGACTACAGGCGAGAAAATTCCGGTCGCCACGGCAATAAGCTGGACGCACTACTGATGAAGGTCGTGAACTGGCTTGCCGACGACACGCCGCTGCCGAACCCGAATTTCGATCACCCACTGTCCGGCGAATGGAACGATCACCGCGACTGCCACATTAAACCGGATCTCGTTCTGATCTACCGCAAGCCCGATGACGAGAGCCTCGAACTTGTGCGCCTGGGCTCGCATAGCGCGCTTTGCCTGTGAAAGAGGGGGCACGGTTCAATCCTTACCCTTAATGAGTTTCCTGACACATTTCCCCAAAGCGTACGACCAGATTGATGTGAGGACGGTGCAATATGGAGATTAAGCCCATCAAGACGGACGCCAAACATGCCGCGGCGCTCCGCGAAATCGAGCGCCTTTTGGGGAGCTGGGGAGCGCACCCCGGCGGGAGATCGATTGGACGTTCTCGCGACACTCGTTGAGGCCTACGAGCAGGCGCAATTTCCCGTGGACGCGCCCGACCCGATTGAAGCGATCAAGTTCCGCCTCGAACAGCGTGGAGCAGACAAGAAGTCGCTGATCGGCGTGATTGGCAATCGCACGCGAGTCTACGAGGTGCTTCGACGCGATCGCCCCCTCTCGCTCGCCATGATCCGCCGCCTAAATCGAACCCTGAAGATACCCGCCGAGGTCCTGATTCGCCCGGTCCACAAACGCAAACGAACCGCTTAACGACCTGCGAACGGAGCCGTCATCCGTCGAGCCGCAAACTTCCTTCACAAAAGTTTGTGTTAGGCTTATGGCTGTTCATTCTCGCCGCAAAGCAAATTATGGCCAGGAGGCCAACGCATGTTGCCGGTGCTTTTCGCCCTGCTTTCCGCAGTCGGCGCATGGATGGCATGGCGCCGCAATCCGCTCTATACCACGCGGTCGAGCCTGCGGACTGTGGTTTATGTGCTCTTATCGATCGCCGCGCTCGGCGGACTCATCGTGGGCGCCGTCAATCTGGTCATCCACCGGTCGCCAGTGGTGGCAGGCGTCACGATAGGTGTCGTCGTCATTTTTGGCACGCTCGCCTTGATCTTTATTATTCAAAGTGTGTCGACTCCGAAGGATGCGCAACTGGCAACGGTGCTTCCGCCTTCGGCCAAGATGGTGCACGTTCACCGGGAGAAGGTCTACAAATGGGCCAAGGTCTTCGCCGTCGCGGTGGTCATTCTGGGAATCCTGGCGGTTGTCCTTCCCGGGAACGGCCCGTATGTGATCTATGCGCTGGGCAGTATCGTTCTCCTGCTGGGAGCGGTTATGCTGCCCGTCGGATACTTCAATGCCCTCAAGTTTGACCGCTCGCTCACCATTCTGATGGGCGATTCGTGGGTGCATTGGCAATACCCGGCCGAGGAGTGGAAGCAGTGGGTGGAAGTTCAGGTGGCGCGCGTGAAGGCCACGCCTCCCAAATTCAAGATGACGCGCGATTGGCGGAAATTTGTGTTGCCGTTCTCCATCATCGCCGGGGGAGTCTTCATCTTCGCTCCCGGCTCCTGGCTCGCGAAGACGTTCTATATCCTCTTCTGCATTGGATTAATCTCCGGCCTCGTGGCGGTGAGTGCTCGGGATGGCAAGCGGGCGCCGGAAACGCTGCGAACCGCTCTCCTCAAGGCCACGCCTGAAGCTTACTTCGGCCGAGACGGCCTGTTTTACAATAGCGCCTACACCACCTGGGTGGGCCTCAGCGTCTACTTGAAGTCGGCGTGGGTGGATCAGAATCCGCCCCGCAGTTTGTGCTTCCGCTTTGAAAAGTATGTCCCCAATCCTTATGGGGGAAGTTCGACCATGACCATCGATCAGGTCGTCCCCATCCCCGCCGGGGGCGAGAGCGATATCACCCGCCTGCAACACGAACTTACCACCCGCTGCCCCAAGGCACGGATTGCGCTTGCCTGAAGTGCCTGCGTAGCGCGGGCGGGACGCCCGCGCTACATACGCTAGGCGTGCGCTGCCTCGTGCACACTTATGAACCGCGAAGAGAATCGGCGAACCGGCGGCGGATCTCTTCTGGCGAGAGCTCTTCCTTGTGTGTTGAGATAGTCCAGGCGTGGGCGAACGGATCAGCGATGCTTCCGGAGCGGTCTCCGTAGAATTGATCCTTGACGGGTAACAGGGTTCTCGCACCGAGGGCCACAGCCCGCTCGATCACCGCATCCGCATCGGGGACATAGAGGTGAACGAATGACGACGCGCCGCCCAGCGTCCGCGGGCTCTTCGCAATCCGCCACGGCGCCTCATCGCCGACTCGGATTACGGAGTCCCCGACCAGGATCGCGGCGTCCAGGATTCTCCCAGCAGTATCCGTGAGCCTGCCTGGCAACTCGGTGGCCGCGAAAACCTCGCGACAAAACGCCATGGCGTCCGCTGCCGTCCCGTCGAAGATCAGGTATGGTATGGCGCTATGAAATCCAGCAGGTATCGAGGATGCTTGTGGCATAAGTGTTTGTACGACTCCGGACAATAGCGCAAGCCGGGCGCCGACGCAACGTAGTGCCCGCCTCTCCCGGCTCCCGCGCTCAATCTGTTGTGCAGGTTTTCCATTCACGCCGACGCTCGGCGCCGCCCCGCGTCGCTAGCGCGGCCAGCTTGTCAGTGAGTGGCTCTGAAGCGCCTCGGAAACGGCATTGACAGCTTTCCGCCCCTTGCCTACAGTGGGAACTTCAACACGGATTTCAGTAGGGCAATCTTTCCCGCCAAACATAGAGAAGATCAGAATGGATGATGACCAAGATCCGAGTTCGTGGCGCATTTAGGGGAGGAAGCCGAGATTCAGAAGACTGCCGTCACGCTGCTCGAAGAACTCGTCATTCTGGCCACGAGGCGCTTCTAACGCCCTGCACGACCGTAGTCGCTTACCTCAGGTTTGATCGCTTGGCGCGGCATTTTTCCCAGCGGCAGGAGGGCGAGCGCAATGCTCAGCCGGTACAGGCGAAATAAGCCATGAATATATCCGAGCCATTTATCCATCGGCCGATTGCCACGACGCTCCTGGTTATCGCTGTGTTCCTGGCCGGCGCGGTGGCGTTTTTTCTGCTTCCGGTATCGCCGCTGCCCCAGGTGGATTTCCCCACCGTGTCGGTGAACGCGAGTCTGCCGGGGGCAAGCCCCGAGATCATGGCCTCCTCGGTTGCGACCCCCTTAGAGCGCCAGTTCGGACGCATTGCCGCCGTCACGGAAATGACCTCGTCGAGCAGCCTTGGTAGTTCCAGTGTCACCCTGCAGTTTGATTTGAACCGTAACATCGATGCGGCGGCGCGCGATGTGCAAGCCTCCATCAACGCAGCCCGCGGTTATCTGCCCACCAACCTGCCGAGCAACCCCGAGTACTGGAAAGTGAACCCCTCCGACTTTCCCATCATGCTCCTCGTCCTCACCTCGGATGTGATGCCAAAGGGAAAGGTTTACGATTATGCCTCCTCGATCCTAGGGCAGAAACTGGCGCAGATCAGCGGTGTGGGCCAGGCGAGCGTAAGTGGGGGCGCCCTTCCGGGGGTTCGGATCGAATTGAATCCGACCGTGCTCAACAAATATGGTATCGGAATTGAAGACGTTCGGGGTGTTTTGAGTAATGCCAATGCCAACGTACCGAAGGGGCACTTCGCCGACGGTCTCCGCATGTGGGAAGTGGATGCCAACGATCAACTGTTCCACGCCAGTGATTACGCCCCATTGATCGTCGCTTATAGGCAAGGTTCCCCCATACGGCTCTCCAATGTGGCCCGAGTGGTTGACGCGCCGGAATCACTCCGTTCGTCGGGCTACGCCAACGGAAAGCCATCGGTGCTGGTCATGCTCTTCCGCCAGCCCGGCGCCAATATCATCGACACCGTGGACCGCATCCGGGCCGAGCTGCCCCAACTCAGAGCGGACATGCCTCCGACCATCGATATGCGCGTCGCCATGGATCCCACCCTGACCATCCGCGCCTCCGTTCACGACACGGAGCGGACGCTCATCCTTTCCGTCTTATTGGTGATCCTGGTGGTCTTCGTTTTTCTGCGCAACGTGCGCACCACGTTTATCCCCAGCGTGGCGGTACCCGTGTCACTGGTGGGCACCTTCGGAGTCATGTACCTTTTGGGCTACACGCTCGACAACCTTTCCTTGATGGCGCTTTGCATCTCCACCGGCTTTGTGGTTGACGACGCGATCGTGGTGATCGAAAACATCACACGCTATCTGGAAAAGGGCCTCGGCCCGTTCCAAGCGGCGCTCCGGGGAGCGAAGGAAATTGGCTTCACGGTGGTGACCATTAGTGTCTCACTGGTGGCAGTTTTCATCCCCCTCCTGCTCATGGGAGGGATTGTGGGACGGCTGTTTCGCGAGTTCGCCGTGACGCTGTCGGTGGCTATCACCGTGTCGATGGTGGTCTCGCTCACCGTGACCCCTTCCATGTGCGCGCATCTGCTGCGGCACGGCGTATCCCATGGCTGGATGTATTAGAACCTCCGAGCGCGCCTTCAACGCGGTGGTGAAATTCTATGGCAGGACCCTGGCCGCCGTGCTGCGCTTTCCGGCAATTACCCTGGCGGTTTTATTGGCGACCATCGCTCTAAACGTATACCTTTACATCCGCGTTCCCAAGGGTTTCTTTCCGCAGCAGGACAACGGCCGCATCGCCGGTACTATTCAGGCCGATCAGGATACGTCATTCCAAGCCATGGACGGGATTTTGCGGCAAATGCTCGATATCGTGAAAGCCGATCCGGCAGTTGATAACGTCAACGGCTATACGGGTGGCGGTGGCTGGCACAGCGCCGCCTTGAACACCGCAACCATCTACATCTCGCTCAAGCCGCCGGGGGAGAGAAAAATCGGCGCTGACCTGCTCATCGCACGGCTACGGACCAAGCTTGCCGTGGTGCCGGGGGCCACGCTCTTTTTGCAGGCCTCGCAGGACGTGCGCGTCGGTGGGCGATCCAGCGCCGCTCAGTATCAATTCACCATGCGAGGTGACAGTCTGAAAGATCTGCAGACGTTCGGCCCCCGCATGTTGACGGAGCTCAGGACCATCCCCCTGATCGCGGACGTGAACACCGACCAGCAAAATGACGGCCTTCAAGCCTTCGTAACCTATGACCGGGCTACCGCATCGCGATTCGGCATCTCGTCGCAACTGATTGACAGCACTCTTTACGATGCCTTCGGCGAACGTCAGGTCTCCACGATCTATACGCCGCTGAATCAGTATCACGTGGTCATGGAGGTGGCCCCCGAATTCTGGCAGAATCCGCTATTCCTGCGCCAGCTCTATGTGAAAGCTCCGAGTGGACAGGAAGTTCCGTTAAGCGCATTCTCGCAAACTGCCCCGACTACCGCGCCGCTTTCGGTGAACCACCAGAGCCTCTCGCCCTCGGTGACCATCTCTTTCAACCTCATCCCGGGCGTGGCGCTGGGAGATGCAGCAGATGCGATCGTCGCAAAAGCCGCCAAGATTGGTTTGCCCACGACCATTCGTACGGGGTTTGCCGGTACCGCGCAAGCCTACCAGGATTCGATGGGTAGCGAACCCTTGCTGATCGCCGCCGCGCTCATTTCGGTTTACCTGGTGCTCGGCATCCTTTATGAAAGCTACGTTCATCCCGTTACGATTCTTTCAACGCTGCCCTCGGCGGGTGTCGGCGCGCTGCTGGCGCTTATGGTCACGCACACTGACCTCACGGTGATCGCGATCATCGGAATCATTCTGCTGATCGGAATTGTGAAAAAGAACGCAATTTTGATGATTGATTTTGCTCTGGCTGCCGAGCGCAATGAAGGCAAGCGCTCGCGGGATTCCATTTACGAAGCTTGCTTGTTGCGTTTCCGCCCCATCCTGATGACGACTATGGCGGCTATGCTCGGCGCCGTTCCCCTCGCCCTGGACACCGGCACCGGTTCGGAATTTCGCCGTCCTCTGGGAATCGCGATTATCGGCGGCCTGGCCGTCAGCCAGTTGTTGACATTGTATACCACTCCCGTGGTGTACCTGTATTTTGACCGGTTGCAAAACTGGCGGTCTCGGATTGGGCAAAGAGCGCCCGCGAAGTACATGCCTGTGGGCCCCGAAGTGTGAGAGCGAGAAATAGGCTAAAAGAGTTCTTGGGCCTAAGACTCTAAACGGCGGGCGAGATCCTGACGGCAGCTACCTAGCAGCGAGTCCCGAGCAGGATCTGCGAGCGCTTGAATCGACACGGATTTAATACGCGGCGCCCAGTAAGATTGACACCTCGTCCTGCCAATCAAACTCCCTCGTCTTTTGCGGCAGGTTGTGCGCGGCGGCGTACCGGTTGCGCACCTGCTGGACTTCGTTGAACCATAAATCGATGGGTAACTGGAATTCACGCCGGAGCAGGTATTTCAGGCCGAGCGTGCGGTCGACGGGATAATCCTGCACGCTGTTCAGTACCAGGAGATACTTCCGGCCATTGGCTTCCGGCACGCGCGGGTACCAACTCTTGTACCAAGTCGCGGTCGTGTCTTCCAGCGCCTTGTTCCGTTGGCCGCGCAAATCGTAAACTAGACTCAATGCGTCGTCGAGATTCGTGACCGCGTCAGCGAAGTGCAATTTCGCCGCCGCCCCTTGAGCCGTCTGCATGAGCTCGGCAACATGATCAAGGGTCTGAAGCGCCTCCAGGTTGTGTCGATAGAGTTGGGCGATCGACAGGTACACGTCCAGGTTGTAAGAGTGGAACTGTACCTCGCGAAGGTTGCGGTGCAGCAATCCCAGCAATTCGTCGTTATCTGCGAATGCCTTCTCCACCAACTCGCGGCGTCGTGCGTTAACGTTGCGCCAGTCGTAATCGACCCGCAAGAATTCTCCCTGGGGAACCGGAGGCAGGGAGATCACCTGGTCGTGCGGCGCCCGCGGAAAAATGGCGTCGGAGTTCCCGAACAAAATCGACCTCGCTGCGGACGGTCCCCATTCCCAACTGCTCTCCCAAAATTGCGCCTGAAGGCTCATGAGTTGATAGATGCGATCCATGCTGTCCGCGCCGCGGCCGTAATAGAGCCGATAGAAGCTGCTCTTCGCCTGCTCCGGGCTCGGCGAACCAGGGTGCCAAATCCATCCCGCGCTGGTAGCAAATCCCAGCCAGAACGTTTCCGGGTGCAGCCCCAAATCGGCCCAGGCACAAACGTCCACACCCATCAAGTCCGCAGTTTGGCGCGCTCCCCAGAAGGAAATTTCGTTATACATCTGGGCAACGCGGTCGCGAGGAGGCCGGAAGTGCGCCTCATCCGCCTGCGAAGTGCCGGCGTAGTTCACCTGGTCCGCACCGGGCAGAACGTAGTAATTGGGAAACAATTGCTCGTCAGCTTGAGTGTAGGTGAAGATCATCTGACGAATGCCGTGCTTCCGAAACGCCTGGTCAAACTCCGGCCCGTAAACCTCGCCATTGATCAGGTAGGAAGGAAGCGAGGGTATATCCTCTGGCTTCAGCGGGTCCTCTCCCCAAAACATCACCTTTCTGCCATGGTCATGCAGGAATCCGGCCGCCTTGTCGAGAAACTCCGCCAGCACTTTCCCCACGCTGCCGAGCTGCCGGGCCTGATCCACTTCATTGCACTGAGCGTTCTTCGCGAGGCCGACGTAATAGGCCTCATCGGTCGAGAGAAGGAAATAGTTGACGCCCTTGTTGGCGTTCAAGACATCCTGATACATGCCTTCCAGAAGTTTGTAGGAATCGGGATTGGTGGTGCAGAGCTCGTAGTTGCTCTCGGGAAAAGCTCGCAGCCCGGCGTATTCAGGGTGCTTCAGGATCCACGCGATATGCGCGGGCGCGTCGATGTACGGAATCAATTGCACGTGGTAGCGCAGGCCGTAATCCGTCAACTCCTGCAATTGCGCCGGGGTGAGTGCGTAGGGTTCAACCACCGCGGGAGCACTGGCGAACTGAAAGTGTGCGTTCAGTTTCAAAAGAACGCCGTTTATTTTATAGAAGGCGGCTTGCCGGAACACGTCTTTCAGCACCTCGAACCGATCAAGGTGCGCTTTGTCATCCCACTGAATAAAGCGGTTCTGAAGGTCAGGCCAATCAAGAATGTGGCCTTCCGGCAGCCAGTTCACTCCGTCCCGCTGCTTGACGAGCTGAACCAGTGTCTCCGCTCCGTACAAGAGGCCGGGAGGAGAGTTGGCGGTGATGGTTATGGACTCGGGCGCCAGCGTGAGGTCGTACGCCTCTTCAGCAAGCTTGTCTTTATCGCGATCGGTCGCGGCGCCAATCTTAACCGCACCCGGTGTGACGACCAATCGAATCACCTTTGGATGGGCATTGCCCTTGATTGCTGCGCCCAGCTTGATGCCATAGCGTTCGGACAGATCCTCATGGAGGATTTGCAGCGCCACATCGTCGGGTTTGACGCCATTGCCTGCAAGCAACTGCCATCCCTCGCCAAACGGGAAATCGCCGGTCTTAAGTTCCGTCTGTTGAGGCTCGGGAATGACCGTATAGCCGCGAGCGTAAAGTGGCGGCAAGTCCGCGCCTCGGGCGCGAGCGAGCACCATGGGCAGCAGAACGAAAATGCATGCCACTATTCTGTGCGCCGGAAGGCGCCTCGGGCGATGGGTCATCAGGTTTCTCCTGGAGTTGCCGTCACCGTCTCCCTTGCGGCGGGTCAGGCGCTTGGCGGATCGAGGTCAGTCTTCGTCCTCATCAGCGGTACGAATAGCCGAAATCCCGGTCTTGGTATCGTTCCAATCGAGTTTGTCGGTGCGCGTGGGCAAGCTGTGTTCTTGCGCATATTGATTGCGGATCGAGATGACTTGTGCGGCCCAATTCCCCAGGGGATAGAGCAACTCGCGGTATACCAGGTAACTCAGGTCCACGGTGCGGGCTGGCTGGTGGTCCTTCACATCGTCAACCTTGTCGAGGAATTTCCGACCATTCGCTTCCGGCACACGGGGGAACCAGGACTTGTCCCAGGTCGCCGTCAGGTCGATGAGGGCCTGGTTCCGCTGCTGGCGGATATTCTCGGCGATGCCGAGCGCGCGGTCGAGCGAGGCCACCGCCCTTTCCGCGTTGTTCTGGCCGGCGGAGGTTTGAGCAGAGGTCAGGGCATCCACCAGCCGCCCCAGCTCGCCCAGCATAATCAGGTTCTGCCGATAGATTTGAGCTATCGAGCGGAAGACTTCGAGGTTGTACCGATTAAACCGGATATTCGTAATATTAGTATTGATCAAATTAACGAGTTCATCATTCTGGGCGAGAAACCTGCCCGCCAGATCGAGCCGCTTCTGATTGTCCGTTTTCCAATTGTACGGAAGCCGGAGCAGGCCCGGCGACGGCACCGGGAGGAGAGGCAGATACTGGTCGTGCGCGAAATGCGGCGGGTTGAAGACTCCCTGGGAATAGCCAAAGATGGGCGTGCGCGCGTCGGAAGGGCCGGTCTCCCAACTATCTTCCCAGAAGCGCGCCTGCTGGCTCATCAATTGATAAAGGCGCCCCATGTCCGTCGCTCCCGAGCCGTAAAACAGCCGGTAGAAGCTGCTCATCAACTCCTCCGCACTCGGCGAATCGCGGCGCCAAGCTCGCGCAGGTCCCGTGGCATAACCCAGCCAGAAGGTCTCCGGATGAAGCCCGGGGTCCGCCCAACCCGCGATGAATGCGCCCATCAGATCAGCCTGATTGGCCTGGGGCGCGTTGGGTTGTACCGAGGAAAGGGCTGCATGCGAGTTGAACGAGACGAGATCAGCCATCTCCTGGACGCGCCTGCCTTCAGATGGCTTGGCGTGAAGCTGCTCCGATGCGGGCAGAGGGTAGTATTCCGGAAAGAGCTGCTCCTCGCCTTCCGTCGAGGTGTACACCATCTCCCGAATCCCATGTGCCTTGAAGACTGGGTCAAACTGCGGACCGTAGACTTCGCCATTGATCAGGTAGCCCGGCAGCGAAGCGACGTCGTCCGGGACCAGCGGAAACTCGCCCCAGAAGATGACTTGGCGTCCTCGATCGTGAAGATAGGCGGCCGTCTTGGTGGTGAATTCCGCCAGCAGCTTGCCGACGCTCCCCAACTCTTTCGCGCGGTCCGCCTCGTTACACTGCGCATTCTTGGCCAGCCCCACGTAGTAAGGCTCATCGGTCGAAAGCACGAAGTACTTGCTCCCTTTCGTCGCTTCCAGCAGGTCGTCGAACATCCCGTCGAGCAGCTTGTAGGTGTCCGGGTTGGTCGAGCAGAACTCATAGTTGCTCTCGGGGTATTCGCGCAGCGCCGCATATTCGGGGTGCTTCAGGATGAACGCGTCGTGCGCCGGGCCGTCCAGATAAGGAATGATCTCCACGTGGTACCGCAGCGCGTAGTCGGTCAAATCCTGCAATTCCGCCGGACTCATCGCGTAGGGCTCGACGATCGGCTGTGCGTGCTGGTATTGAAAATGGCCTTCGAGCTTGATCGAAAACCCGTTGATCTTGTAGAACGCCGCCTGGCGCACAGCCGCCTTCAGCACATCCAGGTGCTCCAGGTGGTGCGCATCGTCCCAATAGATCACCCGAAGTTCGAGGTCCGGCCAGTCGACGATGTCGCCTTCCGGCAACCATAGCTTCCCACCCTGCTGCTTGAGCAACTGCACGAGCGTTTGCACGCCATAGAACAAACCCGTGGGGGCGTTCCCTGTGATGACAATCTCGGAGGCGGAGAGCTTCATCCGATAGGCTTGTTCCCCTAAGGCCGACTTCTCCCTGTCCGTTGCCTCTCCTACCTCGACTGCATGCGGATCAAGAGCCAGCCTCACGGTTGGTCCACCCTTGCTCTTTGTATCCGCCAAAGCAAAGTGAAATCGCCCCTGCAACTGCTCTTTCAAACTAACGACGGCGATGTCATCCGGCTTGAGGCCGGCGCCCATTTGCAATCGCCACGAAGAAGCAGCGAACTCGAAATCCTGGCCGGTGAGAGTCACCTTCTGTGGCTCCGGGATTACCGTGTAACCCCGCGCGAAGAGTGGCGAAGCTGGCGCGCCGGAAGCGGGTGCCGCCAGCAGAAACAGCCAGATCGCGGCGGCCAGTGGAACGTATCCGCACGGCTTGAGCGCCAGATCTCTAGAACGGGTCGGCCAGTAACCTGTCACAACAGCACCTCCGGGATTTGGCTAAGGGATCATCATCACTGCGTGGCCGCCTTCGATGCCGGGGCGGCGGTGTTCTTCCAATCCAGCGCGAACTCTCTCGATGGAAGGTGGTGTGCCTCGGCGTATTGATTGCGGGCGGCCAAGGTCTTCTCCGCCCAATCGCCGAGGGGATAGAGGAGCTCACGGTAAACCAAGTAGGTCATATCCACGGTGCGGCCCGGCAGATGGTCCTTGGCATCATCAACTTTGTCGAGGAAGACGCGACCGTTCGCCTCGGGGACGCGCGGATACCAGCTTTTGTACCAGGTGGCGACAGCGTCCTGAAAAACTCCGTTCCTCTGCTCGCGAATGCTTTCGGCAAGATCCAGTGCGTGGTCAAGCGATGCGACAGCGCCCTCGGCGTCAGCGCGGCCCGCCTGGTGCTCGGCAGACTTCAGCGCGTTGTTAACCTCGTCGAGGCCGCGCAACATGGTCAGGTTCTGCCGGAACAATTGCGCGATGGCGAGGTAGACCTCCAGGTTGTAATGCTGAAATTCGGCCTGTCGCAGATTCGCGTTGATCAGCTCCAGCAACTCGTCATTGTCCGCCAGGAATTTCCCTGTCATTTCGAGGCGACGGAAATTCAGCGGAGACCAGTCGTAACCCAAAGTTAGCAGCGGCGCCGCGGGGACCGGCAAGACCGGCAGCGTCTGGTCCTCGCGGGGACGGGGCGTTGGGTAAATGATGTTCCAATCACCCCACAGCGGCGTGCGTGCTGCCGAGGGCTTGGTTTCCCAACTCTCTTTCCAGAACTGCCCTTGCTCGCTGAGGAGCTGGTAGAGGCGGCCCACACGCGTCGCGCTCGGCCCGTAAAAGAGCTTGTAGAATGAGCTCATGGATTCCCGCGGGTCCGGCGAGCCCGGGTGCCAGGCGCTTGCCGACCCCGTGGCGTACCCAAGCCACATCGTCTCGGGGTGCAGTCCAACGTCCGCCCAGCCTGCCACCAGCGTGCCCATCAGGTCAGCATTTTGGCGCGAGGAATCGTGGGAAATCGCGTCAAACATGTCCTCCACTACTCCGGGACCTTGGGTTACCGCTTCGTAGGTACCTCCCGGTGGGCCCGGAATATGCTGGTCCTGCGGAAGCAGATAGTAATTGGGGAACAGATACTCCTTCCATCCCACAGTGGACGTGAAAATGAGTTGGCGGTTGCCATGGGCCTTGAAGGCAGGGTCAAACTTCGGACCGTAGACCTCGCCATTGATCATGTAACTGGGAACGGAAGAGATGTCCTCGGGCACCATCGGATACTCTCCCCAGAAAATTACCTGCCGCCCACGGTCGTGCAGGTAGCCAGCGGTTTTCGTCACAAACTCTCCCAGCAATTTGCCCACACTCCCCAACTCTTTTGCCCGATCCACTTCGTTGCACTGCCCATTCTTCGCCAACCCCACGTAATACGGCTCATCCGTCGAAAGCACGAAGTACTTGCTCCCCTTCGTGGATTCAAGCAGGTCGTCGAACATCCCGTAGAACAACTTGTAAGTTTCCGGGTTGGTCGAGCAAAACTCATAGTTGCTCTCGGGGTATTCTCGCAGCCCTGCGTACTCAGGGTGTTTCAGAATGAACGCGTCGTGCGCCGGCCCGTCCAGGTAGGGAATGATCTCCACGTGGTACTTCAGCGCGTAGTCCGTCAATTCCTGCAACTCCGCCGGCGTCATCGCATAGGGCTCCACCATGGCCGGAGCGTGCTTATATTGAAAATGGCCTTCGAGCTTTATCGAGAACCCGTTGATCTTGTAGAACGCCGCCTGCTCCACTGCGGATTTCAGCACATCCAAATGGTCCTGGTGATGCGCATCATCCCAGTAGATCACTCGTAGCTCTAAATCCGGCCAGTCGATAATCTCACCTTCGGGGAACCACTGCTTCCCATCCTGCGGCTTGAGCAATTGCACCAGCGTTTGCACACCATAGAAGAGGCCGGTCGGGCTGTTCCCTGTGATCACGACCTCGGAAGCGGACAACTTCATTCGGTAGGCCTGCTCGGCTAAGGCGGACTTTTCCCTGTCCGCTGCCTCTCCGACGTCGACCGCGTGCGGATCGATCGCTAACCTCACGACGAACCCACCCTTCCCCCTCGCTTCCGGCAATGAAAGGTGAAATCGCTCGCGCAACTCGTCCTTCAAACTGATAACAGCGATGTCATCCGTCTTAACGCCGGCCGCCAAGTCCAACCGCCAGGAAGCGCCGAATTCACAATCCTGGCCACTCAGCGTCACCTTCTGCGGTTCCGGGACCACTGTATAACCCCGTGCGAAGAGTGGCGAAGCTGTGGCGGCTCGAAGCGTGCCTGCCATACAAAGGGACGCGACAACGACTGCCGCTATCAGAGCGAAGCGCCTCATCAGAAATCCCATTCTGTTCTCCCCAGACGGAAGTTGTTCCTTCCGACCCGCTGTAGCGGCGGTCTCCGACCGCCGCCGTCGATCGGAGATCGACGCTACAACACTCCGTCGCCCTGCGGTCGGAGACCGCCACTTCACCCGGATGTTTAGACTTTTGGCTCGCCCTTAAATCTAGTTATTGACCCAGCCCTACCTGGCCCAAACCCTCACGAAGTCGCCCGAGCCAAAGTTGGTCGAGGAATGAGGGGTCGCGGTCGGCTTCACTCTTCTCTGCTCTCAGCGCTACATACTTTGTGTGTGCGGCGGCGGCTTTCTCCGCTTCGCCCGCCTGGCGATAGAGGGCTTCTTCTTCCTGATAGGCCTTGGCGGTATCCGGCGCGAGGGCGGTATAGCTCTCGTAGTCAGCCAGCGCTTTGGTGGGCTGCCCCTGCTTCGCCAGCAACCGGGCTCGCCACAGGTATGCGGGGGCTGCCTGCGCATCCATCGACAATGCTTGATCGAGTTCCCGGCCGCTCTCTGTAAGATTTTCCGTCTCTAAGAGGGCCACCCCCAACGCCGCGTGGTAGGAAGCGACGCCCGAATTCAGGGCCACCGCCCGGCGAAGAGATTGCTCCGCCACATGGAGGTTTCCCTGTTCGATTTCGATGACACCTCGCAGAAAATATACCTCGTCGGCCTCGTGAGCCAGCCGGAGCGCCTCCTCACATGACTGCAAGGCTTCTGGAAAACGGCGCATCAGTGCGAGCGCCACTGCCATTTGATAGGGAATGCTCTCCGTTTGCGGGTCCAGTTCGCGCGCCTTGGTGAGCGTAGCCAGAGCGTCCGGGAACTTTTGCTCGGAGCCTTGCAGGGTGGCATAGGCAAAGTGGTAGTTAACATTCTTAGGGTCGGCGGCAGTCGCGGCAGTCAAATAAGGAGCTGCTCGCTGGGAATCGCCGGACAGCAAATAAGCATTCCCGCGTAGGAATGCCAATTCTCCTGGTGCGCCGGCATCCTCGGGAACGCCTTTAAGCACGGCCAAAGCCTCAACGGGTTCGCCGGCCTTGACGCTGGCGTCGGCCAGCAGCAGCTTCAGCGTGACATCCTGCGGATTCAACTCGCTGGCACTTTCCAGCAACTGGCGCGCCTTCTGCGCCTGGCGATGGTGGAGGCACAGGAAGGCCAGGGTTGCATCGAGGCGGGAATTCTCCGGGATGGCATCCACCGCCGCGTCAATGCTGGCTAATGCCTTCGAGGTGTCGCCAGCCTCAAATTCCGCCCGCACCAGGCTGGCATGAATCTCCGCGTCGGCGGCGGAATGTGTTCGAGCCAGCTCCAAATACGGCACTGCTTCCTTCGGCCGTCCGTCATTCACCAGCGCAACGCCGAGTGGCGCGTCTGCCTGAAAGAGCTTGGGATCTTTGCTCAAGGCCGCGCGCAGTTCGCGGATAGCAGAGCTCGCGTCCTTGTTCTGCAGATATGCCATGCCCCAGTAAAAATGCAGGTTTGCAGAATCATTGCCTAATTGCCGGGCTTGCTTGAAATTTGTGATCGCCCGCGTGGGCTCCCCTGCCGACAATTCCGCAACAGCGAGATAAGCGTAGTTCGTAGCTGAAGGATCCTGCTTGATTAACACCGCGAAAGCATTCTCGGCGCGTTTGAAGTCCTTAGCCTGAAGCGCTTCCCTGCCTTCCTTGAGCATCTCCTGCGCCGACTGACCCGCCACAGAGGAGGGCCGAGTCAATAAAAACAACACCCCTAACAGCGCTACCGCAAGCCGGGCACGGATACTCAATGCGATCCCCCCTGCGCGTGCCGCAGGCGCGCGACTTCGCGCCGAACGGCCTCAAGGTCGGGAATCTGTAAGTGTTGGTCGTGGATGATCTGAAGCATCGAGGCATTGAACGAGCCGCTGCCATCCAAGTACTGGACGATCATCCGCCGTTCCCTATAGTCGGCGGAATCAAGATCGATCGAGCGGTAATTCGCTTGCCGCCGGCTGTAATCGAAATGGAGCTTCGCCCCGTCGTCATGCATGCGGTAACGGATGTTCTGAACATACTGGAGAGCATTGGCGAAGCGGTCCTGCGCGGCATAGGCCGGAAAAGGCGGTTCCGCCTGCCCCCAATTGCGATCCACCGCCATATCCAGAATCTCCGGAATCGAAACTTGAAAGAGGTGGCCATCGGTCACTTGAGCATGAATGGGCACTTCACGCACGTAAGGAAAATCCGAAGTTCCCGACGCCGAAAAACTTGCCAGCAGTTGCAAGAACGCCGCCTGCACCTCCGGCGGGGTCAAGCGATCCAGGTAGATTGCGGAGAGCTTTTCATAACTCATTCCGCAGGCTCCACTGGTATCCACGACGTTCAGGTTATTCAGGCGGACATCTCCATAATGTCCCTCGGCGATGTGCAAATAGAGGGTCGCCTCACAATGCCCATAGGTGGAACCCCCGTTGGTCCGGCAGGGACAGGGAACGGCACACGGGCAGCAAACCACGCCTTCGCCCTTCAAATGCCAATCCGCGCCCGTGGAATGCGCGGTGCGGGCGTGGGCCGCCTTCTGGCTATCGCACTGGCTGATTCCCAGGGCAGGTATCCACCACATCGCTATTATTGCGTAAAGAAATATGGAATATCGGATCGTCGTAGCTCCCTAAACCACCACACAGCGGACGCGATGATACCAGTTGTTCGTATATCCGTCTAATCGTGCGGGATCGCGCTCAGCGGGCTGCGCCTGTCCCTGTGTATCCGTTGCCCGCACCACAAACTCGACATCGCCCGGTTGAGTCAATTCCCAGGAAATCTCCCACGCGACCCACTCAAGATCCGTGCCGCGGTCCACCGTTGCGGGACGCCATGTGCTGCCGGCGTCGGCGCTCACCTCGACAGATTCCACCCTCCCCGCCCCGGTCCATGCGAGGCCGCGAATTTCCACTTTTCCGCGCCTCAGGACTGCCCCCTTCTGGGGATTAGTGATCACGGACTTCACCTGAACTCGCGGCAGCGCTTGACGGTCGAGTTCACC
Organism: uncultured Acidobacteriota bacterium; assembly: GCA_963808085.1. Classification (GTDB taxonomy): domain Bacteria; phylum Acidobacteriota; class Terriglobia; order UBA7540; family UBA7540; genus Bog-366. The sequence continues at coordinate 212,514 of CAWEFC010000038.1, forward strand.
GGAAGAAGTTTGGCGGGATTGCTGATACGTCCCGCCTTCGGGGGGCAACGCAGCAGTAGTCACCACGACGCGATCGAGCCACTTCACCGAATCCATCCCGTACCATCCCGGCAGCACCACCCGCCAAGGCGCCCCGTGTTGAAGGGTCAAGGGGCGCGAATTGAGGTGGGTCGCCAAAATGCCGTCGGCCATCGCCCGGTCCAAAGGAACGCTGCGCTTGTAGCCATCGCGGCCGAAGAAATGGACATACGCAGCAACGCCAGTGGGGCGAGCCAACATCAGCACATCTCTTAGCGGCCACCCGGCCCAAGCGCCGCTGCTCACCAACCCGGTGGCGCCAACGCGGTTCCCTGCGCATTCCAGTACCGCGCCGAATTTGCGCTCATGCAACGCGGCGAGATCGGATGCCGCAAGCTCACTCGGCGCCTCCACTTCACCCTCTATTTTCAGAGTTGCTGCCTCCAATCGGGTGGGCGCCGCGAAGTGATTGCGCACATAGAAATCTTCCACCGGCGTGTATTGGCCCTGGAGCGACCACAGATCAAATTCCATTTCCAAGGGGTCCATGGAAATAACGTGATGCTCGCCCCGGAGGATCCCGGGAACCAGCAATCCGCTACTCAGCAACGTCATAAAATAGCGTCGGTCCATGGAAATATTCTCGCGGGCCACGGTGGGTTATCAGTCCAACTCGGCTCAATGCACCGCTTTCTCAAGGATTTGCTTGGGCTTCAGGGACCTCAATCTGCGGATCAAGTTGCCGGGCGCGTTCGAGCGCTTTTTTCGCGCCCTCCGTGTCGCCATCCTTCCCCAAAGCCAGGCTCAGGTTGAAATACGCCCGAGCCTCATCGGGATTCAAGTCGATGGCCGCGCGAAGTTGGCCAATGGCGCCCTTTATATCCCCAAGTTTCAGCAGGACGCCGCCCAGATTGGTGTGTGCCTGGGCCAAATTCGGCCACCTGGTCAAGGCCGCCTTAAAAGCATCGCGCGACGCATTGAGGTCGCCCTTCCCCAGTTCTTGCATGCCAAGGTTATACTGAGTGACCGCTTGGGCATAATCGGCGCTCGCGTGATGGAGTCGCTCGACCTCGGCGAAGGCAGCGACGGAGTCCGCGTGTTTCCCCATTTGCTCGAGGGTCTGCCCCAGGATGTAGTAAGCCTGTGCGTTGTTCGCTTGTAACGAAATTGAGCGGCGTAACTCCGCTTCCGCCTCTGCCAACTGCCCCGTCCGGTGTAGTGTAAACCCGAGCTGGTAATAAACGTCTGTACTTGACGAATTCAATTTCGCGGCGTTTCTCAGGACTTCCAAAGCTGTCTGCAAATCGCCCAATTGACGTAAGGCAATCCCGAGATTCAATTGGGCATCCACCCAATTGGGGTCGAGCTTTGCGGCCTGGCGAAATTCCTGGGCCGCCCCGGCCAGGTCGCCGCTTTCTTGCAAGCCTCCACCCAGCAAAAAGTGGGCTTCGGCATCCTGGGGAAGCAGTTCAACCGCCTTTCGCTGGGCTGCCAGACCTTCGTCAAGTCGGCCTTCTTCCCCTAACAGGGCGCCAAGGCGCATCTGGGCCTCCGCGCTTCCCTGCCCGGCAGCGGTGCGGAACTCGTACTCCGCTCCCTCCAGTTCGTGCTTCTTCCATAAGGCCGAGCCTAGGTTCAGGCGGGCGGGAGAGAAATCGGGCTGCACCTCAATGATCTCTCGGAACTCATCAATTGCCGCGTCGGTCTCCCCTTTCCCGGCCAGGAGTTGGCCAAGATTGTTTCGGGCGTCCGCATACTGTGGATTGAACTTGATCGCAGTTCGGAATTCCTCCGTCGCTTCCGTTGTATTTCCTTGCTTTTCTAAGTTTAAACCCAAACTGTTCAGCGCCTCGAGATATGCGGGATTCAGCTTCAACGCTCGGCGGAAATGCTGCTCGGCCCCGGGAAGGTCGTTTTGCTCCGAGAGCACCAAGCCCAAATTGTAATTCGCCTCGGGCCAATCAGGGCGATCCACCAGAATCCTGCCAAACTCCGCCACGGCTTCGTCCAGCTTACCCTCCCGTGCCAGCGTTATGGCCAAATTCTCACGGGCTTCCGGAAGCCCAGAGGAGGCTTTCACCGCGCCACGGAATTCACGCTCGGCCAGGCTCAGATCTCCATGTCCAAAAGCGTCAATTCCGCCGGCCAAATAGCAGCCCGCCGGCCTCTCAGCCTCTTGTTCCTGTGCCCTGAGGGTCGGGGTTACGCAGCCGAGTGCAGTTAAAATTGCCAGCACGGCGGCGAATCTCCCTCCCCAAAGACCTCGGGTATGGTTCTTCGCCCCTGCGAGAGGCTGCCGCTGTTCTGCCGTTGTCGATGCCCGTTGCGTAATTGACGAACGGAAATTCTCCATTTTTTCGATCGAAAGCGCCCAGATCACATTTATAACGAAATAAAACGTAAGGAATTGTACTTGACAGGAAAAGTGTCGCGCAATAGTATCTTCCTTTTGATGGCGGGTAGCCGTAGTGCGGTAGGGCGAATTTCTCAAAAAATCAAATAATTTTAGACTGGTTGGGGGCCGTCTAAATGTCCCATTGGTGGGGCGTTTCTAGTAGCAGGAATCCTACGACCTGAAGCAGTGGTGCCCGAGAGGGAACCGCGGTGCAGTCACTGCAGGCAGCGAACACCGTTCGTTTCAACTCGGTCAGGGGTCGAAGTCTTGTAACGGGGTCGACCTGTCTTTGCGCGCAGTGCTCAGCAGACGGGGATTTACTTTCCGCGATTCAAAGTCAAATTGTGGAAAAGACGAGCCGACATACCAGGAGGATTCAATGAAAAAGGTAGGGCGACGGCAATCGAACATACTCGTCGGAGCGGCGCTGTTGTTAGCAGTTCTGACCTCTTCTGCTACTCTGCGCGCTCAGGCCACGGGCACGATCAGTGGCTATGTGAGAGATTCCAGCGGTGCGGTCATTCCGCAAGCCAAGGTGACCGTGACCCACGTGCAGCACGGCACCGTCTACCCGACGACAACCAACAGCGAGGGGTTCTATAATTATCCTGCCTTGGACCCGGGAGACTACACGCTGACGGTCGAGAAAGAGGGCTTCGAACGCACCGTGCAGACTGGGCTGTCGCTCTCGGTCGGACAAAATCTGCGCGTAGATGCCGCCATGACCGTGGGTACTGTGACGCAACAAGTGAGCGTAAGCGCGGAGGCTCCGCTGGTTGACACGACGTCCGGAACCGTGTCGGGCTTGGTAGACGATCGCCGAATCGTGGATTTGCCTTTGGACGGCCGTAATATCATGAGCTTGGCGGAAATAGTCCCGGGCGTACTGAACGTAAAGGCCCCCGAATCGCTGTCAGACGCGCGATCTGGCCCCATGATGAACACCAACGGGGGTCGCCAGAACATGAACCTCTATACCTTCGACGGGTCATTCTTTAACAACCCGTCGCGCAATACGGGAATGAATTACCCTCCCCCCGATGCGATCCAGGAATTTCGACTACTAACTTCCAATTTCGATGCCGAATATGGGCGCAACTCCGGCTCTGAAGCGATGGTGGTCTCGCGCGCGGGGACAAATGCCATCCATGGCGATATTTGGGAATTTCTCCGCAATAATGATTTGAACGCACGCAACTTTTTCTCGTCCACCGTACCGGCCGTCAAAGAAAATCAATTTGGCGGAGCGATTGGGGGGCCGATCAAGAAAGACAAGGCTTACTTTTTCGGCTCCTACCAGGATTTGCGCAACCGGCCGGAGGGAGTTGCGAACCAGACCATCGTACCCTCGGCAGCCGAACGGACCGGCGACTTCACCGACCTGCTGCCCGGCGTCGTTTTGTCCAACCCGACAAACCCCAACACCGGCGTGGCCTACACCACTCCGGGGGGCGCGCCGTGCGTCGCAAATAATATTATCGACCCAAGTTGCATCACCACACCTTCTCAGAATTTTCTCAAGTATGTGCCGACCAGCCCCACTGGAACCATTACCTCCCTTGGGTCCAGCCCCGTCAACGATGCCATGTATTTAGGCCGCATCGATCTCAATCTGAGCTCGAAGCAATCCGTCTTCGGGCACGTTTTTGTGGACCATAGTGCGGGCAGTACGGCTTTTCCCTGTTGCGGTGGTTCCAACATCGCGGGATATGACAGCGCGGTGACCCCAGTTGAAACGGACAGCATTGCCTTGAACGACTCCTACACCTTTCGGCCGGATTTAGTGAACCAGGTTGTTGTCGCCTTCCTGCGGACCAGTTCGACTTACCATGACACCCGCACGGACGTCCCTACAACTGAGGGGATCGATATGCCCCAATATTCCCCCAACGGCGCGACGGGAATTGCTGTGAGTGGCAGTTTCAACCTACAGGGCAATGGCTTCAATCTCTTTAAGAATAACAACCTGCAATTCCGGGACACGCTCACCTGGATCCATGGCCGGCATGAAATCAAGGCGGGTGGCGAAGTGCTGAAACTCCACTTCCTCCAGCGCTTCATCGGACCTCCCGGTTTCTCCTTCAATGGACAGGAGTCCAATGACCCGTTCGCGGATTATCTTCTCGGCGCGTTCAGCACTCTGAACATCTCTTTTGGCCTTACCAGCAATGACGATGTCACTACCGCAATGAGTTATTTCGTCCAGGACCGGTTCAAGGTTACTCCGCGGTTGACGCTGACCTACGGCTTACGCTGGGAGCCCAACTTGTTCTGGTACGATAAACAAAACCGCATCGATTCCATTAAGTACGGCGCGCAATCGAAGGTCGTGCCCGATGCGCCCCCGGGATTTGTTTTCCCCGGTGATCCTGGCGTCCCGCGAACTATTGTCCATCCCGAGTGGCCGGCGTTTGCCCCACGCCTGGGCTTTGCTTGGGATGTCTTCGGCAACGGCAAAACGAGCGTCCGCGGAGGTTACGGCGTTTTCTTCAACCAGATCAATGCGGACTCCGAAGCCCAACAGAATGCGCCTTATTCCGGAGTCGATGGCCTCTACAACGGTAATTGGACGAACCCCTTTACGTCTACCGGTACCGCCGCACCACCTACCGTGCTAACGGGAAAGTTTGGCTGCACGCCGATTTCTACTTTTCCTGGCGTGAATTGCCCCTTGTTCCCCCTACCTGCTTTTGGGTTCTTCCTCGACGGCAATCTCCGGACGCCTTACAGCCAGGCGTGGAATTTGGGAATTCAGCGCCAAGTCACCCCAACCACGATGCTGGAGGTTAGCTACATTGGAAATATGGGAATCAAGCTGAACAACCTCCGCAATTTCAACCCTGCGCGGTTTGAGCCGGGAACTTATTTTGACACCACGACTGGAAGCGAGAACACGAACTCCAACCCTTCGAACGTCAATAATCGTGCCCTCTTTGATCCGGGCATCGTCAGCTCGGCGAGTTGGACGCTCGGAAATGACTTCCGCAGTTGGTACCACAGTTTTCAGGTTCAGGTTACCCATCGGATGAATCACGGGTTATCGGTTACATCGTCCTATACCCTCTCTAAGAGCCTCGATATGTGCTCCGCTATCTGCGAGGCTTGCGGTTGCGTTTCCAATCCCTTCAACCTCCGCAGCATTCGAGGACGTGCGAATTTTGACCGCCGCAATGCCTTTGTGGCCAGTTACCTTTGGACACCTCCAGTAAAGTTCAGCGACCGTTGGAAGAACGAGCTTTTGGGAGGTTGGAGCTTCAGCGGAATCACCACCATCCAAAGCGGCTCGCCGATGACCTTCACCACTAGTGGCCTGGACGTGGCCGTGGACGGAACCTACGCGCCGCAACATGCCTTCCCCAACGGACAGGCTATTCCCATCGCTCACCCCAACCGCAACGCGATGGTCAGTAAGTTTTTCAATACCAATGCCTTCGTCGATCCCACTTGTTCGTATAATTCTGCCGAGACGATTGAAAGTCAGAACTGCACACCCTTCAACGTTAATTACAGTATGCTGGGAAGCTTCGGCGCAACGGGCCGAAACATCCTTTCCGGTCCCGCCTTCAACAAGACGGATTTTGCCATCCTCAAGGACATCCCGGTCACCGAGCGCTACAGGTTCCAATTTCGCTCAGAGTTCTTCAACGTCTTTAACCAAGTGAGCTTCAATAACCCCGATACCGGTATACTCGACGGCGGCGCCTTTGGAACTATTCAGGGCGCCAGTCCCGGACGGGTTATCCAATTTGGCTTGAAGTTCTTCTGGTGACGCTCCGATCGCAGCAACGGGTGACACCCCGGCTCGAAGCGGCCGTCTGGGGGCCGGGGCTTCCCCTGAACGCACCTTGTCATTGAACCTAAAGAAATCGTCCTGCCTCAAGAGGGAGGGCATTAGTCAGTGCCCTCCCCCCGCAGACAATAGATACTACCCCCCAGTTAATTGCGTTTTTTGAAGTAGCGCCGACTGCCTTCCGGTGTCGTGGGGCGACTGATCGGTACTTGTGGCTCCTTCATTAACTGGCTTGCCTCTCCTGGCAGCACCGCGTAGAATCAACAGGTACATTTTGTCCCGGAGGAATTAATGCGTCGGGTGTTTGCGGCGGTGTTTATCGTGACGCTGAGTGCAGGTGCAGCCGCCGCCCAAACTTCGCATACCGCTCTTCAACCATCACATTCCGTGAGTGGCTTTGCGCCCGGGATGGTCGTCAATCAGTACTGCATTTTTTGCCATAGCAAGGAACTGAAGACCGCAGGCGTGGTCCTTGAAGGCCTGGATTTTTCCCAAATCGGACCGAACGCCCCCGTGCTGGAACGGGTGCTTCGCAAGGTGCGCACGGGTGAGATGCCCCCCGCCGGTATGCCGCGGCCCGACGCTGCTCTGGAAGGGAAATTCACGAACTGGCTGGCCGACGCGCTTGACCGCGACGCCGCCGCGCATCCCAACCCCGGCCGGCCCACCGTGCACCGTTTAAATCGCGCCGAGTACAGCAATGCCATACGTGACCTTCTGGCGTTGGATATCCACGCCGGCGAATTACTTCCCGTGGATGACTCGGGGTATGGCTTCGACAACGTCGGGGCAGTGCTGTCCGTTTCACCTACCTTGTTGGAAAGGTATCTTCTCGTGTCGCGGCAGGTCAGCCGCCTGGCTACGGGCGATCCTCCCCTCAAGCCCGCGGAAGAGGACTTTACTCCCCCCGAAGCCCGGCAGGCCGGGAGCGCGCTCAAAAGGCGCAATGAACGTGTGAGTGACGACCTGCCCTTTGACTCAAGTGGCGGAATGGCGTTTTCTTACTACTTTCCCGAGGATGCCGAATACAGCTTGCGCGTTAAGGTGAACCGCGGAGGTGACAGCGGCGAAGCCCCCGACCCACGCTACGAAGTCCGCGTGCCGATCAAGGCCGGACTGCGCACCGTGGGCGTGACCTATCTTCGGGAATCGGCGGAGCCTGAGAACTCCACTCCTCCCTCGCGCGACCGGTCTGCGACGCCGCCCGCGCCGAAGTTGTCAGCGCCAGCCGAAATGGACGTGCGGCTGGATGGCGCGCGCTTGCAACGGTTCGAGGTCCCGCACACGGGCCATCTTCCGCCCCGAGTGACCGACGTCTTCGTCACAGGCCCCTACAATGCCACCGGACGGGGCGAAACCCCCAGTCGCGCTCGACTGTTTGTCTGTCGCCCGGCCACGGACCAGGCGGAAGGGCCCTGCGCCCGCAAGATCCTAGCCACCGTCAGTCGCCGCGCCTTCCGCCGCCCGGTCACTGATTCCGACCTCCGGCCGCTCATGGCCTTCTATCAGGCCGGCAGGCGCGAGAAGGATTTCGATTACGGCATCGAAAAGGCGTTGCGAGCCATCTTGGTCTCCCCGGACTTTCTGTTCCGCATCGAGCGTGATCCTTCAGGTAGTCCCCCAGGCACGGTGTATCGCCTCAGCGACCTCGAACTCGCCTCGCGGCTCTCATTTTTCCTGTGGAGCAGCATTCCCGACGATGAGTTGCTCACTCTGGCCGAACAGGGTCGTTTGCACACTTCCGCCACGATTCACCACCAGGTGGAGCGGATGCTGGCCGATCCACGTTCCGAGGCGCTGGTCCAGAACTTCGCCGGCCAGTGGCTGAATCTGCGCAACCTGGCCCTCGCCCGGCCCGATCCGGATGTATTCCCCGAATTCGATGAAGCCCTGCGCCGGTCGTTCCTCGAGGAAACGAACCTGTTCTTTGCCAGCGTGCTGCGCGAGGACCGCAGCATGCTGGACCTGCTGGACGCCAACTACACTTTTCTCAACCAGCGCCTGGCTGAGCACTACGGCATCCCCAATATATACGGCTCGCAATTCCGCCGCGTGACTCTCACCGACCCGAACCGGGGGGGATTGCTGGGGCAAGGCAGCATTCTCACGGTCACCTCGTACCCCAACCGGACTTCGGTGGTGCAGCGCGGCAAGTGGATTTTGGAGAGTCTGCTGGGCTCCCCACCCCCGCCGCCACCCCCCGGCATTCCGGCATTGCAGCCGCAGAATCATGATGGTAAGCTGCTCACTATCCGCGAACAGGAGGAGCAGCACCGTACTGACCCTGTGTGTGCTGCCTGCCATCGCCGGATGGATCCACTGGGCTTCGCGCTCGAAAATTACGACGGGGTTGGCAAGTGGCGCGTCAAAGATGTTGGCGTGGTCATCGATGCCTCGGCCAAGCTGCCCGACGGCACCGAGTTTACCGGCCCCGCCGGGCTGAAGCAGGCGCTGCTCAACGGCCATCGAGACGAGTATCTTCAGACCGTCACGGAAAAGCTGTTGATGTACGCTTTGGGCCGGGGCCTGGAATATTACGACAAACCGGCAGTCCGCGCCATGGTGCGCGAGGCGGCCGGAGACAACTATCGTTTGTCGTCACTGATTACGGCAATCGTTACCAGCACTCCATTTCAGATGAGAAGGACACCCGAAAATGATCATCACCAGGAAATCCTTACCTCGTCGCACGTTTCTGCGCAGCCTGGGGACCACGGTGGCTCTGCCCCTGCTCGACGCGATGGTACCCGCGCTGTCGCTGGCCAAGAACACGGCGGCTAATCCTGCCATGCGCCTGGGCTTTGTTTACGTGCCGAACGGGATCATCATGGATAAATGGACTCCCGTTGGCGAAGGGGAGGGATTTAAATTTGCACCCACCATGCAGGCGCTGGAGCCCTTCCGCGATCGCGTGCTGGTGCTGAGCGGACTGGCGCAGGCGAACGGCCGGGCGCTCGGTGACGGACCCGGAGATCACGCGCGTGCCGGCGCCACGTGGCTGACGGGTGTGCATCCCAAGAAAACCGAGGGCGCCGACATCCACGCCGGCGTTTCCGTCGATCAGATCGCCGCCCGCGAACTGGGAAAGAGCACGCAACTGGGATCGCTCGAAATTGGCCTCGAATCACCCACGCTGGCCGGTGATTGCGATTCCGGTTATAGCTGCGCCTACACCAATACCATCTCATGGCGCAGCCCCACCACGCCCAACCCCATGGAGATCAGTCCCCGCGCGGTCTTCGAGCGGCTATTTGGCGACGGCGACAGTACTGACCCAACCGTCCGCCTGGCCAGCCTGAACGAAGAGCGCAGCATTCTGGATTATGTGGCGGGGGATGTGGACCGGCTGGCAGGCGGGCTGGGCGCCTCTGACCGTGGCAAGTTGAACGAATACCTCGAGGCTATCCGCGACATCGAACGCCGCATTCAAATGGCCGAGGAGCAAAACGCCACCGTGACGTTACCGGCCATGGACCGACCGACTTCCATTCCCGAGGAGTTCGACGAACACGCACGGCTGATGATGGACCTCATGGTGATCGCCTATCAAACCGATATGACCCGCGTCGTCAGTTGCATGTTCGCGCGTGAGGCCAGCAACCGCAGCTATCGCTCGATTGGCGTGCCCGACGGGCACCATTCCGTGACTCACCACGATGGCGACCCGGCGAAAATCGAAAAGGTAGTCAAGATCAACCATCTGCATGCTCAGACCTTCGCATATCTACTGCAGAAGATGCAGTCCACGCCGGATGGCGACGGAACGCTGCTGGACCATTCCATGATGCTCTACGGCAGCAGCATTAGCGACGGCAACGCCCACACCCACGACGATTTGCCGTTGGTGTTGGTCGGCGGAGCTTGCGGACAGATCAAGGGCGGCCGGCACCTCCGCTTCCCCAAGGAAACGCCCATGAACAACCTGCTGCTCACGATGCTCTTCAGGGCGGGTCTGCATCCGTCGGCGAAGCTCGGAGACAGCAGCGGATTTCTCGAACACCTCTCGGACGTGTAGCCGGGCGACGTAGCGGCGGGTTGACCCCGCCATCGATCGCGGAAACGATTGGCGAGATGGCGGGGTAAACCCGCCGCTACGTCCCCACGGAGTTCATCGTAAGATGCCACGAATGCTCGCGCGAACCGCAGGAGCCACGCTCTTGTTCGCGCTCTCCGCCCACGCCGCCAGCGATCTTCGGTTGCTGGACGCGGTGAAACGCCGCGACCCCAAGGCCGTTACCGCTCTGCTGCACATGAAGGTGGATGTAAACGCCGTGCAGCCTGACGGCGCCACGGCGCTTGCTTGGGCGGCCTATCTTGACGAGACGGAATTAGCGGAGAAGTTGCTCGCCGCTGGGGCGAAACCCAACAGCGCCGATGAATACGGCGAAACACCCCTGACACTGGCTTGCGCTAACGGTGACGCGGTGCTCGTGGGCAAACTCGTGGCCGCAGGAGCCGACGTGAACGCGGCCCGCTGGGACGGCGAGACAGCGCTCATGATCGCGTCTGGCGCGGGCAGCCTTGAGGCTGTCAACCTGCTGGCGGCCCGTGGCGCGAGCCTGAATGCGGCGGAATCGCGAAAGGGGCAGACCGCGCTCATGTGGGCGGCGGCGGAACGTCATTCCGAAGTTGTTAAGGCTCTCATCGTTCACGGCGCGGATGTTCGCGCCGTCTCCAAGGGCGGATTCTCGGCGCTGGTGTTTGCCGCCGTCAAGAACGACAAGCCCTCCGCCGAGGCGCTGCTCGCCGCGGGCGCCGATCCCAACTACGCGTTGCCTGATGGCCACACGGCTCTGATCGTCGCAGCCTCGTACGGAAGCGGGGATGTGGCGAACCTTCTCGCTGATCGCGGCGCAAATCCCAACACCGCGGACCGCCTCGGCGAAACTCCCCTGCATCTTGCCGCCCGCTCGGGAGATCTCACGCTTGTGGAAAAACTCCTTGCCAAGGGCGCAAGCGTAAACGCGCGAACCGCGGCGAAACCTGCCCCAGCGGCCGGCTCTGGGGGTAGCGGCATTTTTCACTATGTCCCCGGGGAGCAGACACCGCTCATCCTGGCCGCCAGAGGGGATCACGTGGACGTGATGCGGGCGCTTGTCGCCGCCGGCGCCGATCCAAAGCTAAAAGCTCAGGACGGCACGACGGTTTTGAGCGCCGCGGCTGGGAGCGGGCATTTGGACGCCGTGCAGTACGCTTACGAACTGAATCCCGATGTCAAAGTCGCCTCAAACATTACCGGCGCCACAGTCATCCATACCGCCGTCGCGGGCACCCTCGACGTGGCCACCGAGGACCAAATCTGCGAGGTGATCCGATTCCTCGCCGCGCATGGCGCCCCTCTTGATGATGTCGACAGTCGCGGTAGAACGCCTTTGTTTTATGCCAAGGGTCCGCCGATCGACAAGGCCGTCGCGCTCCTGCACGACTTGATTGTCAAGAGCGGGGCCCAACCGAGAGATATCCCCCACCCCTGATGGCGCCCGCCGGCAAGCTGGCTGGCAAAAAACGGCAGCGAACCCTCGGAGCAATCAGACCTGCTCGGTAGGTCCGCTCTACGAAACAAATTCCGACAATTAGGCGCCCGCCCAAAGACTTCTCCGTTCGAGGCCAGGAGGAGTTCCAGACTTCTTGGCCCATTTTGTTAAATATTATACTGTGCGACAACTTTTCTCTTGACAAAGACTAGTTGCATGTGCTACCGTTAAAGGCTACCGCCGGATGGCGGAAAAGCCAGGCCCGAGAACTCGCCAAACGGGCGGCGGAGAGCCCTAATTGACAAGAATCGGTGCTGATTTGCCGTCGAAAATCAAGAATTTCGCGCGATTGTCCCGACGAGATGCAGGTGGTTGGTTTACGCGGGTCAGTTCTCGGTAGTGGGTTGGTGTGGCGAGATCATGCGGCAGGGGCTGAGGAAAGTGACAGCCGAAGCGACTATATTTATGAAAATACAATTAGTTAGCGGAGATTCAGGACAAATTAGCCGGCCTTGGCTATATGATAAGTCTTTTAAAATAAGTATATTAGGGCGAGGCTCCTGGACCCGCGAAACCAAAAAGATGTTAAAAATGAAGGATGATCCGACTATATCTATGAAAACACAAGGCCGTGTGACAAACTGTCCGGCGGAAAACGGCGGTTTTTCGACGCGAAAATGCACCTCAGGCGGGCTTTCGGGGGAGAAATCACGTAGGGTCGGCTTCCCGCCCGCACACCAGCCGCCAGGATGGCGGCTTACCCCGCCCTACCACGTGCTTGCGGCATTTGACAGTCTCCGCGCGTGCGTTAAAATGGAGCATCGGAACTTATAACCATCATGCCAGCGTTACGCCTGTCGGTCGTTCAGTATCTCAACACGGTTCCGCTGATTTGGGGAATGCTCCACGGCGAGCAGCGGGGTAAGTTTGACTTGCAGTTAACCGTCCCCAGCGGCTGCGCGGACGCCATCGCTCAGGGCCAGGCCGACGTCGGCATTGTCCCCTCCATCGAGTACCAGCGCACCGAGGACGTCGAGATTCTCCCCGGCATGTCCATCGCATCCAAGGGCGAAGTGAAGAGCGTGCTGTTGCTCAGCAATTTGCCCCTCGACCAGGTGCAATCGGTGGCTCTGGACGAATCCTCGCGCACCTCAGCGGCCCTGGTGCGGATCCTGATGGAGAAGTTTTATGTCCGTCGCGTCGCCTTCTCGCCGGCGGCGCCCGAACCCGGCGAGATGCTGCGGCACGCAGACGCGGCCCTTCTGATCGGCGATCCCGCGCTCGCCTACCACGGGCCGGCAGAAGTTTACGACCTCGCCCGCGAGTGGCGAAAATTTACCGGCCTCCCCTTCGTCTTTGCCGTGTGGATGGGCCACTCGGGCGCGAATCTTGGCTTGCACCGCGCAGACTTCGCCGCCTCGCGCGATTTCGGCCTCACGCACATCGGCGATATCGCCGCTGAATATGCGCCCAAACTCGGCATGACGCCTTCCGCGGTGAAGGTTTACTTGACCCGGAATATCGATTATTCTTTGGATGGGGAGAATCTGAAGGGGCTGAAGCTCTTTTACAAGCTTGCGCACGAGGTGGGCCTCATCCCCGCCGAGAAGCCGTTGCGGTTTTCGTGAACCCAGGGCATATCATGAAAAAAGGCAAGCTGGAAACAGCGACGGAATTAGCCAATAAGCACTTCGCCGCCGAACCCTACCTGAAGCGTATTTTTCTTCTCGAGCCGGTGGGCGAAGAAGATCCTAACGAACCCGTCAAGCTCCTGGAGGTGCTGGAAGGGGCGCTTGAGCGGGGGATCGAGCCCATGGTATTTGTTCCCGACCCAGCACATGGGATCGAATATCCTGTCGTCATCGTGGAGATATCTCCCAAAGAGTACGAGGCCCTCCGCGACGGGAAGCTCAGTGTGGACAATGAAGGTTGGTCTCTCGGCAAGGAATTAGAGGCACGTTGAATGTGGACCTCGGACTCCGGGACTCCGCACTTCGGCCCTCGGACCCCGGACTTCGGACTTGAATTGTTATGAGAATGACCAAAACCCAAGCTCTCGACATGCTGCGCTCCGATGATCTTCTGGGCATCGGCATGGAGGCGGACGCGGTTCGCAAGCGCCTTCACCCCGGCAACGTGGTCACCTACCAGATCGACCGCAACGTGAACTACACGAACATCTGCACGGAGTACTGCTCGTTCTGTGCCTTCTATCGGCCGGTGGGGTCGCCGGAAGGATATCTCCAGCCGCTCGACTCGATGTACCAGAAAATCGAGGAGACCATCGCGCTGGGCGGCACGGGCGTGCTGATGCAGGGCGGCCTGCACCCCGACCTCAAGATCGATTACTACGAAGACCTCCTGCGCAACATCAAGCGGCGCTTTCCCCAGATTCACCTGCACTGCTTTTCCGCGCCGGAGGTTTTGAATATCGCGGAAGTTTCCGGCCTCACGCTGCGCGACACCATCGTGCGCCTGATGGAGGCGGGGCTCGATTCCATTCCCGGCGGCGGCGCGGAGATTCTTGACGACGAGGTTCGCCGCCGCATCGCGCGCCTGAAGTGTACGACGGACGAGTGGCTGCTGATGCATCGCACCGCGCACGAGCTCGGCATGCTCACCACCGCCACCATGATGTTTGGCTGCGGCGAAACGCTCGAGCACCGGGTGAACCATTTCGAGCGCGTCCGCCAATTGCAGGAGGAAACCGGCGGCTTCACCGCATTCATCCCATGGTTTTTCCAGCGCGCCTACACTTCGCTCGGCAACTTCGTCAAGGAAGAAGTGACGGCGGTGGATTACCTCAAAACCCTCGCCGTGGCGCGCATCTACCTGGATAACTTCGAGAACGTGCAAGCGTCGTGGCTCACGCCCGGGCACAAAATCTGCCAGATCGCCTTGCGCTTCGGCGGCAACGACGTGGGTTCCATCCTGATCGAGGAAAACGTCGTTCGTGCCGCGGGCGTCACCCGCACCTCCAGCGAAGAGCAACTCCGCCGCATGATTAAGGACGCCGGCTTCCGCCCGGTCAAGCGCGATACGCTTTACCGGAACTATTTCTTGAATTAGACTCGCCGGCTTCCTTCAGAGTATTCGCCGTGCGCGAGGGCCCCTCATGCGAAGGATCTCCCCTCAAATGAACGACCGGCATCATTGGTCTGAAATCCGCAATCCCGGAATGACAAAGGTCCCCCTCCTATGCAATCATTTGCACACAAGAGCGCAATATTTCTTTTCGCATTAACTATGCTGATAGATATTTCCGGTTTAGGTGCCGACACCAACCCGGCGCCGGCAATTATCCCTAAACCCGCACACATGGCGTTGAAGGGCGAAGCTTTCTATTTGAATCCGGCAACGCAGATCTTTGTGCTCTCGCGCGACGCCCGCGCGCGTTGGACGGGCGAGTACCTTTCCAAGTTGGTCACTGATGCACTCGGGAGTCCCGTCCATGCGCAGATGAACCCGAGTGGCATCGTGGACCACGACGCCATCTCGTTATCTCTCCAGCCATCGGATACGCTGGGACCCGAAGGGTACAAGCTGACCGTGACGCGAGGCAACATTGGCATCGAGGCAGCAGGAGCGGCGGGGTTGTTCTACGGCGTTCAGACGCTGCGGCAGTTGATGCCGCCGGAAACCGAATCCCGCGCTGCGGGGAAGAAGGCGATCGATATTCCCGGCCTGGAGATTCAAGATCAGCCGCGCTATTCCTGGCGAGGCCTGATGCTTGATTGCAGCCGCACCTTTCTTCCCATCTCCTATTTGCGGAGCACCATCGATCGCATGGCGCTCTACAAATTGAACGTGCTGCATCTGCACTTGACGGATGACCAGGGCTGGCGGCTGGAAATCAAGAAGTACCCGGAACTCACCACCGTGGGAGCGCATTACTCGGCGCGCTACGGAGGAGCCGGAGGTTTCTATACACAACAGGAAATGCGCGACCTCATCGCCTACGCCCGCGAGCGCAACATCACGATCGTTCCGGAAATGGAGATGCCCGGCCACTCCACGGAAGTCCTGGCGGCCCACCCTGAACTCGCTTGTGACCTGCCGGAGCCCCGTAAGTTTGAGGTCCATCCCTTCTGGGAAGGCGACACGGAGTTGACGCAGCCTCTATGCGCGGGCAATGACAAAGTCTATGCGATGTACCAGGACATCCTCGCAGAAGTCATTGACCTCTTCCCCTCCCCGTTCATTCACGTCGGCGGCGACGAGGTTCCGAAGGATGCTTGGAAGAAGTGTCCGCGCTGCCAGGCCCGCATGAAGGCGGAAGGACTGAAAAACGAAGAGGAACTGCAAAGTTATTTCATGAGGCGGATGGAGAAGATCGTCGAGGCGAAAGACCGGCGCCTCGTGGGGTGGGACGAAATCCTGGAAGGGGGCCTCGCGCCGTGGGCCGTCGTCATGTCCTGGAGAGGTACTAAGGGCGGTGTGGCGGCGGCTCAGATGGGTCATGACGTGGTGATGACTCCCAACCCTTATGTCTACTTTGATTACACCTATAGCACCACGCCCACTGAAAAGGTCTACTCCTACGATCCGGCGGCGACAGAGTTCACCCCGGTACTCGCCCAGCACATTCTGGGAGTGCAGGCAAGCATGTGGACGCACATCGCCGCGACCGAAGATGCCATCGATTACCAGATCTACCCGCGGCTGCTGGCCCTGGCCGAGGTGGCATGGACGCCGCAACCCCTGCGTAATTGGAGCGATTTCAACTCACGGCTAAACACGCAGTACCCGCGCCTCCAGTCACTCAACATCAAGTACTGCGACGTCGCGGCCTCCGGCACCAAGATCGGCGCCTGGCGGGCCTCCGACCTCACAGCCGACACGCCGCGAGAGTTTTCCTGGGAAGCCACGCCCTACGTCCCCAATTCCAGTGAAATTGAAGTTCAGGTGCGGAGAGACGAGGGCGACCAGTGGACGTACGTGCGGTCGGTTGCGCTCCTCGAAGATGGCAAAGAAATCAGCCACATCTCCTTTCCCGGGCCGCTGGAGAAAAACAACGACGTGAACGTTGGCTGGCTGCCGGTCGGCCAGCACGACGCGGGCGCGCATTATACGCTGCGCGTCACCCTCCAGGGCTCAAAGGATGGCGCCGTTTCCGGCAGCGTGTGGATTATGCGACCGCGTACGGCCGAACGGCGTTCCTCCCGGGCCAGCGCCGCTGGCCCCTACGTCCTTGGGCACGGCTCCGTCGCGCTGCGCTAGGCCTCGTTACGGCCAGGGTTCTATTAAGGAAGCGGCAACGGCACGCTCTTTTGAGAGGTCCAAGCCTTCAGATAGTCCGTGTACAAATAGTTGATGCCGGCGGTGGAAAGCGTTTGCGGCAAGGCCTGGTTCAGATTCTGATATTCTTTTCCAACCCGCGCGCAGTTCTCATCGGTGAACCTTTGCAACACGGCGACAGCCTCGGCGTCTCTGCCTGCTTTGACATCACCCAGAGCCTCGGCCTCCGCCTGCTGTTGCCGTTCAACTTCCCAGTGTTCGGTCTGGTCGAACACGCCGCGAACGGTCGGGTTCACCGCGCGGTAGTTAAGGTCGCAGAGCAACTTCAAGCGGTTTGCCCACCACCAGGGCGAGTCGGCGGAGTAAGTGCTTGTGCCGGCGCCGTAAGCGCGAGGAATCGTGGTCCCATGCAGGTAAAAGGGCTTGAACACATTGCAGCACGGATTCGAAAAGCTCGCCCAATACACCTGACGCAGCAGCGGAGGCATGCCGGCGCGAAGTTGGGCCACCATCGATGCGGCGGAATGGTAGCCCGATTGCGGTGTGTCGTGCATGCAGGGCGTGGGCCAAAAAGCTTCGGGCGCGCCCCATCGTGGCGCCACAAATGTCCCCTCCAGATGGCTGCGGCTGATCGCCATCATGCTGGCAGGGGTCACATGGGAGAAGTCACGGTTCAGGCAAGACATCGTCATGTTGCGGCGAATCTGCATGGCCCCGGGATTCTTGGAATCCTTCTTCCAGTAGTCGCCGTAGTCGCGCGCGAAGTTGAAGTCCTTAGCCGATTTGGTCCAGCCCATCTCGATGGCATGATCGACCAACCGCGGATGGGCTTCGTCCCAATCCTTCTCGATCAAGTAGATGTTGGAGATGGAAAACACCCCATGGGTGAGGTGTTTGGCGGCCCAATAACGGCCCGCGGTCTCGAGCACCCACGCTTCGTGCGGGTCGGCGATGATGTAGCTGTTGTGATAGTTCGCGTGGCCCCAGTCGCCCGCGCGCTCGCAGTCGCCGCTTTGGCCGTACTTCTCGAGCAGGTCGATCATCACGTGCATCGCCTCATATGCCGTCTTGCCGCGCTCGAGCCCAAGCCGCAAAAGATCCATACCGAGCAGGCCGTCGCCCCACCGCACGGGCTCCTTGGAAAACACCGCCTCGTTGCCAATCGCCACGCCGTACTCGTTCATTCCCTGCTCATAGCCAAACGCCCACCAGAGCTTGGAACCAATGTGCTCATAGGTTTCCGCCGCCTGAGGGATTTCAATGTAAGTACACTTCACCATCTCGCCCGGCGCGTGGCGCTGGTGGGGAAATTGGACCAGAACCTGGGCCTCCATCGGCGGGCGGTCGCTGTTCTTGGCCAGAATCACCGAGTGGTCGGCAGTAGCGTCAGGCAGCGCCACCCAAGTGTCGCAACCAAGCGCCAGAGTCCGCGAGCCGAGGATGAATAAGATGGCTAATACGCATTGCAGTCTGACGAAACGCTCTCGGGTCGTGACCATTCCCTTGCCGGTTCTCATGGGTGACTCCTCGCCATCAGACTATAGGGCAGGCACCCCGGCGCAGCAACATTTAATAATCTGTGTTGGAACTGGCGAAAAAAGGCCGGCCGTAGGGGCACTCCTCGTGGGTGGCCAAGAGGTGGGCCGGTTCGGCCCGATCCGGGCAGGCACGAGGCCTGCCCGTACGATATCCCGAGGTGACCGTTGACAGATATCGTTATAACGACTATAGTTTGATTATGCCATCAAAGCTCAAGGACGAAATCAAGCAGGGCAAGCCTTTTGAGAGCCTGGAATCCGAGGTGCTCCTAAACCTGATGCGCACCGCGGACGCGCTTGCCCGCGGCGGAGAGGAGATCCTAAAGCTGGTGGGCCTTTCGCCGAACCAATACAACGTCCTGCGTATACTGCGGGGCGCGGGAGAGCAAGGCTTGTGCTGCCGCGAAGTAGCGGACCGCATGATCACGCGCGATCCTGATATTACGCGCCTGGTTGACCGCCTGGAGCGCCGCGGCTTGCTGACCCGCAGCCGCGACAGCAAGGACCGCCGGATCATTACGGTTCGCATCACCCTGGCCGGACTAAAGACTCTGAAGGAGCTGGACCGGCCCATGGAAGAATATAACCGCAACCGGCTGAGCCATATGGACAAAGCCGACCTGCGCAAGCTTTTGGAAATGCTGGAAGCACTACGCGAATCTTAGCGGCTTTTTGTGCATCATATAGGTGTTGTAACGGATATCGTCGTAAAGATTAGTTTGAGGCGTGCTCTGGAAATCAGAACGCAAGCAGGAGGGACCATGCAAGCAACAAAATCAGCAACTTATAGACACGAAGCAGGCTCGGGAATCCACGAACTTCTGGCACACCGCTGGAGCCCGAGGGCATTCTCACCACGGCCGGTCGAGCAAGCGAAACTCGCGCAGTTATTCGAGGCCGCCCGCTGGGCGCCGTCGAGCTACAATGCGCAGCCCTGGTCATTTATCGTGGCGACGCGCGAAGACGCGGAAGGTTATAACCGCCTGTTGAGCACATTAGTCGATGTCAATCGCCAGTGGGCGCAGCGAGCGCCGGTCTTGATCCTGGCGGTCGCCAAGCTCGACTACGACCACGTTGCCCGCCCCAATCGCCACGCGTTCTACGATCTGGGCCAGGCAGTGGCGAACCTGACGGTTCAGGCGACCGCGCTCGATATGCACATTCATCAGATGGGCGGCTTCGACCCGCGCTCGGCACGCGAACTTTTCGCCATTCCTGCGGGTTACGAACCGGTGGCAGTGCTGGCGCTGGGATACCAGGAAGCGCCGCCCGCTGATCCGTCCGCGCGAACGCGCAAGCCGCTGACGGACTTCGTATTCAGCGGAAGTTGGGGCAGAGCCTCGTCGGCGGTCGTTGAAAACCAGGATTAAGGAGATCGAGATGTTCAAGAGATTGCTCCAAACGCCGGATGACAAAGTCTTGACGATAATGCGGCTGGTGCTCGGGATCATATTCTTCGCGCACGGCTCGCAGAAAATGCTGGGCCGGTTCGGCGGATACGGATTCAAAGGGACGATGGGGTTTTTCACCCAAGCCATGCACATCCCGGCAGCCTTCGCCTTTCTGGCGATTGCGGCGGAGTTTTTCGGTGGATTGGGGCTGCTTCTCGGTTTGCTGACCCGCGTCGCCGCATTTGGGATCACGGCCAATATGCTCGTGGCGATTTTCATGGTACACCTGCCGAATGGCTTGTTCATGAATTGGACGGGTCAACAGAAAGGTGAAGGCATTGAGTACCACCTGCTCGTACTGGCAGTGACCATGGCTTTGATGATTCGAGGCGGCGGGGCTCTCTCACTCGACCGCGCGATCAGCAGTCGGCATGGCGGCGAGTGAACAGGGAGCGTCGTAGCGCGGACCTGTTCTATAGGTCCGCGGCCTTTCACTGTCCATTAGCAAAGAGCCGCGGACCTATAGAACAGGTCCGCGCTACAACGTCTCTCGGTGACCTCTTTATGGTGCTTGATCCTTCGAGGAGAAGTGACGAGGTAGAAGTTAAAAGCGAGAATCCGTAGCCCAGCTAGGACCTCCCACTTCTCCCGTCTAGCTCCTGTCTCTTGTCTAATGCCCCTACCGCCCGGGAATATTGATTCTCACACCTGCGAGGAAGTTGAACGGCAGCGCTGGGTATCCCAAAACTTCCTCGTACTTTCGATCGAGCATGTTGCCGAGCCGGCCGTAAAGTTCCACGTCTGCGGGCAGTCGATAGGAGAATCCGCCGCCGACTCGGGTGTATCCGCTATCCGGAAAAAGGCAGGGCAGGTCGAGTTCGCAGGCGCCGAGGCCATAGTTCGGTTCGACGTTCAGCACTTGTCCGCGGAGATAGGCGTTGGTGTTCAGCATCAAGTTGCCATGCCGCCAGGTAAGATTGTACCCGCCGGAGTTGCGCGGTTGGCCGATCAACTGTTGCCCCACTTGGAGTGGCGCCAGCGCCAGGGACGATCCGTTGAGAGAGAGCACTGCGGTATCGTCGCGGGTATATTCGACGGACATCTGCAATGACCTGATGGGGCTGATCTGGAACGAGACCTCCCCGCCCTGCGCGCGCGAGTTGCCGAGATTATCGGAGATAAACGAACTCAGGTTGGTCAGCGAGCCGCCGAGCGTCACAATCTGGTCTTTGAAATGGTTATTGAAATAGGTCGCGTCCAATGCCGCCTTGCCATGGAAGAATCGCTGCTCGATGCCGCCATCAAAGCTGATGCTCGTTTCCGGTTTCAGATGAGGGTTGTTGGTGAAGGCCAGGTTGAAGCCGTCGGGCGGGCGGATCCCGGTGCCGAAGCTTCCGTGGAGGCGGGCGGCATCGATCGCTCCGCCATGCGACTCGCGCAGCATATACGCCGCGGCCACACGTGGATTCACTTTGGCGGCGGTACTCGGAGGAAGCAGGGGCCGGTCGGCGGAATCATCCGAGGGAAGCGAGTTCGTGCGCAAGTCATCAACGCGGAACCCGGCCGTGAGGTAGAGACGGCGCGTGGGGCTCCAACGGTTTTCCGCGAAGAAAGCCAGACTGGTGCGCGGAAGCACAAACGGCGTCCCGTTCGAATCGGAGATGTAGGTATCCTCCACCTGTTCACGGTTGTACTCGAACCCCGCCACGAAGAAATCCTTGTTGGAGATCGCCACCTCGCTGCGCGTGTTCAGCACCGCACGCAAATTGTTGGAATACGAATCTCCGTACGGAGAGCGGAAGTAGTAGTCATTGGTAGAGGCACTGACGGTGGTTACCTGCTGGAATTTCGAGTTGATTTGCTCGGAGTAGCTGCCTCCCCATCCAAACAGGTTCTGCTTGTCGCGCGAGTAAGTGTCGATTCCCGTGAAGAGGTCGTCCGGGTCGGATCCGTAAGGCCCCGGCGCTCCGGCGTCATTGGCGTTCCCGAAGAAGTTAAAGTCCAGCCGCCGGCGCGGGCTTTGATGATACCCGAGGCTCAGGAATGCCGATTGGTTGCAGTAATTGTCGTTCTGAACGAGCCCGCCGGAGTCGAAGCGGGAGAGGTCAAATCCCCAGTTCAATCCGTGAGTCATGCCACTTCCGCCCGTGACAAATCGGTAAGTCGTGAAGCTTCCCCCTTCCGCCTGGAAAGTGAAGTGCGGAGCGCCCTCGCCCTGAGTCGTGACAATGTTGATCACACTGGTGACAGCGTTCGGCCCATAAAGCGCGCTTTCCGGTCCACGCGTCACTTCGACGCGCTCTACGCCGTCAGCCGGCAGCGGAGCGAAATCAAAGGCGCCGCCAAATTCGTTCAACTCAACGCCGTCGACCATCACCAGATTGTAATTGGACTGCCCGCCGCGAACGTAAACACCCGTCACTCCTCCGTAGCGGCCGGCTTGGCTCACCTCGACGCCGGGGATTCCAGTCAGGACGTCCAGCACATTCAAAGCGGCGCGATCCTGGATGTCTTGCCCGGAAACAACGGAAACCGAGGAACCAACTTCCGAAACCAACGAGTCTCCCAGCGAAGCGGAGACCACAACCTGCTGCTGAACGGCACTCAACTGCAATCGCAGGTCGAGAGTGTGGACTTCAGATCCGCGGACCTCCACGTCCGCTTGCGGCGAATCAAGCCCGGGTGCGCTCGCCACGAGTTGGTATTCTCCGTCGGCGAGATTGGCGAACTTGAACATTCCCTGGGAATCGGTTACACGTTGGTCCAACACCACCAGGGACCTGAGGAGGGTTACGTTGGCTTGCGGAACCGCGCTCCCGCTTGGATCGACGACGGTACCCGTGAGGGTCGCTGCTTGCGCGGCCGCGGCCGAAAACAGTACGAAGAGCACGCACTGCAAACTGAGCGGACAAGCACGCTGGTGGAAAGAGCCTTTGCGCTTAACTCGAAGGGACGTGGCTCGCCCATCGCGGTCCTGATACTTGATAGCCTGCTGCATGACAAGAGACTCCTTCTCCCCGTTCTGACGACGGGGGGCGCACGGAAGGAATCCCAAGGAAAAGGCTAAATGAAAAAGCCTTCCTATTCCTCAAGGCGGAATCGGAAGGCTTCGCAGTCTTCCCCAGGACTCTTTCCGTCGAAGAGCTAGGTTGATTGAATGTTCCCAGGCAGGTTTCCTGGCTCTCGGGTCATCACCGCATCCTCAGCCTTCCCCTTCTGCGTTGAGCAGAACAGTGGCTGTCCGTCTTCTGACGAACTGGGAGGATGCGGCTCACCGATCACAGTGGCGGGACCGCGGCCGATTTTAACAGCCTTTCCTTTTACCCCATTGTCCGAACGGGGCACCGTAGGAACATGTGTTGCTACCACACCAACAACGCTATGGAAATTAGCACCAGGGCGCGGCGCTGTCAACGGGGACTCAGTTTACCCAGCGCCCGTTCTTGTCTTTCTTCTCCTGGTCGCGCATGTACACTTCGAATTTCTTGCGCGTTTGAGCGCGCCGCCAGTCGTTATATTGGAGCTGCCAACGGTAAGGAAGAGACCAGCCGCGAAGGTAGAGATAACCAAAGAGCATTCCACCGAGGTGCGCAAAGTGGCTGATGCCGGAGCCGGGGCCACCGAACGAGCTGACGAATTCAATGGCTCCCATGATGGCCACGAACCACTTGGCCTTGATGGGAATGATCATGTAGAGATAAATAAGCCGGTCGGGGAAAAGCATCCCATACGCCAGCAGCAGCCCATACACCGCGCCCGAACAACCGATGGTGGCGGAGGACATCCCCGGACGAAATAGCGCGTTCAGGGCCACATCCAGAATTCCCGCACCGATGCCGGTAAGGAAATAGTAGTAGAGAAATTTCCTGCCCCCCCAGGCACTCTCAAGATCCGACCCAAACATCCACAACGCAAACATGTTGAAAATGATGTGGAACCATCCGCCATGCAGAAACAAGTAAGTCACCAGTTGCCAGAGGTAAAGCCGATGAATGACCAGGTCTGACTGGAGCGCGAACAGGGCGAAGATGTAGTCAAAGAATTGCGACTGGAAAATCTGGAGGGGGATGTAGGTGAGCACGAACGCGGCACTCGTAACGATGATCAGCTTCTTGACCATCGGCGTGAGTGGCGGCCCGAAGGAGTAAGCGAATTGTCGATACCGAGGCATCTTAGAAGCGTACCACAAGAACGGGGATTAGGGGCCGGCGGCTGGTGAAGGACCGCCATCGGCCAACAGCGCCCGCAACCAAGCATCAAACGCCAGATCCCAGAACCCAGTCCCCATCTGCACGATTCTTCATCCCTGCGGCGGACGGTGCTTGGCCTGCTCCATCGCGATCTCGTTGATGTGGGTCAGCGCTCGGGCGCCAGAGGCTCCCTCGATGGCTTTCACGGCGATCTCCTGTACCTGTCGCTTTGCTTCCTCGAGTTGTTTTTCGAGGGCAGCCATCTGAGCTGACTGCCGGGTCAGATTTTCTTCGAGAGCCTTGATGCGGAGCTCGGCCATCCGTTTCTCACCTTCGCTGTCCTTTGTAAGCAGAAGCATGCTCTGTTCAAACTTCTGTTCGGAGACGCGTGTTGCCTCGGCTGCTGCCTTCTCGGACTCCCGCTGGAGCCGAGCAGGAAACTCGGCAGCTTCTTTGCGAAGGCCCTTAAGCTCTTCTTCGGCCGCTTTCAGTGTGGCCTCGCGCTCTCGCCAGCTTTTTTCCAGCGTCTCCTGCTTCTCTTTGTTGGCTCTTTCCTGGAGCTTCACTTCCTCATCGTACTTGTCCTGAGCCTTCTTGCGTTCCAGCGACTTGCGGTAATCGTAGTCGTCGATCTCGCGCTGGCGTTGTTTCTTGAGCAGTTCGTCTTGCTCCTTGCGCTCGCGCTCGGTTTGCCGTAACTCTTCCTGCCAGGCGACCCGCTGCGCCGCCACTTCTGACTCGAGTTCGTCCTTTTGGCGGCCATAGTCCTGGACCAGTTGGTCGAGGGCAGTCGCGGCGACGTCGATCTTATGCAACCGCTCCAGCTCTTTTTGTTCGAGTGTTACAGCTTCCCGAACTGTCGCCAGGCGGTTGACTTCCTGCGCGAGTTGGTCGGAGAGCCCGGCCAGCGATTTCGAAACCGTGAGGCCCAGGTTCGAAATCTCTCCGACTACTGTGTCCACCGAAAGTCCCTGGACCGCCTGCCGGATTTCGGTCTCCTTCTGCTTCCGCATTTCCTCGGCCTTGGGTTCAGTCATCTCGCGTGCAGTCGCCACTTCGTCGCGAATCTCGGTAAACTCCTCAACAACCTCGGCCTTCGTGCGCTTGGGCCGGGGAGCGGGTTTGGTCGTCTTTGCCATTGGTGTTCACCTCCTCGAGTATCGTTGGGCAGAATAGGGTAGCATCTGGAGTCCGGCCAACTCATCAATTTCACGATGATCGCAAGCGATCCGAAGCCGGAACGGAAATGAAGTTACCTCACGGAAGCAATCACATAATGGCCGTGGGCGGTGCGGGCTCATCGGGGCTACCTGCATTGGCCAATGGGACCCTAACCAGCGCGATGACCAGCACCAGAAGCGCAATCAGCGCGGCCCAAAACGGCGGCGTCCACGACATGAGAGTCACATCGTGGCCCGACCCCACAAGCCCCGCAATCACCAACCCACACAGCGCCTCACCCGCGATAAGTCCCGAAGCCGTGAGCACACCAGCATTATCCACGCGGGCCTTCTGCGCATCGTTCAGGCCCCTGCCATCCCGCAATTTGTCGGTCACCCAGCGGATAACACCACCGACGAAAATCGCGAACGTGGTTCCGAGCGGGAGATACATGCCGACGGCGAACAGCATCACGCTTTTCACTTCAATCATGATCAGCGCAAAGCCCATCAGGATTCCGACGATGACCAGCGGCCATGCCATATCGCCGCCCACGATGCCCTTCGCAAGCATCGCCATAAGCCCGGCCTGCGGTGCCGGCAACGACGGGCTGCCGAAGTGGTACGCCTTGTCGAGGATCGCTAACGGGAAAAAGAGAACAAGTGAGGCAACCACGATGCCGAAGATGTCACCGACTTCCATTTTGGCAGGTGTGCCGCCCAGAATGTGTCCCACCTTGAGGTCTTGCAACATCTCGCCGGCCACGGCGGAGGAAACGCAGACCACCGCCGCAACTCCCAGCACCGCGGCAACCCCGCCAGCGCCGGAGACACCCAGCGCTACCATCAGCAGGGCTGCGATCACCAACGTGCACAGAGTCAATCCCGATACGGGATTATTGGAGGACCCAATCATTCCCACCAGGTTGCCTGATACCGCAGCGAAAAAGAAACCGAGCACAACCATCACCAATGCGGCGACCAACGCGCCGGCGATGATTTTCGAGCTCGTGAGATTTCCGGCGCTGCCGATGAAGAAGTAGTAGAGCGCAATCATTGCCAAGAACACCACACCGACGCCCGCAAAGATCACCTTGGCGCTCAGGTCGCGATCGGTGCGGTTGGTGGCGGCATGCGCGGCCGCGGATTTCCTTAGATCGGAGACGGCACGCCCCATGCCCGCGCCCAGTTGCTTCCGCATTTTGAATAACGTGTAAGAAGCACCCACCAGCATTCCGCCTACCGCAATGGGGCGCACAACGGAGAAATAAATCGCCTGGGCCAGCAGCGTCCACTTGATGGGCTCGCCGCCTGCATGGGAAGCCTGGAGGGTGGGACCAAGAACGAAAGTTAGTAACGGCACGAGGAGTCCCCAGGCCAAAACGCCGCCGGCGAAATTCAACGAGGCCAGTCGAGGACCGATGATGTAGCCAACTCCCAGGTAAGCTGGACTCACATCCGGAGCGGTAAGGAGGGTAGCGCCGCCGGTGAGGGTTGTAGCAACGTTGGGATTGGTGCTGGTGCGCAGGAGCAGTTTCTTGCCGAGAGCACTAATGCTGATGGGAAAGCTGTTGCTTGCGGAAAAGACGTTGACGGCGCCCAGAAGGTACGTCAGTCCGCCGAACCCCATATTGGCGAACAGAAGCTTGGCCGCTCGGGAACCCTGCTGGCCGGCTTTGTGGATTTGCGAGGCGGCGACAGACTCCGGAAAGGGCAGGTCGGCATCTTCCACCATGACTCGGCGAAGGAGAGTCACGAAAAGAATCCCCAGCGTGCCCCCGATCACCATGAGCGCGACGGAGGTCCAATATTTATCGCGGCTCAGCCCCGGCCACAATCCTGCCAGAATGAAGGCGGGGATGGTGAATACGGCTCCTGCCGCCACCGACTCACCGATCGAACCCACGGTTCGGGCAATGTTCTCCTCCAGCAGAGAACCCTTCATGAGTCGCAGCAAGGCCATCCCGATGACGGCAGCGGGATATGTAGCGGCGATGGTCATGCCGGCTTTCAATCCGAGATAGGCATTGGCGGAGCCAAGGATTGCGGTCATGATCAGGCCGATCACCAGGGCACGAAGGGTGAATTCCTTCATCTCCATGGATTCGGGCACGTACGGAGTGTGCTTACTGCTGGCGCTTCCAAGTCCGATAGTGGATGGTGTGCTCATAGGCATTTTCCTAGGAACGGCAGTTCACGAACAGGTCCCTTCGGTGCGGCAGGAACATGGCGCTTTACGCGCCCAGCTTGGCCCGCACCTTCTCACTCACGCGCTTGCCGTCGGCGTTCTTGCCGGCCAACTTGGCCATGGCCGCTTTCATGGCCTTACCCATATCCTTCGCCGTGCTGGCGCCGGTCTCAGCGATGGCGGCCGCGACCGCCGCGTCAATTTCATCTTCACTCGCCGCGGCGGGCAGGTAGGCATCCACGATCTTGATCTCGGCCTCTTCCTTGTCCGCTAAATCGTCTCGCCCGCCGTTGCGAAAGGCCTCGACGGACTCGCGGCGCTGCTTGGCAAGCGTCCTCAAGACCGCTAGCGCCTCCCCGTCGTCCACGGCTTTTCCCAGTTCGACCTTCTTGTTCATCAGGGCGGCTTTCATCATGCGCAAAACGGAAAGCTTAAGGGCCTCCTGCGCCTTCAGGGCTGCCACTAAATCCTTCTCGACTCTCTCAACGATAGACATAAACATTTCCCTTCCGAATTTCCACGCGACTATATCACAAAGGCGAATCCGCGGGACCGGGGGAAGAATCTCCGGACTGGCATGGAGTGTGTTCGACGCGGCCGTCGCCTGGTCCGCCTCGACGGGAAGATCACCTGGAACCTTCTTGTCAGTGGAGTTGACCCTGACGTCCTCGGCGGAAATCACACGTTTTCCGGAGTTTGCATGAGATGTTGGGTGCGCGGGATGTTGTGCACAGGATTGACAGTCCGCCGCACCCGTGCCAGACTATAGCTTGGAGTGGGACGGCAGACGCTTCCCACGCCGGACCATACCATGTGCGCCCGTAGCTCAGCTGGATAGAGCACTTGCCTACGAAGCAAGGGGTCGGGTGTTCGAATCACCCCGGGCGTACCAACTCTTCCAAATACAATGGCTTGGCTAGAAAGCACATCTCACCAGAATTGGCCTACAGACCCAGAGGACCCATTCCAGCAAGAATCCAAATCCTGGTAGATAAACGAGTCTTTTGTCGAGCGGAGTGCCAGTTCAGAAAGAAAATAAGGTCGCTCGCTTGCAGCCGCAACGCATTGATACACAAAAGCTTAATACGAGATGTGTCGCAAACTTTGCGAGGCGTAGCCGAATTCATTCCATGCTCTGCCGGTGTACCAAAATTCGAAGTTGAGCTTCTCGACAAAGAGAGAGTTGGGATTGATCGGGCAGATGAACACCCCTCACTTAGTGGTGCGGCCATCAAAAGGGCCGAAGGCTGAGGCCAATGTTCGCACCTAAAACCACCCACTAGGCCCCAGTCATCCCTTGAAATTCATCATCGTTAATAGTATTTTCCTAACTGCGACACTCTGTCTGAAATGCACTGCGTTCAAGGAGCGCAAATCGACAGAGGTAAGGGCTATCATCGTGTGTCTTGCCATTCCCGGAAAGATCGTCGGCGTCGAATACCTCAAGGATGGAGCCCGCAGCGGTCGCGTCCAATTCGGAGGCATCATTCGCCCCGTATCGCTCGATTTTGTCCCAGAGGCCTCGGAAGGGGACTACGTGATGGTCCACGTTGGTTTTCCCATCAGCCGGGTTAATGCCGAGGAGGCCGAGCGCACCTACAGTCTGCTGGCCGAGATGGGAGCGCTGCGGGAAGAATTTCCTGAGTTCGAGGTGCCACCATCACGTTCCCGCCCAACGCATCTTGGGTGAGGTCTTTCAAGTCGTCGATCAGAAATGGCGAGGGCTGGGGTTGATTGCACAAAGCGGCCTTGGGCTGCGGGACGAGTTCGCGGCGTATGATGCTCCCGCTCGCGCGTGGTTATCAATCTCGGGCCATCTCCAAATTCTCAAAGCGCGTTTTGAATCGAATGATGACATCTAGCCCCGTAAAGCCCGCGGCCCCAAATCAAGACAAGCGCTGGAAGATGGTGGAGGCTTCAATGCGCCGTCTGGGGAATCAGCCGCACGCGCTGATTGAGGCATTGCATACCGTGCAGGAGTCGTTTGGCTACCTGGACGCGGACTCGTTGCGGTTCGTTGCCACTAGCCTGCGCGTGCCGGTGAGCCAGGCCTATGGAGTCGCGACGTTTTATCACTATTTCACCCTCAAGCCCTCCGGCAAGCATACCTGCGTGGTGTGCACGGGCACCGCTTGCTACATCAAGGGAGCGGGAAAGCTACTAAGCGAGATGGAGAATAAATACGGGATTAAGCCCGGTGAGACCACTCCGGACGGCAATATTTCGCTGCTCACGGCGCGCTGCCTGGGGGCGTGCGGACTCGCGCCCGCCGCGGTCTTCGATGGGCAGGTGGCGGGGAAGGTGAACTCCGCGGAGGTGGTGACGAGAGCGGGGAGGTGGGGGCAATGACACCGGAGGAACTGGGCGAAATCACCGCCAAACAAGAGGAAGCGGAACGGCAATTCCAGCATCGCCTTCACGTGTGTACGGCGGCGGGATGCCTGTCATCAGGAAGCGATAAGGTGAAAGGAGCGCTGCAGAAGGAGGTGCAGGAACGGGGATTGGAGCGCCAGTGCAGGGTGAAGGGTGTGGGTTGCATGGGGCTATGCGCGCAGGGGCCGCTGGTGGCGGTGAAGCCCCGCAACTTGATGTATCAGAACGTGACCGGAGAGGACGCCGAGGACATCGTTAAAAGCCTCGACTTGGAGCCGGTGGCGAGGCTCGAATGTCCCGCCGACATGCCCTTTTTCCGCCGCCAGGTGAAGATAGTGCTGGAGAACTGCGGGCGCATCGATCCTGAGCAAATTGAGGAGTACATCGCAGCGGGGGGCTACGAGGCGCTGGTGAAGACGCTGACGGAGTATTCCCCCGGCGAAGTGGTGGAACAGGTGCTGCGCAGCGGCTTGCGCGGGCGTGGCGGAGCGGGCTACCCCACCGGACTGAAGTGGGGGACGGTAGCCAAGACCGATGCTGACAAGAAATATGTGGTTTGCAATGCCGATGAGGGCGACCCCGGGGCCTTTATGGACAGGAGCGTTTTAGAGAGCGATCCGAACCGGGTGCTGGAGGGCATGGCGATTGCCGGCTACGCGGTAGGGGCGACACAGGGCTACATCTACGTGCGGGCGGAGTACCCGCTGGCCATCAAGAACCTGAAAACCGCCATTCGGCAGGCACAGAATCTGGGGCTACTGGGGAACAACATTTTCGGCACGACGCACAGTTTTCACATCGAACTGCGCCTCGGGGCGGGAGCGTTTGTGTGCGGCGAGGAGACGGCGCTTATCGCATCCATAGAAGGAAAACGGGGAACACCCCGCCCGCGTCCTCCCTTCCCGGCGGCAGAAGGACTTTGGGGCTATCCCACGCTCATCAACAACGTGGAGACATTCGCCAATATTCCGCCCATCTTACGGAACGGCGGCGACTGGTTTGCGCGCATCGGAACGGAAAAGAGCAAAGGCACGAAGGTGTTCGCGCTGGCGGGACGGGTGCAGAACACCGGGCTGATTGAAGTACCCATGGGGATCACCCTGCGGGAAATCATTTTCGAGATCGGCGGAGGGATTCCGGAGGGGCGCAACTTCAAGGCGGTGCAGACCGGCGGGCCTTCCGGAGGTTGTATCCCCGCCGAGTTTCTGGATATGCCGGTGGACTACGAGTCGCTGAAGAAGCTGGGATCAATCATGGGATCGGGAGGCATGATCGTGATGGACGATACCTCCTGCATAGTCGACGTGGCGAAGTTCTTCATGGAGTTCTGCATGACCGAGTCGTGCGGCAAGTGCATCCCCTGCCGCGCCGGAACCTACCAGATGCATGAGTTGCTGGGCCGAATCACGGCGGGCAAAGCTACAGCCCAGGAAGTCGCCGTGCTCGAGGAACTGTGCGACCTGGTGATGAACACCAGTCTGTGCGGGCTGGGACAGTCGGCGCCCAACCCAGTACTGAGCACGTTACGGTATTTTCGCGAGGAGTATACGGCGCACGTAGAGGGGAAAAACTGCCCGTCGGGAGTTTGCCAGATGAGCGCCGGAACGTAGGTTCGAAACGCAAAGTTCGAATTTGAGAGGTGCGAGCTTGAATCCACCGGTTCGGGTCATTACGCTAAAGATGGATGATCGTGAAATCAGCGCGCGGGGCGACTTAACTGTTCTGGAGGTGGCGCGCGAAAACAACATGTACGTCCCCACGCTTTGCCACCTCACCGGCCTGTCGCTCGTCGGCGCCTGCCGCCTGTGCTTGGTGGAGGTCAAGGGCATTAATAAGCTGCTTCCCGCCTGCGTGACGCGCGTTGAGGAAGGATGGGAAGTTTCTCTAAACAGCGACCGGCTCAGCAAATACCGCCGGGGAATCATCGAACTGCTTTTCGCGGAACGAAACCACGTCTGTTCGGTTTGCGTTTCCAACGGGCATTGCGAGTTGCAGAGCCTTTCGCAAGCGCTGGACATGACCCACGTCCATTTTCCCTATCGCTACCCGAAGCTTCCTGTGGACGCCTCGCACGACCGCTTTGTGATAGATCACAATCGTTGCATTTTATGCACGCGCTGTGTGCGTGTTTGTGACGAAATCGAAGGCGCGCACACCTGGGATTTGCTCGGCCGGGGAGTGGATTCCCGGGTAATTACTGACCTCAATCAACCGTGGGGCGAGTCCGACACCTGCACCGGATGCGGGAAATGCGTCAATGTTTGTCCTACCGGCGCCCTAGTGGAAAAGGGCAAATCCGTCCAGGAAATGAGCAAGCAACGGCAGTTTCTGCCGTACCTAACGCTGATGCGGGAGAGACGCTGGTGAGCAAAACCCGCCTTGCAACTTTGTGGCTGGATGGCTGCTCGGGCTGCCACATGTCATTCCTGGACATGGACGAACGCCTGCTGGAGTTGGCCGACAAGGTTGAAATCGTCTTCAGCCCTCTCGTCGATTATAAGGAGTTCCCCGAAAACGTCGACGTGACGCTGGTGGAGGGCGCCGTAAGTAGCGATGAAGACCTCAAGAAAATCCGCAAGGTGCGGGAACGCACTCGCCTCCTTGTCTCGCTGGGTGATTGCGCCGTCACCGCCAATGTCCCATCCATGCGCAATCCCTTCGGGGTTGTAGAGGTGCTCAACCGCGTGTACGTTGAAAACGTCACGCTCGATCCGGGAGTTCCGCGGGAAGCGGTGCCCACGCTATTGCCCCAGGCTCGCCCCATCCACGAATTCGTCGAAGTTGATGTTTACGTGCCGGGCTGCCCGCCTTCCGCGGACACCATTTATTCGGTGCTGACGGACGTTCTTGAGGGACGTTGCCCCGATGTGAGCGCCAAAACGAGATTTGGAGCCTGAGAGTGATGCGAGTGAGCCGCTTTCGCTCGTCACATTTACTCGAGGATGAACATGAGCAAGAAAATGGTAGTCATCGAACCCGTCACTCGCATCGAAGGGCACGGGAAAATCACAATTTACCTCGATGAGCGGGGGAACGTTGCGGATGCGCACTTCCACGTAACGCAAATCCGCGGCTTCGAAAAGTTGTGCGAGGGTCGTCCGTTTTACGAAATGCCATCGATTATGTCGCGCATCTGCGGCATCTGTCCGGTAAGCCACCTGACGGCATCGGCGAAGGTCTGCGACGCGTTGCTGGCCGTTCGTATTCCTCCCACTGCCGAAAAGCTGCGCCGTATTTTCAACATGGCGCAAATTGTACAGTCGCATGCGCTGAGCGTTTTCTATTTGTCCTCTCCCGATTTGCTGCTGGGGATGGATTCCGACCCTGCCAAGCGCAATTTGTGGGGAGTATTTGAGAATGATCCCCAGCTTGCGCGAGACGGCATCCGCCTGAGGCAATTTGGCCAACAGCTCATCGAGCGGCTGGGTGGAAAGCGTATTCACCCGGCCTGGGTGGTCCCCGGAGGAGTTACCGAATCGCTAAGCCAGCAAAACCGCGACGCCATTCTAAAGGACATTCCCGGGGTACTCGCCGTCGCGGTGCGCTCCCTGTCCTGGTATAAAAGCGCTGTTGAAAACTTCCGCGAGGAGATCAGAGCCTTTGGGAACTTCCCCTCCCTGTTTATGGGAACCGTGCAGGATGACGGCCGCGTGGCATTCTATGACGGCAAAATCCGCATCGTCAATGCGACAGGCAACCTGGTCGCCGATGGACTAGACCCCACTCGTTATTTCGATTATTTGGGCGAAAAAGTCGAAACCTACAGTTTCCTCAAGTCGGCGTATTACAAGCCCAAGGGATATCCTGACGGCATGTACCGGGTGGGTCCCCTGGCAAGGCTCAATGTTGTGGATCGCTGCGGTACCGAACGCGCCGACCAGGAGTTGGCGGAATTCAAAGAATTGCAGCGTCGCGCCGTGCTAAGTTCCTTCCATTATCACCAGGCCCGGCTGGTGGAAATCCTTTATTGCATTGAGCGCTTGGAACAGTTGCTGAATGATCCGGAAATTCTCTCCAAGCACGTCCGCGCGGAAGCCAAGCCTAATGCCCCGGAGGGGGTGGGCTCCTCTGAGGCCCCGCGGGGAACGCTATTCCACCACTACAGAATTGACGAGCACGGACTTATCCGCTGGGCCAACCTGATCATCGCCACCGGCCAGAACAATCTGGCCATGAACCGCAGCGTCCTGCAAGTTGCCAAGCGCTTTGTCCGGGGCGAAGAGTTACTGCCGGGGATGCTGAATCGCGTCGAGGCGGTGATCCGAAGTTACGATCCGTGTTTGAGTTGCTCAACTCACGCGGTCGGACAAATGGCGCTTCACGTGCAACTTGTGAACACTTCCGGGGAAGTGCTCAGTGAGCTGGTTCGGAACTAACGGCAAAGTTGTGGCGAGCACGCATATTGGCGACCTGCACGAGTACTCGCGCCGACCGGCTGGCCGATCCGCGATTAGTCGATCATGCGTGGCGAGGTGTAAGCACCTTGCTTGGTGATGACGCTAAGTTATCAAAAAACCGTTCCGGCTTATCGATCTTCCTCGCAAAGCTCGGCACGCATCGAACGATTGTCGAGGCCAATCAGCGCCCCACGACTGACCAGAAACAGAGGTACAGGAGGGCGTTATAGCTTCCACCTTTGCTAATAGATTATCCTCAGGCGTCTATCCCCTTGCCGACCTGGCCGTCATGGAAAATCCGGGCGCCCCGGTCACGAGCTTCAGCGGCATCACGCTGGGACCGGCAATGAGTTTCGACGGAATGCGCCCTGGATATGGCCCTCGTGCATGAAGGCCAAGCGGACGAGCATGCCGCACAGTACGAAGGGCGCCGAGTGAGAAGTGCCACGTCCTGTTACTCGGACGCGCGTTGTTCCCGGACGATCTTGATCAATTCAAGCTGCTTAAGCCTACGTCTAGTGATGCCGAGGCGAGCTAAGATTTCGCGAACCGGAGGGTGATACGAACCCAGTACTCGAAAACGATTATCGAATGAACTCGGAGTGGTGGCCATAAAAAGACGCGGGCTTGGATGCGACCGAGCACCCCAGCTCCGCGAGCGGACGCGAACCGCCGTTGTCATTATCGTCACGATTCGGGGTTCAACGCGAAGGTCACAACAAAAGTGTAGCTTATCGAGGAGCATCGTGCCATGGATCGTACTTTAGCCATTGAGAGAATTCCGTTTCTTTCCTCCACGGAAATCTTCCACGGCATTAACCCCACAGCGCTTCTGGACTTGGCGTCCCAATTGGATGAACTTCAACTGGAGGCGGGAGAAACGCTGTTCCGCCAGGGCGACCCCAGCCGCGCTGTGTACGTCATCGTTTCGGGGCAGGTATGTCTTCTGGACGCCGCTCCCGGCCACCCGGAGAAAGTCCGGACGCAACGCGGGCCGGGTCAGGTGGTGGGAGAGCTCGCTCTCTGGACCAGCGGCGTTCATTTGGCCACGGTTCGCACAGTCTCTCCAGTGCGCGCGTTGAAACTCACCCGGGAAGGCTTCGAGCGGTTTGCTAAGGACCATCCGGAGGCGGTCGAGCCGGTCGATCGATTTGTTGCACTCAATCTGCGCAAGAACCGCCTGGTCGTTGCGCTGGAAGCATCGGGGATGTTTGGCGACCTTCGAGAGCCCACCCTGCGTGAGCTGGAAACTGAGCTGGAGTCTGAATGGATCGAG